>NZ_CP014229.1:772500-2235905 GCF_001553605.1 Desulfovibrio fairfieldensis
ATTCGTCCAGCCGGGGTTGTAGGGCCGGCATAGGTGATTCATGAGTAGGCAGGGGAAGGAAGCTGGAAAGCTTTGCCAAAGCGGGTGACAGCCCCGTACCCGAACCTGAAAGTGACACAGCCGGTACCTGAGTACCGCGGGGCACGTGAAACCCCGTGGGAATCCGGGAGGACCATCTTCCAAGGCTAAGTACTAACCGACGACCGATAGTGCACCAGTACCGTGAGGGAAAGGTGAAAAGAACCCCTGTCAGGGGAGTGAAATAGAATCTGAAACCTGATGCTTACAAGCTGTGGGAGCCGTGCTTGCATGGTGACCACGTGCCTTTTGCATAATGAGTCAGCGAGTTAATCTGTACTGCGAGGTTAAGCGTAAGTGGAGCCGTAGCGAAAGCGAGTCTGATAAGGGCGATAGTAGTGCGGATTAGACCCGAAACCGGGTGATCTATCCATGAGCAGGTTGAAGCACGGGTAAAACCTTGTGGAGGACCGAACCCATACCGGCTGAAAACGGTTGGGATGACTTGTGGATAGGGGTGAAAGGCCAATCAAACCCGGTGATAGCTGGTTCTCCCCGAAATATATTGAGGTATAGCCTCGTGGATTGTCTACCGGAGGTAAAGCACTGACAGAGCTAGGGGTCCTACCAGATTACCAAACTCTTTCAAACTCAGAATGCCGGTCAGATGTACCACGGGAGTCAGACAGTGGGTGCTAAGGTCCATTGTCGAGAGGGTAAGAGCCCAGATCAACAGCTAAGGCCTCCAAATGCATGCTCAGTGGTTAAGGTGGTGACGTTGTAGAGACACCCAGGACGTTGGCTTAGAAGCAGCCATCGTTTAAAGAAAGCGTAATAGCTCACTGGTCTAATGACGTTGCGCCGAAAATGTAACGGGGCTAAGCATGCTGCCGAAGCTTTGAATTCCGCGTATGCGGTCTGGTAGGGGAGCGTTCTTCATGGGCTGAAGGTGTGTTGTAAAGCATGCTGGACTGTGGAGAAGTGATTATGCTGACATGAGTAACGATAAAACGGGTGAAAAACCCGTTCGCCGTAAACCCAAGGTTTCCTGGGTAAAGGTAATCTTCCCAGGGTTAGTCGGCCCCTAAGGCAAGGCTGAAAGGCGTAGCTGATGGGAAACGTGTTAATATTCACGTACTTGTGTGTTCGCGCGAAGGAGGGACGCAGGAAGATAGGCGATCCGGGTGTTGGATTACCCGGTGCAAGCGAGTAGGCATGGGAAGCAGGCAAATCCGTTTCCCTGTATGCTGAGACGCGAGTCCGTGGGCGTAAGCCCTGAAGTCGCTGAGTCTATGCTGCCAAGAAAAGCTTCTAAGTTTAGAACACGCAAACCGTACCGGAAACCAACTCAGGTGGGTGGGATGAATAATCCAAGGCGCTCGAGAGAACTCTGGCCAAGGAACTCGGCAAAATAACCCCGTACCTTCGGAAGAAGGGGTGCTCCTTTAGGTGAAGCGATTCACTTGTTGAGCCTGAGGGAGCCGCAGAGAAATGGTGGTGGCGACTGTTTACTAAAAACATAGGTCTGTGCGAAGTCGTAAAGACGACGTATACGGACTGACGCCTGCCCGGTGCCGGAAGGTTAAAAGGAGGGGTCAGCGCAAGCGAAGCTCCGAATTGAAGCCCCGGTAAACGGCGGCCGTAACTATAACGGTCCTAAGGTAGCGAAATTCCTTGTCGGGTAAGTTCCGACCTGCACGAATGGCGTAACGATCTCCACACTGTCTCGGCCAGAGACTCGGTGAAATTGAAGTCGCGGTGAAAATGCCGTGTACCCGCAGAAAGACGGAAAGACCCTGTGCACCTTTACTATAGCTTGACATTGGGATTTGAACCTGCATGTGTAGGATAGGTGGGAGGCTGTGAACTCTGTACGCTAGTATGGAGGGAGCCATTGTTGAAATACCACCCTTGTTTTTTCAGGTCCCTAACCCTCAGCCGTAAGCCGGCGAGGGAACAGTGTCTGGTGGGTAGTTTGACTGGGGCGGTCGCCTCCTAAAATGTAACGGAGGCATGCAAAGGTTCCCTCAGGCTGATTGGAAACCAGCCGTCGAGTGCAAACGCATAAGGGAGCTTGACTGCGAGAGAGACATCTCGAGCAGGTACGAAAGTAGGTGTTAGTGATCCGGTGGTCCCGAATGGAAGGGCCATCGCTCATTGGATAAAAGGTACGCCGGGGATAACAGGCTGATCGCATCCAAGAGTTCACATCGACGATGCGGTTTGGCACCTCGATGTCGGCTCATCACATCCTGGGGCTGAAGCAGGTCCCAAGGGTACGGCTGTTCGCCGTTTAAAGTGGTACGCGAGCTGGGTTTAAAACGTCGTGAGACAGTTTGGTCCCTATCTTCTGTGGGCGCTGGAGAATTGAAAGGGCCTGTCCCTAGTACGAGAGGACCGGGATGGACGCACCCCTGGTGGACCTGTTGTCGTGCCAACGGCATAGCAGGGTAGCTATGTGCGGAAGGGATAACCGCTGAAAGCATCTAAGCGGGAAGCCTGCCTTAAGATAAGTTCTCCCTGACGCAAGTCCTGAAGGGCCGAGGTAGACTACCTCGTTGATAGGCTGGGGGTGGAAGCGCCGCGAGGCGTGGAGCTGACCAGTACTAATAGCCCGTGAGGCTTGTTCTCTTGAAAAACTCCTTCCTTCCCTGTCAATTATATTTTGCCAAATTTTTTGGCAGCCATAGAGAAGAGGGTACACCCGATCCCATTCCGAACTCGGTAGTTAAGCTCTTCCTCGCCGATGATACTGCATAACGTCATGTGGGAAAGTAGGCCGCTGCCAAAAATTGCTCGGAAGGCTCCCAGGACCAACTTCGTCCGGGGGGCCTTCTTTTTTATAGGTGTGCTGTCCTCGCGCCAGCCGTTGGCCGTAGGCCTTACGGATGGCGACAGCAATTGCGTAGATGATCCATGATGTTAGTCTATGCTGTCTTCAAGCGTAGCTTCCTGTGTCGCAACGCTTGAAGCATCCGTACGGCTCGTTCCTCGCCTACGGCTGAGGCAACGTCATGTGGGAAAGTAGGCCGCTGCCAAAAATTGCTCGGAAGCCCCCCTCGCCGCTCTCAGCGCAAGGGGGGCTTCTCTTGTCCGCTCTGTGCTGCCGCGCCTGCAAGACCCCCCAACTCCGCGAATTCCCGAACCAGCCCTCCGCTTCCTTCCTTCCTTCCTTCCTTCCTTCCTTCCTTCCTTCCTTCGGTACGTGCACCTCCCCCCGCCTTATGCGGGGTGGACAACCACATGATGATCAGATACTGCGCTTAGATGTCCATTGCCGAAGAGCCGGAAATCCGGCGTGCCGTTCCGGGCAGTATTTGTGGAGGATTCAGGCCGATGCGCGCCTTGCTCTTCGCCTGTGCTCTTTTCTGCCTTTTGACAGTTATCGGCATGCCCGCTGCCGCTTTTCAGCGTTTGCGCATTTTGCCGCCGGGCGAGGACGATTGCCTGATGGGCAGTATTGTTATTGAACTTGGCAGTAATCTTAGTGCCGATTTTCCGAGCAAAGAGGAAATTCGAAAGGCTGAGAATCTGGTACGCGCGGAACTGGAGCGCGAAGGAATAGGAGACTTCAATTATTGCATGAAAGTGAGCAGGACCGCTGCGGGAAAGATGATAATCATGCATGTGCGACCGCTTTCGGAATCCACGCCTGAGGAGGGCCTCCCGGAGCGGCGCGGTCATATTTTTTACATTCAGAACGGCGTATTGCAGCGGATTGAAAAAAAACCGTAACAGCCTGTTTGGAATGCTGCCAGCGGCGGCTTGCAACGGAGTTGCGTGGGCTCTCTGTTTGTCTCCTGAAAAGAGGCCCGGCAGCGTCGTCTGCGGGATTTTAGTACCATATCACAAGGGCGGGCAACGCGGATCATGTCCTCCGTCTCGTTGACTTTCTTTGGTTTTCCAGGCAAGCCCGAACTACAGGAACAATCTGGTGCCGCATTGGGCGACACGTGTCGCAAACCCGTAAGGGGTTATGCGCCGCCGCAGGCGGCGTGGGCACAGGAAAAAGCGTGTGCTTTGCTGTGCGATTCTTCACGCCGAGCCGATAGGCGAGGCGTGGCCTCTCACTCGTTGCAAGGAGGCTGTATGGCGCGTCTCGTGCTCATTTTGCTGATCCCGCTCGTGTGCCTGGCTGCCATTATTTACAAGCTGGCCAAGGCCCGGCGCGTTGTGTCGGCGGACGATATGCTGATTTCCGCCTATGCGCCTTCACTTGCCGTGCGTTGCCGTGAGGACTTCGACCTGCTTGACGCCCGCCGGACCAGGATTTTTCCCAGGCTGAGCGCCAGGATCATGAGAACCTACCCCGCAAATGTCTGGTATGGCCTGTATGCCAACGGCGCCGGGAATGAGGCGTGTCCGCCCGCCCGGATGATCGTTATTCTGGCTTTTACCTCGGGAACGCTCTCTTGGGCGTCGGATGCGGTTACCGGCGTGGTTGGTCTGCATCATGTCAACCTGCGCTATGATGAGCTTGAGGGCACGGGCACCACAGTGCTGCCCACGGCGGAGAACGACCCCTGGTTCAATGCGCACGAATCCGAGCCCTGGAGCCGTGGAAGCCTTGCCTACCGGATGATTTTTCTGACCAAGAAAAACAAGCTTAAAATTATTGTCGATTATCGTGAGCCGGATATGCGCGCCCGACCCGGCGTGCCTCTCGCCGAGGACGACAGTGTGCCCCAGGACTTTGTGGAACGCGCCCAGGCTTCATTCCGGCTTATCAGAGGCAGCGGAGAAGCTCCTTTGCCCGGCGGTTCCGGTACGCTGCCTTTCTCGCCTCCGGAAGTGGATGACAAGCTGCTTGCGGATATGACCGGCATGCTGTTGCGCAAACAGAGCTTTTTTGAATATCTTTCGCTGTTTGCGGATGATGTTCGTGAAATCATTTCCTATTTCCGACGCTGAAGTGTGATTTTTTCTCTAGGGGCTGTTTCTGACTTAGTTCTGTAGCCAAAGCGCGGCATGCCGTATGTTGTAAAAAGTCTTTTTAACCAGCCAGGGTTAGTGGCCGATTTGTAGATTCGTATTCTTCTTTCACGCAAGAAGCGTGAAGCCCGGCTGTTTCGGCAATCGGGCTTTCTTTTTTCGCTGTTCCCTGTCGGGCTGTTTTACCGCGAAAACGGCGGCTGCCGCTGTGGACAGCTACCCTGCGATCAGATAAATGATTATTATGTCTTGAAAAGAGTATTGCAGTCCGGGACAGGCGGAGTCCCTGGACGGAGGAGACCCTATGTTGCGCAGTATGCGCCGTTTCAGTTTGCTTCTGGCGGCGTTTATTATTTTTTTCAGCCAGATCTCCGGCGCGGAGGTGCGTCTTTCCGGTGCGGGCAAACAACTCAGCGGGCATACCTTTGTGGGCGTCCGCCTCTGCGACCTGCGCCTGGCGGATACGGTCATCCGGGACATGGTGTTTGAAGACGTGGTCGCGGGCGGAGCGCATTTCCGCAACATTATTTTTGAAAACTGCCGCTTTTCGCGGGTGGATCTGAGCCATTCCACATTTGAAAATGTGGTGTTCAGAAATTGCGCTCTGGAGTCGGGAAAAAATGCCGACGACACGCTCGTGCTGACCACGTTCGAGGGCTCGTCCATGAAGGACGTGCTTTTTGAACAAAGCCGTCTGTACAGAGTCCGCCTGGCCGAACTTCAGGGGGCGGGCGGCAAGGTGTCGTTCAAGAAAATGACCGATATCGTGCCCGAAGAAAACTACGGGTTGTTGCTGTCCGGCCAGGAGCTCCGGATTTGTGTGGAAGATTCGCAGATCAGCGGCGGCAAGATTAAAATCCACATGGCTGAAAAAAATAAAAGCTTCCTGATTGCGCGCAACAGTATTTTCAGCCGCTTTTCAGTCTATTGCGACGCCATCTTCATGCAGAACTGCACCATCGCCGATTCCCGTCTGGGAGCCGCCGAGTTGATTGTGCGCGATTCCAGCCTGTCCGGTGCGGAGGTGCTCAGCACGGTCAAGGGCTATCTGGTCTATAATCTGTATTCCTCCGGCAAGGGCGGGGCGGGCAACAGCGCGCATGCTTTGGGCAAGGGCAAAATATACGTCCTGCACCGTGACCCGGCTCCGGCGCATTTGTCATTGGGCGGCGGCAACCTGGAAGCGCGGGACATTGTCCTGGCATCGCCGATACTGGGCAGCAAGGCCGGGGAAGTCACCCGGCGCCTGGATTTGCGCAATGTGCAGATCAAAGGCGGCAGCTGGCGCTATTTGCGTCTGTTGAGCGGCCAATGGGAAAATGTGGTCATTGAGCCGCCTGTCATTGTGGACAAAAGCCGTCTGGAAAATGTGGCGGCCTATAATCTGCAATTTCCCCAAGGGGAGCCCTGGAGTGAGGTTGAAGAGTCCGAAGGGCCTCTGTATTTTGGCGTGACGCGGCGGCCCACGCCCTTTGCCTGGGAAGAGGTGCATGTGCCCGAGCCCGAGGATTGGGGCATTGCCTGGCGTGTGATCGGCGGGCGGTGAGTCGTCCCGGAAAATGTCACGAAAATGTCACCTTTTGCTTCTTGTCTGCCGTCCCGTGTGCTGTATGCTGAACAAGCGGATCATAACGGGCGGGGCCGTGCCTGGATCGTGCCTGTTCAACGCTCACTGAGGAGATCGTATGTCCAAGGATGCCGTTGCAACCGGGTCCGTCGAGGTTGATGAAGGCCAAGCGGGGTGCTGCGCCGCGGCGATTGAAGATCTGAGCTGCCCGGATCTGTATCTGAACCGCGAGTTGAGCTGGCTGAAATTCAACGCCAGGGTGCTTGACCAGGCGCTGGATCCGCGTTTTCCGCTGCTGGAGCAGTTGAAATTTCTGGCTATTTTTCACAATAACCTGGATGAATTTTTCATGGTCCGGGTGGCGGGCATCGTGCAGCAGCACAAGAACGGTCTGCCCTGCGGCACGCCGGACAAGCTGCGCCCGGCCCGCCAGCTGGCGGAAATCCGCAAGCGGGTTCTGGCCCTGCAGGAAACAGCCTATAAGCACTGGAAAGAACTTTCACGCCAGTTGGCTAAAAAAGGCGTGCGCTTCCGGCGCTACAGCCAGCTCACGGAAAAACAGCGTAAATTTCTGGATGATTTTTTCCATACCGAAGTCTATCCGGTGCTGACGCCCCAGGCCATTGATCCGGCCCATCCCTTTCCCACCATTTCCAATCTGAGCATCAACTTTATCGTCCAGCTCCAGTGCCCGGACAATACCATCCGTTTTGCCCGGCTGCGCTGCCCCAGCAATGTTTCGCGTTTCGTCTTCGTGCCGCGCACCAAGGCGGCCAAGGATTATGTCTGCCTCGGCCTGTCCAGCAACCTGCGCGACACGGACGTGATTCTGCTGGAGGATCTGATCCGCCAGTATCTGGAAACCCTGTTTTACGGCAACAAAATTCTGGCCTGCGGCCTGTTCCGGATCACCCGCAATACGGACCTGGAGCTTGCCGAGGAAGAAGCCGACGACCTGCTGGAAGCTATCAGGGACCTGGTGGACCAGCGCCGCTTCGGCGATGTGGTGCGCCTGGAGTTCGCCAGCGGGGTGAATCGCATGCTGGTTGATTTTCTGGCGCGGCATCTGGAGGTGAGGCCGTTTCAAATCTACAAGATCCGGGGGCCCCTGGCTTTTTCCCAGATGTTGCCGTTTTACGGCGTGGACAGACCCGGCCTCAAGCTGCCGCCGCAGCACCCCCGTCAGCCCGACATCTGCGGCATGGAAAGCATGTTTCCGGCCATCCGCGCCAAGGACAGGCTGCTCTACCACCCGTACGACAGTTTTTGTGCCGTGCTGGAATTTATCCGACAGGCCAGCGAGGACCCGGACGTGATGGCCATCAAGCAGACCCTTTACCGGGTAGGCGCCAATTCGCCCATCGTGGGGGCGCTCATGGAGGCCCGGAGGCGCGGCAAGCAGGTCACGGCCGTGGTGGAGCTGAAGGCCCGTTTCGACGAGGAGCGCAACATCACCTGGGCCGAGGAACTGGAGGATGCGGGCGTCAACGTGGTCTACGGCCTCAAGGGCATGAAGATCCATGCCAAGCTCTGCCTGGTGGTGCGCAGGGAGGGGCGCGGCCTGACCTGCTACGCGCACATCGGCACAGGCAACTATAATCCCTCCACCGCCCGGATTTATACGGATATGGGCCTGCTCACGGCCGATCCGCAGATCTGCGCGGACATAACGGATCTTTTCAACTACATGACCGGCTACGCCGTGCACGAACGCTATCAGCGCCTTCTGGTTTCGCCGGTCAATATGCGCCGGGGCCTGCTCTCGCGCATTGAGCGCGAAATCGAGCATCAGCGGGAGCGCGGCAACGGTCAGATCATCATCAAATGCAATCACCTGGTGGACGAAGGGCTGATCCGCGCGCTGTATCGCGCCTCACAGGCCGGGGTGCGCATTGACCTGCAGGTGCGCGGCATCTGCTGCCTCAGACCGGGCCTGCCGGGGGTGAGCGAAAATATCGACGTCACCTCCGTGGTGGGGCGTTTTCTCGAACATCCGCGCATCTACTGGTTCTGCAATAACGGCACGGACGAGCTGTACATGGGCAGTGCCGACATGATGCCGCGCAATCTCAACCGCCGCGTGGAAGTTCTGACGCCCGTGCTGGACAAGGAACTGCGCGACTATCTTCGCAATACTGTTCTGAAACTGCATTTGAAAGACACTGTGCAGTGCTACAGAATGCTTGCCGACGGTGAATATCTTCGCATCAAGTCCGGGAAAAAGGACAAACTTGTCAATTCTCAGGAGAGCCTGATAGAATTGTACAGTGCCTCTCAGAAGTAATGCCAACCCTAACGCCGACCAAACTATGAAAAAAGACAACGACGAAAACAAAACACCGGCTCCAACGGCCACAACGGCCAAGCCCGCGCCCTCGGCCAGGAAGCGGCCTTCCCGCGCCAAAACCGGCGGTACGGCCAAGGCCGCATCGGCGCCCGCCGCTGCAAAGGCCCCCGCGGCCAAGACGCCGAAGCCCGTGGACGGCGCTGCCGCGCATTGCCCGGTCGCGCCGGTGGACGTGGCCTACGAGCCCAGTCTGCCCGACGACCCGGTCTACACCGGGGCTCTGGTTCACGGCCGACAGGTGGAGCACCTTGCCGCCGCGCTTTTCCGCGAGCTTGCGCCGCTGCACAAACTGGATGCCCCTTGGGATGAGCGCCTGCGCGCCGCCGCCCGCCTGCACGATATCGGTTGGGTGGAGGGCCGGAAAAAGCACCATAAAACCAGCATGCGGCTTATTGAAACGGATCCGGCCCTGGTGCCGGATGAGACGGAACGTTCCCTGGTGGCCCTGCTGGCACGCTATCACCGGCGGGCCTGGCCTTCGCCCCGGCATCGGCGGTTCGCAGCATTGGGCAAGGATGATCGGAAATGCGTGCGGCGTCTGGCCGCGTTGTTGCGCTTGGCCGACGCCCTGGATTACAGCCGCCAGGGCCTGGTGGAGGACATCAGCGCCCGGATCGGCAAAAAGCGCGTGGAATTGTGCCTGCAGGCCAAGGCCCCCTGCCCGGAGGAAATGCGCCGGGCCAAGGTCAAGGGCGACCTTTTTGAAGCCGAGTTCGGCAGGGAGCTGCGCTGTTCATGCCTGCCGCAATGAAGTCCCCGACCCATGCCGCCGTTCCCGCTGACCCGGCGGGAACAGGCGAAGCCCCCGGACCCGCCGTTCAGCCCGGCAAAGTGCTGGGCATTTTCGACCTGGGCAGCAACTCCGTGCGCCTGATGCTGGTGCGGGTGGGGCCGGTCAATGCCTCCTGCACGGTGCTCAATCAGGTTAAGCATATGGTCCGTCTGGGCGAGGGCGTGTTTCTGCACGGCCGCCTGAACGAGGAGGCCATGCAGCGCACTGTCCATGTGCTCCAGGGCATGGCCGGGATGTGTTCGGCTTACGGCGTTACGGATATTGTGGCCTGCGCCACGGCCGCCGTGCGCGACGCGGATAACGCCCCGGCTTTTCTCAAGCGGGTCCGGGAGCATACGGGGCTGACCTTCACTGTCATTTCCGGACGGGAGGAGGCGCGCCTGATCTATCTGGGCGTGGCCAGCGGCCTGGAATACAGTGAGGAAAACCGGCTGTTCATCGACATCGGCGGCGGCAGCACGGAGTTGATTGTGGGCAATTCCCACAATTTCTCCAATCTGGATTCCGTGAAAGTGGGCTGCGTGCGCCTGAGCAACCAGTTTTTCGGCGCGGACGACGGCCCGGTATCCGCGGCGCGTTACCGCCAGGTGCAGGACGCCATCCGCAATCAACTGCTGCACGCGGTCAAGCGCATTGAAGGTTACGACCTGGCCGAGGCCGTGGGCAGTTCCGGCACCATCCAGAACCTGGCAGCCATGGCCGCTGCCGCCGACCAGCCTGGACTGGGCAAAAAAGCGCCGGAAGCGCGCTTTCTGACCTATGACAAATTGTTGCCCCTGGCGGACAGAATCCGAAATTGCACTCTGGAGGAGCGCCGGGCTCTGCCGGGCATCAATCCCAAACGGGCCGACGTCATCGTGGCCGGAGCGGCCATTGTCCAGACCCTGATGGAAGAGCTGGGCGTGGAGAGCATCAGCGTCAGCAACCGCAGCCTGCAAAACGGCATTTTGCTGGACTATCTGATGCGGACCCGGCCCGATGTCTTCCCCGAGGGCATTCCCACGCGGGAGCAGAGCGTGCTGCAACTGGGCCGCCTCTGCCGCTTTGAGGAGCGCCACTCCAGCCACGTGGCCGATCTGGCCCTGATGCTTTTCGACAGCGCCGCCAGCCTGGGGCTGCACAAAGGCGGCAAGGGCCGTCGCGAACTTCTGCGTTACGCGGGCCTGCTGCATGACGTGGGCATTTTCATTTCCTTTGAGAACCACCATGCCCACAGCCATTATCTGATCCGGAACAAGGAACTGCTGGGCTTCACGGATGAGGAAATCGATGTGCTGGCTGCCACGGTCTATTTTCACCGCAAGCGGGCTTCGCCCAAATACGAAATTTTCGCGCAACTCGCTCCGGCCCGGCAGGAGGCCGTGCGGATTCTTTCCCTTTTTCTGACCCTGGCCGAGCGTCTGGACAAAACCCATTGCCAGTTGGTGCGCGCGGCGGAATTTCAACGCCGGGGCAAAAAACTGGAGCTCCACATCAAAACCGTGGCCGCCTGCCCCATGGAATTGCGCGAAATGGAGCGCAGCCGCAAACTGCTGCACAAGGTGCTGGGGGAGAAGGTGGGCGTTCGTCTGGTACCGTGTGACGTTTAAACGTCACACGGTACCAGACGCCGGGCGCGAGTCCGGCTACCGGCGGCCCGTTCAGCGGCCGGACCAGGCCACGCGGTGGATTTCGGCCGGGCCGTGTTCTGCGGTGCGCATATAGTGCACCGCCGGAGTGCCGAAAAGCATGGCGTAGCCCAGTTCATGCGTCTCCGGAATGCCCAGCCGGGGCAGCAGGTCCGGCAGCACCAGCCGCAGACACCAGTAGAGCAGGCCGCACCAGACCGTGCCGAGACCGGCGCTCTGGGCCATGAGTTCAAAGTACGAAAGATAGATCAGCGAATCCTGCTCCCGGCAGGGCGCGTCCACGGCATTGGAAACCAGAATGCAGTGGGGCGCCTGCCGGAAAATGGGGTCCTGGCCGTTGCGCCAGAGCTCCGGCGCGGTGGTGAAAAAACGGCGGCGCGGGTTTTCCGGCATACGGTTTTCCCGTACCAGGTTCTCCAGGCGCTGGTAGACTTCGCGCCGGAAGTCATCCATGACCTCAAGATCGTCAATGACCGTCACCCAGAGCTTACGCGCGTTGACGCCCGTGGGCGCTTGCGCCGCCACGTCCAGCACTTGGCGAAGCAGCGCGGGGTCCACGTCTTTCCGGATGTAGCGGCGTACGGAACGGCGGCCCTTCATCAGGGTCGCCACCTGTTCCGGCGCGGGCAGGTTCCCTTTGAGAGCTTTGCTTTCCGCAGGACTGTGCCCCAGAATGGAAATGGCCCCCACGGGACAGACCGCCAGACAGTGCAGGCAGCGCATACAGATGTCCTCATTGGGGATAACCGGATATTGATCCAGCATCTGAATGGCCTGGGGCAGGCAATCCTCGGCGCAGGCGCCGCAGGAAACGCATTTGTCTTTATCAACAGTAAATTGCAGCATTATAAACTCCTTTGCGGGCGGAGACACCCGATAGCCCATGATAGGCGCGGGGCCCCGGCCTGACAAGAGCGGCGGCATGGGGCACCGCATCGCATGGAACAAGAGGAAAAATGCGTCAGCCGGAACTGACTTTTCATATCGCCCGCGAAGCCGGGCTGGAAATGGTCTTTTCCAGGGGCTCGGCCCTGCGCTATCCGGAGCATACCCATGTGGCGTCCTGTACCCTGACCCTGGTACGCCGGGGCGTGGTCTGTCTGCGGCGGGGCCGGACGGAATGCGTTTACCCGCGCGGCAGCGTGTATGCCGTGGCGCGGCATGAGCCGCACAGTCCGGCCTACAGCGACGATTTTGATTGTGTTTCCCTCTGCATTGACCTGCAACGTTGCGCGGCCCTGCGCCGCGAGGCGCTCAAACGCGTCTGCGCGGAGTATTGCGGCCTGCTGCGGGAAAAGGGCCTGCTGCGCCCGGAGGACGCGGGCGCGCTGCTGACCGGCCTGAATACCCTGCTTCCGGAGACGGGAATGCCGGTCAGGGACGGGCGGCCGCCGCTGCATCCCGCTGTCAGCGCATCGCTGCGGCGTTTTGAGCTCCCGGAGGAGGAAGGCGCGGACACAGCCCCTCCTGCAAATGAGCTCAGCCCCTTTCATTTTATCCGCCGTTTCAGGCGGGAACTGGGGCTCACGCCGCACAAGTATCTTGTGCAAAGCCGGGTCCGCGCGGCTCGCCACCTGCTCGCGCACGCGCCGTCCATTGCCGACCTGGCCGCCCGGCTGGGCTTTTGCGATCAGAGTCATCTGGACCGCTGTTTTAAGCGGGCGCTGGGCGTCAGCCCCAAGGCTTACCGCGAGGCCTGCATTTTCTGGGAGAATTGGGGCTGACCGGCGGTCAGCTCCGGCCGCGTTGAAACAATGCCAGCCCGGCCAGAATCACGGCCCCGCCCGCGAAGGTCTCCGGTCCGGGCATCTCAGCCAGAACGGCATAGCCCAGCAAAAAGGAAAAGAGCGGGGTCAGAAACATATAGGCGGCCACAGTGCCGGTGCTTTTCGCCAGGGCCAGCGCTTTGGCCCAAAGCAGATAGGCCAGGGCGCTGGGGAAAAGCCCCAGAAAGACGACCGCGCAACTGTGCGTCCAGGGCGCGAGGCAGAATCGGCGCACGGCCTCGGGCGCGAAAGGGCTGAGCGTCAGCGCGGCGCAGACGAAGCTCCAGGCGGTCAGCGTCAGCGTGCCGCAGCGCCCGGCATAGCGCCGTTGCAGCAGATTGTAGCCGCTGATGCAGACGGCTGCTCCCAGAGTCCAGAAAATCCCGTCATTGAGGGAAAGCGTTCCGTCCCAGAGCGTAAGGATCAGGACCCCGGCAAAGGCCAGAGCCAGAGCGAGCCAGCCCGAGGGACGCAGCCTTTCCCGCAGCAGCCCGGCCGCCATGACCGCCGTGATCAGGGGCGCGGTGGAGATCAGAACGCAGCTCGTGGCGGCGGTCAGGCCAGCCTGTCCCGTGTTGAACAGCCAGAGATACAGGGAAAAGCCCAGAATGCCGGAAAGCAGGAATATGGGCCAGTCCCTCGCGGCAGGCTTTGCGCGCCGCGCGGCCAGGCAGAGCAGGGCAAGGGCGGCCACGGCGCACCGCAGAAAGCCGAGAGTCGCGGGCGTGAACGAAGCCAGTGCCACCTTGGTGAAGACATACGCCGAGGACCAGAGCACGACGGCGCAGAGCGCGTAACAATGGCTGCAATAACGGGCGGACATGGCATCTCCTTTTGAAGGATATGCTATGCGCCGCCCCGGCGGCCCGCTTGGATAAAATTGCGCTCCGGCTGCGGTGGGAAGCGGATATTCGTTTTTCTGCCGGGCGGTGAGGAAAAGCGCGTTTTTCCACCGGGGAGCAGCCGTTGCTCTAAAGTTTACGGCCGGAAGAGCGATATTATGAACAGGGGCGTTGGGACATTCCGCGTTCCACCCGTTGCGGCGCGGGAGAGGCGGAGTAGAGGAGGTCTGTATGGGCGTGGACGGCATCAATGTCATGGCCGGAAATTTTGTTTCCGACGACAGGCAGGAGTCCAAATACAGCAAGGCACGGCAGGTTGCCGCCGAGGCGCGCGGTCAGATGGCCAACCGCCAGAACAGCGTGCTTCTCGCGGGCATGGCGGCCTGTACGGCTGCTGATCCCAATGGCGCGAGTATGAGCCGCAGGGTCCTTGAGGGACAAAAAGCCGCCCGCCGGATGCAGTTGGACATGCGGCAGAACGTGGCTGAAAAGTCTCAGGATACTCTGGATGAGATCAAAAAACGCCTGGAAGAAAAGACCGAGGAAATCCTGAACGGTTCGGACGAGCGGAAGGCTGCTGAGGAACAGGACGCGTCTGCCGCCGTAACGCCTGATGCGACTGCCAAGCCCGCGCAAGGGCGTACCGACGGCGGGGCGCGGCCGATTGCAACCACGGCATTCGATACCGGCGGCGCGGAGAGCACTGCCGCCGTTGCCGGGGAATCCCCGGCGGCAGCGCCGGTCGAGGCTGCCGGAACCTCCGCGACTCAAGCCGGTGCGCTGCCCGGAGCCCTTGACCTGACGGTGTAAGTTTTTTTCTTTTATAACTGCAACGGCGCGCGCTCTTCACCGGAAGAGCGCGCGCCGTTTTGTTCGTCAAATGGAAGATTATTGCAGGAACGGCAGGCCGAGCACCGCGCCGGTGGACACAGCCACCTGCATGAGCACCTGGGAAATGTCCTTGACGGCCTGCATATTCTTGGATTCCACCTTGGGAAGCACCAGGATCTGGTCGCCGGAGCGGATGGCGTCGCCGTTCTGGGAAACCGAGCCGTTCTGGTGCATGACCAGCACATGATCCCGGTCGGCCCGATTGCTGTAGCCGCCCGCGCCCTTGATGTAATCCCGGAGATCCTTGTCCTCGTTCCAGAGCATGGCCTGGGGCACCATGACCTCGCCGCTGACCAGCACCACGTCGCTCTTGCCGGGGATCACGATGACGTCGCCGTCCTCCAGCACCAGCTTGCCGCTGTCCGCGCCGTTGTCCAGCACCACCACGCCCTCGGGCTCCACGCTCTTGGCCCGTTCCACGAATTTGGCGATCATCTCCGCTTCCTTGGCCCGAATCTGTGATTCCTCGGAGCTGGAGGACGAGGCCGTGAGCGCGGTTTCCTCCAGGCGGCGCAGGGAGTCGGCAATGGCTTTCTTCTGCCGGGCGGCCACGCTTTTGCGCTTGATGTACATGGCCTTGATATTGGCCCGCCCCGGCTCCACGGCGATGAAGTTCTGCACGTCCTTGAGGCGCGCGCCCCGGCGCACCGGAAAACGCGACGTGCCGCGCACCGCGCCCTGAACTTCGATCATCATGGTGTTGCCCGTGGCGTCGGCCATGAACTGCACGCGGTCGCCGTCCTCCAGGTTGAGATGGCGCAATTCCTTAAGCGGCAGATAGGTGCTGTAGGGCGCGCCGTTGCGCGTGCCGTTGAGGGCGACGTGCGAGGCCCGGCGTTCAGGTTCGGCCAGTTCCATGAGCGCCGCGCCCGTGGCCCGGCCCTTGAGAAACTCAAAACGCGCGGCGTTGCGCACCGCGCCTGTGGCCGTGACCGTCGGGCCCTTGTCGCCCACCACCAGGGTGTCGCCTTCCTGCAGGCGCACGGAGGGCAGCTCGCCCCGGCGCGCAAAGGGATAGAGGTCCAGGCTGTTGATGGTCTTGCCGTCGCGGATCAGGTTCACGGCCCGGTAACTGCCGCGCACCGGATCAATGCCTCCGGCCTTGTCCAGAAAGCTGAGCACAGGATCATTGGGCGAGCCCGCGTAACGGCCAGGCTTGGCCACGCCGCCGGTCACGAAAATGGAAACGGGCCGGGCGTCCAGCGGAGCCACATAAACCTGGGTATCGGCATGGCCGGTGGCCGCCAGCTTGCTGCGCAGATCGTCCACCAGCTTGTCGTGGGCCAGTCCCGCCACGGGCAGGGGGCCCACTTCCGGCAGGTCGATGCGGCCCTGCGCGTCCACAGTGAAGGTGCCGTCCACATTCAGGCCGCCGCCCCAGAGGCGCAGCACCACGCGGTCGCCGGGAGCCACCGCGCCGTTTTCCTGGCTTTTGGCGAAATTACCCTGAAAAAGATTGGCCCCGTAGGGCAGCACGCTGTCGGAGGCCCGGGCGGACGGGCCCGTCCCGCAGACAAGGCCGACACAAAGGAGAACGAGAACAAAGCGGAATGATTTGAGCATGGTTGTGATCACGCCTTGTGTTGATCCGGGCCGCGCGGCGTGAACGCGGCGCAGAGCTGTATTGCGCATAGCCTGAAAGGGTGATTTTTGTTTTCCGGCAAGGAAGAAGGCGATTGCGGCTCAGGAATAGCACTCTTTGGTACAGGCCTGGGCCGCAATCGCCTTCTGACGCAGTCCAGAAGGCAAAAGGCGTCCTTTCAGTCAGGGAGTGTCGATGCCCTGTCCCCAAACCCTCGGCGCCATCCGCCACTGCCCCTCGCCGTCCCGGCAGATGACCACCACCTCGGCCTCTTTCTGCCCGGCCAGCACGGTGGCACGTTTGCATTCCTCGCCCTTGGCCGAGGTAAAACCGTCGTCCAGGGTGACACGGACGCTCTTGCCGAAGGCCGGGTCGTCCAGCGTGGTGGATTCCCCGGCGGAGGCGGAAATCAGATAGGCTTCCACCGGGCCGGGCTGATATGCCGGGGGCGGTGGCGGATCGGAGAAAAGGCCGCAACCGGCCAGGAGAAAACCCGCGGGCAGGGCCAGAGCCAGAATCCGGGCAAAAACCGACATGGAAGGCCGCCGAGGCCGGGACGGACGACAAAAGAATCTGTTCATGGCAAGTTCTCCGGCTTGCGGCCCGGCTTGCGACAAGACGCCGTGCCGTACGCCGTGCCGCCAAGGGGCGTGCAGCGTGTTTTTCTGCTTCCTCTTGCAGGAAAAAGGACTCCTGTCAATTCCCGCCCTCATCCGTTGTCCTGCGCGGGAAAAAGGTGATCCCCCGCGCTCCCGTCTTTCGCCAATAGTCACGTTTTCAGTGAAAAGAGAGAAAATAGATAGAAAAAAGTATTATAAGACAGCCTGTTAAAATGTCCACGATTTGTAAATGCCTATTTTTTATTTTGCATATTATGGCGGGATTGGTAATATGTTGATAAAAGCATAGTTCAGAAATATGCACAACTTCAATGAGATTGCCTTCGCAACACCCCGGCGACGCGGGAAATATTTGTAAAAAACCATTGGGACGGCAACTGTCTCATATCTAAGGCTTTGGAGACGCCATGTCGAAACCGGCGGCCATGAAAACCATTGATGTGCGCGATGCCGTGGGCAGCGTGCTTTGTCACGACATCACCCGCATCGTGCCGGGGCAGAGCAAGGGGCCGGTCTTCCGCAAAGGCCATGTGGTGCGGGAAGAAGACATTCCCGTACTGCTGGAAGTGGGCAAGGAGCACCTCTTCGTGTTCGAACCCCAGCCGGGCATGGTGCATGAAAACGAGGCGGCGGCCCGCATTGCCGCGGTCACGGCCGGGGCCAACATCCTGCTCAGCGAGCCCAAGGAAGGGCGGATCAATTTTTCCGCCGCCTGTGACGGCCTGCTGCGGGTGGACGTGGCCGCGCTCAGCCGCATCAACAGCCTGGGCGAAATCACCCTGGCAACGCTGCACAGCTTGCAAAGAGTGGACAAGGGCCGGGACGTGGCGGGCACCCGCGTGGTGCCGCTGCTCATTGACGACGAAAAGCTGCGCGCCCTTGAGGGCATGGTCGGTTCTCCGGTGGTGGAGGTGCTGCCCCTGCGCCGTTTCCAGGTGGGCATGGTCACCACGGGCAGCGAAGTGTTTTACGGGCGTATTCAGGACGGCTTCGGTCCGGTGCTGCGCAAAAAATTCGCGGGCCTGGGCAGCAGCGTCATGGGCCAGACCCTGACCAGCGACGACGTGGAGATGACCGCGTCGGCCATTGCCGCCTTTCTGCAACAGGGCGCGGACATGGTGGTGGTCACCGGCGGCATGTCGGTGGACCCTGACGACCGCACCCCGGCGGCCATCCGCGCGGCGGGCGCGGAGGTGGTCAGCTACGGCGCGCCGGTTTATCCCGGGGCCATGTTCCTGCTGGCCTATGCCCGCACGCCCAAGGGCCGCGTGCCGGTGCTGGGCCTGCCGGGCTGCGTCATGTACCACAAGGCGAGCATCTTCGATCTGCTGGTGCCGCGCCTGCTGGCCGGGCTTGACGTGACGGCGGAAGACGTGGCCGTGCTGGGACACGGCGGCTTCTGTTCCGCCTGTCCGGAGTGCCGCTATCCCGTCTGTCCTTTCGGCAAATGAAGTCCGGGGCGGATTGGCCGCTTCGGCACGGATATCCATACATTACCAAGGAGTCGCACATGGAAACAAAAACGCTTGTGGTCAATGGCATTCCCAGACGATTGCTGGTCAACCCCGACGACACCCTGGTTGACGTGCTGCGCGGGCAGTTGCAGTTGACCAGCGTCAAGGTGGGCTGCGGCAAGGGCCAGTGCGGCGCCTGTACCGTGATTCTGGACGGCAAGGTGGTGCGCTCCTGCATCACCAAAATGCGCCGTGTGCCGGAAAACGCCGCCGTTACCACTCTGGAGGGCATCGGTACGCCCACCTGCCTGCATCCGTTGCAGCATTCCTGGATTTTCCACGGCGCGGCCCAGTGCGGTTTCTGCACGCCGGGCTTTATCGTGTCGGCCAAGGGGCTGCTGGATGAAAATCCCAATCCCAGCCGGGAGGATGTGCGCGACTGGTTCCAGAAACACCACAATATCTGCCGCTGCACCGGCTACAAACCGCTGGTGGACGCGGTCATGGACGCGGCGGCCGTGATGCGCGGCGAAAAAACTCTGGAGGACATCCAGTTCAAGATGCCCGCCGACGGCCGCATCTGGGGTTCGCGCCTGCCCCGGCCCAGCGCCGTGGCCAAGGTCACGGGCGTGGCGGAATTCGGCGCCGACGCCGCCTACCGCATGCCGCCCGACACCCTGCATCTGGCCCTGGCCCAGGCCAAGGTTTCCCATGCCATCATCAAGGGCATCGACACCTCGGAAGCCGAAAAGATGCCCGGCGTGTATCGCGTGCTGACCCATAAGGACGTCAAGGGCAAAAACCGCATCACCGGCCTGATCACCTTCCCCACCAACAAGGGCGACGGCTGGGAACGGCCTATTCTTAATGATACCAAGGTATTCCAGTACGGCGACGCCCTGGCCATCGTCTGCGCCGACAGCGAGGCCAATGCCCGCGCCGCGGCGGAGAAGGTTAAATTCGACCTGGAGCTGTTGCCCGAATACATGAGCGCGCCCGAAGCCATGGCCCCGGACGCCATTGAAATCCATCCCGGCACGCCCAACGTCTATTACGACCAGAATGAAGCCAAGGGCGGGGAGACCCAGCCTTTCTTCGACGACCCCGGCAACGTGGTGGCGGAAGGCAGCTTCTATACCCAGCGCCAGCCCCATCTGCCCATTGAGCCGGACGTGGGCTATGCGTATATCAATGATCAGGGCCAGGTGGTCATCCACTCCAAATCCGTGGGCATTCATCTGCACGCTCTGATGATCGCGCCCGGCCTGGGCCTGGAATTCCCCAAGGATCTGGTCATGGTGCAGAACACCACGGGCGGCACCTTCGGTTACAAGTTCAGCCCCACCATGGAAGCCCTGCTGGGCGTGGCCGTCATGGCCACGGGCCGTCCCTGCCATCTGCGCTACAACTATGAACAACAGCAGCAGTACACCGGCAAGCGCTCGCCTTTCTGGACCACCATGCGCTTTGCCGCCAACAAGCAGGGCAAAATCCTGGCCATGGAAACGGACTGGTCCGTGGACCACGGCCCGTATTCGGAATTCGGCGACCTGCTGACCCTGCGCGGCGCGCAGTACATCGGCGCGGGCTACGGCATCCCCAACATCCGGGGCAAAGGCCGCACGGTCTGCACCAACCACTGCTGGGGCGCGGCCTTCCGCGGCTACGGCGCGCCGGAAAGCGAATTCCCCTCCGAAGTGCTCATGGACATGCTGGCCGAGAAGCTGGGCATGGATCCCTTTGAGCTGCGCGCCCTCAACTGCTACAAGGAAGGCGACACCACGCCCACGGGCCAGACCCCCGAAGTCATGAGCCTGCCGGAGATGTTCGACATCATGCGGCCCAAGTATGAAGCCGCCAAGAAACGCGCCAAGGATCTTTCCACCCCCGAAGTCAAACGCGGCGTGGGCGTGGCTCTGGGCGTGTACGGCGCGGGCCTGGACGGCCCGGACACCTCCGAGGCCTGGGTGGAACTCAATGAGGACGGCGGCGTGACCGTGGGCTCCTCCTGGGAGGATCACGGCCAGGGCGCGGATTCCGGCGCTCTGGGCACGGCGCATGAAGCCCTGCGTCCGATGCGCATCCCGGCGGAGAAAATCCGCCTGGTCATGAACGACACCAGCAAAACTCCCAACTCCGGCCCGGCCGGTGGTTCGCGCTCGCAGGTGGTCACGGGCAACGCCATTCGCGTGGCCTGCGAAATGCTCATGGAGGGCATGCGCAAACCCGCCGGCGGCTTCCTGGACTACGCGGGCATGAAGGCCGAAGGCCGTCCGCTGCGCTATGACGGCAAGTGGTCCGCCCCGGCCAAGGACTGCGACGCCAACGGCCAGGGCAGCCCCTTTGCCTGCTATATGTACGGTCTGTTCATGGCCGAAGTGGCCGTGGAAAAGGCTACCGGCAAAACTCAGGTGGAAAAGCTCACCTGCGTGGCCGATATCGGCGAACTCTGCAACCAGTTGATCGTGGACGGCCAGATTTACGGCGGCCTGGCCCAGGGCGTGGGCCTGGCCCTGTCCGAGGATTATGAGGACATCAAGAAGCAGAGCACCATGGTCGGCGCGGGCATTCCTTCCATCCAGATGATTCCCGACGAAATGGAAATCGTCTATGTGAAGACTCCGCGCAAGGACGGCCCGCACGGCGCGTCGGGCGTGGGCGAAATGCCCCTCACCGCGCCGCACCCGGCCATCATCAACGCCATCTACAATGCCTGCGGCGCGCGCATCACGCACCTGCCCGCCTATCCGGAAAAGGTGCTGGAGGCCATGCCCAAGTAAGACAATCCGCAAACAGGGGGGAGGGCAACCTCCCCCCGAGCGTTGACAAAGTCAACACGACCAAAAATCAGAAGCAGGTCACGGCTTTGCCGTGCCGTTAAGCGACTGATTTTTGTGCCTTTCCGCCCGGCGAGTTTTCCTGAAAACGAGCCGATGGCGGCGCAAATACCGCGTAAGCGGGGTTTGTCGTCAGTCTGGGGGAGGGCAACCTCCCCCTTGTTCGTTTATTCGTTGTGGACCGCGCGGCGGGGATTTGCGTGTAAGTCCCCGCCGTGCCATACTTGCGAACAGGTTCCGCCCCGCGCCGGGAGTCTCCCGCGCGTGAAATTTCCAATGTCCACATACTGAGGCCGGGAAAATGGATCAGACCCGTCTGCACGAAATCGAGGCCCGCTGTACCCAGGAGAGCCCGCCGCATTGTCAGGCGGCCTGCCCCTTCAATCTGGATGTGCGGGCCTTCATGGCCCGGATGGCCGAAGGCCGCCCGGCGGAAGCCCGGAAAATTTTGGAGCGCCATCTGCCTTTGCCGGGTATTCTGGCCCGGATTTGCGATCATCCTTGTGAAAACGTCTGCCTGCGGCTGGACCTGGGCGGCAGCCTGGCCATCCACGCCTTGGAGCATGCCTGCGTGTATGCCGTGGGCACGCAGAGCCGTCCTCTGCCCATGCCGCGCAAAAAATTCAGCTTGGCCGTGCTGGGCGCGGGCCTGGCGGGCCTGGCGGCGGCCTGGGATCTTTCGCGCAAGGGCTACCCGGTGACGGTTTTTTATCAGGGCGACGCGCAAAGCGTTCTGCTGGAACAGTACCCGGCCTTGCGCCCGGACCGTGAGGATGATCCCCTGGCCGGCGACTGGGAACTGCTGGGCCGCCAGAAGGTGACGTTCAGCCCCGCCGCGCTGGACGAAGATTGTCTGGCTCGGGTGGCGGCGGAGTTCGACGGCGTGCTCATAGACGCGGGCGCGGCCCCGGGCCTGGCTCCAAATTTTGCCCCGGCGGAGGATACGCCCGGCGGCATGGACGCTGTGGATGGCATGAACGGCGTGGACGCGCTGACCCTGTACTGGCGCGATAATATCTGTTGCGCCGGTTGGCTCAGCCGGACGCCCACGGGACACGTCTATGCCTCGGCTTCGGCGCAGGCCGGGCAGGGGCGCCGCGCCGCCCAGACCCTGGAACGGCTGGTGGGCAAGGTGTCGCTGACGGCGGCGCGTGAAAAGGTGCAGGGCCCCTTGCACACGCCCCTGGACGGCATCGCCTCCCTGGCGCGGGTGGAGCCCTCCGGCCCGGTCTATACCACGGAAGAAGCGGCCCTGGAGGCCGGGCGCTGCCTGCAGTGCCAGTGCCTGATCTGCGTGCGGGAATGCGTCTATCTGCAGAAATACAAAGGCTACCCGCGCGTCTACGCCCGCCAGATCCACAATAACGCCTCCATCGTCAAGGGCCTGCACACGGCCAATGCCCTGGTCAACGGCTGCGCGCTCTGCGGGCAGTGCGAGGAATTGTGCCCGGAAAATTTCTCCATGGCCGAGCTCTGCCTGGCGGCGCGCGAGGATATGGTACAGCGCGATTTCATGCCGCCCTCGGCCCACGAATTCGCCCTGGAGGACATGGAAAATGCCTCCGGTCCGGAATGCGCCCTGACTTTGCCGGATGTAGCGCTGCCCGAGGGCGCATGCGCGTCCTGGCTGTTCTTTCCCGGCTGTCAGCTGGCCGCCTCGCGCGGAGGGCAGACTGCGGCGCTGTATGCCTTTTTGCGCGCGGCCCTGCCTTACCGGGACGGGGGGGGCGGCGTGTCCCTGCTGCTTTCCTGTTGCGGCATCCCGGCGCGCTGGGCCGGTCGCGAGGCTTTGTTCAAGGAGCACACTGCGGAAATCCGAAAAGAGTGGGAAGTTCTGGGGCGGCCCCGGATCATGGCGGCCTGCTCTTCCTGTCTGAGCGCCCTGCGTCTGGCTCTGCCCGAGGCGCGGCCCGTATCCGTCTGGGAAGTGCTGAACGGCCTGCCTCTGCCGCCGGAACACGTGGACGGACTGGCGAAGGACCGGGCCGAAGCCGCATTGCCCAAGGTCTTTTCCATTCATGATCCCTGCAC
Organism: Desulfovibrio fairfieldensis; assembly: GCF_001553605.1. Classification (NCBI taxonomy): domain Bacteria; kingdom Pseudomonadati; phylum Thermodesulfobacteriota; class Desulfovibrionia; order Desulfovibrionales; family Desulfovibrionaceae; genus Desulfovibrio; species Desulfovibrio fairfieldensis. The sequence goes on from NZ_CP014229.1 coordinate 795,809, forward strand.
GGCCCGTTGGGATGGGGCCTGGCTGGAAGCCGTGCGCGGTTTGGCCCGGAAATGCGGCGCGCGCCTTGAGGAACCGCGCCTGACCGGCGCGACCACGGCCTGCTGCGGTTACGGCGGCCTGGTCTGGTGCGCGCAGCCCGAGCTGGCCCAAGCCGTGAGCGAACACCGTGCCGCCGAGCTGCCGTATCCGGCCTTGGCCTCCTGCATCATGTGCCGGGACCGGTTGGTGGCGGACGGCAAAGAATGCTGGCATTTGCTGGACCTGCTTTTCCCGGCCTCTGATGGGGGAGAAAGCGCCGGGAGAGGAACCCGCAGAGGGCCCGGCCTGTCGGCGCGCCGGGCTAACCGGGCGGCCCTGCGCCGCCGTCTGCTGCGCGACTATCTGGGCGAAAACCTTCCGGAACCGGCCCCCGGCGCGCTGCATGTGCCGCCGGACTTGCTGGCCCGCCTGGAAGAGAAGCACATTCTGCTCTTGGACGTGGAAGAGGCCGTGGCCGGGGTGGAGGCCTGCGGACAATACTTTGAAAATCAGGAAAACGGGCACCGGTTGGGCTCCTGGCGGCCCCGTCAGGTGACCTTTTGGGTGGAATACGGCCGGGAGAACGGCGAGCTTGTTCTGTACGACGCCTGGTGCCACCGCATGCGCGTGCCTGGTTCCGGTGGGCCCGGTGGTCCCGGCGGCTCCGACGCGGGGGACGGCCGGGATTGCTGTGAGCAGGGAGGTGCAAGCGCATGACCATGGGACCCAGTTATCCGCCGGACGGCGGCCAATGGCGGTGCGGCCGTTGTGGCTGCCCGCTGGAGCAGGGCAAAGTGCAGGTCTTTTATCTGAACAGCGCTTTTGACGTCTTTCTGCCGCGTTGCCCGCAGTGCGGGCTGACCATGGTGCCCAAATCCCTGGCCGAGGGTAAAATGCTGGAAGTGGAAACGCTGCTGGAAGACAAGTGAAGCCTCTCTGGGAACAGGAAGATTTTCAGCGCGTGGCGGGCGAGATCTGGCGGCCGGGTGGTCCGGAGCTGACCCGGCGCGCTCTGGAACTGGCCGCGCGCCGATGCGGCCTTGCGCCGGGCGCGCGTCTGCTGGACCTGGGCTGTGGTCCGGGCGCAAGCCTGGAACTGCTGGCCGGGCTGGGCTACCGCCCTCTGGGGCTGGACAGGCGCACGCATGCGGCCTGGGCGAAGCGGGCAGCCGGAGCGGAGCGCAGCCCAGCCGTGATTTTTCTGCAAGGGGATGCCGCTTGCCCGCCCCTGGCCGACAACAGCGTGGACGGCGTGCTCAGCGAATGCGTACTCTCCCTCCTGCCTGACCCTTTGGACGCGTTGCGCGGCTGCCGTCGGACCTTGCGACCCGGCGGCGCGTTGCTGCTGAGCGATCTTTTCCGACATGGAGACATGCTGGAGGAGGGAGGCGCGAGCCTGGCTCCCCCGGAATCCGGCTGTCTGGCCGGGGCACGTTCGCGTGCCGTCTGGGAGGGCCTGCTTGTCCGGGCCGGTTTTGTACCGCGTTGTTTTGAGGACCACAGCCGGGCGCTGGTCGAAATGGCGGCACGGCTGCTCTGGTATGGAGCCGACGCCGCGCCCGAATGGCTGCGCGGCGGCTGCGCCTGCGGCGGTAGGCGCGGGGCTGTCGGCTACGGCCTGTGGATAGCGCAAAAGGAGGGCTCATGAATCCTCTCATGCTGGAATTGTTGCCCATGGTCCGCCAGGGTTATTGTTGCAGCCAGTTGCTGATCTTGCTCATGTTGCAGGCGCGCGACCAGCAGAATCCTGATCTGGTGCGCGCCATGCAAGGGCTCTGCCACGGCATCGGCCAGTCGGACGGCCCCTGCGGCCTGCTGACGGGCGGAGCCTGCGCCCTGGCTCTGGCCGCGGGCAAAGGTACGGACGACGAGACGGCCCATCCCATGCTCACGCCTCTGCTCAATGAGTACGCCACCTGGTTTTACGAGCGCGTGAATCCTTACGGCGGCATCAGTTGCGGCAGTATCGCCACGGGCCTGGGAGCCGCTTCCGGCGGGGCAGTAACAGACGCGACGCCCGATCCCGTGGCCTGCGGCGATCTGCTGGCCGAATGCTGGGAAAAAATTCTGGAACTGGCCCAGAATTATGAGCTGGATCTGACCGCCGTCCGGACGGGGCCGATGCCGTGATTCTGCGCCGCACGCAAAGCCTGTGCCCCATCTGTCTGCGCCGTATTGAGGCCGTGTACGAGCGCCCGGAAACGGCGGGGACGGAGAAGGGCGTCTTTTTGCGCAAAACCTGCCCGGAACATGGCGTGTTCAGCGTGCCGGCCTGGCTTGCGCTTGAGCCTGTTGATGCACAGGGCGTCGTACCCGGCGTTGTGAATGCGCCGCCTTTCGAGTCCTGGTCGCGGCCCAAAAGTCCCTCCTACCCGGAGGAGCCCCGTACCGCTGTGGCGCGGGGCTGCCCCTTTGACTGCGGGCTCTGCCCCCTGCACGCCCAGCACACTTGCACCGGCCTGGTGGAAGTGACCATGCGTTGCGATCTGGCCTGTCCGGTTTGCTATGCCGGAGCGGGCAGCGCAGAGGAGGCCCCGCCGCCCGATCCTCCCTTGGCCGCGCTGGCCGCGCAACTGGACAGTCTGAAAACGGCCTCCGGGGCCTGCAATGTGCAGATTTCCGGCGGGGAGCCCACCATTCGCGAGGATTTGCCCGCCATAGTGACGCTGGCGCGGGAGCGCGGCTTCGGCTTGGTGCAGCTCAATACCAACGGCCTGCGTCTGGGGCGGGACGCGGGCTACGCCGCCCGGCTGCGGGCCGCGGGTCTGGATTCCGTGTACCTGCAATGGGACGGCGTGCGCGAAGCCGTGTTCGAGACCATGCGCGGCAGAGCCTGCCTGAACCTGAAGCGCCTGGCCGTGGAGGCCTGCGCCGCCGCCGGCCTGGGCGTGGTGCTGGTGGCCACCTTGGCCCGCCACGTCAACGACGGTGAAGTGGGGGACTTGCTCCGCCTGGCTCTGGCATTGGGGCCTGCGGTGCGCGGCGTGCATTTTCAGCCCGTGTCCTCGTTCGGCCGTTATCCCTGGGCCTTGAGCAATGCGCCCCGGCTGACCCTGCCCGAAGTTATGGCCGCGCTGGTGCGGCAGGCGCCGGAACTGGTCCGGATGGAGCATTTCCACCCGCCGGGCTGCGAGCATGCGCTCTGTTCCTTCAGCGCGGCCTACCGCCGCACAGGCGTTGAGGGCGCGGAGCTGGAGTGGCTGCCTCAGGCCGGGCAGTCCTGTTGCTCTCCCGTGCCGCCTCCGGCGGCGGAAGGCGCGCGCAAGGCCAGGCAGTTTGTGGCTCTGCATTGGAAGGGAGCCGAACGGATACCGGCGGCGGACACGCCGGGCGGCGCGGCGCTTCCGGAACGTGCCGATGATTTCAGCCGCTTTCTGAACCGGGCCGGAGCGGAGCGGCGTTTCACCGTTTCGGCCATGGCCTTTCAGGACGCCTACAGTCTGGATCTGGAGCGGGTGCGCGGCTGCTGCATCCATGTGGTCCAGGCGGACGGGCGGCTGGTGCCTTTCTGCCTGCACAATCTCACGGCCCGCGACGGCGCTCGTCTTTATAGCGGGGCATGGGCGTGAGCCGGGGGCGCTGTACCGTCCCTTGTCCTCACCCCATGGACCGCTGGCTGGCCCAGGCCTGCGGCGCGGAAAGCATGGCGGCGCTTCCGACACGGCTGCGCGCGGCGCGGATCGAAGCCCTGAACCGTATTCTGCGCCATGCCGCGCGGCACAGCGCCTTTTACGCCCGGCATCTGGCCGGTTGCGATCTGGGGATGCGCGAACCCGAGGATCTGGCCCGTCTGCCGTTCACCACAGCCGCCCATCTGCGTGACTGGCGGGATTTTTGCTGTGTGTCGCAGGGCGACGTGCAGCGCATGGTCAGCCTGCAAACTTCGGGCACTACGGGCGCGCCCAAGCGCCTGGCCTTTACGGAGCGCGATCTGGCCCGCACCCGCGACTTTTTCCAGGTGGGCATGGGGCAACTTGTGCGGGCGGGCCAAGGCCTGGCCGTGTTTTTGCCGGGGGCGGAGCGCCCCGACGGCGTGGCGGATCTGCTGCGGAGAGCCTTGGGCCCCTCGGGCGTTCTGGTGGAGGGGCTGCCCTCTGCTATAGCCGTTGACATGACCCCCGCCGGGGATGCCGCGCGTGCGCACTGGCTGACGGAGCACCGGCCCCAGGCCCTGGTGGCCTCGCCCGCGCAGTTGGAAGGTCTGTTGCGCAGCTTTCCGCGGGCCGCGCCGCCGGACCTGCGCGGAGTGCTTTCCAGCACGGACCGGCTTGACCCGGACCAGAAGCAACGGCTGCGCGCGGCCTGGAACTGCGAACTGCTGGATCACTACGGCCTGACGGAGAGCGGCTTCGGCTGCGCCGTGGAATGCCCGGCCCACGACGGCTATCATTTGCGGGCCCTGGACGCCCTGCTGGAAGTGGTGGACCCGCGCGACGGGCGGCCGCTGCCCTGGGGAGAAACGGGCGAAGTGGTGCTGACCACGCTCAACCGCGAGGCCATGCCGCTGATCCGGTACCGTACCGGCGACATTGCGAGTTTGCTGCCGGGACCCTGTCGTTGCGGCAGCCCCTTGCCGCGTCTGGGGCCGCTGCTGGGGCGGCTGGATACGGACGCGGGGCAGACATTGCGCGTGGTCCATCCGGCCAAGGGCAGCGGCGCATCATGGGCGAAACAGCTGGATGCGGCGCGTTTTCCTGAAGGAGTGGGATTGTGAAGGCATGCGCCATTCTGCTGGCGGCGGGCCGGGCCTCCCGCATGGGAGCGGTGAAGGCCCTGTTGCCTTTGCCTCTTTTGTCCGGCGGCGCGCCGTGTTCCGCCTTGGAGGGGCTAGCCCGCTGTTATCGCGGCGCGGGTGTGGAAGACATTCTACTGGTCAGCGGTTTCCATGCGGCGGAGGTGGAGGCGGCGGCGCGCGGACTGGGACTGGCCGTCGTCCGCAATCCCCGGCCGGAAGAGGGCATGTTCTCCTCCGCCTGCGCCGGGCTGCGCGCCGTGCCTGAGGACTGCGCCGTCTGTTTCGTGCATCCGGTGGACGTGCCTCTGGTCCGCTCTCTGACCCTGGCGGCGCTGCTGGACGCGGCGGCAAGTGAATCTCAGCACGGATCATCTTCCGTACTGATTCCCACCTATGAGGGCAAGGAAGGCCATCCGCCGCTGCTGCCCTCTGTGTACCGGGAGCACATCCTGGCCCATGAGCGGCAAGGGGGCGAGGGCGGCCTGCGGTCTGCACTGGCCGGACTTCCCCGACGGTATGTGCCGGTGGCGGATTCCTTTATTCTAGAAGATATGGACTGCCCTGAGGATTACGCCCGCCTGAGGACGCTGGCCGCGTTGCGGGAGGCGCTGTGGCCCGCCGAGGCCTGGAATCTGCTGCGCCTGTGCCGCGTTCCTGAGCGCGGCTTGCGCCATGCTTGCGCCGTGGGCGCCGTGGCGGCTGCCTTGGCTCAGGTTCTGCGTGAGAGCAGGGCGGAGCGGGAATGGGCCGGGACCGGGCCGGATCCCGAGCTGGCGCGCGCCGGAGGGCTGTTGCACGATGTCTGCAAGGGCCTGCCGGAGCATGAAAAGGCCGGGGGCCGCTTCCTGGCGGAGCTGGGCCTGCCCGTGGCCGCAGCTTTGGTGGCGGATCATCGTGATCTGAGCGTACCCGACGCCGCGCCGCTGACTGAGCGCGAACTGGTCTATCTGGCGGACAAGTATTGTCACGGCCGGGAGTTTGTGCCGCTGGAACTGCGTTTCGGCCAGAAGCTGGATCTGTATGCCGCCGATCCCGCCGCCTGTGCGGCCATCCGGGGCCGTCTGGGGCGTGCCCGGGCCCTGGAGGCGCGTCTGGCCCGTGAAATGGGGCGGCCCCCGGCGGATATTGCCCGGCAGGCCCTTGAGGCCCTGCTCAAGGCCAAAGGCGGGGAGCCGGAAGCCGAACCGAACAGTAGCAGAGGCGATACGTGACGGCGGAGCGGGGCCTCTGGCTCGTGCGTCACGGCGCATTGCCGCCTAACCCGGAACGGCGTTTCGTGGGTGCGCGTGATTTGCCGCTGAGCAAAGCCGGGCGCGCCCAGGTTCGGGCCCTGGCTGTGGACCTTGCGCCGGTGCTGGCCGACCCGCGCCTTGTTGCTCTGTTGAGTTCGGATTTGTCCCGTTGCCGGGAAACGGCGGCTATCCTTGCCGCCGCTGCCGGGCGGCCCCTGCTTGTGCATGCGGACGCGGATCTGCGCGAAATCAGTCTGGGAGCCTGGGAAGGGCTGACGCCCGCGGAGGTGGAGCGGGCCTTTCCCGGTCAGTACGCCTTGCGCGGTCGGGATTTCGCTCATTTCAGCCCGCCCGGCGGCGAAAGTTTCGTCTGGGTGCAGCAACGGTCCCTGGCGGCTCTGGAACGCTGGCGGGCGCGCTATCCCGAGGGGCTTCTGCTCCTGGCCGGGCATGCCGGGCTGAACAGATGCCTTCTGGCCCGCTATCTGGCCTTGCCCTTGGCCGATCTTATGCGCATTCCGCAGGGCTATGCCAGCCGGACATTCCTGCCCGGCTGGTAAGCCTGCCCCGCATTCAATTCAGGCGCAGTTCCACGCCGTTTTCGTCAAAAAGCGTGATATCCAGCGAGATATAGTCGTCCGCCAGAGTCCGGAGCGGAAGCTCCAGGGAGATGTGGCGCAGATCCGCCAGGTTGAAGCCGCTCAGCCAGCGGGCGGCCTCCAGGCCCAGGTCGGCCAGGCGGTCCAGCGGCGTGAAGATCACGGCCGGGCAAGTCTTATAGAGATAGAGGCCGCCGTTGGCCGGCACCAGCGGGAACAGCCCACAGGCCACGGGCCGCTGTGTGCGCATGAGGCGGCAGCCGTGGTCCGTGTCGGACTTGCAGCCCCTGGCGTCCAGATAGGCTGTATCCGCGTTGAGCAGGTAGAAATCATCGCTGAGGTTGGGGCGGAGCTGCCCCGGCAGCAGGGCCATGGGGAAGGGGGCGTTTGAGTCCTGCGGGCCACAGCAGTAGCGGCAGTCGCGGCAATAGCCGTTTTGCAGCCAGTCGCCGCGCCAACGCAACGGACGGCGGCGGGGAAAGAGCGCCCGCCAGAGTTCAAGATAGTGCCAGAAACCTTTTTGCAGTTTTTGCATAAGATGTCCTTTAGAGCATTTTGCGCTTGAAATTATCGCTTAACGGCGAAGTAAATTCGCCTTGCGATAATTTCGCGGTGCGGCTTTCCACGGAAAACCCGCACAGAGTGTTGAGATATTTTTAATATCAAAACGCTCTAGAAAATAAAAATGAGAGCTATCCGCGCGAAGATGCACGGTTTGTATCTATCTTCCCCTATCCCCAAGATGCGAACTCTGTCAAACGCGATAGAGGTTGCCGTTTGCAGTGGAGCGCCGTTCGCTTTCATGCACGCCGCCGAATTTCTTCCGTACTTTGCAATTTGGCGGCCCGTAAGGATTTTCGGCAGTTATGGAAATTTTTTTGCCTGATTTGAAAAAAATACTTGCCAGCCGGTGTCGCTTAGGCTAAATACATTTTCGCGCCGAAGTGGTGGAATTGGTAGACACGCTAGGTTCAGGGTCTAGTTCTCGCAAGGGAGTGGGAGTTCGAGTCTCCCCTTCGGCACCAACTATGCTTCCTAAAGCATCCTAAAAGGCCGGAATAACTGAATAAAATCAGGATTCCGGCCTTTCTGATTTTCCCATACCAACCCAGGGCTACCTTGCCCATACTGGTTTTTTCTTGGTATCTCTGTTGGTACCAGCGTTTTTTGGCCCCCAGAACGCTGAGCGCAATACCAACAATGCCCATTTGCCCTACGCTTCCCATACTTTCCCGGCAATAGTGGCTGGTATTTTTCGTGGAATTTCGACGCAAATACCAACAGCTTTCAGGAGATACCAACATGAAGCTTTCCGACACTACTCTCCGTAATACAAAGGCCAAATCTGCCATCCAGAAGCTGTCCGATGGCGGAGGACTCTATCTGCACATCGCGCCCACCGGCGGCAAGCTCTGGCGGATGGCCTACCGGTTTAACGGCAAGCAAAAGACGCTCAGCTTTGGAGCCTACCCGGCCGTTTCACTCAAGGATGCACGCAAACTGCGCGATGAAGCCAAGGAACTCCTGGCCAAGGGAATAGATCCCATGGAGCACAAGCGGGAGGTCAAAGCTGAAGCCATTGCCGCTGAAAAGGAACAGTCGGAAAATTTTGAGTTGATTGCACGCGAATGGTTCGAGCGTTATGCCCCTGGACTTTCACCGAAACACGCCCAAAAACTTTTGAGCTTTCTGGAAAAGCGGCTCTTTCCCGCCATTGGCGCCATGCCGGTCAGGCAAATTGAACCGTCACATCTGCTGGATGCCGTTCGCCCGGCCGAATTGGCGGGGCACATTGAAACCGCGCACAAGCTCATGCAGCTTTGCGGCCAAGTGATGCGCTATGCCCGAATCACCGGCAGAGTGAAATATGACGTGGCTTCCGGGCTGACTGAAGCAATGATGAAACCCAAGGTCACGCACTTCGCGGCCATAGTCAAACCCAAAGAAATCGGCCAATTACTGAGGGATATTGATGCGTACAGGGGACATTTCTCGGTCCACTACTGCCTGAAAATCCTTCCCTATGTTTTCACCCGGCCGTCCGAACTTCGCCTCGCCCAATGGACGGAATTTGATTTTGACAGCAATATCTGGACTATCCCGGCCGAGCGCATGAAAATGCGCCAGCCGCATGTGGTACCCCTGGCCACGCAGGTTCTGAAGATGCTTCAGGAACTCTCCATGTATTCAGGCAACACGCAGTATCTTTTCCCCAGCATCCAGGCGAAATCTTCCGTTATCAGCGATGCAGGCCCCCTGGCGGCTTTGCGCCGTCTTGGGTATGACAAGGGCGATATGACCCTGCACGGCTTTCGGGCCATGGCCAGCACGAACCTGAACGAGCTCGGCCACCGGGCTGATGTCATCGAGGTTCAGCTTGCCCACCGGGAGCCGGACTCCGTGCGACTGGCCTATAACCGGGCGCAATACATGGATGAACGCAAAAAAATGATGCAGAGCTGGGCAGATTACCTCGACGAGCTGAAGGGTGCGAAAACCAGTGGGTGCTAGAAAAAAATAATTATTTTCAGTGTGTTAATATAAACATCGTCTAAAATGCAGTCACAATGCATTTTGGACGAAGAGAGGGACGGCAAGAACGCCGTCCCTTTTTATATCTTCATTTTATTTCACTTTTCATGAAGCAAGACCAAAGGTTTTAATCGTTCTCACCTTCATCAAGCATACTGCTTTCATCTCCGATAGCGCTTTCCTGGCAGCCATCGATGTCATCAGCAGGATCGCCCCCCTGTCCATCATCGAGTAAGACACTCGTAATGCCCGCTCCGACGGCCGTAGCGATGCCGCCCAGTACAAACCACAATAACCTGCTCATATCTTGTCTCCTTTTGGTTTGGGGAATTTACCCTTGGATTTCGCTGCCACAGTGGGTGCAGCTGTATTTCATGCGGATCTGGGTATCGATCCGCTCGCCTATGGTGTTCCCCGTAGCACTTCCGGCCAGGAATCCTAGCAGCGTACCCGTGATGGCTCCGATAGCCGTTCCGGCTGCCGTACCCAAAATAGGAATGAAAGAGCCGACAGCTGCACCGGCCGCAGCGCCGGAACTAAGTCCGGCGTAGGCGCTGCCTGCTCCGGCTATTCCACCGGCAACAGTTCCCAACTTTTCAGCGGCCCTGTCCCTGACTACGAATTTCGTCGTCTTGCACTTCGGACAAGCCGGTATAAGTTCCTTCATGAAACCTCCTGATTTGATGATGGCAAAAGAAAAGCGCCGGTCAGTAGGAGAGCGCCATGGATACCTGGAGAAAAATGTGGGAACTCAGTTTACCGGCTGGCCGCGGATGAGTGCGTCATGCAAAATCTCGAACATGGAAGGCGCCAGTTCCGAGATGTCATTGATGACTCTGCTTCCTTTTCCGGGCAGCAGAGTCTGGATTGACATGGTTTTAATACCGATGCCGTATACTTCCAGTCCAAAACCCTTGATGACCCGAATGGCGGTCAAAGTGGGTTCCTGCTCGTCCGGTTCGCCATCGGTGATGAGCAGCACCATCTTGCGTGGTTCCGCCATGGGATGAAGCTGTTGCAGCACCCACCAGAGGGCCGTGTCCATGGGCGTGCTGCCTCCTGTTCCAATGCTGAACTGGTTATGCAGCTTCTGACCGTGCAACAAAATTGGAGCTACCGTCTGCCAATGCCCTTGCTGACCAGGTAAATCCTGGGTGCGGCTGCCGGGGAATGCGGTTACCCCTATGTTGAGTCCCTTTATGGAATTCAGGGCCGCGACCACTGCAAAGCATACCTTGCTGGCCAGAGCCATGGGATTGCCGTTCATGGAGCCGGATGCATCCAGCAGGATGTGAACCGCAGTATTGACGCTGATTTTCTCGCCTTTGCGCAAGAATATTTTGGTGTTGCCGGCTGCCAGGGTATGCAGTTTGCGGGTATCCAGCGTACCAACATAACCACTGTGATTTCTGAGGGAACGTGTACTCTGCATCAAGGCTTGCAGCCTGGTGCGCAAAGTCGTAGTTGCCTGGCGGGAGTCGTTTATATCGTCCAGGGTAAGCGGCTGAGTGGACTTCCTTGTGGCAACAGCAACCTGCACCCTATCAACTCCCTGCTTCTTGGTGCTGGATAGCACCTGACGAAGCTGTTCCCCAAGGCCGTCCGGAAATGCATCTGCTCCGGCCGCCAGCAAGTTTTGAAGGCTTTGCAGAGCTTGCGCCGGATCAACCTGCCCGTCCGGTTGACCGGACGAGCCAGATGCTACGCTCACCGCTCCTTGCCCTGCCTGGTTTTGTTGCTGCTCAATGAAGTGGCATACTTACGGATGATGTCCGTGATCTCACAGGCGAAACCAAAGGCATCCAGCGTACTTGAGCAGTTCTTGGGGATAAGCCGGAGCACTGGTTCAAGCTCGTGAGTCAGGCCGGAGTAGTAGATTTCCGCCGACGCCCGAAGGAAATCCCGCTCGGCGTTCAACTCCCCAACATCCCAGGAACGCACGGTGATGAGCAGCCATTCCAGAATTTGCATGGCCGGCTCGGTTGGCGGCGCCTTGGGTTTGCGCTTTGCCGATTTTGGGAGAAAGAAATGCCTGATGAGCCACTGAAAATTCTCACGGCAGCCCGGATAGATGGCGGCCAGGACATTTTCGACTCGCCAGTCCTCTATGGTGTTCCAGATATGTTTTTCCAGCGGTGTCAGGTTGGCCGCTTTCAGGGCGTCAAAATCCGTATCGCGGATATGGGCGGCCTCGTGATCCACGTATCCCCGGATCAGCCCGAGCAATGTGTCGTCGCAATCCAGGGGCAGACTCGGCAGTTGAATGATGTTGCCGTTGGTAAAAGCCTTGTCACCGCCTATTCGTACCTGTACCCCGTACTTGCGTCCCAAGATGGACGCGAGCAAAGGCAATGATTTGATGATGTGCTTGTGCTTCATGGTATTTCTCCAAAAGAAAAAGCCCTCAAGCATTGCGGCTCAAAGGGCTTTGGGTGTTGTGATTTGTGCCGTTACCATAATCCGTGGCTCTCGATGACCGGCGGTAAGGCTGCATCGTCGAACAGCGGTTCCTCCTGGGAACCAGATTTATCCTTTTCAGCTTCCACCTGGATGGCGCACTCGGACATGAGCAGCGATTCCAGAATCTTGTGGCTGTTTTTACGCCCGTCCAGAATCATCTGGCCATGCTCCAGCAGGGCCTGCGGATTTTGCAGAAGTGAAACCAGGCCTTGCAACATGATCAGTATGCTGCCGGTAATAGCACCACGCTTGGGAATGCTGCGAAAAGCCGTATCCAGCAGTTCCGCCACCGGCGCCACTCGCGGCTCCACAAATGTCAGGCCCATGAGTTTGTCATAAATGGATTTCAGAGGGGATAATGCCTTGCGGGTGATCTCGGTTTTCCCGGCATAACAGCGCTGCCAGGCTTCGCCGGCTGCCTTGGCCACCTCGTCAAAAAGCGTCAGGCCGAGTGTATCCACATCGCGCTGGAGATCGTCCTTCAGCTTGCCTGGGGCGACGGGTGGCGCTTGTACCTGAAACATTTGCCAGCGAAAATCTATGCGTGAGCGCACATACTCTTCGCTGACCGTGGAACCGGCGATTATGTTGCCCCACTGAGGGTGTTTGGCGATCCAATCCTGTACTGACTGGTCATAGCGCTGCAGGAAGGATTCCTTGGCCGCATTGAACTCGTCGCGGATGGCCGCGAGTTCGATGCCGATTTCATCCATCCGTGTTTCGGGCACTGCCCATCCGCTGAGGAAGCGTATCCCATTGCGCTCCAACAAGTTAACGGCTCGCGCTTTCAGGGTGCCGAACGTGCGCAAATCTTCAGGGTTGCAGATACGCTTACTGCCCAATGACGCAAGATCCTCCGGCGGAAGTTCGGCTCCCCCCAGATCGAGCGGAACCAGTTTCTTCCTGGCGGTCCAGATATGAATATCGAGATTGACCACAACGAGTTGGTCAAGAGCCTGTATGGCGGTTGTCATGTGTTCCTCCTCAAGGGACTACGGTTTCATGCGGTATGATGTTGTACCCATTGTTCATTTTGCTCTGAAGCCGATGCTTCAGCTCCAGCACGGGATTTTTGTTCTTGCATTGGGTGATGGGGATGTGCTTCACGGTTCCTTTTGTCCCGAGTTTGCCCCAGCGGACGGAAATGCCTGTTTCCATAGCCACACCCAGCCAGAACTTACCTCCGGATGCGGATGGGCTTTCCAGTGCTATGCGCGGGTATTGCGGGAGAGAGAGCAGAAAGTCGGGATCGTTTTGGACCGCCGGGATATACTGATCCAGACGTTGGATGATGGGACCGGAAACAAGTTGATTGGCCGGGTACCAACCTGGGGAGGCGGCGTCATCCTGCACGGTAGGGCCGCCTCCGCTCACTCCCCCGATTGTGCTCCGCTTTGGGGAAAGACCCGCTGTACAAGCTCATGCAGCATGGCCCGCGTCTCTTTACAAGCCTTGAAGCCCAAGGCTCTGTCCAGAGCGTAGGACACCGGCTGTATGCCCTGCCTGGCTAAAGGCTGATATCGGATGGTCAAATCAGCCCACCGGAGCAGTGAACGGGTGCTGAAGGTGATTTCAATGCCGCCACTGTTGTAGCTGTTCCCGGATTCTCCCATGAACAGTCTTCGTATTTCATTGGCGTATTCCACCATCTTTTTGCGAACACCATCCGGGAGTTGCGGAGCGGTCTTTTCCAAAAGCTGTTCTTCGGCTTCAGGCTTGGGGTAGGTCACTTCGCAGAGCACAAATCTGTCCATCAGCGCCAGATTTTGGCGCAACACTCCTTGATACAGGCCGGTTTCATCGCTGCCGCCGTTGCTGTTGGCCGTGGCCGCAAACCGGAACATGGGGTGAGGGGTAATAAGCTCGCCGCCGTTTTCCGGGATGCACAAGGGCTGTCCGTCAAGGATGCCGTTCAACCCTGCGGCTGTGGATGGTTCGAGCAAATCAATCTCGTTTACCAAGGCGAGCCCACCGTACTTCATCGCCAGGGCCAGAGGGCCATACTCGAATTCCATGCTCCCTTGACGTACAACGTGATGGCCGATGAGTTCAGGGAACTCCAACCGGCTGTGGCCGGTGACTTCGAAAACAGGAAAATTCAATTTTGCCGCCAGTTGTTTCAGGCAACTGGTCTTTCCCGCACCACTCGGTCCGTATACATAGAGCGGATCGCTGGCGTCTATGAACCAGACGACCATATCGCGACTCTGTTCGTGAAAGATGTAATTGGGGTCAACGGCGGGAGTGAACAGCGACGGCGCTGCGTAGCCTTTGACCATTCTCCCGGAAGGCGTTCCGCTGAACACGGTTCCGGCGTCGAAGTCCGTGACCTGCAACGATTGTAAGATGGTGATTTTACTTTCCATATTTCCTCCAAAAAAAAGGAACCCCCCGGCATAGCCGGGGGTTCTTCATATGCGCCTGTAAGGCTTTCTTACCAGCTGCGCCCTAGCAGGCGCTCTTGCGATCTGACATTTGCATTTCTGTTACTTGCGGCCCGTAAACGGGCTCCTTGGGTAGGGTAGGCTCAACTGATCGCCAAGTTTATCCGACTCCAGCTGATGCTTGATGTAATCCTGAATCTTGGCCTTATTCTTGCCCACTGTATCGACGTAATACCCACGGCACCAAAATTCTCGATTGCGGTATTTGAACTTCAAATCCCCAAATTGTTCATAGATCATGAGACTACTCTTACCCTTTAGATAGCCCATAAAACTCGACACACTCATTTTGGGGGGAATCTCAAGCAGCATGTGGATGTGGTCTGGGCAACATTCTGCCTCCACTATTTTTACATCCTTCCATTCGCACAACTTGCGCAGAATTTCGCCAATGGCGCGCTTCTTTTCACCATAGAACACCTGGCGGCGATATTTAGGCGCAAAAACAATGTGATATTTGCAGTTCCACCTTGTGTGGGCTAAACTTTTGGCGTCACCCATCGTGACCTCCTTTTGATTTGTTGACTCGCAGTTGCCAGACCGCGAGACTTTTTAACAAATCAAAAGGAGTTTTACTGACATGGGCAAAGCTGTAAGCTTTTTAGAACCCCCCGCCTAGCGGGGGTTTTCTCCATACAAGAAAGCAGCACACCCGGAAGGATGTGCTGCCATATGAAATTTTTTGTTATTACAGCTAACTGTCGATGCCTATTTGCTCAATAAACTCGGCAAGTGAGACGATATGTAATTCTGGGAAAGTATCGCGCAATTCCAACAGATGCTTATCACCTGAGACTAGAAAGGTTGCGCCTGTGGCTTGAGCCAAACGGATGAAAACAGCATCGTCCTCATCCCGTAAGGACTCAATGGCATCGTGGCTGGCATTCATTTCCACAGTTTCAGTCCACGGGAGTATATCCGCGAGCAGACTTTCAATGTCTTCCTGGTCAAGTTTGAATTTTGGGTATCCAACCACACGGATTAACTCGGTTATGCTCTCCCGGCAGACCAAAGGGATAATATCTCCGCGTTGCCATGCGGCGCGTAGCTGCCCGGCTTTTCCGTGTGAAAAGATGAGAGCGGACACCAGACAGTTGGTGTCCAGCACAACCCGAACAGGCGTCATGCTCCTGCCCCCCGGCTCCAGGTTACGGCATCCTCCACGTCCTGTTCCGTGATGCCGAGTTCTGCCAGTTTTCTCCTCACGGAGTCAGCGGGTTGGATCTGCATGGGGGTGAGGATGATGCGTCCGTTCTCAAGCGAGACATCGACATATTCCGGTTTGCCGATTTGCTGCATAACAGCTTTGGGGAGTGTAAGCTGGTTCTTGGTCGTGATTTTAGCGAACATATGCTCCTCCTTTATGGAAGAAAACAAGGATTCCTTGTTTTAAGATTATCTTGTTTTCTTGAATTGTCAAGATTCACACGGGGTGTCAATCGAAGGTAATCTTGTCACTCACATAATCACAAATTGACGCTGCCGAAGATGAAGTTTTCCAATTTACACGGCCATCCTGGTTCGCCGTCGAATTCGTCCGTGGTGTGCAGGCTGCGCAAAAGAGCAATCTGCTCCTCGCGGGACAGGCTTTCAAAGCCTTCGTCCGGGTCAAGTTCGATGGTCTTGTAAAATCGTCCATTGTCCCCCTTGAAAACACAGCGGCACCATCCGTCTATCCCGGCAAAATAAATCGTTATTTTCTCCGGCAAGGTATTCATGTTCTTCCCGTTGGTTTCAGCGAAACCTCCCAGGTAGACAGGTTCCTTGCCGTGCTTGATGAAATCAGGGTTGATACCTTTGGCCTTGGCCGCTTCGAGTACAGGGCCAGTGACGATTTTACCGCGCCGAATGCAGTCGGAAAGTTGGCTCATCCTGACCTCAAGCATGTCCGACGCCTGGGTAAAAAAGGTGCGATAATAGCCGCCGGTTTGCTCCAAGCCGAGAGCGTATAGCAGTCAATCGTATTGGGTTTCGGGAAATTCCTTGTTCATGGTGGGACTCCTTTGGATAAAATTTGTGTACGGAAAAGGGAAACCCGCCGACGCATTGCTGCGCGGGCGGGTTTTTAATGAAGAGTATGCTCATCAACTTGATGATATATTTCCGAAATTGGTTAATCTTCCTGTTCGGTCTGGGCCTACTTTGCCTCCACAACATCTTCTCCCTGGAGCCGGTAACTGTTGGTTCCCTGGCCGTGCATGTTCGGAAAGATCACCATCACGCTTTCAGGACCAACCCGAAGCTCCGGCAGGTCGCTGCATGTGCCGAAACTATCCGTGATTGAAATCTGCCCGTCAGATTCGGCGAAGATGAAACGATAGGTTGCGGGGCAGGCTGTTCCACCGGAGAGGCATTCCAGGAAGAAAACCATGGTATCGCCTCCGTCGATTTCGAACTGGGCCTTGATGTTCAGTGTGCGATCTCCGTCAGCATTGTCGTAAGCCACCCCACCGGGGATGAATACTTTTTCTTCATAGGGCTCACCGCTGATGGTAACTTCGTGGTCGCCGACAACCATGTGCTTGGCTGCGTGAGCATAATGCACTGAAAGACCAAAGATGTACGCGGAAAAAACCAACATGGTTACAAATAAACGCTTCATGCAGCCTTCTCCCTTATTCAACGGAGTAGACGGCTTTCAGGGCACGATCCAAAGAAATGCCAGTTGGCATTGTAGCTGCGCCGAATCTGGTCACTTCAAAATTTTGCCCGCTGCTGTGTATCACCCATTCAAAAAAGACCGTATCCCCCTCTTTCCAATATAGTTCGTCAAAGGCTTCGTTGATTGCCTTTTCCAGCGTGTCAGCGCACTCGCTCAGTAGCTGATTCCATGGCTCTGAGTTTTCTTGGAGGTTTGCGGCTTTTCTGGAGCAATCCTGACGGAAGTCGCTCATAAAGCTCCTGGGAATTTTATCGTCGCCAATGACGACAGATAGAACTCCAGCCGTTCTGGCTTGCAGAAGATATTTATTATAATTGCTGGTAACTCCGTTCACCCACCCTTTGGTAGCATCCGCATGGATGAGTCGTAACGCTTGATCTTTAAACGCGGCATGTATTTTGGGGGTTATGGCACCCTCAAACATCACTCTTACCTCTCCCTTAGAGGTTTCTTGAGAGGACCATTTGGTGCCGGAAAAACTGCCATCAAGAATTTTTCCTATGCTCACGTTTGGGTATCCCGGAAAATTGCCGTTTTTTACCAGATCGATACTGCTGTCTGAGCAACCGGTGACAAATAACAATACGAATAAGGTGATTGGCAGGTATGGGATCTTCATTTTTTATCTCCTTACGTATAAATTTGTAGTCTAATAGGATGGTTCAAGAGGTATTCCTTCATTCCAAAGCCGATACCATTCATTCAAGTATTGTTCTGCTAGTTCATAGAGTCCATTGATCAACAGAACATTCTCGGCATTTCTTATTGCGGCGACTGAGCTGTAATTAAAACTCCCGGTCTGTACTTGTTTTCCGTCAATGACCATGAACTTGTTATGCATTATTGCATAGCTTGCATTGAGACGTACCAACACGCCCTGGTTCGCAAGATAGGTTGCAGCAGTGTAGCGCTGCCCGTTGCTTTTGGCATCTACAACCAAATATACTGAGACCCCACGCCTGTGAGCGCACAGCAATGCTTCAGCAACAGGTTTGCTGGTAAACGTATAGGCTGCAACGAAAATGGAGTTTTCTGCTCCTTGGATTGCACCTAATACGAGGCTCTCCGCTTGCCCATTTGGAGAGAAACCAACGACTATCTTCGATTGCTCTCCGCCAATTATGTACCCCAGGAATACGCATAGGCAGGCAATAGCCACATAAATGTGTGCTCGTTTCATATTTCGCCATCAACCAAGTATGGAGATGTATCGTAATGGAATATGAGTTTTAAGTCTAGTTTTATGATTATTTATCACTTCGGGCAAGCTGCTCTTCATGAGAATATGTGTAACTCGCATATATTCTTGAGGAGAAGACATGACGGAGAAAGAACTTGCTGAGATTATTGGAGAGAATATTTCAGGCCGCCGAAGAAAGCTTGGGCTGACTCAAGCTCAGCTGGCTGAAAAACTGGATATAGGCCAAGACGCTCTCTCACGGATGGAGAATGGAGCAATTTCCCCTAAAATAGCACGATTACGGGATATCGCTTCTGCTTTACAGTGCAGTGTTGCGGATCTCTTCCGCGAACCGGATGAAGGCGCCGACGAGCGGGCTGCGGCTATAGCTGAATTGCTCCGCCAACTTCCACCAGAAAGCCAGGAGTCTGTTTTAAGGATTGTATCGGAAATGGTATCCCAAATGACCAGAAATCCAGACAAGTGAATCCTTAGCCAGTCATGATTTCAACGCCCGAACAATTTATTCACGATGTGTGTTACTCCAATACGCTATCTGAAGCTGTCCAAAAATTTAATCTATATAAGCCAGTTTTGGAAAACTATCATTTCGTAATATCGGTTCCGTTTGGCAATATTCCAGGAAATGCTAGGAAGAAATATTTTTCAAACACGGCAAAAATCAAGACACCTTTTCTCTCTGACCAGCTCATTTTTATCGATCGGAGCTCAGCATTTGAAATGCAGCTTTGTGACCGTGCGACTCTTCGTGTTGACTATTCAATCTCTCTCGACAGCAATACGACAAGCTACCTGTGGCCATATATAAACAGTGATCGCATTGGTGCAGTTGATTTAGTCGAAGTTCTTGAATTCATCTCCCGAGATGATGTTTTTGTTGATCCAATTCCATTTTTTATGGAGAACGCACCCAGATTATTGGACCTATCAAACTCAACTCAAATTTTTAATAGAGTTAAAGGCTATGAAATACTCAGAAATTTAGATCCTGCCTTACTGAAAAAAGGAATAATTCGTACCGCTCTCACTGAAGACGAAATAATAGCCAAGACACAATCTCTTATAAGCGATTTTTATGTCAGGCTTACGCAGGATGATACTCTTGGAACCATTATATTTAGGCGCGATTTTAAATTGTGCCAAATTCTTAAAATGGTCTCCATTCAATTTGGTATGCCAAATAAAACGATAGCGGATAAATTGTCATCATTCTTTGAATTTTGTAACAACGAAATGGCCACATTTGATTGGCGGGCCATAGCTATTGCAAAAGAGTATTTCTCCAAAGGGCAAAATTTTTCTTTCTTTGGCAAGATTCAGAAGGGGAGAAAAGGCCTTTTTGAGGCACTAAATGGAATGGCATGGGATATGTTGCATGTTATGCAGCTTGAAGAGTCTATCACAATAAAGCCCGAAGAGAAGGCTGATTATTTTCTGCCGGCTCTGTTGACTTTTGACCAAGGCCTTAGTGACATGATGGACCTCCATCCTCTTAAAGCAATTGCGTTTTCTAAAGATGATAAGCGACCAATCCCGTTCTACGCAAAAAATCCACTCGAAATAATCTCGGATGATGAAAAAATTCATAATGATTTTCATCAAAGGTATTATTCACTCAGCGCGCGCATAAAGAGAGAAAAGAGGCGAGAGTCATTTAGGGACAACATTGGCCAATTAAAAACCTCCCTGCTTGAAGAAGTAGAGAGGTTTTCCGGTGTCAGAAGCACTATTTTATGAGGTGGATTGGCCTTGCCCATAACCTAAGAAGAGACCGCCAATAGAAGACAAATTCTTTAGCAGATTATTCATTCCCTGCCATCTGCACGTCAAAAGCTTGTCTTATCAAGCCCATTATGTAGGGCAACTCTTCAGGATTGGAAAAGAAAACCTCCACGTCCCCATTGCCCCAACGGCCGACATTTGTAATATCCCGGCACATTTCCCGGGGATCGATGAGGTCGTGATATTTCATATTCAATGAGAGACGAAGGCGCTTTGCCTGAGGGACCACATCCACAAAGTTGGTTTCAGCTTTGAAAGCAATGTATAGTTTCAGAATTTCTTCAGAAACAACTGAATCCAGTGCAAGGACTTCCCGCCGGAGCATTTCAAAAAGTTCTCTGGTCTCTGGATTTTGCAGATACTGGTAATCTTCGAGAGAATAGCCGGTATTTGTCGGCAAAACTTGCGGCCGATAACGCTCCAAGAGATCTGGTTCAAGATCGGGATAGGCCCATACTTTTGAAGCCATATCGGAAAGTTTCGTTGCCCGCCTTTTTATTGCATCTTCATTCCAAACGGTTTCCGCTCCAAGTCCCGCATTCAGGCGCAAAGGGCTTTCCCTGAAACCTCCTGCCATATCCCTTTTTTCTTCAAAAGGTCTGTCACTGTATTCTGAATTATAGCCGGTCAACGTTAAGTTGCCCAATGTATGCAGCCATTGCTCCTGGATGCGTTGCCACTCTGCGCCCAAGGCTTCACGCCATTTTGCCGAAAGGTCTTTGTTCTGCGGCATGATGTGCTCAATAGTATACTCTTCCACCGGCACCCGCTCTTTGCGGTCAAAATTTTCCATGCGCCGTGGCCAGTAGCTGCGCAAGCGGTTGGTATACAGATTGCGCACTTGGAGTTCGCGTTTAAATTCCTCATCATCAGGAAAGCGCCGATACGAGGTAAGCAGGGCGAAGGTCGCCTTAACGCTTTCCAAGTACCGCTCTTTATTCACGCTCCGGGAAAAAGTAGTAAAAGTCTTGTTTAATGAGTTCGTTGGTATTGCACAGGCGGCACGTCGAAAAACATAGCTTTCAACAAGACGGGTAGCTGAAAGCAGATCCTCCTTGTCCCACAAACCCGTTGCGTAGTCATGATACCACTCCAAAAGAAGAGGGTATGCGACATCCGCCTTGAGTTCCCGTAGGTCAATAAAGGCCTGGCGCAACGCATTATCTGGCTCACCTCCCAAAACCATCTTGCAGTAATAGCCAGCATAAGCATGTAAATCGGCAACGAGGAACTCCACGCCTTTTTCAGCCATAGACGCTTGCTGGGCGTATTTCTTAAAAGCGGCATAAACTTGGTCAAACCGGGGAATATCACCTGTTTTTGTGGTCAGGTAATGCCGCATAAATCCATCAAAATGCTCCTGATAGGCGGCTTGGCCAAAGGAGAGTTCCATGGGGCGCCAATACCGTTCGTACAGATCGCTTTGTTGCTCTGTCCCCAGCACCATAAGCAAATAATTTCGAATGAGATCCGCCTGGCTGAGCGCAAGACCAGTGGAGTTCATGCTTTCAAAAATAAGCTGGGGGTTATCATGGTCGCGGTTCAGAGCAATATCCACAACAAGGAGCTTTGCCATGCCTTTACAAACGGCGGTAAGATCCGAACAGTTTGCCAGTAGTTCTTTAAAAAGCTTGGAGTTTTCCGTAATGGCTAATGACGGCTCCTGGGGGGCCAGCGCTCCAAGAATATGGAGCAAACTGTTTTTATCGGTTTGTGACAATAACAGTTTGTAATGCCTGTCTCCCCTTTCCAGGTGATTCAGCAGGTAATAATAGAGAATTTTTTCTTTGCTGAAGCCTTCCACTGGCTCTTCATCGCCCAGTGCTTCTGCCAGGGCTGCCAGCAATAGGGTTACCGTGGTGAGCCGTTGCTGGCCGTCGATAACCAATAGAGGTGACTTGAGTGACACATTGGAGAGCCCTTCCTCCACGTAAACAATGGATCCAATAAAGTGCCCAGTGATATCCTCACTGCTTCCGGCTCGAAGAATATCATTCCATAGCTGCCTGCATTGCTGCTCGGTCCAGGAATAGTTGCGCTGGTATATGGGAATAACAAATTGCGGCGCATTGTTAATGAAATCCAAAACACGTGTTTCTTTTGCCTTCATTGAGCACACTCTCCCGGAAGTTGCCTAGAAATTAAGCAGATGCAAATACGTTTTCGTCATTAATATCTGCTTAGTGCATCTCTTAATAATACTGCTTCACATATCCATAAGCTTTATCGAATAGTTCTTGGTCTTTGATTTGGTATTTTACGTAGATAACTTTACGCAGCGCTTTCTGCACTTCACGTTCACCCGCAGAGGTTCCCTGCCAACCGGGGAATCTCACCAAACGCACGATTTCATCAATCTCAGCCACAATGCGCTCAACAATAGCAGGGGTATCACCATTTTTGACCTCAGAGAAAAGCTCCGTAAGGGCCGCCTTGGCTTTGTCCTGTTCGTCAACAGGATCAACCTCTTTTTCGGCCATGACCGTTTCTTTGGCCAAATCAAGGAGCGCTTTTAGGAAATCGATGCTGTGCAAGAGCCCTTGCTCATGGCGGGCTTTCAGTTGTTCAAGCCGCTCACCGAGAGCGACAAAAACTGGATTGTGCTGATGTTTACGTAGACGAGCCACAAGCTTGATTTCGATTTCTTTGGATTTTTTATTGGGATCCCGGTCCCCGATTAACTCTTCCAGTACATCGGCATCCATAACCAGGGTTTCAAGGTCATCAATCACTGTCTCGAGATGGACGTTCTGATGCACCAACTCAATAGTTTTTGCACCCAGTGCGTGCCAAAGCAATTTGCCGTTTCCGCTGGGCGGCTTGACGGATTCATAGACCTTGGTGAGCCAGCTGTAATCCTTGGTGTAAGGAGCAATAACCGGGTCAGGGGACAAGGCCTCCCAAAGACGGGAAAGAACGGAATACTCAGCCGCGAACGCATCGCGCTTCTCATTATCAGGCAGGCACTGCTGAGCAGCAATGAGTCCTTCATAGCCTCCCACCGAGCGATCCACGCCGGGAAAGAAGGCCAGGCACTTAGCAACATGTTCGGGCAGAACCTTTTTCACATCTTCGAGGTTTGTGATGACTTTTTTGATGCTTTGGTCGTCAAAGTCGAGGGCAGTGCCAACGTCATCAAACACACCAAGATAATCAACGATAAGGCCGTGAGTTTTCTCGGTATAGACGCGGTTTGTCCGGCAAATAGCCTGCAGAAGGTTGTGATCCTTCATGGGCTTATCCAGATACATGACCTGCAGGATAGGCGCATCGAAACCGGTGAGAAGCTTCGAGGTAACGATAAGAAATTTCAGCGGGTCAAGGGGATCGCGGAAACGATCTAGCAACTTTTCTTCCGCATCCTTGGACAGTTTCCATTTTGCATACTCGTCGGATTTACCGCCTTGCGTATGCATGACAATGGCGCTGGCATCCGGCCCGACGAGTTCATCCAGGACATTCTTATAGAGGACGCAGCATTCTCGATCAAAAGTTACTACCTGAGCCTTGAAACCGTTAGGCTCGACCTTGCTCTGGAAATGCTGCACGATGTGTTCGCAGATGGCCCACACACGAGCAGGCGTCTTGATGAGTACCGACATTTTGGCGGCTCGCTTTGCCAAATCATCCCGATCCTCGTCTTCCAGCGAATCGGTGAGATTGGCGTATGCCTCGTCAATAGCGGCACGGTCAATGCGTAGACGAACATCCACAGCTTCAAAGTGGAGAGGAAGCGTTGCCCGGTCTCGTATCGAATCCTGAAAAGAATACCGGCTCATGTAGCCTTGCTCGTCCTCTTCCGCACCGAATGCCCAGAAGGTATTTCTATCACGCTTGTTGATAGGCGTTCCGGTGAGGCCGAACAAGAAAGCATTGGGCAAAGCGTCGCGCATTTGGCGCCCAAGGTTGCCTTCTTGAGTACGGTGGGCCTCGTCCACCATAACGATGATATTTGAGCGATCATTGAGACAGCTATCCGCCTCGGCAAACTTGTGGATGGTGGTGATGATGATTTTGCGCGTATCCGCCGCCAGTAGGCGCTGCAATTCCTGTCGGGAATTTGTGCCGACTATATTCGGAATGTCTGTGGCGTTGAACGTGGCGGTTATCTGCGTGTCCAGATCGATTCGATCCACCACAATCATGACTGTGGGGTTGCCCAGCTTGGGGTGCATGCGCAACTTCTGCGCGGCAAACACCATGAGCAGCGACTTGCCTGACCCCTGAAAGTGCCAGATCAAACCTTTTTTTGGCCTGCCGGCCACGACGCGCTCGATGATGAGATTTGCACCCTCATATTGTTGATAGCGGGCGATAATTTTAATGCGCCTATGCTTTTTGTCTGTGCCGAAAAGCGTAAAGTTTTGCAGCATGTCCAAAATAATATGCGGCTGAAGCATGGAACGAGCGGAACGCTGCACGTCCAAAAGTGTGCCTTCAGATTTGTTTTCCGGATCATGCCAAGGCCCCCAAAGCTCGAGAGGCATGCGCACGGAACCATAACGGAAGCATTTACCTTCCGTGGCGAATGAAAAAACGTTGGGCACGAAAAGCTGCGGAACGCTTTTCTCATAGCCGTTGTGGATATCGCTGGCGCCGTCCACCCAGGTCACCGCCGGCCGCACCGGAGTCTTGGCCTCGCCAATAACCAACGGGATGCCATTAACCAGTAAAACCACATCTAGCCTGCGGCCACCTTCCTTGGTGGGATACACCCACTGGTTGGTAACAACGTAATCGTTGTTGGAGAGATTCTCGAAGTCAATAAGGCGAACGGGCGTATGCTCATTGTTCTCGCCAAAAGGCATGGACTTTTCGCCACGTAACCATTGAGCAAAAAGCTCATTGCATCGCACAAGACCGTCGCCCTGAACGCTCATCAGGATAGCTTTCAAATGATAGAATACTGTGTCTGCACGATCCGGCTGGGCAACTATCTCTGGGTTCAAACGAAGAAGGGCATCGTGCAACCATGGTTCCACAAGGACCTGATCGAGAGGGCGTGGCACGTCTTCTGGCGCGACAAAGCGCCAGCATTTGGCGGAGAGACCATCGGAAAGAGTTGGCGCACCCAGCTTGCAGAGGGAGTCAATAAGGAGCTGTTCTACGGTGTTTTCTTCGTTAAACATAATCACCCCCGCTTAAGAACAATGATAAGAGTTCAAAATATAATTTTTTTGCTCGGTTTAAATGGTCTCCAACCAAAGCCACTTCTTTTTCAATTTTCAATAGTCGTTCAAGAATTTGTGCTTGTTCCATTAATGGAGGAACAGGTACCAACACTTTTTTTAGGTTACTCGCACTGACATTAGTTTGGCTTACACCCGGAGTGGCATAGGCAAGGATACGTCTTTGTCCTGTGCTGGAATTCAAATAATAATTTAAATATTCCGGAAGAATAATATTTGTGTTTGCTTTTAATCGAACTAAATATGAAGCAAATACATAGTCACCATCAAGCTTGAATATACCAACTTTCCCAACCAAGTCCGCACTATTTGTTCTATTGAATAGAATGTCGTCTTTATATACTTTATATTCCAAAAATGTGGTTTCATTCAAATCTACATATTTCAGATCTGATGCAGTGATACGTCCACATTCATAGTTCATCATACGCAGAATTGGATACTGTCCTCTGTCGTGAAGGGGAATCGATAATCCATATTGGCACTCGGATAACACTTCGCCCAGACAAAGAACTTTCCATCCAGAGGGTATCTTGCCTATACGAGTTTCTTGAAAGTTGCTGGAAATTAAACTTTTTGAAGTTAATTCATTAAGTGAAACCGACTTAAACTCCATAATTGAAAGTTGGATATCTAAGCTTCTTTCCAGCGCCTCATCCGCAGCCCCAAGAATTTCCGCCATTCGTTCTTGTTCTTCAATGGGCGGAAGAAAAAATTCTTGCGCAGCAAGAGTTTTCCAGTTTACCGTGGGGGACAGTGAACCAACAGAAATAGAAATAGCCCGCTCCATAAACATGTCAGACTGTATGAAAAATGGCAAAAGCTCCGGCAAGATTACTTCCGGCTTGGCGCGCAACACCATCGCATGGGCGGAGCAAATTCCATCACGATCAGCAACAGCAAGTTTGCGTTGATATGCCCGACGCCTGCCAAAAATCACATCACCTTTTTTAAACTCGAGTTTGTCGCCGGAAACATCAGAAGGATGGCCCCATCTTCGTAAATGAATGGTTTCCGGATCAAGGTGCTCAAGACCAACATATACATCAGACGCCACATTGGCTGGATTTGCCCGAACAGCAATACTTTGCGCAATTTTATCAAATCGGTATGTTCGCCAACCGGATTGAAGTGCGTTACTCATGCGGCAACACCTCTTCGCGGTTGTTTTCCAGCATGGCAAAAAGTTCCGTCATGGAAACGTGCAGGGCCTGTGAGCTCTCCTGCCAATCAGCAATGGCCTGTTCCAGACTAACAACCTCTCCTTCCTGATTTCCGCTGTTCCCATTTCGCGGTGCAAGATACAAGGGGATACTTAGGTTGCTCTTCCGCTCCAGAATCGTTTCACGCTCAACCACCTTGGCAAAACCATCCTCATCGTCAAAAGAACGGTAGGCATTCAGAATTCGTTCAATATGACGGTCCGTGAGAAAGCTCTGCGCCCGTTCACGCGTAACCTCATTGACAGCATTGATGAACAGAACCCTGTTTTGGCGTTTCTTAGGTTTGTTCATGCGGCAAATGACAACGCAGGCCTCCATGGGCGAGTTGTAAAAAAGATTCGGCCCAAGCCCCAGCACGCACTCCAACACATCATCGGCCACGAGCTTTTCGCGCATGGCTGCTTCCTCATTACGGAACAAAACACCATGCGGAAACAGGATGGCGCATCGGCCGCTGTCTTCATCCATGCTTAGAATGATGTGTTGCCAAAAGGCGTAGTCGGCTCGGCCCTGCGGAGGAGTGCCATAAATATTGCGTCCCCAGGGGTCAGAAGCCCAGGCACCTCTATCCCATTGGTTAATGGAGTAAGGAGGGTTGGCCAGAACCACATCAAAACGCATAAGCCGATCACCTTCCACAAAGGCCGGATTGGCAAGGGTGTCGCCCCGGATAATATTGAAATCTTCGATTCCATGGAGGAAGAGGTTCATGCGGGCGATTGCCGAAGTGAGCAGGTTGCGCTCCTGTCCGAACAAGCGCAAATTGCGCCACTCTTTATTACCACGGCGTAAATGCGCCACTGTGGAAAGGAGCATGCCGGCGGAACCGCAGGTGGGATCGTAGACAGACTCTTCCGGCTGCGGCTCCAGCATTTCCGTCATCAGGTGGACTACCGTGCGATTGGTGTAAAACTCCGCTGCGGTGTGTCCTGAATCATCAGCGAATTTCTTGATAAGATACTCGTACCCTACACCGAGCTCGTCCTCAGGGCAGTTCGCGAGGGAGAGAGTGAGCGAGCTGAAGTGTTCCAATAATTCTCTCAACATGCTGTCGGGCAGCCGCTCCTTGTTGGTCCATTGAGCGTCACCAAAGACTCCTTGCAGTTTATCCGGATTGGCGCTTTCAATTGCCCTGAGGGCGTCCTGGATGGCCTTGCCCACCTCGCGCACATTGGCGCGGGTGGCGTTCCAATGGGCTTCATCAGGAATTTGAAATCTATGTTGCTCAGGCAAAGCTGCGTAGTTGACATCGCCGCCCGATTCCTCAAGGGCGTCAGCGAGTTCTTCATCGTAAACATCGCAGAGCCGCTTGTAAAACAGCAACGGAAATATAAACTGCTTGTAATCTCCAGCGTCAATATGGCCGCGCAGCAGGGTAGCTGCCCCCCAAAGGTACGATTCCAGTTGGGATTGGGTAATATGCTTACTCATTGTCTCTTTCATTTGATCAACCCCTCCCGAGTAAGCAGCATTTTCAACTTGTCCTCGGCACTATAGGCCGCAGCAAGGGAGGTTTTTAATTGGGCCAAGGCTTCATCAACCGACAGACTTTCCTCTTCCATCAACGGCTCAACGTAGCGAGGGATGTTTAGGTTATAGTCATTCTCCCGGATCTCTTCGAGGCGCGCCACGCGGCAACTTCCCTGAACATCTTCATACCCTTGGTACCATCCATGAATGGCATCAATATGCTCAGGGAGTAGTTCATTTTGTGCACGGCCAACCTTGCATTGTTTTGATGCATCAATAAACAACACACGGTTTTGGTGTTCTTTCGGCTTTTTGGCCCGGAAAATCAGCACGCACGCGGCAAGTCCAGTGCCGTAAAACAGATTCGGAGCCAGCCCGATGACTGCATCCAGACAATCCATCTCCAACAGTTTGCGTCGAATCTCACCCTCTTTTGACATACGAAACAGAACGCCATGAGGTAAAACGACAGCCATACGACCGACTTTCGCGGTCATGGATTTGAACATATGCTGGACCCAGGCAAAATCACCAGATTTATCAGAGGGGATACCGGCAAAGTTCCGGCCATAAGGGTCATTAATCCAAACATCACTTCCCCACTTTTCAAGGGAGAAGGGCGGATTGGCGATTACGCAGTCAAATGTAGAGAGGTTGTCACCAGCGTAGAAGGCCGGCTGGCGCAAGGTATCCCCTCTAGCAATGGTAAAGTCTTCAGCTCCATGCAAGAAAAGATTCATGCGGGAGATTGCCGAAGTGGTAAGGTTCTTTTCCTGCCCATAGAGCTTCCCGAGCATCAGCTTAACGTTACCGCCATGTTCTTTTACGTAGTGCAGCGCTTCCAGCAGCATACCGCCAGTACCGCAGGCGGGGTCGTAAATGGATTCACCTTCCTGGGGCGCCAAAATCCGAACAAGCAGTTCGACAACGGAACGAGGGGTGTAAAACTCTCCCGCTTTCTTATTGGTGAGATCCGCAAATTTTTTAATGAGATATTCGTAGGCTTGGCCGAGAATGTCACCTTTGCAGGCGGCGTTACTCAAATCGAGTGATGAAAAATGTTCGATAAGGTCTTTCAATAAGCGATCAGAAAGACGGTCTTTATTTGTCCACTGGGCGTCACCGAAGATGCCGTACAGAGTATCCGGGTTGGCCTGCTCTATGCCACGCATGGCTGTCTGCAGAGCATGGCCGACATTCATGGATTTTTCACGAACCTGGTTCCAATGACAGCCCTCTGGAACTTGGAAACGGTGATTTTCCGGGAAGGCAGCATATTCGACATCGCCGCCGGATTCATCCAAAGCAGTATTATACTCCTCATCATACGCATCACAGATACGTTTGAAAAAGAGCAGCGGAAATATATAAGTTTTAAAGTCGGCGGCATCTACCGGGCCACGCAGGATATTGGCGGCGGCCCAAAGCCGATTGGAAAGACTGTCATTGTTGGAGCCGTTTTTTTTACTGGTCGACTGTGCCATATGCCCTACGTAGTCAAATGAAATGTTAAAGAATACACATGAGATTTCTAATAGCACTCTCATCTCGTCCAGCCAATACCCATAATTCGTTATCCGCATAACCGTTTAAATTCTAATGAGATAGTCAAGCGGAGGACGATAGGGTCATCAGATAATCTGTGCCGTTTGTTTTATGTCTCTTTGAATGAGTAGCCCAACCCCGCCAATAACCGTCCTATGTCCTGTTCGACATCGTTAGCGGCTACCAGAAGCTGCTCTTTTTGTTTTAAAACATCTGAAAGATCAGTTATACTTTCTGTTTTTTTCACAGATGGAACATATCGCGAAGGGCTCAAATCGTACTCATTCTCAACTATCTCCGCTAACTCAACTACACGGGAAAAACCATTTATATTCTCATTTTTCGTATATGCATCCACAATTGCATTAATATGCGCAGGTGATAGAATATTTACTCTTTTTATTGATTCAAAATTTTCAGATGCATTGATAAACAATACATTTTTATCTTTTTTGTTTTTTCTGAAGGAAATAAGGGCTACAGGAATAGCTGTATTATAAAAAAGCTTATCTGGTAAACCGATGACAGCCTCTATAAAACCCTCTTCAGCCAGATGACTTCGGATCTCTTGTTCCGCTCCCAGACGAACTAAAGATCCCATGGAAACAACCATCATCATTCTACCGTGGTCAGGGTGCAAGGTAGATAGCATTGCTTGGATATAAGCAAGATCCGCGAACCGAATTCGAGGAGCTTTATATTTCAGGAGCCCTCTGCGTTTCAATCCATATTCAATTTCAGGGGGCAATTGCTGTGAAAATGGTGGGTTGGTGAGGATAACATCAACACTTCCCGCTTTAATATTTGGCGACAGTGGCACCTCTGAAAACAGCCCCCCCTGAAATACACCGCCATTACGTGCCCCGCACAAGAACAGACTCATTTGTGTCAGAGAACGGACGAAAACATTATGTTCTAACCCGATGAGCTTTTGGTGAGCATTAGACTTAGATCCGGCATAATCCATGGCCGAGAGTAAAAAACCGCCTGAACCGCACACAGGATCTAAAAAAGTTTCTTCAGATGTCGGCTTAACGAGCTGTGCCATTAGATCGGAAATTTCAACGGGCGTATAGAAGCCCTCCATGTTTTTGCCTGTAAAGGTATCGACACGAGATAAAATACGGCGGCAGAGTTTCAACGGCGTACTGCAGTCTTTGTTATTATCAGCCGAAAGAGTAAATCGTACTGCGCTTATGCAGTTATTCAAAGTCTTGATAAACTCTTCTGCTTTATCCCATGAGCCACCAGGCAGCGACTCTTTAAAATCAATCTGTGCAAAAGCTCCACTTAAAAGATCAGGAAATGCTTGCTCAAGGTGATTCAGAGCCTGATGAATTTTTTTACCTGTATAAGCAATGGGAAAAGAAAGTACGTTATCATCCGCAGCATCGGCAGATACTGGTTGATTATCGATTGGCCTAAGAGTAGAAAGCTCAGTTCGCCGTTCCCTATATAAGTCGTTCAACCATTTGATAATAAGGAGAGCCATTAAGTATTGAGGAGACTGATGAATTCGCCCTTGTTCGCGAAACAAATGAGCGAACTCCCAAACAATGCTGTCAACAGCTTTATTAAAATCGTCCTCACCTTTTTGTCCCTCAACACTGACCATTATGGTCATTCCTGAGGGAAAATTGGCGACTTCTCTTATAAATTTGGTATTGTCCATGATTCGTCCCTACCATTATTCAGCAGTCAACTCTTTTTCCGCCACTGCGTCTAAGATGCTCTGATTATGAACCACAATATTGCCCAGTAACATGTTGTGTTCCATAATTTTTTCTCCAAGATTGAGTAGTTCGCGCTGGCGTTTTATCGTTGGGATTACGATCTGCATTGCTCGAATTTCACTCATCCGGATACTACGGACGGTTGAGCCAGTCTCTTTGGCGGCATAGTAAGCTTTGGCCGGCTTTTGATTAAGCTGCCAAGCCAAAAACTCCGGCAAAATTAACTGCGGCTCCGTGACCCTGATTCGGATCCGAAAAAATTGTGATGAAGCGACTGTGGGTTTTCGCACTTCCGAGAGAAAAAAAGCAGAATAATTGGAACCTCTCATACTAAAAAGCAAGTCGGATGGTTTAAGTAGATGCTTCTCTCCTGGAAAATCTTTGATCCTAAGCACTTCTTTCCAGTCTATATTTTTGCCGAACCGCACATCGCGGAGCTGGAGAACGTAAACATTACCATTTGGGTCATGTTCCAGCCGCGAGCGAAATGTATGGCTGGAGGCAAAGTTTGCGATTTCCTCAAGTTTTGTTACTACTTTCTGCATACAAATCCCTGTGCAGGTATCTCGCTTGAAGTCGTCTTGAGCAAAAGGGGAAAATCAGTTATATTTTTCAAATGAAGGGTACCCCTGACCTGCGACGACTTCGTTTGGGCAGGTAGCCTAAGTTAGGTCAGATGTTGCAGCATCTAGCCTTTTTTGTGTGGCTCTCAACATATGACACCTCTTAGTAGGCTACCTCAAATTGAGGAGAAGCACCGTTGGACTCGGGCTCAAAGATGAAACTCCCGCGCTTGTGGATAAAAAGCGCTGCGCCCCGTTTCTTGCACAAGCGCTCTCCCAAATGCACAGCCTGGCTGAGGGTTACGGCGCGAACCGATGCCCGGCTCGCGCCATCGCGACGAACTTGCCAGCCACCTCGAAGGTGGGGCGTGATCCGGTAGACAATTGAAGTCATACCACCTCCTATACTAAAGTCTTTAGGGGATTCTAAAGACTAAGGAGGCACGATACGCTCCTTCTAACCCTAAGTCAATATCTTTAGTGTCCACTAAAGAACTATTGCTCTAACTAACTTTTCTAAAGGAGGCGTTGAAGGACTTGATCCGCTGCTAGGCTTTTCTATCAGGCCCAGCGGCCTGTCAGAGGCGGAGCCACGCACTACTACGGCAACCGAAGTGAACACGCTGGAAGTGGAAAGGCTCAGTATCAGCAGAGGTATTTATCGGAGTCAAACCAAAACCGTGACGGCCGGGAACTGTTCGTGTGAATGTTTCTTGGGGACATGTGCAAATAATTAGAGGGAGAGGTTGATAGGCACCTTCTCCCTCTGGTAAGAAAACTACTCGTCATCTGCCCGTGAAATCCCCCGGAAAAGGAAGTCATGAGCCTTTTCTGGAGTTGTCTCCACTTCACTCCAATTCCCCTCTATGAAAACATGTTCGCCATTTTCCTGTACTCTTTCCGTTAAAACGAAATATCGCCATCCAGGCGGGTCCATGTCGCTGCTATCCGGCAGAAAATAGCAGAAGTATTTCCCTTCGAGATATTGGGCCTCAACCATTTTTTGAACGGTCACCTTAAGGCAAACGCGTGGAAGTGATATAAAGGTGTCAAACTGCCTGCGGTTATCCTCAGTAAACGTGCCGCCAGGCATACGAGGATCTTCAACAAGGATTCTGTTATCCACAAACGCATCGACAGCTTCATTGCTGAAAAATCCCTCCGCACAGCAACAGACTATCGGGTCGCTCATTGTATTTTGCCAGCTTTCCACCAATGCCAAGAACTTTTCGAGATGCTCCTGTGGCGTGCAAGTCGGAAACAAGCTCTCCAACGAGTCGAGGCAAAGAACCTCAGCCCGTGCTGTTCTATATCTGGCAACGAGAATCTGAGCGAGTTCAGAAGGCTCCACGGGCAATCCTGAATTGTTACTGGCAGAAAGTATCTCGCAAAGTTTGACCCTGACTATGCCGTGTTTCGGAAAATCTGCCTCCACCCGCTCGTACCAGACATCACTCTCCCCATGGCTTGCCGTATCGATGTAAAGCTCTCTGCGCGTGGGACGCCTGACAAATCGCCAGAATGTATCCACTCCCAAATCCAGCCCAAACGCCAAATTTAGGGCGAATATGCTGCGGGCCTGATTGTCCTTCCCCTGAATAAGTGTAATCGCTCTATCTATAACCATTGCGGACAAGCTTTCGGCATCAAGAGCCGGCATGGACACAACACGTGCGGGAATAGGTTTGCCGGGCACGAGAGATAGTATTACAGGTGTGCAATTCTTTTTGATGCCCGAATATTCAAGCCATTCAGCATACTCTTGGAGTGGAATGGAGTTTTCAAAAATGGTTTTGAATATGGTTTTTTCTTCGGTGAATGCCGCCTGGGTTCGGCAGTATGTATTTTCTCTGTCCCAGATGGAGTGCAGTTTCGGATTGCCTTGATCGCAGGCAACGACTGGTACCGTGCATATTTTCACTAGCGCTTCATTTTTCTCAAACAAAAGACCGACTTGACCCGCCTCAACGAATCCTTTTTCGTATGCTGCCGGAATGAAATACACCAATCGTCCCGCAAAGTATCTTAAATCAATACTACCAGAGCCACTCGCACCAACGACTATTGCCTGATCTTTCATTTCGCTGGCAGCCAAATTGTTTTGATAATCTTCCAACGCTGCCGCAACGATTGGGTCAGAACAATAAATGAGCGCTGCATGGGGGAGGTCCCGCATCTTTTTTTGATTGATTGGCCGTTTATGCCCCTGGCTCATCCCCATCCTCAAAGCAAGTTTTTTACCATGAAAATCATCTACTTCCCTTACAAAGAAAGGAATGGAAAAATACGTGTCTCCCAAGGCGTAGAAAGCGATAAAGCCACTGACACGGCCGTCAGGCGCGGCCAAGGTATGAATATGCTTGCGGACAAAAGTCAACTGTTCATAGTGACAGGTCTCGGGTATTTGCCGGTGAAGCGCAAAATCGCCGAAATGTTCCGGAATGGAATCGGCCAGATCAATAACCTCCCGTATAGTCTCGGTGAAGCATGATTCAGCGAAATGGCCGAAGTTAGCAGCCAACTCCATGGTGGCCGCATGGACGTTGGTTCCGACCTCAAGGGCGTATGCTTCAACCAGAGAAGTACAAATCTTTCCTGTTTCACGATGTTGCCAAATACCGGGTTGAACTCGGGAAAAGTAATAGCCGCCGAGTTCCGGAAGGTTAAAAATGTCATCCTCGTGTTCATGCATTCGTTCCAATATCGCCGCAATAAGTTTCATGTTGTTCAATTCTATTTGAGTCATTACATTTCCCTTCATTGAATTTTTTCAAATCCACTCCAAAAAACACATCCTTTGCCTCTGGCTCACAAAGTATGGCTGCGGTGTTTTTTATATATTTTGACAGGCTTGAGTCAGAAAAACCGGGGTGCCTATAAATCAGGTACGGCACCCCGGCGGATGAAGCAGCAACAAAAGACTTGCTGGCTGCCCGGTTATTCATTCTCGTATCTTGATAGAGTGCCTATTATTAGCGATGCCTCCGCCGAACTCAGCTCCATGAGACTTTTTCCAAAACGTATTTCCACCAGATTGTCGCCCGATCCGTGGCTGAGTTTTTCTATCAGGCCCAGTTGCCTGTCAGAGGCGGAACCACGTGGCACATCAAAAGAAGTGAACAAGCAGGAAGACGTTGAGCCCTCCAGCCCCGCGTAAGAATCCTGCAACGAATCCGAAAGTTTTTTCATTGTCATCTCCATTTTGTTGCCGTCCGGGCGGCCAAGTCAGCCAACACCCAACAGCACTACTTCTCCAAAAAGAAAGGCTGCGCCGTTGGAATACTCCAATGGATGCAGCCGACTTTATTTTCCGCATTTACTCTGAGTTTGCTCTGGAAACCCGTGTTCCACGAACCATCCATACCCCTTTTGGGCGGTATTCCTTGCCTCTCACTTTGAAGGGGTAGCTATTGTAGTGAAACGAGTCCTGCTTTATCTGCTGAAAATCAGGAGAGGCCCGATCCAGAAGATGGAACTTTTCGCAGTAGTGGACCAGGCCCGAGCCGTTCTCCACACCGAGAGCTGCTTCCCAAGCCCTGGAAGCCCTTTTCTGAACATCACGAGGATCCCTCTTGGCGTTCCCGTTGACCAATAACATGCGCGTGCGGATTCTTATCCGCGCCGTGCTGCTCACAGACGATGGTGACGGACGGATCCACCTGGTGCTTGGGGACTCTGTTTGGTTCGTTCCTTCGTTTTCCCCGGAGTCTACCGTGCTCCGGCAGGATGTTGTTCCTTTCAAGATCCCTGACGAGATTTTTGTTGAAAACGGTGATGGCATTGGATGACGGTTCTACCGAACCGTCTTGAGGATAACGAATAACAACGCCGGTGATGAGTACCTTGCTGTGGTTTTCTGTCATCGACTCCAGCTTGCTTTGAAGTATTCCGAGCCCTTTGCTATAGCAGCCTAATCCTCTTTCTTTGTCTGAGTTGACAGGGAATCCGTTGAATGTCGGTTCATACGTTATGTCCATAACACGTACCTTTTTGTTACAATTACTTATAAAGCAATTACCCTAATCCGAGCAGAGCGATGAGCTTATTCCGGCAAGCGGTATCATACAGCCATGCTCTTTACCCCTTTCCTTCGCATGCAATGTTAGGGGAATAAATTTCCAACCATGAAAAAAGCACCCCTTCCAAAATATGGGAGGGGTGCGTCAATCAGGTCGGCTCACACGTCTTTGACCTTTTTCTTGAGCCAATCGATCAGTGCCTGCTTGGGATAAGCCACCCTGAGCCCGAAACGAACCCGTTCTGCGGGGCCGGTACCCAGATTGTCTTCGTTGGCGGCCGTCTTGTTGGCGACCAGCCCGCCGGTAATGGAATGGATATGCGTTCTGGGCACAAGGGGTGGAAGCTCCCTTTCCAGGCGATCAAAAAAATCCTGTGTCGTGGTGTTCATGACATCCTCCTGAGGTTGAAATTCTCCAGCCGCCAGTGACGGCACAGGATGATGTGGGCAAATATTTTTTTATAAACTTTGATCTAGCTCAGCATAAACACTGCACAAATTTTCTCTTGGTAATTATGGAGTTATGAATTACTGTCGAAGTGTCGTAACTTTTTTTGCGTTCTAAAAATGAGAACTGATAGCTATGAATGGAAATTCTGACTCCCCAAATTCCGCCCTCTCTACACGTTTGTCTGAAGCAGAACGAAATGACGCCATGAGGAAGGAAAATCTCGTCAAAATCCGGCGTCTGTGTCCCATCGTGAACGGCGCTTTTTCCGATGAAAAGCATTCCGCTCAGCCTCACGCATGGGTCAAGCAGATTATTCGGACCTACACCTGGGCTCTTGGCTTCATCATGCCATACAAAACCGACATCAACCCTGGTTTGCTACAGTGTAAAAAACTATCAGTTCTTGACGGATGTAAAAAGACTTGCGGAGTTCTCAGCCCGTTGGAATTCGCGCATGAGGAGATACGTTTTGTTAATATGCGAGAACGCAGAGATGCCGATAGGAAATATGCATTCAATTTGGCTGTGGCTGCGGAGCTAGCTCCGCAGCGTATTTTCCCTGAATCATTTCATTCTGCTTGCCTTGAAATAGCCAGTGGTAATGTGGATAGAATCGGCATAGCCGCTGCTTTCATAATTTCCGCTTTGGCCACGGCGAGCCAGGGAAAAGTATTATTTACCGAGCATCAGCAAAAGAAACTGACCAGGTTTTTCCCTCTAGCCATTACAGAACCCCAGTATAAGGGAGAGATGCAAGAAATATTGGATAAAGCATTCCAGCCTTTGCTTGAATATCAAAGAGGTCTGGCAGAAGGCATATCTGGAACTGATATAGCAAGGAAAAAAGAAATAGCCCGTCTTCGGCGTCAATTAAAAAAGGAAGTGACAGGCTCAAAAGACTATAAAGAGTTGGGCGCAAAGCTCAAACGACTTTTAACAATGCCGAAGGAAAAGAGACTGCTGATTGAAAAATACACTCCAATGAAATTTTTCAAGCAGATCATGGAACATCCGGAAAGTTGCGGCATCGTTGATCCAGATGGCAATTTCTTTCAGGAATTGCAAAAGAATACTCGCGGCACCAACGATGTCGCCCGGTTCATGGCGCCGGTAAAAACTGCAGCCAGCATTCAGTTTGAAGATCAATACGGCCAACGCTATAGAGCCCCGCAGCGCGACTTTTTTTACGCAGGTGTCGTTACCTATAAGGAATTTTACTCGTTGCACGCTCTTCGGAGAACATCTTTCCGTAATTTGTTCAATTCGCTCTTTCCAATAACAGATGGTCTTTCTCCTCCTCCGGTAGCAGCGAAAAGTGCGGAACGGTATAGTGATCGAATGGCAGCCATCATCCGCACAATACAACTTATGGAGCCAATCACCCACTCAGTGACCAGCCACACCTCTTGCCCGGTTTTTGGGCAAGATGGCTGCCCTCCGGAATTTCGGCTCCTATGCAATATGCTGAATGTTTACATTACACTATATGAGAAAGGACCACATTCTCTTGTCAATAATGAACTGGCCGGAGCTTGTTTTGCGGAGGCGTTGTTTTATAGCCGAAACCATTTCCAGAATGCTCCGCCAGTAAGTGCTGCCTTC
This sequence comes from Desulfovibrio fairfieldensis, assembly GCF_001553605.1. Lineage (NCBI taxonomy): Bacteria > Pseudomonadati > Thermodesulfobacteriota > Desulfovibrionia > Desulfovibrionales > Desulfovibrionaceae > Desulfovibrio > Desulfovibrio fairfieldensis. Next base: position 833,269 of record NZ_CP014229.1, read on the forward strand.
AGCGTGGCGACCAGGATCAAAAAGTTCCTGCTCCGCAGAAAACTTCGCTACTTTCGTTTACGCCTCTTACAACATGATGTTCTGAGCAACCTGAAAAGAACTGATATTCAGAAGGCGATTGACTGGATGATTGACGAGGGCGACATAGCTGAGGTGCATCCTCAGTTCGACATATCGAATAGAGAAAGGGCCAGCCAACTATACATTTTCAATCAGGACAAATATATGCCGTCGCCACAGAATAATCTGCCGTATGTCAACAAGCTGAGATAGCGTAGCGGGCGCGATTCCGGCATTTTCTTGCATTTGGTGGAGGCATTCGCTACACTCGAACTCACACGCCGGAGCGGGACTGTGATACGGGAGAAACGCCATAATCCCGCGTCGTCCCTGGCCTTCCCAAGACTCAAACTCCTGCCCCCAAACGCACCTGTTGGTATTTTTATTGGTAGAAATAATTTTTAAAAATATTTTGTTCAATATTTATTTGTACTTATCATTATTATACGAGTCCCTTCACGCCGAAATTTCTGAAAAATCAGAATTCCGGTCTTTTTGTTTGTTTTTTCCGAGAATTGCCTCGATTTGAAAATTTACCGACAGGTCTCGGCAGGATTCGTGAGATAACGGCGGCAACTTTTATGCACTTGGTGCAGAAAAATTTGTCCAGTTCAGACGTGATTACCTACTCAAGCTCAGCGGACCTTGAGCTTGAGATCGTTCCATTCCATCAAATTTGATTTTTACCTTTTCTCTTTCTCCGCTGCCGCTTGTAGCTAATCGCAAAAGAGGTATATCATATTTATCCGGAATTGAATTTTTAATCGCGTCTCTCTTTAGCTGTTCTGGATTATTTTCATGGTACTCAAAATCATCAACTTCTATAATAAGAGCGCATTTCTTGTCCTGATTATTATATATAATAAAATCAACAGAAGCTCAGCTGTTGACAAAGTCGGCCTCACGAGTATCAAGCATGCTTGTTTCCCTGATTATATTGCACAACATGGCTTGCTCAGCTATATCGTAGTGAGAAGACTTTGACTCTTGAAAAATACATTTCAGGGCCGTAGCGATGATATTTTCTGACATAAATCTAGAGCGATGCAGTAGTTTTAAATTCAACGTATCAAGTTTGTCTGAGTAATTTTTATACAGCAAGTCAAAATCAGAAACAATCTGTCTATTGACTATATGTTTATATAATGTATTATATTAAATAGATATCAACAGATCATGTACATGATGTCCATTTTTCTGGAATAATTTATTGTCAGTTCCAATACGAATTGCTCCCGTGCCCGTGAAATGGCCACGTTGACCAGGCACGCTTCATCTACAAAGCCGCCCCCTTTTTCCGCGCTCCACGACTATCCAAAACAGTACTCATGATTATTACATCATGCTCACGACCTTGAAATTTATGAGCGGTTGCTGACCCCCAAATATATTTCAACCAGCACTTCTCCCTGATCAAGGGCAGTCTGGCCTTGCGGACACCGTGTCGCGCCGTGTGCGGAGGGCAGTAGTCCTGGCCCTCGCTTCACCGCAGTTTTAGGTCCGCAGCGTTTCGGGCATTTTTCTCGCCGCCTCCTTTCTCTCTTCTCTGTTTCCGCATTTCGTGTTGAGTTGTCGCTGTCTTTCTCGCCCATTCTTGACAGTGGGGGCATATCGGGTATGTTTGTAACCATTATCCTTGGGCGGGTATCGTAATCCGTCGTAAAAGTGCAACTAACCCGAAATCACAGTGGTTTTCATATGCAGCGAAGAAAATTTTTACAGCTTGCCGGACTGGCCGGTATGGCCGGTCTGGGGCTTGCCGCGCCGGTCCATGGCGGCGTGCCTGCCCTGGAGCAGGGGCGCCGCCCCCGTTACGGCATGCTTATTGACCTGAAAAAATGTGTGGGCTGCCAGGCCTGCACCGTATCCTGTTGCATGGAGAATGCCGTGCCGCCGGGTGCGTTCCGGACCAGCGTGGGAGAGTATGCGCTCAAGCCGCAAGGGGAAGAGCGCATGTATATCGCGCCCTTGCCGCGCCTATGCAATCACTGCAAAGAACCGGCCTGTCTGCCGGTGTGTCCGGTCAAAGCCACGTACCAACACAACAACGGCATTGTGGTCATTGACGCTTCCGCCTGTATCGGCTGCGGTTTCTGCGTGCAGGCTTGCCCCTATGACGCGCGTTTTCTGAACCGCCAGACCCGCACGGCTGACAAATGCACGTTCTGCGCCCATCGCCTGGAAGCCGGGCTGCTGCCTGTCTGTGTGGAAAGCTGCGTGGGCGGCGCGCGCCTGTTCGGAGATCTCAACGCGCCCGACAGTCTGATCCGGCGCACGCTGGACGCCCATAAGGATGCGCTGAAGGTGCTCTATCCGGAAAAGGGCACGGAGCCCTTCGTGTTTTATCTGCATCTTGACGACGTTTTTGTTGCCGCGGACAGCGTGGCGACCCCCATGTCGCCGCGCTTGCCGCAGCAGGAGGAAAGCCATGCCTAGTTTCATGGAGCTTTCCAATATCGCGCCGCCGGAAGTCTGGGGCGTCTGGGAGCCGCTGGCATTTTTCTTTCTGACTGCCGGGGCGGCGGCTGCCATCCTGGCCTGTGCGGTCCTCTGGCGGCGCGCATCCGCCGGAGCGGGGCGCTTGTTCGGCGTGGTTGCGCTGGCCTCGGGCCTTGCCGGCCAAGCCTGCCTGCTGATGGGCCTGGAACAACCCTTGCGCACCTATGAGCTGTATCTCCGTCCGCATTTCATTTCCTGGACGGCCTGGGGCGGCTTTCTGATTCCGCTGTGCCTGCTGTGCACCGTGCCCCTGGTCTGGCCGCGACGGAAAGGACGCGTGCATCCTCTCTGGTTTCTGCCCGCCATCGGGGCGGCCTGCGCCGTTTTCATCTATGCGGACAGCGAGATCATGGATTGCGTGGGCCGTGTGCTCTGGGCGCGGCCTCTGCTGCCCATGGGTTTCATTCTCGCGGGCTTGAGCGCGGCCTTTGGTTTCACCTGTCTTATGGCGCCGCGCACGGATGGCGCCTTTTCCCTACTGCCGTGGGCCAGCGCGGCGGCCGCCTTTGTCTGCGCACTGGCGGCTCTGGCCTTTCGCGCGCCCGAGGGTTTTGCCCAATTCGCCACATACTGGTGGCACGCGCCTGAAACCATCTGCCTGATCGCCGCCGTCATCGCCGCAATCCGCCCCCGCCGCTGGTTCCGTCTGACCGGAGCCATGACCTGTGTGAGCGCCTTCATGGTCTTCTGGAAAATCATCCATATGGGACAAGCCTTCGGCAGAAATGCGTCCACGTTTTCCGATGCGGCGGCTTTTCTGGATATTGTTTCTCCCGGTTCCCTGCTGATTCTGGCAGGCGGCGCCGGTCTCTGGCTGGCGCTGGCCTTGCTGCTTTCCATGCTTTTTCCCTGGAATGCGGCGAAAGAACCCGCTTGAGCCGACTTGGGCATTTTAACTTTGAAATGCTCTAACGCCGCACATGGTGCGGCGCGCCACAACGCGGCGAGGATTCAGCCGAAAAACATTGTTTTCGGCGGGATGAAACTTTGAAACTGCGCAGCCTTTCAAAGGTAATCTGTCCTGAGGGCTGAATCGCCAACGCGCCAAACGCATCTTCGGCGCAACAAGGTTGTAGAAATATGGATGACAAGAAACGGAATTTTTTGAAAAAAGGCGCGCTTGCCGCCGTGGGGCTGGGAGTTTTCGCCGCCGCCTCGCTGGATACGGCGCGGCGCATGGTGCGGGGCCTGCGCGAGGGCACAGCAGGCGTGCCTGTTGCCGACGCGGAAAACAAGAATTCCCTGGTTCCCGAATATTGGATGAATCCGGAAGGCCATGCCGTGCCGGTCAAGGGGCAGCGCGTGGCTTTCAACCAGTGCTGGGGCTGCACCACCTTCTGCGGCGTGCGCCTGCATATCGACGAGGCCACGGACCGTGTGGTGCGGGCTGCGGGCAATCCTTACAACCCCTTGTCCACCAGTCATCAGCTGCCCATGAGCACGCCCGTGAGCGAGGCTCTGGCCGCGCTCTCCGCGCGCGGCGACAGCGGCTACGCGCAGCGGGCCACGGTCTGCGGGCGCGGGGCGGCCATGCTGGAGGCCAACAGCAACCCTTTCCGGATCACCCGCTGCCTGAAGCGCGCGGGCAAACGCGGCGAGGGCAAGTGGAAGAGCATTTCCTTTGAGCAGCTGGTGGCGGAAGTGGTGGACGGCGGCGACCTCTTCGACGAAGGGCATGTGGACGGCCTGCGGGCCATCCGCGAAGCCAAGGGACCGGCCAATCCGGAAATGCCCGAATTCGGCCCGCAGTCCAACCGCCTTTTGCTGACCTACACCACGGAGGACGGCCGGGAGCAGATTTTTCTGCGCCGCTTCGGCCAGGCCTCCTACGGCACCAAGAATTTCGGCAAGCACGGCGCGTATTGCGGCCTGTCCTTCCGGCTGGGCGCGGGACTTTTTCTGAATGACCTTCAGGCCATGCCCCACACCAAACCCGATTTCGAGCACTGTGAATTCGTGCTGTTCTGGGGCACGGCACCTTCCCAGGCGGGCAATCCTTTCAACCGCTCGGCGCGGATGCTGGCGGACGCCCGCTCCGGGGGAAAAATGCGCTATGCGGTCATTGACCCCGTCCTACGCCTGCCCGTGACCAGCGCCGCGCGGGACCGGGCGCAATGGGTTCCGATCCGGCCGGGCATGGATTCAGCCCTGGCCCTGGGCATGATCCGTTATATCCTCGACAACAACCGCCATGACGCGGCCTTTTTGTGCCACCCCACACTGGCGGCCGCGCGCAAAGCCGGAGAGGCCGGATTTTCCAATGCCACGCATCTGGTGCGGCTTTCCGGCAAGCAGGCCGGGGCGCTGCTGCGGGCGGCCGATCTGGGCGCGGTGGGAGTCTTTGCCGGGGCCGACAAGAACGACGCCGTGGTCATGAGCCCGGACGGCCGCATGCTGCCCGCCGGGGCCTGTGAGCAGGCGGCCTTGTTTTACCGGGGTTCGCTGCCTCTGGACGGTGAACAGGTGGAAGTGGCCAGCGCGTTGCAACTGCTCAAGGAAGAGGCGGACAGCCGCAGCCTGGAAGAATATTCCCGCCTGTGCGGCGTGCCGGTGCAGACCATCACCGATCTGGCGACACGGCTGACAGCTCACGGCAAACGCGCGGCCGTGGATGTGCACGGCGGCATGATGAGCACTTCCGGCGTCAACGCCGCCTTTGCCGTGCTGACGCTGAATACCCTGATCGGCAATATCAACGTCAAAGGCGGCCTTTCCGTGGGCGGCGGGGGCTACCACAAGGCAGCCCTCAAAGGGCCGCGCTATGATTTGCTGGCCTTTGAAGGGCAGAGCGCGCCCAAGGGCTTTCCGGCTATCCGTTGCCGGGCACCGTACCAGAAGTCCACGGAGTTCAAAAAGAAGGTCGCGGCCGGTGAAAATCCGTATCCTTCGGAATATCCCTGGTTCCCCCTCACGCCGCCCAACATGCCCGCCGAACATCTGCTGGCGCATGCCAACGGCAATCCCTTCAAATACAAATGCTGGATCAACTGGAAGGGCAATGCGCTCTACGGCCACGGCGGGCTCAAACAGGCGATGGGCAAATGTCTGGAAGACTCCCGCGATCTGCCGCTGATTATCGGCATCGATACCTTTCATAATGAAACCAACGCCTATGCGGATTATCTGGTGCCCGATCCCTGCATGTACGAGCTCTGGGGCGGTTTTTCCGGAGCCTGGGCCGGTACGCTGACCCCGGTCTCCACGGCCCGCTGGCCCGCCGTGACGCCACGCCAGGCCCGGAGCGCCTCCGGCGAGCCGGTCTGTATGGAGCTGTTCATCATTGAGGCGGCCAAGCGCATGGGCCTGCCCGGTTTCGGGGACAAGGCCATCCGGGGCGCGGACGGCACGCTGCATCCGTTGCACACGCCGCAGGATTTTTATCTGCGGCATGCGGCGAATATCGCCTGGTTCAAAAACGACGTGCTGCCGTCCCCTGGGGCGGAGGATATCGCGCTTTCCGGGGTGCGGCCCATCCTGGGCGACATCCGGCGCATTCTGCCGCCCGAAGAGCAGGGGCCCGTCACCTTTCTCTACACCCGCGGCGGCAGGTTCGCGCCCTATGACGCGGCCTATCGGGGCGAGGAACTGGGCGTCAAATGGGAAAAGGCCCTGGCCGTCTACAACGAGGACGCGGGTACGGCCGTCAATTCCCGGACAGGCAGGCCGTATCGGGGCACGCCCTGCTGCCTGCCGCCTCTGCTGTATGACGGCCGGAAGCTGCGCGAGGTCTGGACCTCGGCGGAATATCCTCTGGAACTGATTTCCTTTAAATCCAGCCTGATCAATTCCTACGGCGTTGTGTCGCCCCGGCTTATGAGCATCAAGGGCGTCAACCTGGTGGTTTTGCATCCTGCCGATGCGCAAAAGGCGGGCGTCCGGCACGGCGACAGGGTGCGCTTGGTCACGCCGGGCGGCAGCGCGGCGGCCTATGCCAGTGTGGGGGAAATGGTCATGCCCGGCGTGGTGGCGGTGGAGCACGGTTTCGGGCATACGGGCTTGGGCGCCTCTGATGTGGAGATCGACGGCGTGTGCACCCCGGCCCGGAAAAGCGTGGCGGCGGGCATCAACCTCAATGACCTGGTGCCCCCCGATCCCACCCGCAAGGGCCTGTCCGCTCTGGCGGAACATATGGGCGGCCCGGCGGCCCGACAGGGCATACCGGTGCGTATCGAGAAGGTTTGAGGGGGGTGCTGATCAGCTTCAGCGGCTTGCCCGGCGTGGGTAAAAGCAGCGTGGCGCGACTTCTTGCCCAGCGGATCAAAGCCGTCTGGCTGCGCATTGATTCACTGGAGCAGGCTTTGGTCCGCTCCGGCGTTGTTGACCGGGATGGCCTGGGGCCAGCGGGCTATTATGTGGGCTATGCCCTGGCGTTGGATAATCTGCGGCTGGGCCTTACCGTACTGGCGGATTGCGTCAACCCGCTTGCCCTGACTCGCAATGCTTGGCGGGACGTAGCGTTTGAAGCGGGCGCGGAGCTGCTGGAAGTGGAATTTGTCTGCTCTGATGCGCGGGCGCATCAGGCACGGGTGGAAGCGCGGTTGTGCGAAGTTCCCGGTCTGCTTCTCCCCGACTGGCGGGCGGTACGGGAACGGGAATATGAGGTCTGGGAGCGCGCGCCCCTGGTGTTGGATACCGCCGTACTGTCGCCGTGCGAGGCTGTGGAGGCCGTTTGCCGCGCCGTGCGGGCTGTAGCGGCGTCTTCGCGGGCGCGTTGAGACGGAGACGCGCGCCCCTCCCGGAGTTCTTTCAGGCTTTGTTTTCTTCCAGCGGCATGGCTTCCCAGGCTTCGAAGTCATAGAGGCTTGTGCCGGGATTTTTGGCGCAGGCCGAAGTGTGATCGTAGGTTTCCACCACCGGCCATTGGGTAACCCGGCCCAGGGCTTCCTGAAAGGAAGCGGCCTCAATGATCTGATGGCGGCTGATCGTAAGGTTTTCGTTGGGCCCCGCGATATAATGCACACGGTACTGCGGCATGACTGCTTCCTTTACGGCGGCGGGACGTGCCCGGACGCCGGGTGGTTGAACGAGCATTTCAAGTGTGACATGCTCTGGTTGCGCCGGGCGGCAAGCCGCATCGGCCTTTGAGAGAGAAGGTGAAGAGCGGGAGCGCGCTGTGGGCGCGCTCCCGCTCTTTTGTCAGTTCTGATGCAAGGCCTGGTCTAGCTGTGAGCGCTCGGGAAGAGATAGCTCACGAACCAGAGCACCACGAGCAGGGTGACGCCCAGCCCCCAGCTCCAGTGGATGAGCTTCAGTTCCGTCTCATCCAGGGGTTCATATTCCATTTTCTGGACTTCTTCGTGGAACTTCACGTCCTTCTTGTCTTCAGACATATCCGACTCCTTGTGAGGATGAAACCTCTTGGGTGAAACGCGTTAACCGGCCATCACAGGCGGCGTCATGCCGTGGAAGAACGCCCACGAGATGAACAGACCGATCCAGATAATAAAGCCGAACAGGCAGATGATGTACACGACGGCCAGTTTGCCGATGCCTTCCTCCATCAGCTTGCGGAAGTTGGAAACCATGCCGATGGTGAAGAAGGTCAGAGTGAAGAAGATGGTGCGCAGAGGTCCGAGCGTGCTGATGACGCTCTTGCCCATGTCGGCCAGCTCCTTGGACTGCAGGCAGATCAGCAGCATAATCACGAAGGTGCCCACATAGCCCAGCACGAAGCGCGGGAAGCGGGCCCACACGTCGCCGAAGGTCATGGTGCGTTCGCCTCTGGTCTTGTCGAACTTGGCTGCCCAGACCCAGGCCAGCACAAAGGCCCACACGCCGATGAAGATGTCGATGAAGATTTTAACTGTGGTCGTGACCATGGTGATCCAGCCGGATTCCCAGATGATGCCGGCTTCCATGGCCTTGGCGCGGATCAGGGCGTCGGTGATGGCGCCGCTGGCGATGGCGCCGCCGTCGGACTTGACCGCCAGGCCCATCCAGCCGCCGGCCACCATGGGCTCGTTGTGCAGGAAGAAGGCGGCCACGAAGGGCAGCACCAGCATTTCAATGCAGGTGAAGACCACGATCAGCGAGGAAACCATGATCGGCACCACGGGCCGGGCGCGGATGGCGCTGCCCGTGGCGATGGCGGCGGACACGCCGCAGATGGAGATGCCGGAAGCCATGGGCACGGCCCATTCACGGCTGAATTTGAAGTATTTGCGGGCGATGTAGTACACAGTGGCCCAGTAGATCAGATAGGCTTCCACAATGGCGCAGAGACCGCGGAAGATGATGTGGCCGGCATAACCGGAAGCGCCGGCGGCCTTCACGCCCAGTTCAGCGCCGAGCACCACGATGGCGATTTTGACGAACAGTTCGGGACGGCAGGCGTCACGCAGCATGTCGGCCAGAGCGGGGGCGACGTTGCTGATCAGGATGCCCGCGATCAGGGCAACGATGAAGCCCGCTTCCGTGGTCAGGCCGATGGACCAGGAAATGCCGAATTTGGCCTGCTGGTTGGGCGTGGCCGCGATGTGGGCGTTGGCGCCCAGCATGAAGAAAAATTCAGCGATAAAAAAGACGATGGTAAAGGCCACCACAAAGCGGCCCACATTGCCGCCCAGGCTTTTGATGCCCACGGCGAGCACAGCGGTCATGGCCGCCCAGGTCAGCAACAGCGAGCCGATGCCGGAGATGCCGGCATAGCCCTTGTTGGTCACCGAGAAGGCATCGCTCATGCTCGTCCACATGTTGGTCTTGAGCACCCAGCCCAACACGTCGACGCCCCACAGGTTCAGGGCGGCCAGGATGAAGACGAAGCAGCCGATAAAGAGGGCTACGCTGTCTTCGGTTAATTTGTTGTTGTTTGCCATAAACCATCCCTCCTAGAAGTGCAGATACGGGATTTGCCTCCACCATAGGCGGAAGTCCCTTATGCTGATGTCCGGCGGGACGTCGACAACTCGGCGCGCGTCGGGCAGAAAAGCCGTTATCTGGCTGTGCCCCCATATGCGGTCTGAGGCAGTGAATTTTCCGTTGCCGCAGGCAGACGCCTGCGGGCGACACGGACAGTGCGTGCCTATCAGAGCCCTCTTTCGCTGTCAATACTATAGCTATAAATTCAAGCTGATAAAAGCGGTATTTCGCTATCCGTGGACTTTTTTATTCGTCAGTACTGTGAATTCCGCGTGTGCTCCCTGTAATTTCTTCCGAAAGAGCATTTGCGCATATTTTCCCAAATATATTGCAGGACGTATATCCCCATTCAATGGATGGTTACGTTCATTTTGCAGGCCCGTCCGCTTTTTTTAAGTAATTCAGCTTGCGGGAGAGGGCGACTTTGCCGCTCTGTTTGCAGCGGCGTGAATTCGGGTATTTTTCCGTAAAAACAGGGCGTCGTTCCGTGTTGCGCGCAAACGGAGGGACGCCTTGGGCCGAATGCTGCGGGAAAACGGTTCAGAGTTCGGCCAGCACCGGGGCCGAAAGATGGCGGGGCTCCGGGCGGCGGACGGCTTCAATGCCCCAGTGGCGGAGCAGGCCCAGGGCCTGGTTCACAGCCTCGGGCAGGATGCGTTCCACTTCCGGCGAGCAGTGCGCGCCCAGGGTCATGGCCGCCGGCTGCACGCCCAGCAGGGCACAGCGTCGCGGCTGGGTGCCGCGCAGGGCCGCCAGACCCAGCACTTCGGAAAAGCTGTTCTGATGCGGGCCGACTTTCTGCGCTGTGACATAGGCGGGTACTTCCTCCCGCAGGGTCAGCTCGCCCGGTTCAAGGCCGAAATCCACGGCATCCAGCACCAACAGGCTGTCCGCCTCCTCCACGAAGGTGAGCAGGGTCTGGCCCTGCGTGCCGCCGTCCACCACGCTGACGCCCGGCGGGAAATCCCAATGGGCGTACAGATGCTGCGCCAGGCGCACGCCGAAGCCCTCGTCGCCGTAAAGGAGATTGCCGAGCCCCAGGATGATTGTTTTTTCCATATTCTTTCCTTATCGCAATTCCGGCCGGTTCCGGCAAGGAATGCGCGGGAACCGGCCGGGCGTTTGAACGCTGTGAGGTTACGCGGATCAGCTCCGGCGGCGCTCACGGAAGCCGCTGATCATAGTGGAAACCAGGGTGGTCTTGCCCATGATTTCCTCACGAATCACCATATAGATGTGCACGGTGACGAAGGTCACCAGCAGCAACATGCCCAGCCGGTGCAGGCTGCGCAGCTCCTGATCATTGCCGCCCACCCAGTACATCAGGTCCAGCATGAAGAGGAAAGGCCTGAAGATGGGTGACTGGGGGGCGCTCTGGGCATACAGGCCCAGACCGCTGAGCATGATGATCAGCATGAAGACCATGCCCACGGCCATGCCCGCCTGGGCCAGGGGATTGTGTCCCACATAGACCCGGGGCTCCTTGTCCAGGAAGAGATACCAGCGGATGTCGCTCCACAGGCCGCCCCACCAGGATTTACGCCAGAACGGCAGGATGACCAGCTCCCGCGAGTACCTGTTGCCGATCAGAGCGTAGAGGTAGCGCAGCACCGTACTGATTATCAGGATGAAGCCGGCGATGAAGTGGGCCATGCGGGTATAGCCCATGTAAAAGGTATCGTAAGGCTGTCCGGTGACGGAAAGCCAGGGTTTGCCGATAATGTAGCCCGTGACGATCAGCACGCTGACGCACGCGACCATGGTCCAGTGCCAGATCCTGATGGGCAACTGGTAGACATAGGCTGACTTGCCCACAGGCTCCAGCACGTTATCACTGTTGTTCATGACATTTCTCCACAAGGCGGGGGTTCCGTATGCCGGATTCACCCCGCGCCCGTACGTTGTTGCCGCGCCAGCGCGGCAACAACGGTTCAGAAGCTCCGGTCCACGCGCACGGTCAGCAGGTCCTTGCCGTCGGGCCCGATGATATGGGTGGCGCAGGCCAGACAGGGGTCGAAGCTGTGCAGGGTGCGCAGAATTTCCAGCGGCTGATCGGGAATATCCATGTGGGTTCCCATCAGCGCGGCCTCGTATGCGCCCAGCTGGCCCTTGGGGCCGCGCGGGGCGGCATTCCAGGTCGTGGGCACAATGCACTGGTAGCGTTCGATCTTCCTGTTCTTGATCACGATCCAGTGGCCCAGAGCGCCGCGTGGGGCTTCGGTAAAGCCCACGCCGCGCACCTCGCCTTCCGGCCAGGTATCGGGGCTCCAGTTTTTGGTATTGGCCGTGGAGGTGTTGCCGTTTTTCAGGTTGGTCACCAGCCGGTCATAGAAGTAGCGCAGTTTTTCGGCGGACCAGGCCAGCTCCAGGGAGCGGGCGGCGATGCGGCCCAGCGTGGACTGGAGCACCGAGACCGGCGCGCCCAGACGGCCGCAGAAGTCGTCCACCATGCCTTTGATGGCGTCGTCCTTTTTTGCGTAGCCCACTAGGGTGCGGGCCAGGGGGCCCACTTCCATCTGGTTGCCGCGCCAGAGCGGGGTTTTCAGCCAGGAATAGCGGGCCTGTTCGTCCACCTGCTTGAGGTCCGTGGGCGTGCCCTTGATGTTCGGGCCGGGCTGATAGTTGGGGTCGGTGACGCCGTCAAAGGGATGCAGGCCCACCTTGCCCAGGGGGTAGTCGTACCAGGAGTGATTGACGCTCTCCTGAATTTCGTCAGGGTCCGTGAGGTTGACGGGCAGGACTTCCTCAAAGTTGCCGTTGATGATCGCGCCGCGCGGCATCAGCAGGCTCTTGTCCGAGAAATCGTTGGCGATGTCCGGAATGCCGCCGTAGGCCAGCACCGAAAGTTTGGACAGACCGCTGCCGATGCCGAGCCAGTCCTTGTAGAAAGTGGCCAGGGCCAGGGTATCGGGGATCACCACCTGCTGGGCGAAGACCCGGCAGCGCTCGATGACCTGAAGAATGTATTCCAGGCGCTCCTGGTTGATGACGTCGGCCGCGCCGTAGGCGTTGATGTTGAGGGAACAGGGCACGCCGCCCACCAGCCAGTTGGGGTGGGGATTTTTGCCGCCGAAAATGGTGTGGATGTGAATGACGTCTTTCTGGAAGTCCAGGGCTTCCAGATAGTGGGCCACCACCATCAGATTGGCTTCGGGCGACAGCTTGTAGGCCGGATGACCCCAGTAGCCGTTGGTGAAGATGCCGAGATTGCCGGATTCGATGACTTTGAGCAGCCGGTCCTTGACCGATTTGAAATAGCCCGGCGAGGAATTGGGCCAGGGCGAGAGCTTCTGGGCCAGGGCCGAGGTCTCGTATGGATCGCCCTTGGAGGCCGAGACCACATCCACCCAGTCCAGGCCCGCCAGATGGTACATGTGCACCAGATGGTCATGGTACATCAGGCAGAGCTGCATCATATTGCGGATGATATTGGCGTTGTCCGGGACGTCGATGCCCAGGGCGTTTTCCACGGCATGCACCGAGGCCAGGGCGTGGGTGCCGGTGCAGACGCCGCAGATGCGCTCCACAAAAGCCCAGGCGTCGCGGGGGTCTCGGCCCTTGAGGATGATCTCGATGCCGCGGAAGATGGTGCCGCAGGACACGGCGTTGGTGATGACGTTCTGTTCGTCCAGATTCACCTCGCAGCGCAGATGGCCCTCAATGCGGGTGACCGGGTCCACCACGACGCGGCGGCCCGCGTCAATGACTGTGTATCCTTGCGTGGTATATTCGTAGGCCATGGATATCGTTCCTTAGCTGTTGGAGTCGTTGGTATTGGTGGTTGAAGCGCTGGTGTCGGCCTTTTTTTCGGGGCAGCGGGCATGCCGGATCATGCTGGCAACGCCGTGCACGGCCACACCGGCGGCCACACCGGCCACGGCGGCCACACCCACAGTCTCGGCCGTGGCGTTGGTGCCGAAGTGCGGGATGGTGGTGATGCGGTCGTAGAAGGAGCCCTGATCCCAGAAGTTCTGTTCCGAACAGCCGATGCAGCCGTGCCCGGACTGGATGGGGAAGGACACGCCGTTGTTCCAGCGTGTGGCCGGGCAGGCGTTGTAGGTGGTGGGGCCTTTGCAGCCCATCTTGTACAGGCAGAGGCCCGAACGCGCGCCTTCGTCATCCCAGGATTCCACATATTCACCGGCGTCGAAGTGGGCCCGGCGGTAGCACTGGTCGTGCACGCGTTTGCCGTAGAACATTTCCGGGCGCCCCTGGGAATCCAGCGCGGGCAGACGGTCATAGGTGATGATATAGGCCAGAATGGCGCTCATGACTTCCGGAATGGCCGGACAGCCCGGCACCTTGAGCTGGGGCTTGTTGGGAAAGAGCTTGTGCAGCGGCGTGGCCGCCGTGGGGTTGGGGCTGGCAGCCTGGACGCAGCCCCAGGAAGCGCAGGTGCCCCAGGCAACCACGGCCTTGGCGTGTTCCACGCCGCGCGCGAGTTTGTCCATAAAGGGCTTGCCGCCGTCGATGCAGTACATGCCCTGGCCGTTCAGGGGCGTATTGCCTTCCACGGCCAGAATGTACTGCCCCTTGTATTTGCTGATGGCCTCGTCATAGGCCGCCGTGGCCTGTTCGCCGGCGGCGGCCATGATGGTGTCCTGATAGTCCAGGGCGATCATGGCCAGAATGATGTCCGTGGCCAGGGGGTGGGCCGTGCGCAAAAAGGATTCCGTGCAGCAGGAGCAGGAAAGCCCGTTGATCCAGAGCACGGGAAGACGCGGCTTGGTGGACAGCGCCTCGGCCATGACCAAATCCGAGCCGGGGCCGAGCCCCAGCGCCACGCTGGTGATTGCGCAGAATTTCAGGAAATCCCGGCGGCTGACGCCGCGGTTGCGCAGCATTTCAGCGGTTGTCTCAAGATGTGCCATATAACGTTACCTCAAATGTAAATTATAGCTTCAATGGTTCGCACAGGGCGGCCTGCAATGCCGCCCGGCCCCGGCCGACGGTGCGCAGGGAGAACAGCGGCGCAAGCCGCCATTCGCCGGACGCAAACACTGAAGACCACTGCGCCTCACGGCGCAATGCCCCCCATACGTAAGCCCTGCCCCGACAGCAGCCCCCTGCCGCCGGAACATCCTCTCTCTCGTTAGATGTTGTGATCGCCCCGGTCGTTGAGCCAGGTTCTGAAGGCGTGCATCTCCGCGGCCTGGGCTTCGATGATTTCCTGGCCCAGCTTGAGCAGATCCGCTTTCTGCGAATGCACAAGCACGGGCACGGTCATCGTCACCGCCATGCCGTGGTGGGGCAGCATCTGCTGCACAAACTGCACATTGGGATTTTGGGAAGTATACATATGCATCATATTCTGCATATCATGGCGCATGGCATCATACGCCTGCTGATCCAGCCCGCCCGCATCCTTGAGCCAGGCTTTCATCTGCTCGATTTCCTCTTTCTGGGCCTTGATGATCTGCTTGGCCCAGGCGGCCACCTGCGGGTCCTGCTGTTTCTTGGGCGCGGCCAGCAGCACTTCGGACATCTGCACAGCCCCTTCATGATGGGCGATCATGCCGGAAAGGTAGACCCTGTCGGAATACGCGTTCTGGTCGTGGGCCATGTCGTGGCCGCCCATGTTTTGTTCCATCGCCTGTGCGGGCATGGCTGCCAGAAGAAGGAAAAGAAGGCTCAAATATATTTTACGCATGTTTTGCTCCAGAATTGCATCGGCCATCCGTGTGGCCCGGTTCCAGCCGTAAGCCCGCCTTGTTTCGCGCCCGCTTCCGATAAGGGAAGCGCGCCTGCGGTACAAAAGCGGTCCGGTGTGACCGGAGTGGTGTGTGCCGTGTCCCTGCGGACCCGGCTGCCTTTCGCGTACGGGAGCTATGCTGACCACGCGGAAGGCCGATTAAATATGTTACGGCATCCCTGCCGGGTACAACGCCCGCCGCCCGTCGAGCGGCTCGTCGGCTGAAAACCGGCTATACAGGATGCCTGATATCTTGCCTTGTCACAATGCCTTGATGCTTGGCAGGCCATATAAAAGCATATGGGAAATACCCTGCTTACGCGTAAAAAATACTATAGCCATTACGAAAGAAAGGCAAGCAAAGTGGTTCGGCATTAGGCAGATCACAGCGTTCCGCAGATATTTTATGAGGAAATTGAAAGTGATGCCTGGGGCGGCATGCGCCGCCCGCGGAAGGGGAGGGGGGAGGGCATTTCAACTTTGAAACGTCGGAATGCAGGTCGATTCGCATTGCGTTCCGACTTTTCAAAGGCAATTCTGTGAGAGATCAATCTTGGGCCGGTCCTGGGCCGGGCGGTGGAAAAAGGGCGCAAAAAAAGGGGGCTCTCGCCCCCCTCAGACTGATGACAAACCCCGCTTCGCGTGATTTGCGCCACCAACGGCGGCTTAGCCACCGGGTGGAAAGGCACGAAAATCAGTCGCTTAACGGCGCGGCAAAGCCGCGACCTGCTCCTGATTTTCGGGGCTGCCGACTTTGTCAACAGCCTCAGGGGGGCTTGCGCCCCCCTGTGTATCGGCTTTCATAGTGCGCCGGGGATGTTATTCCTCGTCGCCTTCCCACTTGATGAAGCCGGGATTGACGTTGGTCATGGCGTTGACGATCAGTTCCACCAGGCCGCCGTAAGCGAAGCTGTTCTTGGAATACAGGTCGTTGTGTTCCAGCAGTTCGCGGATCTGGCCCTTGCAGTTGGAGCAGGGCGCGCAGATGTACTTCTTGGTCTCGGGGCCGAGGCATTCCTTGAAGGCTTCGCCGATCTGCCACATCTTTTTGCGTCCGGAGATGTTGCCGCGCCATTCGTCGATGTTGTTGCGGGTCATGATGGCAAAGCCGGACCCGCCGCCGCAGCAGTAGTTGTCCACGCCGTGGCAGGGCATTTCGCGGAACTTGGGTGCGATCTTATGCAGAATCTCGCGCTGCGGCTGCACGATGCCCATCAGGCGCACCGCGTTGCACGGGTCATGCAGGGTCACCGGGAAGTCGTTGCGCGAAGGATCGAGCTTGAGACGGCCGGACATGACGATGTCGCGCAGGGTCACGTAGCAGGATTCGCGCGGCACCTGGTACTCAAAGGGGATCACGCGGTCCGCGATGACGGTGATGGCCTTGTGGGCGTGGCCGCATTCGCCGATCACGATTTTTTTGACGCCCAGTTCCTTGGCCGCCATCATGTGCTGCAGGGCGATGCGCGCGGTCTGGGCGTCGTCGTAGAACACGCCGTAGTTCACGCCGTCATAGGCCACGGCCTTGCTGGACAGGGTCCAGGACAGGCCGGCCTCCTGGAAAATCAGGGAGAAGGCCGCGATGTTTTCCGGCCAGGCCATGATTTCACCGGCATTGTGCAGCAGCATGATGTCCGCGCCCTGCACGTCAAAGGGGGTGTGGATGCCCACACCGGTGATTTCCGAGTAGTCCTCGTCGATGAACTCCACGTTCTCCTTGACCACTTCGGGCGTCATGCCGGTGGAGGAGCCCACCTTCATCTGGTTCATGGTGCCCTTTTCGTGCAGTTCGCGGGGGTAGATGCCCAGCTCCTGGCTGAACAGCTTGCGGATTTCACGGGCGATCAGGCCGTTGTCCACGCCGATGGGGCAGGTCTGGGCGCAACGCCGGCAGAGGTTGCAGCGATAGGCCAGCTCGCCCAGGCGGGCCACGGTCTTCCAGTTCAGATTGATGTCGCCGTAACGCCATTTGGCGAAGGGCTCTTTTTTCACATACTGCTTGTAGATACGGCGGAAAATTTCCGAACGGAAATTGGGCCGGTACATCTCGTTCTCGCCGGACATCTCAAAAAGATGGCAGGCGGCGGAGCAGGAGTTGCACTGCACGCAGTTGTCCATGCTGGTTTCCAGCATGGGCAGGAAGGTCCAGTTGTTTTCCTTGGAAAAGAGCTTGCGCATGCCGTCGAGGAACTTGTTGACAAGCTCTTCCTCTTCCTGCGGGGTTTTGGGCTTGGGAATATTCAGCACGCACACGTCGTCCAGAATACAGGCCGTGTTTTCTTTCTGCTCGTCGGTGAAGGGCTTCCAGGGCATGGGCTTCACGTCAAGCGTGAGCTCGGGAAGGGTATTCGGATCAATGCTGACCATCTGCCCTTCGGCAGTGGAAACATCGCTCAAACGCAGATTGTCTTTCATGTCGGAACTCCCTAGTCTTCTTTCTTGGGGGCTGCGGGATTGGTGGTAGCCACATCCACCCAGGTCTTGGGGCTGCCGTCGCCGGCAATGTGGTCGGCAGACCAGGTCACATCGTACTTGAGCATCTCGGAGATCTTCTGCTTGTTTTTCTCGCTGTAGTTGGTGGGTTCATCGCCCCAGCGGATGTCGTGGTACATGAAGTACTTCATGATCAGATGGCCCATGTTGGTCACGGGAATCCAGATCAGCAGGAAAAAGCCCACCAGCAGATTCAGAGTGAAGAAGACGCTGGGCAGGGGTTGGAAGTTGAAGGTGAACAGGTTGTAAATGAAGGTGCGGGCCAGCTCGAAATACGAGGGATTGAAGGTCCAGGCCGCCAACGACAGCAGGCCGAAGAGCACGAAGGCCCCAAGATTGAGGTAGTGCTCGGGCGTGGTGTACTTTTTCAGGCCTTCGTCCTCACGACGACGCTGGATCAGGGCGATGCCGCCGCCGACGATACAGAACGAACCCAGCAGCACCACGGCGCTGATCACGTTGCCCACAAAGGCCATGACGCCGCCCTGCGGGTCCAGGCCGCACAGCTGGGCAATGACCGACAGCACCACGATGATGGTGCCGCCCATGAGCATATACATGCCCACATGGAAGGGATAGGTGCGGAACCAGAGCTTCTGGTTGTGTTCCAGGGTGGCGTGCAGGAAAAGCACTTCCACCAGGATGCCCTTGATGTCGCCCCAGTGCGAAATGTGGCGGGGCTTGGTCCACCAGTCCTTTTCCTCCATGAAGCTGCCGCCGTACGTGGCCTTGGGGCCTTCATGCGGCACGGGATAGAGTTCCCAGCGCACGTGCAGAGGGCTGGCCGCCATGTAGGCCTTGATTTTCAAGTAGGCCAGGCAAATGAAGCCGACTACCGCCAGGTAGCCCAGAATGTAGAACAGAGTGGTCATGCGTTTTCTCCCGTAAGTCAAGATGCCGCTGCATCATGGGTTTGCCGGGACATCGGCCCCGGGCCGATGTCGCCGCAACAAGCCCGGCATACGCCTGCTTGCCTTTCAACCTCATCCCAAATTACGCACGCGCCCAGCCCGTTGTAACTTCATCCTTATCAGGAATTGGTTACAAAAACGGGAAAGTCAAGGTACGTGGCAAGTCACTTCTGATAACGGAATTTCACAAAAATGCAAAGATCCCGGCCTGATTCGGAGGAATCATAGTAATCTTGAGTGAAATAATTTTATTTAAATAAATCAGCTATATTATGTGAAAGAGAGCGCCGCAAAAAAAATTTTTCGCGGCGCTTGGAAAAAATTTTTTCGCCAGGGACGGGAGAAGAAAAACACGGAGGCTCAGTGCGCAGTTGCATTTGTGGGCCTCTGTTCATGGGCCGGACAGCAGACCATGTACGATCCGCGCCTCCCTGGAGAATGGTTGGTTCGTAGCGGTTGAGTCTGTTGTACATCTGTGTTAGGCCGGTATTTGGAGGAGAGGGTATGGACTTGGGATTGTTGCAGGAATTTGAGTTTCTGGGGCGCCTTTTCCTGGCCGGGCTCTGCGGAGCCTTTATCGGCTATGAACGGGCCAACCGCCGCAAAGAGGCGGGCATACGTACCCATCTGGTGGTTTCCATGGGTTCGGCGCTGTTCATGATCGTCTCCAAGTACGGCTTCGCGGACATGATCCCCCTGCACGGCGTGGCCCTGGACCCTTCGCGCGTCGCGGCCCAGATCGTGACCGGGGTGGGCTTTCTGGGCGCGGGCATGATCTTTGTGCGTGGGCAGAACATCAGCGGCCTGACCACGGCGGCGGGCATCTGGGCCACGGCGGGCATCGGCATGGCCGTGGGCTCGGGCCTGTATCTGCTCGGCGTGTTGGGCACGGCGTTGATTTTTTTGATCCAGATTTTTCTGCACCGGCACTTTACCTGGCTGCGCGCGCCCAGCATGGAGCATCTCTGCCTGCATATCCGCGACGGGTGCACGGGTCTGGATGTGGTGCGCGCGGCCCTGCGCGAGCGCAAGCTCTTTATCTCGAGCTTTAAGGCCGTTCCGGACAAGGAGGGTCAGATCATTATGGTGGACGCGCACATCAAGGTGCCCTACGGCTACGATCTGGCCGACCTGCTGGATCTGCTGAAGAAGGACGGACACGTGTTGCGGGTGGAAATCAAGAGCTGAGCCCCGCCTCCGGAGCGGATTAACTTTGAAATTTTACAAATTTCAAACCCCGTATGGCTCCGTTGCCGCCAACGGGGACAGCCATTCGGGCTGCCTTCGGCCGCTTCGCCGGAATCCACGCCGCGTTGCTCTCGATGCCTGTACGCCCTTTGGGCTACAGGCACGGCCCTACGGGCCGCCCGTGGGGCCGGTCTTCGCGGCGCGCCGCACTGTGTGCGGCGATAGAGCCATTCCAAAGTGAAATCGCGCTATCACGTCAACGCGAAAAAGCCCCGGAAGGCATGCTTCCGGGGCTTTCTGTTATCTCTATGAGTACGGCCGTTACTGATTCAGATCCACCAGCACGGGGTTTTCTTCCAGTTCTTCCAGGAACTTGTCGGGGCGTTCCTTCTGGTCCGGCACCTCGATGTCGCCGTTCACGTATTCGCGGTAGCCCGTACCCGCCGGGATCAGGCGGCCCACGATGACGTTTTCCTTGAGGCCGCGCAGATAGTCCATCTTGCCCTTGAGCGAGGCTTCGGTGAGCACCTTGGTGGTTTCCTGGAAGGAAGCCGCCGAGATGAAGGATGAGGTGGTCAGCGAGGCCTGGGTGATGCCCAGCACCAGCGGTTCCGCCGTGGCCGGAACGCGGCCCTCGGCTATGGTCCTCTGGTTTTCGGCCTTGAACTCGCTCTTGTCCACCTGCTCGCCCACCAGGAAGCTGGTGCCGCCGGAGTCGAGGATGGTCACCTTCTTGAGCATCTGGCGCACAATCACTTCGATGTGTTTGTCGTCGATGCCCACGCCCTGGAAGCGGTAGACTTCCTGGATTTCGTCCACCAGATAGCGGGCCAGGTATTTCTCGCCTCGGGTGCGCAGGATATCGTGCAGTTCCGGATAGCCTTCGGTGAGGGGATCGCCCGCTTCCACGAAGTCGCCGTCCGCGGCGGTGATGTGCTTGCCCTTGGGCACAAGGTATTCCTTGGCCTCGCCGATTTCCGGCGTGACCACCAGCTTGCGCTTGCCCTTGGACTCGCCCGCGTAGGTGACGGTGCCCGCGATTTCGGAAACCACGGCCATGTCCTTGGGCTTGCGCACTTCAAAGAGCTCGGCCACGCGCGGGAGGCCGCCCACGATATCCTTGGTCTTGGAGGTTTCGCGGGGCTTGCGGGCGATGATGTCGCCGGCCTGGATGTTCTCGCCGTCCTTGACCATGATGATGGAACCCACGGGCAGGCTGTAGATGGCCGCCGCCGCGCCGTGCACGCGCTTCTTCACATTGCCGTTGTCGTCGCAGATGGAGATGGAGGGCCGGAAGTTGGTGGTGCGGTACTCCATGATGGTCAGTGAGGCCTGACGGGTGACGTCGTCCACCTTTTCCTGCACGGTCTTGCCGTCGATGATGTCCGTGAAGCGGATCACGCCGTCTTCTTCGGACACAAAGGGTTCGTTGAAGGGGTCCCATTCGGCCAGCACGACGCCCTTGGTCACTTCCTGGCCGTCATGGACCATCAGGCGCGCGCCGTTGGGAAGAATGTATTTCTCCCGTTCGCGGCCCTGCGGGTCAACGATGGTCAGCTGGCCGCTCTTGCCCAGCACCAGTTGCGCGCCGTCACGGTTGGTCACGGCCCGTACGCGATTCAGGATCACCCGGCCCGCGTTCTGGGCTTCGAACTTGTTCTTTTCAATGGTGCTCGAAGCCGTGCCGCCGATGTGGAAGGTGCGCATGGTCAACTGGGTGCCCGGCTCGCCGATGGACTGGGCAGCGATGATGCCCACGGTTTCGCCGGTATTGACCAGATGGCCGCGGGCCAGGTCGCGCCCGTAGCACAGGGCGCAGATGCCGCGTTCCGACTGGCAGGTCAGGGGCGAGCGCACCATGACCGAGGAGATGCCCTTGTCGTTGATCAGCTTGGCTTCACTTTCCGTGATCAGGGTGTTTTCGGGCAGCAGGATTTTTTCCGGCTCGTCCGGGTCATGCACGGGATAGAGCAGCACACGGCCTATGATGCGTTCGGCCAGCGGGGTCTTGATGTCGCCGCCTTCCTTGATGTGGGTCAGCTCAATGCCGTCCACCGTACCGCAGTCGTGCTCGGAAACGATCACGTCCTGGACCACGTCCACCAGGCGGCGGGTCAGGTAACCGGAGTTGGCCGTCTTCAGGGCCGTGTCCGCCAGGCCCTTGCGCGCGCCGTGGGTGGAGGTGAAGTACTGCAACACCGAGAGCCCTTCGCGGAAGGACGAGGTGATGGGCGTTTCGATGATTTCGCCCGACGGTTTGGCCATCAGGCCGCGCATGCCCGCGAGCTGGCGCATCTGGTCCTGGTTGCCGCGCGCGCCGGAGTTGGACATCATGAAGATGGGATTGAAGCTCTGGTTTTTTTCCTGCTTGCCCGTCTTCTCGTCCGTGAGCACGTCGTAGGAGATCTCCTTGATCATTTCCGTGGAAACGTCCTGCGTGGCCTTGGTCCAGACGTCCACCACCTTGTTGTACTTTTCCGTACGGGTGATGATGCCGTCGCGGTACTGGCGTTCGATATCGTCCACCTCGGCCTGGGATTTGGCCAGGATGTTCTTCTTGCTTTCGGGAATGGTCAGGTCCTTCACGCCGATGGTCACACCGGCGCGGGTGGCGAACTCATACCCCATGTCCTTGAGCTTGTCGCAGAGGATGACTGTGGACTTGATGCCGCAGGTGCGGTAGGCCGCGCCCACCAGCTTGGCGATGGCCTTCTTGGTCAGCACCGTGTTGACGTGCTCGAAAGAGAGTTCCGGCGGCAGAATGTCGCTGACCAGCACACGGCCCGGCGTGGTCTGCACAAGATCCTCGCCTTCCTTCATGCGCACCTTGACCCGGGCGTGCAGGGAGACCTGGCCCGCGTCGTAGGCGGCTTCCACTTCCCAAGGCGCGCAGAAGGTCATGCCCTCGCCCTTTTCAAAGCTGCGCTCCACGGTCATGTAGTAGAGGCCCAGCACGATGTCCTGCGAGGGCACAATGACCGGACCGCCGTTGGCCGGGGACAGAATGTTGTTGGTGCTCATCATCAGCACGCGGCATTCGATCTGGGCCTCCACGGACAGCGGAATATGCACGGCCATCTGGTCGCCGTCGAAGTCCGCGTTGTAGGCGGAGCAGACCAGGGGATGCAGGCGGATGGCCTTGCCTTCCACCAGCAGGGGCTCAAATGCCTGGATGCCCAGGCGGTGCAGGGTCGGGGCGCGGTTGAGCAGAATGGGGTACTCGCGTACCACTTCCGAAAGGATGTCCCAGACCACCAGTTCCTCGCGCTCCACCATCTTTTTGGCGCTCTTGATGGTGGAGGCATGGCCGCGTTTTTCCAGTTCCGAATAAATGAAGGGCTTGAACAACTCCAGGGCCATCTTCTTGGGCAGACCGCACTGGTGCAGCTTGAGGTAGGGGCCCACGGTGATGACCGAACGGCCCGAGTAGTCCACGCGCTTGCCCAGGAGGTTCTGGCGGAAGCGGCCCTGCTTGCCCTTGATCATGTCCGACAGAGACTTGAGCGGGCGGCCGTTGGTGCCGGCGATGGCCCGGCCCCGGCGGCCGTTGTCGAAGAGCGCGTCCACGGCTTCCTGGAGCATACGCTTTTCGTTGCGGATGATGATTTCCGGCGCGCCCAGCTCCATGAGCCGTTTGAGGCGGTTGTTGCGGTTGATGACCCGGCGGTAGAGATCGTTGAGGTCCGAGGTGGCGAAACGGCCGCCGTCCAGGGGCACCAGGGGACGCAGTTCCGGCGGAATGACCGGAATGACCTCCATGATCATCCATTCGGGCTTGTTCTGGGATTCCAGAAAAGCCTCCACGATCTTCAGGCGCTTGGTCAGCTTTTTCTTCTTGGTCTGGCTCTTGGTGGCCTCGCTTTCCTCGCGCAGCTCAACACGCAGCTTTTCCAGGTCCAGCTCTTCCAGCAGGCTGCGCACGGCTTCCGCGCCCATGCCCACGGTGAGCACCTCGTCGCTGCCGTAGTGGTCCAGAATCTGAAGGTACTGGTCCTCGGAAATGACCTGCCGCTTCTGCAGATTGGTCTGGCCGGGATCCAGCACGATATAGGAGTCGAAGTAGAGCACCTTTTCCAGATCGGCCATGGTCATGTCCAGCAGGGTGCCGATCTTGGAGGGCAAGGTCTTCAGGAACCAGATGTGGGCCACGGGCGCGGCCAGCTCAATGTGGCCCATGCGCTCGCGCCGCACCTTGGAGGCGATGACTTCAACCCCGCATTTTTCGCAGACGATGCCGCGGTGCTTCATGCGCTTGTATTTGCCGCAGTTGCACTCGTAGTCCTTCACCGGGCCGAAGATTTTGGCGCAGAACAGACCGTCCCGCTCCGGCTTGAAGGTGCGGTAGTTGATGGTTTCCGGTTTTTTCACTTCGCCGTAGGACCATTCGCGGATGGATTCGGGCGAAGCGATGGAAATCTGGATGGCTTTCAGATTGCGGATGTTGGTCACATTGGCCGACGTGCCGCGAGCAGTGAAAAGATCGTCCAGGCTCATATATACATACCTTGCTTTGTAAAAAGCTCGTTGGAATCGTTACTGTAATCCGTACGGAGGCCGCAACAGGCGTCTAAAGCAATTTAACACTCTACCCGCATCTCGCGGCAAGGATTTGCACCAAATCCTTGCAGAGCAGTTCACTCATTTCAAACGCAAATTGCTCTATTCCGCCTCTTCGTCGCGGTCGCGCATGTAGCCCACGCGCTTGGGCTTTTTCTTGCCTTCCTCCTGGTGCAGGGTCACGTTGAGCCCGAGGCTCATGAGTTCCTTGACCAGAACATTGAAGGATTCGGGCAGACCGGCTTCCAGGAAGTTGTCGCCCTTGACGATTTTCTCGTACATCTTGACGCGCCCGGTCACGTCGTCGGACTTGACCGTGAGGAATTCCTGGAGGAGGTAGGCCGCGCCGTAGGCCTCCAGAGCCCAGACTTCCATTTCGCCCAGACGCTGACCGCCGAACTGGGCCTTGCCGCCCAGAGGCTGCTGGGTGACCAGGGAGTAGGGGCCCGTGGAACGGGCGTGGATTTTTTCGTCCACCAGGTGGTGCAGTTTGAGGATGTACATGACGCCCGTGGTGACCCGGTTTCTGAAAGGCACGCCGGTGCGTCCGTCATACAGGGTGGTTTTGCCGTCGTTTTCCAGACCGGCCTTGTCCATCCAGCCCCAGATGTCTTCTTCAGTGGCGCTGTCGAAAACCGGCGTCTTGGTCACGATGCCGTT
Organism: Desulfovibrio fairfieldensis; assembly: GCF_001553605.1. NCBI lineage: Bacteria > Pseudomonadati > Thermodesulfobacteriota > Desulfovibrionia > Desulfovibrionales > Desulfovibrionaceae > Desulfovibrio > Desulfovibrio fairfieldensis. The sequence goes on from NZ_CP014229.1 coordinate 858,187, forward strand.
GCGCAGCTTCTTGACCGAGGCGACAAATTCCTCGTCGTCCATGCCGTCCACCAGCGCGCAGACCTCTTCGGAGCCGAAGACGTCCTTGACTTCCTTGCGCAAGACCTGCATGGCCGCGCCGGAATCCACCAGTTCGGCCAACTGACGGCCCAGTTCCTTGGCGCCCCAGCCGAGGTGGGTTTCCATGATCTGGCCGATATTCATACGCGAAGGCACGCCCAGGGGGTTGAGCACAATGTCCACGGGCCTTCCGTCGGCGAAGAAGGGCATGTCCTCTTCCGGCAGGATGCAGGAAACCACGCCCTTGTTGCCGTGGCGGCCGGCCATTTTGTCGCCCACCGAGAGCTTGCGCTTGATGGCGATATGCACCTTGACCATCTTGATCACGCCGGGGGGCAGATCGTCGCCTTCGGTGACCTTCTCGCGCTTGGCGTCGTAAATGGCCTTGAGATAATCCACCTCGTGGTCATAGGCCCGGAGCAGTTCGGCCACCTCGTCGTTGACTTCCTTGCTCTTGAACAGACCGGCCAGTTTCTTGACAGGCAGCTGGGCCAGCTGTTCCTCGGTGAGGGCCGCGCCGGCTTCGGCCAGCACTTCGCCCTTTTTCTTGCCGGGCAGGGAGGCCGCGATCTGCTTGCCCAGCACATGCGGTGCAAGCAGATCCCGCGTGCGCTCGGTAAGGGCGCGCATATGGTCGGCTTCCTTCTGGTCCAGCACCGAAGTGTCGTGGGCCTCGATAGCCAGGGTGCGCTCGTCCTTCTCGCCCGAACGGCGGTTGAAGACCTTTACGTCGATAATGGTGCCTTCCACTCCCGGCGGAACCTTCAGGGAGGTGTTTTTCACATCCCTGGCCTTTTCGCCGAAAATGGCCCGCAGGAGCTTTTCTTCCGGGGTGAGCTGGGTTTCGCCCTTGGGGGTGATCTTGCCCACCAGAATGTCGTCAGGCTTGACGGCCGCGCCGATGCGGATGATGCCGCTTTCGTCCAGGTTGCGCAGCATGTCTTCGCTGACGTTGGGGATATCGCGGGTGATTTCCTCGGGTCCCAGCTTGGTGTCGCGGGCCACCACTTCGAACTCTTCGATGTGGATGGAGGTGAAGACGTCCTCCTTGACCGTGCGTTCGGAAATCAGGATGGAGTCTTCGTAGTTGTAGCCGCACCAGGGCATGAAGGCCACTACCAGGTTCTTGCCCAAGGCCAGCTGGCCTTCGTCGATGCCGGGACCGTCAGCCAGGATCTGGCCTTTCTTGACGATCTGGCCGGGATAGCAGGTCGGCTTCTGCCCGAAGCAGGAGTTCTGATTCGACTTGTGGAACTTGAGCAGGTCGTAGGCCCGCACGCCGCCCTGATCCTTGTAGATGTCGCCTTCATAGGCCACCACGATGCGGTCGGCGTCCGCGTACTGCACCTTGCCGTCGGCCGGGGCCACAATGCAGGCGCCGGAGTCGCGGGCCACGTCCACTTCCATGCCCGTGCCCACCAGGGGCTTTTCCGAGCGCAGCAGAGGCACGGCCTGGCGCTGCATGTTGGAACCCATCAGGGCGCGGTTGGCGTCGTCATGTTCCAGGAAGGGAATCAGCGCCGCGGAAATGGAAACCATCTGGCTGGGCGAAATGTCCATCAGGGTCACTTCGTCGCGGTGGCGCATTTCCACTTCGCCCTTGACGCGCACAGTGACGAATTCTTCCAGCAGATGCCCTTCGCCGTCCAGGCGGGCGTCGGCCTGGGCCACCACCTGATCGCCTTCACGCGAGGCGTCCAGATGCACCACCTCGTCGGTCACCCGGCCTTCACGCACCACCCGGTAGGGGGTTTCGATGAAGCCGTAGTCATTGACCTTGGCGAAGGTGGTCAGGGAGACGATCAGGCCGATGTTCGGGCCTTCCGGAGTTTCAATGGGGCAGATGCGGCCGTAGTGCGAGGTGTGTACGTCGCGGACCTCAAAGCCGGCGCGTTCGCGGGTCAGGCCGCCGGGGCCCAGGGCCGAGAGACGGCGCTTGTGGGTGACCTCGGAGAGCGAGTTGGTCTGGTCCATGAACTGCGAGAGCTGGGACGTGCCGAAGAATTCCTTGAGCACCGCGGCCACGGGCTTGGGATTGATCAGATCGTGGGGCATGAGGGTGGAGATTTCCTGCAGGCTCATGCGTTCCTTGATGGCGCGCTCCATGCGCACCAGGCCGATGCGGTACTGGTTTTCCACCAGCTCGCCCACCAGGCGCACACGGCGGTTGCCCAGGTGGTCGATATCGTCGGCCGGGCCGTGGCTGTCCTTGAGCTGGACCAGCACCTTGATGGCCGTAAGAATGTCCTCGTCGTTCAGGGTGCGCAGGTCGGCGGGCGCGTCGATGCCCAGACGCTGGTTGAGCTTGTAGCGGCCCACGGGCGAAAGGTCATAATAATCCGGATTGCGGAACAGGTTGTCGAAGAAGCTGGCCGCGATCTCGGCGGTGGGCGGCGAGGACGGGCGCAGGCGGCGGTAGATCTCTTCCTGAGCCTTTTGCTGGTCCGGGATGCGGTCCAGCACCAGGGTGTCGCGGATGGAGGAAGAGGTGTCCGTGCCCTTGGTGTGCAGCACGGAGAGACGCTTGATGCCCGCTTCGCGCATACGTTCCAGCATGCCGGGCGTGATTTCGTCGGCCGCTTCGGCCAGCACTTCGCCGCTCAGGGGGGCCACGGCGTCCTCGGCCAGGAACATGCCGTCCAGCAGGTCGGGGCGCACTTCAATGGCCGGAATGCCGGCCTCGCAGATCAGCCGCCAGCTCCGCTTGGTGATGGGCTTGCCCGCCTTGACGAGCACGTTGCCGTCAGGCGCGGTGATGTCCGCGTAGGCGTTGTCCTTGCGGTAGAGATCCTTGCGCACTTCCCAGTACAGCCTGCCGCTGTCTTCCAGCAGATACTGTTCCCGGCTGTAGAAGTAGTCGAGAATCTGCTCCTTGCTCATGCCCATGGCCTTGAACAGGATGGTGGCGGGCATCTTGCGGCGGCGGTCGATGCGCACGTAGAGAATGTCTTTGTGGTCGAAATCAAAGTCCAGCCAGGAGCCGCGCATGGGGATCACCCGGCAGGAATAGAGCACCTTGCGGCTGGTGTGGGTCTTGCCGCCGTCGTGCTCGAAGATGATGCCGGGCGAGCGCTGCAACTGGTTGACGATGACGCGCTCGGTGCCGTTGATGATGAAGGTGCCTTTTTCGGTCATCAGAGGCAGGGTGCCGAAGTAGATATCCTGCTCCTTGATGTCGCGGATGGTCCGGTTGCCCGAAGCCTCGTCGGCATCATAGACGACCAGGCGCACTTTGATGCGCATGGGCGCTTCATAGGTCAGGCCCTTGGAAATGCATTCGGCCTGGTCGTACTTGGGTTCCTGAACCTCGTAACTGACGAACTCCAGGCTGGCGGTCTTGTTGAAATCCTCAATGGGAAATACCGTATGGAAGACGCCTTCCAGACCTTCGTCCGGCCTGCGGTCGGCCTCGGGCACGCCTTCCTGGAGGAATTTCTGATATGAATCGATCTGCAGATTCAGCAGATGGGGGATGGGGAGGGAGATCTTGATCTTGCCGAACTGTTTGGTGAGCTGGCCCATGGGTACCTCAAGATAGGTAGCGGTTGCGCCCCGGCTGCGGACAGAAGCGTCTGCCGGCGGGCAAAAAACTTGCTGTCACTGCACCCTGAAAGCGTATGAAACGGCCGCGGGGAGTCGCGGGGGAGCTTACTGTGCACGGCAAAGACGACAAAAACCCATCCCTGTCTGGGTAAACAGGGCTTGGGCTGTTGCGCCTATTTTAAAAAAGTGTGCATATACAGTGAGTTATCAAAAACAGAAAGTAGGCCTCCCGTGCCGTTCATTGAACAAAGATAGATAATCAGAAATTATTTTTTTGGCAAGACTTTTTCTTGAAGAAATATAGGGGGATTTTGCGTCCGCCGCAATGCCGTTACGGATGATGACAGCAACGACAGGCTGGTGGCAACGTCGACTTTGCCGCTCTGCTCGGGGTTTCGGAGCGGAAAAGCAAAAAAGTCCCGCCGACGAAAAAAAACATGGCGGGATCAATGACCCCGCCATGCGGAAAGCGGCTTCGCTGAAGCGAAGCAGGCAGTGGAAAATACTTACTTGATTTCCACGGTGGCGCCGGCTTCGGTGAGCTGCTTCTTGGCTTCCTCGGCTTCTTCCTTGGAAACGGCTTCCTTCAGGGTGGAGGGAGCGCCGTCAACCTTTTCCTTGGCTTCCTTGAGGCCAAGGTTGGTCAGGGCGCGCACGACCTTGATGACGCCGATCTTGTTGGCGCCGGTTTCCTTGAGGATGACGTCGAATTCGGTCTTTTCCTCAACGGCGGCGCCGTCGCCACCGGCGGCCGGGGCGGCCATCACCATGGCGGCGGCAGGCGCGGCGGCGGAAACACCGAATTTCTCTTCCAGTTCCTTGATGAATTCGGAAAGTTCCAGAACGGTCATGCTGGAGATGAATTCAACAACTTCTTCTTTGGTCACGGCCATGATATTTCTCCTGATCTTTGGCTTAACGTTTGTGCTGTCCACATCCGCTTACGCGGCGGCCTTGCCTTTCTGTTCTTCAATACCCTTGAGGGCATAGAGCAGACCGCGCAGCATATTGGCAAACAGCGACACAAAATTGGTGGGCACGGCGTTCATAGTGCCAAGCAACTGGCCGAGCAACTGCTCCCTACCGGGCAGTTTGGCCAGAGCATCCACCTGGGCGGCGGTCATTTCCTTGCCGTCCAGGCTGGCGCAACGCAGCTCAAAGAGCTTGCTCTGCTTGGCGAAATCACTGAGCGCCTTGGCCACCGCCACCGGGTCGTCGAACCCAAGGGCCACGCCGCAGTTCTCATGGAACTTGTCCTTGATGGCGTCGTGCGTGCCGCCGGTCAGAGCGATACGAGCCAGGGTGTTTTTGACGACATGATATTCGCCGCCCGCATTGCGCAGGCTCACCCGGAGGTTCGTCAGCTCTTCCACCGTCATGCCCTTGAAGTCCGTCAGCACCGCAAAGGAAGCCTGGTCGGCCTTGGCCTTGATGGCTTCAATAATTGCGGCTTTTTCAGACCTGTTCACGTGATACCTCTCACGTTCGGGGTTGCCAGGTGGAATGCCGAGCCAAAGATGAAGCGTCTGGGCAGGATATTAAGGACTTGCGTCCTCCTGCCGTCTTCGACTCGAATTCCTTAGCCTTTGCCGAGGTTGTTTTCACAACCGCTTGAAGATTCGGCCGGATCAGGCCGCGAGACGCAAAGCGTTCCACAGCCTGAAGGCACTAACCTTCAAGAAATTTTTTGACCTGGGGCATATCGACCTTGAAGCCGGGCCCCATGGTGGTGGAAACCGCCATGGACAACATGTAAGAGCCCTTGGCGGCCGAGGGTTTCAGGCGGTTGACGGTGTCCAGCAGGGCTTTGAGGTTGCCCAGGATCTTTTCAGAACCGAAAGAAACCTTGCCCAAGGGGGCGTGCAGCACACCGGCCTTGTCGACCTTGAATTCCACGCGGCCGGCCTTGAGTTCGGTCACGGCCTTGGTCACGTCAAAGGTGACGGAACCGGTTTTGGCGTTGGGCATCAGACCGCGGGGTCCGAGCAGACGGCCGATCTGGCCCACCAGAGCCATGACGTCGGGCGTGGCCACGGCGGCGTCGAATTCCAGCCAGCCTTCCTTGACCTTGGCCACCAGTTCTTCGGCGCCCACAGCGTCGGCACCGGCTTCCTTGGCTTCGGCCTGCTTCTCGCCCTTACAGAACACGGCCACGCGCACGGTCTTGCCCAGCCCGTTGGGCAGGGTGACGGCGCCGCGCACCATCTGGTCGGAATACTTGGGGTCAACGCCCAAGCGGATGGCCACATCCACGGTTTCGTCGAACTTGGCGAAGGAGGCGTTCAAGGATTTGCTCACAGCTTCTTCAATGCTGAAGCGCTCCTGCGGATTGTAAGCCTCAAGGGCTTTACGAAAATTTTTGCCATGTCTGGGCATGAGATATTCCTTGTCGTTTGGCATCTCCTGCCGTTTCCAAATCTGCGCGGAAAACGGCAGTACAATTGATTTCAACGAGTATGGGCGGAAAAAAGCGGAGATTCTGCTATCTCCGCCGAACGGCTTTCCGCCGCCGCAAGAGCGAATCCGCCGGAAAACCGGCGCGGACTGCCTTTACTTAACGTCAATGCCCATGCTGCGGGCGGTACCGGCAATGGACTTCACCGCGGATTCCAAGGTGGCGGCATTGAGGTCCGGCAGCTTGACCTTGGCGATCTCTTCCACCTGCGCCATGCTGAGGCTGCCCACTTTATTGCGGTTGGGTTCGCCGGAACCCTTTTCGAGTTTGGCCGCCTTCATAATCAGCACCGCAGCCGGAGGCGTCTTGGTGATGAAGGTGAAGGAGCGGTCGGCGTAAACCGTGATGACCACGGGGATGATCATCCCTTTCTGGTCCTGGGTGCGGGCATTGAACTCCTTGCAGAAGCCCATGATGTTCAGGCCGTGCTGGCCCAGAGCCGGGCCCACCGGCGGCGAGGGGTTGGCCGCGCCGGCGGGAATCTGCAATTTGATCTTGGCAACTTCTTTTTTGGCCATGTTCGTTATCCTTCATCGCTGCTCGCGCTGTCCGCAGCCGTCAGGCCGCCGCGCGGGGGCAAGTCTTAAGAACCTGTTGCGCCTGCGATGCCTGCCGTATGTCGGGCAAAGCCCGCCCGCAGGCACCTCGCGGCAAGGATTTGCGGAAAAACCCTGCCGAGCATTTCAACCGTGAAATGTCTACCCTTTGGAAACCTGTACGAAATCCAGCTCCACCGGCGTCTGACGGCCGAAGATGGAAACGGAGACGCGCAGCTTTCCCTTGTCGTAGTTGACATCTTCCACCACGCCGTTAAAGCCGCCGAAAGGCCCGTCAATGACGCGCACCTCGTCGCCCCTGTCGAAGTTGAACTTGGGCCGGGGAGTTTCCTGGCGTGTTTCCATGAGTGCCAAAATGCGTTCGGCCTCGCTGTCGCGCATGGGCGTGGGGCGATTTTTGCCGCCCACAAAACCGGTTACCTTGGGGATGGATTGCACCAGATGCCAAGACAAGTCGGTCATGATCATGCGCACCATCACGTAGCCGGGATAGAACTTGCGCGTCGTGGTGCGTTTTTCGCCGCCCTTGGCAAGTTCAATGACCTTTTCCGTGGGCACCACCACTTCCTGAATAAGGCCCTGATCCTGACCGGTGCGACTCATCTCGTTGATGGTTTTCTGCACGCGCTGCTCGAAACCCGAGTAGGTGTGTACAATATACCAGCGAGGCCGTTTGCTCAGCTCGGAGGCTTCATCGATGACGGGATCTTTCATAACAGCCTTCAGGACAGTATGGACTTGATCAGAGCCGACAGACCAAGGTCCACCAGCCCCAGGATAACGGCCATCACAGCCACGAAGCCCAAAACCGCCAGTGTGGCCTTGCGCGTTTCTTTCAGCGTGGGCCAGGTGACTTTGCGCAACTCGGCCTTGGAATCCTCCACGTAGCGCGAGAAGCGCACAAAAGGATTGGGGGCCTTGTCCGACTTGACGTCCGCGGTTTGCGCTTGTTTTTTTGCCATGGTGTGCTACCCGAGAGATAAAAAATGGCAGGGCAGGAGGGATTCGAACCCCCAACTTGCGGTTTTGGAGACCGCCGCTCTAGCCGTTAGAGCTACTGCCCTGCGTACCGTCCGGGGGGCTTGCGCCCCCCGCCGGAAAGTTTGTTACCTGGTTTCGCGATGCACGGTGTGCTTCTTGTCCCAGGGACAATATTTTTTCATTTCCAGCCGCCCGGTGGTGTTCTTCTTGTTCTTCCGAGTGCTGTAGTTACGCCGCTTGCATTCGGTGCAAGCCAGAATGATGTTGACTCTCATGGCTTACTCGATGATTTCGGTAACCACGCCGGAACCCACGGTGCGGCCGCCTTCACGGATGGCGAAACGCAGACCGGCTTCCATGGCGATGGGGGCGATCAGCTCCACAATGAACTGCGAGTTGTCGCCGGGCATGACCATTTCCACGCCTTCGGGCAGGGCGATGACGCCGGTGATGTCCGTGGTGCGGAAGTAGAACTGAGGACGATAGCCGGTGAAGAAGGGCGTATGACGGCCGCCTTCTTCCTTGGAGAGCACGTACACCTCAGCCTTGAACTTCTTGTGCGGCGTGATGGATTTGGGAGCCGCGAGCACCTGGCCGCGTTCCACGTCGTCACGCTTGGTGCCGCGCAGCAGGGCGCCGATATTGTCGCCGGCTTCGCCCTGGTCCAGCAGCTTGCGGAACATTTCCACGCCCGTGCAGGTGGTCTTCTGGGTGGGCTTGATACCCACGATTTCCACTTCGTCACCCACTTTGATGATGCCGCGTTCCACACGACCGGTCACCACGGTGCCGCGGCCGGAGATGGAAAACACGTCTTCGATGGGCATCAGGAAGGGCTTGTCGATGTCGCGCACGGGATCGGGGATAAAGCTGTCGCAAGCAGCCAGCAGCTCGCCGATGCACTTGGCTTCAGGCGCATTGGGATCGTCGCATTCCAGAGCCTTCAGGGCGGAACCGCGGATCACGGGCACGTCGTCGCCGGGGAAGTCATAGGAAGAGAGCAGCTCGCGCACTTCCAGTTCCACCAGTTCCAGCAGTTCCTCGTCGTCCACCAGGTCGCACTTGTTCAGGAAGACCACCAGCTGGGGCACGCCCACCTGGCGGGCGAGCAGGATGTGCTCACGGGTCTGGGGCATGGGGCCGTCGGTGGCCGCCACCACCAGGATACCGCCGTCCATCTGGGCGGCGCCGGTGATCATGTTCTTGATGTAGTCGGCGTGGCCGGGGCAGTCCACATGCGCGTAGTGGCGCTTGTCGGTTTCGTATTCCACGTGAGCGGTGGCAATGGTGATGCCGCGCTCTTTTTCTTCGGGGGCCTTGTCGATTTCGTCATAGGAAATGAAGCTGCCCTCGCCCTTCAGGCCGGCGATCTTGGTGATGGCGGCGGTCAGGGTGGTTTTGCCGTGGTCGATGTGGCCGATGGTGCCGATGTTTACATGGGGCTTCTTGCGTTCATATTTAGCTTTGCCCATTGTACGTCTCCCTGGAAAAAAATTGTTTGCGGTTGTACGTGCGCTACATTCCCGGAGCTCTGCCATTTCTGGTAGCGCCTGTTCCTCGCGTAACGGCAGGCTGGGGAAGCCGCTGAACGGCCTGAACCGATGCCCGCATTCAGTCCCTGGTCGCCAGGGAACGTGCATTGGCAGGAGGCAGACTGGGGGATTTTGATTTTGCAGGAAATGGAGCGGGAAACGGGATTCGAACCCGCAACCCTCAGCTTGGAAGGCTGATGCTCTAGCCGTTGAGCTATTCCCGCACGCCGGCGATGCTGTTGCTGTCCGTCAATCAAGTTGACGGCTACCGCACCGTAGTTCCCCGACAGTCACTCTGTCTCCTACAGCCAAGGCAGTTTGTAAAAACCAGCCACCGACCGCCTGAAAAAGTATGAGGCGGAAGGGGTGGTGGAGGGGGGTGGATTTGAACCACCGAAGTCTTACGACGACAGATTTACAGTCTGTTCCCTTTGGCCACTCGGGAACCCCTCCACACGTGCCGCAAAGGTCCGGCCCGTAAGCAGGCCTTTGTTCAGCTTTTTGTGGAGCTGGCGATGGGACTCGAACCCGCAACCTGCTGATTACAAATCAGCTGCTCTGCCAGTTGAGCTACGCCAGCGGCAAGATGGTGTCTTAAACGCTTCCGACGCTCTTGGCAAGTAAAAAATGCCTTTTCCACGATTTTTTTATAAAAAAGGCCGTAATTGCGCTTTGTCCGGAAGCAATGCACTTCATATTACACTTTCCTGGCCAAAGCGCAACGCTCCAGTCCGGCCAGATCGCGGCGCGTGGCGATGCCGACAAAAGCATCGCCCGCGGACAGCAGGTCCCGCACGGCCTTCCCCTGGGCCGCGCCGTGTTCCAGTAAAAGCAGGCCGCCGGGCCGGAGCAGACGGGCGGCCTGGGCAATGACGGCGCGCAGATGGGCCAGACCGGCTTCCGGTGAAAAAAGCGCGGAATGCGGCTCAAAGCGCAGTACTTCGTCCATGACCTGGCCGCGCTCGGCATCCGCGATGTAGGGCGGATTGCTGACCAGAAGATCGCAGGAGCCCGCAGCCAGGGGGATGGCGCGCAGATCCGCCCGCAGTGCGTCCAGGCGCGTGGCGGCTCCCAGCCGGGCGGCGTTGGCGCGGGCCACTTCCAGGGCCGGAGCGCTGAGTTCCAGCAACAGGCCGCACCAGCGCGGGCGTTCCAGGCAGAGGGTCACGCCGATGCAGCCCGAGCCAGCGCCCAGGTCCGCAAAGCGCAGCGGCTGTCCGGCGGGCAGCAGTTCCAGAGCCGTCTCCACCAGCAGTTCCGTTTCCGGACGGGGGATCAGGGTGTCCGGGGTGACCAGAAAAGTGCGGCCGAAAAATTCCCTGTCGCCGAGAATATGGGCCAGGGGTTCGCCCGTGGCCCGGCGGGCCGTGAGGGCTTCCAGGGTCCCGGCTTGGTCGGGCGTCAGCTCGCATTCCGCAGCCAGGACGCAGTGCAGACGGTCCAGACCCAGCACATGCCCGGCCAGCAGTTGCGCGCAAAGGCGGGGGCTGTCCACCCCCGCCTTTGTCAATCGCCGTGCGGCGTTCTGTTCATACTCCCGCAGGCGCACGCTTACGCCTCGGCGGGCCGTTCCGCGCGTCCGCGCCGTCCCGTGGCCGCGACGGCCGGACGGGCAGGACTTTTTTTGCGCGGCGCGGGCGGCGTTTTTTCGGTCAGGCCGTGCTTTTCACCGCCGCCGCGCTTGCCCTGAGTCTCAAAGACCAGGGGCGGGAGTTCGTCATAGTGGTGCACGGGGTGCACCGTGATGCGCTTGAGCAGCTCCCTGGGCACGTCTTCCAGATCTTTCACGTTCTGCTGCGGGATGATGACATGCTTCAGGCCACGGGCCACACCGGCCAGGATTTTTTCCTTGATGCCGCCCACGGGCAGCACCCGGCCCTGCAGGGTGATCTCGCCGGTCATGCAGAGGTCGGCCCGCACCCTGCGATTGCTGAGAGCCGAAATCAGGGCCGTGGTCAGGGTTACGCCCGCCGAAGGGCCGTCCTTGGGCGTGGCGCCCGCGGGCACATGCACATGGATGTCGTATTTGCTCACAAAGGAGGGGTCCACGCCCAGCTCTTCCGCGCGGCTGCGGATGTAGCTCAGGGCCGCCTGGGCGCTTTCTTTCATCACGTCGCCCAACTGGCCGGTGAGAGTCAGGCCGCCCTTGCCCTTCATGACGCTGGCCTCCACGGTCAGCACCTCGCCGCCGGCGGGGGTCCAGGCCAGGCCCAGGGCCATGCCGGGCATGAGTTCCTTTTCCTTCTCGTCTTCCACAAAGCGGGGCGCGCCGAGAAGCTTTTCCACGTCCTTGGGCTCCACCTTGAAGGGGCCTTTTTTGCCTTCGGCCTTGCGCCGGGCCAGCTTGCGACAGATGGACGCCAGTTCGCGTTCCAGGTTGCGGAGGCCCGCCTCGCGCGTGTATTCCTTGATCACCTTTTCCAGAGCCCCGTCGCTGAGCGCGATATCGCCTTCGGCCAGACCGTTTTCAGTGATTTTCTTGGGCAGCAGATGCTTGCGGGCGATCTCCACCTTTTCCTGCAGCGTGTAGCCGGGCAGGGAGATGACTTCCATGCGGTCGCGCAGGGCCGCGGGAATGGTTTCCAGGTGGTTGGCCGTGCACAGGAACATGACCTTGGACAAGTCAAAGGGCACGTTCAGGTAGTGGTCGCTGAAGGTGTGGTTCTGTTCCGGGTCCAGCACTTCCAGGAGAGCCGAGGAAGGGTCGCCCCGGAAATCCGTGCCCAGCTTGTCCACTTCGTCCAGCACAATGACCGGATTGCGGGTACCGGCCTGCTTGATGGCCTGGATGATCCGCCCGGGCATGGCCCCGATGTAAGTGCGCCGGTGGCCGCGGATTTCGGCCTCGTCGTGCATGCCGCCCAGAGACAGCCGCTGGAACTTACGGCCCAGCGCCCGCGCGATGGAGCGGCCCAGCGAGGTTTTGCCCACGCCGGGAGGGCCGGCAAAGCAGAGGATCGGGCCTTTGGACTGCGGATTGAGCTTGCGCACACTGAGGAATTCCAGAATGCGGTCCTTGATCTTGTCCAGACCGCAATGGTCCTCGTCCAGAATTTCCTTGGCGTGGGCGATGTCCAGACGGTCACGCGAGAGCTTTTTCCAAGGCAGATCCACCAGCCAGTCCAGATAGGTGCGCACCACGTTGGCTTCCGAGGAGTCGGCGTGCATGCCGGACAGGCGACGCAACTGCTTGTCCGCCTCCTGGCGCACGTCCTTGGGCAGGCCGGCCTTGTCCAGGGCCTTTTTCAGGCTTTCCAGGTCGTCCTCGCCCTCGGACTCGTTTTCGCCCAGCTCCTGGCGGATGGCCTTGAGCTGCTCGCGCAGGAAATAATCCTTCTGGGCCTTGTCCATGCCTTCGCGGGCCGAACTCTGGATGCGGGCCTGCACCGTGGCGACTTCCACTTCGCGCTGAAGTTGGGTGTTGACCAAAGTGAGGCGTTCCAGCGGATTTTCCGCCTCCAGGATGCGCTGGGCGTCCGCGATCTTCATGCGCATATTGGCGGCGATAAGATCCGCCAGACGGCCCGGATCCTCCACGCCCTGCAACACGGCCAGCACGTCCGGCGAGGACAGGCCGCGCAGGGTGAGCACCTTTTCGCTCTGCTCGCGCGCGGAGCGCAAGAGCGCTTCCACCGTGGCGTCGATCTGGGGAGCGACTTCGGGCAGAGTTTCAATGCGCGCTTCCAGATAGGGGTCCACCTGGCTGTAGCCGGTGACCCGCGCGCGGCTTACGCCCTGCACCAGAATTTTCACCCGCGAGTCCGGCATCTTGAGCATGCGCATGACCTGGACCACGGTGCCCACATTATAAAGGTCCGCGGGCGCGGGATCGTCGGTGCTTTCCTCGCGCTGGGCGCAGACCAGCAGATGCCGTCCGTTTTTCAGGGCGGATTCCACGGCCTGCACGGATTTTTCGCGGCCGATGAACAGCGGCAGGATCATATAATTGAATATGACCACGTCGCGCACCGGCAGCACGGGCAACACGTCGGGAATGCCCTGGGCAGCGGCGTTGAGATTGTTTTCGTTCAGCAGATCCTGCACGGGCGCTTCTTCCTGTTTCGCATGAACGTCGTTGTCGACGGCGGGCTCGGCGGCGCCAAGCCCTTGTTCCCCATGAAGCGGATGATCTTTTTCTTTGTAGTCAGCCATATATATTCTCCCTGACTGCCTTGGAGCAGTAAAATTCGTAGTCTTTGCTCGGTTGCGCCGGGAACGCGGTTCGTCTGTGTTCTTTTACAGCGGTGAACACGTAAGGCTCTAAAGGGGCTTGTTTTGCGTTATGCTGTAGCAGATTCCCTCGGTGACGATGACATGGTCCAGAAAGCGCAGGCCCATGCGCGGGGCCAGCCGTTGCAGTTCTTCGGTCAGCATAAGGTCCGGCTTGGAAGGGCCCGGACTGCCGCCGGGGTGGTTGTGGGCCAGAATGATGCCGCTGGCCTTGTGCGTGAGTGCCGTCTCAAGCACATCTCTGGGCTGCACGGGCACTGAGTTGATGCCTCCGCGCCGTAGGCGTTCCCAGGCGATCAGTCCGTTTTGCGCGTCCACCAGGGCCAACCAGCATTCTTCATGCGGACACCCGGCCAGGCGGCTTTGAGCCATGCGGGCCACTGCATCCGGCGTAGCCATGATTTCGCGTTTACGCACCGCCGAGGTTGCGTGACGGGCCAGTACTTCACGCAGAACCCGCCAGAGGGCCATGAGCCCCGGCCCGAAGCCGGGCACCTGCAATAATTCATCCGGCCTGGCGTCCAGCGCGCCCCGAATGCTGCCGAAACGCCGCAGCAATTCCTTAGCCAGCGGTTTGGTGTCTTTGCGCGTGAGCCCGTAACCAAGCAAAAGCTCCAGCACCTCATAATCCGCCACGGCCAGAGGCTCGCGCTCAAGACGTTCACGCACGCGGGCTCGGTGCCCACTGTGCGGCGAGGTGGTGGAGACAGTCTTTGCTGACATAAAGTAAGCAGTCTCAGCTGAGATGCAAGGGGGCGAATTTCAGGGGAGTTATTCTTAGCCGATTTTCGATGAAAAGTAAAAGAAAAGAAGCCGGATATGGCCCGGGAAAAAGCCTCCGCGCAGCGTGCCGCCTGGCGGCACAAAAGCAGAGGCAAGGAGTCGCCCCCTTGCCTCACAGCTTAGCCCATCCAAGGACGCGAGTCCTTTGTGGGAGAGAGGAAAAAAGCCGATCTTTTTCCCCCTCAATATGCGGCGGCCGCGCTCCTGGTCACTGGCCGCCCGATTCTCTGTCCGGCGTTTTGGGGCCGGGCCGGAAAATGCCGGGTATGCGGGAAAGGTCCACGGGCTGCGGAATCTGCAGGCCCAGCCGGAACCGGGCATTGATGCAGATGGGGCCGCAGAGGTTCAGCTTCACCGTTCCCGGCTGGTCCGCCGGTCTGGACACCGTGACGAGCACCGTGGCCTCCTCCTTGCTCTCAAGGCCGAGCAGCGCCAGTTCGGCCTCGCCCACCTGAATGGGATAGGAGTCCAGAAAACTGTAAGGATCAGCCACCATCAGACCCACGGCCGGGGTCGTGGCGCTTTGCAGGATGAGCAGCGGCCAGTCCTGATGGATTTGCAGCAGCGCGAATTCCCGTTCACTCTCAAGACCCACCAGCCCGCAGGGGAAGTGAATAATCCTGTCGGGATCTATCTCGCGGGGCCCGATGCGGGTGTTGATGGCTAGCTGTGTGTTGTTTCCCATAGCTGCGCGACCTTCATGATATCTTCATTGCGGATTTGCAGCGCGTCCTGATTCTGCTCGATAACGCGCTGATAGACTTCCTCCCGGTACACGGTGACGCCGTCGGGAACCTCCAGGCCGATTTTTACCTGCTTGCCCTGCATCTTGAGGACGGTAAAGCGTATATCGCGGCCCACATAGATGCTTTCTCCCGCGCGGCGACTTAATATGAGCATACGGCGTCCGTATCGGGCTGGAAGGTGACATGTCTGAAGCGGCCTTGCGTCGGCGCGGCGGCTTGAATGGCCGCGCGCCGTGACGGTCATTCCCCTCCCCACGAGGGTTGGTGACGTTATCCGCCGATAAGCTGCATGGCCATCTGCGGCATGGAATTGGCCTGGGACAGCATGGCCACAGCGGACTGGGTCAGAATCTGATTGCGGACGAACTGCGTCATTTCCGTGGCCACATCCACATCGCTGATGCGCGATTCCGCCGCCTGCAGGTTTTCGGCCTGAATGGTCAGATTGGTGACCGTGTTTTCCAGCCGGTTCTGGGTGGCGCCCAGACTCGCCCGCACATTGTCCTTGGCCACAATGGCGTTGTTCACGGCCACCAGGGACATCTGGGCCTCTTCCTGGGTTGCGATGGAGCGGCCGCCGGCGCTGAAGGTTTTTGACGCCTCATAGACCTCCGCGAGCGCCGCGCTGCGAAGCTTTTCGAAGGCAGTACCATCAACCCCGCCTACCTGATTCTCGTATGCCATCAAGGCTCCTATCGCGCCATCATTGAACCCATAGAATTCCTGCTGCTCCGTTTCCGTGAATTCCTTTGGGTGACCATAATTGTACAGAGCCGCCTTGGCCCAGGCGAATTGCCATTTCTCCTTGTCTCTGTCGGAGAGTTTGGCAAAATCCTCTTTACCCTCAAAGAATTCGAGATGATAGCCTGTTTCCTTTGAGAGAAAGGACCCCGCAGTATCTTTGTCAGCGTTCCATATCCCCATGACATCCTCTACAGCATCATACGCATCTCCTCCTTTCGCCAGTGTGCTCAATACAGACTTAAAGTCGTCGGCGTACGTATCAACCAGCTTTTGCAGGGCGCCTTTAGCCGCGGCAGTAAAAGGATCGCCCTCAGCCGCATCAATTTGAGCGGAGAGGCTGTTCTTGAATTTGACGCTCAGGCGATCCAGCATATTGTCCAGCGTGGCGCCCTTTCCGAGGCCTAACGCCTCGGCCGTGCAGTCGTTGATATTAAGAAAGTAGTAGTCCTCGGCCGCATCGTTTGCCGTGCCGAAGTGCACCTTGAGAGCGCCGGTCGGGGTTGCCGTTTCGCCGTCGTGCTGGCCCTCGAGACTTCCGTCCAGGAGGTGAATGCCATTAAAGTCCGTGGCATTGGCGATACGGGTGATTTCAGCGGCCATGGCCTGATATTCGTCATCGATCATCTTGCGCTGGGTGGCATCATAGGTGCCGGTAGAGGCCTGTTCCGCCAGTTCCTTCATGCGCACCAGCTTTTCATCAATGACGCCCAATGCGCCGTCGGCGGTCTGGATCAGGGAAATGGCGTCGTTGGCGTTGCGCGCGCCCTGCTGCAGCGCGGCGATGTCCGAGCGCATCAACTCGCGGATGGCGAGCCCGGCCGCGTCGTCGGCCGCGCTGTTGATGCGCAGGCCCGAGGACAGGCGCCGGGTTGAGGTTTGCAGATTGCTGTAGTGGTCGGTCAGGGTGTTGGCGACGTTGGTCGCCATCTGATTGTGATTGACGTACATGACTATCCCTCCATGAATAGCGTCGTTCCTGCATGCGGAGCGCAAAGGCTCGTTTGCATCCGGGCAAGCGCCTGCGCGCCCTTCCCTGGTCAGGGAAGCGGCGGGCCATTGATTTCATGCGGGGGGCCGGGTAAGTTCACTTCGCATTCTTCAGGAACCATGCAACCGCCCGCAAGGCCCTTATCTTCCGTTTTGGGATATTTGTCAACTCAATTTGGGATAAATAATTTCTTTTTGAAATTATAGGAAATTCAAAGGGAGCACAGCCGGAAGAAAAGGGCGGGCGCTGTGATATCGGCTTGTTATGGAAACATTTGGCGAGCGGCTACGGCAGTTACGCGGCTCCCAATCACAGGCGGCCTTTGCCTCTCTGTTGGGAATTCCGCAGGTAACACTTGGAAATTACGAGCGAAACAGAAACCAGCCCCGTTTTGAAGTGATAGGCGATATTTGCGCCCGTTTTGAAGTGTGCCCGGAATGGCTTCTGTTCGGAACCGGCCCCATGCGCCCCGGCGCGGCGGCATCACCGGGAGAGGGGCCCCATGACGCGCCGCTTTCACAGGAGGCGGAGGCCCGCTGTGCCGCTCTTGAAAGTCAGCTGCGCGAAGTGAACAAGGAACGGCGCGAGCTGAGCGAGGAAAATCGTCGGCTGCACCGTGAAAAAGCCGCTCTGCTTGAGCGGAACGCGGAGTTGCGCGAAAGCCTGGCGCGGCTTGAAAGCGCGCGTTTGGTTTCAGGCCGTATCAGCCCTGGCGCGGATGCTGGCTAGGAGGGTGGACGCCCGACGGGCAGGGGATATGAAGACGGAGCAATGAAGTGATGCGGGCCGGGAGGTCAGCAGACGGCTCCGCCGAAGGCGGCGCCGTTATGAGGGACGGGAATTTGAGCCAGGCAGGCCGAACAGGCCGGTCAGCCGGGCGGCCAGAAAGTCCAGGGTCTGTTCCGGCGTGCGGCGGCCGCTTTTGACCTGCCACTCGGCGTCCGCCACGGCCGCCATGCCCTCAGCCAGGCCCCGTGGCCCGAGACGCAGTGCCAGTTGTTTCTTGAAGCCCGCCTCCGAGGGATGCAGGCGTACCTTTTCCCCGGCCTGGGTCTGCCAGAGCAGGCGCAGCTCACGGGCCAGCAGGGCCAGCAGGGAAAAAAGCAGGCTGTCGCTGTCCCGGCTGCGGGACAGTTCCTTCCAGACGGCGGCCAGATTACCGGCCTCCATATGCCGGATGCAGGCAAAGACGTTGCATTCCGGGCTCCAGGCGGCGGTTGCGGTCATGGCGGCGGTGATGGCCCCTCCGCCTGCGTCACCGGTCCCGCCGCGCAGAAGCGAGAGTTTTTGCAGTTCGTTTTCGATAGCCTGGGCGTCCGGTGGCACGGAGGCGCAGAACTGTTCCAGCGCATCGGCCTCAAAGGTCAGACCCAGATCGCGGGCGCGCTGCTGCACATGGCGCTTGACGCCGCGTTCGGTCAGGCCCTCATGCCGCCAGATCCAGCCCTGCCGGTCGGCAAAGGCCAGACAGCGCAGCTTGGCGATATGCGCCGGAATTTTGGGCTGCCCCTTTTCCCAGTTCACTTCCAGGCAGAAGAAAGGCCAGCACTGGGCCGAGGGCCTGGCCAGGGCCTGGGAAATCTTTTTCCAGACGGCCGCCGGCCAGAGCTGGGCCTGACGGACCAGCAGGACACGCGAAGCGCCGAACAGGCCTTGCAGGCTGAGCTGCTCCCAGAAGCGCGGGGGGGGGTCCTCGTCGCCCCAATAGACGTGACGTTCCCACGGGCCGCCCGCGGGTGGAAAGACAGCCAGTTGCTCCGCGAGATGCGCGCGGAGCAACTGGCTGTCCGGGCAGACCAGAAAGCTGAAACCGGGCCTGCCCTGTCTGTCGGTTCCGTTCTGCGGGCTCATGCCGGTGGCGGCCTAATTGGCCACGATGTTGACCAGTTTGCCGGGCACTACCACCACTTTGCGCACGGTCAGATCGGCTGTGTGGCGCTGCACGGCGGGATCGGCCAGGGCTGCCTGTTCCAGGGCGCCCTTGTCCGCTCCGGCGGGCACTTCCAACGTGCCGCGCAGCTTGCCGTTGACCTGCAGGGCCACGGTGAGCATGTCCTGGGCCGTGGCCGCTTCATCCCATTGGGGCCAGGGCTCGGCGGCAAGTTGCGCCGTGTGGCCCAGGCGCTCCCAGAGCTCCTCGCAGAGATGCGGGGTGATGGGCGAGAGCAGGGTCAGCACCGTGGCCATGGCCGAGGAGAAGACGCGGCGCTCTGCCTCGCTCCGGCCCAGTTTTTCGCGCGAAAGGTACATGGCGTTGACCAGCTCCATGACGGCGGCGATGGCCGTATTGAACTGGAAGCGGCCGCCCATGTCCTCTCCGGCCTTTTTTACCGTGAGGTGTTCCCTGCGGCGCAGATCGCGGCTTTCCCCGCTGTCTGCGTCTTCGGCGGAGGAGCCGCAGGCATTGAGCGGCAGCAGCCGGGCCTCTTCTTCGGTAAACAGCCGCCAGACGCGGGCGAGGAAGCGCGACGCGCCTTCAATGCCCGAGTCGGACCAGTCGAAATCCCGCTCCGGCGGGGCCGCGAACAGACAGAACAGGCGCACGGTGTCCGCACCGTATTTTTTGATCATCTCCGTGGGATCGACCACATTGCCCTTGGACTTGGACATCTTGCCGCCGTCCTTGAGCACCATGCCCTGGGTCAGCAGGTTGGTGAAGGGCTCGGCCAGATCCTTGGGGAAGAAGCCCAGATCGCGCAGTACCTTGGTGAAGAAGCGGGAATAGAGCAGATGCAGAATGGCGTGCTCCACGCCGCCGATGTACTGGTCCACGGGCAGCCAGTATTGCAGGGCTTCGGGCTTGAAGGGGGCTTTGTCGTCGCGGGCGTCGGTATAGCGGGCAAAGTACCAGGAGGACTCCACAAAAGTGTCCATGGTGTCGGTTTCGCGCCGGGCCGGGCCGCCGCAGCAGGGGCAGGCGCAGTCCGCGAAGGAGGGCGTTTCCGGCAGGGGAGAGCGGCCGTCGTCGCGCACTTTTACGTCCAGGGGCAGGAGCACCGGAAGGTTTTCTTCCTTTTCCGGCACCACGCCGCACTTTTCACAGTAAATCACCGGAATGGGCGCGCCCCAGAAGCGCTGGCGCGAGATGTTCCAGTCGCGCAGGCGGAACTGGGTGGTGGCTTTGCCCTTGCCGTCCTTGTCCAGGGCTTCGGCCACGGCCTTTTTGCCGTCCTCGTTGGGCATGCCGTCAAAGGAACCGGAATTGACCATGATGCCGGGTTCGGTCCAGGCTTCGGTCATATTTTGAGGATCGAGCTGACGCCCCTCGGGACTGATGACCACCCGCACAGGCAGACCGTACTTGCGGGCGAAGTCAAAGTCGCGCTGGTCGTGCGCGGGCACGCCCATGACCGCGCCGGTGCCGTAGTCGGCCAGGACGAAATTGCCCAGCCAGAGCGGCACGCGTTGGCCGGTGAAGGGGTGCAGGGCGTATGCGCCGGTGAAGATGCCTTCTTTTTCCAGGGTGTCGGACTGGCGGTCCAGGCGGTCCATGTTCCGGATGCGTTCCACAAAGGCGCGCACGTCCCCGGCTTTTTCGTAGCCCTCAATGAGCTTTTCCACCAGGGGATGTTCCGGGGCCAGGGTCATGAAGGTCACGCCGAACACGGTGTCCGGCCGGGTGGTGAACACCTCGATGCCCCGCACGCCGCCAATGCTTTTTTCCAGGCCGAAGCTGATGGCCGCGCCCGTGGATTTGCCGATCCAGTTGCGCTGCATGGCCAGCACGCGGTCCGGCCAGCCGCCTTCCAGGCGGGAGAGGTCGGCCAGCAGTTCGTCCCCGTAGGCCGTGATCTTCAGGAACCACTGGGTCAGATCCTTCTGTTCCACCCTGCTGTCGCAGCGCCAGCAGAGGCCGTCGATGACCTGTTCGTTGGCAAGCACAGTATGACAGGAGGGGCACCAGTTCTGCGGGGCCTTTTTACGGTAGACCAGGCCTTTTTCCAGCAGGCGCAGGAAGAACATCTGTTCCCAGCGGTAGTATTCCGGGCGGCAGGTGGCGATTTCGCGCGACCAGTCATAGGAATAGCCCAGGCGCTGCAACTGGGCGCGCATATTGTCGATATTGGCGTAGGTCCACTGGGCCGGGTGCACGTGGTGCTTGATGGCCGCGTTTTCGGCGGGCAGGCCGAAGGCATCCCAGCCCATGGGGTGCAGCACGTTGAAGCCCTGCATGCGCTTGCAGCGCGCCACCACGTCGCCGATGGAATAGTTGCGCACATGGCCCATGTGGATGTTGCCCGAGGGATAGGGGAACATCTCCAGCACGTAATATTTGGGCTTGTCGCTCTCATGGGTGCTGGCGAAGGCGTTTTCCTTCCGCCAGCGGGCCTGCCATTTTTCTTCGATAGCCTGCGGATTGTAGCGTTCTTGCGTCATGTGCGGATACCGTGCGGCGGGTTAGGAATTGGCGGGGGCCTGACCCGCGGACGGCACCAGTTCGCCGCTTTCCAGGGCCTTGGCCGCCGCGTCCAGAATGCCGTTGACGAAGTTTTTGGCGTTGTCTTCGCCGAACTGGCCGCTCAGCTCCAGCGCCTCGTTGATGGCCACCTTGGGCGGCACGTCCTGGCGGTAGAGCATTTCAAACACGGCCAGGCGCAGCAGGGTCAGTTCGATGCGGCCCATGCGGTCCACCCGCCAGTTGTGGGAAAAACGGCTGATGGCCGTGTCCAGTGCGGCGCTGTTGCCCCAGACGCCTTCCACCAGTTCCCAGGCGAAGCCCGTGGGCTCGCTGCCGAGATCCTGCTCGTCCATGGCCGTATTGTGGGGGGAGAGCACAAAGGCCCGGCGCAGGTCCGCGCGGCTTTCCGCCGGAGTGAAGGAAAGCCCGTAGAGCACCTGAAAGGCCAGTTCGCGCGCGCCCCGGCGGGTGGTGTTCTTAGCCTTGCTCATGGATTACAACTGCTCCAGCACGCGGATGGTTTCCAGCATGGCCGCGGCGGCTTCCACGCCTTTGTTGCCGCCTTTGGACCCGGCGCGTTCAATGGCCTGCTCGATGCTGTCGCAGGTCAGCAGGCCGAAGCCGATGGGCGTGCCGGACCCCAGCATGGCTTGGGCAATCCCTTTGCTGGCCTCGGCGCAGACATAGTCGAAGTGCGGGGTGCCGCCCCGGATCACCGCGCCCAAGGCCAGAATGCCGTCGTATTTGCGCGCATCGGCGAGCTTCTGGCAGACCAGGGGCAGCTCGAACGCGCCGGGAATGCGCACCAGGGTGATGTCCGCCGGGTCCAGGCCGTGGCGTTCCAGGTAGTCCAGAGCGCCGCCCACCAGGCGGTCCACGATGAAGTCGTTGAAGCGGGTTGCCACGATGGCGACCTTCAGGCCTTTGGCGTCGAGTCGGCCCGCGATGGTTTTGACTTGGTTCATGTAAACTCCTGTGCTGTGCAAGACGATGGCAAAAATACGTTTGCTTACTACTACTATAGAGTAGTAACGCTTTTTTTATATGAATCCGTTGCGCAGCAGCAGCTCCCGGCTGAGGCCCGCGCCCGTTCGCGTTGCCGCGTCGCTTCCGGCATCCTTGCCGGACAACCCTGACCAGGGGCCCAGCAGGCTGCGCACATATTTGCCGATGAGGTCCGTTTCCATATTGACGCGCGTGCCGGGCCGCCACAGGCGCATGGTGGTGCGCTTCTGCGTGTCGGGAATGATATTGACCTCCAGAAAATCCGGGCCGCAATCATTGACCGTCAGACTGATTCCGTCAAGGGCCACCGAACCTTTGGCAATGACTTCGGGGCCGAAAGATGCCGGAAATTCCAGGCGGCAGCACACGGATTGCCCGGAGGGGCGCACTTCGCGCACCGTGGCCAGGCAGTCCACATGGCCGCTGACCAGATGGCCGCCCAGGCGGTCGCCCAGAGCCAGAGCCCGTTCCAGGTTGACCGGATCCCCGTTGCGCAGAGTGCCCAAAGTGGTGCGCGCCAGGGTTTCCGCCGAGGCGTATGCCGTGAAGCCCTCGCGGCTGTGGCTTTCCACCGAAAGGCAGGCGCCGTTGACCGCGATGGATTCGCCGTCGATGACGTCCGTCAGGGTGAACAGGGGGCGGATGGCCAGGCGGCATTCCGTGCCGTTTTTGCGCAGGGAGGTTATTTCGCCCTGTCCCTGGATGATGCCTGTGAACATGCGGCTCAGGCCCCCCGGCCGGCGTCAGGCGGGACCGCCGGACGCAGCAGAATATGGACATCGTTGCCGCAGAGGCCGGTACGGCTGACCCGCAGGCGCAGGGCCTCGTCCAGGCTCAGGGGCGCACGCCCGGCGAACAACGGACGGGCATCGCTGTCGCCCAGGATCATGGGCGCGAGATGCAGATGGAATTCATCCACAAAGCCCGCTTCCAGCAGGGCCAGGGCCAGACGTCCGCCGCCTTCGCAGAGCACATAGGGGCAGCCCAGTTCCCGGCGCAGGGCCCGGAACAGTTCGGGAAAATCCGGGCCGCCTTGCGGGCCGGGTCCCAGGGCCAGCACGCGTACGCCCATTTGGCGCAGGGCCTGGGCCGTGGTAGAGGCCGCCGCGGCCGGGGAGGCCAGAAAAATCGTCTGACCGGGGCGTTCCTTGAGCAGATGGAAGTCAGCGTCAGGTTTGGGCAGACGCGAAGTCAGCAGGCAGGCCAGAGGCTGCGGGCCGTCGTAGCCGTCCTCGCGCGCGGTCAGCCGGGGATTGTCCGCCCGGAAGGTGCCCCCGCCCACCAGCACGGCCCCGCCGCTCAGTCCCAGACCCGCGCGCAGTTCCTGCACTTCATGGCGGGATGTCTCGCAGCTGATCCACTGGGACTGGCCGTTGCGTGTGGCGATCCGTCCGTCCAGGGTGGCGGCCATCTTCAAAATGACATAGGGCCTGTCCGTGCTTTGCCAGACCAGAAAATCCGCCACCAGATCGCGGCATTCCGCTTCGCAGACCGGGCCGAGCACTTCCACTCCGGCATCGCACAGGCGGGCCGCGCCGCCCGCGGCCTGGGGATTGGGGTCCGCCAGGCCCATAACCACCCGGCTGATGCCCGCGTCCAGGATGGCTTGGGTGCAGGGCGGCGTCTTGCCCTGGTGGTTGCAGGGTTCCAGCGTGACCACCAGGGTGCAGCCTTTGGGGTCCACGCCCCGCGTCGCCGCGTCTTTCAGGCAATCCACCTCGGCGTGGTCCCGTCCCGCCTCATGGTGCCAGCCGCGCGCCACAACCCGGCCGTCGCGCAACAGCACCGCCCCCACCGTGGGGTTGGGGCAGGCCTTCCAGCGGCCCTGTTCGGCCAAGGCTATGGCCTCGCGCATGAACGGAGCGAAATCCTGTTCAGTCATGGCGTTTTTCTCCGCTCATGCCCCCGGGCATACCGCTGATGCGGGGCGGGGTGAAGGGGAATTGTTCCACCGTGACGCCGGCCTCCCGCAGCATGGCCGTGGCCAGGTCGTCGGGATAGTCCTCGGCGTAATAAATGCGGCGGATGCCGCAATTGATCAGCATTTTGCTGCACAGCACACAGGGGTGGGTAGTGCAGTAGAGTTCGGCGCCCTGAATGTTGATGCCGTGCACCGCAGCCTGGATGATGACGTTCTGCTCGGCGTGCAGGCCGCGGCAGATCTCATGGCGCTGGCCCGAAGGAATGCCGAGCTGCTCGCGCAGGCAGCCCACCTCCAGGCAGTGGGGCACGCCTGCGGGCGCGCCGTTGTAGCCTGTGGCCAGAATTCGTTTGTCTTTGACGGCCACGGCGCCCACCCGGCGGCGGGTACAAGTGGAACGCTCGCTTACCAGATAGGTGATATTCATGAAATAATCAGGCCAGGGCAGTCGTTGCATAGGACGCTCACAAAAAGATTTCCAGCAGTTTACACAGAGGCGGCCCAAAAGCCAAGCCGCGCGGAGTGCGGCACGGAAAACGAAACAGGCCGCGCAAACGGCCTGTTTGAGAGCGGTTCACGCTTTTTAATCGTGCATTGCTCTATCCTGATGAATCATAAAAATTGGGGGAGGGAGCCCCTCCCCAAAAAACGAAAGGACGCGGGCTACCAGGTGAACAGCGGGAACTGGCGGGCGAAGTCCTCCACATTCTTGCGAATGCGGGTCAGCTCCTGGGCATCCTGGCGTTTTTCCAAAGCCTCCACGATGAAACCGCCCACCGTGCGCATATCTTCCTGTTGCAGGCCGCGCGTAGTCAGGGCCGCCGTGCCCAGGCGGATGCCCGAGGTCACAAAGGGCGAGCGGGTTTCAAAGGGCACGGTGTTCTTGTTCACCGTGATTCCGGCTTGGTCCAGGGCCTGTTCGGCGTCCTTGCCGGTGATATCCTTGTTGGTCAGGTCCACCAGCATGAGGTGGTTGTCCGTGCCGCCGGAGACGAGTTCGAAACCGGCGTCCATCATGGATTGGGCCAGAGCGGCGGTATTGTCGAGCACCCGCTGCTGATAGGCCGCGAAGGCCGGGCGCAGGGCTTCGCCGAAGGCCACGGCCTTGGCCGCGATGACGTGCATCAGCGGGCCGCCCTGGATGCCGGGGAAAATCTGGCTGTTCAGGGTCTTGGCGTTGTCCTCGCTGGAGAGGATCATGCCGCCGCGCGGGCCGCGCAGGGTTTTGTGCGTGGTGGTGGTGGTGATATGGGCGTGGGGAATGGGGCTCTCGTGCAGACCCACGGCCACCAGGCCCGCGATATGGGCCATGTCCACCATCAGTTTGGCCCCCACCTCGTCGGCGATGGCCCGGAAGCGGGCAAAGTCGATGCGGCGCGGATAGGCGCTGGCCCCGGCCATGATTACGGCGGGCTTGTGCTCGCGGGCCAGAGCGGCCACTTCGTCATAATCGATGCGGCCTGTTTCCTTGCGCACGCCGTAGGAAACGACCTTGAACAGGCGACCTGAGAAGTTCACCGGGCTGCCGTGGGTCAGATGCCCGCCGTGGGAGAGATTCATGCCCAGGATCACGTCGCCGGGCTTGAGGCAGGCGAAATAGGCGGCCATATTGGCCTGGGAACCGGAATGGGGCTGCACGTTGACGTAGCCGCAACCGAAGAGCTGCTTGGCCCGGTCCTGGGCCAGGGTTTCGGCGATGTCCACGTATTCGCAGCCGCCGTAATAGCGCTTGCCGGGATAGCCTTCGGCATATTTGTGGGTCAGCACGCTGCCCTGGGCTTCGCGCACGGCGGGCGAAACAAAGTTCTCAGAGGCGATCAGTTCCAGTTTGCTCACCTGCCGGTCGGATTCCAGAATGATGGCCCGGGCCAGCTCCGGATCTTGAAGCAGAATTTCGTCCATGAACGCTTGTCCTTTGCTTACGGATTTCCGCGGAAATCAGTAAACACCGGTCGTGAGACCGATGCGCCGCCGCGGGCGGCGGAGGCAAGGCGCAACCGCGTTTGCGCCGCCGATTTCGCGGTAAACTGAAAAATTTTACCGCGCATATCTGTAAGAATGCTGCCCGCCACGGCGGCGGGCAGTGTTGTTCGCAACATATTTTGCAGGATCGTCAGCGAAAAAATTTGTCTTTTCGCTAAAACCCTAGGCTGGTGAAGCGCGGCGTTTAGTAGCGCTTACTCGGTCCACTTTTTCAGAATCAGGCTCGCATTGGTGCCGCCGAAGCCGAAGGAATTGCACATTGCGTATTCACAGGCAACGTGCCGCGAGCCGTCCGCCAGATAATCCAGATCGCACTCAGGGTCGGGATTTTCCAGGTTGATGGTGCCGGGCAGCATTTCTTCTCGCAGGGCCAAGGCCGTGAAGACCGTCTCAATGCCGCCCGCCGCGCCCAGCAGGTGGCCGGTCATGGACTTGGTGGCGGAGATTTTGATCTTCCCGGCGTGCTCGCCGAAGACCAGCTTGATGGCCTTGGTTTCCGTGCTGTCGTTGAGCTGGGTGGAGGTGGCATGGGCGTTGATGTGACCCACGGCCTCGGGCGCGATGCCCGCCTCGCGCAGGGCGTTCTGCATGGCGCGGGCCATGCCCTCGCCGGTGTCGCAGGGGGCCGTCATGTGATAGGCGTCGCCGGAAGCGCCGTAACCGGCCACTTCCGCGTAAATCTTCGCGCCGCGCGCCCGGGCGGATTCAAGACTTTCCAGCAGCAGGAGGCCCGCGCCCTCGCCGATCACAAAACCGTCGCGCTTGCCGTCAAAGGGGCGGGAAGCGTGCGTGGGGTCGTCGTTGTAATGGGTGGACAGGGCTTTGAGGGCCGTAAAACCGGCCACCCCCAGAGGCGTCACCGTGGCTTCCACGCCGCCGGAAATGGCGGTGGTGGCCCGTCCCAGCAGAATTTCGCTGTAGGCCGTGCCCACAGCGTGGATGGCCGAGGCGCAGGCTGTGGTGGTGACGATGTTGGGGCCTTTGGCCCCGGTGAAAATGGAGATCTGCCCCGGTCCCATATTGGAAATCAGCATGGGAATCATAAAGGGCGAAATTTTGTTGGGCCCGGCTTCCAGCAGCTTGGTGTGGTACGTCTCCAAGGTGTGCAGGCCACCAAGGCCGACGCCGAGGATCACGGCCACATCGTAGGCATTGGCCTCGGTGACTTCAAAGCCGGCGTCCTGCAACAGCATCTTGGCCGAGGCCACGGCAAACTGGGTGAAGCGGTCCATGCGCCGCACCTGTTTGGGAGGCATATAGTTCTCGGGCACGAAGTTTTTCACTTCGCCGGCGATGCGTGAATCGTAGGCCGAAGCGTCAAACAGCGTGATGGGCGCGATGCCCGACTCGCCGGCAAGCAGGCGTTTCCAGGTGGTTTCAATGTCGTTGGCGAGAGGCGTAACGCCGGCTACGCCGGTGATCACTACGCGGGGACGGGTCATGCGGACTCCTTTTGGGCGGGGGGCCGATTCCCCCCGCTCTGCGGATGACTACCGGCCAAGACATGTGCCGTTACGCAACGGCGCGAAACCGCGTCCGCGCCTGTCGCGCATCCGCCGGAAACGCTAGGCCGCCGGATGCGGAACGGACATGCCCCGTTCCGGCTGCGGCCCTTTATGACAAAGGAACCGCCGCCGGGCCGTACTATTTTTTGTTTTCAATATAGGAAATGGCGTCCTGGACCTTGAGAATTTTCTGGGCGTCGTCATCGGCGATTTCGATGTCGAACTCTTCTTCCATGGCCATGATCAGTTCGGTCAGGTCCAGGGAATCAGCGCCGAGGTCTTCCACAAAGGAGGCTTCAGGCTTCACTTCATCGGCGCTCACGCCCAGTTGGTCCACAATGATTTTTGTTACTTTTTCCGCGACATCAGACATGGTATCCTCCAGGTAATATTGACTCTTATCATATGCCCCGGTGGCGCGCAGGCGCTCCGGGCGCGTTGCCGCAGGGTTGGGCGCGCCGTCTCAGCAGTACATGCCGCCGTTGACGGCCAGCACCTGTCCGGTGATGTATCCGGCTTTGTCCGAAGCCAGAAAAGCCGCAGCCTCGGCCACATCCTGGGCCACGCCCATGCGCTTCAGGGGAATGGATTCCACATAGCTCGCGCGCACGTCGTCGTTCAGGGCCGCCGTCATATCGGTTTCAATGAAGCCCGGAGCCACGGCATTGACCGTGATCTGGCGGGAGGCCAGCTCCTTGGCGCAGGATTTGGTGAGGCCCAGCAGACCGGCCTTGGCCGAGGCATAATTGATCTGTCCGGCATTGCCCATCTGGCCCACCACCGAAGAAATATTGATGATCCGCCCTTTGCGGTTTTTACTCATGATCTTGGCGGCTTCACGAGTGCAGACAAAGGCTCCGCGCAGATTGACGGCCAGGACCTTGTCGAAATCCTCGTCCTTCATGCGCACCAGAAATCCGTCCTTGGTGATGCCTGCATTGTTGACCAGCACGGCCAAGTCCACCTTGTCCTTGATTTCCGCGGCGAAAAAATCCGCCACGGCCGCGCTGTCGCCCACATTGAGGGCGAAGGCACGGGCCCGGCCTCCGGCCGCCGTGATTTCGGCCACGGCCTGTTCCGCCTCTTCGGGGCGGCTCACATAGGTGAGAAAAACCTGAAAGCCGTCGCGGGCAAGGGTCTGGGCGATGGCCCGGCCGATGCCGCGCGAACCGCCGGTCACCAGGGCCGTGGGGAGCGTCTCTGCGGCGGAAGGCGTGGACTGCGCTGTGCTCATGCTGGTTCTGCCTTTGCTGTGGGAACGTGGAATGCTGTTTATAGCTCAGACACGGGGGAATTTCAATGCGCGCGTGCGCCGGTCAGTGGCGTGGCCCGACACGGGATGCGGTGATTATCAGAATTTTTGTCCTTTGCCGGGAAGGCGAACGCCGGGCGGTATGAATTTCGCACGGAGCGAGCCTGCCGCAGGCAATGGGCAGAAAGACCATCAACCGGCGCTTCCTTAAAAGCTCAACAGGGCCGCCCCCCACGTGAGCCCGGCGCCGAAAGCCGTCATCAGCACGCGGCTGCCCGGCGCTATGCGCCCGGCGGCACGAGCTTCAGCCAGCGCCAGCGGGATGGAGGCCGACGAGGTATTGCCGTACCTCTCCACATTGGTGAACACGCGGTCCTCGGCAATGTTCAGGCGGCTGCCCACGGCTTCAATGATCCGCATATTGGCCTGATGCGGCACAAAAAGGTCCACATCCTCAATGGAAAGACCGTTGCGGGCGAGAATCTGCTCGCAGATGCGCACCATCTGGCGCACGGCGTGCTTGTAGGTCTCACGGCCCTGCATGGTGATGAAAAAGTTTTCGTCGGTGGGCTGGCCCAGGCCGTAGCGGCAGGCCGTGCCGCCGCCCACGGTGATCAGGTCTCGCTGGTTGCCGTCGCTCTGGCAGATGACGTCTTCCACTCCGGCCAGGGCTTTGTCCGCCGAGGCCGTGAGCACGCAGGCCGTGGCCGCGTCGCCGAACAGCACGCAGGTGGAGCGGTCGCTCCAGTTGACGCGGCGGGTCAGGGCTTCGGTGCAGACGAAAAGGATGCGCGCCTCCGGGGCCTGGCAGAGCATGGCCCGGCAGATGGAAAGACCGTACAGAAAACCCGAGCAGGCGGCGCTGAAATCAAAGGCCATGACCGGGCCCGCGCCCAGCTTCCCGGCCAGAATGCAGGCCACGGAAGGGGAAAGCAGGTCCGGCGTGCAGGTGGCCGCGACGATGTGGGTCAGGTCGCCCGCGTTGATGCCCGCATCTTCCAGGGCGCGGCGGGCGGCGACCAGGCCGAGATCCGAGGCGTTGTCCGTATCCGCCAGCTTGCGGCGCTGTTTGATGCCGGTGCGCGCCACGATCCATTCGTCGTTGGTGTCCACCAGTTTTGCCAGATCGTCATTGGTCAGCACCGTGTCCGGCGCGTTGGCGCTCAGCGCGTGCAGATGGCAGGTTGCAGTCATGGCGTGTCCGTCAGTTAGATGGCGCGGGAGAAACGGGTCAGCTCTTCGTTGGCCAGGATGGTTTCGGCAAGGCGGTCATTGGTGCCCTTGCGCACGAACGTGCCGCTCATCTTGATGGCGTTGCTCATGGCACGGGCGCTGGAACGGCCATGGCAGACAATGGCCAGACCATGCAGGCCGAGCAGCGGCGCGCCGCCGTATTCGGCATAGTCGATGGTGCGGGCGAAGTGCTTGAACGCGCCCTTGGCCAGCATGCCGCCCAGAGCGGGCAGAAGGCCCGAGGTAAAGACGCGTTTGAGCATGCGGATCAGGGAGGCGGCCAGGCCTTCGCTCATCTTGACCACCACATTGCCCACAAAGCCGTCGCAGATGACCACATCAATATCGCCGGTGAAAATATCGCGGCCCTCGGCATTGCCGATGAAGTTGATGTTCTGGGCCATCTTCAGCAGTTCATAGGCCTCCTTGACCTGGCAGTTGCCCTTGCCTTCCTCCTCGCCGATGCTCAGCAGGCTCACGCGCGGCGCGGCATAGCTGAGCAGGTCGCGGGCAAAGGCGTCGCCCATGAGCCCGAACTGGAAGAGGTGGTACGGGCGGCAGTCCACATTGGCTCCGGCGTCCAGCACCACCACGGGATTTTTTTCCGTGGGCAGCAAGGCGGCCAGGGCCGGACGCTCCACGCCGGGCAGGCGGCCCATGATGAACATGCCGCAGGCCACCGTGGCCCCGGAGTGCCCGGCGCTGACCACGCCGTCGGCCGCGCCTTCCTTGACCAGGCGGCAGGCCACCTGGATGGAGGCGTTTTTCTTGCGGCGCAGGATGTCCGAAGGCTTTTCGTTCATGTGCACCACATCATCGGCCTGGACAATATCGAAATGCACGTTGGCGAGGTCGATCTTTGCCAGCTCGGCCTCCAGCTTGGGGGTGTCGCCCACAAGCTGCACGTGCAGATCGTGGAGACGGGCGGCCTCAATGGCGCCCGGCACCACCACGGAGGGGCCGAAGTCCCCACCCATGGCGTCCACGGCGATGATGGGGCGCTCGTTCATTATTCGGCTTCGGTTTTGGCGATCACCTGGCGGCCCTTGTACGCGCCGCAATTGGGGCAGACGCTGTGGGGCACGGTGGGTTCGCCGCAGGAGCAGTAGATGACGGCGGGAGTGGCCACGCGGTCATGGGAACGGCGCATGCCCTTGCGGGAACGGGATTTCTTATTCTGCTGAACAGCCATGGTATTCTCCTTTTCCGGCAGGCCGGAATGCTTGAACGAAATAACGCGGTTAAGGATAATACCCAACCGCAAGACAAAACGACATAGCCGAATTTTTTGCAAATGTCTAGGTTTTATGCAGGGTGAGGCCGCGCAAAACCGCCAGCCGGGGATCGCCTTCATCCGGGATGCAGCCGCATGTTCCGTTGTTCAGGTTGGTCCCGCACTGGGGGCAGAGCCCCTTGCAATCCGTCTTGCAGAGCGGATTGACCGGCAGAGCCAGCACGAACTCCTCCCAGCAGACAGCGGCCAGATCCAGCATGGGCATGGTGCGCTCATAGACGATGCGGCTTTCCGTTGCCTCGGCGTCAGCCGCGCCGTTGCCGCCGCTCGCATTCTGGACGGCATCAACATCGTCCTCGCCCGGCAGTTCTTCGAAGTCTTCAAAGTCGGTCCGGATGTCGACCACGGTATCTTCAGCGCAACGGTTGCAGGGCAGCACGACCTGACCGTGCAGTTCGCCGCGCACCAGGCAGCCGCCCTCGGTGGGCAGCACGCTGATATGCGCGTTGAGGGGCCCGCTTATCCGGCAGTCCATGCCGAATTCCCGCATAGGCGTCTGCCAGATGGCCGGGTCGTCCAGGTCGAATTCCTTGCCGTCCGGCGGCAGGTCATTGATGGATATACGATATTTCTGCATGATAACCTCGAAAGAGGGTGTTCATACCCGCCGCGTCCGGCCCTGTCAAGGGAGGGCGGGCGGATCGGGCGTTCAGGGCCCGGTGAAGAGGAGGACCACGGCGAGCCCGGCGAAAACCAGCCCGGCGGCCCTGTGGACCAGAATCTGGCCGCGCTGGGAGCGATTGAACCAGAGGGCCAGGCGGCCGCCCAATACGGCCACGGAGAAAAAGACCAGAACGGTAGCCAGCATGAACAATGTGCCCAGCGTCAGCACCTGCACGACCACCCCGCCCAGTACCGGATTGCAGAACTGGGGCAGAAAAGCCAGGAAAAAGAGGGTGACCTTGGGATTGGTCACATTCATCACGATGCCGCGCCGATACAGGGCGGCATAACCGGGAAAGGCGGCCCCTCCGCCCGGGGTATGGGCCAGCAAGGCCCCTGCCCGGAAGGACATCCAGGCCAGATACAGCAGATAGGCCGCGCCCGCGCATTTCAGAATGGTGAAGGCCAGGGGCGAGGTCTGAAAGATGGCCGCCACGCCCAGGGCCACCGCCGTGGTATGCACGCACAGGCCGGTCACCAGGCCCAGAGTGGTTACCAGACCCGCGCGCACGCCGTAAACGGCGGACTGGGTGAGCACGAAAATATTGTCCGGGCCGGGCGCGATGCCCAGCAGAAGGGAGGCTGCGAAAAAGGTCAGCAAAACCTCGGGGCTCAACACGGCGCAACGACTCCCTGTTGCAGAAAAAGGATTTTTTCAGCGCGGGGCCGGGCCTTGACCGCGCATTCCAACCGCAAGGCCGCGCTCTTGTGGGCACAGACGCGGCTCGCCAGCAGGCGCACGGGCCGTCGTCCGCTGGTGTAGCGTGCCCCGCCGGGCGCAAGCCCGTTGTGCTGGGCCAGCCGCCGCGCGAGATCCGTGGTGACGCCGCAGTACAGGGTGCCGTCGGCGCATTCCAGCAGATAGACGTGCCAGTGGGTCGCGGCCCCGCCGGTGCGGGCGGGACGCGCCGAAACGCGTATGTCTTGTGTCATGCGGATCCGGACATAGGCCGGGAAAACCGGCGCGCTTGTTTATGCCAGAGTATTTCAACATTCAAATACGCTGGGGACTGTTTTCATTAGGATTTTCGTTCTCTGCCAGGGAAGACGAGTCCCGAGCGGCGGGAGTATATGCAAACCCGACCTTCGCACGGGACGATCCTGACGCAGGCAGAGGGCGAAAGGACAATTTAGAAACAGGCCCTAGTCAAAGCCTCCGGCAAGCCAGGCGGTCAGCAGAAAACAGACCAGCCAGTTGCCGATGCGCCAGGGCCAGGGGTTGGGTTCGCGGCCCTGCATCAGCAGGCGCATGTCGCGCATGCTGCCCGCCACGCTGCCCACAATGTGAAAAAACACAAAGCCGATGCCCGCCAGCAGGCCGAACTGGGCCAGACAGACCAGAAAAAGGGCAAACGTGATGCAGGGCGCGAGGCAGGCGTTCTGCTCCATGCGCCCGCTGGTCCAGATATGGCCGAAGCGCAGGCCGCCGGGGCCGAAGCCGCGCCGGAATTCCGCGCCGCCGAAACCGCGCCCGCTGTGTCGGTCCTGATCGCCGAATGCGCCGGCATGGCCGTTGCGGCGGTCATGTTCCTGTCCCGGCTCCAGTACTTCGGCGTCCAGAACCCGGCGCTGCTCATTGTTTCCGGATGTCCCGGACGCGCCGGAAATTCGCTCCGGCAGGTTGGCGCCGTTGTGCTGTTCATGCGGATTGCTGGGGGAAGGGGTCATGCCTCTCCTCCTGGGCGGTACGGGCGGCAGGGCGCCTGGCCGCTGAAAAATGAAAAAACGTCGTTCATGTTCCGGTTGTGCCTTGTGCTGGGGCCAGCGTCAAGTGCGGCTTGCCTTTGGCAGGGCTCGGCTGTATCGTCATTCCCCATAAAAACCGGCCCGCCGGGGCTGGAAGCGTGAAGGAGAAAATCATGAAAAAATATTGTCTGGCGGCCCTGCTGGCCGCTGTATTGAGTTTCGCCTGCGGCGCGACGAGCCTGGTCCAGGCCGCGCCCGCCGCCACTTCAGCGGCAACGGACAAAATTCTGCAGGAGGCTTGGACGGCCTACAATATCGGTGAGTACAAAAAGACCCTGCGTCTGATTCAGCCCTTGGCCGGGGACGGCAATCCCCGTGCCCAGGTGATGCTGGGCCGCTGCTACGAAAACGGCCTGGGCGTGCCGCAGGACCTGGCCGTGGCCGCCCAATGGTATCAGCTGGCCGCCGAGCAGAACTACAGCGAAGCCCAGGTGCTGCTGGCCTATTGTTATGAAGTGGGCGCCGGGGTGCCCAAGGATCCCAGGGCCGTGGTGACCCTGATGACCCGCGCGGCCAATTCGGGCAATGCCGAGGCCCAGTTCAATCTGGCCCTCTATTACAGCCAGGGCATGTATCAGACCGCCAAGGACCAGAAGGAAAGTTTCCGCTGGGCCAAGCTGGCCGCCGACCAGGGGTATGCCCAGGCCGAGCGTTTCGTGGGCGCCTGCTATGAATACGGCATCGGCGTGCCCGCCAACCCGGCGGAAGCCGCGCTCTGGTACAACAGGGCCGCCGCGCAGGGCCTTGCCAAGGACGGAAATGTGTTCAACCGGGTGCGCGAATATCCCATGCCGTAACGCTCTTATGCTTGTATCCGGCCACAAACGTGGCCGGATACAAGCATAACGTGCGCTATGCACAAGCGGAAATTACAGGATATCCTTATCGCGGCGGCCATGCGCAACCTTCCCACGGGCGCGTTCATTTGCGACAGGGAAGGCGTGGTGCGGTTCATCAATGCCGCGTATGCCAAATACCTGGGTTTGCGCCCGGAAGAGGCCATCGGCCGCCATATTACCGAACTGATCCCCACTTCGGGCATCCCGGCGGTGCTGCGTTCGCGCAAGGCCGAGTTGCGTCAGATACGGCGTTTTCCCAACGGCGGCGCGACGCTGATAGTCAATCGCGTGCCGCTCTTTGGCGATGACGGCGAACTGATCGGGGCCTTGAGCATGACCCTGTTCGATACGGCGGACCAGGTCAGGGACCTTCTGGAGCACGTGCGGTGCCTGGACAAAAAGGTCAGTTCCTGCCAGCGGCGGATCAAAAGCGCCCTGTCTTCGCCCTACACGGTTGAATCCATTGTCGGAAAAAGCGAAAGCATCACAGCCTTCAAATCCCTTTTATTGCGTTATGCCCGCACGGACGCGGCAGTGCTCATTCTCGGCGCCACGGGAAGCGGCAAGGAGTTGGCCGCGGGCGCGATCCATGCCGCCAGTTCCCGCACCGAGGGCCCGTTCGTAAGCATCAACTGCGCGGCGATACCCAAGGACCTCTTTGAATCCGAGGTCTTCGGCTACGCGCCGGGCGCGTTTTCGGGCGCGCGCAAGGAAGGGAGCGTCGGCAAGATTGAAGTAGCCCACCAGGGCACGCTTTTCCTTGACGAGGTGGGCGATCTCCCCTTGCAGGCCCAGGCCAAGCTGTTGCGCGTTCTTGAGGAAAAGCGTCTGTTCCGCCTGGGGTCCTCCCAGCCCAGGGATGTGAATTTTCGCCTGGTGGCGGCCACCAATCGCGATTTGAAGGCCATGATCGCGGCGGGAACCTTCCGCGAGGATCTGTATTACCGTATCAATTCCATGAAGCTGCGCCTGCCCGCCTTGCACGAGCGCCGCGAGGACATTCCTCTGCTGGTGCGTTTCTTTCTTGACCATATGGGCGCGGGCGAAACCGCCTGCGCGGAAGAAGCCATGAACGTGCTGATGGAATATCCCTGGCCCGGCAATATCCGCGAACTGCGCAACGCCGTGGGCCATGCCCTGAGCCTCTGCCGCGACGGCCGTATCTTGCCGGGCGATCTGCCGCCCGAACTGCGCAACCACGCCCTTTCCCTTGTGAATGTCGACAACAAGGGCAGACTGCGCGCCGTCGCGCGGGACAGCGAGGCCCAGGCTCTTCTGCTGACCCTGCGCGAACAGGGCTGGAACGTGGCCAAAACCGCCCGCGTCCTGGGCCTTTCGCGCGCGGGAATTTACGTCAAGATGCGCCGTTTCGGCATCCGGCGCAACTACACCGACGTGTAACAATTCCTCTCTTTCCTGCCCCCGCGCCCCGTCCCGGCTTTTCCCGGCGGCGGGGCGTTGCTGTTTCCCGCACTTCCTCTTCTTCCTTTCCGCATTTTTCCCCGACTGTCCGCGTCAGCCGGTCACACAGTGTGTTTCTTCCTTTATTTGTGATTTTTATACGTTGTATGTCTAACTTTTTAGACATGATTTGTACAATAGTCTCAAAAAATAGACATATATACACGATTATGTATAAAAATTATTTATTGAATAGTATTATAACAATTTAATTTTACATTATTATTTATCAAAAACGGCATCAAATATGCTTTGGTACATGCATTGCTATAAAAATCACAATTGAAAGGCGTAAGGGCTTGGAGCGTACTGCAGTGCCCCTAACTTTGAGAGGTGAGATATGGCAAGGCTGAACAGCGCATTGGGAGACAATAAAAGGAATGCCGCAATTTTCTTTCTGGCTCTGGCGGTCATGGCGGTGATCATCGCGCTGCCGACGCCGGAGCCGTTTTACAAGGGCACGGAAGCGATTTCCCTCACGGCCGACGGCAAGATCGTCATGGCGGTGCTCTGTTTCGCGGTGATTCTATGGATGACGGAGGCCATTCCCTTTCCGGCCACCTCGCTCTGTCTTCTCGTTTTTCTGCACATTCTGGGTGTGGAGAATTTTAAAAATCTGGTCAAGCTCGGCTTCGGCAACAATGTGCTGCTCTTCCTGATGGGGGCCATGGGCCTGTCCGCCGCCATGACCTCTTCGGGACTGGCGCGCCGCTTCATGCTCTGGATGTTGACCAAAGTGGGCCGGCGTACGGACCATATCGTTCTGGCCTTTATTGCCATAGGCGCGCTGCTTTCCATGTGGGTGACGGATATGGCGGTGGCGGCCATGCTGCTGCCTCTGGGCGTGAGCATCCTAAAGAACAGCGGCTGCAAGCCGCTGGAGAGCAATTTCGGGCGCGCGCTGATGATCGGCATTGTCTACGGCGCGCTGATCGGCGGCACGGCCACGCCCGCGGGCTGCGGGCCTAATGTGATCGCCATGCAGTATGTGCGGGACATCGCCCACCTGGACGTGACCTTTGCCCAGTGGATGATCGTGGGCGTGCCCGGCGCCATGCTCATGGTGCCGTTGGGCTGGTTCTGCCTGATGAAGTTTTTCCCGCCCGAATTCCGTGAAATCCCCACCAGTCTCGACAGTATCCGTAGCGAACTTCAAGGGCTCGGCGGCCTGGGCGGCAAGGAAATCCGCACGCTGGTCGTCTTCTGCACCATGGTTGTCCTGTGGCTGTTCGGTTCATACCTGACGCCGCTGCTCGGCTTCAAGCTGCCGGAAGCCTTTGTGGCCCTGTTGGGCTTTGTGCTGCTGTTTCTGCCCGGCCTCAGGGTCTTCGACAACTGGAAAGAAGCCTCCAACTCCATTGACTGGGGCGGGTTGGTGCTCATCGCCGGCGGCATTTCGGCGGGCATGCTTCTGGCCAGCACGGGCGCGGCCCGCTGGGTGGCCTGGGGCCTGCTTTCCGATGTGGGCGGCTTCCATCCGGTGCTGCGGGTGCTCGCCGTCATCGCCCTGGTGGAAGGACTCAAGATCTTCTTTTCCAGCAACAGCGTCACCGGAGCCGTGGTCATGCCGCTGATTATTTCCCTGGGCATGGACATCGGCATGAACCCGTGGGTGCTGGCCGGTCCGGCAGGCATCGCCCAGAGTATGGCATTCATTATGGTCACCTCTTCCCCGACCAACGTGATTCCCTATTCCGCAGGCTATTTCAAGATAGCGGAATATGCCAAATGCGGCGTCGTCATGACCGTCATCGCCATCTTGTGCGTGACCTTCTCGGTGGCCGTATTCGGGAGTTTGGCCGGTATGAACATCTGGTAAGCCCGGCAGTTCCGTGAATTGCCGCCCCAATAAATCTTTTACCCGGGAGGATCGCATGAAGACAGTCGCAGAGCAGATGGAACTGGCCCGCAGGGCTCAGGAGGCCGTGGCCGAATATACGCAGGAGCAGATCGACGAGGTCTGCCTGGCCGTCGGCTGGGAAGCGTACCGTGACGAGAACATCGCCAGACTGGCCCGCATGGCGGTGGAAGAAACCGGCTTCGGCAACGTGGAAAGCAAGATCCTCAAGCACAAGCGCAAGGTCGGCGGCGTCATGCACGACATCAAAGGCGCGGTGAGCGTGGGGCTTATGGAGCGGGACGAAGCCAGCGGCATCTCGAAATACGCCAAGCCCGTGGGCGTGGTCTGCGCCATTCTGCCGGCCACCAACCCCACGGCCACCTGCGGCGGCAAGGCCGTGGGCATCCTCAAGGGGCGCAACGCGGTCATCTTCAAGGCCAGTTCCCGCGCGTTCCAATGCACGGCGGAAACAGTCAGGATGATGCGCAAAGGCCTCAAAAAAGTGGGCGCTCCCGAGGATCTGATCCAGATTCTGGAGGATTCCGGCCGCGACGGCATCGCGGAACTGATGAAAGTCTCGGATCTGGTGGTGGCCACAGGCAGCGGGGCCGTGGTGCGGGCGGCTTATTCCAGCGGCACCCCGGCTTACGGCGTGGGCCAGGGCAACGCGGTGGCCATTGTGGCCGAGGACGCGGATCTTGTGGAAGCCGCAGAAATGATCTGTGCCAGCAAATTCTTTGACTACGCCACGTCCTGCTCCTCCGAAAATGCGGTCATTGCCGTGGCGGACGTCTACGAGCGGTTCATGGAGGAAATGCCGGCCCACGGCTGCCACCTGGTGAGCGGCGCGGACCGGGAAACACTCCGGAACCATATGTGGAAGGTCAATGCCAAGGGCAAGTTGGCCCTCAACCCGGGCGTCATTGCCAAGTCCGCCCAGGTCATTGCCGACGGCGCGGGCATCAGTATCCCCGACGGCACGGATATTCTGCTGGTGGAAGGCCGGGAGCCCATTGCCGACGACAAGTTCCACGACGAGAAAATCTCGCCGGTGCTCACCATCTACAAGGCCGCTGACTTCCAGGACGCCTACCGCATTCTCACGGAATTGACCAGCAGGGTGGGGCGCGGCCATTCCTGCGGCATTCATACCTGGAGGCGGGATTACATCGACTATCTCGGCACGCACATGAAAACCTCGCGGGTGACCGTGCGCCAGCCCATGAGCGCGGGCAACGGCGGGCATCCCTTCAACCGCATGCCGTCCACGGCCACGCTGGGCTGCGGCACCTGGGGCGGCAACATCACCACGGAAAACGTCCACTGGAAGCAGTTTATCAATGTGACCTGGGTCAATGAGCCGGTATCTCCCTGGGGATTCATGGACGAGGAAATGTGGGGCGAATTCTGGAAGAAGCACGGCAAATAAGCCCGAGCATGCCGGATTGGATTTTCTGAAAAAGGAGCGGTTATGAATCTTTTTGAATACCAAGCCAAGGAAGCCTTCCGGGAATGCGGCATAACCACGCCCAGGGGAGTGCTTGTACGGTCCGTGGAAGAACTGGACGCGGCTTTTGCTGAAACGGGTTTTCCCTGCGTGCTCAAATCCCAGGTGTTACGGGGCGGGCGCGGCAAGGCCGGGCTGATCAGGGTGGCCGGTGATGCGGAAACGGGCAAAAAGGAAGCCGGGGAACTGTTCGCTTCCGGGCACAACGTGCGCATGCTTCTGGTGGAGCAGGCCGTGGATATCGCCCGCGAAATTTACCTGTCCATGACCGTGGACCCGGTCAGTGGCACGGCGCTGCTCATGGGCTGCGCCGAGGGCGGCGTGGATATCGAAAGCCTTGCCGCCACGCAGCCGGAAAAGATCGTCCGCGTGCATGTGGACATGGCCGAGGGGCTCGGCGGTTATCATGTGAACAATCTGATCTACGGCATGGGGCTTTCAGGCGAGGAAGCCAAACAGGTCGGCGCGGCGGCGCGCGGTCTGTACAAGGTTTTTCGCGCCCGTGACGCCCAACTGGCCGAAATCAATCCGCTCTTCATCACCAAGGACGGACAGGCCGTGGCCGGGGACGGCAAATTGATCATCGACGATAATTCCCTGTCCCGGCAGCCGCGTTATCCCCTGAGCCGCGATTATTTCGATTCGGACGTGGAGTTCGAGGCGGCCCAAGAAGGTATCCCCTATCTGCGCTTCGAAGGCGACATTGCGCTGATGTGCGCTGGTTCCGGCCTGACAACCACGGTTTTCGACCTTATCCACGACGCGGGCGGCAGCGTGGCCACTTATGTGGACTTCGGCGGGGCCAACTACACACGGGCCGTGCGGGCCATGGAGCTCTGCCTTGAAACGCCCAGCAAGGTGATTCTGGTGGTCACCTTCGGCACCATCGCGCGGGCCGACGTCATGGCCGAGGGCGTGGTGGAGGCCATCAAAAAGCTGCATCCCAAGGTGCCCGTGGTGCTGCGCATTCGCGGCACCAATGAGGCGGAGGCGTTTGAAACCCTGAAACAGGCCGGTCTCGCCAATCTGTACGATACTGAGGAAGCCGTGCGCAAAGCCGTGGATCTGGCGGCGGGGAGGGCATAATGAGCATTTTCGTCAATAAGGACAGCCGAGTGGCGGTCCAGGGCGTTACGGGCAAGGAAGGTTCGTTCTGGACCAGGCACATGAAGGAAATGGGCACCCAGGTGGTCTTCGGGGTCACGCCGGGCAAGGAAGGGCAGGATGTGGCCGGAGTGCCGGTATACCACAGCGTGCGCCGGGGCATGCGGGAGCATCCCGCCGATGTGGCCATGCTCTTCGTGCCGCCGCGTTTCACCAAGGACGCCATTTTCGAGGCTCTGGACGCGGGCATCCGCAAAATCTGCGCCACGGCCGACGGCATTCCCCTGCACGAAAGCGTGCAGATCCGCAAAGCGGCCCTTTCCTGCGGGGCCATGGTGGTGGGGGGCAATACCACGGGCATTATTTCCGTGGGCGAGGCCCTGCTGGGGATCATCCCCTACTGGATCGACAGCGTGTATAAAAAAGGCCATGTGGGGGTCATGACCCGCAGCGGTTCCCTGACCAATGAAGTGACCGCCGAGATCATCAAGGGCGGCTTCGGGGTCACCACCCTGGTGGGCGTGGGCGGCGACCCGGTGCCCGGCACCCGCTTCGCCGAGCTGTTGCCCATGTACCAGGAAGATCCGGACACGCATGCTCTGGTGGTCATCGGCGAGCTGGGCGGCAGCATGGAAGAGGAGGTGGCCGAGGCCGTGGAAGCCGGGGTGTTCAGCAAACCCCTGGTCGTCTTCATGGGCGGGCGCACCGCGCCCGAGGGCAAGCGCATGGGGCATGCCGGGGCCATTGCCAGCCACGGGCACGGCACAGTGAAGGGTAAAACGGCCGCTCTGCTCAGGGCCGGGGCCGGGGTGGCCGCAAAGCCCGGCGAAGTGGGGCCGTTGCTGCGGGAAATGTTGGGCTGCGCAACGTAAGCAGAGCGGGGCGTCGCGTTATTCCGCATTGAATGTTTTGCGGAAGGCGGCGCGGCCTTTCCGACAGGGATGCAACGCCATCACCGGCGGCGGCTTTATCGCCGGTGATGGCGTTGCATGCCCCAGCGGGCCGGATGGGAGATTATGTGCTCTTTTGGGGAAAAAACATCACATTTGGAGAATCAGAGGGTAAATGCATCGCGATAAATGTTTCACGGACGCACGGATCTTTAGCGGCTGAAGAGAAGTATTTATATAATAAAGACATTGCTGCGCGGCTGTTGATATGATTCAGCGCCGGGCTTTGCCCGTGTTCAGCTTTCAGTGAGTCATTCCGCCGCCGTGTTACGCGGGCCGCCAGTCCTTGACGCCCAGATCCACGGAGACGATGCCGTTATAGGTATCCAGGCGGGGCGTGTAGGCCAGGCGGATGGTCTGACCCACCAGGGAAGGCGGCAGAGCCTCGGCCATGCGCCAGGCTTTGGCCGACAGGGTGACGCCGCTTTTCTGGTCCTGAACGCGCAGCAGCACATGCTCGCGGCTGTGTCCCAGAAAGGAGCGTTCCTTGACCAGCAGGGGCGGCGAGGCGAATACCGGTTCGGCATTGCCCGGTCCGAAGGGTTGCAGAAGCTCCAGCTCTTTTAAAAAGCACTGTTCACCGGCACGGGCGAAATCCAGCTCGCATTCCAGGGTCAGGGTGGGGCGGAGCGGCTCCGGCCCCAGCGCTTCGGCGGCCACGGCGTCGAAACGCTCGCGGAATTCTTCCAGGCGTTGCGGCTCCAGGCGCACTCCGGCGGCCAAGCGGTGCCCGCCGAAGCCCAGCAGGCAGGGGGCCGTGGCCGCGAGGCCCGAATGCAGGTCGAATTCGCGCACCGAGCGGCCCGAGCCCTTGAGGTTGCCCTGATCCTCACAGAGAATGATGGTGGGGCGGTAAAATTCATCCACAATGCGCGAAGCCACAATGCCCACAATGCCGGGGTGCCAGTCCTGGCCGTAGAGCACAAGGCTTGCGCGCGGTCCGCGCGAAAGCTGCTCCTCGGCCTGGACGCGGGCCGCGGCGTGGATGCGCTCCTCCTCGGCCCGGCGTTCGGTGTTCAGGGCGTCCAGTTGCGCGGCCAGGCGCGCGGCGGCCGCGTAATCCTTTTCGCGCAGCAGCTGCAGGGCCAGCTCCGCCTGTCCCATGCGCCCGGCGGCGTTGATGCGCGGGGCCAGACGAAAAACGACCTGCCCGCTGCTCAGGGAGGCGGCCGCGTCAAAACCGCTGACCACCTTGAGGGCCGCCATGCCGGGGCGTGCGGCTTTGGCCAGTTTGCCCAGGCCGCCGCGTACCAGAATGCGGTTCTCGCCGGTCAGGCGCATGACGTCGGCCAGGGTGCCCAGAGCCACCAGATCCAGGGCCTCGTCCATTTTGTAGCGTTTGCCCGTATGCGGGGCCAGAGCCGCGTTGACGGCGGCCATGAGATAAAAAGCCACGCCCACCCCGGCCAGATGCGGGCAGGGCGAAGCCTCGGCCTCGTCCAGGCGGGGGTTGCAGATGGCCTGGGCCGGGGGCAGTTCCGCCGGGGGCAGGTGGTGGTCGGAAATGACCACGGTCATGCCCAGCTCCCGCGCGCGGCGCACGGCTTCCAGGTCCGAAATACCGCAGTCCACGGTCAGCAGAATGCCGTAGCCTTGCGCGGCCAGGACTTCGATCTCGGGGACGTTCAGGCCGTAACCCTCGCTGCGGCGGTCGGGCAGATGGTGCCCGGCCATGATGCCGTGGGCTTCCAGGACATCCAGGGTCAGGGTGGAGGCCGTGATGCCGTCCACGTCGTAGTCGCCCCAGACAGCCAGCTTTTTGCCGGACAACAGTTCCTGGGCCAGCAGTTCGGCGGCCTGCGGAATCTGGGGCCAGCAGGAGGGCGGCGTGAGCGCGTTCAGACGCGCCGACAGAAAATCCTCCATGGCCTCGGCCTCTGTCAGGCCTCGCTTCCAGAGGATTTCCAGCAGGAGCGGCGAAATGGAAAGCTGCTCGGCCCAGCCGGAGGGCGGCGTGCCGGACGGCCCTTCGCGAAACTGCCAGTTTTTCACGAAGCCTGGTCCTGCGCCGGAGCGGCCTGGGCCGCCTGGGCCACGGCGCGCAAAGCCTCACGCACGGCTTCCTGACGCTCTTCCGGCACCAGATTTTTTTGAATCATCCAGGCCAGGAATTTCAGCGAAGGTTCATGTTTGGGAGCGATTTCCAGGGCTTTGAGCAGATTGTCGATGCAGCCGTTGATATCCTTGGTTTCCAGGAGCGCGCGGGCCATGTTCATGTACAGATTTTCGTCGCTCTGCGAGAGTTGCAGGGCGCGCTCGTAATACTCCACGGACTGTTGCAGCATCTTGTTCTTGCGCAGATTAATGCCGAATTCATTGAAAAGATGCTTGTGCTCGGGCTCGAACGCGCCGTCCAGCTTGACCAGGCGCTCGAAAATATCCTGGGCCTTTTCCGCGTCGCCGCGTTCCATATAGGTCAGGCCGATGCCGAAGTTGGCCCGCACATTTTCCTCGTCCACCTTGAGCGCACGGGAATATTCGTATTCGGCGGCGAAATTTTCGCCTTTTTCGCGGTGGTTGTCCCCGTTGTCCACGGAACGCTGCAATTCCTGCATCTTGGGATAGACGGAATTGAGGTAGAACTCCGGTTCCGGCGCGAACTTGCTGATCAGCTCGTCCATGGTGATCTTGCGCTTGGGACCGCTGGGCACGTAGTTGGGGTTGAGCGGCTGGCATTCGATGACGTCGCCGTGCTGCTCAATGAACCAGAAGGTTTTCTGCACGGTTTTGCGGGTGGTGGTGCCTGTGCCCACCCGGCGGATTTCCTGGGTGGAAAACACCCCGCGCACCTCGGCCTTGTTGGTTTCGGCAACGGCAGCTCTGGAGGCGGCGGGCCGGGGGGCGCTGAGCGCCGGGTTTTGAGGGGCGGAGGCTTGTTCTTCGGGCATAATGTTTCCTTACGGATCTGCGCGGTAAATTTTTACATTTTACCGCGAAATCACCTGTGGCGGTGCATCGGCCGCAAGGCCGATGG
The DNA here is from genome assembly GCF_001553605.1 of Desulfovibrio fairfieldensis. Taxonomy (NCBI): domain Bacteria; kingdom Pseudomonadati; phylum Thermodesulfobacteriota; class Desulfovibrionia; order Desulfovibrionales; family Desulfovibrionaceae; genus Desulfovibrio; species Desulfovibrio fairfieldensis. The sequence continues at coordinate 902,482 of NZ_CP014229.1, forward strand.
TGACTGATTTCCATAGAAATCAGTATATTACCCGGCGTCGTCCATTTCCGCCAGGATGCGCCGCGCGGCCTCGGCCGGGGACGGCGCTTCAAGAATGGGCCTGCCGACCACCAGAAAGTCCGCTCCGGCGGCAACGGCCCTGGCCGGGGTCATGACCCGGCGCTGATCGCCGGCGGCGGCCCCGGCCGGGCGGATGCCGGGGCAGAGGCAAAGCAGGCCGGGCGAGGCCGTTTTGATCCGCGCGGCTTCCAGGCCGGAACAGACCACGCCGTCCAGGCCCCAGGCGGCGGCCCCGGCCGCCAGGCTCAAGGCAAAATCCGCCGGGGCGGCGGCAATGCCGGGCATTTCGCCTTCAGCAAAGCTGGTCAGCACCGTGACGCCGAAAAGCAGGGGGCGCGCGGGGCTGTCCGCCGCCAGGCCGTCCACGGCCGCGCGGGCCTCGCGGCACATGCGCTCGCCGCCCTGGCAGTGCAGGGTCAGCAGATCCACGCCCACCGCGGCGGCGGCCTTGACGGCCTGGCCCACGGTATGCGGGATGTCGTAAAATTTCAGATCAAGAAAAACCCGGAAGCCCAGGCTCTTGAGCGATTCCAGCAGGGAAGGCCCGGCCAGGGTGAACAATTCCATGCCCACCTTGCACCAGGGCGCCAGGCCTTGCAGATCACGGGCCAGGGAGAGGGCCGCATCCTTGCGGGGCAGATCCAGAGCGACGATAAGCTGGGCCATTGTCTTCCTTGTCGTGACGGGGCGTTTGCGGGATTCAGCGCGCGAGCATTTCTTCCACCAGCCGGGGATTGCGGGCCGGAGCCATGGTGGCGGCCAGATAGACAGCCCGCAGGGCGTCGTAGGCCGCGTCCAGGTCGTCGTTGACCACCAGGGCGTCGTACCAGCGGGCCTCGAGAATCTCCCGGCGGGCGTTGTTCAGGCGGCGTTCAATAGTGGCCTCGTCGTCCAGGCCGCGTCCGCGCAGGCGGCGTTCCAGTTCCGCCATGCTCGGCGGCAGGATGAAGACAAAGACGGCCTCGTCGAGCGTCAGCTTGAGCTGGGCCGCGCCCTGCACGTCAATGTCGAAAAGTACGTCCTGGCCCTGGCGCAGCATGTCCTTCACCGGTTCCAGAGGCGTACCGTAGAAATTGCCGTGCACCTCGGCCCATTCCGCGAAATAGTTCCGCGCCCGGCGGCTTTCAAAATCCTCCCGGCTCAGAAAAAGATAATCCTTGCCGTGCGCTTCCCCCTGGCGCGGCTGACGCGTGGTGCAGGATACCGAGTAGCCGAAATGAGGAAATTCCGCCAGAAGCCGCTTGATCAAGGTGGTTTTGCCCGCTCCGGACGGAGCGCTCAGAACCAGGGCAATGCCTTCACGCCGCATCAGGCCCCTTCCTCCTGCGTAAAACGCTGGCTGATGGTTTCGGGCTGGATGGATGAGAGGATCACATGGTTGGAATCCGTCACCAGAATGGAGCGCGTCTTGCGCCCCTGGGTGGCGTCAATGAGCCGCCCCTCGGCCCGCGCGTCCTCGCGCAGGCGCTTCATGGGCGACGAGGACGGGCTGACAATGCCCACCACCCGTCCGGCCAGCACGTAATTGCCGAAACCTATGTTAATGAGTCTGTCGCCGGGCATGGGATCATTCCAGGTTCTGGACCTGCTCGCGGCATTTTTCCAGTTCGTTTTTGAAATCCACCACCAGGCGGGAAAGTTGCACGTCCGGCAGCTTGTTGCCGCAGGTGTTGATCTCGCGGAAGCATTCCTGCAGGGTGAAATCCAACCTCCGCCCGGCGTCGCCGCCGCTTTGCAGCAGATTGCCCAGGCGTTCCAGATGGGTGTTCAGGCGGGTCAGCTCCTCGCTGACGTCCAGACGGTCGGCCAGAATGACCACTTCCTGAAGCAGGCGGGTTTCCTCCAGCTCCTGTCCGCTCTGGGCCAGAACCTCGCCCAGGCGCTCACGCAGCGTATTGGCCCGCTCCTCCTTGATGGCCGGGGCCCGTTCGGCGATAAGGCCGGTCCATTCCTGCATGCGCAGAATGCGGGAGTGCATGTCTGTGGCCAGGGCCCGGCCTTCGGTGGCGCGGGCTTCATTCCAGTCCTCCAGGGCCAGGGCCAGACCTTCCTCCAGCAGGGCGACGACGTTTTCATCCAGCTCTTCGCCGGTGTCGCCCCACAGAGAGGAAATCTGCAGCAGGGCGTTGTAGTCGGGCGCGAAGTCCTCACCGCGCGAGGCGGCCAGGGCGTGCAGGCTCTCCAGCATGGCCGCGGCCTGCAGGCTGTCGAAGCGCGGGCTGGGCGCGGAACCGGCCGCGTATTGCAGAATCAGGCTGATGTCCACCCGGCCGCGCGAGGCAAAGCGCCGGACCACTTTTTCCAGGCGCGGCTCCAGACTGCGCACGGCCACGGGTAAACGCCACTTGAGATCCAGGTGGCGGCCATTGACGCTTTTAACCTCCCATTGCTGGGTGAGGTTGGCGTTTTCCACCAGACAGCGTCCGAATCCGGTCATACTGCGAAGCATGGCTTCTCCTGCTACAAAAGATATTCGGGAAGTGTAGAGCAAGGGCCGGGGGAATGCAAGAAAGGCCCCCGCGTGTGCGAGGGCCTTTGTACGAAGCAATCTCACGGATTGTGGTCAGCTGCCTCAGGAAAAACCGCCGCTGCCGCCGCAGCCGCCCGCTCCGGCGGACGCGCCGCAGGAGGGCATGCCCCCGCCCATGGGGCGCACCGGGCCGGGTTTGAAGGGAAAAGCCCCGGTTTTCAGGGGGCTCGGAACGCTCATTTGGCGCTCGGTGGCATGGGAGCCGCACTTGGGGCAGGCAGGCGACGCGCCGTCTCCGGCGACCAGTTCCTCGAATTTTTCTCCGCAGGCTGTGCAGAGAAAGTCGTACATGGGCATGAGAAGCCTCCAGCAGCAGGAATTTCCGCCCGTGGACCCCCGCGGAGGGGGCTTGCCGACGGGCTTTGCCTGCATATATAAGAATGCGTATCGGCAAGGCAAGGGCGGCATATTCCTTCCGTTGCCGCGAACCCGTCAACCGGGCCCCGGTGGGGCCATGCGGGGCGGCCCCTGCCGGGGCATGCCCAAGGAGTAAAGACAATGAAAAAGATTCTGTTGCTGGCCGGAGATTTTGTGGAAGATTACGAGGTTATGGTGCCCTTTCAGATGCTTCAGATGGTAGGCTATGAAGTGCACGCCGTCTGCCCCGGCAAAAAGCCCGGCGACACGGTGAAGACCGCTATCCATGACTTTGAGGGCGACCAGACCTACACTGAAAAGCGCGGCCACAACTTCGTCATCAACTACGACTTCGACAAGGTCAACACCGCCGACTACGCGGGCCTGGTGGTGCCCGGCGGCCGCGCGCCGGAATACCTGCGCCTGAACCCCAGGCTGCTGGAAATCGTGCGCGAATTCAACGCGGCTGAAAAACCCATCGCGGCGGTCTGCCACGGCCCGCAGATCCTGGTTTCCGCCGGAATTCTGAAAAACTGCACCTGCACTGCGTACCCGGCGGTCAAGCCGGATGTGGTGGATGCCGGAGCCACCTGGGCCGACACCAACGAAACCTTCACCAACGCGGTGGTGGACGGCAATTTGGTCACGGCTCCGGCCTGGCCCGCGCATCCGGCCTGGATCGCGGCCTTCATCAAGTTGCTGGGCGGCAAGATCAGCGTGTAGGCACGCAACGCGTATTGTCATGAAAAGGGGACCACACGGTCCCCTTTTCATGATTGTTCTGCTTCTAGTGTCTGATTATAAAAATTTCGAATTAGGTATGCTCTCAAATTTCTCTGACTTACGGCGGCTATGCCGCCCCTAATGTGAAAAATCAGACATCAGTTCCACCAGCAGGCCTTTTTCCGTGGCCCGCACGGGCCGCGCGGCCAGCAGGCCGGAGAGGACCTCGGGACTGACCGTTCCGTTTGCCGGAGCCCGGAAAAAGCAGGGGGCGTAAAACTCGTTGACGCCCTTGCACAGGCCGCTGAGGCCGTCGGTTTCCGGCATTCCGACATCCGCTCCCGCCGTGGCGTGTTTCAGAATGTCGGCGGCCACCAACATGCGCGGCAGGGCGAGCTGGTCGCGCAGAAAGTCCTGGTGGCGACGCGCCACGGCCGCGCGCACCTCGGCCGCGCGTCGGAGTTTGAGGGCCTGGGGCAAATGCCCGGCAAAGGCCTCCGCCGCCGTGCCAGGCCTCCGTGAGTAGGGGAAGACGTGAGCGTAGCTCAAGGGCAGGCGCTGGACCAGTTCCAGCAACAGTCTCAAATCCTCGTCTGTTTCGCCGGGAAAACCCACCAGAATGTCCGCGCCCAGACCCATGCGCGGCCAGTGGGCCGCCAGGGCGGCCACGCCTTCTTCCAGCATGCCCGCCGTGTAGTGGCCGCGCCCCATGCGTTTGAGCACCGCCGGACTGGCGTGCTGGAGCGAGATGTGCAGATGCGGGCAGAGCATGCGGCAGGCCGTCAGGGTTTCCAGGCCGCGCCGGTCCAACTGCGAAGGTTCCAGGGAGCTGATCCGCAAGCGGGCCCGGTCCGCGAATTCCGGGGCCAGATGTCCGTCCAGAAAGCGCAGCAGATCCCAGAAATCCCCGTAATCCGGCACGTCGCGGCCGTACTGGCGCAGATTGACGCCGGAAAGCATGAGTTCGGCGTGCCCGGCGCGCAGCAGACGGCGGGCTTCATCCAGAACCTCTTGCGGGGCGCGGCTGCGCGGCCTGCCGCGTGTGAGCGGCACGATGCAGTAGGTGCAGCGGTGCGCGCAACCGTCCTGCACTTTGAGGACGGGCCGGGCGCGCCGGAAACTGCTGATCCGGAAGGGAGGGAAATTTGCCGGCGCTTCAGCCCGGATGCTCTCCGCCGCCGGAAGGCCGGGCGCGTTCCCCTCCGGCCAGGGGCCGCGCAGCAGGCGGCTCTTGTCCTCTTGCGGCACCAGCAGGTCCGGTTCGGCCCAGGCCGCGCCGGGCCGGGGGCGGAACTCCGTGAACAGGCGGGCCGCGCAGCCGGTAAGGATCAGGCGTGCCGCCGGGGCTTCGCGCCGCAGGCGGAAGACCGCATTGCGCGCGTCGCGTTCGCCTTTGGCGGTGATGGCGCAACTGTTGACGCAGAGCACATCGGCCTCGCCCGGCACGTCGCACTCCTCGCCGCCCAGCTTTTGCCAGGCTTCGCGCAGGGATTGGCTTTCGTACTGATTGACCTTGCAGCCGAAGGTCGCAATGAAAAATTTCCAGGCAGGCATGGCCGCTGATGTACGCAAAAGCGCCCGCCTTGACAAGCGCGGGCGGGCCGGGTCAGGCTGGCGCATGCGCTGTTTCTTCCTTTTTTGTTGCTGTCTGTTCTGCTGCGCGCCGCGCGCCGCCTGGGGCGGGCCGCCGGTTCAGGAGGCATCCGCCGAGGATGCGGTCAATCTCTATTGTCTGCGCCTGGCCTACCCGGTTGTGCGCGCCTTGGAGCCTGACGGCGACGGCGGGCAATGGCTGGTGCTGGCCGACGGCCGCCGCGTGCTGTACAGCCGGGCGCGGGGTGAGGGCGAGGGCCGGGAATTTCCGGCGGACCCATGGGATGTGGACGTGCGCGCCAGCATGGCCGATCTCTACCCGCTGGAACCGGAACGCCCGGCCACGCCGGAAGGCGTGGCGCCGGGACGGCGGCGCTCCTATGCTCTGCTGGCGGCTTTATATGGCTCAGACGCCCGACAGGTGGGCAAGGGGCTGCGCACGGCGCATGTGCTGGGGCAGCCTGTCCGTCTGGCGGCAACCGCGGCGCGAGCCCTGCAAAAGGTGGAGCCGCGTCTGGCCGAGTCCGTGCGCGAACAACCGGAACTGCGTGCCCTGCTCAAGCCGGACGGCGGCTTTCTGTGGCGGCGCGTGGCCGGGGAACAGCGTCTGAGCCCGCATGCCTACGGCGTGGCTCTGGATCTGAGCGCCCGGCGCGCGCCTTACTGGCGCTGGAGCCGCCTGCGGCCGCATCCCATGCAGCAGAGTTACCCTTCGGCCATTGTGGCCGCTTTTGAAGCGGAGGGTTTCATCTGGGGCGGCAAATGGCACGAGTATGACCTCATGCATTTTGAATACCGCCCGGAACTGATCTGCAAGGCGCGCATTCTGCGGGGCCTTGAGAAAATGAACGCCGCCGATGCAACAACCGGCGGCGCAATGATGAAAGAGGGAATACGCCCCTGAGGGGCAGCGTCTAGAACCGTTCCCGCATGAAATGCGTCAACTGCCCTATTTGCCGGTGGCCGCGGCTTCGTCCACCACCCAGATCAGATCGCCGATGCCGGGACGCACCATCTGGGCGGGCAGGGTGGGTTCGGCCAGCAGGTTGAGGGCGCGGGAGAGCACGTCGTGCTTTTCCGCGCCGGTGACCAGAAACATGCAGCAACGGGCATTGTTGATGACCGGCAGGGTCAGGGTCAGGCGGTCGGCCTTGCGCTCGGGCACGTACTGGTCGATGACCAGGCGCTTCTTTTCAGCCAGGGCCGGAGAATTGGGGAAGATGGAGCCGGTGTGCCCGTCCTCGCCCATGCCCAGAAGCATGAAGTCAAAACGCGGCAGTTCCTGCGGACCGAGATTGAAGTCATGGCGGATCTGCTGTTCATACTTGACGGCGGCCTCCACCGGGTCCGCTTCGCCGCGCATGCGGAAAAAGTGCGTGGCCGGCACCTGGCCGAGCAGTTCGCGCCGGGCCAGGCCGTAATTGCTTTCGGGATGTTCCGGGCCCACGCAACGCTCGTCCACCCAGAAAAAGGTCATTTTGTCCCAAGGCAGGCGGTCGGCCCAGTCGCTGGCGACCAGCAGGCGGAAGAGGGGGATGGGGGTCTGGCCGCCGGAAAGGGCGATCTTGAACACGCCGCGCTCGGCCACGGCCTCTTCGCAGGCCGCCGCCAGAATGTGGGCGGCTCGCTCGGCCATGGCGGCGGGGTCTTTGTGAATATGCACGGAAAGATGGATGGAACGGCTGCGGCCCTGCATGTGCGGCTCCTTGCGTAAATGAGGCCGGTCTTGCACCGGCGAATACTTTTAGGCTCTGATCCGGTGAACTATGGCACAGATGCCCTGGAGAGAAAAGTCATATTTTTTCACTTTGCCGGGTAAGCTGCTGAAATATTCCCCTATTCCACTTCCAGGCAAGCGTTTTGAACTTTTTTATCCGGAAGTGGAAAGCGCGACCGGATGGCGACAGCGGAGACAGGCGTCAGCGTAATTTATTTGCGCTGTTGCATGCCGATGCGGGCGTCTCCAACACGTTGAGATTGTACAATCTCAACGTTAATCCACTCTGGTTGGATGGAATCAGTTCTGAAAGATGGGAGAGAGACAGAAGCCCAGGAAGTGATGGTGCCCCGGCTTGTTGCAGGCCTTCAGGATGTCGGGCACATCGACGATATGCAGCACTTCGGCATTGCTCAGCCCCAGTGTGCGCCAGGACGCCGTGCAGGTCAACGGCCCGGCGGCCAGCAGACTCCGGCCCTGCGGACTCTGTCCGTCCAGCTCAATGCTCCAGCGTTGGTCGAAATCCTCGCCCGGCGCGACGGGCCGGGCCGCGTTGAGAAAGCGGCGCAACAGCTTCGTGCCGTCCGGGCCGCTGAAGGTGGCGTCCAGATCCAGATTGTTCACTGAAACGTCGCCCGTATTGCGGGCCAGCACATGCGCCACCAGGACCAGGGTTTTGCCGTCTGAAAGCAGGCCCGCGCTGGCCGTGCAGGATTGCAGGGGCAGGATGCCGTCCATGCGTTTGTTGGTGGCGGCGTTTTTACGGATCAGCACATCGTGGCGGGCGGTCAGGCGCGCCTGCAGCGCGTCGCGGAACTGCCTGGTCAACTCGTCGGCGTTGACCAGATCGCGGACGATCCAGCCGTCCGGGCCTTTTTCCATGCTCAAGACCAGGGGAAAGGTCTGGTTCAGCAGGGGATGGCGGATGCTGGAAGAAAGCAGAACCGTGCCGTTTTCAGCAGGGCGCATGCCGAGATTGGCGATGAACTGGGTCAGAAAATCGGGCGGCAGCAAGGTCAGCGGCTGTTGGAGCAGTTTTTCGGGGTTTTCCTCTTTCTCCACGTGGCCCTTGGCTGGTTCCTCCTTGCTCAGAAATTTTTTGAGCAGGCCGGTCTGAATAATGTCTTTCAGGCTGCGGATCTGGTCCGGCCCCTGTTTGAAAAAGGCAAAGTTCCGCGCCACGGCCGCGGCCAAATGTCCGGAGAGGGTGTTGAAGTCCACGCGCAGAGCCAGTTCTTCCGGCTTGGGCGGCGAGAGGGCCGCTTGCAGACGGACAAAGGCGTACTCGCTGCTCTGGCGATACTGGTAATAGCGCCAGCCGTAAAAGCCGCCCGCCGCCAGGGCCGCTACCAGCAGGGCCACGGTCAGGGCCAGGACGTGTTCGCGCGCCAGCGCGGCCAGGGTCGAGAGCAGGGGCAGTTTCATGCGCTTTTCCCGCGTTTTTTGAGGGGAGAGATCAGTGTCGCGTCAGCGACACATGCCGCAAACCCGCAAGGGTTTGCGCGCCGCCGCAGGCGGCGTAAGCACAGCAAAAACCATGTTTTTTGCTGTGCGATCTTCACGCCGAACCGACAGGTGAGGCGTGACATCTCACTAGATTTTTCTGACCGCATTCCAGTACCGGCTCGGGGCGGCGCAGACGTCCCCGCCCCAGACGCAGGGGCAGCGGCGTCACCGGTTTGAGCGGCACCAGATCCAGACGGATGGCGCCCCAGGCGCCCACGGGCAGGCCGCGCAGCCAGGCATTGCAGGGCGCGGCGGCGCATTGTCTGTTCCAGGTGCGGATCGGACCGGCCAGAGTGCTCAGGCCGGTCAGGCGACCGGCCTTGAACGCCTTGAGCAGCCGCCAGATTCCCCACCAGCAGTAGGCCGGTTCGGGCCAGACTGTTTTGTGGCCGCTCAGGCGTCGGCAGAGCCAGGGCAGGGACGCGGCATTCCAGAAGGTGACGGTAAGGCCCCGCGCCGCCACCCGCAAGGCCTCGCGCGCGCTGGCCGCGAGGCCGTCGCCGTCGGCGGCCGTCACATGCAGAACGACCCAGTCAAAGGCATTGTCCTCAAAGGGAAGATGGTCATCCGCAGCCGCTTCCACTTCGGTTCCGGCGGGGGCATTGGCCGCGGCCCGCGTCCGCAGGGCGGGCGTCAGCTCCGTGCCGGTCACGTCAAAGCCGCATTCCCAGAGCAGGGACAGGAACAGGCCTTCGCCGCAGTTGACTTCCAAAAGGCTTTTGCCCCGCCTCGGCCACGCCGCCAGGCATTGTTGCAGCAGGCGCATTTGCAGGCTCAGGGCAAAACGCCCCGCCCGGCTTTCAGACCATTCTTTTTCCATCTGCGTGACCTTTTCCCGTTTTCAGCCGGAAGCGAACATAACTCACTATTTTGCAAAGACCGGAAAATGGCAAGGGGGATGTACGCCGGTTCCCGTATGCTTTCAGGGAGATTATCCGTTCTTTCCGCTGCGCAGCGTGATTTCCGTGATTTCCGAGGGCACGAACAGGCGCAGGGGAAAGCCCGTCCACAGGCCGCTGCCGGGGCTCACATACAGCAAAGTGCGTCCCGCATGATAGGTTCCCGCGAGAAAGCCGTCGTTGAACCAGCCGACAATTTGGTTGACCCCGAATAACTGCCCGCCGTGGGTATGGCCGGAAAGCTGAAGATCCACGTTTTCCTGAGCGCTCTGCTCCACCAGGCGGGGCCGGTGGGCCAGCATGATGCGCGCGGCGTTTCGGGGCGCGCCTTCCAGGGCCCGCCGCATGTCCGGGCCGGGGAGGCCGAAGGCCGGGGCGGCCTGGTCGGTGACGCCCGCCAGCACCAACTTTTGGCCCCGAGTTTCCAGAACCACATGGGCATTCTCCAGGGGCCTGATGCCCTGCTCGCGGCTTTTCGTCATCCAGCCTTGGTAGCCCCAGTAATATTCATGATTGCCCGTACAGGAAAACACGCCCAGCGGCGCGCGCAAGTCCGCCAGCGGTGCGAGATCACCGCTTCGCCAGGCGGGCGGGCCGTCGGCCAGATCGCCGGTGATCACGATCAGATCCGGCTTGAGCGCGTTGGTTTTGTCCACCACGGCTTGGACCCAGTCCCGTGGAAATCCGGAACTGATGTGCGGATCCGAAAGCTGGACGATACGAAGGCCGTTCAGGGTTTGCGGCAGCCGGGGCAGGGTCAGGCTGAGCTTGTGGATGTCCGGCACGCGCAATGCCTGCCAGACGGCCACGGCGCTCAGAAGCAGGGAAAGCGCCAGCAGAGCCGAGGCCCATTCACCGTTGGAAAACGGCAGCGTCGGCACATGCGGCAGAGCTTTGCGCGCCATCCACAGGGCCAGCAGCAGGGCGTCGCGCAATGCGCAGAGGATGATCAGCAGGATCAGCGAGCCGTGCAGCACGCCCGTGGCGGCCGTCAGCCAGCGCGGCAGCTCCGGCATCATGGTGCCGAAGGCCATGCGGAAAAAGTAGAGCTTCAGCGCGACAAGCACCACCAGCAGGCTGAGAACGAGCTTGAGCCAGAGCGGCAGGCGCAGCGGCAGAATCAGGCGGACAATGACGTAAAGCGAGAGGCTGGTGGCGAGGATATGCAGCATGGGAAAGAAGCGGGCATGAGGGAAGAGGTGAGGGCCGCGTCGGCGTAAATGTATCCGATTTCAACGCGAAGCCGCGCTGGCACGGAGCGGGCGGAAAAGCGCAACGGCTCTTCCGCCCGCTGGAAAACCGGGTTTGAGGTCAGTCGGCTGGGCGGAATTTACGCCACGGCGATGGCTTCAATTTCCACCTGCACGCCCAGAGGCAGGGCGCTGACTTCCACGCAGGAACGGGCCGGGCAGGGAGCCTTGAAGTGTTGCTTGTAGACTTCGTTGACCAGCGGGAATTTGCTGATGTCGGTGAGGAAGACCGTGGTTTTGACCACATTGTCCAGGCTGAGGCCCTGGGATTCCAGGACGGCGGCCAGATTTTTGCAGGCTCGCGCGGCCTGTTCCTCAATGCCGCCTTCCACCAGCTTGCCCGTGGCCGGATCAAGAGGCACCTGGCCGGAAAGGAAAAGCATGTCCCCCGCGCGAATGGCCTGGCTGTAGGGGCCAACGGCGGCGGGCGCTTTATCGGTGCTGACGACTTCCTTTTTCATGACCTTCTCCTTTACTGATACATGGGTAAGAGTTTGAAGACAAAAAGCGTATGACAGACGGCCACAAGAATGCCGTACAACAGCAGCAGAGGCACAAGCAGCGCGCCGCCCGGCGCGGCATAGCCGTGCGCGGCGAACCGTCGTCTCCCGGCCCTCAGGAGCAGGGCGGGCACGATTACGGACCAGATGGAGGCCGCCAGCCCGGCCCAGCCGATGGCCGGCAAAAAGCCGTCCGGCCAGATCAGGCCGCAGAGCATGGGCGGCGCAAAGGTGATCAACAGGGTTTTGGTGCGTCCCAGGCGGCTGTCGTCAAAATTGCACAGATCCGCCATGTAGTCAAAAAGGCCCAGGCCCGCGCCCAGAAAGGACGTGGCCACGGCCAACAGGGAAAAGGCTTCCAGCAGGCGCAGGACGACGCTGTTCAGATTGTTCCCGGCGGCGGCCACCAGATCGCCCACATTGCCCCCGGCGGCGATGACGGCCTTGAAGTGCTCGCGGGGGATGTTGCCGTCCGCCGCCACGATCCAGGAAAGATAGCAGACCAGGGCGATGAGCGTGCCGTAACGCAGGCAGGCGTTGATGGTGCGGGGTTCCTTGCCCAGGTATTTGACCAGGCTCGGCACAGAGGCGTGGAAACAGAACGAGGTCAGATAGGTGGACACAGCTCCCCAGATGAAGATGGCCCGGCCGCCGCCGCCCTTGGCGTCCAGCAGGGTGTCCAGGCGGATATGGCCGATCATGCCGCTGATGGAGAGCAGAAAGGACAGGGCCATGCCGCCCATGAGCAGCACGGAAAGGCGGTCCACCATCTTGGAGCTCCACCAGACGCAGACTGTGAGCAACAGGGCGAAGAGCAGGCTGGAGAGCAGGCGGGGCGGCGTGCTGCCCAGTATGGGCGCGAGGCTCTGCTGGACCACGGAACCGCCGCCGCTGACGTAGGCGTATACCAGGGTGTAGAGCACAAAAGCCACGGCCAGGCCGTTGAGCGTGCTCCAGAACGGGCCCAGCAGCTCACGCACCAGGGTGTGGAAGCTGTCTCCGGGTTCAAAATGCAGATTGACTTCCAGAATGGCCTGGCTGGAGCGGAACATGCAGAACCAGGAGACCAGCAGCAGGCCCACGGACCAGTAAAACCACATGCCCGCCGAAATCATGGGCAGGGCCAGCATGCCCGCGCCGATGGCCGTACCGGCCACAATCATGGTGCCGCCCAGAATGGGGAGGAAGCGGCTGTTCATGCCTGCTCCTTTGTTGTTGCCGCGCCGAGCGGGCGGGTGTGAAAATAGTTGGAAAGCAGCGCCCCGGAAATGTTCTGCCAGACGCTGAACAGGGCTCCGGCAATGGCCGAGGTCGGTGAAAAATGCGTCAGGGCCAGCGCCGTGGCCAGACCTGAATTCTGTGTGCCCACTTCCAGGCAGAGGGCCCGGCCGCGGCTTTCGCCTAGGTTCCAGGCGCGGGCCAGGATGTAGCCCAGGGCCAGGCCCAGCAGATTATGAACAATAACCACCAGAAACACGGAGGCTTCGGCGTGCAGGATGCGCTCCGCGTTGACGGCGATGATCCCGGCCACCACCAGGGTGATGACCAGGGACGAGAGCAGGGGCAGGAAGGGCAGAGCCTTTTGCGTCAGGGGGCGGCAGAAACGGTGGGCGGTCAGGCCCAGCAGCACCGGCAGCAAAACGATATTGACGATGGAAAGAAACAGTCCCCACACATCCACCGGCACCCAGACGCCGCCCAGCAGCCAGGTCAGCAGCGGCATGAGGCCCAGAGACAGGAAGGTGGCTACGGCGGTGAGCGCCACGGAATAGGGCACGTCGCCGCGGGCGATGAAGGTCAGTACATTGGAGGCCGTGCCGCCCGGCGCGGCGCCCACCAGAATGACGCCCATGGCCAGATCCGGCGGCAAGCGGAAGAGGCGGCAGAGCAGAAAGGCCAGCAGAGGCATGCAGCCGAACTGGGCCGCGAGACCCAGAACAATGTCGCGCGGCCGTAGAAAAACATGGCTGAAATCTTCCCAGCGCAAGGTCATGCCCATGCCGAACATGATCACCCCCAGCAGCGGGGCCACATGTGGGGCCACCCAGGCGAACAGTCCGGGCCTCCAGAGGGCCAGGGCCGAGCAGGCGATGATGATGGCGCCCATGAAACGGGTGACAAGGGCGCTGAACCTGTGTGCGAGGCGCGGCAAAAGAGCCCTCCGGCTGCTTGGGGAAAGGGGGGAGAACGCGCAAAAAAACGTGCTCCGCATACTGGCAGAGAGCGCGAATGATGGCAAGAGCGGGCGGGAAAAAGGCCGTCGGGTCCGGCAAAATTGCCGTCCTCGCGCGGGTTTTCCGGCGCGGGCGATACGGCCCGGCGGCATCGAGCCGCCCATGTCCGGGCGGTCGGCTTGAAAATCGTTCTGGTCCCGGCTATCATGATTCTTTACATCCGGGCCAGACGGACGCGCCGTAAGCTATTACCCGCCCGCGCGCCGTGGTCCCAGACTCTGAGGAGCCTATGAGCAACGAACCGGACAAGATTATTTATTCCATGATCCGCGTGTCCAAGCGCCACGGCCAGAAGGAAGTGCTGAAAGACATTTCGCTTTCCTATTTTTACGGGGCCAAGATCGGCGTGCTGGGCCTCAACGGCGCGGGCAAGTCCAGCCTGTTGAAAATTCTGGCCGGTGTGGACCAGGCCTTTGACGGCAAAACCGTGCTGGCCCCCGGCTATACCATCGGTTATCTGGAGCAGGAGCCCCTGGCCGGTGAAACGCGCACTGTGCGCGAAGTGGTGGAGGAGGGCGTCAGCGACCTCGCGGCCATCGCCAGGGAGTTTGAGGAAATCAACGCCAAATTCGCCGAGCCCATGGAGCCGGAGGAGATGGACGCCCTCATCGCCAGGCAGGCCGAAGTGCAGGAGCAGATGGACGCCAAGGGCGTCTGGGATCTGGAATCCCGCCTGGAAATGGCCATGGACGCCCTGCGCTGCCCGCCGGGCGACATGCCGGTGGAGCAGATTTCCGGCGGCGAACGCCGCCGCGTGGCCCTTTGCCGCCTGCTGCTCCAGAATCCCGACATTCTGCTCCTGGACGAACCCACCAACCACCTGGACGCCGAGTCCGTGGCCTGGCTGGAGCGCTATTTGTCCACCTTCCCGGGCACGGTCATCGCCGTGACCCACGACCGTTATTTTCTGGACAATGTGGCGGGCTGGATTCTGGAACTGGACCGGGGCCGGGGCATCCCCTGGAAGGGCAATTATTCCTCCTGGCTGGAGCAGAAGCAGAAACGTCTGGCCGGTGAGGAAAAGACCGAGGCCGAGCGCCAGAAAACCCTGTCCCGCGAGTTGGAGTGGATCCGCATGTCGCCCAAGGGCCGTCATGCCAAGGGCAAGGCCAGAATCAACGCCTACGAGGCCATGCTTTCGCATGAGAGCGAAAAGCGCGCCCCTGATCTGGAAATCTACATTCCGCCGGGACCGCGCCTGGGCAAGAGCGTCATCGAGCTCAAGGACGTGAGCAAGAGCATGGGCGACCGGCTGCTCATGGACAAAGCCGAGGCCCTGATTCCGGCGGGCGCCATTGTGGGCATCATCGGCCCCAACGGCGCGGGCAAGACCACCTTGTTCAAGATGCTGGTGGGGCAGGAGAAGCCGGATTCCGGCAGCCTGAGCGTGGGCGAAACCGTGGAGTTCGCCTATGTGGACCAGGGGCGTGAATCGCTTACGCCCGGCAAGACCGTCTATGAGCTGATCAGCGACGGGCAGGAGACCATCCGGCTCGGCGGGCGCGAAGTCAACGCGCGGGCCTATTGCACACGCTTCAATTTTCACGGCGCTGATCAACAGAAAAAGGTGGACATGCTCTCCGGCGGCGAACGCAATCGCCTGCATCTGGCCCGCATGCTCAAGTCCGGGGCCAATGTGCTGCTGCTGGACGAACCCACCAACGACATTGACGTGAACACCATGCGCGCCCTGGAAGACGCCCTGGACAACTTCGCGGGCTGCGTGCTGGTTATCAGCCATGACCGCTGGTTTCTGGACCGTGTGGCGACCCACATCATGGCCTTTGAAGGCGATTCCAGCGTAGCTTTTTTTGAAGGCAATTTCACGGAGTATGAGGAAGACCGCAAAAAGCGCCTGGGCAAGGATGCCGAGACGCCGCATCGACTCAAATTCCGCAAACTGACACGATGACGGCCCGTTCGGCGTCTGGCTGTAAAAGGCCGGGCGCGGCGGCGGAAGCCGTGGAGGATCAATGTATACGACTATGACAATGGTATGGCGGCGGCCCGGCATTTTGTCCCGGGGCCTGCTGTCAGGCCTTCTTTTGGGCCAGCTGTTTTGCCTGTTCCTTGCCGGGCAGGCCGCGGCCGCCGAAAACGCCCCGGAGGTTCAAAACGCCCCGGCCGCGTTGGCCAATCCGGTTTCAGCCCTGCTGTCGCCCGGCGGCGGACTGCTTGACGTGGAGGAAAACGCGCCGGTCACGACCAAAGACGGCGTGAGCGTGCTGCAGTTTGTGATTCCCGGCGACGCGGAGAACCTGCAACTGGCCGTGCCCGGCCAGAGCGTGGCCCGCTGGAGCGCCGCGCCGCAGCCCCTGGAACAGGACGGCGGCCTGGCCCGGCTGCGCGAGGATCTGTTGACCAAACGCGCCCGCCTGGCCGGGCAGCTGACCGCCGTGAGCGCGCGACTGGCGCTCTGGCAGGCCAAGCCGGAAACCATCACCCTGCAGGAGCTGGAACAGCGCGAAAGAAAAATGCAGGATGTGATTCCCGCCTTGGGCCGGGAACAGGCGGATCTGGAACGCCGCCTGAAGCTCTTGCAGCAGGAACTGGAACGTCTGCCCGCCAGCCCGGAGCTGGGGCAGCGGATCAGCGTCACCCTGCAAAAGGCCGTATCCGGCGTGGAGAAACTGCCCGTCCGCTACAGCTATACCTTGAGCAATTGCGGCTGGCAGCCGATCTATAATTTCAATGCCCAGCCGGAAAAGGGCGACGGCGATATCATCGACGTGCGGCTCATGGCCGAGGTCTGGCAGTTCACGGGCATGGACTGGCATAATACCAAGCTGACCCTGGCGACGCGCGGCAACGGCCCGCGCGAGCCCGCCCCCCTGCCGCGCTGGGTGGTGGATTCCTCCCCCAAGCCGGAGCCCAAGCCCGTGCCCATGGTTATGATGGCCCCGCGCAAAGCCGCTACCATGGATCTGGCCGCTGAAGACGGTCCCGCGCAGGCCAACGCGCCGGTGGACCTGGACGCCAGCGGCGTGTATGCCACCTGGACCTTGGCCGCGCGTGGCCTGCCCGAAGGCCGTTCGCGCCTGTTGATCACCGCCGACGCCTGGAAGGCCCCCCTGCAATGGCTGGCCCGGCCCAGCGTGGGCGACAGCCGCGTCTGGCTGATGGCTAAATATGTTCTGCCGCCGCAGCAGGCCTGGCCGGAAGGTCAGGCGGAATACAGCGTGGACGGCCAGAGCGTGGGCCAGGGCCTGTTCCGCCCGCGCGGCGGCGAGGCCACCCTTTTCTTCGGCGCGGACCCGCGCGTCAGCGTAACCACCACGGCGGACAGCAGAAAGCGCGGCGAAAGCGGCTTTATCGACAAAAGCAAGAACTGGACCTGGGCCTGGACCTACACTCTGACCAACAGCCACTCCAAGGCCCTGACCGTGCGTCTGGAGCGTCCGGCTCCCATGATCGTGGACCAGAGCGTCAGTGTGAGCTATGACGATACCCCGCCCTCCCAGAAGGACGAGAAGAAGCATATGCTCTTCTGGGAAGTGAAGGTGCCCGCCGACGGCAAGGCCAGCGTGCATCACAGCGTGACCATTTCGTCGCCGACCAAGCTGCCGTTGTTGCCTGACGCCCCTTAGGGGGTTGTGCCTGAATGCGGCAGCGTTTCAAAGGCAATCTGCATTTAGAGCATTTCAACTTTGAAATGCTCCAACGCCGAACACGGTGAGGCGCGCCGCAACGCGGCGTGGATTCCGGAAAAAACCGCGTTTTTTGCCGGAATGATTCCTTTGAAACGTATAGCGTTTCAAAGGCAATCTGCTTAGACCGATCAGCTTTCTCATTCTGTTTCCCGACGCGCGTCGTCCCTTGTGGGCGACGCGCGTTTTGCGTTTTCAATAGTGCCGGATCTTTTCCTTCGTCTCCCCCGTGACGCTTCCAACCGCCTTACATTTTGTAATCCAGACTTCATCGGAGGTTACAAAATGTAAGATTTTTCCACGCCGGAGAAATTATATCTATTTGAAATACAACATAAATTATGTTTGGTACAAGCCTTGCTCAGAGTGGAGACGCGCCGGGCCGACGCCGGGCGCGATCACTGACGTAAGGAGGAATCATGTTTGTCATCTGTTTAGCGCTGGGGCTGACCGTCTTCGCCGGTATGGCCCTGCTGACCCTGGCCTGTGCCAAATTGTAAGAAGAAAATGGAGAGCATCATGTTGTATGTTTCGGGGCTGGCATTGCTGTTCTGCATTGCCTATCTCGTCTGGGTCATTCTGAATACGGAAAAACTGTAGGAGAAGGCGGCCATGCTGTATGTGTTTCTGCTGGTGGCGCTCTGCGTCGTCGTGTCCTGGCCCATCGGCAAGATGGCGACCTGGGCCATGAGCGATCCGGTTTCGGATCGCGGCTTCCGGCGTGCCGTCGAAAACCTGTTTGTGAAGTGCGGCGGCAATGTTGTCAGAGGGCAACAGAATTGGAAGCAGTATGCTTTGTCGATGTTGCTGTTCAACGCCTTGATTTTTACGTTCATTTACCTGGTGTTGGGCACGCAGCAGTGGTTGCCGCTCAATCCCGACGGCAAGGGCGCTCTGGAGGGCAGCCTGATCTTCAACACCACGGCTTCCTTCACCTCCAACACCAATTTGCAGCACTATTCCGGCGAACAGGCGCTCAGTTATATCGGACAGTTCGCCCTGATGTTTCTGCAATACCTGACTCCGGCCACGGGTTTGGCCTGCTTGGCGGCCCTGGCGCGCGGCCTGTCCGGCAAGGTGCTGATGGGCAATTTTTACGCCGACGTGATGCGGGCCACCTTTCTGGTGCTGCTGCCCCTCTGCCTGGTCACGGCCGGCATGCTGGTGCTGGGCGGCGTGATCATGACGTTTGACGGCTCCGTGGTCGCCCAGACCCTGGAGGGGGCCAAGCAGATTATTGCCCGTGGCCCGGTAGCGGCTTTTGTGACGATTAAGCAACTGGGCACCAACGGCGGCGGCTTTTTCGGGCCAAACTCCACGCATCCTTTTGAAAACGCGAGCTTTTTCACAAACTTCATCGAGACCATGTCCATCATCGTCATCCCCATGGCCTGTGTCTGGATGTTCGGGCGGCTTACGGGCCGCATGAAGCATGCGGCCGTGATTTTCGCGGTGATGCTGAGCCTGCTCTGCGTCAAGCTGGGTTGCGCCGTATATTTTGAAAGCGTGCCGTCCGCCGCCTTCCATGGCCTGGATATTGAGAACAGCTCCAATCTGGAAGGCAAGGAACTGCGTTACGGCACCAGCGGGGGACCGGCCTGGAGCATCATCACCACGGCCACCAGCAACGGTTCGGTCAACGCCATGCACGACAGCCTGAACCCGCTGGCCGGGCTCATGCCCATGATCGGCATGTGGCTCAACGTGGTCTTCGGCGGCGTGGGCGTGGGCTTCATCAATATGTTCCTTTACATCATCGTAGGCGTGTTCATCAGCGGCATGATGGTGGGGCGCACGCCGGAATACTTGGGCCGCAAAGTGGAAACACGCGAGATGAAGCTGGCTCTGCTGGCTATTCTGGCCCATCCCTTCTTCATCCTGGGCGGCACAGCCCTGTTCGCGGCCACGTCCTGGGGCGCGGATACCGTGGCCAACGCGGGCTTCCACGGTTTTTCCGAAATTCTGTACGAATTCACCTCCTCGGCAGCCAATAACGGCTCCGGCTTCGAGGGCCTGGGCGACAACACCGTGCCCTGGAATATCGCCACCGGCCTGGTCATGCTGCTGGCCCGCTATATTCCGATCATTCTGCCCCTGGCCATGGTCGGCTCCCTGGCGGCCAAGACGCCCGCGCCCGAAACCGCGGGCACGCTGCGCACCGACACGCTGCTCTTCGGCGGCGTGCTGCTGGGATGCGTGCTCATCGTGGGCGCGCTGCTCTTCATGCCCGTGGCCGTGCTGGGGCCCATCGCCGATCATTTGTCCGTCATGCGTTAGGCGCTGAGAATAGCTACTGTGGAGAAAGACATAATGGATACCGCAATGAATTATCAGACAGCGCAGGCCAAACTGTCCCGCCGCGCCGGACGCAAGGCTTCTCTTTTTGAGGCCGGTCTGGTGCGCACGGCGCTCGGACGGGCCTTTGCAATGCTCAATCCCGCGGCCATGATCCGAAATCCGGTGATGTTCGTCACGGAAATCGGAGCGGCCCTGACCACCCTGACCCTGATTCTGGACGTAACCGGGCAGGGGCCAGCCTTGCTGCCGGTGCCCTATACCCTGGCCGTGGCCTTCGTTCTGTGGCTCACCGTGCTTTTCGCCAATTTCGCCGAAGCCCTGGCCGAGGCCAGAGGCCGGGCCCAGGCCGACAGCCTCAAACTCACCCGCGCCCGTACCCTGGCCCGGAAACTGGAAGGCGAAAAGCTGGTGGAAGTCTATTCCGACCAGTTGCGCCAGGGCGACCTGGTCAAAGTGGAAGCCGGGGAAGTCATTCCCGTGGACGGCGAAGTGGTGGAAGGCGCGGCCAGCGTGGACGAGTCGGCCATAACCGGCGAATCCGCGCCCGTGGTACGCGAGGCGGGCGGCGACCGTTCCGGCGTCACCGGCGGTACGCGGGTGCTTTCGGACGTCATCCTGATCCGGGTCACGGCCCTGCCCGGCCAGTCCTTCCTGGACAGGATGATCGCCCTGGTGGAAGGCGCGGCGCGTCAGAAGACGCCCAATGAGCTGGCGCTCACCGTGGTGCTGGCCGGTCTGAGCCTGGCATTCGTACTGGTGACCGGCGCGCTCTGGCCCATGGCCCGCTATTTCAATGTCGAGCTGCCCATTCCGTGGCTGATCTCGCTACTGGTCTGCCTGATCCCCACCACCATCGGCGCGCTGCTGGCGGCCATCGGTTTGGCGGGCATGGACCGGGCCCTGGCGGCCAATGTGCTTGCCAAGAGCGGCAAGGCCGTGGAGCTGGCCGGGGACATCGACACTCTGCTGCTGGACAAGACCGGCACCATCACCATGGGCGACCGCCAGGCGTCGGAATTCTTTCCCCTGCCGGGCGTAAAACCCCTGGAACTGGCCCGTGCGGCCATGTACGCCTCTTTCGGCGACCAGACCCCGGAGGGGAAGTCCATTGTTGAACTGGGCGGAAAGATGCTGGCCGACGAGGCTCCGCAGGAAGCGGATGCGACGGCGGGGGCCAGGGTCATTCCCTTTACGGCCCAGACCCGTCTGAGCGGCCTGGAACTGCCCGACGGCAACCTGTACCGCAAGGGCGCGCCCGATGCCATCGAACGGCTGTTGACCAAGGAAGGCAAGGCTCTGCCGGACGGCCTCTCCAGTCTGGTGGCGACCGTGGCCCGCAGCGGCGCGACGCCGCTGGTGGTGCTGCACAACAGCAAACTGCTGGGCGTGGTCGCGCTGGCAGACGTGCTCAAACCGGGCATATACGGTCGCTTCGCCCGGTTGCGGGCCATGGGCATCCGCGTCGTCATGGTCACGGGCGATAATCCGCTCACGGCTGAGGCCATTGCCATGGAAGCCGGCGTGGACGACTTCATCGCTGAAGCCAAGCCCGAGGACAAGCTTAACTACATCAGGAGGGAACAGGCCCAAGGTCGGCTTATCGCCATGATGGGCGACGGCACCAATGATGCCCCGGCCCTGGCCCAGGCGGATATCGGGGTGGCCATGAATTCCGGCACCCAGGCCGCCAGGGAAGCCGGCAACATGGTGGATCTGGACAGCGACCCCACAAAGCTTATTGAAATCATTGAAATCGGCAAACAGCTGATCATGACCCGAGGCGCGCTGACCACCTTCTCCATCGCCAACGACGTGGCCAAGTATTTCGCCATCATTCCGGCCATGTTCATGCTGGCCATTCCGCAGCTTTCGGCTCTGAACATCATGGGGCTGGCCTCGCCGCAAAGCGCGGTGCTTTCGGCCCTGATCTTCAACGCCATCATTATTCCGCTGCTCATTCCCATCGCCATCAAGGGCGTGAAGTACCGCCCCAAGAGCGCGGAGAGCCTGCTGCGGCACAACCTGCTGGTCTACGGGCTGGGCGGCATTCTGGTGCCTTTCGCGGGTATCAAGCTTATTGACATGCTGCTGGCCGGTCTGGGCCTGGCCTGATGTCCGACAATGATTGAGGAGAATGTCATGACGACTGAACTTACGGGAAATTGGGGCGCGCAGTTCGCGGCCTGCCTGCGCCTGATGCTGGTATCCGCTGTGATCCTCTGCGTGCTGTATCCTCTGGTCATCCTGGCCGTGGGGCGGACGTTCACGCCCTGGACCGCCGCAGGCTCCCTGCTGCTCAATGAGCGGGGTCAGGTGGTGGGCAGCGCGCAGATCGCCCAGGCTTTCACCAGGCCGGAATATTTCTGGCCGCGCCCCTCGGCCGTGGACTATGCCGCCAATGCCACGGGCGGCAGCAATCTCTCTCCGGCGGGCGACGCCCTGCGGGAACGCGCGTTGGAAAGCCTGAAAAGCCTGGAGGCCACGCCGCAACGCAAGGTTCCGGCGGACCTGGTCACGGCCTCGGGCAGCGGCATGGATCCGCACATTACCCTGAAAGCCGCGCACTGGCAGGCGGAGCGCGTGGCCCGCGCGCGCGGCCTGGAACCTTCGGACGTGGTGGAATTGGCGGACAGCCTGGCCGAAACGCCCGGCGGCGTGCTGAACAGCGCGCCCCTGGTCAATGTGCTCAAGCTGAATATGGCTCTGGACCATCTAAGCGGCACGATTGACGCCGGGAGCATGTCCGCTCCGCTGGAGCAGGGACGGTAAGCAGCCTTGTCCGGGGTCGGGAGGTCGGATAGACTGAAATCCGGCCCGGAAGGTTTCCTTTCCGACCCGGCCGTTGATGCGGCATCTCAACGCTGATCTGCTCTGGACATGAAGACCGGAGGGACGGGCCGGCACCCGCCCCTCCGCGGTAGTGAAACTCGGAATATCCGGGGGCGCTATGCGGGAATTTTCGGACGTGCTGGCGCGCAAGCGCGAAGGTTCGCTCAAAATATATCTGGGCTATGCGGCGGGCGTGGGCAAGACCTGCGCCATGCTTCAGGAGGCCCACAATCTGTTGCGGCAGGGCTTTGACGTGGTGGCCGCCTATGTTGAGCCGCACGAGCGGCCCGACACCCTGGCCCTTCTGGAAGGCATCGAAACCCTGCCGCCCCTGCGCGTCAGTCAGGGCGGAGCGGCTTTTCCCGAAATGGATGTGGAAGCCCTGATCCGTCGCGCTCCCCAGATCGCCCTGGTGGACGAACTGGCGCACACCAACGCGCCCGGCTCTCAAAGGGAAAAACGCTACCAGGACGTTCTGGAAATCCTCTCCCACGGCATCAACGTCATCGGCACCCTCAACGTGCAGCATTTGGAATCCGTGGCCGAAAGGGTGCAGGAAGCCACGGGCGTGGCCGTGCGCGAGCGCCTGCCCGACGCTTTTCTGGCCCGCGCGGACCAGGTGGTTACGGTGGACGTTTCCAAGGAGGATTTGCGCGAGCGCCTGCGCCAGGGCAAGATATACAAGCCTGAACAGGCCGAACGGGCTTTGCGGAATTTTTTCAGTTACGAAAACCTTTCCTTTTTGCGCGAACTCTGCCTGCGCGAAGCCTCGGGCGACCAGATGCGCAAAATCGAGGCCCAGGCCCTGCTTTCGCCGGAGGCGGAAGGCCATGCCGCCGAGGCTGTGATGGTGGCCATCAGCTCCAACCCCACGGACGCGGAAACCCTGATCCGCAAGGCCATGCGCCTGGCGAGCCAGATGGGATCGCGCTGCTATGTTGTCTATGTGCAGCGGCAGCGGGAGAGCCCAGAGCGGATCAATGCCGCCGTGCAGCGGGGCCTGCAGAACAACCTGCAACTGGCCGTGCGTCTGGGGGCCGAGGTGGTGGAGCTGGAGGGCGAGGACGTGGCCGAAACTCTGGTCAATTTTGCCAGCGCCCGCAATGTGCGGCATGCCTTTTTCGGCAAGTCCCGCCTGACGCCGTTGCGCGAACGCCTGCGCGGATCCTTTATCCTCAATTTTTTGTATGACGCGGTGGGAGTGGACGTGCATATCGTCAATCTGACTCCCAGAGAGGTTTGATGCGGAAAAGTCGGATCTTCCTGTGTGAATTATGTCCCCAGGCGGAAATGTAAAGCATAAAAAGCATCTAACCAGTTGACGGCAATGG
The DNA here is from genome assembly GCF_001553605.1 of Desulfovibrio fairfieldensis. Taxonomy (NCBI): domain Bacteria; kingdom Pseudomonadati; phylum Thermodesulfobacteriota; class Desulfovibrionia; order Desulfovibrionales; family Desulfovibrionaceae; genus Desulfovibrio; species Desulfovibrio fairfieldensis. The sequence continues at coordinate 925,956 of NZ_CP014229.1, forward strand.
ATATAACAGTTCTACCCACTTTGCACCGGCGCATCAGCCAGGCCACCCTCAAACTGGTATTGGCTTTTGGTCTGGTGGGCGTGCTGCTTTGCACGGGCTTTTTCTTTGCCGGGCGCGCGCCCGACTCGCTGGTGAGCCGGAATTACGATTCCGTGGCCCTGGCCAGGCAGATGTCCACGGCTCTGGCCGGTTGGCGTTTTCCGGAACTCTATGTCGGGAAGGACCGCGCTGCCTGGCAGACCGAGTTTGAACTGGCTCTGGCCGGAGCGCGGGCCAATGTGACCGAAACGGGTGAACAGGCGGCGGTGGACGCCGTGGCCCGGAGCTGGAGCGAACTGTTGCTTGCCGGGCCGGAAGACGCGGATATGGGCTACAATCACGTGCGCATGCAGCTCAACGCTCTGGTGGCCCTCAATGAGGATGGCATCCGGCAAAGGATCGCCGAGGGGCGCTGGTGGCGCGACATCGTGTTCACGGTGGGCGTTGCCCTGTTTCTGGCATGCACGCTCTGGGCCTTTTTTCAGACCGACGCCACTGCCGCGCGCATTGCCCATCCACTGCGCCGCGCGGCCGAAGTGCTTCAGGCCCGTCCTCCCCTGCGCAAACCTCTGCGCCTGCCCGCGCCGCAGACCTTGGAAGTGCGTATTCTGTTCGAGGAATTCACACGGCTTTGGGCGCGGCTCAGCCAGCTTGACGCCGTGAATCTGAGCCGCCTGATTGCGGAAAAAAACAAGTTGGCCGTGCTGCTGGACGCCGCTGAAGACGCTGTGCTGATGCTTGGCTCCGGCGGCGCGGTGGAGCATGCCAGCAGCCGCATGTTGGCGCTGCTCGGGCTCACGTCCAAGGATGTGCTGGGTAAAGTCTGGGCGGATCTTTCAAGCACGGCTCCCAACTATCTGGCCCTGCGCGCCGTTCTGCACAGTGGTCTGACCGGCAGCCGGGACATCGCCCTCGCCGATCCGGAGCAGCCGGGCGACGCGCGCGGCACGGGGAGCGAGCGCTGGTTCTCGGCCCGGAGGCGGGTGGTGGAGGAGTCGGGCCGGGGGGCGCGTGCCGTGGCCGGGCCGAAGCAGACCCTGGGGCAGGTTTTTCTGCTCACTGAAATCACGGAAAAGAAGCGGCGCGACGCCCTGCGCGCGGAAATGATGGATTGGATTTCCCACGAATTGAAAACGCCGGTGCAATCTTTGGGGCTGGCCGCTGATTTGCTGGCCCGACGGCCTGAAAGCGCGGCGGACCCTGATCTGTCCGCCCTGGTGGCGACCGTGCGGGAGGATGCCGCGCGTCTGCGCACTGTGGCGGCCCAGTTTCTGGATATCGCCCGCATGAGCCCGCACGCTCTGGAGCTGCGACCCGCGCCGCTGGATCTGCGGGACTGCCTGCCGCGCTGGCTGCAACCCTTTGAACCGGCGGCCCGCGAGGCGGGCGTGGCCTTGCGTTGCGACGTTGCGCCGGGTCTTCCGCCTGTGTTCCTGGATCAGGAGCGTTTTGCCTGGGTGCTTTCCAACCTTGTGTCCAATGCCTTGCGCGCCGTGCCTGAGGGCGGCGCGGTCACGGTAAGCGCGGAGCTGGAAGAGGAGGGCCTTCTGGCCTTGCGGGTGGCGGACAACGGGCCGGGCATCGACGCGGAGCTGGCCGGACGCCTTTTCGAACCCTTCTCGCATCGACGCGCTGCCGGGCGGCGATTGAGCATCGCCGGTCTCGGTCTGGCCATCAGCCGGGCCATTGTGGAAGGGCACGGCGGTACATTGCACTACACACCCGCTCCGGAAGGCGGTTCCATTTTTACGGTATGCCTGCCTCTGCCGGAGCAGGAGGCCGAAACCGGCGGAGGACGGGCATGACCGGAGATGACTCGGAACTGAGCGTCCTGGTGGTGGACGACGATGCGGCCATCCTGCGCACTCTGCTGCTGACCCTGAAAAGCCTGGGTTGTCGGGCCGTGGGCGAAAGCGGAGGCGAAGCGGCGCTGGCCGCTGTCGAGAAGCAGGCGCCCGACCTGCTGCTGACCGATATGCGCATGGAAGGCATGAGCGGGGTGGAGCTGACCGCCGCCGCGCTGGAGCGTCGCCCGGATTTGATCTGCGTGCTGATGACGGCCTTCGCCTCCTATGAAAATGCGGTGGAAGCCATCAAGGCCGGGGCATATGACTATCTGCCCAAACCCTTTTCCGCCGGAGAGCTGGAGCATCTGCTGCGTCGGGTCCGGGATCTGGTGCGCCTGCGGCGGGAAAACACCCGCCTGAGGCAGGCGCGGCACGGCTGGTTTGAGGGATTGACCTCTCCCGCCGCGCTGGACTTGCAGCGTTTGATGGACAAGCTGGCGCAAAGTGACGTTTCCGTGCTTTTTCAGGGCGAAACGGGCACCGGCAAAACTTCGCTGGCCCGCGAGTTGCACCGCTGTTCAGCCAGAAGCGACAAGCCCTTTGTGGAAGTGGTCTGTTCGGCTATCGCCGAACCCCTGTTCGAGTCCGAGGTCTTCGGGCATGTGCGCGGGGCCTTTACCGGCGCGGTGCGCGACCGGGCGGGCAAATTCGAGGCCGCCGAGGAGGGCACGCTCTTTCTGGACGAGGTGGGCGAGCTCTCGCCTTCCAGCCAGGCCAAGCTGCTGCGTTTTCTGGAAGACCGGGTCATTGAGCGGGTGGGGGACAACAAGCCCCTGCGCCTGGACGTGCGGGTGCTGGCGGCCACCAACCGGGATTTGCGAAGTCTGGTGGCTGAAGGGCGCTTCCGTGAGGATCTCTATTACCGCCTGAACATTTTTGAATGCCGCCTGCCGCCTCTGCGGGAACGCCGGGAGGACATTCTGCCTCTGGCGCAACGTTTTTTGCGGCAGGCCGCCGGAGAAAAGGCGGTTCCCGTGCTTTCCGGCGAAGCGCGCGACGCCCTGCTGGCCCACGCCTGGCCCGGCAATGCCCGCGAACTGCGCAATGTCATGGAGCGCGCACTGCTGCTGGCCGAAGGTTCTGCGGTGCGGCGTGACGACCTGCCCCCGGCCCTGCAGGGCGTAGGCGGCGCGGCGAGCGGGGGCGCAACGGCGGATGAGGGACGCATCCTGACGCTGGCCGAGGTGGAGGAGGCCCAGATCCGCAAGGTGCTGGGCCTGGGCGTGAGCATGGACAAGGCCGCGGCCCTGCTCGGCATCACCACGGTCACGCTCTGGCGCAAACGCAAGGAGTTGGGCCTGGATTGAGCCGGCCTGAACGGAGCGGGGCGGAAACACGTTTCTCACGCGCTTCCGCCCCGCTTCAAAGCCTTGTGGGGAGATACGGTTAAGCCTGTTTGGCGGCGGCCAGCTCGGCTTTAAGCTCCCTGGTCCGCAGGGCCACCTGCTTTTTCAGCTCATTCTGCCAGAGCCAGTTCAAGGCCAGGCAGAGCAGAATGGATTCCACCACAAAGAAGAATATCCACTGAAGATGGCGTTCCTGTCCGGCGGGCCGTTCCTGCTGGAGCCACTTTTGGGCCAGCATCTTCTGTTCAGCGGGGGTGATCCGGGCCAGGGCCGTGGAAATCACGCTGAACAGTTCCGGCCAGTCCTTGCGTACGGCAATGGCGTGGCCATAGGAGGAATCCACCTTGCCGGCGGGCTGAATCTGCATGATGCCGCCGGTCTGGATTTTTTCCAGCAGGTTGAATTCATAGTCGATGACGGCATCGGCTTCGCCGCTGGCGACCCGTTGCAGGGCCTCCAGGGTGTTGGTTACCGGCACGGCGATGATTTCAGGATGGAATTCCTTCAGGAAGTCATGCCAGGAATAGTTGTTGACCACCGCCACTTTTTTGCCCTTGAGATCCTCAAGGCCGATCTTGTCCAGGCCGCTGCCGCGACGGGTCATGATGATGCCCGGCATGTTGATGTAAGGCGTGGTGAACAGCATGTATTCGCTGCGGCGTCCCGTTTTGGCCGCGGCCATGAAGACGTCGATGAGCTTCTGGCGGGCCTGCTCTTCCGTGCTGGCCCAGTCCGTCAGCCTGCGCACCCGGAAGTCAAGGCCGGTCAGCTTGCTCAGCAGACGCAGGTAATCCCCGCCAAGGCCGGTGTAGCGGCCCCGCTCGTCGAACATTTCCAGCGGGTAGAAGTTGGGGTCCACACCCACGACAATGGCGGGATGTTCGGTGACCCAAGCCAGCTCCACCGGGGGAATCTGGTCCAGTATGGATTTTTTCTGCTCCATCAAGGCGTCCACCACGTCGGTCTTGTCGGCATAGGCGTCGGGAAAGAAAGCCTTTACCCCCAGAACGACCTGAATGGCGATGATGCACAGACCCAGGCAAAGTGTGAGCAGCAGACGCATATGGCTCTCCGCTTTTCTTTAGAGCATTTAACACTCTAGAACATTTCAACTTTGAAATGCTCTAACGCCGAACACGGTGAGGCGCGCCGCGAAGCGGCGTAGATTCGGGCAAAGCGACCGAAGGCAGCCCGAAGGGCTGTCCCCGTTGGCGACAACGGAAGCGTACGGGGATCGACAGCAGCGATAACCGCGTTTTTTGCCGGAATGACCCCTTTGAAACGCCACACGTTTCAAAGGTAATCTGTTCTTGTTCGGGCGCGTGCCCCCGGCAGGGACAACCCCGCCGGAGTACGTTTCGCGCGAAAACACGGTTATGCCCTGAGGCGTTTGGCTACTGCTTGGTCACGGCTTGCGGCGTGACCATGTCGATATACTTGGACGTCACATAGGAACTGCCCTGAATTTCTTTGAGATTCTTCTCCGTGATAAGGCCCACGGAAGCGAAGAATTCGGCCAGTTCGCTCTGCCACTGCTGTACCTGGCTGGGGCCGGCCGACGTGCTGAACAGCTTTTTCTGGGCTTCAAGGTTGAAGAATTCATAGGTGTCGAAGTTGAGGTTGATCAGGTCCGTGCTGTAATCCTGACCGGCCCAGTCCAGATAGAATTTCTGGAACTGCTTGACGACCTCCTCGCGCGGGGCGGTCTGCAACCAGTTGACGCCGCGCAGATAAAGGGCAAGGAAGTTCGCGGTCACGTCGGGATACTGCGTGGCGTAGGCGGTATTCGCCACCAGCACGATGGGCAGATGCTTGCCCAGGTCCTTGGGAGTGCCCACGGTTTTCCAGCCGCGCTTGTCGCCCACGAAGGTGAAGGGCGCCCAGAGCACCACGGCGTCGCCGATGTTGTAGTCAAAGGCGGTCATGGCCGGAGCCTGTTCCAGATTCTTGAGGACGATGTCCGATTCCTTGAGGCCCAGGGCGTTCAGCCAGAGGTGCAGGGCATAGTCGGCGGACGTCACGCGGGTGCAGAGGATGGTCTTGCCGCGCACGCTTTCAGGGCTGCCGTAGATATTGGGATATTCCTTGTTGTAGCCTTTGGTTTTCAAGATGGGGCTGTCCGCGCGCACCATGACCGCATTGGCCATGGCTTCGTCGTTGCCCAGGCCGATGACGCTCATATTGTAGCGCAACGCGCCCAGCATGGCGGGCACGGCACCGAGGCCGCCGAAAATCCAGCTTTTGGCCGGGAAGGCGCGCAGGGCATCGGCGCCGGAATCAAAAGCGTAGATCTGCAGGTCGATGCCCGCGGCCTTGTCCCAGCCCTGCTGCTTGGCGTACCAGATGGGGAAGGCTTCCTGACCGGGCAACCAGGCCGTGGGAACCTTGACCAGGTCGGCGGCTGCGGCGGGCAGGGCCGCGCCCAGACAGAAGAGGGACATCAGGACCAAGCTGAGACATTTTTTCAACCGCATAGACGTCTCCGTGTGGTAAAATGTTTTGCGGAAGTCGGTTATTGAACGGAGGCGGAAGGTTCCGACTCTTCTTCGTCAGCTTCCTTGAACAGCACCGGATAATCGCTTTTGCCGAACAGCAGGTAGCGCAGCCGGGAATGGGGAATATGCAGTAACTCCTCACGTCTGTTCAGATAGAACAGGCCGCCCAGACCCACCCAGATAAAGAGCATGATCCACGACGGCACGCTGATGGCCGCCGGAGAACTGGGGAAGACCAACAGGATAAAGCAGATAATGGAAGTGGCCGCGCCGATCAGGCAGACGGGCTTGCCCCAGCGGGCTTCGGGGATGTCAGGATTCTGGGCCAGATATTTGAAGGCGGTCAGGCTGGTGAACAAGTAGGCCAGCGCCGTGCCGATGGCGGACATGTCCACGATCCAGATCAGGGCGGCGCGTCCGAACCACGGCACGATGAGGCAGAGCGCCAAGGTGAAGATCACGCTCTTCCAGGGCGTATTGTAGCGGGGATGCACAGAGGCAAAGAAGTTGGGCAGGAATTTGCTGCGTCCCATGCTGAACAGCAGACGGGTGGTGGCCATGAAAAAGCCGTTCATGCCCGTCAGAATGCCCGCCAGCACCGGCACAGTCAAGGCCACGCCGCCCCAGCGCCCGAAGACCTGATCCGCTACCCAGCCGGTGGCCCAGGCGTGATTCTGGGCCAAAAGCTCCTTGTAAGGGATGAGCCCGGCCACGCACAGGGTTACAAGGGCGTAGATAATGGCGCCGCAAATGATCGAAAGCAGCATCAGATCCCGTGCCTTGTGCGGGGAAAAGGTGAATTCCTCGGCGGTCTGGGGGATGGTGTCGAAGCCCACGTAGAGCCAGGGGGTCAGGGCCAGCACCATCAGCACGCAGGCCAGGGGAGAGCGGTCTTCGGCGAAGAACGGCTCAAGATTGCTCCAGATGGAGGTCTCGGCCTGGATGGTGCCGAAGGTCAACACCAGCACACCAATGGTCAGGGCAAAGGCCAGAAAGACCTGGATGGCGCTGGCTGCGCTCATACCCCTGAAATTCATCCAGCCGAACAGCAACAGCACCGCGGAAACAAAGGCCAGCTCTCCCGCGTTGATGTCCCAGCCCGCGATAGTATAGAGGTAACCCACGTCGAAAACGCCGGGCAGGAGATAGCGTGTCAGGAGGATCATGGCCATGGCGTTGGCCGCGATGACGCAGATATAGCTGAGCACCAGGGCCCAGCCGCAGATGAAGGCGCCCTTGGTGCCGAAGCCCGCGTAGGCGTACGCGAACGCGCCGCCGGCCACGGGGTAGGGTTTGATCAGAAAACTGTAGCTCAGAGCCACAATGCACTGGAACAACGCGCCAACAAAGAAAGCGATGATTGTTCCGATGGGACCGGCATCGGGCAGAAAGCGTATCCCCGGCAACACAAAACAGCCCCAGCCCACAATGGCACCCAAAGCCAGGGCCAGCACTTCGACGGGGCGAAGCGTTTTTTCAAGTTCTTCACGCCGCTCGCCCGCATGACAGTGCTTTTCTGAATCACCCATGCGCTTCCTCCTGCTCATTGTCTGGTTTTTAGGGCCAGTGTTTTTTCCGGCGCGGACGGGGCCGTAAAGCCCGGCCAAGCGCCGGAATACGCTGCGGACGCCGCGACACGCTTTCAGCGTGGGCGTCGGCAACGCCGTTTTGCCATCTGGAACTACGCTCCATCCTGTAGGTTTATAACTATCTATTCTTCTATCTGGACGATCCGCCTTTGAAAACGGCAAATCGCTCTGCGCGGACTTTCGAAAACAGCGCTGTAACTTGTCCCCAGACGAATCCGCTTCGGCCGTTGCAATGAAGCAAAGGCAGCCGCAGGGCTTGCAAGCCGTATGGGCAAAGACGGCATGGCTTCACGGCGGCTGAAGGCCGCACGACCTCGTCGCCGTTGAACAGTGATTTTCAGCGCGGCATACTTTCAAGTGCTGCGACGCCGTATTCTCTTTGAAGGCAGCGCCGGGATTCTGGGGAAAACGGATACGTGCCAAGCGCGGCCATTGATAATCTATATAAGCAATCCTTGTGCCAAATTGGACATGGCCCGGATGCCGTGCAATGGCGGCGGGTTATTCCGCCGGGCCTGTGAGGCGAGCGGATTTCCCGCGTCAAGAGTTGAGTTGATTTTGACTTATTTCCTTTCAAAGCCGTATTTTGCTGCGAGTCTATATTGACTTGTGATGCATAATCGACTTGTCCGTGCGGGCTGTTGTTGGCCGGATGCCCGCAAACGCGCCCAGCAAGCTGCCACGGATACTTTTTTTCTTTCTATGTACCCTCATAGCTGCTTTCCGGGCAAACAGCAATGCCGACGCCGATTCGTCCTGGACATGTCCGTATGCATGTATGTCCCGACAGGGAGATTGCCTTCCGGTCATTTCTTGGGGGGATGATCGTCGCCCGGCTTGCGCCACAAGGCACTCGCCTTTTTGCAGGAACAGCATCAATGGAAATGTTCAGAACCGGCTGTGGCCATATGGCGCCGGTCGGAACAGCTCTGCGGGGATGTGGGACGCGGCCGCGCAAGAGCAGCCCAAGTGTTAAATGCTTGCATCGGATGCGGCGCGAATGAAAAAAAGAACATAATGGGCCGGAATTCCGACAGCCGCGCTACGGACTTTTTGCGGCAGGCATGCAAGTCGCGCGGGGAGGCGTTCCCCAAGAATACGGGCCGCGCATGCCGGTGAGCCGTCCACAGGGCGCGGCTCAACCCATGCGCAGAATCATGGCCCCGCCCATGACCAGCAGGATGGCCAGCACGCGGACGGCGGAAAGCTTTTCGCCCAGAAACAGCACAGCCATGATCATGCCGAAAATGACTGACGTTTCGCGCAAGGCGGCCACCAGGGCGATGGGGGCCACGGTCATGGCCCAGATGGCGATGCCGTAGGAGCCCAGTCCGGCCAGACCGCCGCTGATGCCCACCACGGCCCGCTTGCGCAGGTAGCGCAGGTATTCCGTGCCGTAGCGGGACAGCACGTAGAGGTGCAGGGGAAAGATGTTCAGGAAGAATATCCAGCAGGTGTAGCTCACGCCGTTGCCGCTGGCGCGCGCGCCGTAGCCGTCGGCAAGGGTGTAGCCCATGATGACGAAAGACGTGCGCAGGGAGTAAAGAATGCCTTTGAGGCTGGCTTTATGGCTGAATTTCTGTTCCAGGGCCAACGCCAGAATGCCCGAGCAGAGCAGCAACACGCCGCCCCAGCCGGTGAGGCTCAGCGGAACCCCCATAAAGCAGAGCACCAGGGCCGTGAGCATGGGCGCGCTGCCGCGCATGATGGTGTAGCCCAGGGAAAGGTCCGTCACCTTGTAGGCTTCGGCAATGCAGATGTAATACGTCAGGTGGCAGCAGCAGGAAAGCGCCAGGAGGCCCCAGGCGCTTTTGTCCGGCACGGGCAGGAAAGGCAGAATGCAGAGCGCGCCCAGACCGCCGCCCAGGGCGTTCATGGCGGATTCAAAAAGCTTGTTGTCCCCGCCTTTGACGATGATGTTCCAGGATGCGTGCAGTAGGGCCGCGCCGAGCACAAGAAGGATGATCTGGCCGGACATGGGAGGCGCTCCAGTAGGGGGATGGAACAAAAAACAGCGGCGGGCCGGACAAGACCCGCCGCCGGCAGCGTGTTGCCGTCTAGGGCCTGTTAACGCTATGCCTTTTTGCCCTCCTGCCGCGTCAGATTTCACCTGCCTTTTCGGAAGAGTACACTCCCTCAAAGCAGGTTTATCTTCCTTGCAGGCGAACAAAAATTCTATAGTGTTAACAGACCCTAGTACCATGTACCACTTAAAACTTCGTTTTAAGTGGTAAGATCGCTTCGCTGAAAACGCGGTTTTCAGCTCGCTCACGGCGGCTTCGCCGCCGCGCCGGGCTTGCGCCCGGCGGTTAGTACCGTGCAACTTTAAGCGTTACACGGTACTAGATTTTTTCCAGCTTGTATTTGCGGCTGCCCATGCCGAGTTCCTCGCCGTAACTCAGCTGGACGTCGCCACGGGTGTTGGGCCAGCGGGCCGTGAACTTGTCGGGCGCGTCGCCGTCCAGTTTCGGGTCCAGGCTGGGGGCCTTGTTCACGAGGTCGAAACAGGCCTGATCCAGCGCCACGGGGTCAGTGGAGGCCAGAATGCCCAGATCCGGCACCAGGGGGGCGTCGCTCCAGGCCACGCAGTCGCAGTCCGGGGTGACGTTGAGCACGAAGTTGATGTAGCAGATCCGCTTCTGGCGGCCTTTGACCACGCCGTAAGCGTATTCGGTCAGGCGTTCCATGAACGGGGTCATTTCCGTGGCCCAGTCAAGGCTGATGGCCTTGACCGGGCAAACCGTGATGCACTCGAAACAGCCGATGCAGCGGTTCACGTCCACCTGGCTTTTTTTCTTGCGCAGGCTCAGGGCCTTTTGCGGACAGGCTTTGACGCACTTGCCGCAGCCCACACAGGTTTTTTCGTCCACCTGCACGTGGGTGGCGTGCTGGTCCTTTTTGCCGGGTACCGAAGCGCCGCCCATAGCCAGATTTTTGATGGCGCCGCCGAAACCGGCCATCTCATGGCCCTTGAAGTGCGAAAGCACCACCATGGAGGGCGCGCGACGGATTTCAGTGGCGATGTGAACGTCCTTGAAATGCTTGGCCTTGATACGCACGGGCACGTCGTTCTCGCCGTACAGGCCGTCGGCTATGATGACCGGGGCGCGCACCACCGAAGGGGCGAAACCGTGCAGATAGGCGGTCTGAAGATGATCCACGGCATTGTGGCGGCTGCCGGAATACAGGGTGGTGGTGTCCGTCAGAAAGGGCTTGCCCCCGGCGTCCATGACCTTGTCCACCACCTGGCGCACCAGGGAGGGATTGAGATGGGTGTCGTTGCCGTATTCGCCGAAATGGAGTTTGATGGCCGTGAGGTCATTTTTTTTGATGATTTTTTTCAGGCCCACGGCGTCGCAGAGGCGGGCCACCTTGGCGATTTTGCTGTCCTCAAGTGAACGGCTGTGCATATCCGCATAATAGACGGTGGCTGGCATACTATCCTCCCTCCATTGTTTTGTTTGTTATTCTGGCATGATCGCCTGTTCCAGGCAAGCGAAGCGGAGAGGCGCGACGTGCCCCGGCGCGGGATCACCAGCCCCGGCAGCGGGGCCAGACAGCCGTGATTTCCTGCCCCCGGCAAACGTGGTAGGCGTCAAAAGCGGCGGCCGTGGCACAGGCGTGCACGGGCAGAACGCGCAGCAGGGTGCCCACAGGCAGGGGCGGGCACAGGCCCTCGCACGCGGCGATGATGCCGTGTTCCTGATTGGTTTCCGCCACGCGCAGTCCGGGCAGCGGCTTGCCGTCGGCATCGCAGACCAGACCGTAACCCTCCCGGGCGAAGCGCCCCGGCAGGCCCGTATCGCGCGACAGAGCCATCCAGCCCGCGTCCACCACCAGATTGCCGCTGTCTTTCCGGCGGCCGATGACCGTGCAGAGCACGGACAGGGCGATGTCTTCCGGGCGGCAGACGCCCAGACCGGCCATGACCAGATCCTGAAACATATAGACCCCGGCCCGCACTTCGCTGACGCCCGTGAAATTCTCGCCGTAAAAAGCCGTGGGCGTGGAGCCCACGCTGACCACCGGGCAGGCGTGCCCTGCCTCGCGCAGGCGTTGCGCCGCGCGCACGGCCGCGCCGCGCTCCTGCTCGGCCAGGGCCGCGAAAACCTCAGGACCGGGATTGGGCAGATCGTAGGCTGAACCGGCGTGTGTCAGCACGCCCATCAGGTTCTGCCCGGCCCCGGCCAGCAGGGCCGCGGTCTCCGTCAGCTCCGGGTCGTCCGGGCGCAGGCCGGAACGGTGGCCGTCGCAGTCGATTTCCAGCAGCAGATCAAAAATGTGTTTGCGCTCCCGGGCAAAGGCGGCCAGTTGGCGGGCGCTCTCCGCGCTGTCCAGCAGCAGGGAGAGGCGTATGCCCCGCTGACGCAGAGCCAGAGCGCGCGCCAGCTTGCCCGGCGTGACGCCCACGGCGTAGCAGATGTCCGTGACGCCGTGTTCCGCGAAATATTCGGCCTCCGCCAGGGTGGAGACGGTGATGGGTCCCTGCGGGGAGACCATGCAGAGCCGCGCCACGTCCATGCTTTTGCAGGTTTTGCAGTGCGGGCGCAACGCCACGCCCGGAGCGCGCAGACGCTCGTCCAGGCGGGCGATGTTGCGGCGCAGACGGGCTTCATCCAGGAGCAGGGAAGGGGTGGGCAGATGATGTCGTCGCACAGGCGCTCCTTCGGGAAATCCGTTTTGAGAGACTGCGGATGCTCTGAGTGCGCTTTGCTCGTCAGGCGTCGGGCAGCGTGAATGATCGGGGTTTTTACCTGGCGGGAGTTTTGAAACAGCCCCGGCGTAAACGGCTATCGCAAAAGTCCGCGCCTGTAAACCGGGACGGGGAACCGTAGAAAAGAAGGGAAGTTCCGCGTCGTGCGGGCTTGACACGCTTTCACTGACGGCATAGGCTTAACAAGTTAAGAATTATAGTAAAAACAATCCATTATCATCACTTCAACCTCTTGACAGGAGATCTGCATGGCCGTCTACGTGGTTGATCATCCTCTCGTGCGCCATAAGCTGGGCATCCTGCGCATGGAGTCCACCTCCACCCGCGAATTCCGCACCGTAGCCAATGAAGTGGCCCGCCTGCTGATCTATGAAGCCACCAAGAATTTCCGTACGGAAAAGCACGTGGTGCGGGGCTGGGCCGGGCCGGTGGAAGTGGAGGCCATTTCGGGCAAAAAAGTGACCGTGGTGCCCATTCTGCGGGCGGGGCTCGGGCTCATGGACGGCGTGCTGGACATGATCCCCGGCGCGAAGATCAGCGTGGTGGGCCTGTACCGCAATGAAAGCACGCTGGAGCCGGTGGAATACTACGTCAAGCTGGCCAAGGACCTGGAGCAGCGCCTGGCCATCATCCTGGACCCCATGCTGGCGACGGGCGGCTCGCTGATCGCCGCCATCGACCTGCTGAAAAAGCACGGCTGCCGCCGGATATGCAGTCTCAATCTGGTCTGCGCGCCCGAGGGCATTGCCAGGGTCGAGGCCGCGCACCCGGATGTGGATATCTACACCGCCGCCATCGATGACCATCTCAATGAAAACGGTTACATTATTCCGGGCTTGGGCGACGCCGGGGACCGCATTTTCGGCACCAAGTAGAGCGGAGCGGCTTTCCCAGGCCGGGCCGTTGCGGCGAACCATAACCGGGAGCGGGCGCATGCATGCGGACAGCGGGCAACACGGCGGCATGGACACGACCTATAATCTGCGCCTGCGGGATTGCCTGCTGGGCGCGCAAATGCTTTTTGTGGCCTTCGGCTCTCTGGTGCTGGTGCCGCTGCTCACCGGCCTGAACAGCAATGTGGCCCTGTTCACCGCCGGTGTGGGCACCCTGATCTTTCAGATCTGCACGCGCGGCAAGGTACCCATTTTTCTGGCCTCGTCCTTTGCCTTCATCGCGCCCATCATTTACGGCGCGCAGACCTGGGGCATGGCCCTGACGCTGGGCGGGCTGTTCTGCTCCGGTCTGGTCTACGTCCTTCTGAGCCTGCTGATCCGCTGGCGGGGCATGGGCATCATTCTGCGCCTGCTGCCGCCCGTCGTCACCGGTCCGGTGATTGTGGTCATCGGCCTTGTGCTCGCGCCCGTGGCCGTGAACATGGCCCTGGGCAAGAGCGGCGACGGCGCGCAGCAGCTCGTGCCGGAAAATACGGCCATGATCATCTCCATGGCCTCCCTGGCGGCCACGGTGCTGGTTTCTCTACTGGGTCGGGGCTTTTTGCGCCTGGTGCCCATTCTCTGCGGCATTACCGTGGGTTTCGGCACGGCCCTCTGGCTGGGCGTGGGCGGCTGGGACAAAGTGCTGGCCGCGCCCTGGCTGGCCCTGCCCGCCTTCACCTTTCCGGAATTTTCCCTGGAACCCATCCTTTTCATTATTCCCATCACCCTGGCCCCGGCCATTGAGCATTTCGGCGACATCATCGCCATCAGCTCGGTCACGGGCCGGGATTATCTCAAGGACCCGGGCATCAAAAATACCATGCTCGGCGACGGCCTGGCGACCATGGCCGCCTGCGCCGTGGGCGGACCGCCCAATACCACCTATTCCGAAGTCACCGGCGCGGTGACCCTGACCCGCGCCTTCAATCCCGCCGTGATGACCTGGGCCGCGCTCTGCGCCATTCTGCTCTCCTGCGTTTCCAAGCTGGGGGCCTTTTTGGCCTCCATTCCCACGCCGGTCATGGGCGGAATCATGATTCTGCTTTTCGGCGCCATCATGGTGGTGGGCCTGAACACCCTGGTGCGGGCCCGCGAGGATCTCATGGAAGCGCGCAATATGGTTATTGTGGCGCTGATCATCATTTTCGGCGTGGGCGGCATGCAGTTCAGCATCGGCAGCTTCAAGCTGGGCGGCATCGGCCTGGCCGCCGTGACCGGCGTGCTGCTCAACCTGTTTCTGCCCCGGCGTCGGGAATGACGAGCGGCAGGCGGCGTCGGCCTGAAATCAGGGCTATGTCTTTTCCGTCAAGCGTGCTAGACTTCTTCCAACGCTGATTCGCAGCGTGCATATATACGGAGGTACGCACCATGACGGAAAAAAAAGATGATGGATACACCACCTGCCCGGTTTGCCACGGCAGCGGCAAGAATAACGACGGTTCCGCCTGCTATGAATGCGGCGGCAGCGGCCAGCGGCAGAATGCCTGCCAGGTTCCCGAAGGGCCGGAGCACACCGGCGTGTGCGATTAGTGGGATGTCACGCTTCATCTGTCGGTTCAGCGTGAAGATCGCACAGCAAAAACCGCGTTTTTTTGCTGTGCGTACGCCGCCTGTGGCGGCGCGCACCCCCTTGCGGGTTTGCGACATGTGTCGCTTGACGCGACACGAGAGCATTTTCATGCTGATTTGACGGAATACGAATGCCAGAAAAAAAGCGGCGGGGAAACCCGCCGCTTTTTGTGTCGCAGGCTTCCCCCACTGATGTGGAGGAAGCCTGTCTGTTCCGGCCGACGCTTCGTCAGCGCAGCAGATCGGGCAGGAAGGTGATGATGGACGGGAAGTAGGTCAGCAGCACCAGGTCCACCAGCAGCATGATCAGATAGGGCATGACCTTGGCCGTGACCTTGTCGATGGACAGGCCGGTGATGGAGGCCACCACAAAGAGGTCCAGGCCCACGGGCGGGGTGATGCAGCCGATGGCCAGGTTCACCACCATGAGCACCCCGAAGAACATGGGGTCGATGCCCATGCCCGTGGCCACGGGCAACAGAATGGGCGTGAGAATGACCACCGCGGCCGAGGCGTTGATCAGCGTGCCGATAAAGAGCAGCAGCACGTTGACCAGCATGAGGAAAACAATGGGGCTGTCGGTGAGGGTGGCGAAGCTCTGGGCCAGCATGTGCGGCACTTGGGCGTTGGTCAGAATCCAGCCGAACAGGTTGGCCGCGCCCACCACGAACATGATCATCGTAGTGTTGTAGGCCGCGCTGAGCAGGGTTTTGGGCAGATGGGCCAGGGTCAGCTCCCTGTAGATGAAAAAGCCCACCAGGGCTCCGTACACGGCGGCCACGGCGGCGGCCTCCGTGGGCGTGAAAATGCCCGTGTAAATGCCGCCGAGAATGATCACCGGCATCATCAGCGCCCAGAAGCATTCCCTGAAGGAGCGCAGAATGCGCATGACCGAGAAATGCCCCTCGCCCTGATAGCCGTTTCTTTTGGAAATGACCCAGCTCACCACGCACATGCTCACGCCCATGAGAATGCCGGGCGCGAAACCCGCGATGAACAGGTCGGCAATGGAAGTGTTGGCAATGGAACCGTAGACCACCATGGTGATGGACGGCGGAATGACGATGCCCACGGTGCCGCCGCTGGCCACCACGGCCGCCGCGAAGGAACGGGGATAACCGCGCCGCTCCATTTCATCGATCATGGACGCGCCGATGGCCGCTGTGGTGGCGGCCGAGGAGCCCGAGAGAGCCGCGAAGAACATGCCCGCCACGGCCACCACCAGGGCGAGGCCGCCGGCCAGCGCGCCCACCAGGGCCATGGAAAAGTCAACGATGCGGCGGGTCACGCCGCCGTCGGACATGAAGGCCCCGGCCAGCATAAAGAAGGGCACGGCCATGAAGGAAAAGGAATCCACCGAGGTGAACATGCGCTGCACCACCACGATGAGCGGCATATCCAGCACGGCGTAGAGCACAATGGCCGAAGAAAGGCCCAAAGCCACGCCGATGGAAGCGCCGGTGGCCAGAATCAGCACAAAGGACGTCAGAATAACCCACAATGTCATGGCGGCCTCCTACTTCAGTTCCGCGGCGGGCGTTTTGAGGACGCGCACGAGGTTGCCGAGAACATACAACAGCATGACGCCGCAGCCGAACGGAATGACCACATACACCCAGGACATGGGGATCATCATGGCCGGCGAGGTCTGGAAATCGGCCAGCATGACCATGCGCACGCCGTTCCAGACCATGATGGACAAAAAGGCGATGGAGAAAATGTCGGCAAGGATATTCAGCGTCTTGAGCGTAGCGCCCTTGACGCGGCTGGTCAGGGTTTCGATGCACATATGCCCGCCGTAACGGGCCACCAGGGGCAACGAAAGAAAAACCACCCAGACGAAGAGATAACGCGCAAGCTCTTCCCCGAAATGCGGGGTCCAGCCGAACACATAACGCGTGATGACCTGCCCGAACACCAGCAGCAACATGGCCGCATTGGCGACAATCACCAGGGCCTTGAGCATCTTTTCTAAAAATCTGGACAATGCGATCATGGAAACCCTCCGGCTGCCGATACGCCGCGTCCTTCACCCGTCCGGCGACAGCCGACGCCGGTGAAGAGACGGCGGGCGTCCGCTTTCGCAACCTCCGGAGCAAAGTAACTTTTCAAAGTTACTTTGCTTCGGGGAAGCCCGCCGCAAAAACGAGGAATGTCCGCTTACTTCACGGCCAGAACGGCCTTGATGTTGTCGTCGCCGAAGCGCTTGGTGTAGATGTCCCACACGCCGCGCGTGGCCTTGGCAAAGGCTTCCTTGTCCACATCCTCGTTGACCCGGCACTTGCCGCTGTCCTGGATGGTCTTCAGGAATTTGCCTTCCAGGTCGCGGCAGAGCTGGCGCTGCCAGTCGCGGGTGTCCTCGGCGGCCTTGCGCACGATCCGCTGCTGTTCGGGGCTGAGTTTTTTCCAGGCGATGGTGCTGATCAGCACGGGCTCGGAGGCATAGGTATGCCCGGTAAGGGAGAGATATTTCTGCACCTCGTAGAAGTGCTTGGTGGCGATGTGGGCCAGGGGATTTTCCTGCCCGTCGATGACGCCCTTCTGCAAGGCGGTGTACAGCTCGCTCATGGCCATGGGGGTGGGGCTCGCGCCCAGGGCCTTCATCATTTCAATGTACACGGGCTGTTCCATGACGCGGAATTTGAGGCCCTTCATGTCTTCGGGGGTCTTGATGGGGCGGACGTTGTTGGTCATGTGGCGCACGCCGTTTTCCCAGATGGCCAGGGTGATCATGCCCCGGGCCTCGCCCTTTTTGCACAGATCCATGCCCACGGTGTCCAGGGCCTTGTAGGCGTGCTGCACGTCGCGGAAAATGAAGGGCAGGTCAAAGACCGCCACTTCGGGCACGAAATTGCCCAGCACGGCGGTGCCGGTGAGGGTCATGTCCACCGTGCCGAAGGTCAGGCCTTCAACAAGGTCGCGCTGATTGCCCAGCTGGCTGGAGGGGTAGACCTTGATTTCCACTTCGCCGTTGGTGCGCTCTTTCACCAGTTTGGCGAAATGGTCCGCGCCCTGGCCGTAGGGATTTTCAGGCTCGGCAATGTGCCCCAGTTTCAGGGTGACGGGCGCGGCCAGAGCCAGGGATGCGCCGAACAGCAGAATGGCGGCGGCGGACATGATGGTGCGGAACATACACAACTCCCTTGTAAGAATACGAATTATGAATCCGAAGCCGGGCTTGCGCACGCATTTCGAGAGTCACCGCGGCCCCCGCGACGGTTCCTCCGCGTGTGAAGAAAGCCACGCTCCATGCCATTTATATACTTATCTATGTAGCCTTGCTCCCGGTATCTGGCAAGAAAATTCCCTGTATATTGTTTGCATGCTCAATGAATATCCCCGCTACATGCTGATGGATTTCTTTTACTGTGTGGAATAATAGTCTTTTTGCCCGCCACGGCGCCAGGGCCTGTTTGCGCCGCTTCCGACGGCCGGTGCGGGGGAAAAGCCGCCTCTGTCGGGGCAAAAGAAAATTGTGTAGGCTGGCGTTGACGCCATGGGGATCGTTGCCCCACATATCCCATGTCGCCGGAGGTATGCTTATGACTGTGCATGCGGAACAATGGCAAAAACTGCTCGCCCCGCACCGGATAACCGGTACGGGAACCCGCTGTTATGAGCTGTCGGACGACAGGAACCCCTTTCTACAGGATTACGACAGAATCGTATTTTCCAGTTCGTTCCGCAGGCTTGCGAAAAAGACGCAGGTGCATCCCCTGAGCCGGAACGATCATATTCACAACCGATTGACTCATTCCCTGGAAGTCAGTTGCGTGGGGCGCTCGCTGGGCATTCTGGCGGGGCAGGCGGTAGCCGGGCGGGGAGACATGCCCCAAGGTTTCACGCCGGTCCATTTCGGGCAGATCGTGCAGGCCGCCTGCCTGGCCCATGATATCGGCAACCCGCCGTTCGGGCATGCCGGGGAATCCGCCATCCAGGACTGGTTCAAGGACGAGCAGAACGGCGGCAACTATCTGAAGGAACTCAGGGAATACGAAAAAACCGACTTCAAGACCTTTGACGGCAACGCCCAGGGCTTCCGGCTGATCAACCGGATTGAAAACAATAAGGATCGCGGCGGGTTCCGCCTGACCTTTCCGGTCATTGCCGCTCTGGTCAAATATCCGAACTCTTCCTATGAGGCTGTGGGGAGCGATTCAAAAAAATTCAACTATTATGCGGCGGAAAAAAATATCTTCTGTCAGGTGTTTGAAACGCTGGGCCTCAGTTGCGGCGGGTTCCGCCGCCATCCGCTTTCCTATCTGCTGGAGGCCGCCGACGATGTCTGCTACCGCATTATTGACATGGAAGACGCGCGGGAGCTGCGGATCATCTCGTATGAGGACATCCTCGACGTGCTGGAGCCGTTGAAAGCGGCCCTGAACATTGACGAGGAAAAACAGAAGGTTATGGATTCCGACAGGCGGCGGGCGGGCTTTCTCCGCGCGCAGCTGATTTCGCATATCGTGCGCTCGCTGGGCCGGACCTTTGAGGACAAGTACGCGGAGATCATGGAGGGCCGCCTGGAAGGGAGCCTGCTCAAGCACGCGGAAAGCGACGTCGCCGACTATCTGGAGCGGGCGAAAAGGATTTTTACTGAAAAGATCCTGAACAATAACCAGAAGATTTCCCTGGAGGTGGGCGCGTACAATCTGTACCGGCGGCTTCTGGACGTCTTTATTCCGGCCTGCTTCAAGGTCAAGATGAACCGCAGTCTCACCTATCAGGAGGAACGGGCGCTGCATCTCATGGGCGTGAACGCTCCGACGCACGACGACGATCTCTATCAATCATATCTGCGCGTCCTTGATTTCATTTCCGGCATGACGGACGATTATGCCACGTTCATTTCCAGGCAGTTTTCCGGCACGGCCGGTTGACGCGCAAGCGCGGCGGGAAAGAGAGCGGGCCTTTTCCCGTTCCGAGCGGGCTTGACCTTTGATTCTTAGTGTGCTTTTTTCCCAAAAGGTGCTCAAAACACCTTCCAGTGACGGTTTCCCACCCCGAAAGTTTGTGGGTTTTCTTGTGCCCTTTTGGGGCCTGCTTCCTGCATTGATGTTCCGGGTGTGGGCGAAATACAAGACCGGCTTGCCGGGAAATAGCCCGCCGCTCACTGGCGGTTTTGAGCACCCGGAGCTTTTCGTTCTGAGGGCTCAAATCAAAAAACCAGTGAGGTGCCTTATGTCCCAATCTCTCTCGACTCCCGTTCCTTCCCCACGCCCAAGTCTTCCGGATTTCAGCGCGCTGGCCGCAAAGCTGCAAGAAACCGCCCAGGCCCTGCTGGCCTTTTGCCCGGCAGGCCGGGACGGCGGCAATGCGGCGGACACGTCTTCCCCCACGCCGGGAGCGGCGTCCGGCGAGACCCGTACCTACCTTCTTCCGGACTTCGCCGTGAAAGAGGAAAAGTGCCTGTTGGAGGAGTGCGGCGCCGGAGACTGGCAGGAAGCCCTGCATATGGTGCGCGGCAAACTTGAAGTTCTTTCCTGCCTCATGCGCCACTTTGATGAGGAGGAAGAGGTGGACGGCTTTTTTCTCAACCAGATTGTTGAAAACCTGATGTCCCAGCCCTTGGACATGCTGAACCGGCTTTGTTCGCTGGTGGCGGATTTCCAGGAGCCGGAACCGGAAGACAAGTAGAGCACTCAGCCGGCGGCGGTAAGGACCAAGAGCGCCGGGATGTTTTGAATCCCGGCGCTCTTCGCATGCGTTTAGCTGTCCGACTTGTTCGTATCGCTTTTTTTGTGGCTGATATCTATTTCATCCGGTTCGTTGACGGCCTGTTTGAAGTTTTTGATGGCCTTGCCGAGCCCGGCACTGATTTCAGGCAGCTTTTTCGTGCCGAACAACAGCATTACAACCAGCAGAACCATGAGCAGATGCGGTATACTGAATAAATCCAACATAGCGGGACTTCCTTTTTGGGATGCAATCAATGCGGGGCCGGAACCGGTCCGGCTTTTTACCTATCCTGCCTTACCATACCCGCCTTCATTGTAAAAGCAAGCTGTCTGGCAGAAGACCCCGTGGCCGGGAAGAACGGCGTGCCGCCCTTGTTCAAGGATTTTGCGCGCGAAAGGTTCGGGAGAGGCGGCCGGGAAATCTCCCGGCGCAATGCGAGCCGTGTCGTGCCCGAAGCTGAGAAAAACCGCTCCATGAAAAATGGCCGCGCGCTGTTGTCAGCGATCACGGCCATGGACAGTTCTGAAATTGCTTCCGGAAAATGAATGCAGCGTGTTGTGGAATCAAAGGCCGCCCTCCTTTGGGGAGAGCGGCCTTTGACGGGAACGTTCTACTTGTTTTCCTGGGCCGGTTCGGCGTCTTGCTGAGCCGTGCGGGCGCTGTCCAGAACGGCCTGCAATTTGGCCTGGTCTTCATGCGAAAGCGAAGATTGCAGGATAGTGCCGCCGGTGCCGCGCAGTTCGTCGAGCACCTTGTCCGTCAGGGTGGAATCGACCAGCACAAACAGGGCGGACGTGCCGGGGGTCAGCTTTTCCGCAAGCTGTTTCATGAAGTTGTCATTGATGCCCACGTCGCTCAAGGCCCCGGCAACCGCGCCGGCCCCGGCGCCGACCACAAGGCCGAGCAGGGGATTCATAAAGATCAGGCCGATGAGCGTTCCCCAGAAGCCGCCGCCGACCGCGCCGCTCGCCGTCAAATTGTACATCTGGTGCAATTTGATTTTGCCGTTCGGCTTCTTTTCAGCAATGACGGCATCCTCAAGCGAAACAAGGTAGGATTTCTGCATCTTAATGAAGTCGAGACGAACTTCCTCGGCCTTGAATTCCGTGTCGTAAACCACGACGATTAGATTACGCATATCAAACTCCTATATGAAATTGGGCTATATATTCGGGTGTAACGTCAACCTGGTCCGAATCTACGCATTGATGCACGGTTTGCGCTCTTCCGGGCAAACATTTCGCCCGTGGGCGGGCGCGGGATCACCCGTGCTGATTTCTTATAAACGGATTCGTCTCTCCCGGCAATGTCTGCGCGAGGGCAGCACCGTGCCCGGCCGGAATTATTTTCGCGCCTGCCAGCGGCAGGGCGGTTTACAGAGCCCTGCTCCGGCGGTGCGGGCGCCTGTAAGCCGCTGACGCGGCAAGGGCCGGCGCCTTCGGCAGAGAACGAAAATCCTATTTAGAGACAAGCCCGGGTCAACAGGTTGAAAACCCGCTGGGGGCGAAGTATCGCGGCCTGACCGCCGGGTACGGCTCCATGAAACGCGCACCCGGCGGTCAGCCTGTTGTTTTGCTTACGGTTGGGTATTCAGCAGCTTGTCCACGCTGCTGTTTCCGAAAACGCGCGGGTCCGGGAAAAGGGACTTGTCCTCACGAACTTTGCGCACGTCTTCAGCGCTTACAGCGGGAGCATGATTCCCCCAGCTGCCGCGGATAAATGTCACCACATCGGCAAGCTGTTGGTCATCAAGCCGCCAGCCGAAGGGCGGCATGGTTATGGAGGAAGGGGCGGCCTTGAAACCGGGCAGCGTTTGCCCCTGAAGAACAATGTGAATGAGCGAGACGGGATCTCCGCTCAGCAGAACCGGGTTGCCGCGCAGTTCCGGGAAGAAACGGGCATAGCCGCTTCCATCGGTTCTATGGCAGCTTGCGCAGCTGTCCACATAGGCGGCTGCCCCTGGCTTGCTGTCATCGCCTTTCCACAATTGCCGGGCGACCGTCTTGTCTTCCCTGAAAGGCGCTTGGGACGGATCCTTGGCGGGAAGGGATTTCAGAAAACGCGCCATGGCAACGGCATCGTCGCGGGTCAGATAGCGCGTGCTGGTTTCAACCACCTCGATCATCTTGCCGAAGGCGGCTGTAGGATCATTGCGCCCGGTCAGGAAGAACTCCGTCAGGTCCCCCACGCTGCGTCCGGCCAGCCCGTCCTGATTGTCTCCCCGCAGATTGATGGCTATCCAACCGGCATAATTGCCGCCGCCGGACAAAAAGTCCTTGCCCTGACTCGCCCATTGGGCCTTTTCGACCCCCTGCGCATTTCTGGGCGTATGGCAGAAGCCGCAGTGGCCCAATCCTTCCACCAGGTAGCGGCCACGCGCCACCACCGGGTTTTCTCCGGGGGCGGGGGCGAAGGGCCTGACCTCTCGTGGAGCCGCTTCGCTCACCGGCTTGTCGGGCTGACTGACCTTATTGTCGATGGGCTGAACGCCGTGCATGAAGAAGTTATACAGGTCATGCACGTCTTCATCGGTCATGATCGCATACGAGGGAGGCATCATGACCGACATGGGGCCTCTTGGCGAGATGCCCTGCCGCACCGCCTTGTCAAAGGCGGCGAAGTCGAATCTGCCGATGCCTGTTTCCTTGTCCGGGGTAATATTGGGGCTGTTGACGATGCCGAAAGGAACGCCTCCGGCATAAGGGCCCTTGTGGTAGGTGTGACAGGCAATGCAGTTTGACGCGCGGGCGACATATTCGCCGCGCCTGACGCTCTGCTCAAGATCGCTTGTGGCTGCCCGCGCCGTTGCGGCCACGGCAAAAACACCCAACGTCAGAACGATAAGTAGTTTTTTCATGGTTGCTCCTTACGCCAACGGTCCGGGCTTTTTGAGATAATTTTCGCGAATGGCTTTGGCGGACCAGTAGGTCAGGGCCGCCACCAGCCCGGTGGGATTATAGCCCAGGCCCTGCGGAAAAGCGGATGCGCCGGGAACGAAAACATTGTGCACATCCCAGTTCTGCAGAAAGCGGTTGACGGCGCTGGTATTCGGATCAGTGCCCATGACGGCTCCGCCGTTCAAATGCGTCGTCTGGTATGTGCCGAGATTGAAATGTTCTCCGGGATGTTTGGGGCTGCCGGTAATGAATTTGGGATGCAGCGCCCTGGCAATGATTTCCAGCTTCTTGAACATGAACTGGTTCATTTTGATGTCGTTGTCCTGCCAGTCAAAGGTCATGCGCAGGAGAGGCTGGCCATGGACCGATTTGTACGTCGGGTCCAGATCCAGATAGTTGACCCTGTAGGACTGATGCGCGCCGTGCACGTCCATGGAAAGATGGTGGGTATAGTTTTCCGCCACGTCGGCTTTCCATTTGCTGCCCCAGTTGGGAGTGCCCGGCGCTGTGGGCAGGCCGGAGATCGGCTTTGTTCCGGCCTGGTTTACCCAGAACGGCGCGCCGCCCACAAAGCCGTACGGGGCGTGGTCGAAGTTGTCGGCGTTGAAGTCGTCTATGGCGACACCCGCGCCGCCCGCGCCGATAAAGGGATTGGTATGAACATTCTTGTCAAAGAAGGCTTTTATGGTGGTCATGTTCTGATACGAAAAGTTCCGGCCCACGACGCCCGTATTGGTGGCGGGATCATACGGCTTGCCGATGCCGGACAACAGCATCAGGTGCACGTTATGGAACTGGAAAGCCGAAATGACGACGATATCCGCGGGCTGTTCGACCTCGTTGCCCTGTGAGTCCACATAGGTGACGCCCGTGGCCGTTTTTTTGTCTTTGCTGAGGTTGACCTTGAGAACCCAGGAGTCGTTGCGCAGCTCGAACCCCGGTTCCCGGCGCAACGCGGGCAGGATGTTCACATTGGGAGACGCCTTGGAGTACATGTAACAGGCGTACCCGCTGCAAAAGCCGCAGAAATTGCACGGCCCCATCTGGGCGCCGTAGGTATTGGTATAGGTTTGCGAGGTGTTGGCCGAAGGCAGGTCATAGGGGTGAAAGCCGGCGGATTCAGCCGCCTTGTAATAGAGCCGGGCCGAATAGGTGCGCTTTTGCGCCGGGAGCGGAAAGGGATTTGAGCGATCCGGAGCGAAGAAGTTGCCGCCCTTGCCCTTGCCGACGATTTTACCGTTGACGCTCCAGGCTGTGCCGGATGTTCCGAAGACCTTTTCCGCCTTGTCGAAAAAAGGCTCCAGTTCGTCGTAGGTGACGCCGAAATCCTGAATGGTCATTCCTTCAGGGATGAAGTCTTTGCCGTAGCGTTCCTCATAATGGCTGCGCATGCGCAATTCCATGGGAGCGACGCGAAAATGGACGCCCGACCAGTGCAGCCCCGCGCCGCCGGTGCCTGTCCCGGGCAAAAATGCCGCGAGTTTGCGGTACGGCACGGCTGTCTGATCCTTGGCATGCCTGAATGTTACTGTACTCTTGGAAAGGTTCTGAAATATTTTATGACGAGTGTTGTAGGTCAGCTCGTCAATGCTCTGGGGGTAGGAACCCAGGGGATAGGTATCATGGGCCGGTCCCCGCTCAAGGGCGACCACGCTCAGTCCGGCTTCGATCAGCTCTTTGGACATAATGGCTCCGGTCCAGCCAAAGCCGATCACAACAGCATCCACTTTTTTCATTACTTTTGCCATAACCTACCCCCTTTCTCCGCTGATGGACACCGGCGGGAAAGGATATTTCTCGTTTCTTTCCACCCAATCCATAAAGTCGGCCCTTGCCCCGGGAAAACCGATGAGCTTCCAGCCGGTCAACCGCTGATTGCCCCCATGAACGGGATCGCTGAAGAAACCTTCGCGGGTGTTCTGGAGCAGGGCGGCAAAAAAGACGTTGGAAGGCAGTTTTTCAAACTCCGCCTTTCCTGATTCCATCTGCTCAAGCAGGGCATCCTGCTGCGCGGCTGACAGCTTGTTGAAGGGGGCATTGTGCCTTTTGCGGGCGAAATTGTTCGCTTCCGCAATGCCGAGGCGGTAAATCTCCTGTGGCGTGAGCGGCAGCTGGTAGCCGAGATCCGGGGATGCATCCGGCCGGAAGGGGCCCTGCATATACATTTTGGCGCCGACGCCATACGGCGTCTGCATCTGGCGGTCAATAAATTCCGGAACACCGGCTTCCAGCGCGCCGGGGCCCAGCGTGTCCTCGGGTATAAGCCGAGCGACAGCCGCCTTGATGAATTCAAATTCCTCTTGGTTAAAGAACGTCGGCTGATAGCCGCCCGCGCTCTCAGCCACGGCCTGCGATGAGGACGCGGCCCTGGCGTCAAGCGCAATGCCGCCAAGCGCCAGAACGGGAGCAACGGCTATGCTCTTTATCAGAAAATCTCTGCGCGATCTTTCAAGCGTATCTTTCGACATACATGACTCCATATATTGGGGTTAACGTCACCCCTCGAAAAACAAACCACCTTGCAACAACTCGGAACTACGCAATAGAGTTGCGGAGACAGCGCCGCAACCGCGAAGGGCCGGACGCGCATTCTCCTGTCTCTTGCTGATTTTTGGTAGGGAAGGCGTTGAACTTTAGGCTTGGGGAAATCCGAACAGAGGCTTTTGGAAGGCGTGCCGAGGGATTTTTGAAGTGTGAAGTCCAGACGCTGTAACTACCATAGTACAGCAGCAACGTATATCGGCTTATGCCTATTCTCTTCATGGTGTCAATCTGGCAACTGATTTTTTTACTAAGATTAAATCCCGTCCGAAGGCGGTAGATATCTTCAAAAAGCTGCGCAAAAGGGAAAGAACTTTTTACCGTTCCCATCAGGGATGCTTGCGTATCGGTCCCATAGAGTATAGAATTTCCTAATGGGGTAGAGGGCAGGGTGTTTCTATTGAGCGCGCATGAGCCAGACAACAAGTCTCTTGGCTGGGGCTGATCAGGACATCCTGCCCGAAACTATTCCTGAACGCGCGGACCATGTCCCGCCGTTCGCCCGTTCCTTGGGCACATTGCTGCGTCTTTTGGGCCGTCCCGTCTCCATGCCCTTGCTGCTGAGCGGCATTCTGGGCGGTCCCAGCGTCAACTCGCCGGAAGCCTGCCTGCGCGCGGCCCGGCGCTGGGGGCTGGACGGCCGCATTGTTCACCGCAAATCCCTGAGTGATATTTCCTCTCTGGTGCTGCCCTGCATTCTGCTGCTGGCCGGCGGCCGCAGTTGCGTGCTTCTGAGCCGCGACGCGGAGACGGCGGAAGTGGTCCTGCCCGAAGAGGGCGAACATGCCAAGCGCGTGCCCTTGGCCGACCTTGAGGCGGAATATACGGGCTACACGGCCTTCGGCAGCCTCGCCGGGCGGCTGGACGCCCGCGCCAATCTGCGCCTTCCCGTGACCAGGCGCTGGTTCTGGGACGTCATCGCCCATTACCTGCCCCTGTATAAGCACGTCATCATCGCCACCGTGATTATCAACCTGCTGGGCGTGGCCAGTTCCCTGTTCGCCATGAACGTCTATGACCGGGTGGTGCCCAACCAGGCCGAGGAAACGCTCTGGGTTCTGGCCACGGGCGTACTGTTCGCCTACCTGGTGGACTTCATCCTGCGCAATGTGCGCGGCTATTTCGTGGATATGGCGGGACGCAACGCGGACGTGGTGCTTTCCAGCAAGCTGATGAGCAAAGTGCTCAGCCTGCGCATGGAGGCCAAACCCGATTCCACGGGCGGGCTCGTCAACAATCTGAGCGGGTTCGAGGCCCTGCGGGAATTTTTCAGCTCCGGCAGCCTGGTGGCCCTCGCGGACATGCCGTTTCTGATCATTTTTCTTTGGCTCATCGCCTTCATCGGAGGGCCGCTTGCCATCGTGCCTCTGGCGGCCGTACCCCTGATGATCGGCCTCGGGCTGCTGCTGCAACTGGCGGCCCGGCGTTCGGCGGCACAGAATTATCTCTTGAATATGCAGAAGCACGCGCTTCTGGTGGAGATCGTCCACGGCCTGGAAACCGTCAAGATCACCGGTGCGGAAAGCCGCCTGCTGTATCTCTGGGAGCAGCTTTCGGACATGTCCGCCGAAACCACGCGCCAGTCCCGCCGCTATGCCACGCTGACGCTGAGCGTGTCCGGCGGCATCAGCCAGCTGGTTTCCGTGGGGGTCATCGTCTGGGGCGTGTATCTGATTATAGCCGGTTCCCTGACCATGGGCGGGCTCATCGCCTGTAATATCCTCGCGGGCAGGGCCATGGCTCCGCTCATGCAGCTGGCGGGCATGATTTCGCGCCTGCAGCAGTCGCGCCTGTCCCTGAGCGCCCTGAATGCCATCATGGAACTGCCCACTGAGGACGACGGGGACGAGGAGCATGTGGACTTCGGCCTGTTGCAGCCTGCCTTTTCCTTTGAAAACGCGGAATTCAGCTATCCCAACGCCAAGAAAAAGGCGCTTGAGGGTATTTCCTTCAGCATCCGGCCCCACGAGAAGGTGGGCATTGTCGGCAGAATGGGGTCGGGCAAGTCCACCCTGGGCCGCCTCATGGCCGGGCTCTACGCGCCCCAGGCCGGAACGGTGCGTTACGGCGGCGTGGACATCCGCCAGATGGACCCGGCCAACCTGCGGGGGCGCATCGGTTTTCTGCCCCAGGATGTGACGCTTTTTTACGGCAATATCCGCGATAATATCGCCCTCGACGATCCCGGCATTGAGGATCAGATGGTGCTGCGGGCCGCGTATCTGGCCGGAGCTTCGGATTTCATCCGCGCCCTGCCCGGCGGCCTGGGGGCCCAGGTCGGGGAACGGGGCATGTCCCTTTCCGGCGGGCAGCGCCAGTCCGTGGCTCTGGCCAGGGCCCTGCTGCATGATCCGGAAGTGCTGATTCTCGACGAGCCCACCAGCAATATGGACAAGGGCACGGAACGGCTGATCCGGGACCGCCTGGCGAAAATCACAGCCAACAAGACCCTGGTGCTCATTACCCACCGGCCCGGCCTGTTGGACCTGGTGGACAGGCTGATCGTCGTTGAAGACGGCAAAATTATCGCCGACGGGCCCCGGGAGGCTGTTTTGCGCGCCCTGAACGGGCCGCCGTCCGTCCCGAAGCCGGAAAGCGGGCAGCTTTCCCCGGCCGCCGGAGGCCAGGCATGAAAAAACTCCTGCACTCTTTCCGAAGCCGGACGGACCAGGGCGGCAAACAGGAAGACCTGCCCTATATGAACCGGGTGGACGCGGCCCTGCAGCGCCGGGGCGGAATCGGAGCGGTTTTTCTTTCGCTGGGCACTGTGGGTTTGGTTGCGCTTCTGGTTGCCTGGGCGGCCTGGGCGGAACTGGACGAGGTGACGCACGGCCAGGGGCAGGTGGTGGCAGCGCAGCGCACCCAGGTCATTCAGAACCTGGAAGGCGGCATCCTGCGCGAGATACTGGTCAGGGAAGGCGATGTGGTGGAGAAAAACCAGCTCCTGGCCCGTCTGGACAACCTGGGCGCGGCCAGCCAGTACCGCGACGCCATGAACAAAGCCCTTGAAAATCAGGTGGCCCTGGTCCGTCTGGAAGCTGAAAAAAACGGAACAGAACCTGTGTTCAGCGCGGAACTGAGGGAAAAAGCGCCGCAGATTGTGACCGACCAGGAAGAAATGTTCCAGACCCGCCGCGACAAGTCCACTTCGGAAACGCAATTGCTCGAGTCACAGTACAAGCAGCGCCTGGAAGACGTGGATGAGCAGCAGGGCCGCAAGGTGCAATTGGAGAAAACCCTGGCTCTGGCCGAAGAGCGCCGCGACATCGCCAAGCCTCTGGTGGATCGTAAGCTCTTTTCCAAGGTGGATTATCTGGACCTGGAACAGAGGGTGGTGACCTTGGGCGGGGATATCGAAGCTCTTTCCTCCACCATGTCCAAAGCGAAAGAAGCGGCCGAGGAGGCCCGGCGCAAGCTCGCCCTGCGCAAGGCCGAGATGGAGGCGCAGATTTCCGAGGAAATCAACAAACGCCGCACGGAGCTGACCTCCCTGCAGGAAGTGCTTTCCGCCGGAGGCGACCGGGTAACGCGCACGGAGCTGCGCTCGCCGGTACGCGGCACGGTCAAGCGGGTGGTTGTCAATACTCTGGGCGGCGTGGTGCGCCCCGGCGATCCGGTCATGGAAGTGGTGCCTCTGGACGACACGCTGCTGGTGGAGGCGCGCATCCGTCCTGCGGATATTGCCTTTATTCATGCCGATCAGAAAGCCATGGTCAAAATTTCGGCCTATGATTTTTCCATTTACGGCGGCCTTGAAGCGCGTGTGGAGCAGATCAGCGCCGACACCATCGAAGACAGGAAAGGCGAGTATTACTATCTCGTCAAATTGCGCACGCAAAAGAACGCCATCAACTACCGCAACGAACAGTTGCCGATTATTCCCGGCATGGTGGCGAGCGTGGATATTATCTCGGGCAAGAAATCCATCCTCGATTATTTGCTGAAACCCATCCTCAAGGCACGTCAGAATGCCCTGAGAGAACGTTAATAATTTTACCATAAGGCGCTGTCATGCCTACAACACATATATTGCATCTGCCGTCGGCAGGACGTGAAACGGTTCTCGCGGGACTTTCCCCGCAGTCGCGGCTGGTGCTGGATTTTCCAGCACGCGGGGTTTTCGTGGGCAGGGAAAACAACGATCTGGTTTTCTCCCGTATTGACGGAACCCGGCTCGTGCTCAAGGACTATCATGCGCCCCGGAACATGCCCGAGGATGTGCCGCAGAATGCTCCGGCGGACGGCGCGCCGCGCGACGAAGGCCCGCCCGCCGTTGTGGTGGGTGGCCGGGAAATGACCCATCAGGCCTTTTTCGACGCGCTGGGCGAGGACGACATGCCGCAAGCTGGCGTGGTCCAGGCCAGAAACAGCGCGTATCACGAATATTCCGAGAGCGAGCTGAGCAAGGGAATTTCCGAACTCAGCGCCCTCGACAAGCGTGAGGGTGAATCCGACGCGGACAAGACCTTGGGCGGCAGGGAAAACAGGCAGGACGAGCTTGCGGCGGAGCGGGCCGGACGGCTTGGCGGCGTGGATGCCCTGGGCAGCGGCTCAAACGGGAGCGGCAGCGTCAGCCCCGGCGGCGGCCAGGGCTCGGGCGGCAGCGGCAGCGGCGGTTCCGGTAGTGGGGGCGGCAGCGGCGGCACCGGCGGCGGTAACGGTTCAGGCGGAACAGGAGGAAACGGCGGGAGCGGCAACAGCAATCCCGTCGTGGCCGCAGCTACGGCAAGCATTGCCGAGGATACGGCCAGCGTCAGCGGTAATTTGCCCTCACCCACGGACCCGGATGCCGGGGATGTCCTGTCGTTCGCTGCCCGGACCAATGCGGCGGGCGTGTATGGTACGCTCAGCCTGGACGCTTCCGGGCACTATACCTACATCCTGAACAATGCCCTGTCCGCGGTGCAGGGCCTGGGAGTGGGGGAAAGCCTCACCGACACTTTCACCTTTACGGTGTCCGACGGGCACGGCGGCACGGCCGCCAACACCCTGACCGTGACCATCAACGGCGCCAATGACGCGCCGGTGCTGGCCGCCACAATCGTGAACGTCGCCGAAGGCAGCGTTACCACCAGCGGCAGCCTGCCCATGCCCACGGACGTGGATGCGCACGATGTGGTCAGCTTCACGCCTCTGAGCAATGTGCCCGGCACATACGGCACGTTCAGTGTGGACGCCGACGGTCACTATACCTACGTGCAGAATACGTCCCTGCCCGCACTGCAGGGCCTGGGCGCCGGGGAAAGCCTTACCGACAGCTTTACCGTCACAGTATCCGACAATCACGGCGGCTCTTCTTCCACGGTCATAACCGTGAGAATCAACGGGGCCAATGACGCGCCCATTGTGACTGCCGCCACAGCCGCCATTGTTGAAGATACGGCCGGCGTCAGCGGCACGCTGCCCGCGCCCGTGGACCCGGATCTGCACGATGTCGCGAGTTTTGTGCCGCAGACAGGCTCGGCCGGGCTCTACGGCACGCTCACGCTGGATGCCTCGGGCAATTATACCTATACCCTCAATAATGCGCTGCCCGTGGTGCAAGGCCTGGGCGTGGGCGAAAGCCTCACTGATACCTTTACGTTCACGGCGTCCGACGGTCACGGCGGCACGGCCTCCAGCACCCTGACCGTGACCATCAACGGCAGCAACGACGCGCCTGTGCTGGCCGCCACGGTAGTAGGCGTTGATAAAGATACTACCGTCACCAACGGCACCTTGCCCATGCCCACGGATGCGGATGTGCACGATACGGTCAGCTTCACGCCATTGACCAATGCGCCGGGCAGCTACGGCACATTCAGCGTGGACGCCGACGGCAACTATACCTATGTGCTGGACACCTCCCTGCCCGCAGTGCGGGCTTTGGGCCCTGCGGACAGCCTGACCGACAGCTTTACTGTTACAGTGTCCGACAATCACGGCGGCTCGTCTTCCACTGTTATAACCGTGAGCGTCAACGGCGGCGGCAATGACGCGCCCAGCGTGACCGCCGCGCTGGCTTCCATTGGCGAAGATACGGCCAGCGTCAGCGGTGTATTGCCCGCGCCCGTGGACCCGGACCTGCATGACGTTGTGACTTTCGTTCCGCAAGCAAACACGGCCGGGCTTTACGGCACACTCACGCTGGATGCCAGCGGCAACTATACCTACACGCTGAACAATGCGCTGCCCGCGGTGCAGGGCCTGGGCGCGGGCGAAAGCCTCACCGAGACCTTTACCTTCACGGTATCCGACGGGCGCGGCGGCACGGGCTCCAACACCCTGACCGTGACCATCGACGGCAGTAACGACGCGCCTGTCGTCACCGCGGCCACGGCTTCCATTGTTGAGGATACGGCCGGCGTCAGCGGCACGTTGCCCCCGGCGGTTGATCCGGATCTGCACGATGCCGCGAGCTTTGTGCCGCAGACAAACTCGGCGGGCAGCTACGGCACGCTCACGCTGGATGCCAGCGGCAACTATACCTACACGCTGAACAATGCGCTGCCCGCGGTGCAGGGCCTGGGCGTGGGAGAAAGTCTCACCGATACATTTACCTTCACGGCATCCGACGGCCACGGCGGCACGGCCTCCAGCACCCTGACCGTGACCATCAACGGCAGCAACGACGCGCCGGTGCTGGCCGCCACAACCGTGAACGTCGCCGAAGGCAGCGCCACCACCAGCGGCACACTGCCCATGCCCACGGATGCGGATGTGCACGATGTGGTCAGCTTCCTGCCTTTGAGCAATGTACCGGGCAACTACGGCACATTCAGCGTGGACGCCGACGGTCATTATACCTATGTGCAGAATACTTCTCTGCCCGCGCTGCAAGGTCTGGGAGCCGGGGAAAATCTGACCGACACGTTCACGGTCACGGTTTCGGACAATCACGGCGGCTCGTCTTATACTGTTGTGACCGTGAGCATCAACGGCAGCAATGATGCGCCTGTTGTAAGCGCGGCCACGGCCGATATTGCCGAAGATGCGGTCGGCGTCAGCGGTGCGTTGCCCCCGGCGGTTGACCCGGATCTGCATGATGTTGCGAGTTTCATTCCGCAGACAGACTCGGCCGGGCTCTATGGCACGCTCACGCTGGATGCCTCGGGCAATTACACCTATATCCTGAATAATGCGCTGCCCGCGGTGCAGGGCCTGGGCGTGGGGGAAAGCCTCACTGATACCTTTACGTTCACGGCATCCGACGGCCACGGCGGCACGGCCTCCAGCATCCTGACCGTGACCATCAACGGGACAAACGACGCGCCCACCGTGACGGCGGCAGCGGACGACATCGCCGAGGATACGGTTGACATCAGCGGCACGCTGCCCGCGCCCGTGGATGCGGATACCCATGATACAGTGACATTCCTCCCTCAGACCAATACCGCCGGTCAGTACGGCACGCTCAACGTGGACGCCGACGGCAACTATACCTATACCCTGAACAATGCCTCGCCCGCAGTGCAGGGCCTGGGCGTGGGCGAAAGCCTCACCGACACTTTCTCCTTTACAGTGTCCGACGGACACGGCGGCACGGCCACCAATACCCTGACCGTGACCATCAACGGGACAAACGACGCGCCCATCGTGGCCGCTGCCACAACCGCCATTGCCGAGGATACGGCCGGCGTCAGCGGCATCTTGCCCATGCCCACGGATGTGGATGTTCATGATACGGTCAGCTTCACGCCTCAGACAAATGCATCGGGCAGTTACGGCACGTTCACGCTGGATGCTTCGGGCAATTACACCTATATCCTGAATAATGCCTCGCCCGCAGTGCAGGGCCTGGGCGTGGGGGAAAGCCTCACCGACACCTTTACGTTCACGGTGTCCGATAACCATGGCGGCACGGCCACCAATACCCTGACTGTGATCGTCAACGGGACAAACGACGCGCCCACCGTGACCGCTGCCACGGCTTCCATTGCCGAAGACACGGTTGACATCAGCGGCACGCTGCCCGCGCCTGTGGATGCGGATGTTCATGATCTGGTCAGCTTCACGCCTCAGACCAATGCGCCGGGCAGCTACGGCACGCTCACGCTGGATGCCTCGGGCAATTATACCTATACCCTGAACAATGCGCTGTCCGTGGTGCAGGGCCTGGGCGTGGGAGAAAGCCTCACCGATACATTTACCTTCACGGCGTCCGACGGCCACGGCGGCACGGCCTCCAGCACCCTGACCGTGACCATCAACGGCAGCAATGACGCGCCGGTGCTGGCCGCCACGGTAGTGGGCGTTGACAAAGACACTGCCGTCACCAGCGGCGCCTTGCCCATGCCCACGGACGTGGATGTGCATGATACGGTCAGCTTCACGCCATTGACCAATGCGCCGGGCAGTTACGGCACGTTCAGCGTGGATGCCGACGGCAACTATACCTATGTGCTGGACACCTCCCTGCCCGCAGTGCGGGCTTTGGGCCCCACGGACAGCCTGAGCGACACGTTCACGGTCACGGTGACCGACAATCACGGCGGCTCGTCTTCCACGGTCGTGACCATGAGCGTCAACGGCGGCGGCAATGACGCGCCCACCGTGACCGCTGCCACGGCTTCCATTGGTGAAGATACGGCCGGCGTCAGCGGCACGCTGCCCGCGCCCGTGGACCCGGACCTGCATGATGTTGTGAATTTCGTTCCGCAAACCGGCACGGCCGGTCTGTACGGCACATTTACCGTGGATGCCGACGGCCACTATACCTATACGCTGAACAATGCGCTGCCTGCGGTGCAGGGCCTGGGTGCGGGCGAAAGCCTCACTGATACCTTTACCTTCACGGTATCCGACGGGCGCGGGGGCACGGGCTCCAATACCCTGACCGTAACCATCAACGGCAGCAACGACGCGCCTGTCGTCACCGCCGCCGCGGCTTCCATTGTTGAGGATACGGCCAACATCAACGGCACGCTGCCCGCGCCTACGGACCCGGATCTGCACGATACAGTGAGTTTTGTGCCGCAGACAGGTTCGGCCGGGCTCTATGGCACGCTCACATTGGATGCCTCGGGCAACTATACATATAGCCTGAATAATGCCTCGCCCGCGGTGCAGGGTCTGGGCGTGGGGGAAAGTCTCACCGATACCTTTACGTTCACGGCGTCCGACGGACACGGCGGCACGGCCTCCAGTACCCTGACCGTGACCATCAACGGCAGCAATGACGCGCCGGTGCTGGCCGCCACAACCGTGAACGTCGCCGAAGGCAGCGCTACCACCAGCGGCACGCTGCCCATGCCCACGGATGCGGATGTGCATGATGTGGTCAGCTTCTCGCCGTTAACTAATGCACCGGGCAACTACGGCACATTCAGCGTGGATGCCTCGGGCAATTATACCTATGTGCAGAATACGTCCCTGCCCGCACTGCAGGGTCTGGGCGCTGGCGAAAGCCTCACCGACAGATTTACCGTCACAGTGTCCGACAATCACGGCGGCTCGTCTTCCACAGTCATAACCGTGAGCATCAACGGCAGCAACGACGCGCCCATTGTGACTTCTGCCACAGCCGCCATTGTTGAAGATACGGCCGGAGTCAGCGGCACGCTGCCCGCGCCCGTGGACCCGGACGTGCATGATGTCGTGAGTTTTGTTCCACAGACAAACACGACCGGTCTGTACGGCACATTTACCGTGGATGCCGACGGCCACTATACCTACACGCTGAACAATGCACTGCCCGCAGTGCAGGGCCTGGGGGTGGGCGAAAGCCTCACCGATACCTTTACGTTCACGGTGACCGACAATCACGGAGCCACAGCCTCCAACACCCTGGCCGTGACCATCAACGGCAGCAACGACGCGCCCACCGTGGCCGTTGCCACGGCCGCCATTGCCGAGGATACGCCAACGGTCAGCGGCACGCTGCCCACGCCCGTGGACGCGGATATCCATGATACAGTGACATTCATCCCCCAGACCAATATTGCCGGTCAGTACGGCACGTTCAACGTGGACGCCGACGGCAACTACACCTACACGCTTAATAATGCGCTTCCCGTGGTGCAGGGGCTGGGTGTTGGCGAAAGCCTGAACGAGACATTCACCTTCACGGTGACCGACGGGCATGGCGGCACGGCCTCCAATACGCTGACCGTAACCATCAACGGCAGCAATGATGCGCCGGTGCTGGCCGCCGCAACCGTGAACGTCGCCGAAGACAGCGCCGTTACCAGCGGCACGCTGCCCATGCCCACGGATGCGGATGTGCACGATGTGGTCAGTTTTACGCCCCAGAGCAATGCTCCGGGCAGCTACGGCACGTTCAGCGTGGATGCGAACGGCAACTATACCTATACGCTGAATACCTCTCTGCCCGCAGTGCAGGGCCTGGGCGCGGGCGAAAGCCTGACCGACACGTTCATGGTCACAGTCTCGGACAACCACGGCGGCTCGTCTTCCACGGTCGTGACCATGAGCATCAACGGCAGCAATGACGCGCCCACCGTGGCCGCTGCCACGGCCGTCATTGCCGAGGATACGCCAACGGTCAGCGGCACGCTGCCCACGCCCGTGGACGCGGATGTCCATGATCTGGTCAGTTTCACGCCTCAGACCAATGCATCCGGCAGCTACGGCACGCTCAGCCTGGACGCCAACGGCAACTATACCTATGTCCTGAACAATTCCCTGCCCGTGGTGCAAGGCTTGGGCGTGGGGGAAAGCCTCACCGACAGTTTCACCTTCACGGTGACCGACAATCACGGCGGCACGGCCACCAACACCCTGACCGTGACCATCAACGGCACCAACGACATACCCGTGCTGGCCGCCGCAACCGTGAACGTCGCCGAAGACAGCGCCGTTACCAGCGGCACCTTGCCCATGCCCACGGATGCAGATGTGCACGATGTGGTCAGTTTTACGCCCCAGAGCAATGCTCCGGGCAGCTACGGCACGTTCAGTGTGGATGCCGACGGCAACTATACCTATACGCTGAATACTTCACTGCCCGCGGTGCAGGGCCTGGGCGCTGGCGAAAGCCTGACCGACACGTTCACGGTCACAGTCTCGGATAACCACGGCGGTACGGCCTCTGCTTCCGTAACCATGAGCATCAACGGCAGCAACGACGCGCCCACCGTGGCCGCTGCCACGGCCGTCATTGCCGAGGATACGGCCGGCGTCAGCGGTGTGCTGCCTGCCCCGGTCGATCCTGATCTGCATGATGTGGTGAATTTCGTTCCCCAGGCAGGCGCGGTGGGCCAGTATGGCACACTTGTCCTGGATGCTTCGGGTAACTATACCTATAGTCTGAATAATGCTCTGCCCGCAGTGCAAGGCCTGGGCGTGGGGGAAAGCCTCACCGACAGCTTCACCTACACGGTGACCGACAATCACGGCTCCACGGCCACCAATACCCTGACCGTGACCATCAACGGGACCAACGACGCGCCCGTGCTGGCCGCCACAACCGTGAACATCGCTGAAGGCAGCGCCGTTACCAGCGGCACCTTGCCCACGCCCACGGACGTGGACGTGCACGATGTGGTCAGCTTCACGCCATTGAGCAATGCGGCGGGCAGCTACGGCACGTTCAGTGTGGATGCCGACGGCAACTATACCTATACGCTGAATACTTCACTGCCCGCGGTGCAGGGCCTGGGCGCTGGCGAAAGCCTCACCGACAGTTTTACGGTTACAGTATCGGACAACCACGGCGGCACGTCTTCCACGGTCGTGACCATGAGCATCAACGGCAGCAATGACGCGCCCACCGTGGCCGCGGCCGCAACCGCCATTGCCGAGGACACGCCTACGGTCAGCGGTGCACTGCCTGCCCCGGCGGACCCGGATCTGCATGATGTGGTGAGTTTCGTTCCGCAGACAAACACGGCGGGCCTCTATGGCACGCTCAGCGTGGACGCCGCCGGCAACTACACCTACACGCTTAATAATGCGCTTCCCGCGGTACAGGGCCTGGGCGTTGGCGAAAGCCTGAGCGAGACCTTCACCTTCACGGTGACCGACAATCACGGAATCACAGCCTCCAACACCCTGGCTGTGACCATCAACGGCACCAACGACGCGCCCGTGCTGGCCGCCACAACCGTGAACATCGCCGAAGGCAGCACCATTACCAACGGAACCCTGCCCACGCCCACGGACGTGGACGTGCACGATGTGGTCAGCTTCACGCCATTGAGCAATGCGGCGGGCAGCTACGGCACGTTCAGTGTGGATGCCGACGGCAATTATACCTATACGTTGAATACCTCTCTGCCCGCAGTGCAGGGCCTGGGTGCGGGCGAAAGCCTCACCGACAGTTTTACGGTTACGGTATCGGACAACCACGGCGGCTCGTCTTCCACGGTCGTGACCATGAGCATCAACGGCAGCAATGACGCGCCCACCGTGGCCGCGGCCGCAACCGCCGTTGCCGAGGACACGCCTACGGTCAGCGGTGCGCTGCCTGCCCCGGCGGACCCGGATCTGCATGATGTGGTGAGTTTTGTTCCGCAGACAAACACGGCGGGCCTCTACGGCACGCTCAGCGTGGACGCCGCCGGCAACTACACCTACACGTTGAATAATGCGCTTCCCGTGGTACAGGGCCTGGGAGTGGGGGAGAGCCTCACCGACAGCTTTACCTTCACGGTGACCGACAATCACGGCGCCACAGCCTCCAACACCCTGGCCGTGACCATCAACGGCACGAACGACGCGCCTGCTGTAACAGCGGCCACGGCTTCCATTGTTGAAGATACGGCCGGCATCAGCGGAGTGTTGCCCACTCCGGCGGACCCGGATCTGAACGATGTGGTGAGTTTTGTTCCGCAGACAAACGCGGCGGGCAGCTACGGCACGCTCAGCGTGGACGCCGACGGCAATTATACCTATACCCTGAACAATGCCCTGCCCGCGGTGCAAGGACTGGGCGTGGGGGAAAGCCTCACCGACAGCTTTACCTTCACGGTGACCGACAATCACGGCGCCACAGCCTCCAACACCCTGGCCGTGACCATCAACGGGGCCAATGACGCGCCCGTGCTGGCCGCTACAACCGTGAACATCGCCGAAGGCAGCGCCGTTACCAGCGGCACGCTGCCCATGCCCACGGATGCGGACGTGCACGATGTGGTCAATTTCACGCCATTGAGCAATGCGCCGGGCAGTTACGGCACGTTCAACGTGGATGCGAACGGCAACTATACCTATGTGTTGAATACCTCACTGCCCGCGGTGCAAGGCCTGGGTCTGGGCGAAAGCCTCACCGACAGTTTTACGGTTACGGTGTCGGACAATCACGGCGGCTCGTCTTCCACGGTCGTGACCATGAGCATCAACGGCAGCAATGACGCGCCCACCGTGGCCGCTGCCACGGCCGTCATTGCCGAGGATACGCCAACAGTCAGCGGCGTATTGCCCACGCCTGTGGACGCGGATATCCATGATACAGTGACTTTCAGCCCGCAGGCCAATGCGCTTGGCAGCTACGGCACGCTCAACCTTGATGCTTCCGGTAACTATACCTATACCCTGAACAATGCCCTGCCCGCGGTACAGGGCCTGGGAGTAGGGGAGAGCCTTGCCGAGACGTTCACCTTCACGGTGACCGACAATCACGGCGCCACTACCACCAACACCCTGACCGTGACCATCAACGGCACGAACGACGCGCCCGTGCTGGCCGCCGCAACCGTGAACGTCGCCGAAGACAGCGCCGTTACCAGCGGCACGCTGCCCATGCCCACGGATGCGGACGTGCACGATGTGGTCAATTTCACGCCATTGAGCAATGCGGCGGGCAGCTATGGCACGTTCAGCGTGGATGCCGACGGCAACTATACCTATGTGTTGAATACCTCACTGCCCGCGGTACAGGGCCTGGGTCTGGGCGAAAGCCT
Organism: Desulfovibrio fairfieldensis; assembly: GCF_001553605.1. Classification (NCBI taxonomy): domain Bacteria; kingdom Pseudomonadati; phylum Thermodesulfobacteriota; class Desulfovibrionia; order Desulfovibrionales; family Desulfovibrionaceae; genus Desulfovibrio; species Desulfovibrio fairfieldensis. The sequence continues at coordinate 965,448 of NZ_CP014229.1, forward strand.
GACCGACAGTTTTACGGTTACAGTGTCGGATAATCACGGCGGCACGTCTTCCACAGTCGTGACCATGAGCATCAACGGCAGCAATGACGCGCCCACCGTGGCCGCTGTCACGGCTTCCATCGCCGAGGATACGCCAACGGTCAGCGGCGTATTGCCCACGCCTGTGGACGCGGATATCCATGATACAGTGACCTTCACCCCCCAGGTCAATGCGGCGGGTCTCTACGGCACGCTCAACCTGGATGCCGACGGCAACTACACCTACACGCTGAATAATGCGCTTCCCGCGGTGCAAGGCCTGGGAGTGGGGGAGAGCCTGACCGAGACCTTCACTTTCACGGTGACCGACAACCACGGCGCCACTACCACCAACACCCTGACCGTGACCATCAACGGCACCAACGACATACCCGTGCTGGCCGCCACAACCGTGAACATCGCCGAAGGCAGCGCCGTTACCAACGGAACCTTGCCCACGCCCACGGACGTTGACGTGCACGATGTGGTCAGTTTCACGCCACAGACCAACGCGCCGGGCAGCTACGGCACGTTCAGCGTGGATGCCGACGGCAACTATACCTATGCGCTGAATACCTCACTGCCCGCGGTAAAGGGCCTGGGTCTGGGCGAAAGCCTGACCGACACATTCGTTGTTACAGTGTCGGACAACCACGGCGGCACGTCTTCCACAGTCGTGACCATGAGCATCAACGGCAGCAATGACGCGCCCACAGTGGCCGCCGCCACGGCCTCCATCGCCGAGGATACGGCCGGCGTCAGCGGCACGTTGCCCGCGCCTGTGGACCCGGATCTGCATGATGTTGTGACCTTCAGCCCGCAGGCCAATGCGCCGGGCAGCTACGGCACGTTCAACCTGGATGCCTCGGGCAATTATACCTATACCCTGAATAATGCGCTGCCCGCGGTGCAGGGCCTGGGCGTGGGCGAAAGCCTCACCGACAGCTTCACCTTCACGGTGACCGACAACCACGGCGCCACTACCACCAACACCCTGACCGTGACCATCAGCGGTACCAACGACATACCCGTGCTGGCCGCCACAACCGTGAACATCGCCGAAGGCAGCGCCGTTACCAACGGCACGTTGCCCACGCCCACGGATGCGGATGTGCACGATGTGGTCAGCTTCACGCCATTGAGCAACGCGCCGGGCAGCTACGGCACGTTCAGCGTGGATGCCGACGGCAACTATACCTATACGCTGAATACCTCTCTGCCCGCGGTGCAGGGCCTGGGCACGGGTGAAAGCCTGACCGATACCTTTACGGTTACGGTGTCGGACAACCACGGCGGCACGTCCTCCACGGTCGTGACCATGAGCATCAACGGCAGCAATGACGCGCCCACCGTGGCTGCGGCCACGGCTTCCATCGCCGAGGATACGCCTGTGGTCAGCGGCACGCTGCCTACGCCGGTGGACCCGGATCTGCATGATGTGGTGAGTTTCGCCCCGCAGGCAAACGCGGCCGGGCTCTACGGCACTTTTACCGTGGATGCCTCGGGCAATTATGCCTATACCCTGAATAACGCGCTGCCTGCGGTGCAGGGCCTGGGAGTGGGGGAGAGCCTGACCGACAGCTTCACCTTCACGGTGACCGACAATCACGGAGCCACAGCCTCAAACACCTTGATCGTAACCATTAACGGCACCAATGACGCGCCCACGGTGTCCGCTGCCGTCAACTCCATCTTTGAGGATACGGCCACTGTCAGCGGCACGCTGCCCACTCCGGCGGACCCGGATCTACACGATATAGCGAGCTTCGTGCCGCAAACCAATACGGCGGGCCTCTACGGCACGCTCAGCGTAGATGCCTCAGGCAATTACAGCTACACCCTGAACAACGCACTGCCCGCGGTGCAGGGCCTGGGCGTGGGCGACAAGCTCACCGATACCTTTACCTTTACTGTCTCGGACGGTCACGGTGGCACGGCCTCGAACACCCTGACCCTGACCATCAACGGCACTAATGACGCGCCTTCGGTGGGGGCCTCCACTGCCTCGATTGCCAAGACGGATGTTCCCTACTCGGGTCATCTCGTCACTCCCACGGACCCGGATATCAGCGACACCGTGACCTTCATTCCTAAAACCAATGAGCTCGGCAGCTACGGCAGGTTGACCCTCAACGCCGACGGTTCCTATGTGTATACGCTGAATACCGGTCTGCTCGCCGTGATCAATTTGCTGCTCAACCAGCATCTTACCGAAACATTCACCTATACCGTGACGGACGGGCATGGGGGCACAGCCTCCAATACCCTGACCATCACGATCTCCGGGGGCGGCGGCAGCCTCAGCGTGGAAGCGGCCGTGAATGTGATCGCCGAGGACAGCATCAATGTTTCCGGCCTGTTGCCCTCGCCGACAAACACCGGTCTGCTCGATGTCATAAGTTATTTGCCCCAGACTGCCACAGTGGGGCTCTACGGTACGCTCACGGTGAATGCCTCGGGCAGCTATGTCTATACCCTGAACAACGCGCTGTCGGCAGTGCAGGGCCTGGGCGTCGGGGAACATCTCACCGACACCTTCACCTTTACGGTTTCCAACGGGCTTGGCGGCACGGTCTCCAGTACCCTGACCGTGACCATCAACGGCACCAACGACATCCCCACGGTCGGCGTGGCCGCAGCCGTGATCGCCGAGGATGCGGTCTCTGTCAGCGGCGCGCTGCCCGTGCCCACGGATGTGGATCTGCACGATGTGCTGACTTTTCTCCCGCAGGCGGGCACAGTGGGCCTGTACGGCAAGCTCACAGTGGACGCCAACGGCAATTATACCTATATCCTGAACAATGCTCTGCCTGCGGTACAGGCCTTGGGCGTCGGGGAACATCTTACCGACACCTTCACCTTTACCGTGTCGGACGGCCACGGCGGCACGGTCTCCAACACCCTGACCCTGACTATTGACGGCACCAACGACATACCCACGGTCGGCGCGGCCGCAGCCGTGATCGCCGAGGATGCGGTCTCTGTCAGCGGCACGTTGCCCGTGCCCGTGGACGTGGACGTGCATGACGTGCTGACCTTTCTCCCGCAGACGGACAAGGCGGGCCTGTACGGCACGCTTACCCTGGACGCTTCGGGCAATTACACCTACGTTCTGAACAATGCGCTGCCCGCGGTGCAGGGCCTGGGCGTGGGTGAAAAACTCACCGACACCTTCAGCTTCACGGTTTCCGACGGCCACGGCGGCACGGTTTCCAATACCCTGACCCTGACCATCAACGGAACCAACGACATCCCCACGGTCGGCGCGGCCACGGCCGTGATCGCCGAGGATGCGGTCAGCGTCAGCGGCACGCTGCCCGTGCCCGTGGATGTGGACGTGCACGACGTGCTGGCCTTCCTTCCTCAGGCAGGTACAACAGGCCTGTACGGCACGCTCACAGTGGATGCCTCGGGCAACTACACCTACATTCTGAATAATGCGCTGCCCGCGGTGCAGGGTCTGGGCGTGGGTGAAAAGCTCACCGACACCTTCAGCTTCACGGTTTCCGACGGCCACGGGGGCACGGTCTCCAATACCCTGACCCTGACTATTAACGGCACCAACGATCTGCCCAGCGTGGGCGCGGCCGCAACCGTAATCGCCGAAGGCACGGCCAGTGTCAGCGGCACGCTGCCCGTGCCCGTGGATGTGGATCTGCACGATGTGCTGACTTTTCTCCCGCAGACGGACAAGGCGGGCTTGTACGGCACGCTCACCCTGGACGCCAACGGCAACTACACCTACGTTCTGAACAACGCCCTGCCCGCGGTGCAGGGCCTGGGCGTGGGTGAAAAGCTCACGGACACGTTCAGCTTCACGGTTTCCGACGGCCACGGGGGCACGGTCTCCAATACCCTGACTCTGACCATCAACGGCACCAACGACATCCCCACGGTCGGCGCGGCCACGGCCGTGATCGCCGAGGATACGGTCTCTGTCAGCGGCGCGCTGCCTGTGCCCACGGATGTGGATCTGCACGATGTGCTGACTTTTCTCCCGCAGGCGGGCACAGTGGGCCTGTACGGTACGCTCACCCTGGACGCCTCGGGCAACTATACCTACATTCTGAATAATGCGCTGCCTGCGGTGCAGGGCCTGGGCGTGGGTGAAAAGCTCACGGACACGTTCAGTTTTACAGTGTCCGACGGCCACGGGGGCACGGCTACCAACAGCCTGACCCTGACCATTAACGGCACCAACGATCTGCCCAGCGTGGGCGCGGCCGCAACCGTAATCGCCGAAGGCACGGCCAGTGTCAGCGGCACGTTGCCCGTGCCCGTGGATGTGGATCTGCACGATGTGCTGACTTTTCTCCCGCAGACGGACAAGGCGGGCTTGTACGGCACGCTCACAGTGGATGCCTCGGGCAACTACACCTACGTTCTGAACAACGCCCTGCCTGCGGTGCAGGGCCTGGGTGTGGGTGAAAAGCTCACCGACACCTTCAGCTTCACGGTTTCCGACGGCCACGGGGGCACGGCTACCAACAGCCTGACCCTGACCATCAACGGCACCAACGATCTGCCCAGTGTGGGCGCGGCCACGGCCGCGATCGCCGAGGATGCGGTTTCTGTCAGCGGCACGCTGCCCGTGCCCACGGATGTGGACGTGCACGATGTCCTGGCCTTCCTGCCGCAAGCGGGCACAGTAGGCCTGTACGGCACGCTCACGGTGGACGCCTCGGGCAACTACACCTACATTCTGAATAATGCGCTGCCCGCGGTGCAGGGCCTGGGCGTGGGTGAAAAGCTCACGGACACGTTCAGTTTTACAGTGTCCGACGGCCACGGGGGCACGGCTACCAACAGCCTGACCCTGACCATTGACGGCACCAACGACGCGCCCGTGCTGGTCCCGACAATTTTGGGCATTGCCAAAGACAGCGCCATTACCAGCGGCACGCTGCCTCTGCCCACGGATGTGGATGTGCACGACGTGGTCAGTTTCACGCCGCAGAGCAATGCGCCGGGCAGTTACGGCACGTTCACCCTGAGTGCCGACGGCCGCTATACCTATACCTTGAACACCTCTCTGCCCGCCGTGGTGGGCCTGGGAGTCGGTGACAGCCTGACCGACGCCTTTACGGTCACCGTGTCCGACGGACACGGCGGCACGGCTTCCGCTGTTGTGACCATGAGCATCAACGGCAGCAACCAGGCACCTATGGTCGCTGCGGCCACGGCTGTGATTCTTGAGGATGTGATCAGCGTCAGCGGCGAGTTGCCTGCGCCCACAGATCCGAATATCCATGATGTTCTGACGTTCATTGCCCAGAACAATGCGCCGGGCAGCTACGGTACGCTCACTCTGGACGCTGCCGGGCATTATACCTACACCCTGAATAATGCCTTGCCCGTGGTGCAGAGCCTGGGAGTAGGTGAAAAGCTCACCGATACCTTCACGTTCAGAGTCTCGGACGGGCACGGGGGCACGGCCACCAATACCCTGACCCTGACCATCAACGGCACCAACGATCTGCCCAGTGTGGGCGCGGCCACGGCTTCCATTGTCGAGGATGCGGCCACTGTCAGCGGCGTGTTGCCCGCGCCGGTGGACCCGGACCTGCATGATGTGGTGAGCTTTGTGCCGCAAACCGCCGCGTTGGGGCTCTACGGCACGCTGAGCATAGATGCCGGCGGCAATTACACCTATACCCTGAACAACGCGCTGCCCGCGGTGCAGGGCCTGGGCGTGGGTGAAAAGCTCACCGACACCTTCACTTTCACGGTGTCCGACAATCACGGGGGCACGGCCACCAATACCCTGACCCTGACCATCAACGGCACCAACGACGTCCCCACGGTGGGCGCGGCTGCGGCCTCCATTATCGAGGATGCGGCCACTGTCATCGGCAAGCTGCCCACGCCTGTGGACCCGGACCTGCATGATGTGGTAAGTTTCATCCCGCAAACCGCCGCGTTGGGGCTCTACGGCACTTTTACCGTGGATGCCTCGGGCAATTACACCTACGCCCTGAACAACGCGCTGCCCGCGGTGCAGGGCCTGGGCGTGGGCGAAAAGCTTACCGATACCTTCACATTCAGAGTCTCGGACGGGCACGGCGGCACGGCTTCCAACACCCTGACAGTGACCATCAACGGCGCCAACGACGCGCCCGTGCTGACTGCGGCCGCAGCCTCCATCTTTGAGGATGCGGTCGGCGTCAGCGGCAAATTGCCCGCGCCGGTGGACCCGGATCTGCATGATGTGGTGAGTTTCGTGCCGCAAATCGCTGCGGTGGGGCTCTACGGCACGCTGAGCATAGATGCCGGCGGCAATTACACCTATACCCTGAACAACGCGCTGCCCGCGGTGCAGGGCCTGGGCGTGGGCGAAAAACTTACCGACACCTTCACCTTCACGGCGCTGGACAATCACGGGGGCACGGCTTCCAACACCCTGACCCTGACCATCAACGGCACCAACGACATCCCCACGGTGGGCGCGGCCGCGGCCTCCATTATCGAGGATGCGGCCACTGTCATCGGCAAGCTGCCCACGCCTGTGGACCCGGACCTGCATGATGTGGTAAGTTTCATCCCGCAAACCGCCGCGTTGGGGCTCTACGGCACCTTTACCGTGGATGCCTCGGGCAATTACACCTACGCCCTGAACAACGCGCTGCCCGCGGTGCAGGGCCTGGGCGTGGGCGAAAAGCTTACCGATACCTTCACATTCAAAGTCTCGGACGGGCACGGCGGCACTGCTTCCAACACTCTGACCGTGACCATCAACGGCGCTAACGACGCGCCCGTGCTGACCGCCGCCGCGGCCTCCATCTTTGAGGATGCGGTCGGCGTCAGCGGCAAATTGCCCGCGCCGGTGGACCCGGACCTGCATGATGTGGTGAGTTTCGTGCCGCAAATCGCTGCGGTGGGGCTCTACGGCACGCTTACGGTGGATGCCTCGGGCAATTACACCTATACCCTGAACAACGCGCTGCCTGCGGTGCAGGGCCTGGGCGTGGGCGAAAAACTTACCGACGCCTTCACCTTCACGGCGCTGGACAATCACGGGGGCACGGCTTCCAACACCCTGACCCTGACCATCAACGGCACCAACGACATCCCCACGGTGGGCGCTGCCACGACAGCCATCTTTGAGGATACGGCCACTGTCACCGGCAAGCTGCCCACGCCGGTGGACGCGGATATCCATGATACTCTGGCGTTCATTGCCCAGACTAACGCGTCGGGCCTGTACGGCACGCTTACCCTGGACGCTTCGGGCAATTACACCTACACCCTGAATAATGCCTTGCCTGCGGTGCAGGGCTTGGGAGTAGGGGAAAAGCTCACCGATACCTTTACCTTCAGGGTGTCCGACGGGCATGGCGGCATGGCCTCCAACACCTTGACCGTGACCATCAACGGCACCAACGATATACCCACCGTGGCCGCGGCCACGGCATCCATCTTTGAGGATACGGCCACTGTCACCGGCAAGCTGCCCACGCCGGTGGACGCGGATATCCATGACACCCTGACATTCACCACGCAGACCAATGCGGCGGGCCTGTACGGCACGCTCACCCTGGACGCCTCGGGCAATTACACCTACAAACTGAATAACGGGCTGCCCGCGGTGCAGGGCCTGGGCGTGGGCGAAAAGCTCACCGATTCCTTCACTTTTGTGGTTTCCGACGGCCATGGGGGCACCACAGCCAACATCCTGACTCTGACCATCAACGGCACCAACGACGCGCCTTCAGTGGGCGCTTCCACGGGCATCATGGTCAAGACCGACGCCACCCTCAGCGGGCGGCTCGTCACGCCCACGGACCCGGACAACGACCTGGATCATATCGTCAGCGACACCCTGACTTTTACTCCCAAAGGCAATGAGCTCGGCAGCTACGGCAGATTGACCCTCAACGCCGACGGCACGTATGTGTACACTCTGAACACCGGCCTGCTGGCCGTGGTCGGCCTGCTTCTCAACCAGAAGCTGACCGACACCTTCACCTATACAGTGACGGACGGGCACGGCGGCACGGCGTCCAATACCCTGACCATAACCATCAAGGGCGGCCTCGGCAGCCTGCTTTCCCTGAATGCCGTTACCGACGGGCTGGTGGATACGGTGTCCAATGTGGTCGGGGCGGTGACGGCTCCCCTCAATGCCGTGGGCAACGTGGTCTACTCCCTGGTGGACAACGCGGGCCTGGGCCTGGGTGTGGGGCTGTACGGCAGCCTGACGCTTCAGGCCAACGGCACGTATAACTATCAGTTGAATACCGGCCTGTCCGCGGTCGTGGCACTGGGCGTGGGTGAGAAGCTCACGGAATCCTTCACCTTTACGGCCACGGATTCCTTGGGCAAGACCGCCACAAGCACCATCTCCATTGCCATCAACGGAACCAACGACGCGCCGCAGGTGCTGCCGGTGGTGCTTTCCATTGCGGAGCACGGCAGCAGCATCGTCTCGGGCCTGTTGAACATCACGGACCCTGACAGCCACGATACACCGCACTGCGAGCCCGGCAGCACAACCGGCAGCTACGGCACCCTGATCGTCAACGCCAACGGTTCCTATTCCTATGTGCTTGACCAGCATTCCTCGGCCGTGCTGGGGCTCGGCGTGGGCGAAACCCTCACCGAGTCCTTCCCGGTCACTGTCGTGGACGGGCACGGCGGCTCGGCAAGCACGGTGATCAAGATCACCATCAACGGGCAGAACGACACGCCCACGGTTGCCGCGGCAAACGCCGACCTTTCGGTGACGGCGGTTCTGAGCGGCTCCTCGGGCCACGGGCTTGAGGGGATATTGCCCACCCCGCATGACCCGGACATCCATGATCTGCCGACCTATGTGCCCCAGCACGAAACTCACGGCCTGTACGGCGACCTCACGCTCCAGGCTGACGGCTCCTATGTTTACACCCTGCACGACAATCAGACCGAGGTGAAGAATCTTGGTCTGGGCCTCTCGCTTCAGGATGTCTTTACCTACACTGTGGACGACGGGCACGGCGGCACGGCCACCAACACCCTGACGCTCACGATCCACGGCTCGGATGCCGCTCCGGCGGTCATGGCCATGGCTTCCCTGGGCGTGGACAGCGCGCACGGGGACAGCGCCCCGGCAACCGCGCTTTCCGCCACTGTCGCGCTGGATACGGAAGTGCTGGACCATGATGTGGCGGATAATCTGCTGGACGGCGGAAGCACGCATAACTCCCTTTCCAGCACGGACATGGCGACCGTTGCGGGAGATAACGCGGCAACAAGTTCAGGCACGCAGGAAGGGCACAGCGCGCCGGGTCATGAAGCCGTTGCGACCTCTGCGGCACAGGCCGCCGCGCAGGACGGAGGCGAGACGGAGGGCTTCTTCCATGATCAGTCCTCCGCGTACAAGGAGCCCATCCTCAGCGAGGATGCCGAAGACAGCCTGTTCTCGTCCGGCGCGTCGACAACGTCTCAATCACTGAACGCCAACAGCTCCGCCGTGCATGAAAGCGGGCAGACCGGAGCGGAGACGCCCGCAGCCGTCGGGGACCACGAGAACGCCGCGGCACATGCCGCAGCCGCGGCAGCCGCTCCGGATATGCACAGCCAGACGCAGCAGGAAAGTCCCGGCACAGCGCAGTCGGCACCCGCCGCGCCTGCCGAGACAGCGGTTGCCGATGCCTCGGCCAGCGCCTCTCATGCCGACCAGCTTGCCGCTTTGCAGCATCTGGTCCAGAACGGCCAGTAAAGGCGGAAAAAACGGGCGGCTCCGGTTGAAATCAGATGCTGATGTCCTTGGCGGATACAGCCGGAGCCGCCTGACTTCTACGTATGCGAACTTGAAAGTGCTTGCCGCTGATTGAACGCTGGCAGAGCATGCCGGGAAGGGCAGCGCCGCAGGCGGCGGAGATTGAACGGATGACAAAAGCCCCTGGCAATTGTGATTGCCAGGGGCTTGTCTCTATCTTTGGCTGACGCTTATGCCGGTACGCTTGTTTTCTGTACCAGGTTAAAATCCGCCAGTTGGGAGCAGACCGTATCGAGCAGATCCAGCGGACGGGCGAGGTTTTCGCCTATCAGACGCAGCTCAAAGCCGGATACTGGCGTAGCCCAAACCGAACGAAGCCTAAAAGTAAAAAGGCGAGGATCAACCTCGCCTTTTTCTGTTTTTTTGTGCCATTTTGCGCGCGAATCAGTGCCAACCGCGCCGCCCCCTTATTCTTTTTGCAAAAAATTTCAAAAAATGTGGGGCAGAGTGTGGGGCAAGTTTGCCCACAACGAAAAAAGCACTCACATTTTTATGTAAGTGCTTGATTTTCTTTGGCGTCCCCAAGGGGATTTGAACCCCTGTCGACGGCGTGAAAGGCCGTTGTCCTGGGCCGGCTAGACGATGGGGACGGGTGAGAGGCCCTTGTAAAGGAAAGCCGGTACCGTGTCAAGCGTACATCGCGGCGCGACCGGCCGTGCGGAAGCCGTATCCGGCGGCGGGTGAAGCGGCCGCAGGGCGGCCCGCAACGGCGGCATTGCAAGGCCGTGCGGCCTGGGGTATTTTTCCGCCATGCCCAGCGCCAAACCTTCCTCTTTGCCGTTTGCCGCAGAAGCGGCATTGTCGCCGGAGTCCGTTGCCGCGCACTGTGAAAGCCAGCTTCGCCTGCTGCTGGAGCTGGCCCGGGTCATGAATGACGCCGGCGACGTGGCCCAGGCCCTGGACAAGGCCTTGGCCCTGATGGCCGGGCATCTGCACATGATGCGCGGTGCCATCACTCTGGTGTCGCCGCAGACCGGCGAAATCCGCACGGAAGCCGCCTACGGGCTCAAGCCCGCCGAGTGTCGGCGCGGGCGCTACGTGCGCGGCGAGGGCATCACCGGCCGGGTCATTGAAAGCGGCCGCCCCATGTATATTTCCAATGTCTCCCAAGAGCCGCTTTTTCTGAACAAAACCCGTTCGCGCGATCTGAAAAAGGAGGGCATCTCCTTTATCTGCGTGCCTATCCGGCTCAATGATCAGGTGGTGGGCGCGCTTTCCGTGGATCATCTCCTGGCCGACGCGGCCACCCTGGAAGACGAGGTGCGCCTGCTGTTGATCATTGCGACCCTCTTGGGGCACGCGGCCCTGGAAACCCAGGGCCGCATGGATGAGGAAAACCGCCCCTCCCTGCGGCCCAGGGGCTTTGTGGGCAATTCGGAAAGCATGCAGAAGGTCTACGCCCAGATCGCTCAGGTGGCCCCGTCCGCGACCACGGTTTTTTTGCAGGGCGAATCCGGCACGGGCAAGGAACTGGCGGCCAGGGCCATTCACGCGGCCAGCGCCCGCGCGCCCAGGCCCTTTATTTCGCTCAACTGCGCGGCCCTGCCGGAAAATCTTATTGAAAGCGAGCTGTTCGGGCACGAGCGGGGGGCCTTCACCGGAGCCAGTGCCACCCGCAAGGGCCGCTTTGAACTGGCGGACGGCGGCACGCTGTTTCTGGACGAAGTGGGCGAGCTGTCTCTCATGACCCAGGCCAAATTACTGCGCGTTCTGCAGGAACGCAGCTTTGAACGCCTGGGCGGCATGGAAACCAGACATGTGGACGTGCGCTTCATCACCGCCACCAACCGCGACTTGGAACGGATGGTGGAGGAGGGGAGCTTCCGCCGTGATCTGTTCTACCGCCTGAATGTCTTTCCCATTTCTTTGCCGCCTCTGCGCCTGCGCCCCGAGGATATCCTGCCCCTGGCCGGTCATTTTATTGCAAAATTCGCCGCGGCCAACGGACGGAAGAACGTGCGCCTTTCCCTGGCCGTGATGGATATGCTCCAGCGTTACGCCTGGCCCGGCAATATCCGCGAGCTGGAGAACGTCATGGAGCGCGCCGCGTTGCTTCTGGGCCGCGAGAGCCTGGTGCTGCCCCAGCATCTGCCGCCGTCCCTGCACAGCATCCACGAAGGCCGGGACGCCACGGATTGCTGCGTCATCCGGCCCGGTTTCGCGGGCAGTCTGCGGGAGCGTCTGGACGAACTGGAACGGGCCTGCATTGTGGAGGCCCTGGAATCCAGCCAAGGGCAGATCGGCAGGGCGGCGGCAAGCCTGGGCCTGACCGAGCGGATCATGGCCCTGCGCCTGAAAAAATACGGCATCAGTTACAAAGCCTTCCGTCCGGTTCGGAAGGGCGCGCCGCCCGCCTCTGACAGTATGATTTCATAAAATCGACAAAAATGTTATTTTTTGAAACGGACCGCCGGTGCGCCGGCACAGCCGGGAGATTCGCCGTTTCTCATTGGAAACGGTGCAGGGATTGATTGTTCAAACAATTTTGATGTAAAAAACGACAAAAATGTCGATTTTGAAATTATAGATATAATATACTGATTTTACATGATTTTTAAAGAATCGGTTCTTCCTTCGGTTTACCCGGTGGAAGAGCCGATTCTTTTTTTCGACAATTTTGTAGAAAAGATGGCCTGTTTGCCGGTGAAGCTCGCAACCGTCTCTTTCGAGGAACTAAAAATAATCTGCAAAATTAGGATAGTATATGTCTGATCCTTCTGCTTTGCGGCTCTGGCATGGATTGTGCCTTGGAGCACAACAGGAGGCGCGGCATGTGCCGCGCTGGGGAAGAACACGGCGCCGGTTCCATCCCCGGAGTTTTTGTCCGGCCGGATAGGCCGCCGCGCATTCCGAACGCTTGCCGTCCCCGGGAAGGCGAAGCGACGAAATCTGCGGGCGGCAGCGGCCACAAGGGAGTTTGGGATGAACGCTTCGGATACGGCTTTTGTCATCATCTGCGCCACAATGGTCATGCTGATGACCCCGGCGCTGGCCCTGTTTTACGGCGGCCTGGTTCGGGCGCGCAATGTGCTTTCCACCCACATGCACAGTTACGCCAGCCTGGGGCTGATCACCGTGCTCTGGGCCCTGGTGGGCTACACCCTGGCCTTCGGCGATGACCTCGGCGGCGTGATCGGTAACTTTTCCTACCTTTTTCTGAACGGGGTTGAGGGCACGGCCGCTCCGGCCGCCTCCAATCTGCCGCATACCGTTTTTGTGGCCTTCCAGTGCATGTTCGCGGTCCTGACCGTGGCCCTGATTTCCGGCGCGTACGCCGAACGCATCCGCTTTTCGGCCATGCTGCTCTTTTCGGGTCTCTGGCTGATCTTCGCCTATGCGCCCATGGCCCATTGGGTCTGGGGCGGCGGCTGGATGGCAAAAATGGGTGCCGTGGACTTCGCGGGCGGCGCGGTGGTGCACATGGCCTCCGGCGCTGGCGCGCTGGCTTGCGCCCAGGCTCTGGGGCCCCGCCTGTCCACCGGCCCGCAGAGCTTCACACCCAATAATCTGCCTTTCACCCTGCTGGGCGGCGGCCTGCTCTGGTTCGGCTGGTTCGGTTTCAACGCGGGCAGCGCCCTGTCCGCCGGTCCTCTGGCCGGTCAGGCCCTGCTGACCACGCATCTGGCCTCGGCCTGCGGCATCCTCGGCTGGATGCTGGCGGAGTGGAAGCGCACGGGCAAGCCCACCAGCCTGGGCGCTGTTTCCGGGGCTCTGGCCGGTCTGGTGGCCATCACGCCCGGCGCGGGCTTCGTGGGCTTGCTGCCCGCCATGCTGATCGGCTTCATCGGCGGCATGGTCTGCTACGGCGGCGTGCTGCTCAAGAACAGGTTCGGCTATGACGACGCCCTGGACGTGGTGGGCATCCACGGGCTGGGCGGCACCTGGGGCGCGCTGGCTACCGGCCTTTTCGCCAGCGCGGCCATCAATAATGTGGACGGCCTGTTCTACGGCAATCCGCATCAGCTCTGGGTGCAGTTCGTCTCCGTGCTGGGCACCTGGGCCTTCGTCTATGTGGTCAGCCGCATCCTGCTCGGCATCGTGGATTCCACCGTGGGCCTGCGGGTCGCTCCCGAAGCGGAGTATACCGGCCTGGATCTGAGCGAACACAATGAACGCGGCTACTCGCTGTAAGCCGTAAGCGGCAAAGGGAGTCTGTCATGAAGAAACTGGAAATCATCATCCGGCCCGGCATGTTCGACAAGGTCAAGGACGAGCTTTCAAAGCTGGGCATTCACGGCATGAACTATTCGGAAATCAGGGGCTTCGGCCGCCAGCACGGGCATACCGAAGTCTACCGGGGCACCACCATGCAGGTGGACTGCCTGCCCAAGATCAAGATTGAATTGGTGCTGCACGACGAGGCTCTGGAACGGGTGCTCGGCGCGGTGGTGGCCACGGCCCGCACGGGTCAGGTGGGCGACGGCAAGATTTTCATCAGCGACGTGCTGGATGCGGTGCGCATCCGCACGGGCGAGCGCGGCAACGACGCGCTCTAGACGCGGCCAGCAAACCGGAAAGGAGACAATACGATGAGTTCCCCCCGTAAAAAGGCGGTGTTCAAGGCTGTTGAGGCAAAGCCGGTGGTTCCTTCCTGCCGGGAGGAGCGGGCGCACGAGGCGGGCGAGATTTTCGGACGCAACGTGTTCGGCCTAGCCGTGATGCGCAAGCGCCTGCCCGAGGACGTTTACCGCAAGCTGGTCAAGACCATCCGCGACGGCGAGCGCCTGAATCCGGAAATCGCCGATGTGGTGGCCAACGCCATGAAGGACTGGGCCATTGAGCGCGGCGCGACCCACTATACCCACTGGTTCCACCCCATGACCGGCCTGACCGCCGAGAAGCACGACGCTTTTCTCTCGCCCACGGCCGAAGGGCAGGTCATCAGCGAATTTTCCGGAAGAATGCTGATCAGCGGCGAGCCGGACGCCTCGTCCTTTCCGTCGGGCGGCATCCGCTCCACCTTTGAGGCGCGCGGCTACACCGCCTGGGACCCCTCGGCTCCGGTCTTCATCATTCCCGGCCCCTACGGCGCGACCCTGCACATTCCGACCTACTTTTATTCCTATTCCGGCGAGGCCCTGGACCGCAAAATTCCGCTGCTGCGCTCCATTTCCGCCCTGTCCCGGCAGGCCCTGCGCATCCTGAAGCTCTTCGGCAACACGTCCGCCGGTTATGTGCGGGCCATGGTCGGGCCGGAGCAGGAATACTTTCTGGTGGACAAAAACCTGGCCGCCCTGCGTCCGGACATCATGCTGGCGGGCCGCACCCTGCTGGGCGCGCCCTCGCCCAAGGGCCAGGAAATGGAGGACCATTACTTCGGGGCCATCCCCGGACGGGTCATGAGTTTCATGCAGGACGTGGAAAACGAACTGCTGGCCCTGGGCATTCCGGCCAAGACCCGCCACAACGAAGTGGCCCCCGGCCAGTTTGAAATCGCGCCGGTCTATGAGGAAGCCAACATCGCCTGCGACCACAACATGCTGATCATGAACATGATGCGGCATATGGCGGGCAGGCACGGTTTCGTCTGTCTGCTGCACGAAAAGCCCTTTGCCGGTGTCAACGGCAGCGGCAAGCACAACAATTGGTCCATGTGCGATTCCGACGGCCAGAATCTGCTCAACCCAGGCACCACGCCGCAGGACAACGCGCAGTTCCTGGTCTTTCTGGCCGCCGTGCTGCGCGCCGTGCACAAACACGGCACGGCCCTGCGCCTGGGCACCGTGGGCGCGGGCAACGACCACCGCCTGGGAGCCAATGAAGCGCCCCCGGCCATTCTTTCGGTCTATCTGGGCGAGCAGCTCACCGAGGTGCTGGACGGCATCATCCACGGCAGCCACGCCAGGAACAAAAAGAGCCCGCTCATGGAGGTGGGCGTTTCCACATTGCCGCCCCTGCCCGTGGATCTCTCCGACCGCAACCGCACCAGCCCCTTCGCTTTTACCGGCAACAAGTTCGAGTTCCGGGCCGTGGGCTCCTCGCAGTCCGTGGCTCCGGTGAACATCGCGCTCAATGCCGCCGTGGCCTGCGCCCTGGACGACATCGCCACCGAACTGGAAGCCGCGCTTTCCGCGGGCACGGAGCTGAATGCGGCCCTGCGGGAGCTGCTGCCCCGGCTGTTCAGGGAGCATATGCCCGTGGTCTTCAACGGCAACGGCTATTCCGAGGCCTGGTCCGTGGAAGCGGCCGAACGCAAGCTGCCCAACCACAACAATACCGTGACCGCGCTGGAACATTACAGCGACCCGGAGGTGATGAACGTCTTTTTGCGGCACGGCATCCTGAGCGAGCGCGAAATTCTGGCCCGCCAGGAAATACTGCTGGAAAATTACGGCAAGACTCTCCTTATTGAAGGCCATTTGATGGCCGACATGCTGCGCTCCATGGTGCTGCCGCAGTGCCTGGAAGCCCAGGCAAGGGCCGCCGACGCGGTGATCAAGACCCGCGCCGTGCTGGGCGACACGTCAGCCAGGAGCGAGGAGGAATATTTCAATCTTCTGCGTACCCATATCACGGCCCTGCGGGCCGGCGTGGACAAGCTGGAAAAGGCCGTGGAAAAAACCCGGAGTGTCGAAGGCGCTCTGGAACAGGCCAGGGAAGCGCGCGACGGCATTCTGACCGCCATGAACGAATGCCGCGCGCATGCCGACACATTGGAAAGGCTGGTGGAGGACAGCCTGTGGGTGCTGCCCAAGTATTCTGAGCTGCTCTGGGCGCACTAGGTGGGATTCCGGATTGAGTGTTGGGGAGGGGCGGTCGCATCCCGGGGGGGAAGATGAATCGCCCTGTCTCCGGCCCCCGTGGCTGTAATAGTGCGGGACGCGCCGCCTTTGTGCCTGTCCGCCGCAACGGACGGCACAGCGTGGCGCGGAGGGGCGGGAAGTCTGGCGGCTTCCCGCCCCTGGCGTCCTCGTGCAAGCCGGACCCGCCGGACCGCGCTTCCCGCGCGCGGCGGCGGAACAAACGTGCCTGTCTTTACTTTCAGTATTTTTCAATCTATAAAAAACAGCTATTCTTACTGAATGAACCTCTCGGCGGAACCGGCGTAAGGCGCGCCGCCGGAAGGGAAGGAGTCACTATATGGTCGCGGGATTGCGTTTCACCAAGATGCAGGGCATCGGCAATGATTACGTCTACGTGAACGGCTTTGAGGAACGGGTGGACAACCCCGGCGAGCTGGCTAAACGGATCAGCGACCGCCATTTCGGCGTGGGCTCCGACGGCCTGGTGCTGATCCTGCCCTCGGGCGTGGCCGATCTGCGCATGCGCATGTTCAACGCCGACGGTTCGGAAGCCGAAATGTGCGGCAATGCCACCCGTTGCGTGGGCAAGTACGCGCGCGATCACGGCATCGTCAACAAAGACGTCATCCGTCTGGAAACGGCGGCGGGCATCAAGATCATCCGCCTGCTCTTCGAGGCCGGGGAGGTCCGCGGGGCCACCGTGGACATGGGCGAGCCCGTGCTTGCCCCGGATCTCATCCCCGTGGTGCTCGCCCCGGCGCTCACCGAGGGCGAAGATCCGCAGCGCTTTATCGCCCGGCCCGTGGAGGTGGGGGGACGTACATACGCGGTAACCGCCGTATCCATGGGCAATCCGCATGCCGTGGTTTTCATGCAGGGCATCGACGATCTGGATCTGCCCAAGCTGGGTCCGCTGTTCGAGCACCATCCCATTTTCCCCAAACGCACCAATACGGAATTTGTGGAGGTGATTTCCTCCACGAAAATCAAAATGCGCGTCTGGGAGCGCGGCGCGGGTGAAACCCTGGCCTGCGGCACCGGCGCGTGCGCCGCGGCGGTCGCCAGCGTGCTCAACGGCCATACGGGGCGTTCGCTGGACGTGGAACTCAAGGGCGGCGTGCTGCATATCGACTGGGACAAGAGCGACGACCACGTCTATATGACGGGCGGCGCTGTGGCCGTTTTTGACGGCGTCTATTTCATCTGACAATACCGAGGACGGCATGGTTACGATCAATACGAATTTTCTCAAGCTCCAGAGCAATTATCTTTTTGCCGACATCGCGCGCAAGGTCGCGGATTTCAAGGATTCCAACCCTGACAGCCGGGTCATCAGCCTGGGCATCGGCGATGTGACGCGACCCCTGGTGCCGGCGGTCGTCGAGGCTCTGCACAAGGCCGTGGACGAAATGGGCGACGCCGCGCATTTTCACGGCTACGGCCCGGAACAGGGCTATGATTTCCTGCGCGATCTGATCATGGAGTATGATTACAAGGCTCGCGGCGTGAGCCTGAGCCCGGACGAAATCTTCGTCAGCGACGGGGCCAAGTCCGACGTGGGCAATTTTCAGGAGCTCTTCGCCCAGGACAGCATTGTGGCCGTCACGGACCCGGTCTATCCGGTCTATGTGGATTCCAACGTCATGGCCGGGCGCGCCGGGGAATTGGTCAACAAGCAGTGGAACAGGCTTGTCTACCTGCCCTGCGTCAAGGCCAACGACTTCGTGCCGGACTTTCCCAAGACCCGGCCGGACATGATCTACCTCTGCTATCCCAACAATCCCACGGGCACCGTGCTCAATCGCGCGGCCCTGCAGGGCTGGGTGGATTACGCCAGGCGCGAAGGCTGCGTGATCCTCTTTGATTCGGCCTATGAGGCCTTTATCCGCGATCCGGACGTGCCGCACAGCATCTACGAGCTGGAGGGCGCGCAGGAAGTGGCCGTGGAGTTCCGCAGCTTTTCCAAAACCGCCGGTTTCACGGGCCTGCGCTGCGCCTACACCGTGGTGCCCAAGGCCCTGCGGGTCAGCGACGGCAAGGGCGGCAAGGTGGGGCTTAACGGCCTCTGGAACCGCCGCCAGTGCACCAAGTACAACGGTTGCGCCTACATCGTGCAGCGCGCCGCCGCCGCCGTGTACGGCCAGGCAGGCCGCAGCCAGATCGAGGGCGTGATCAAGGGCTATCAGAGCAACGCCGCTCTGCTCAGCGCGGCCATGAAGGAAATGGGCCTGGAAGTCTTCGGCGGGGTCAACGCCCCCTATATCTGGGTGAGCGTGCCCAAGGGCATGGATTCCTGGGGCTTCTTCGACCATCTGCTGCATTCTGCGGCCCTGGTCTGCACGCCGGGCGCGGGCTTCGGCGCCAGCGGCGAAGGGTATGTGCGTCTGACTGCCTTCGGGTCGCTTGAGGATACGGAAGAAGCCATCCGTCGTATGCGCGAACTGCGCTAGAAACAACTTCTGGTGGCGGCAACGGACGAGATGCGAAAAAAGGGGAGGGCAGCCTCCCCTTTTTTCGTGCCGCGTTTCAGGGGAACAGGCGGACCCGCCCCCTTGCCCGGCTCGCCACGGCAGGGCAGAGTGCTTATAGTATATTGAATGAAGCTAACATCTGAACCGCAACGCATTGAGGCAGATATGACCACGAGCACACAACAACTGGACGCCATGATTGAGCGCGTCCGCGCCGCGCAGGCCGTTTTCGCCCGCTACGACCAGGAACAGGTGGACGCCGTTTTCCACCACGCGGCGGCCGCCGCCACTTCCAAGCGTATCGCCCTGGCCAAAATGGCCGTGGAGGAAACCGGCATGGGCATTCTGGAGGACAAGGTGATCAAGAATCACTTTGCCTCGGAATACGTCTACAATAAATATAAAGACAGCAAGACCTGCGGGATCATTGAGGACGACCCGGTTTCCGGCTATCGCGAAATAGCCGCGCCCCTGGGGCTGGTGGCGGGCATTGTGCCCACCACCAATCCCACGTCCACGGCCATTTTCAAGGCCTTGCTCTGTCTCAAGACCCGCAACGGAATCATCTTTTCGCCGCATCCGCGCGCCAGGCGCAGCACCAGGGCGGCGGCCATGATCATTCTGAAGGCAGCCGTGGAGGCCGGGGCCCCGGAAAACATCATCGACTGCCTGGAGGAACCCTCGCCGGAACTGACCCAGCACCTCATGAGCCACCGGGGCGTCAACCTGATCCTGGCTACCGGCGGGCCGGGGATGGTACATGCGGCCTACAGCTCGGGCACTCCCGCCATCGGCGTGGGCGCGGGCAACACGCCGGTGATCATCGACGCCACGGCGGACGTCAAGATGGCGGTCAATTCCATCCTGCTCAGCAAGACGTTTGACAACGGCATGATCTGCGCCTCGGAACAGACCGTGGTGGTCGAAGCCGCCATTGCCGACGCCGTGCGTGAGGAGTTCATCCGGCGCGGCGCCTGGTTCGCCGACGAGGAGCAAAGCGAGGCCCTGGCCAAAACCATCTTTGTGAACGGCGCGCTGAACAGCGCCATTGTGGGGCAGTCCGCCGTGCGCATCGCGGGGATGGCCGGGATCAGCCTGCCGGAAAGCACCAAGGTGCTCATTGCCGAACGCCCGGCGGTCAGGCCCGACGATCCCTTTGCCCACGAAAAACTTTCGCCGGTGCTGGGCTTTTACCGCGTGCCGGATTTTCCGGCCGCCGTGGACACGGCCCAGAGCCTGGTGCTGCTGGGCGGGGCCGGGCATACCTCGGTGCTCTATACCCGCGAAAGCAACGCCGGGCATATCCAGGCCTTTGAGGACGCCATGACCACCGGGAGGGTGCTGGTCAACATGCCCGCCTCGCAGGGAGCCATCGGCGACGTGTACAATTTCCGCGTCGCTCCGTCCCTGACGCTGGGCTGCGGGAGCTGGGGCGGCAATTCCGTCAGCGAAAACATCGGGGTAAAGCATCTCATGAACGTCAAGACCGTGGCCTGCCGCCGTGAAAACATGCTCTGGTTCCGCGTGCCGCCCAAGATCTACTTCAAGCTCGGGGCGCTGCGTCCGGCATTGGAGGAATACAAGGACCGCCGCCGGGCCTGCATCATCACGGACGCGACCATGGAACAGCTGGGGCACGTGCGCAAGGTGAGCGAGGTACTGGAAAACATGGGCATGGAGGTACGCGTCTTTTCCGGCGTGCAGCCCGATCCGGACATTACCACGGCCCAGAAAGCCCTGGATATGGTCAACGCCTTTCAGCCGGACATGTTCATTGCGCTGGGCGGCGGCTCGCCCATGGACGCGGCCAAGATCATCTGGCTGCTCTACGAGGTGCCGGACATCAAGTTTGACGACATCGCCCTGCGCTTCATGGACATTCGCAAGCGGGTGGTGTCCTTCCCGGATCTGGGCAAAAAGGCCGTGATGGTGGCCATTCCCACCACGTCCGGCACCGGCTCTGAAGTGACGCCCTTTGCCGTGATCACCGACAACCGCACCGGCGTCAAATATCCGCTCACCGACTATGCCCTGACCCCGGACATGGCTATTGTGGACCCGGAATTCGTCATGGACCTGCCGCCCTCGCTGATCGCCAATGCGGGCCTGGACGTGCTGACCCACGCCATTGAGGCTTATACCTCCACGCTGGCCACCAATTTCGCCGACGGCCAGGCCATGGAGGCTGTGCGCCTGGTCTTCAAATATCTGCGCCGCTCCTACGCGGGCGGCGAGGAACGGCTGATCCCGCGCGAAAAGATGCATTATGCGGCCACCATGGCGGGCATGGCCTTTGCCAACGCCTTCCTGGGCGTCTGCCACTCCCTGGCGCATACCTTGGGTTCCTGCTTCCATCTGCCGCACGGACTGGCCAACGCCATTCTGCTGTCCTACGTCATCGAGTACAATGCCACGGACACGCCCACCAAGCAGGGCATGCTGCCCCAGTACAAATACCCCTGGGTCAAGGGCCGCTACGCCCGCATCGCGGACATGCTGCATCTGGCCGACGACGTGGAAGGGGACGGGCCCGAGGCGCGCGCGGAAAAAACGGCTCGCCTGGTGCGGGCCATTGAAACCCTCAAGCGCGATCTGGGCATTCCCGCGTCCCTGCGCGAAGCGGGCATTGCGGAAGCCGATTTCTTGCAAAAGCTGGATGAGATGGCCGAACAGGCTTTTGACGACCAGTGCACGGTTTCCAACCCGCGCTATCCGCTGATAGCGGAACTGAAGGAGTTGTACCGTAAGGCCTATTACGGCGAGCCGCTGGCGTCGCTGGCGTAACAACACCGTGCCCTGACTGAAGCGTGCCCTGATGCCCACCACATCGGGGCACGCCCGATAACGGCGCGGCCGGGGAGGAGATGCGCTGTCCCCGGCCGCAACTTGCTGTTACGCTTCTTTCAATTCCTGGATCAGATTGGTGAGCCCTTGGGCCTGGGCGGCCAGGTCGGACACGGCCTTGGCGGCCTCTGCCATGGCCTCGGCGGTCTGGCGGGACATGTCGTTGACCTGGACGATGGACTGGTTGATCTCCTCGCTGGCGGCGGACTGTTCCTCGCTGGCCGTGGCGATGGCGTTGACCTGGTCGCCGGTGGCTTCCACAGTGGCCACGATTTCCTGCAAAGCCTGACCGGACTGGTTGGCCAGTTCCGTGGCTTCACCGATGCGCTCCACGGCATTGTCCACGCCGGTCATGCTCTTGGCCGTGCTTTCCTGGATGGCCTTGATGGCGTTGCCCACGTCATTGGTGGAGGCCATGGTTTTTTCAGCCAGTTTGCGCACCTCGTCGGCCACCACGGCAAAGCCCCGCCCGGCCTCGCCCGCGCGGGCGGCCTCAATGGCGGCGTTGAGGGCCAGGAGGTTGGTCTGGTCCGCGATGTCCGAGATCACGCCCATGATCCGGGTGATGTCCTGGGCGTGCTCGTTGAGCTGGGTCATGTCGTCCTTGAGCTCCAGGGACATCTGGTGGACCTGGTCAATGCTGCGCACGGCCTTTTCCACCACCTGGGCCCCGGCTTCGGCTTTTTCCCTGGTTTCGGCGGAGGCGGCCGAAGCGGAACCGGCGTTCTTGGCCACTTCCTGGACTGTGGCGTTCATTTCATTCATGGCCGTGGCCGCCTCGGAGAGGCGCTGGGCGGACTCGGCCGCGCCCCGGTCGGACTGCTCGATCTGGGCGGAAAGTTCGGTGGAGGCGGAGGAGACCACACTGCCCACCTGCTCCAGCTTGTCGGCGGCCACCAGCATGGCCTCGGTCTTGCTTTGCGCTTCCGTGCTCGCCGCTTCGGCCTGTTCCATGGCCTCCTGGGCTTTGCGGGACTGTTCTTTGGCGTTTTCCGACTCGCGTTGGGCGTTTTCAATGTTGGTTTTCAGGGCGTTGACCATTTCCACAATGGAACCATAGACGCCCATCTTTTTGCCGCCGTCGTCCACGTTGTAGTCGCCGTCCACCACGCGGTGGGCGATGGCGTTCAGCTCGCCGGGGTCCTTGCCGAGTTGGCGCACGGTGTTGCGCACGATCAGCCAGGTCAGCGCAAGGGCGATAAATATGGCGGCCAGGGTCAGGATGATGCCGATGGCCCGGGAGCTCTCGTACTTCTCGTCGCCGTCCTTGCTGGTCTGCCGTGCATTGGCCAGGGTGACGTCCGACAGTTCCTTGAGAATCGCGCTGAAGGCATCAAATTTTTGGCGTGACTCGTCATTGAGCAGGACCACGGCCTGTTCGGTATGGTTTTGACGCGAAAGGTCAAGCAGGCGTGCGGAGACTTCACGATAGGCTCCACGCGCGGCTTTCAGGCGGTTGAAAATTGCGCGGGCGTTTGGCACATAGATGGCCTTGTCGAGTTCTTCCATTTCATCGTTGACTATTTCCCGCCATTTTTCGAGGGTTTTTTCCTCCGCGGCCATTACGGCATTGTCCGTGCTGTAAATATGACGGATTTCCACAATGCGTTGCTGGGGCACGTCGCCGTTGAGTTTGCCTATCAGGTCGAGAATGGGCATCTTTTGGTCAGCCAGTTCCGTGACGTTTTCATTGATCTCGTCCATCTGCACCAGAAGGTAGCAGGCCAGGATGCCCGCCAGTATCGTCAGCACCCCCATGCCCAAAGAAATTTTACTGGACAGCTTCATCTCCTCACTCCTTTTGCGTTTGTAAATTGCCGATGCGGTTCCTCATGCTTTTTTTCAGATCGACGCGTTTCCGGCTCTGC
This sequence comes from Desulfovibrio fairfieldensis, assembly GCF_001553605.1. Taxonomy (NCBI): domain Bacteria; kingdom Pseudomonadati; phylum Thermodesulfobacteriota; class Desulfovibrionia; order Desulfovibrionales; family Desulfovibrionaceae; genus Desulfovibrio; species Desulfovibrio fairfieldensis. Next base: position 989,149 of record NZ_CP014229.1, read on the forward strand.
GGGCAACGGCGGTGGAAACCGAAAGCTGTAAAAACGACGCGAAGCCAATGCCGGAGATTTTCCGGCATTGGCTTCGCGGATATGAAAAAAGAACCAGAAGACTAGTTAATCTCTCTCTCTCTCTCTCTCTCTCTCTCTCTCTCTCTTGAGAGAGTAGAGACGTGTGAGATGAACATGATTTCCTCCGGGTAAAGAGCAACTCGAAACGTGAGTCCGCATCAGGCTTCAGGGCGTACTTTCAGCGCCACGCAGAGCATGTACTGCTTATCGGTAGACTATTTTACTTCTTAAGTCCAAGCATGAAATTTCTTGAGGGTGGAAGTCTATTTTCCGCTTGCCCATCAATTCACTTTGTTGCAGAATTATTTCTCCCCCCCCCTTTATAGGCCGGAAACTGTCGCCAGAACGGTTTCCACGGTTTTTCGGACCGTGTTCGGCCAGCCGGAGCTCCGGCGACAGACGTTCGCGCCTCCTTTGCGGAGCGGCCGCGAAGCCGTGTGAATCCACGCCCCCCCTTACCCGGGAGCTTATGCCAGCGTTACGGCGGGCCGCGTATTGCGGACCGGCCCGCGGCTGTGGCGCTTTTTCGAGGTAGGAAAACTATGTGTAGAATCGGTTCCGTCAAAAGCAGGACGCCGGTGCATCCTTCCGTGGCGCTCAATCTGATGCTGCCCCAGCAGGAAGGGCACGACAATTCGGGTTTTGCCATGGTCATGCAGGATCTGGGCGGCGTTTTCAGCCATTATAAGGACAAGCCTCTGCTGTCGCTGGCCTGCACCCCGCAGGGCGTGCAGCTGGTCAACGATTACATGGAGGAAAAGGGTTTCGTGCAGGTGGCCCAGTGGGTGCCCGAGGTGGACAGGCGGCCGGGCCTGAGAATCGAGGCCATGCCGCGCTATGTCTTCCGCAACTACGATTATCCCGAAATTTACCGTTACCGCGGCCGGGAGGCGCGTGAAGAGCTGCTGCTGGACACCCGTCTGGCCCTGCGCAGCCTGCTGGACGAGGGCGACAACGGTTTCGTCTATTCTTTCTGGCCCGACGTGCTGACCCTCAAGGAGATCGGCGACCCGGCGGACATCGCCGCCTATTTCCGGCTCTGGAACGACGACGGCCGTCTCACGGCCCGCAACATCGTGACCCAGTGCCGCCAGAACACCAATTACGACATTGTGCGCTACGCGGCCCATCCCTTCTTTTTGCAGGGCTACACCCTCTGCGCCAACGGCGAAAATACCTTTTTCACCAAGAACAAGGAGTTCCAGAAGTCCCTGCACCGGGGCTACATCGGTTTTGAGTCCGACTCGCAGAACTTCCTTTACACCCTGCATTACGTGCTGCATGAGCTGCACTGGCCCATCACCTACTATAAACACGTGATTACGCCCCTGCCCTTTGTGGAGGCGGAAAAGCGCGCGGACCGCGAGGTGCTCGGCCTGATCCGTGAATCCCTGGCCCATCTGGAGATCAACGGCCCCAACGCCGTTATCGGCCTGCTGCCCGACGGACGGATGATCGCCTGCTGCGATTCCAAGAAGCTGCGGCCCGTGGTGGTGGGCGGCGACGACAACATGGTGGCCGTGGCCTCGGAAGTCTGCGGGCTGAACGCCGTTCTGCCCGACCGCGATCCGGCTCTGGACATTTACCCCCATGAACGGGAAATGGTGGTCATCGACAACGATCTGGCGGTGCGGCGATGGAATCAGTAAAAACCCAGGACGTCAGCGTCAACGATCTGCGCTGGACCATCGAATACCACGCGGAACGCTGCACCATGTGCGGCTCCTGCGTGGCGGCGTGCACCTTCAATGCCATTGAGGCCGGGGTTTCGCACCGCAGCGTGACGGTTTCGCGCAAGGCCTTTCCCGAGCCCGCGGCCGAGCATTTCGCCCTGCCCGTGATCAGGCAGAAGACCCGCATCGAACAGGCCTGCGTGGGCTGCGGCATGTGCGAAAAAGTCTGTCCCAACAGGGCCATTCGGCCGGTGCGCAATCCGGACAACCGCTTTCCCGTGCTGGCGCGCGCCCACGGCCCGGTCAAGCGCGGCGGGCGCAGCAATCTCGCCACGCCGCGCACCCTGGACGCCGTCGTGGTGGGACGCATCAGCCAGATGACCGACCCGGCCCTGGATTCGGAGCGGCACACCTTTGACATCCGCTCGCCTCTGGGCCGCGTCATGCTGGCCAGGGAACTGCCCCTGCGCGTGGACGGCGAAAGCCTGGTGCTCGACGGGCGCACTCCGCCGGTGCGCTGGATCTATCCGGCCATTTTCAGCGACATGAGCATCGGCGCGCTGTCCACCAGGGCCTGGGAGGCTCTGGCCCTGGCCACGGCCTATCTCAACGAGAAGTGCGGCATGCCCGTGCGCATGAGCTCGGGCGAGGGCGGCATGCCCATCAAGCTGCTGGAGTCGGACCGGCTCAAGTACATGATTTTGCAGATCGCCTCCGGCCATTTCGGCTGGAACCGCATCATCAAGGCCATGCCCCGCATGAAGACCGACCCGGCGGGCGTGCTGATCAAGATCGGCCAGGGGGCCAAGCCCGGCGACGGCGGGCTTCTGCCCGCCGCCAAGGTGGCCCCGCACATCCAGGCCATCCGGGGCGTGCCCAAGGCCACCCTGCATTCCCCGCCCAACCACCAGGGCCTGTATTCCATTGAGGAGTCGGTGCAGAAAATGCACCTCTCGCTCAACGCGGCCTTCGGCTTCCGCGTGCCCGTGGCCATCAAGTGCGCGGCCTCGGCTACCTCGGTGTCCGTCTACAACAATCTGCTGCGCGATCCCTACAAGATCTGCGGCGGCTTCTTCCTTGACGGCATCCAGGGCGGCACCGGCGCGGCTAACGAGGTTTCCCTGGAGCACACGGGCCATCCTGTCGTCTCCAAGCTGCGCGACTGCTATCAGGCCGCCGTGACCCAGGGCCTGCAGGGGCAGATTCCCCTCTGGGCGGGCGGCGGCATCGGCATGACCGGCAATGCGGCGGCCGACGCCTTCAAAATGATCTGCCTGGGGGCCAACGGCGTGATTCTGGGCAAGATCCTGATCCAGCTGCTGGGCTGCGTGGGCAACGAGCACGGACGTTGCAACGCCTGTAATACGGGCAAATGCCCCACAGGCATCTGCACCCAGGACCCGCGTCTGGTCAAACGCCTGGACGTGGACCGGGGGGCCCAGAACATCGTGGACTACATGCTGGCTTTTGACGCGGAACTGCGCAAACTGCTGGCCCCGGTGGGCAACAGCTCCCTGCCGGTGGGGCGTTCCGACGCCCTGGTCTCCATGGACCGGGCGGTGGCCGACAAGCTGGGCATCCAGTATGCCTGCTAACCATACGATGAGGAATGGAATATGCTGCGTGTAAGCACGGTGCACGATCACGAACGCATGTCCACCCAGGATCTGCTGCTGTCCCTTGAGGCGGCGGTGGAGCGGGGCGAGACTGATTTTCATATTCAGGCCTCGGGCCAGCACGACATCGGCGGCCCGCTCTGGAACCGGGAGGGCAGAAAGCTGCGCTTCACGGTCAGCAATCCCGGCCAGCGGGTGGGCTCCATGTGTCTGCCGGACACGGAAATACTGGTGGAAGGGCCGGCCCCGGCCGACGTGGGCTGGCTCAATGCCGGGGGGCGCATTGTGGTGCGCGGCGACGCCGGAGACACGGCCGGGCACTGCGCCGCGGCCGGGCGCATTTATATCGGGGGCCGGGCGGGCACGCGCTCCGGCTCGCTCATGAAGCACGATCCGCTTTACGAGCCGCCGGAACTCTGGGTGCTCAAGAGCGTGGGCAGCTTTTCCTTTGAGTTTATGGGCGGCGGCAGGGCCGTGGTCTGCGGGTACGAAAGTCAGACCCTGCCCTCGGTGCTGGGCGAGCGGCCCTGCGTGGGCATGGTGGGCGGCGTGGTCTATTTTCGCGGGCCGCTGGGCTCTCTGCCGCCGGACGTGCGGGTGCGTCCTCTGGATGACGGCGACGTGGCCTGGCTCGATGCCGGGCTGGATGATTTTCTTGCGGCCATCGACCGGCCCAGGCTGCGGCGGGAGCTCTCGGTCTGGAAACACTGGAAAAAAATCGAACCTCTGCCGTTTGAGGAGCGGGAGCACGAGGAAATCCCCAGCCTTGCTCAGTTCCGGGCCACGGAATGGGTCAAGGACGGTATTTTCAGCGACGTCTGTCCCGATGATTTCGCGGTCAACGGTCTGGTGGCGCGCGGGGAGTGCCGCCTGCGTGTGCCCGTGTGGGAAAACGCCCGCTTTGCCGCGCCCTGCGAATTTCATTGTCCGGCCTCCATCCCCAGCCAGCGCCGCTTCAACCTGCTGCGTGAAGGCAGGGTGGAGGAGGCCTGCCGCCTGGTGCTGGACTATACGCCGTTTCCGGGCTCGGTCTGCGGCGGCGTCTGCCCCAATCCCTGCATGGAGGGCTGCACGCGTAACGAACTGGACAGCCCTGTGCGGATCGGCAAACTGGGCTCCTGTTCAGAGGATATCAGGCTGGAGAAGCCGGCAACGCGCAGCGGCAAACATCCGGGCGTCATCGGCGGGGGCGTGGGCGGCCTCACGGCGGCCTGGCAGCTGGCCCGTATGGGTCATGAGGTTACGGTCTATGAGGCGGATGCCCGTATGGGCGGCAAGCTGGAGCAGGTCATCCCGCGCGAGCGCCTGAATCATGATTTGCTGCTCAAGGAACTCAAGCGTATTGAGGACATGGGCGTCCATTTTGTGACCAATTGCCCGGTGGACGCCGAGCGCTTCGCAGAACTGCGTAAAAAGCACGATGCCCTGATTGTGGCCACGGGCGGCCATGTGCCGCGCGTTCTCCCCTGGCCGGGGCATGAAAAAATCGTGGGCGGCATCGACTTCCTCAAGGCCGTGAACCGGGGCGAGAAACCCGAGGTGCCGGAAAGCGTGGTGGTCATCGGCTGCGGCAACGCGGGCATGGATGCGGCGGCCGGAGCCTTTGCCATGGGCGCGCGTCAGGTGACCTGCATCGACGTGCAGCGGCCCGCGGCCTTCGCCCATGAGATCGCCCATATTGAAAGTCTTGGCGGCAGGCTGGCCTGGCCGGTGCAGACCAGGGAGATCACGGACAAGGGCCTGATCACCCGGGACGGCACGCTGATCCCCGGCGAGATGGTCATCATCACCATCGGCGAATCGCCGGACCTTTCCTATCTGCCCGAAGGGCCGGAGAAGTTCCGCGACTGGCTGGTTCCCAAGGCCGATCTGAGCATCATGGACGGCGTGTTCGCCGTGGGCGACGTGATCAGGCCCGGCCTTCTGGCCCACGCCATCGGCACGGGCCGCCAAGCCGCCCTGGCCGCCGACGCCTGGTTGCGCGGCGAGAGGTACGCGGCCGAGCTCAGGGAGCAAGTGCCCGCCCAGCGGCTGCATACGGCCTATTTTGCCAAATATCACAGCCGAGAACTGCCCCGGCCCCTGGAGGATCACGCGCGTTGCGTCAGTTGCGGCACCTGCCGGGACTGCAAAATGTGCCTCAAGTCCTGCCCGGAAAAGGCCATTGACCGCAATGCGCTGAGCGGCGGCTTTGAGTATGTCTCCGATCCGGCGCGCTGCATCGGTTGCGGGATCTGCGCGGGCGTCTGCCCCTGCGGCATCTGGAGCATGCGGCCCAATTGCGATCTTTCCTGAGTCGCTGCGGCAGCCGCCTTTTCACAACAGGCCCGGAGCCGAAGCTCCGGGCCTGTTCCGTGCCGCGCGCCTCTGGTTTCCCGCCTTGACGGGTTTTGGCGCGGACCGTACATTCCGGCTAGTTCATATTTCAAGGAGATCCCATGACGCTTGATCCCACCAAAAATCCTGACTGGAAAATCGCGCAGGATGCCGAATCTCGCATGAAGACAGTGGAAACCCTGGCCGCTGAAATGGGCCTGGAATCCTCGGAATTGCTGCCCTACGGGCACTATATGGGTAAAATCGAGCAGCAGGCCGTGCTGGAGCGGTTGGCCGGGCGGCCCGACGGCAAATACGTGGACGTCACGGCCATCACGCCCACGCCGCTGGGCGAGGGCAAGTCCACCACCACCATTGGCCTGGTCCAGGGTCTGGCCCGGCGCGGACTGCGCTCCTCGGCGGCCATCCGCCAGCCCTCGGGCGGCCCCACCATGGGCATGAAAGGCTCGGCCGCCGGGGGCGGCCTGTCCCAGTGCATCCCGCTGACGCCGTATTCGCTTAATTTCACCGGAGACATTCATGCCGTGGGCGCGGCCCACAATCTGGCCATGACCGCTCTGACCGCGCGCATGCAGCACGAGCGCAATTACGACGACGCCACCCTGGCGCGTCTTTCGGGCATGCGCCGTCTGAATGTGGACCCCACGCGGGTGGGCACGGGCTGGGTTATGGATTTCTGCGCCCAGGCCCTGCGTAACGTGATCATCGGCATTGAGGGCGACGGCCGCCGCAATGACGGTTTCATGATGCGCTCGCATTTCGACATCACCGTGGCCTCGGAAGTCATGTCCATTCTCTCCGTGGCCCGCGACCTGGGCGACCTGCGCGAGCGCATGGGGCGGATGGTGCTGGCTCTTGACCGCGACGGCAATCCCGTGACCACGGCGGATCTGGAAGTGGCCGGGGCCATGACCGCCTGGCTGGTGGAAGCGGTCAAACCCAATCTGATCCAGACCATTGAAGGCCAGCCCGTGCTGGTGCATACCGGGCCTTTCGGCAATATCGCCCTGGGCCAGAGTTCGGTCATCGCGGACCGGGTGGGCCTCAAACTCAGCGACGTGCATGTGACGGAATCCGGTTTTGCGGCGGAAATGGGCTACGAGAAATTCTGGAACCTGAAATGCCGCTACAGCGGCCTGACGCCCGATGCGGCGGTTATTGTAGCCACGGTGCGGGCGCTCAAGAGCCACGGCGGCGCGCCCCAGCCCCGGCCCGGCCGCCCCCTGCCCGAAGCCTACACCCGCGAGGACGTGGGCTTGGTCGAAGCGGGCTGCGTCAACCTGCTGCACCATATCGGCATTGTACGCCGCTCCGGCGTGCCCTCCGTGGTCTGCATCAACAAATTCCATACCGACAGCCCGGCGGAAATCGCCGCCATCCGCCGCATCTGCGAAGCGGCGGGAGCCCGGGTGGCCGTGTCCGAACACTGGAAAAAGGGCGGCGAGGGCGCGCTGGAACTGGCCGACGCGGTCATGGACGCCTGCAATTCCGGCAAGCGGCATTTCACGCCGCTCTATGACTGGAATCTGCCCCTCACCGAGCGGATTACCTGCATCGCCCGCGAAATTTACGGAGCCGACGGCGTGGATTTCGAGCCTCTGGCGGCCCAGCGTCTGAAGGCCTTGCAGGAACGGCCCGACGTGAATGAACTGGGCGTGTGCATGGTCAAGACCCAGTACTCTCTGTCCGATGATGCGTCCCGCAAGGGCGTGCCCGCCTCCTGGCGGCTGCATGTGCGCGATGTGCTGCTGTTCGGCGGCGCTGGTCTGGTCTGCCCTGTTTCCGGCGACATCAGCCTGATGCCCGGCACGGGTTCGCACCCCTCGTTCCGCAACATTGACGTGGATGTGAACACGGGCAGGGTGACCGGTCTTTTTTAGGGGTATTATCCAGCCACGCAAAACCCCGGCAGAGCGTAACGCTCTGCCGGGGTTTTGTCGTTCATAGCATTTTCGGGCTTAGCCGCGCTTCATGTCCTGAATCAGGTCGGTGAGCTTCTGGGCCTGGACGGCCAGATCTGTGACGGCCTTGGAGGCTCCGCCCATGGCTTCGGCGATCTGCCGCCCCATGTCGTTGACCCGGAGGATGGTCTGGTTGATCTCTTCGCTGGCGGCGGACTGCTCCTCGCTGGCCGTGGCAATGGCATTGACCTGGTCGGCTGTGACCTCCACCGTGGCGACGATTTCCTCCAGGGCCGAACCGGACTGGTTGGCGTAGTCCGTGGCCTCTTCAATCCGGCGCACGGCGTTGTCCACGGAGGCCATGCTCTTGGATGTGCTTTCCTGAATGGCTCGGATGGCGTTGCTCACGTCGTTCGTGGAGGCCATGGTTTTTTCAGCCAGCTTGCGCACTTCATCGGCCACTACGGCGAAGCCGCGCCCGGCGTCCCCGGCTCTGGCCGCTTCAATGGCCGCGTTCAGGGCCAGCAGATTGGTCTGATCGGCAATATCTGAAATGACGTTCATGATCTGGGTGATGGCCTGGGCATGCTCGTTGAGCTGCCCCATGTCGTCCTTGAGCTCAAGAGAGAGCTGGCGTACCTGCTCAATGCCGTGCACGGCCTTTTCCACAATGGCGGAACCGGCCTGGGCCTTTTCCTTGGTGTCGGCGGAAGCGGCCGAAGCGGAGGTCGCGTTCCGGGCCACTTCCTGCACGGTGGCGTTCATTTCGTTCATGGCCGTGGCCGCCTCGGAAACGCGCCCCGCGGCTTCATGCGCGCCCTGGTCGGACTGTTCAATCTGGGCCGAAAGCTCCGTGGAGGCCGAGGAAAGAATCTCCACAATGCCTTCAAGTTGACCGGCGGCGGCCAGCATGCCGTCTTTTTTGGCGCTTTCGGCCTGCTGCCGGGCTTCCTCCGCCTCGCGCTGGGCGACAGTGGCCTCTTCCACGGCGACGGTGGCCTCTTCGCTTTTCCGGGCGGCCTCGTCAATGCGTTCGCGCAGATTGCCGATCATCTGGCCCAGAGAGGCATCCAGAGCGCGGATTTCGCGCGGGCAACGCGGATCCAGATTGATTTTCGTGTCAAGCCGTCCTTTGGCCACTTCATCCGCCGCGCCGGTCAGCTGGCGCAGGGGCGAGCAGATCACCCGAGTCACGTACCAGGCCACAAGGAGCATCAGAGCTACGATGCCCAGGCAGATCCAGGCCTGATACATGGCATAGCGATCATTGCTTTCGGTCACCAGGGCGGCGATACGCTGCTGCTCGGCCTGCACGCTGTCAATGTACACGCCGGTGCCGATCAGAACATCGGTGCCGGGGATCAGGCAGACATAGCTCAGTTTGGGCTGGATGCCCGCGCCGGGTTTTTCAAAGGTATATTCCACAAAGCCGCCGCCGGCCTTGGCCGCTTTAATGAATTCCTGGACAAAAAGCGACCCGTTGGCGTCCTTGAGGTTGCTGCAATCCTTGCCGTTCAACGATTTGTTGATGGGCACGTTGATGCGCATGCCGCCGGTGGTGTAGGTGAAGTAGTAACCTTCGTTATTGGGGAAAAAGCGCTGATAGTCGGTGAGTTGCTCGATGATGGCGTATTGTTCTTTCTTGTCCGAGACGTTTTTGAGTCGATTGGCCAGATTCTGCGCTTCCACTTCCACCGCGCTCTTCACGCCGTATTCATATTTCTGGCGCAGGGCGTCGGTGATCTGCGGCATGGTGACATCATTGAATACCCGCTGCGATATTAGAAAATTGGCGGTGAACAATGTCCCTATGCTCAGCAGAAAGATGCCGCACAGTACGATGATCCACATTCTGACATTCATGGATGTTCTCCTCCCTAGCATCCGTATCGCGCATCTGTTCATGCCAACCGGCGGCAACCAACCAAGGAACGCTGGACAGGCGTTCCGTCCTAAGAGCAGGTTAACTTTGAAAATTGGCATTTTCAAAGTCGGCGCTGCCTTCAGCCTATTCTTGCTTTCGTCATCCGTAGTGATGCTGGCCTTATCTGCAAGAGGCCGCAGGCCATGCAAAGGGCGGCCTGCGGCGGATATGCAAATGCCCGTATGCGGGCGGACATATGTATTTGTCGGTATAATTAAAATTATCTTAAGCCCTTCGGACAAATTTTTCCAGTGCCGCTTTTCTGTGGGCAAGCGCGGGTCATAAAAAAACAGCTCCCGCCGTGAGGAGGGAGCTGTTGTCTGATTCAAAGCAATGCGGGCAAAGCCCGCAGCGGGGAACGGCTTAGTACATGCCGTCCATGCCGCCCATGCCGCCCATGCCGCCGGGCATGGCCGGGGCGTCCTTCTTGGGCTCGGGCTTTTCAGCGATGGCGCATTCGGTGGTCAGCAGCAGGGAAGCCACGGAAGCGGCGTTCTGCAGGGCCGTGCGGGTCACCTTCTTCGGGTCGATGACGCCGGCCTTGATCAGGTCTTCGTATTCGCCGGTGGCCGCGTTGAAGCCGAAGCCGTCTTTGCCGGCGCGGACCTTTTCCACCACGATGGAACCTTCGAAGCCCGCGTTGTGGGCGATCTGGCGCAGGGGTTCCTCAATGGCGCGGCGGATGATGTTCACACCGGCCAGTTCGTCGTCGTCAGCGGGTTTGATGTCGTTGAGGACCTTGGACACGCGGATCAGCGCGGTGCCGCCGCCAGGCACGATGCCTTCTTCCACGGCGGCGCGGGTGGCATTGAGGGCGTCTTCCACGCGGTCTTTCTTTTCTTTCATTTCCACTTCAGTGGCGGCGCCCACATGCACCACGGCCACGCCGCCCACCAGCTTGGCCAGGCGTTCCTGCAGCTTTTCGCGGTCGTAGTCGGAGGTGCTGTCTTCGATCTGGGCACGAATCTGCTTCACGCGGGCCTTGATGTCCTCGCTCTTGCCGGCGCCGTCCACGATGGTGGTGTTGTCTTTGTCAACAACCACGCGCTTGGCGGTGCCCAAGTCGGCCAGGGTCATGTTTTCCAGCTTGGTGCCGGTGTCGTCGGAAGCCACCTGGCCGCCAGTGAGGACGGCGATGTCCTGAAGCATGGCCTTGCGGCGGTCGCCGAAGCCGGGGGCTTTCACGGCCACAACCTGAAGGGCGCCGCGCAACTTGTTGACCACCAGGGTGGCCAGGGCTTCGCCTTCCACGTCTTCGGCGATGAGCATCAGCGGACGGTTGACTTTCGCCACCTGCTCAAGCACGGGCAGCATGTCTTTCATGCTGGAGATCTTCTTTTCCGTGCAGAGGATGTAGGGATTGTCCATCTCGCAGATCATCTTTTCGGCGTTGGTCACGAAATAGGGGGAGAGGTAGCCGCGGTCGAAACGCATGCCTTCCACCACATCCATGGTGGTTTCCAGGCCCTTGGCTTCCTCAACGGTGATGACGCCTTCCTTGCCCACCTTGGACATGGCTTCGGCAATGATGTTGCCGATGGTGGCGTCGGAGTTGGCGGAAATGGTGCCGATCTGGGCAATTTCCTTCTGGTCGCGGGTGGGCTTGGCCAGATTGGCGAGCTCGGTGATCAGGGCTTCCACGCCCTTGTCGATGCCGCGCTTGATAGCCATGGGATTACGACCGGCGGCCACCAGCTTGATGCCTTCATGGTATACGGACTGGGCCAGAATGGTGGCGGTGGTGGTGCCGTCGCCGGCGGCGTCGGAAGTCTTGGAAGCCACTTCCTTCACGAGCTGGGCGCCCATGTTTTCAAACTTGTCGTCCAGTTCGATTTCTTTAGCCACGGTCACGCCGTCTTTGGTGATGACGGGCGCGCCGAAGGACTTTTCAAGAGCGACATTGCGGCCTTTGGGGCCGAGAGTGACTTTAACGGCATTGGCAAGTTTGTCCACGCCGCGGGCGAGTTTTTCACGAGCTTTAACGTCAAAAAAGATTTCTTTAGCGCACATTTTCAGAGTTCCTCCTGGATGGTGATTCGGCAGAGATCGGGATTAGTCGATGATGGCGAGAATGTCTTCTTCGCGCATCACAAGGTGGTCGACGCCGTCCAGCTTGATTTCCGTACCGGCATACTTGTTGAAGAGCACTTCATCGCCCTTCTTCACAGCCATGGCGACGCGGGAACCGTTTTCCGCGATCTTGCCGGGGCCCACGGCCACAACCTGGCCCTTGGAGGGCTTTTCCTTGGCCGTGTCGGGGATGTACAGACCGCCAGCGGTCTTCTCTTCAGATTCAAGGCGCTTGACCAGCACACGGTCGTTGAGGGGTTTCAGCTTCATGACGTCAAATCCTCCCGGAAAAGTTTTTTTATTGCCCTTACGGGCACGGGCGGCGGCCGAACCAGCGGACGCGCCGGAAATATTGCGCGTAATGGGCCGCAACGGGCGTTGTGCCGTTGCACCGCCCCACACGGGCATACAGATAAGACAGTCTGGCGGCTTGAAAAGGGGCTGAAGCGATTTTTTTTTAATTTTTTTCCTGTAAAATTTAAAAATTATTTTATTTTAACAGGTTAACGCCTGCCTCCGTTTTCGCTTCAGCGAGCCTCAATGGACGCTCCGTAACGGTCGGCGCATTGCGCTCCCGGCGCGCCGGTCAAAAAATCCGCTGTTTTCTTCCCGGCCGTTGCCGATGAGGGAAATTGCATCCGTTCCGTCCCTGGGATACCATTCACAGTTCAGGTACGTTGCCTATGAAAAAAGCCGCCCTGTTCCATGCGAATTTTCCCGCACATTCTCTCCAGCGCAAAACGCATCAGGAGACAGAAAAATGCAAGTAAGGCGTCTTCTTGAAATTATACTTCTGCTGCTGCATGGCAGATGCGGCACGCTCAGAGAACTTTCAGAACACTGTTCCGTTTCCGTTGATGCCATCAAAAATGACATAGGCATACTGAAAAATTCCGGTATTCCCATACGCTGCTGTTCCGCAAGCGGCACCGTAAGCCTGCCTGAGGGTTTTACCCTCGAGACGATGTTCAAGCCCCGGCGGGAGCGGAGCGCCGAAATGTCGTGTGTTCCACCTCTGCCTGATGGCGGGGGGTATCCCGGTTTTACGTATCCTCCGCAACACCGTCACATGGCGCCGGAGCGCAAGCGCAACGAACTGGCCCCCGGCGTATACGCCTTTGTGGGCTACAGTTCCTCCAACTTCGGCGTCATCGCCTCTGAGCACGGCTATATTCTCATTGACGCCGGTGACGATTTGAACGGCGCGGCCGAGGCGTTGCGGGAAATCAAAAATCTGATTCCCGGCGGGGTTCAGGCCGTCATTCTTACACACAGCCATCCGGATCACCGGGGCGGAGCCGAGGTTTTCCTTAAAGGGCGGCGGGATATCCCCGTTTGGGGCCACGCGGACTTCGGGGCCGAGCAAAGAGCGGGTAGGGGGCTTGAGCAGGTCAGCGCCGAACGCGCGGCCAGGCAGTTCGGCGCGGGCATCCCTGACGCCGACTATCCGGTCAACGTTATGCTCCCGAGGTTTGCCGGAGGAAAGTCCGGGCCGTTGCTGTCGCCCAATATTTTTGTGACGGAAGACCGCATGCCCGTGCGCATTGACGGGGTCAACCTCGAACTCCACAGGATTCCCGGCGAAAGCACGGACCACCTCGTTATCTGGCTGCCTGAACGGCAGGTGCTTTTTTCCGGTGATCACATCTACCGCAGCTTCCCCAATATCTATCCGGTACGCGGCGGCGTTTACCGGGATGTGGAGCAGTGGGCCAAAGCTGTGCGCCGCCTAATGGACTTCAGGCCCAAGGCAATGATGTTCGGCCACAATGCCGTCCCGGCCCCGGATGAAATCCTTCCCATGCTGTCCGGATATGCGGAGGCCATTGAATATGTGTACGCCGAGACCCTTAAGGGCATGAATCAGGGCAAGACTCCCGACGAACTGGCCGCAAGCCTGCGCCTGCCCGGACATTTGCGGGATCAGGCGTATCTGGGGGAGTTTTACGGCGCTGTTCCCTGGGCTGTCCGTTCCATTTACGCCCACAAACTGGGCTGGTTTGACGGCAATCCCACTACACTGGTTCCGTTGACGCCGTTGGAAGAAGCCGAGCGCATGGCGGCGCTGGCCGGTGGGAGTGGGCAGCTTCTCCGGGTCGCGCAAAATGCCCTGGCGGGCCGGGATTACCGCTGGGCGGCCAGGCTCGCTGATTACCTGTTGCAACTTGGTGAAACTGAAAACGGAAAAGCCGTCAAAGCCGCGGCACTGGAAGAATTGAGCCGCGACATCCTGCCGGTGGCGGGCAAGAATTACCTTTTGCGCTCAGCCCTGGACCTACGCAAGTAACTCCGGTTTCTCCATAATGAAAAATGCCTCCTGTTCAAGAGGCATTTTCGGGAATTCCGGAAACGGTGGTTGCTAATACTCGCAGAGCTGATCCGCCGGAATGATGGTAAAGCCGTTGTCCCTGAGCACGTCCACGGCGTGATCCACCTTGTCGAAGCGGAAGATCATCACCGCGCTTTCCTGGTCGCGCTGCACAAAGGCGTACATGTACTCCACATTGATGCCGTTACGCGAAACAAGCTGCAACACGGCGTCAAGACCTCCCGGCGTATCGGCCACTTCCACGGCCACCACGCTGGTGCGGCCCAGAGTGAAGCCTTTTTCCTTGAGCACGGTTTTGGCCTTTTCATGATCGCAGACGATCATGCGCAAAATGCCGAAGTCAGAGGTGTCCGCCAAGGAAAGGGCGCGGATGTTGATGCCCGCCTCGGCCAGAGTGTGGGTGACTTCAGCCAGACGACCGGCCCGATTTTCCAGAAAAACGGATAATTGTTCAGCTTTCATGGCGGAATCCTTTATCAGTCGTAAGGGGCTCAGGCTTTGTGGGAGTCATCACCGGAAGAGGACTGGTCTTTTTTGTCCTTGGGGGTGATGTCGATTTCATCGGGTTCAGACGAAGCGCGGCGGAAGTTGCGGATGGCCCGGCCGAGCCCGCCACCTATTTCCGGCAGTTTGTTGGCTCCGAAAATGAGCAGCACAACTACCAGAATAAGTAATAATTCCTGCATGCCAATGCCGAACATGCGGCAAGCCTCCGTTGGATGTTGGGCTGTAAAGCCAGTCTACTGTTATAGCATAAGCCGCCGCAGGCATGAGGTCAAGGCGGGCTCGCGGCGGGGCTTGTCTCTCGCCCCCAGCGAGGAGGTTCAGCGCCGCCGTCCCAGAGCGCGCTGCACCTGTTTGGGAGAGGAGGGGTGACGGAAACCGGCTTCAATCAACCGCCGGGCCGAGCTGTCACGCCTGTCCTTGCTGTTGCCGCCCAGCACCACGGCCAGCAGGCGGGTCTTGCCGCGCTGGGCCGTGATCACGATGTTGTAGCCCGAGGCCACGGTCCAGCCGGTTTTCAGGCCGTTGACGCCGGCCACGCTGCCCAGCAGGGCGTTGGTATTGCGCATGGTGCGGCCCCTGTGCAGGAAGAAACGTGTGCCGTGAAAACGCATGGCGTCGGGGTGCGCCTTGAGGTAGGCGCGGCTCAGCGCCATCATGTCGCGGGCCGTGGTTTTCTGCCCTGCGGCGGGCAGGCCGGTGGGATTCTTGAACAACGTGCGGCGCATGCCCAGAGCGCGGGCCTTGCGGTTCATCTGGCGCACGAAAATCCGGCTGTTGCCGTGGACGTGCTGGGCCACGGTCATGGCCGCGTCATTGCCCGAGGCCACGGCCATGCCGGTAAGCAGGCGCACCAGGGGCACGCGTTCACCGGCGCGCAGATGCATGGACGAGCCGCCCGTGGCGGCGGCCTGGCGGCTGACCTTCACTTTCCGGTTGAGGGAAATACGGCCTGCCTTGACCGCGTCCAGGGTCAGAAACATGCTCATGAGCTTGGTCAGCGAGGCGGGCGGAATGGCCGTGTCGGCGCTTTGCTCATACAGCACGCGGCCCGTGTTCAGATTGACCAGAATTGCCGAGCGCACGGGCAGTGCGGCCCGGGCCGGGATGCAAAGGGACAGGGAGAGGCCCAGACAAAGCAGCAGGCAAAACAGCGCCCTGCGCGGACGGCCGGAAAGGGCGTCGCACGGCCCTCGCCGGAGCCGCTTCGTTTGCTGCTGAAGCGCTGTGCTGCGGGAATTACTCATGGGTCCTGTAAAAATAGTTGGCTTCTTCCACCGCCTGCATGGCAAAAGCCAGCAGGACGGGCCCGGCAATGAGTCCCACCGGCCCGAAACTTGCCAGGCCGCAGAGGATGGCGAGGATCAGGACAAAGAAAGGGGCCTTGATGCCCTGACGCAGAAACAGGGGCCGCAGCACGTTGTCCACGCCCGCCACGGCCAGCATGCCCCAGAGAGCCAGGCCCACGGCGGCCATGGTTTTGCCGGTGAACCAGAGGGAAAGGCAGAGCGGCAGCCAGACCAGGGCCGTGCCCACCACGGGGATGGGGGCCACCAGGGTAGCCAGCATGCCCCAGAAAGCGGGCTGGTTGAAACCGGCCACGGCAAAGCCGATGCCGCAGAGAAAGCCCTGGGCCAGGGCTACCAGCACGATGCCCAGCATAATGCCCCGCAGGGCGCGGTGAATGGCGCTGATGAAGCGCCGCAGCAGAGCCTGCGGCAGATGGAATATCCGGCAGGTGACCTTGCGGATGCGCCGGGAATAGACCGTGAACAGCACCGTGAGCGTCAGAAAGAGAAAGGTGGTCCAGAACGCGGTCATGGTGCCGCCCAAAAAGCCGAAACTCCGGCTGACCAGCATGGTCACGGCGTCGCCGAAAAGCGTGTCCAGATTGTGCAGGAAGTCGTTGACCGCCTTTTCGATGCTTGGATATTCGGTCAGGCTCAGCCGCCAGTGCTGGATATGCTCCACCCACTGGGGCGGCAGTTGAAAATTGTTGGCCTGGAGTTCGCGCAGCCGCGCCAGCCCGGCGACGGCCTGCGGCGACACCAGCAGGGCCAGGATGGCGATGGGCACGAACAGGCCGGAGAAAATGGCCGCGATATAGCCGCAGAGCGGCATGTGGTGTGAAAACCTGATAAGAAAACGCCGTCCGCGCGAGTCAGGCTCATGGCGCTCCAGGCGGACGCGCCAAGCGCTGGCCCTCTGCCGGAGGCGCCGGTAAAAGGGCAAGGTCAGGCAGGAGAAACAGCCGGCCATGAAGATGGTGATGGGGTTGGGCCAGAGCAGCAGATACCAAGCCAGCGCAGCCAGAAGGTAAAGCAGGCGCGGCAAAAATACGGTCATATATCAAGCCTTTGTGGTGCCCGAGCGCCTTTCGCGGCACCGGGCGGTCTTGTGCGACGTTAGAGCATTTTCACAATGAAATTACTCTGTACTGTTAGAATGCTCAGCCTTGTGAAACAAGGCCCGCGAGATTTCCGCAGGCGGGCTTTGCCCGTCGTTAAGCGGAAATCTCAAGCGTAATCCGTTTTGGAGAACGTGCAAACCTAGCAGACCTTGCCGGGCTCTGCCAAGCCCCAAGAGCGAGGGGACGCGGCGCCCTCCTTGCCGGGCCGCGCGTTGCATTGCGTCCGCCCCTGCCGTACCATGCCCGCATGAGCGACGTTTTGCCCACACAGCCGTCCGGTTCGGTCGCCCTGACGGTAATCCTGATCTGCCGGGGAGAGGAGCCGCCCGTTGCCTGTCTGGAGGGTCTGGTTCAGGCCGGGGCCGGAGAAACGGCGGTGCTCTGCTGTTGCCCGGCGGGCTTGGAAAGTCCGGTGCGGGCAATGGGAAAAAGCTTGTTGCGCCGGGGAGCCCTGACCGGCTTTGATTGCCTGTCGCCGACGCCGGGAGAAGACTGGCGCATGGCCGTCAACGCGGCTGCGGGCGCGGCAGGCAGTCCTTTTTTGTTTTTTCTTTCCTCGGATGTGCTCCTGGAACCCGGCTCTCTGGCACCCCTGCTGGATAGACTGGCGGCGGATTCCGGCCTGGCCGGGCTCAATCCCCTGCTGCTTGCGCCGGAGGGCGGCCCGGAGAATAACGGCCCGCGCCGGGTTCGCCATCTGGGCAGCGTGGCCGACAGCCAGGGGCGGTTGCACTATTTATATGAAGGCCTGCCGGCCGCCCATCCTCTGGCCGCGCGGCGGCGCGTTTTTCAACTGGCCCATGACGCTGCTCTGCTTGTGCGGCGAGAGGATTTTCTGGCTGTGGGCGGGTTCAGGCCGGGCCTGGAAGGTCTGGCCGGTCCGGATCTCTGCCTGCGCCTGCGGGACACGCGCGGCGGCTTTTCCACGGAACCCGCGTCCAGGGCCGTACTGCGCGACGCTTTCGACGCCTGGAAAACCTGTGGTTTGTGGAACAGCCTGCTGCAACGCGGTCGCCTGGAGCCGGACCTGCTGCAACCGGACTACCATTGCCAGGTTCAGGCTGACGGCCTGGAATACGGCCTTACGCCCTGGCTGGCGGAAGGTCCCCGCGACCTGCCCCTGGAGGCGGCGGAAGGTTCCTCTGACGCGGCCTGGCTGCGTTGGCGGCATGCGCCGGAACCCGCCGCGCTCCTGCATCTGCTGCGCCTTCTGCCGCCGGAGAAACGCGCCCCGGCTGTGAGCCTCTGCCGTGAACTGCCGTCCAGCCTGCCGCGCGCTTTTGCCTGGTATACAGCCCTGGCGGCCCGGCTGGAGGCCTTCGGCGAGCGTGAAAATCTGTCACGGTTCAGGGATGAGGCCCGCGCCTGGCGGACCCGGGCCCGGCGTTTTCATCACGGCCTGCTCAGACCGGGCCTGCGGGCCCTGGCCGGGGCGGGGCTTTACGCCTGTTCTCTGGATAACGCGCCTTCCGTGTATGACGCCTGGCTGGAACTGCGCGAGAATGCGTCCCCGGCTGAAGGCCCAGGCGTACAAGACTTGCGCGTGGAACGCGCCTGGCCGGAAATCGCCGTGCTCATGCCGGTCTGGAATCCCGAACCCGCGTTTCTGCGCGCGGCCCTGGATTCCGTACTGGCCCAGAGCTACGGTCACTGGCAGCTCTGCCTGGCCGACGACGCCTCCACCAGACCGGAAGTGCCGGAACTGCTGCGTTCCTATGCCGCGCGGGACAAACGCATCAGGCTGGTCCTCCGGGAACGGAACGGGCATATCTCGCGGGCGAGCAACAGCGCCCTGGCTTTGGCGGACGCGCCGTGGGCGGCCTTTCTGGATCACGACGATCTGCTGGCTCCGGACGCCCTGCTGGAAGTGGCCCGCCACACGGCGGAACGTCCCGGCCTGCGCTTGCTGTACAGCGATGAGGACAAGATCGACGTCCACGGCGTGCGGCGCACGCCGGTGTTCAAGGCGGCATTTGATTTCGACCTGCATTGCACCGGCCATCTCTCGACCTATGCCGTCGAGATATTGCGCGAAGTCGGCGGTCTGCGCCCCGGCTTTGAAGGCTCGCAGGATTTTGATCTGAGCCTGCGCGTGACCGAAAAGCTCAGGCCGGAGGAAATCGCCCACATCCCGCGCATTCTTTACCACTGGCGGATTCATGCGGGCAGCACCACTGCCGGAGTGGGGGCCAAGCCCTACGTGCTGGAAGCCACACGCCGGGCTCTGGCCGAAAGCGCGCAACGACGGGGCCTTGCCGCCACTGTTATGCCCGCGGGCAAAAACAATTTTTTCAAGCTGGCCCTGGCCGTGCCGCCGGAACTGCATTGCAGCGTGATTCTGCTGGCCGACGCGCCGGGGCCTCTGACGCCGGGCCTGGCGAAATCCCTGCACGGGCTGGCCCGGCGGTTGCGCCTGGAAATGCTCTGGCAGCCGCTGCATCCGTCGGCGCAGCCCGCGAAACAAACCGGTGTCGGGCTGCGTCAGGAGATGCGCGTCCTGCCGTTCGCCGGGCCGCACTGGGCCACAGCCTGCCGGGCGTCCGCCCAGGCCGCCACGGGAGAGGTATTGCTTTTTCTGCACGCCGGTCTGACGCCGGTGGGGGATTGCCGCCCCGAACAGCTGGCGGCGCTGGCGCTACGGCCCGACCTGGCCCTGGTGGGCGGCTGTGTCTGGAAAGGCGGGCGGCTTCGGCACGCGGGTCTCTATCCCGATGTGACGGGCCTGCCGTTTCCCTTGCAGCGTGGAGCCGCGCCCGAGCTGCTGCCCTCGCTCTGCTGGGGACAGTTGCTGTTGACGCGGCGGGCATTGGCGTCTTCCTGGTGCTGCATGGCCGTCCGGCGAAAGGATTTTCTGGAGAGCGGCGGCTTTGACCCCGCGTCAGGAGCTCTGGCCGGGGCGGACTACGGCCTGCGCCGGGAAGGGCAGGGCCTGTTTACCCTGATCTCGCCCTGGGGCCAGTGGGTGTTGGAGAATGGGGCAGGGGGAGTTGGAGAGGAAACACTGACGCCCCAGGCCCGGGAATGCTTTCTCCGCCGCTGGGGCGACATTGTGCGCGGCCACGGGCTGAGGAATCCGCAGTTGCGCGCCGCGCCCGACTACGGCTGGACCTTGGAAAGTTGACGCTGCCCTCAATCTGCGGCGGGAACGCGGTCCATCATTACTCTCTTTATCCCTAGCGCTGCTGTCCTTATCTGTACGGCTCCTGCGTCGCCTACAGTTAAAGCAACGCTCGCTTTGCCCGCGAACGGCTAAAGGCTCCTTGCTTTCGGGCGCGGGCGTCTGCTTACGCAGCCGCCAGGGCAATTTCACTTTGAAATTGCCCTGGATATGGACGGGGCATAAGTCCCGGCGGGCTTTTAGAGCGTTTTGCGCCTGAAATTATCGCTTAACGGCGAAGTAAATTCGCCTTGCGATAATTTCGCGGTGCGGATTTTCCCTGAAAATCCGCACCGCGCGTTGAGATATTTTCAATATCAAAACGCTCTAAAAAGCGCTCATGGACCAAGGCTGCGGCATATGGCATGCCGGTCTTGGTCCATGAGCGCTTTTTATTTGTGGAACGGATCCGTTCTTCGAGAGCCGTCAGCTGTTCAGCCCAGCACCTTGCTGCCGTTAAAGGCGATGCTCACCACTTCATAGGTGACGCGGCCGCGCGGGATTTCCACCGTGACCTCGTCGCCTTCTTCCTTGCCCAGCAAAGCCTGGCCCACAGGCGAGAGAAAAGAGATGGACCCCTTGCTTGGATCGGCCTCGTCCGGGCCGAGGATGGTAAAGTTACGGCTTTCGCCGCTGTCCACATCCTCCACTTCCACGGTGGAGCCGAAGATGACTTTGTCGCCGCTGAGTTTGTCCAGGTCAACGACCTGATAGAGCGCCAGACGCGATTCAATATATTTGATGCGCGCCTCGGCCATGCCCTGGCGCTCGCGCGCGGCGTCGTAGCCCGCGTTTTCGCGCAGGTCGCCTTCTTCTCTGGCTTCTTTGATGGCCTGGATGATGGCCGGGCGCTCGCTCTTCAGGCGGGCCAGCTCTTCTTCCAGTTTTTTATAGCCTTGCACGGAAATGGGAATGCTTGTCATGTCCAACCTCACAGCGCACAAAAAAAGCCTCCGCTGCCGGGCAGCGGAGCACCTGCGCGATTTTTTTGCTGAAAAAAACTTTTGGAGTGCGGCAGACGCAGCAAAAACCCTCACCGGCTAAAACCGATCGAGGGACATCAGCGTGACTGCGGACTCACCATAACCGTTGCCCGCGTTGTGGTCAAGCTCCGGAAGATTTTTTCACAACAATGGAGGATGATGGGCCGGTGCGGCCTTCCGGGCTTGCGCGCCGGGGGCGCGGCGTATATGCTGAAAAGGATGTAAGAACCGCGCTCCGGCGCGTTATCGTAGCTCACGGGATGCCATGAAAAAATACCTGCGTTACCTGGGGCCCATTCTGATCACCGCTATTTTTCTGTTGGCGGTCTATCTTCTGTATAATAAGCTCAAAGCCTACAGCATCGCCCAGATCCGAGAGAGCATCCTGCAGATTTCCTATGGCCGTATCGGCCTCTCTCTGGTTCTCATGGTCATCAATTATATGATCCTGGTGGGCTATGACTGGCTGGCGCTCAAAGCCATCCATAAGCAACTGCCCCTGCCGCGCGTGGCCCTGGTTTCCTTTGTGGGCCAGGCCGTCAGCTATAATTTCGGCGCGCTGCTGGGCGGCACCAGCGTGCGCTACCGTTTCTATTCGGCCTGGGGTTTTTCCCTGACGGACATCGTGCGTCTGGTGCTCATGCTGGCCGTGACCTTCTGGGTGGGCGCGCTGGGCCTGTGCGGGATCATCTTCATGATCGCCCCGCCGGTGATTCCCGACGAGTTGTTGAGGCACATGCCCATCGCGGATGTGCGTATTCTGGGCGTGATTCTGTTTATGGTCGCCTGTTCCTACCTGGTGCTCTGTTTCACGGTGCGCAAGCCGGTACATATTTTCGGCAAGGAGTTCGTCTTTCCCGCGCCGCACATCGCCGTGGCCCAGTTCATTGTGGCCGGGGTGGACATCGTTGCCGCCGCGGCCTGCATGTACGTGCTGCTGCCCGGCGACATGGGCGTCAGCTTCCTTGATTTTCTGCCCAGCTATCTCATGGCCCAGGTGGCCGTGGTGCTGACCCACATCCCCGGCGGCGTGGGCGTGTTCGAACTGGTCATCCTGCACCTTACCCACACGTCCCACGAGCAGATGGTCTTTGCCGCCGTGCTGCTCTTCCGGCTCATCTACTATATTATACCGCTCCTGGCCGCGGCGGTGCTGCTGGCCGTATACGAGGCCCGCCAGCGCCGCCACATGCTGCGCGAGGCCGGGCGCTGGCTTTCGGTGCTCTCGCACTCTATCGCGGCCTATACGGCTTTTGTGGGTGGTCTGATTCTGCTGGTGTCGTCCACCTTGCCCACTCTGCCGCACAGCGTGGCCCTGCTCACCACGTATCTGCCCAAAAGTGCGCTGGCCGTGGGGCACTTCATCTGCGCTTTTTCCGGCGCCGCTCTGCTTTTTCTCTCCTATGGACTGGAGCGGCGGCAGGCCCGCGCCTTCAAGCTGGTTGTGACTTTTCTGATTCTGGGCATTGCGGGTGCGCTGCTCAAGGGCTTTTCCTGGGAAGTGGCCCTGATGGCCAGCGTGGTGCTGCTGGCCGTCTGTCTGGCGCGGCGGCGTTTTTACCGCTCGTCCTTTTTCTGGGAGGAACCCATTCCCCTCTACTGGCTGGTCGGGGCTCTGGGCGCGCTGGGGCTGATCTTCTTTCTGGGCTGGGCCATTTACCACCCGGCCTGGGACCGGGCGGCGAGCTGGGGCTTTGAACGGCCCTTCAATGCCTCGCGGACCTTGCGGGCCTTTCTGGGCATTATCGTGGCCCTGCTGGCTTCCTGGGTCTGGCGGGTGACGCTGCGGCGCAGGCAGCGTCGCAAGAAGTAGGCTTTTTCAGGGACGGTTTAATGAGGTTTGACCTCAGAGCAAATCCCGTTCCTGGGTCGTAACGGGCCGGGCTACTCTGCGGTCAGCGGCGCGAAAATGGCTTCGCGTTCGGCTTGCAACACCTCGGGCAGGCGGGCGATCAGTTCCCCAACCTGGGTGGCCGGGGTGGGAGCGCAGTGCCGGGCCAGCAGACGCGTGGCCCGCGCGGCGGAAAGCGCCGCCCGGCAGAGGGGCAGGCCCCCGGCCAGAAAAGCCGTGACCAGGCCCGTAACCAGATCGCCCGTACCGCCGATGCATTCCATGGCCGCTGCCGACGGCTCCGTCACCGTAGCCCTGATTTCCCCATTACAGACGATATAATCGGCCTGACCCTTAATAATAAGGTTGGACGGGCAATTGCCGTGTTGCCGCGCGCGTGCCAGCAGGCCGGGGACATCCTCTTCTTCGGCCAGCAGAAAGCCTCGCGTATAGAAAGGGTGAGGCGCTTTTTCGTCGGCAAGGAAGGCCAGTTCTCCCAGGTCCGGCGTGAAAAGGTCATAGGCGTCGGCATAGCCGCTCATCTTGGCCACGTACATGAAGCCCGCGTCGGCCGCCAGCAGCGGCTTGCGTTCAAGGGCCTGGAGGGCCATGAGCACGCGATTGTGCCAATCCAGATCCGGGAAGAGATAGTGGAAGGTCAGACCCGCCAGCCAGCCAACCTGGCCGCCGGTTCGGCCGCCTGCCGGACAGTCTGTCCGGCTGCCCGGCGCGGCGGCCAGTTCCGGCAGATGTTCCTCCAGCCAGGCGTAGACGGCCCGGCTGCCCGTGCCCGAGCCGGTATCTCCGGCCAGAAGCAGGCCCGGCGCGGGAAAATCGCAGGATGCGCAGGCCAGCAGCGCCGTGGCCGCCAGAGCCGCCGTGCCGCGCCGCACAGGCACGCGGCGTCCGTCGGGCAGAAGCAGCGCGTCGCCGTCCACCCGGCTTTGTGCTGTAACGGCGTCCGGGGTCAGGGCGAAATCCGCATCAGGAACAGTACCCACGATCAGCCACATGCGCGTTGCCTCCGTAATTCCTCAAAAGCCTTCTGCAAACTGTAGCAGCAGAGCGTCTGCCCCAGGCTCAGGGGCTCCGGCGCTTCGGAAAGCCGCAGGCCGCACAGGCGTTGGGCCAGCCAGGGCACGTCCGGGCAGCCGCCGCCGGAAATATTGACGATGCGTTCGTCCGCCGTGTCAATGGTGATTTTCATATTGGCCGCGCGCACCATGAGCCAGCGGCCCAGGCGCTTGGTCTGGAACAGAGATACGGGCTCCAGCAGCACGTCATGGGCGCTGACGACCTGCTCGGGTTCAATGCCGGCCTGCTTGAGGCGTTCCAGCACCGCCGCCTGGCTGAGCAGAGGAAAAACCACCACCATGTCGCAGCCGGTGCGCAACCGGGGCGGCGGTCCTTTGACCTCCACCGTGAAACCGGCCTCACGCAGAGTACGCTCGGCCCTGATCACCTCGCCGGTGTGGGCGAAGACCAGCAGACCCCGGTCGTTGAGGCCATGCCTGGCGTTACCGGCTTCTTCGACGGGCTTCCCGGAGCGCCAGGCGCGCCGCAGGCCGCCGCACAGCCGGGCGAACCATGAATTTCGTGTTTGCGTCATAGTTTCCTCCGGGCCGGATTCGCTTGGAAGATATTCCGGCGGGGGAGGGTGCGGATTGCACGCCTCCCTCTGCCGGGTCCAGAGCAATTCACGTTTGAAATGTGTACATTTCAAACGCAAGATGCTGTAAAAGAAACTCAGGCTTTGGCGACGTTCAGCCGGGTCACGCCCTGGCCTTCATCCAGGGTTTCCACGCTGAAGCCATGATTGCGGGCAGCGCGGCTCACGTTCTCGCGGCTGGCGTCGTTGTCCACCAACACGCTGAACGGGCCGTCGGCGTTTTCCCTGACGGCGGTCAGAAAAAGCAGAACCGGTTGCGGGCAGGAAAGCCCGCGCGTATCAATAAGAGTGGACATCAGGCACCTCGCTTGCAGTTGTAAAAGCCGATGAACAGGCAGATGACCAGTCCGCTGAGCGTGGCGGCGGCCCCGTGCGGGCCGATGCCCGCGCCGCTGGAGGCCATGCCGAAATTGTGGGCCATGGCCGTGCCCACGATCAGACCCACGGCGAACACGGCGGCATCGTTGTCCCCTTCGCCGGCCATGAAGAGCTGGCGTCCGGGGCATCCTCCGGCCAGAGCGAAAGCCAGCCCGGCGGTGACCATGCCCAGGAAGTTCCAGAGGTCGTCGGGCTGGGCGATGGGCTGGTTTTCAAAGCCCCAGTGAAAGGAGCCCAGGCTCAGGTTGAGCGCCAGGGCCGCGACCAGCATGGCCAGGAAGCCCAGGGCCAGATGCCATTGGTTGAACAACATCACATCGCGCAACGCGCCCATGGTGCAGAAACGGCTGCGCTGGGCCAGAAATCCCACAAGCAAGCCCGCGCCCAGGGAAAGCAGAAAGGGAGCATGCTGGGAGCCGGGTCCCTTGATGGAGTAGAAAAGTACGCCGCTTTGCGGCTGGCCAGGAATCTGAGGGTCCATGAGATAGAGGACAACCAGGCTGAGCATGATGCCGGGCAGGACCAGGCCGGAAATTTTGCCCTGGTTCTGGCTGCGGCCCAGGGAAAAGCCCTTGCGGAAGAAGAGCACGCCGATGCCCACGCCCACGATGAGCCCGCCCAGACCGAAAAGGGCATGGGCGTCGCCGCCTGCCAGGCGCAGAATCACGCGCCAGGGGCAGCCCAGAAAGACCAGAGCGCCGATGCCCGCGATGGCTCCCAGCAGGAAACGGACGATGGGCGAGGAGCCGCCGCGCGGTTTGTATTCGCCGAAAGCCAGCGCGGCTGTGAAGGCCCCCAAAACCATGCCCAGGATTTCCGGACGCAGATACTGGACAACGGCGGCCCGGTGCAGGCCCACCGCTCCCGCGATGTCGCGGTTGAAGCAGACCACGCAGATGCCCATATTGCCCGGATTGCCCGAATGCTGGAGCAGAATCGCCAGAGCGCCGAAAATCAGGCCCGTGACCGCAATGCCCGTGGTGGTGGAAAGAATGTTGAATCCCGATTTCATGAAAATCCCCCAGGTTATGGGCGCGCATGCGCCCGTTGCGAACGCCGGTCAGTCATACTGACCGGCTACGCGGACGGGGATTTCAGAAAATCAGGCCTGCCGGATGAGGAAAAAACGCAATTTCCCGCGCCGCCGTCCGCATACGCTCCACGCCGTGAAGCACAGTGTTTTGCGTCAGGTCTGGTGCAGAAACATGGCCGTTTCCTCACAGGCTTGCGCGCGCCGGGGCGCGCCGGAACAGCGGGATGCCGTTCCATAAGAGGTGCAAAAGAAGCGTCAAAACGGGGTTAACTGTCGCCGAGACGTACCGCGTCCTCGCCGTCGCGTTCTTCCAGCAGCACGTCCACATGCTCGTGGCGGCTGGTGTTGACCACCCTGCCCACGTAGTCGGCGTGGATGGGCAATTCGCGGTGGCCCCGGTCAATGAGCACCAGCAGTTCCACGGCCCTGGGGCGGCCGTAGTCCAGCAGGGCCTCCAGGGCCGCGCGGACGGTGCGTCCGCTGAAGAGCACGTCGTCCACCAGCAGGATCACGCGCTCGTCCACGCTGCCGGGAATATTGGACTGGCCGATGTGCGGCTTGCCCTCAAGGCTGGTCCAGTCGTCGCGGTACAGGTTGATGTCCAGCGTGCCCAACGGCACCGGGGCGCCGAGCCGTGCTTCGATCAGGGCGCCCAGGCGGCGGGCCAGGTCCGCGCCGCGCCGCTGAATGCCCACCAGCATCACGTTTTCGCAACGGGCGTGCCGTTCCAGCACCTGGGAGGCCAGGCGGTCCAGAATCCGCGCCATCTCGTTTTTTTCCAGCAGCAGTGTCGAACTCATGTCTCCTCCGGGCGGCGTCAGCGCCGCGTGGGCAAAGATAGCCGTTTTCGCCGCCCAAGAAAAGCCCCGCCGCCAATTGACAAGCCGCGCGCTTGTCCTTAGATATTTGGGGATTACAACTATGGAGGACATAATGCTCGAATTAACGGATACCGCCCGCAAAGAGCTTGAAGCGTACTTTGCGGATAAGAAAAAGGAAACGATCCGGATCTACTCAGTCAGCGGCTGAGGCGGGCCGCGGCTCGCGTTGGCTCTGGATGAGTCAAATGATCAGGATCAGTCTGAGGAACAAGGCGGCTTTACCTTCTGCATCAACAAAGACCTGCTGGCCCAGGTGCAGGGGGTCAAAATTGACCTGACCTATATGGGCTTTGCGGTGGAACCCACGGTGCCCCTGGCCACCGCTGACGGCGGCAGCGCCTGCGGTTCCTGCTCCAGCGGCTGCGGCAGCCATTAATTTCAAGCCGCGCCTCGTGTGGAGTTCCGCCAAAGCGCCTTGGTCTCCAGGCATCCGTTTTTCGCGCATCATCGCGAAAACATTTTGACGGCATACCCCACACGGAGGAAGCATGCTCGAATTGACCGACAGTGCCCGTAAAGAGCTTGAAAGCTATTTTGCGGACAAGGAAAAAAGCGATATCAGGATTTATCTGGCCCCCGGCGGCTGCTGCGGCCCCCAGCTCATGCTGGCCCTGGACGCCGCCACAGACGAGGACCAGAGCGAGGAACAGGCCGGCTTTACCTTCTGCCTCAACAAGGATCTGCTGGCCCGGATACAAGGCGTCAAAATTGATGTGAGCCAGATGGGCTTCACCGTGGAACCCACGGTGCCGCTGCCGGAAACCGGCGGCGGATGCGGCGGCTGCTCCGGCGGCTGCGGTTCGCATTAGGCTTCGGCCCGATGATTTCAAATGGAGGGCGGCTGCAAGGCCGCCCTCATTCTTGGGCAAGCGCTGATTAATGGTTTTTTTGCCCTCTGTTCGCGTCCGGCTCACTTCGTGCGAAGGTCGAATATATTGGAATATACTCCCTCCGTCCGCAGTTCGCCGTCATTGGCAGAGAACAAAAAAACTCATTACTCAGCACTTCCTTTGGCGTGACCCATGCAAAATTTCAGCGCACTGCTTGCAAGCCGGGACGGACAACTCTATCTGGAGCGCAGCGGCATGGCCACGCGTTGCCGTCTGGCCTGCGAGGCTCTGGCCCAGGGGCGCGGCTCGGTGCTGCTCGCCCGTAACCGTGAGGAATTCCACGCGGCCCGCGCCCTGCTGACGCTTTTTCTGCCTCAGCTTTCCCTGGGCGATATCCCCATCGGTCAGGCCGTATGGGAAAGCCCCTGCCTGAGCCTGCCCGCCATGAGCCAGTGGCGGGACAGGGACAGTTGGGCCGCCCGCATGTCCGCGCTGTACGCTCTGGCCCAGGGCGGCCCGCGCTGCGTGGTAGCCGGGGTGGAAAGCGTGCTGCTGCGCTATATGCCCCTGCATTTTTTTGATTCGCGCAGCCTGGGCCTCTCGCGCGGCGGCGAATACTCGCCGGAGCTCATCCTGGATCAGGCCGTGGAATGGGGCTATGAGCGCGTTTCCCTGGTGACGCGCCCCGGCGACATGGCCCGGCGCGGCGATATTCTGGACATCTTCCCTCCCGGTTACGCCAAGCCCGTCCGGCTGGAATTTTTCGGCGACGCCATTGAGGAAATGCGCCTCTTTGACGCCGAAAGCCAGCGTTCCCTGCGGCCTCTCGACGAATTGACCCTCTTGCCTGTGAGTCCGCTGGCTCTGGATAAGAACGGCCTGGCGGCGGCCCGCAAGCGCTGCGATCAGCTGTTCAGCGAGGGCCGGATCAACGAAAACGAGTGTTATTCCTTCAAGAAAGCCCTGGACGGGGGCGGCGCGGGCATCCTGCCCGGCGTGTTGTGCGATTCGCCCAGCCTGCTGGAAGAATGGCTGCCCGCCGACAGTCTTTGGCTGCTCCCCGGCGAAGCGGACAGCGCTGAAGCTCTGCGCGACGGGCGGCTGGCGCTCAAGGAGGCTTTGGAGGCTGAGGACGCGCCCTTGCAGCAACCGGCGGCCCTGGCCCTGCGCAAGCATTCGCAGCCCGCGCCCTGGCGGAATTTCCAGTGCGCCTTCGCCGAACCCCTGGTCATGGGCGTGGTAGAGCGGGGGGCGGACTTTCAGGAGCGCGCTCTGCACGGCTTCAGCGATCTTTTCCCGCTGCCCGCCGCTCAGGACCGTCCCTGGCAGCATCTGGCCGCCGGGCTCAAGGAATGGCAGAGCCAACGCCGCCAGGTTATTCTGAGCTTTTCCTCCGAGCGGGGGCGCAACAAATTTTTGAAACTGGCCGAGCAGGACGGCATCATTCCGGCGTTGCGCTACACGCCGGAAGGGCGCGGCCTGTTCGCCCTGGTTTCACCCTTCCGTTCCGGCGTGGAACTGGTCTGGGACAACAGTCTGGTTCTGGGCGAGGACATCATCTATCCCCGCGCGGAAAAAACACCGCGCGCCGCGTCCCGGGCCTTCAAGGGCCTGGACACTTTCGACGACCTCAAGAAAGGCGACCTGCTGGTCCATCGCGATTACGGCATCGGCCGTTTCGCGGGTCTGCACCACTTGGACCTCAACAGCGCGGCCAACGATTTTCTGCTCATTGAA
Source organism: Desulfovibrio fairfieldensis (assembly GCF_001553605.1). Classification (NCBI taxonomy): domain Bacteria; kingdom Pseudomonadati; phylum Thermodesulfobacteriota; class Desulfovibrionia; order Desulfovibrionales; family Desulfovibrionaceae; genus Desulfovibrio; species Desulfovibrio fairfieldensis. The sequence continues at coordinate 1,018,472 of NZ_CP014229.1, forward strand.
TATTCCGGGCGGGATAAGCTCTATGTGCCTGCCGACCGTCTGGGCCTGATTCAGCGCTTCAAGGGGACCGAGGGCGTGGAACCGGCCCTGGACCGTCTGGGCGGCCCGGCCTGGGCCGCGGGCAAGGAAAAGGCCCGCAAGGCCATTGAAAAAATCGCGGCCGATCTGGTGGAAATGTACGCCTACCGCAAGGTTGCCAAGGGCTTCCGCTACGATCCGCCGGGCGAGCTGTACCACGAGTTCGAGGCCACCTTCGGTTTTGAGGAAACGCCGGACCAGGCCAAGGCCATCCAGGACGTGCTGGACGACATGGACAGAGGCGAACCCATGGACCGCCTGATCTGCGGCGACGTGGGCTTCGGCAAGACCGAAGTGGCCCTGCGCGCGGCCTTCCGCGCAGCCGCCGAGGGGCGGCAGGTGGCTTTGCTCTGTCCCACCACGGTGCTGGCGGAACAGCATTACCAGACCTTCCGGGCGCGTCTGGCCGGTTTCCCTGTCAATGTGGGGCTGTTGAGTCGTTTTGTGACCAAGCCCCGGCAGAAGGAAGTGCTCAAGGCCGCGGCCGCCGGGCAGATCGACATTCTCATCGGCACCCACCGTATTCTTTCCAGCGACGTGAAACTGCCCAATCTGGCCCTGCTGGTGCTGGACGAGGAGCAGCGCTTCGGCGTGCGCCACAAGGAAAAGCTCAAAGCCCTGAAAAAAAATGTGGACGTGCTGACCCTTACGGCCACGCCCATTCCGCGCACCTTGCAGCTTTCCATGTCCGGCATCCGCGAGCTGTCCATCATCGAAACCGCGCCGCAGGACCGCAAGCCGGTAGCCACGGCGGTGCTGCGCCGCGACGACGCGGTTCTGAGCAAGGTCATTGAGCGCGAAATCGAGCGCGAAGGGCAGGTTTTCTGGGTTTACAACCGGGTTCAGGGCCTGGAGCGCGTGGTGGAATACGTGCGCAAGCTCGCTCCTCAGGCGAGGGTGGGCATGGCTCACGGCCAGATGTCCGAAACCGAACTGGAAACCACCATGCACAAATTCTGGCATGGCGAGCTGGACGTGCTGGTCTGTACCTCCATTGTGGAATCCGGCCTGGATTTTCCGCGCGCCAACACCCTGGTGGTGGATCAGGCCCAGATGTTCGGCCTGGGCCAACTCTATCAGTTGCGGGGCCGCGTGGGCCGCAGCGACCGGCAGGCCTATGCCTTCTTTGTGGTGCCCGATGCCGAGCGCCTGACGGCCGTGGCCGAGGAACGCCTGCGCATCATCATGGACATGGACTATCTGGGCGCGGGTTTCCAGGTGGCCATGGAGGACCTGCGCCTGCGCGGGGCGGGCAACATCCTGGGCGAGGTGCAGTCCGGGCATATGAGCCGGGTGGGACTGGAGCTCTATCTGGAAATGCTGGAGGAAGCCGTGGGCCGCCTCAAAGGCACGCCCTCGGCCCTGGCCGTGGAAACCGAACTGACTCTGGGCTTGCCTGCCCATATTCCCGCGTCGTACATTGATGACGGCCGAGAGCGTCTGCGTTGCTACAAGGCCCTGACCTCGGCCGTGGGCGGCTCTGCCAGGGAAGAGGCCGCGCTTTCCATGCGCGACCGTTTCGGTCCCTTCCCCGAGGAATTGACCAACTTTCTGGCCGTGCTGGACTTCAAGCAGTTCCTTACGGAGCTGCAGGTGCAGCGGGCCGACGTGCACCGCGACCATCTGCGTATGTTCTGGCCTGAAGGCCAGACCGCCGTGCAACCGGAGCGCATTGTGGAGCTGGCGGCCAAAATGCCGGGTGCGCGCCTGCATCCCCCGGCGGGCCTGACCTTGCCGTTGGCCGCTGACTTGCCTTTCAGCGAAGGTCTGCAAAAAGTGCGCGTGGCCCTGGAGGAAATCCGCACGGCGGCTTCCTGAGATGGTCGCGTGAAGGGGGTATGGTATGGCAAGCCGTGAAGAAATACTGGCCTATGTCAAAAGGAAGTTCCAGACGGAACCGGACTACCCTTGGCGTCAGTATCCGGAATACGCCGTGCTGCGTCATGCGGAAAGCGGCAAGTGGTACGGCGTGATCATGAATCTGCCCAGGGCGACGCTGGGCCTGGCGGGCAAGGGCGATGTCGAGGTCGTCAATCTGAAATGCGATCATGTTTTGGATGTGCTTTTAAACAGTGAGCCGGGCGCTGTATTACCCGCATATCATATGAATAAGAAACATTGGCTTACCATTGTGCTGGACGGTAAATTCACGGCAGGCGAGTTGTACGGGCTTATTGATGAAAGCCACGGGTTGACCCGGTGAGGGGCATCTTGCTGCCTGCGCGACCTGTGCGGTTCATTCCGCTGCTTTTCTGCTGCTTCCTGCTCGCGGCCTGCCTGGAGAGCCGTCTGCCCGAGGGGGTGGTGGCCACGGTCAACGGCGAACTTGTCCATTTGCGTTCCGTGCAGTCTTTGCTGGACAGCCGTTCCGCCGCGCTGGGCACTTTGCAGAGCTCTTCCCTGGAAAATATGAAACGCCGATACGGCGAAGCCCTGGGCACGCTGATCATCCATGCCCTGGTGCGCCAGGAACTGGAACACCGCCAGATTCCCGTGGGCGACGCGGCTCTGGAGCTGGCCGTGGCCCAAGTGCGCGGGGACTATGAGCCCGGCGGCCTTTCCAAGTTTCTGGCCGACGAATCCCTGGACGAAGCGGATTGGCAGGCCTTGATGCGCGACCATCTGGCCATGCTGACCTTTGAAAAGCGGGTGCTGCTGCCCGGCATCCGGGTAAGTCTGGATGAGGTGCGCGCCTATTACCGGGAGCATCAGGCGGATTTTCAGCTGCCTGAAACGCTTGACCTCTGTCTGATTTCCGGAGAAGAGCGCTCGGCTCTGGATGTCTTTTGCGCGGCCTTTCCGGCGGGCAGAAAAACGCCGCGTTCCGACCTGCTGGTACAATGCCTGGAAGTCCGTGGCGATGAAGTGCCGCCGCCCTGGAACAAAGATACGTCGGCGCTCAAACCGGGCGCCTGCGCCCCGGCCCGCCGCCAGAACGGAAGCTGGCAGACCGTGGCGCTGGTGGAACGGCAGAAAGCCCACAGCCTGGACATGGCCGACGCCTATCCGCTGATAGAACACATTCTGCTGGAGCGGAAAAAGAACGCGGCCTTTGAGCAATGGCTGGAAGGCAGTCTGTCCAGGGCTGTAATCAAGGTTTCGCCCCTGCTCAAGGAAGAGCTGCTGACCCCGGCCTCGGGCCGACAGGCCCAGCCGGATGAGAATGATGACGAAGAGGCCCGGACCGATGCCGTTGACGCGTCTCCGGGCCCGGATGCCGTGCCCGGCGGACAGGCGGGGCGGGAAGAAAAAAGTGGTCGAAAGTCGGAGCGGGACATTGCGCGCAATCCGCGACAGGACGACGCGGCCGGTACCGGGCGGCGTTGATTTCCGTCCGAGCCGCCGGGCGTTGCATCTCAGGCCGTTTTACGGTAGGCAGATGCCCATAACAGCGATTTTGCAAATTTCTAGACAAAGCCCGCGTGCCGCCCGTGATCGGCGGCGTGGGAGAGACACCCGCCTGTGTTTTGGGGGTCGGATGTTGCGCCGTCAGCGTCGCTTTCGGTAATTTCCTTGCTTCAAAGGGAGACTCGCAGTGAAGAAAACGTTTATTCTGCTGTTGGCAATCTGGCTTTGCGGCGTCTGCGGCGTGCAGGCCGCTCAGCTCAATAAGGTGGCGGCGGTGGTCAACGGTCAGGTCATCACCATGTTCGACCTGCAGAAAACGGCCCTGCCGGAGTTGGGGCGCGCCAGACTCAATCCCAATAACCCCGCGCAGGCCAAGGAAGTGGACAAGGTCTTCCGCAAAGTGTTGGACATGATGATCATGGACATCCTGCTGGGGCAGGAAGCCAAGCGTCTCAAGATCAGCGTTTCCCCCTCCGAGGTGGACAACGAGATCGCCAAGATGATGAAGGCCCGCAATCTGACCAAGCAGCAGTTTGAAGCCCAGCTCGCCCAGCAGAAGATCTCCATTGATGAAATCCGCCAGAACTTCGAAAAATCTCTGTTGCGCCAGAAAATCATGGGCATGGAAGTGGGCCGCAAGGTGGTGGTGACCCCCGCCGAAATCAAGGCATATTACGAAGCCCATAAAGACAATCTCTATGATCGCGGCGGCCTGCACATGGGCGTGCTGGTCTATGCGCCCAACGTCAATGCCAAATCCATCGCCGCCCAGATCAAATCCGGCAAGCTGAGTTTTGAGGAGGCGGCGGCCAAGTATTCCATCGCCCCCAACAAAGACAAGGGCGGCGACATGGGGCCCGTGGAATGGGACCGCCTGAATCCGGAATGGGAAGGGCGGCTCATCAAAATGAAACCCGGCGATGTGACCGACATTTTCGATCTGCAGGGCCGCAAGGCTCAGGTCCATTTGTTCCGGCCCGGCGGCGACAACGCGGAAAAACAGCTTACCCTGGAACAGGCCACTCCGCAGATCGACGCCATCCTGCGTCAGCCCAAAGCCATGGAGCGCTTTGAGGACTACACCAGCCAGCTGCGGAACAAAGCCGTTATCGACATCCGGCTGTAAGCCGCCGCGCCCCGCGCGGCGGACCATGCACGAGGCTTACATGACTTTAGAGGAACTGGGCGCGGCGTTGCGCGCCGAACGCGAAAAGCGCGGCCTGAGCATCGAAGATGTGGCCAATCATCTGAAAATTGGGGCCCGTCTTCTGCGCGCTCTGGAGGAAGGCGACGCCTCGTCTTTGCCCCATCTGGCATATGCCAAGGGCTTTATCCGTTCATATTCATCCTATCTCGGCATGGCCGCCGAGGAAGTGAACGAAGCCGTTTGCGCCTTGGGCGGCACGAGCCCGGCCGTACCCCAGCCCGTATACACGCCCGAGGAATCCCTGGCCCCCGGCCGAAGCCTGAAATGGCTGGGCGTGCTTATTGTGCTGGCCCTGGTGGCCGGAGGCGCGTATGTGGCTTGGCAACAGGGCGCTCTGGAAATTCTGAGCCGTCAGACGCGGCGTCTGGCCCAGCCCTCGCCGCCGTTGCAAACGCCGGATTCCGCCGAAAGCGTGCCGGGCAGGGAGACTTCCGCTCCGGCTGCGGATTCGGATCAAACCCCGTCCCAAACCCCGGCTGCCAAGTCCGAGGCTTTTGCCCCGGCGGCTTCTCCGTCTCCTGAGGCCGCGCCTGTGGCGGCTCCGGCTTCCGCCGCGTCTACCGCGTCCACCGGCGGGGTGAATACCCCCTCATCCGCCCCAGCCCCGGCCTTCGGCGGCGCGGGCGGCAGCGCGCAGAATGCGGCCCCGGCCTCTGCCTGGGGGTTGAGCTCCACAACGGCCGCTCCGGCGCAGCCCGCGATCGGGCAGAACGCGACCCAGCCCGCCCAGCCGGCGGACGGCGCGCTGCCCCCCGGACAGCATAAGGTCATCATCACCGCCACGGAAGAATGCTGGATCCATTCCAATGCCGATAATACAGATACCCGGCAGTTCTCCCTGCGCAAGGGCGACACCTTTGCCCTGACCTTCACCAAAAGTCTGGAACTGAAGCTGGGCAATGCCGGCGGCGTGCGCATCCGCTACAACGGGGAGGACATGCCCGCGCCCGGCCAGTCCGGCCAGGTGCGGACCCTGACCTTCCCGCCCGCGGCCCGGCAGTGATGGAGTGGGCCGATCAGGCCGTGGTACTGCGCATCGGGCATTTTCGCGAGTCTGATCTCTGGTTGAAACTGCTCTGCCGCGGGCGCGGCCTGCTGACATTGTTCGCTTTCGGCGGCAGCCGCAGCCGTCGGCGTTTCTGCGGCTGTCTGGACGTGCTGAACACTCTGCAATGCCGGGTCAAAACCTCGGGCAGGGAAAATTTTCTTAATCTGGAAGAGGCCGTGCTGCTGTCCGGGCCGCAGTGCCTGCGCGGCAACTGGCAGCGCATGGGGCTGGCCGCCAACTGCCTGCGCTTTGTGGAGGCTCTGGGCGTCAATGAGGAAGGCGCGGACGAAACCTTCGCCCTGGTGGAGGATCTGCGTCGCGTTTTGGAGGAAGAACCCCGCCTGCCGTCTTTGCTGCCGCTGTTTTTTCGTCTGCGTCTGGCCGGTGCCTTGGGTTTTGCGCCCAATCTGGGCCAGTGCGGCGCGTGCGGCGCGCCCCTGACCGACAGGACGCTGTTTGTGGTGGACGAGGGGCAGATGCGTTGCGCCGCCTGCCGGGCGCGGGAACCCGCCCTGGACGCGCGCTACGGCGTGGAGCTTTCCATGGCGGGGCTTGACCTTTTACGCCGCGTGCAGCAAGAATTTCCCTCTGCCTGGCCGGTGGAGGATCTGCCGTCCATGGACCGCCGGGCCTGTGCCAGGGCTATTGACGGATTTGTGCAGTATCATCTGGGGTTGGCCTGGGAAGGCGGCTACTTCCGCCGCGTGTGAGGCAGCCCTGAAAAGCGTCTTTTGTCCCCTGGACCGCGTCAGAAGCCGTTCGCTGTCCAGGTCTGTACCGGAAGAGTACTATCCCTGGTCAGCGAACGGCTTCTTCCTTGCCAGGGAACAAAATCCATCTTTTCAGGGCTGCCTCAGCTTTTTGTTTTTTGTGGCGGCACAACAAAGGACAGCGCATGTACTTTCAGGATGTCATTCTTACCCTGCAAAATTACTGGGCAAGCCGGGGATGCGTCATTGAGCAGCCTTCGGGCGTGGAGTGCGGGGCCGGTACCTTCAATCCGAGCACGTTTTTGCGGGTTCTCGGTCCCGAACCCTGGAAGGTGGCCTATGTGGAGCCTTCGCGTCGCCCCACGGACGGCCGCTACGGCGAAAATCCCAACCGCCTGCAGCGCTATTTCCAGTTTCAGGTGGTTCTCAAGCCCTCGCCGGACAATGTGCAGGATCTCTATCTGCAAAGCCTGGAAGCGCTGGGCCTGAATCCGGGCCGCCACGACATCCGTTTTGTGGAGGACGACTGGGAGTCGCCCACCCTCGGCGCTTGGGGCCTGGGCTGGGAAGTCTGGCTCAACGGCATGGAAGTGAGCCAGTTCACCTACTTCCAGCAGGTGGGCGGCATTGACCTTTCGCCGATCAGCGTGGAGCTGACCTACGGCCTGGAACGCCTGACCATGTATCTGCAGGGCGTGGAATCGGTCTATGACCTGCGCTGGAACAAGGATGTGACCTACGGCCATATCTATCATCAGAACGAAGTGGAGCAGTCCAGGCACAACTTCGAAGCCAGCAACGCGGAAATGCTGTTGCGCCAGTTCAGCGACTTCGAGCGGGAATGCAAGGCCATGCTGGAACTGGGGCTGCCCTGGCCCGCCTATGATTATTGCCTGAAATGCTCGCATACGTTCAACCTTCTGGACGCGCGCGGGGCCATTTCCATTACGGAGCGCACCGGCTACATCGGCCGGGTGCGTGCTCTGGCCGCGGGCGTGGCCCGTCTGTACGCGGCGCAGCGCGAGGAACTGGGCTATCCCATGCTCGACAACAAGGATGCGAGGTAAGGCATGGCGACCTTTGTGCTTGAAATCGGCAGCGAGGAACTGCCTTCCCGTTTTCTGGCCCCGGAAGAGGCGGAACTCCGGGCCCGCTTCAGCGCCGCCCTGGACGAGGCCGGTCTGGAATATGGCGCGGTGCGCGTCATGAGCACGCCGCGCCGGGCAGTGGCGCTGGTGGAGGATCTCAATCCCGTGCAGCGGGAAAAGGAAGAAGTGATTTCCGGACCTCCGGCGCGCGTGGCCTACGGGCCTGACGGCGCGCCCACCAAGGCCCTGGAGGGTTTCGCCCGCACCCACGGCCTAAGTGTGGCGGACGTCTTTCGCCTGGAAACGGAAAAAGGCGAATATGTGGCCGTGCGCAAGCGCACCGGCGGCGCGGCGGCCAAAGATCTGCTGGCCGGGATCTGCCCTGCCGTGATCACGTCCCTGCCGTTCGCCAAGCGCATGCGCTGGGGCGCGTATGCCTTGGCCTATGCCCGGCCCATCCACTGGATTCTGGCTCTGCTGGATGAGGAAGTGGTCCCCTTCGACCTCGGGCCCGTGGCTTCGGGCCGCGAAACCTGCGGCCACCGCGTGCACGGTTCCGGTCCCTTCAGCGTGGCCCATGCCGACGCCTATCTGGAAATTGCGGCTGATTCCTGCGCCGTGACCCTTGATCCGGCCCGGCGCCGTGCCGTCATCGTGGAAGGCGGCGACGCCCAGGCCGCGCGGGCCGGGGGCAGGGTCCTCTGGAACGACGGCCTGCTGGACGAGGTGCAGGGTCTGGCCGAGCATCCCGTGCCCCTGCTGGCGGATTTTGATCCCGCCTATCTGGAAGTGCCGCGTGAAGTGCTGCTGACCAGTATGGAAAGCCATCAGAAGAGCTTCGGCATTGAGGGGCCGGACGGCAAGCTCATGCCGCATTTTCTCACTGTGCTCAATCTGAGCCCCGAAGACATGGAAGTGGTCAAGCACGGCTGGGAGCGCGTGCTGCGCGCCCGTCTGGACGATGCCCGCTTTTTCTGGCGCGCGGATCTGCGGGAGAACTTCGACCTCTGGCTGGAAAAGCTGGACCATGTCATCTTTATCGGCGCGTTGGGCAGCATGGGCGACAAAACCCGCCGCCTGGAGGCCCTCTGCCGTTGGCTGGCCGAACGCTGCGCCCCTCGGCTGGGCGCGGACCTGACGGCGGAAGCCGCGCGGGCCGGACGGCTGTCCAAAGCGGACCTGGTTACCGGTCTGGTTGGCGAATTCGATACGCTTCAGGGCATCATGGGCGGCATCTATGCCGGGCAGAAGGGCGAAGCCCAGGCTGTGGCCGACGCTCTGAAAGAGCAGTACCTGCCCGCCGGTCCGGATTCGCCGCTGCCGAAAAGCCCTGTGGGCGCGCTGCTCTCCCTGGCGGACAAGGCCGATACCCTTGTGGGCTGCTTCGGCCTGAACATGGTCCCCACCGGCGCGGCGGACCCCAATGGTCTGCGGCGTTGCGCGCTGGGCATCATCCGTATTCTGCTGGACTTCGGCCTTGACCTTGACGTGCGCGAGCTCTTCGCCAAGGCGCGGGAACTCTACGGCACACGGCAGTGGAAGTTGCCGCCGGACGAGGCTCTGGACAAACTCATGGAATTCTTCGCGGCCAGGCTGCGCAATTATTTCCTGAGCCGGGGCCAGGATACCCTGCTGGTGGACGCGGCGTTGAACGCTGGCGCGGCCCAGGTGCCCGACAGCGGCGCGCGCCTGGCGGCGCTGGCGGCCTTCAGCCGGGAACCGGGCTATGCCGAGGCCGTGCAGACCTTTAAGCGGGTGGCCAATATCGTGCGTAAGCAGGCCGCCGCAGAAACGCTGCCCGAGCATTGGGATGCGGCCCTGTTGCGCGAAGCGCCGGAAAAGGCTCTGGCCGAGATCCTGGAAACCTTGCTGCCCCGTCTGGACGCATTCCGGGCTTCCGGCGATCACGGCGCGGCTCTGGCGACCCTCAGAGAGGTGCGCCCGGCTGTGGACGCCTTTTTTGACGGCGTGATGGTCATGTGCGAAGACGCGGCCTTGCGCCGCAACCGCCTGGCCATGCTCCAGGCCTTGGGATCGCGCTTCGCCCGGCTGGCCGATTTCGCGGCCTTGCAGTTGTAAATGGCGCCGGCGACGGCAAAATTGCTTGACAGGCAGCGAGGCTTGCGCTAATAACGCTGATTCACAACATCTCTGTTGCTGTCATCCGGCGGCAGTGCCGCTGATCCGGGATCATGGCTTGCGCGGGCAAGCCCAACATAGTGGAGGAATACCGTGGCCAACCATAAGTCAGCCATCAAACGTCACAAACAGAGCCTCAACAGGGCCGCCCGCAACCGTGCCGCCCGTACCCGCGTGAAAAGCGCCATCAAGGATGTGCGCGCCGCCATCCAGGGCAAGGACAAGAGCTTGGCCGACAACGCCCTGACTCTCGCCACTTCCGTGTTGGCCAAGGCCGCCGGAAAGGGTGCTCTGCATTGGAAAAAGGCCGCGCGTAAGATCTCGCGTCTGGCCCGCGCCGTTAACGGCATTGAAGCTGAATAAAACGGTGTAATGTCTTTTGCCGTTTGTCTTCGGACTTTCGGCAGGGCATGGTTTATGTGGATGCCGCCAAGGCGGTAGTAGATTTGAAAATTTATCCGGCATGCAAGCAAAAATAGTTACAAAAAATTCTTGACGAAGCATGCCGCTTAGTATAGTTTCCTTTGTTACGCGCTCGTAGCTCAGCTGGATAGAGCAACAGGCTACGAACCTGTAGGTCAGGAGTTCGAATCTCTTCGGGCGCACCATAAAATGTTCGAGAGTCCGGATATGATATCCGGGCTCTTTTCATTTTGTCTGCGGTTCCGGCAAGATCGGCGACCATATATGCAGCCGCCGTAACGGCTGTGGTTTTTCGGAAAGTTCTGCTCCGAAAGGCAGAGACGGCCCGCACCCTCCAAGATTGAGGGGACGGGCCGTCTTTTGATACGGTTAACATTGCCGCTTGCAGCGTGTTACGCGGGGCGCAGGGCCTCCAGGCGCTGACGGACGATGCTCACGGGGTGCAGGCAGGGCAGGCCGCTGCCGTGCAGAATCTGCACGCGGCAGGTGCCGCATTCGGAAGCGGCGATATGGGCCCCGCTTTCGCGCACGGCTTTGAAAAGAGCCGCGCCGATCTCCTGGCCGATGTCGTATTTTTCTTTTTTGAAACCATAACTGCCGGAGATGCCGCAGCACCCGGCATCGGCATTCCGGACCATGACGCCCGGCAGGCGGCGCAGCAGCTCCAGACCCGGCAGGCCGTTGCCCTGGGCGCGCAAATGGCAGGGCGCGTGGTAGATGACGCGCAGTTCGGGCAGGCAAGCGCCTGCCGTTTTGGCGTCCAGTTGCAATTCGCCGCGTTCCGCGCAGTCCAGCAGAAATTCCTGGGCGTCCTCCAGCGGGGTAGCGCCGTGCTTTTCAGCCATGTCCGGGAAAAATTCCGGCAGGTCGGTACGGAACATCAGGGCGCAGCTGGGGCAGCCCGTGATGACCGGAATGCCCTGTTCACGCCAGCGGGCCAGCGCGGCAAGGTTGCGGTCCGCATTGGCGCGAGCGTCCTGCCAGAAGCCGTTGGCGATCATGGGCAGACCGCAGCAGACGAAATCGTCCGGCACAATGACCTCATACCCGGCCCTGTTCAGTGCCCAGACCATATCCAGGCCGGTACGGGGATCGTACACGTCCACGTAGCAGCCCGGAAAAAAGACCGCTTTGCGCGTTTGGGCTGGCTGGCGGATATTGCGCATCTGCTGCCGGAAAGTCTGAGCGGCAAAGCGGGGCAGGGGAGCGCGCTTGTCGATGCCCAGGGCATCCAACAACGCGCGGGTTACGGGGTTGAGCATGCCGAAGTTTTTGAGCCCGGCCGGGATCAGCCGCAGCCAGCGCGCCTGAAGTTCGCCGTGGGCCAGCACCCAGTCGCGCAGGCCGGGGCTCTGCTGTTTGCACTGCTCGGCGCGGGCCAGCATGTTGATGCTGGACACAGGCACATCGTGCGGGCAGGAAATGTCGCAGTTCTTGCAGTTGGCGCAATAGTGCAGAGACGGATCTTCCGCCAGGCCCAGCAGGCGGAAACGTTCATAGGCCGGGCCGATCATGCGCGGGCCCAGGAACTTGGGCGTGGCCTCCGCCACCGGGCAGTGCACCACGCAGGTGGTGCAGGCGATGCATTTGTCGGGATTGATGCGTACGCTCATATGCGCTCTCCGGACGCCGGTCCGCCGGATTTTCCGGCAATGGCGGCAGCCATGCGGCCCGCCTGCCAGCCGGTGGTCAGGGCGACGCCGTGGCCGCTTTTTTCGGTTGCGAAATCATAACCGCCGAGGCTGCGCCCGGCAAAAAAGACATTCTCCCAGCGGGTCTGTCCGGCCTCGTCCAGGGGACGCATTTCGCCGTCCACCCGGACGCCCAGACGGGAAAAGACATGGCTGCCGAAAATTTCCGGTTCGGACCACTCTGTGACGTCCGGCGGCACGGGAATATCCAGTCCGAACACACTTTCACGGACCTTGCCCGGCGCGAGTTCCACGCCTCCGCCCAGGATGCCGCCCGTGGCCAGTACAAAGGCCCGGGCTCTGTGGCGGCGTTCCTGCCCGGCTGCCAGAGCCACCAGCGCCGTGCATTGCTTCCCGTTGGTTTCGGCGCGGATCAGCCGGGCGTTTTCCACCAGTTCAAAATCGTGGCGGCGCAGTTCGCGCAGCAACGCGTCCCGCAGACGCAGACCGCCCACCCCCGGCGGGATGGAAAGCATTTCCACCAGCGGGCAGCCCACGGCCTGGCTGAGTTCATGCCAGACCGAGGCATCGGCCCTGCTGCCGCAGATGGGCGGCAGCAACACGGCATCGCACTGTCCGGCGTGTTCCCGGAGGGCCCGGATCAACCAGTCCCGGCCCTGCGGCTTGTCCACCAGACGGGCCAGGTCCAGAGCGCTCAGGCTGCGATGGGTTTCGCCCAGGGGCGAGGGCAGCAATATCTGGATAAAGTCTTTGTCCGCCCAGTCCCTATAACGGCGCAACTGGCTGACGATCAGCGCGGGACGGCAGTCGCGCAGGCCCCGCACGCCCGCCACCAGAATGCGCTTGGCCCTGGTCAGGGCCGTGGGGTTCAGACCGGCGGGCAAAAGATAACTCGGCTTGAGCGTGCCCATGATGGTGGGCAGCAGCGCGTTGCAGGGAGCGCCCTGCGGCGACACGGCCGTGTGCAGGGGCCAGCCCTGTTCCGCCGCGCATTGGCGCAGCATGTCCAGGGCCGTCCGGATATTGCCCGCACCGAGCAGGCGGTAGGGATGCTCCGGCGGCAGAAGATCCATGCCGTTCCAGGGATCATCCAGCCGCCGTCCCCCGGCGTAGCCCAGCAGGTCCACACAACCGCCGCTGATAGCCAGCGAGCCCATGCCGTCGGTCACCAGCCGCACGCTGCGCCCATCCTGAGCGGCGGTCAGCGCGGCCATAAGCCCGGCCAGGCCGGAACCGGCCACAAGTACGTCAATTGTCCTGCTCATCCGCGGCTCCGTCGAGGTTGAGGGTTCCGGCGTACACGGCCCGCCCCAGTTCCATTTCGCGCGCCTGCGTGCCCCAGAGGGCCGGACGCAGGCCCCGCCAGCGCTCCTGTAGAAAACGCCGCACATTGTCCGTGGGCGAAAGCTCCAGAGGCACACCGTGCTCCACCAATGCGCCGATGGTCCGCAGGGAGCAGAAAGTGCCCTGGCAGGTGCCCATGCCCAGGCGCGTGCGCAGCCGGATGTCGGACAGGGAATGGGTGGAGGGATCGCGCGCCACGCATTCGATTTCAGCCAGGCTGACCATTTCGCACTCGCAGAGCAGGGGGTTGCCGTCACCCCCACCGGCATGTTCCTGTTCGGCCTGCTTTTCCGCCAGTCCGGCCAGTTCAGCCTGTTGCAGCACGGCGGGCAGATCGTCGCCGAGCCGGTCCGCCATGAGGGTGAGCCCCCGCATGGGGAAATAGCGGGCCGCGCGGCGCAGCACGGCTTTATCGGGATCGGGCACCAGCGCTTCATCCGCCGTGCGACAGGGCGTATGCACGCCGAGTCTGGCGCAGACGTTGTCGCTGACGCGTTCGGCCATGAGCCGGTAGGTGGTCAGCTTGCCGCCGAAGATGGACACCATGCCCTCCAGACCCTGCTCCGCGTGGTCCACCACATGGAAATTGCGGCTGGCCTTGCGCCCCGCCGCATTGCCCGGCGTGTACAGAGGCCGCGTGCCCGCGAAGGCCCGCAGGATGCGGTATTGGCGTACCGCCGGGAAAAGCGGTTCGCCCAGATCCAGCAGGCGCAGCACTTCTCCATAGGTGGGCGTGGTGTCGTCGGGCCGGTCTGTGGGCGTGGATGTGGTGCCGAGAATGGTGATGGAACCGTGGGGCACGAAAATATCGCCGTCCGCGCCGGGATGCAGGCGGTTGACCACGCGCGAGGTAAAGCGGTGATTGAAGACAATGAGCGTGCCCCGGTCCGGAGAAACGGCCACATCCAGACCGGCCAGCCCGGCAATGCGGCCCGACCAGGAACCGGCGGCGTTGACCACGCTCTGACAGGAAATTTCCACCATTTCGCCGCTGATGCGGTCAAGAGCCGTTACGCCGCAGACTGTGCCGTTGTTCTGATGGATGGCCGTGACCTCGTGATAGGTCAGCACCTGGCCGCCGTAACGCTTGGCGGACATGGCGTTGTGCAGTACCAGGCGAAAGCCGTCCACACAGGAATCAGGCACACGGAAGACGCGCCGGATGTCGGGCGCGAGATTGGGCTCCAGACGCAGGGCTTCGGCCACGTCCAGCTCCTGCGCGTCGATGCCCGCCTTGTGGCAGGCCTCGGCCCAGGGAGTCACGTAGGCCGGATCGTCACCGGGCGTCAGTGCGAAAAAGCCTTCGGTTTCCTCCACACACTGTCTGCCGATACGCCGCACAATCATGTTTTCTTCAATGCACTCGCGCGCGGATTCGTTGTCATTGACAGCGTAACGACCCCCGCTGTGGAGCAGGCCGTGAAAACGGGAGCTGGTGCCGTGGGCAAGGCCGCCCTGTTCCAGCAGAATGGCGGGCACGCCGCGCATGCACAGATCGCGCAGCGTGCCCATGCCGGTAGCGCCGCCGCCGATGACGACAACCGTGGTTTCCAGCATGGGGCCTCCTGATATTTCCATTTCGCCGTGGCCGCGTCCGTAACGGGCGTTGTCTTCCCGGCAATGGCTTCAGTACAACATAAACAAATCCAAATAAAAATTTTCATTCTTTTGCCGCTGTTCGTCAAGGGTCGGGCATTGCCCCAATGGACAGTCAGCGGAGGAAGCGTCCGCCGAAGGGAACCCCTCTATTCTTGCCAAGACGGCCGAACGCGGCTATTTCTTTGGGAAAAAGGAAGCATATGGACTGGTCGCGGAAACGCTGTGTCGTCCTGGACATGGACGGCACGGTTTATCTTGGGCATATCCCCATCAAGGGCGCTGTCGGTTTTATTCAAAATCACTGGCGAGATCTGGATTTTTTCTTTCTCAGCAACAATACCTCCAAATCGCCGCAGACCTATGTGGACAAGCTCAACGGCATGGGCATTCCGGCGCGCGGGGAATTGTTGCTCTCACCGGTGACGCCCCTGGTGGATTTTTTACGGGCGCGCGGCATCAGCCGGGCCTATCCTGTGGGCAACACTGATTTTCAACAGGATCTGCGTCAACGTATGCCCGAACTTCAACAGGTGGAAGAGGACGCGCAGGCCGTGATTCTGGCCTATGACACGGAGCTGACCTACCACAAGCTGGCCCGTTCAGCCTTGTTGTTGCAAAAACCTGAAACCCTGTTTCTGGCTACCCATCCGGATCTGGTCTGTCCCTCTCCGGAGGGGCCGTTGCCTGATGTGGGCAGCATGATTGAACTTTACGCCACGGCCACGGGCCGCCGCCCGCAGCATATTTTCGGCAAACCCGACCCGACCGTGCTGGCCCCTCTGCTGCGGCGCTACGCCAAAGAGGAAATGGTTATGGTGGGCGACCGCCTGAGCACGGACAAGAAACTGGCCGAAAACGCGGGCATTGATTTCATTCTGGTGCTCAGCGGCGAGGCCACGCGCGAAGACCTGGCAAAGGAGGAGCGTCAGCCCACTCTGGTGCTGGAGGATCTCGGGCAGGCCGAGAAGGATTGGCGTTGAATGTCCACCGCTCGGAAGCCGCTTGAAAAATTGAAAGCCGCCCCTGTGCAGGGGCGGCTTTTCTGTGCGAGCTCGCGGCGGCTTATTTCCCGCCCATGAGCCAGTCGAGCGGAATGAGCGAGAGTTTGGGGAAGAAGAGCAGCAGGAAGAGCATGACCACTTCCACCAGAATGAAGGGGACCAGGTTACGGATCAGCTGGGTGATCTTGATGTTGCCGATGCCGCACACCACATAAAGCACTGTGCCCACGGGCGGCGTGATCACGCCGATGCCCAGGTTCAGGATGAAAAGCAGACCGAAATAGTAGGGGTCGATACCGGCCTGGGTGATGAGCGGATAGAACACCGGCGCGAAGATCAGGATGTTGGGCGTAAGGTCCATGACCATGCCGATGAGGAAAAGAAAGACGTTGATGCACAACAGCAGCAGAACGGGGCTGTCGATGAGCGGCGAAAAGAGTGCCGTCATCTGATTGGGAATCTGGGCGATGGTGATGAACCAACCCACGGCCGTGGCCGTGGCCACGATGAGCATGACCACCGAAGTGGTTGTGGCCGCCCGCGCGCTGACGCGCAGCAGTTCGCGGAAGGAAAGCTCGCGGTAGTAAAGCACGCAGACCACAATGGCGTAAATGGCCGCGAAGGCGCCGCCTTCGGTGGGCGTGAAAACGCCGAAGCGGATGCCGCCCAGCAGGAGCACGGGCATGAGGAAGGCGGGCGTAGAGTCGATCAGGATCTTCCACTTTTCCTCACGGGTGAAGGTGATGGTTTCGTTGTAGCCGTCCTTGCGCACCACAAAGAACCAGACCACCATCAGCGCGAGACCGATTAAAATGCCCGGGACCAGGCCGATCATGAACAGTTTGGTGATGGAAAGGCCGCTGATGGTGGCGCCGAGCAGGATGAAGTTGGTGCTGGGGGGAATGATGGGGCCCAGAATGGCACCGGAGGCGATAACGGCCCCGGCGCGTCCCGGCTTGTAGCCCACTTCCTTCATCATGGGCAGCAAAAGACCGCCCAGAGCGGCGGCCTCGCCCACGGAACTGCCCATGAGACCCGCGAAAATGATGCTGGCCACCACAGCCGCATAGCCCAGGCCGCCGCGCACCCGGCCGATCATCAGCTGGGCCAGTTGCACCACGCGTTTGGAAAGTCCGCCCGCGGCCATGATTTCACCGGCAAAGACAAAGAAGGGGATGGCCATCAGCGGGTAGTTGTTGGCCCCGTCCAGCATGCTGCCGGGAATGATCATGGCGTCCCACATGCCGGAGTGCCACATGAGCACCATGGCGCAGAGCACCAGCACCAGGCAGATGGGAATGCCGAAGGCCAGGAAGAAGAACAGGGTGCCGAGAAAGATGAAAAGTTCCACGTTCTCCCCCTATGCCTTGGTGAAAGAGGATGCCGGACGACGGATGAGAGCCACGAGGTCGCGCACCTGCATGATCAGGGCCGCGAAGGCCATGATGGGCAATGTGCCGTTGATCAGGGCCATGTTCACATTGGTGGCCACGGAATAGGTGTCCACGGTCTGGAGCACGTTGATCACGCCGCCGTAGAGCAGAAGGCCCATGGCGACCATGCCCAGGAGCGTGGCGGCGATGTCCACGTATTTGCGGGGTGCGCCGTGCAGCAGGTCCACGAACATGTCCACGGCAATGTGCTTTTTGTGGTAAAAAGCCTCAATGGCCCCGAAGAACGTGATGTAGATGAAGAGAAAGCGCGCCCATTCCTCGCTGGGGGGATAGCTGGAGGAAAAGACGTAGCGCAGAAAAGCGTTGTAAAAGACCAGACCGATCATGCCGAGGAAGATGACGGCGCAAAAAATCTCAAAAAGCAGCCGGCCGAGGGATTCGGACTGCGCTTTGCCGTGATCCGCATGCGGATCACACGGCTTGTCGGCGTCCGGAGCGGACGCCGATGGAAGGTTTTGCTGTGTCTCGTCGTGCATACTGACCTCTGCGGGAACAATGCCCTGACGGAATATGGACTTGTGCGGAAAATTTTAGAGGCTGTCGTCACGAGCGTCTTTTCGGTTATCTCCGCGTTGAAATTCGCCTTTTATTCCGGTCGAGTACCAGCAGAGTACACTTCCTTCATAAAAGGCTCTTTCTCCCTGATATAACACGAAAATCCATCTCATGACGACACCCTCTAGTGCTGCGGGGCCTTCCCGCCGAGCGCGTTGCGCGACGGGCCGGAAACCTTACGCCCCCGGCCCGCGTTACATCGTGCTGATCTTGTTACTTGGCCTGGCGATAGCTGGCGGCGCTGTCCAGGATTTCCTGGGCATTGGGCACCGTGTCGTAAAAGAGCTTCCAGCTGCGCTTGCCGGCTTCCGCCATGTAGTCGTGGAATTCCTTGCTGGGCGTGGTGATGTGGCCGTTGGCGGCGATGATGGTCTGCTTGGCTTTTTCGTCGCCCGCGGCCACCATCTTCCAGATGTCGTCGGCGGAGCGCTTGGCGGCTTCGTCAACCCACTTGCGGTCCTGTTCGGGCAGGGACTTGTAGAATTTTTCGTTGATGTACAAGGAATGGATCACCAGGATATGGCCGGTGAGGGTGATTTCAGGGGTGATCTCATACATCTTCAGGCTCACGATGTCGGCCAGCGGGCTGTCGCCGCCGTCGATGACGCCCTGGTCAAGCGCGCCGGGCACTTCGGCAAAGGGCATGGGCTGGCCGCTGATGCCGCATTCCTTGGCGAAATTGGTGTACAGGGGGATGTTGGGCACGCGCATGCGCAGGCCCTTGAGGTCGGCGATGGTTTTCACCGGCTTTTTGGTGTAAAAATGGCGGAAACCAAGGGGAAAGGCGTTGAGGGTGCGCAGGCCGGACTTTTCGGTGAAGCCCTGGTTGATCAGCTCAAAGGTCTTGCCTTCCATGGCACGGCGGGCATGGTCCAGATCGTCGTAGAGCATGGGCGTTTCCAGCATGGCCATGGCCGGATGCAGCGCCGAGGTCTGCGTGCCGGTGGCGCACATCTGAATAATACCCTTACGGGTGGCGGCGATGTAGGCGTCTTCCTTGCCGAGCTGGCTGTTGGGGAAGACCTGTACTTCATATTTGCCGTTGGAAAGTTCTGCCAGATATTTGCCGAACTGATGCATGCCGATGGTTTCCGGCTCGCCTTCCGGCTTCATGCCCGCGATTTTGATCACGGTTTTGGCATCGGCCGACGGCGCCATGCCCAGCGCCATGCCGCAGATGAGGCCGAATGCCACAAAGAGCGCAATAATGCGTTTCATCAGAGATCCTCCTGTTGGTTTGGAATCCTTATCTGTTCTCGTACATATCCCGCGCTGGCCGTCAGCGGCGCTTTACGTCGCCCGGCGGACGTGCGTCATGACACAACCGTGCCGCTGCAGCCGCCAAATCGGCGGCGTCCGGCACCTTCCGTCCGGGCACGGCGATGGGCATGCCCCCATGCCGTCCTCGATGCACCCGTTATCCGGCGTTATCCGCTTGGGTAAAACTTACTTGACGTGGCCGATAAAATTCAATGTTTTTTTTCACAAAATTTTGCTTGGGCCGGAAATGCGCGTCCCGCGCGGTTCGGAGCTGATCGCGGGACAGCTTGGTTCAGGCGGATTTTCCCGCCATGCCGCGCGACAAGACGGCGGACGGCAGAAACGCAGCGTCCCTGCCCATGAGAGGCAAGACCTTGGGGACATACTTATTTTTCGGAGGTGAGGATTTGCCGATACCGAGCGTGCCTTAACAATCCGTCCTTTCTGGACTTGGTTGCATTTGGCGACAGTGGTGCGGGTGATGCAGTGGTGGCACAAAAAAGGCGGCTACGTTTCCGTAACCGCCTGAATTTGCTTGGTACCGGGAGCGAGACTTGAACTCGCAAGACCTTGCGGTCGGCGGATTTTGAGTCCGCTGCGTCTACCAATTCCACCATCCCGGCAGGAACACGCGTTTCCGGCGCGCCCTGAAAAGCGCGATGCCGTGACAACGTGAGCAAATCTTTTAGCCCAGACCGGCTGTTCCCGTCAAGAGGCCTGGCCCTACGCTTTTTCGGCATCCACCGGCACAAACGAAAAGCCTTGCACGTCGAACAGGCCGCGCGCGGTGAGCTTGAGTTCCGGAATGACCGGCAGGGCCATGAAGCTCAGGGCCATGACCGGGTCCAGGTCCGGGTTGAGCGAGAAGTGCCGTCGCGCGGTCGCCAACAGCGCGGCCTTGCGCGCGGCCACTTCCCGGCCCGGCTCCGGGCTGATCAGTCCGGCCACGGGCAGGGGCAGGGCGGCCAGGGTCCGCCCGCGTTGCAGGCAGCAGATGCCGCCGCCCATGGCGCGCAGGCTTTCCACGGCAGCCAGCATGTCCCGGTCATTGCCGCCCGCCACCACGATATTGTGGGAATCATGGGCAATGCTGGTGGCAATGGCCCCATCAAACACCGCGTCCGGCCGCAGATAGCCGTGCAGGATGCCCACGCCGACCTTGCCTGTGGCCTTGTGGCGCTCCACCACGGCGATTTTCGCCAGACCGGGATTTTGTTGCGGATCAAAACAGCCCCTGTCCAGCGCCACGGGCAGGATCAGAGCGCGCGTGATCAGCGATTGCGGGGTCAGGCCCATGACCCGCGCCCGGCCCGAGGGCACGGGCAGGCGCAGGGCCTCCTGTGTCAGCGGCGCGATATGGATCGTGTCCAGCACGTCCGAAGACGGCGGCGCGGCGGGAAGTTCCACGCAGAGACGTCCTTCCTGGGCCACTTGGCGTCCGGCCCTGAACACTTCGCGGACCCGGAATCCACGCAGATCGTCCACCAGACAGAAGTCCGCCGCCCAGCCCGGCGCAATGCCGCCCCGGTCCCGCATGTCGTAAAACACACAGCCGTTCAGCGTGGCCATGCCCACGGCCAGCAGCGGGTCCAGGCCCTCGGCCACGGCCAGGCGCAGGATTTCGTCCATATGCCCGCGTTCCAGCAGGTCCGCCGGGCTGCTGTCGTCCGTGCAGAAGCAGCAGCGGTGGGCGTTGTTGACATGCACCGCGCGCAGCAGGGCGGGCAGATTGCGCGCCGCCGAGCCGTGCCGCACAAAAACGTACATGCCGCGCGCCAGGCGCTGGACGACCTCCTCCGGGCTTTCGCATTCGTGGTCGCTGGCCACGCCCGTGCCGCAGTAGGCGTCCAGCCGCGCCTGGAGCAGGCCGGGGGCATGGCCGTCCAGGCGCTTGCCCGAGGCGCGGGCCAGGACGATTTTGTCCAGCACGGCGGGATCTCCGGCCAGCAGGCCGGGATAGTTCATCATTTCCCCCAGGGCGCAGACCCGTTCGTGCCCCATGAGCGGAGCCAGATCCGCGGCGGCCAGGACCGCGCCGGAATCCTCAAAGGGCGTGCAGGGCACGCAGGAGGGCAGCGCCAGGCGCAGATCCAGGGGCAGGTCCCGCGAGCTTTCCAACAGATAACGCAGGCCGGTCAGACCCAGAACATTGGCGATTTCATGTGGATCGGCCACCACTGCGGCCGTGCCGTGCGGCACGACCAGACGGGCGAATTCCGCCGGGGTCAGCATGGTGGATTCCAGGTGCAGATGGGCGTCCATCAGGCCGGGCAGCATGAAACGCCCGCGCGCGTCCATGCGGCGGCGGGCCGGAAGCCCGCTTGGGCCGAAGCCCAGAAAAACCCCGTCGCCCGCGGTTACGGAAATGTCGCGCAGCAGGGTGCGGCTGAACACATCCACCACATTCACGTGTTCCACGCAGAGATCGGCCGGTTCCAGGCCTCGGGCCATGCGGATGCGCCGGGCCAGGGATTCGCTTGTGCGGGGGGGCGGAGACATGGGCGCTTCCTCAATCACGGCTTTTGTCCGTGGTCAGCAGCAGGACGGCGGCCAGCACCAGTCCGCTGCCGAACCAGCCGCCGAGGCTGAAATTTTCCTGCCAGAACAGCCAGACCCAGAGGGTGCTCAGCACCGGCTCCAGATGGCAGGTGACCGCCGCGCGCACCAGGCTGATGCGTTTGAGGCCCTGGCCGTAGCAGGTATAGGCGAAAAAGGTGCTGGTCACGCCCAGCACGGCGAGCCAGAACCAGACGCGCGGCTCATGGTTGAGACTCACGGGCACGCAGAACCAGAGCGCGAGCACGCCCCCGGCAAGCATGAAGCCGTAAATGGTGGCCGTGGCGTAACGGTTCTGCCACCAGCGGTAAAAGGGATAGTGCGAGGCGTAACAGAGCCCGGTCAGCAGCCCGCAGCCGATGCCCAAAAGCGAGGTCCGCCCCGGCAGGCTGCCGCCGGAAAAGCAGACCAGGGTGGTGCCGGTCAGGGCCACGCTGATGGCCCCGATCTTGCGCGGCGAGATCCTTTCCCTGAAGAGCAGGCGGGAAAACACGGCCACCCAGACCGGCGCGGTATACAGCAGCACCACGGCCATGGCCGCGCCGCTGAGCTGGATGGCGTACTGGGTGGCCCCGAAAAAGACGCCCACGCCCCAGACCCCGAAGAGCAGAAAAATACCCGCGTCGCGGGGCCGGATGAACAGGCCCTTGTGCAGCGCGGCGTGGACCAGGAACAACGCGCCGCCAAAGGCCGCGCGCCAGAAGGCGGTTTCCAGCGGGCTGACCCCGGCGCTCATGCAGATTTTGGAAATCACCCCGATCAGCGACCAGAAAAAAGCCGCCAGCAGAATCCAGACATAGCCGCTCAGACGGTCGTTGCGCTGCATGGGAAGACTCCGTGAGGCTTGGGGGGATTCGTTCATTCCGCCAGGCCCAGAACCGCCAGCATCAGATCCGCCACCTGGGTCTGGCGCGCGGGCAGGGGCAGACCATTCCAGGCCCGCCCCGCCAGCCAGAGCGGCACCCGGCGGACCGGCTCCGTATTGTCGTAATGGCCGCAATCCGCATCCATGCCGTGGTCGCTGGTGATCAGCACGGCATAGCCCGCGTCCAGCCAGCGCGGCAGATAACGGGCCAGCAGGCCGTCGGCCGCGCGCGCGGCTTCGCGGTAGGCGGGCGCGTCCGCTCCGGCCGCGTGCCCGGCGAAATCAATGCCCATGGAATGCGCCAGCAGCAGATCGGGTCCGTAGCGCAGCCGCAGGGCCTCGGCGTCGCGGAACAGTTCGTCGTCGGGATAGGCGTCCTGGCTGTAAAACAGGCCGTGTCCGATGGGTAGGGCGGGGTCGTCGGTCAGGCGGTCCCGTTCCGGTTCAAAGGGCGCGCGGTTGCAGAGTTCGCTCATCCAGGAATAGGCGGCCGCCGCCGTGCTCAGGCCCGCGTCCCGCGCGCGCTGAAAAATGGTCGGCGCCGGGCAGAGGCGGGCGTCGTCGTTGCGCAGAATGCCGCTCCGCGCCGGGCTCAGGCCGCTGAGCAGGGTGGCGTAGAGCGGGCGGGACAGCGGGGGCAGCTCGGCTTCAAGCTCGGTAAAGCGGGCCTGCCCCGCTTCGGTGAGGGCGCGCAGGCAGCTCATGCAGCGCCGGGCCGTGGCCGCGCCCAGGCCGTCCAGCAGCACAAAGGCCAGACGGGACATTACCAGTCCCCCCGGCCCGCCGGGCGTTGGGGAAAATCCAGGGCCGCGGCTTCCGCATGGAGTTGGGCGGCGGTGACGCCCCGGACCTTGAAGTTTTCCTTCAGCCAGCGCAGATAGTCGTAAATTTTTTGCAGCAGCGCGTCGGCCGCGGCCTGATCCGGCACGTTGGGCGACGCGCCGGGCAGCATTTCCGAGGAATGCCAGAACAGACTGAGCACCTTGCCGCCGCGTCGCGCGTGCAGGCGGCTGGCCAGACGCATGACGCGCGGACTGTGCCAGACCGGATTGGGGCTCAGCGCGCCCCAGAAATGAAAGGAATCCAGCAGACCGGCCTTGCGGCGGGCCAGGCCGTACCAGAGCCGCGCCAGGGCGGGCGAGAGCGGGATCTGGGTGATGGGCGCTTCCAGCAGACGGCGGCCCGACAGATCCTCGGCCCAGTAGGGATCGGCCGGGGCCAGAAAATGGTCCGGCCCGTCCCTGAAAGCGCGCAGCGGGCAGACGGAGCTGTCCACGCTGATGCCCGCCTCGGCCAGCAGCGGCCGCACCACGGCTTTCAGATCCCAGCGGCCCATGCGGAAACTGGTCAGGGGCGCGGACTGGAAGTCCCGCCCGGCGTCCAGCAGGGTGCGCAGCCGCCGGCGCAGCAGGTCGCGCGGCAGGCGGTCGGTGCGCGTGGGCGGACCGTCGGCCTTATGGGCGGCAGTCCCGGTTCCGGCCCGGTTTTCAACCAGGGGCGGGGTGCTCCAGTGGTGCAGATGCGCGCCGATTTCCGCGCCGCAGTGGTCGCGCATCCAGGCCAGCACGGGCCGGGCTTCGGCGCTGGCAAAGACCGTGTGGGCGCAGAACAGGGTCAGCGGAAAGCCCAGCTCCCGGCTCAGCGGGGCCAGGCGGGGCAGCAGGGCCACATTGCGCACGCCGCAATCCGAGGCGGCGTAGCGGCCGGAGAACAGCCCTTCCTCTTCCACATCCAGACTGACGACGACGCGCAGGGCGGGCGCGTCCGCGCGCGCTTCGGAGGCGATAGTGCTCATCGGCGCATAATAAGCCGGGATGCCCGGCAAGGCAATGCCGGGCGGGGCTTGTAACAGGGCAATCGACTGCATGCCTCAATCTCCGGATATTCATCTGTTTCCATAAGTATGTCTTTCTTCCTTCCTTACACCCGTGAACGCAGCCGACACGGGCGGCAAGTGAGCGGGGGGCGGATTTTGCAAAATAACCGCAAAGGTACAGGAAGCCTGACGCAAGAGCATGTTTCTTTTTCGTCCTGGACACAAAAAATGCCATCCTGTTCATGCGCTTGCTCCGGGACTTGCAAAAGCGCGCGGAATGCATAGTATGCTGGCAACCGCAAGCCGTAACCTGTTACGGCGCGCGTTTTCCACAGGAGCCCTATGACGCGACCGTTGAACGTGCTTTTTCTCATGGAAGATCTCTGTTTCGGCGGCACCCAGCGCCAGACGCTGGAGCTGGCCCGCCGCCTGGACCGGAAGCGTTTTTCCCCGGCCATGCTCACCCTCACCGGCGCGACGGATCTGGACAGCGCGGCCCGTGACGCGGGCATCGGCCTGACGCATCTGGGCGCGTCCCGCAGCGCGGCCCCCTTCTTTTTTCTGCGCCTGGCCCCGGCCCTGCGGCGGGCCGCCCCGGACATTCTGGTGCCCTGCACGGCCCTGCCCAACATCTGGGGCCGGATCTGGGGGCGGGCGCTGGACGTGCCCGTGGTCGTGGGCACCTGCCGGGGCGGCGGCGGCCCCAAACGCCAGCACGAGCGCTGGCTCTGGCGTCTGACCCGGCATATGGTCTGCAATTCCGAAGCCCTGTTCCAGACGCTCCAGGGCCTGGGCGTGCCCGCCGGACATCTGAGCTACATTCCCAACGGGGTGGACGTGGACTTTTTCCGGCCCGGCGAAAATCCCCCTTCGGCGCGGGAGCCGGTGGTCTTGTGCGTGGCGCGCCTGGCGCGCGACAAGGATCATTTGGCCCTGCTGCGGGCCTTTGAACTGATTCTGCAAAGCCGTCCGGAGGCCCGCCTGCGCATTGTGGGAGACGGCCCGGAAGAGGGGGCCCTGAAGCAATGGGCGCGTGAGCATCCGGCGGGCGCGCGGGTGGACTTTTTCCCCGGCGGCATGGACATGCGCGAACACTACGCG
This sequence comes from Desulfovibrio fairfieldensis, assembly GCF_001553605.1. Taxonomy (NCBI): domain Bacteria; kingdom Pseudomonadati; phylum Thermodesulfobacteriota; class Desulfovibrionia; order Desulfovibrionales; family Desulfovibrionaceae; genus Desulfovibrio; species Desulfovibrio fairfieldensis. The sequence continues at coordinate 1,043,716 of NZ_CP014229.1, forward strand.
GCGGCCCGGCTGTTTGTCCTGGCCTCCGTGCGCGAGGGCCAGCCCAATGTCATTCTGGAGGCCATGAGCTGCGGCCTGCCGGTCTGCGCCACGGCGGTGGGCGGCATTCCCCGTCTGGTGGAGGAAAACGGCAACGGCTTCTTGTCCGCGGCGGGCGATGACCGGGCCCTGGCCCGCAACTGCCTGCGCCTGCTGGACGATCCGCAGTCCGGCGACGCTCTGGGCCGGGCCGGACGCCTGCGCGTGGAGCGCGATTTCTCCTTTACGGCCATGGTGGACGCGCATCAGGAGCTTTTCGAGCGCCTCTGGCGGGAGCACAGCCGGAAAACGCCGTCAGCCGGCCAGCGAGAAGCCCAAGCTGGAACATAGACACGCTATGAACAACTTTTTTTCTTTTTCCAGGTCATGGGCAACAGGCGTTCTGATCGTGCTGCTGGCCATGTCCCCGACAGGGGCCGCCCCGGCCCTGGCCGACGAATCCCCGTCCGGCGCCGCGGCTCCGGCCGCCGGGGAAAAGGCCGTCCCCGCGTCGTCGTCCCCGTCGCTTCCGGCGGCATCGGCGGACGCGCCCACGCCCGCAGAAGTGACGGAACTCTGGACCGGTTCGCTGTATACCTCCACCTTCCGGGTGGGCCTGTGTTTTTCGGCCCAGGGCAAGGTGCGGGGCGTGCTGCATCTGCGTCTTGCTAACGGCCAGGTGGATGTTTACCACTTTGAGGGCAGCGTGAAAGACAACGCCATTGAAGCCTCCCATTCCTCGGGCCACAGGTTCAAGGGTCGTCTGAGCGCGCCGGACAAGGTGGAAGGCACAATCAGCCTTAAAAACGGCATGAAGATCAAGCTCGAAGGCAAGCGCGTCCAGGACGTGCCGCTGGCGTCCGGGGACTGCGCGCCTCTGCCGGACTAGGTTATTTCAGGAGTAATTCCATGCTGATGTTCTGGTTCTGCGTGGCCCTGGCTCAGTGCGGCCTGCTCTGGCTTCTGGCCCGCTGCGGGCGTTCCCTGGTCCGGAAGGCCGGAGAGGAGCGCGAGGCGAACCGTTTCACGCCTCCGGGCGGTTGGCCCAGGGCGGCGATGATCATTCCGGTGGCGGGCGCGCATCCGCGCATGGTCGAGGCCCTGAGCAGCCTGCTGCGTCAGGATTATCCGGATCTGCTGCCGGTGCTGGTGACGGCCACGGCCGAGGAACCGGCGGCCGGGCTGATCCGCACGCTGCGGGAGGATTTCCCGGCCCTGCGGCATGTGGTGGCCGGTCCGGCCGCCGGTTGCGGCCAGAAAAACCACAACAGTTTGCAGGGCGTGGCCGCCGTGGGCGACGCGGCGGACGTCTATGTGTTCTGCGACAGCACCCATCTGGCCGCAGAGGATTTCGTGCGCTGCCTTGTGGGACCCGTGGCCAGGGGAGAGGCGGCGTTCAGCACCGGCTACCATACGGTGGAGCCGCGCGACCAGCGCCCGGTGACCCTGGCCTATGCGCTCAGCGTGCTGCTGATGCGCTTTTTGCAGGCCCTCTCGGCCTTCACCCAGCCCTGGGGCGGGGCCATGGCCATGAGCCGGGCCGCTTTTGAACGCTACGGCGTGGCCGAACTCTGGGCCCATAATGTGGTGGACGATTGTTCCCTGGGCGCGCTGCTGCAGGGCCGGGGCGTGCATGTGCGTCTGTGCGCCGGGGCCTTGCTGCGCACCGAGGCCGCGGACCACGCCCTGCCGGTCTGGCGGGCCTGGATGGAACGCCAGGTGCTGTTTCTCAAGTTCTGCATACCCGGCCAATGGCTGCTGCTCGGGGTGCTGGCCGTCCTGATGGCCGTGCCCCCGCTGGGCGCGGCTCTGGCCCTGCTCGGCGGCCTGCTGGGCCTGGGCAGCGGGGCGGCCGTGCTGCTGGCCCTGCTCTGGCTGGCCGCGCTGGCGGCTGCGCTGGGGCCCTGGCGGGCCTTTTTGCCCCGGTCCGTGCCCCTGGGGCGCTGGCTCTGGGCTTTTGTCTGCGCGGTGGGCATGTTTGTTCTGGTCTATCTGCGCACCATTCCCGCCAGGGAGATTGTCTGGCGGGATACGGCCTATACGGTGGGGCAGGGCGGCACGGTGCTCGGCGTGCGGCGGCGTTGACCGCGCGGGACAACGGGACAGGCCCAATCCGTTTTCAGCTCGCTCTCCGCCTGTTGTTTTATTCCGCCCTCCGGGCACGGGGCTTACGGCGTGCCGCCGTTTGGGCCGCCTGCGCGGCGCGCGGCAGGGGGCCGGGGGCGGCAGCCCCCAGGCCCCCTACAACCCCCTGCCCCCGCTGTGAGCCGTAACGTAATGGCGCGGCGTAAAGCGGAGCCTGCCCGCGTGCGGGCAAGCTCCTGAGCGCCGCGTTTCAATTTTTTTCAATGGCATAGCCGTTCATGCCGCGCGGTTCTGGTGCTCTGTAAGTCGGGCTTTGCCTGAACAGTATAACGCATCGGCGCGGCGTCCCACGGGTCTTGCTCGCGGGGCGAGCTACGCCCCGAAATCGCCGCGCGTCAATGAGCCAATTTCCGGTAAAAGACGAAGTTTCAACGCGGAGCCCAGCCGTCAATGGCAATTGCGCGGCGCGGAGGGAAATCGCCTGAGCGCAGCGAAGGAAGCTCCCGCAGCAAAAGACGCGCCGCCCTCGAAAGCCAGGAGCATTGGAAAGCCTTGCAGGGGTGTTCCGGGGGGCAAGGGGGCCTGCCCCGCGCCGGGAGGCGTAAAGTCTCCGTGCCCGCAGGGCGGAATAAAACAACGTGCGGAGAACGAATTGGTCCGGGCTCCGGGCGGCCGTTTTGACACTTGCCCCGGCCCGGCGTAATAATGGATGTGTTGTACTGACGCTTGTCGGCCGATTTTCGGTATTGCGGCCGCGCGGCGCGGTTTTTTATCGTCTTCTTATGGATATGTGGTAGTTGCGCTATGATCGCCATGTCCGACCTTTTTCGCGTCAGCCTCAGGCAGGTTGTGCGCCAACGCGGCTTCGGGGTGATTTTGTCCATTGCTCTGGGCATCACCGCCTTTATTGCCCTTTCCGTGCTGGGCCGCGAAATCCGGTATAAAGTGGGCCAGGATATGGTGCTCATGGGCGGGGTCAACGTCATCCAGGTCTATATGGATGACAAGCAGTACCCCGGTCAGCCCGTGCGCGAATTCTTTCCCGCCACCGTGGACGCCCTGCGCGCCCTGCCGGGCGTGGGCATGGTCAGCCGCAACGTGCGCGACGGCAAGGGCTTCCTCCTGCGCGGCGAGGGCGAACGCTCGTTGAGCGTCTATTTCATAGGCATCGACCAGTATTTCGCCGAGGTCTATTCCCTGTCCCTCACGGCCGGACGGCTGTTCAGCGATGCGGATATGGAGCGTCACAGCCGGGTCTGCATGCTGGGCCGCGAAGCCGCCCGCAATCTCTACGGCGACCCGGACAAGGCCGTGGGCAAACTGCTGTTTCTGGAAAAGGACGTTTTTGAAGTTGTGGGCGTGGTCAGCGGCGTGATGCTGGGCAGCTGGAGCCAGGGCGGCTTTCTGCCCTATACCACCATGATCGACCGCAACTGGGGCGACGGCAAGGTGACGCGCCTGTTTGTGCGCGCCGTCGGCTGGGAAGACGTGCCGCCCCTGATCCGCCTGATCCCGGAAGTGGTGCGCGAGCATCAGGCCGCGCCCTATCTGGTCATCCGCACCCAGGAAGAACAGCTTGAACGCATCAAGACCACCTTCATGTGGGTGGAGGCCCTGCTCTGGCTGGGCATCGCCGCGTCGCTGATGCTGGGCGGCTTCGGCATCTGGTACGGCACCTTCGCCGCGGTGCGCGCGCGCACCCGCGAAGTGGGCCTCAAAAAAGCCATGGGCGGTTCCGATACGGACATCCTGGCCCAATTTCTGGCCGAGGCCCTGTGCAAATCCGTGGCCGGCGGCATTCTGGGCATTGTGGTGGGCGTCACCCTGGTCGAAATCGGTTCGTGGTCGCTGGGCACGGGCATTTCCTACCCCCTGCTGGTCGCCAGCAGTCTGGGCAGCATCGTATTCTCCGCGCTCATCGGCGTGGCCGGCGGCTTGTATCCGGCCCTTCAGGCCAGCCGCATGGACGTGGTTACCGCACTGCGTTTTGAATAAAAGGTGAAACATGGCTCCGGTTATCGTCGCCAAGGATTTATATAAGTGTTACGCCGGGTTCTCGCCGGTCCTGCGCGGCGTGAACATTGAAGTGCAAGCCGGTGAACTGGTGGCCATCATGGGCCCCTCGGGCTGCGGCAAGTCCACCATGCTGCACATTCTGGGCATGCTGCACGCGCCCGACGCCGGTTCGCTGAACATTCTGGGCACGGATGTGCTCACCTTCACCCGCGAGCAGACCGCCGCCTTCCGGCGTGGGAACATGGGCTTTGTGATGCAGTCCAGCAACCTTTTCGAGCACTCCACGGTGTTTGAGAATGTTGAATTTCCCCTGATTTATGAAGGCATACCGCCGCAGGAACGCTGGGAGAGGGTGATCCGCGCCTTGGAACTGGTGCGCCTTTCGGCCAGGGTACATTACCGCAGCAACCGTCTGTCCGGCGGCGAGCAGCAGCGCGTGGCCATTGCCCGCGCCATGGTCAACAATCCGCGCATTCTGCTGGCCGACGAACCCACGGGCGCGCTGGACGCTCGCACCAGCCGCCTGATCATGGAGAATTTCCGCACGCTCTGCCACACCGGCGGGGTGTCCATGGTCATGGTTACCCATGACCCCAAGATGGCCGAATACTGCGACAGCATCTATACGCTTGAGGACGGCATCCTGCACTGCCGCCGCCATGAGCTGCCGCCGCTTCCGGAGCATGACGCGCAAAGCCTGCTCTCGCCCCCGCCGCCGGTGGTGCGCGGCGCGCTGGTGGCCGAGCGTTTTCCCGAGGCCTCGGGCCAAAACCTGATGGAAGAGGCCCACCGCCTGCACGCTGCGGGCCTGCTCTCGCGCATTTACGCCATCCGGGGCAGCGGCCTGCTGGGCAATCCCGAGGGCTACGCCCTGCCGCTGGCCGTGCGCCGCATCGGCGCGTGGCATTTTTTCTCCGTCTGCGCGTCCCTGTTCCGGCAGTTGCGGGGCTCGTCCCATTCCTTATGGGATCTCTGGCGCGATCTGCCCACCCGTTCCCGCTGGGGCCGGGGCCTGCTGAGCCATCTTTGGGCCTTCGGCTGCGGGGCCCTGCTGGCCCGCTGGGGCCTGGAGGAAAAAATCGAGTTTCTATATGCCACGGGCGCGCACAGCGAAGCCACGGCCAGTTGGGTGGCCGCGCGTTTGCTGGGCGTGCCTTTCGCCTTTTCCGTGCGCGCCCAGGATCTGGCCCGGCCCGGCAAGGACTGGGCCGTCAAGGCGGCGCAGGCGGTCTTTGTGCGTTGCGACACCCAGGCCACCCTGCGGACCCTGCGCGAGATGCTGCCGGAACTGCCCGCCGAGAAGCTGATTCTGCTGCGCGATCCCCTGACCCTGACCCCGCCCGAGGACGACGCGGACATTCCCCTGCCTTCCGGCGCCCAGGAGGCCCAGCCCCTGCAAATCCTGGCCGTGGGCACCATCAGCAAGCGCAAGGGCTATGACCTCCTGCTGCGGGCCTGTGCCCAATTGCGCGCCCAGGGGCTGGATTTCCGTCTCAAGATCGTGGGCCAGGGACCGGAGCGCCTGCGGCTGCGCTGGCTTGCCTGGCGTCTGGGCCTGCGCGGGCTTGTGGAGTTTACGGGGCAGATGCCGCATGAAAACATGGCCGATTTCTATAAAAAGGCCGACATCTTCGTCTCGCCGGGGCGCAAAACCAGCCAGGGCGATGTGGACGGCCTGCCCTCGGCCCTGGCGGAAGCCATGGCCTTTGGCCTGGCCGTGGTGGTCAGCGATCTGCCGGGCCTGACCGAAGCCGTGGAAGACGGGAAAAGCGGTCTGGTGGTGCCCCGGAATGACGCGGCGGCCCTGGCCCAGGCTTTGGAACGCCTGGCCGGGGATCCCGAGGAACGCCGCCGCCTGGGCGGCGCGGCCCGGACGCGCATCCATGCCCTGCTGGATGCGCGGGAAGATGAAAGCCCCTTGGGCGCGCTCTTCAGCCGGGCCATCCGCGGGGCCTGAACCGGCTCCGCCCGCATGTCGGCAATCCACGGGAACAGGAATGAGCTATGGAATTTAGCGGAGTACGTGTGTTGGTGCTGGGCGATGTGATGCTCGACCACTACATTTCCGGCCGGGTGCGGCGCATTTCGCCGGAAGCGCCGGTGCCCGTGGCCTGCGTGCGGAAACGCTGGACCGTTCCGGGCGGCGCGGCCAACGCGGCCCGTAATCTCGCCCGGCTGGGCGTCGGGGTTGAACTGGTCGGCCTGGCGGGCCGCGACGAGGCCGGAGAGGGCCTGCGCCGCGAACTGGCCGCCGAAGGCATCGGCGACGGCCTTGTGTATTCCGCCGCGCGCGGCACCACGCGCAAAACCCGGATCATTGCCCAGGGGCAGCAATTGCTGCGCCTGGATGAAGAAGAGATCGTCCCGCCGCGGCCGGAGGAAAGCGCGCTGCTGCGAGAAAAAGTTCTGGAACGCCTGCCGGGCTGCGGCGCGCTGGTGCTCTCCGATTACGGCAAGGGCGTGCTGCTGGACGGCGCGGACGGCCACAGCCTGTGCGCACCGGTCATCGCGGCGGCCCGCGAGCGGGGCATTCCCGTGCTGGTGGACCCCAAGGGCGGGCAGTGGCGGCGTTATGCCGGGGCGCAGTGCGTGACGCCCAACAGCGCGGAGTTCGCCCTGGCCTGCGGCCTGGAAGCGGGCGATAGCCCGGATCAGCGGGAGCGGGAAAGCCTGGCCGCCGCGTTGCGCGAACGCCACGGCCTGGAGCGCCTGTTGCTTACGCGCGGCCCCAAGGGCATGGCCCTGTTCAGCCCGGACAGACCGCCGCGGTACATCCGGGCCGCCGTGCGCGAGGTGGCCGACGTGTCCGGCGCGGGCGACACAGTCATCGCGACCCTGGCGGCCTGCGTGGCCAAGGGCCTGGACTGGGAGGAAAGCGCGCTCGTGGCCAATACGGCGGCCGGTGTGGCTGTGGGCAAGCCGGGCACCGCGCCGGTGGCCCTGAGCGAACTCAACCTGGCCCTGCGCGAGAACGCCGACAATCCCAAACTGTACAGCCTGCCCGATCTGCTGGAAAAACTGGAGGAGTGGCGGCGCGGAAACGCGAGCATCGTGTTCACCAACGGCTGCTTCGACCTGCTCCATCCCGGCCACATTTCCCTGATCCGCCAGTGCGCGGCCTTGGGCGAGCGCCTGGTGGTGGGCCTGAACAGCGACGCCTCGGTGCGCCGTCTCAAGGGCTCCGGCCGTCCCATCCAGAACGAGCAGAGCCGCGCGCTGCTTCTGGCCGCGTTGCAGGGCGTGGACGCGGTGGTTCTTTTTGACGAGGACACGCCCCTGGAGCTGATCCGTCGGGTGCGGCCCGATGTGCTGGTCAAGGGCAGCGACTATACCGTGGAAACCGTGGTGGGCGCGGAGCTGGTGCGCGAATATGGCGGCCGCGTGCATCTGGCCGGGCTGATGGACGGGTGCAGCACCACCAATCTGGTACGCCGGATGGGCTCGGACAGGAGCTGAGCCTGACGAAATCCGGCCCGAACCCTGTTCCGCCCGCTTTGACCGCATTGCAGCCGGGAGACCCCATGCAGCGCATTCTCGCAGCCGATATCGGCGGCACCAATTGCCGTTTCGCATCCTTCAGCCTGGATCAGGGCCGTCTCCGCCAGGAGCGGGTGGTCTGGATCAGGTCCGCGGGCCTGCTGGATACGGACATGGTGCTTGTCGCCCTGGAGCGCGAGCTGGAAACGCCCCTGCGCACGGCGGACATGCTTGTTCTGGGCCTGGCCGGGCCGGTGAGCGACGGCCTGCGCGGCGGCCTGACCAACGGCGCCCTGCGCGTGGATCTCACGGGCCTGGAACAGCGCTACGGCATTCCCCGCGCTCTGGTCATCAATGACTTTACCGCCGAAGCCTACGGCTGCCTGACGGAAATCGGGGAGCAGGCGCGTTGCGTGGTCAGGCCCACGGAGCAGGCCGAGGTGCCGCCCACGGCCAGCCGGGGCGTGCTGGGCGCGGGCACGGGTCTGGGCACCGCCTCCCTGGTGCATGACGGGCGCGGCGGCTGGCTGCCGGTGGCCGCCGAAGGCGGGCACGCCTCCTTTCCCTTTGTGGGCGACGAGGAAAATGATTTTCACAAATTCGTCTGCCGGGAACTGGGCTATCCTTTCGCGCGCGGCGACGACATTCTCACCGGCAGGGGGCTTGGCCTGCTGCACCGCTATCTCAGCGGCGAAACTCTGGAAGCCCGCGAAGTGGGCGAGCGCGCCCTCAGCCGGGATACCCCCACCCTGCGCTGGTATTCGCGCTTCTATGCCCGGGCCTGCCGCAACTGGATTCTGACTACCCTGTGCCGTGGCGGCCTGTGGATCGCGGGCGGCATTGCCAGCCGTAATCCCCTCAGCGTCACCAGCGACTATTTTTTGCGGGAGCTGTACACCACCCCGCAGTTCGCCTCCCTGATCCGCTCCGTGCCCATCTATCTGATTGAGAATAAAAACAGTGGATTGTGGGGTGCTGCCCAGGCCGGTCTGGAGGTGTTGCGCCGCGAGGCGCGTTGAAGGCGCGGCTGCGGAAACGTGCTGTCCACACGCTCCGGAGCCGACGGCATTTTGAACTTGGCATGCTGAAGTCCCGGCAAGATCTGTCCACGTAGCCTTGCCGCACGATGCCCGCAAGCGGGCATTCGGCTTGAACTCACGAGAGCGAGAAAACATGTCCGACACCACAAGCGCGGCTTTTGCGCAAGCCGCCGCGTCCGAGAAGCTTTCCCTGCTGCTGGCCAAAGTCTCCAGCGAGGCCCTGGTCAGCCAGAACCGGGATGTTTTTTTCAACAACGCCCTGCGGGAACTGGGGCAGTGTCTGGAGGCGGGCCGGGTCTATCTTTTCCGGAAAAGCAACGGCCTCTGGCACAATACCTACGAATGGTGCGCCGAGGGCGTCGCGCCGCAGTCATCCGCGCTTCAGAATATCCCGCCCGAAGAGGTCGGCTGGTTCGTGAGCGCTCTCGAACAGGGGCGGCCCCTGTGTATCGAGGACGTGCGCCGCGTCCCCCATGACCGGACCCGCGAGCTGCTTTTGCTTCAGGGCATCCGCTCGCTTCTGGCCGTGCCCCTGCGCCATGACGGCGCGCTGGACGGTTTCTTCGGCGTGGATATCTGCAACCGCCATGTGCGCTGGACCGAGAGCATGATCAACATGGCCGTGGCCGTAGCCAATGTGTTGTGCGGCGCGGACCTGAATTTCAGGCAGCGTGCCGGTCTGGCCCGCAAAAGCCGTCAGCTGGCCGATATTCTGGATGCCTTTGTGGAACCCGTCTATATCTCCGACATGGATACTTACGAGGTGCTTTTCAGCAACAAGGCCCTGAACGAACATTTTCCGCTGCGGCCGGGCGGGGACGCGCGCTGCTTCGCCCGTTTCCAAGGCCTGGACGCGCCGTGTCCGTTTTGCACCAACGCCTTCCTGCGCGGCCGGGACAATCCGGACAGCCCGCACCACTGGGTCCATGTCAACCCCCTGTCCAACCATACTTACACCATTGTGGACCGGCTCATCCGCTGGGAGGACGGCCGCAGGGTGCGTCTTTCCATTGCCATGGACGTCACGGACGTGCTGGAGGCCCAGCGCGAAAAGGAGCTGGCCGAGGCCGCCACCAGGGCCAAGAGCGAATTTCTGGCCCGTATGAGCCACGAGATCCGCACGCCCATGAACGGCATTCTGGGCATGACCTATCTGGCCCTGGACGACAATCCCGCGCCGCGCCAGCGCGAGTATCTGCGCAAAATCAGGCTCTCGGCCAAAAGCCTGCTGGGCATTATCAACGATATCCTGGATTTTTCCAAAATCGAGGCGGGCAAGCTCGATATTTGCGCGGAAGATTTTGCCCTGGATGAACTGGTGCAGAATCTGCGGGCCATGCTCAGCGCCCAGGTGCATGAAAAACAGCTTTCCTTTTCGGTCAACCTGGCCCCGGACGTGCCGCTCTGGCTCAGAGGCGACGCCCTGCGCATCACCGAAGTGCTGATCAACCTGCTGGGCAATGCCCTCAAGTTCACCAGCCAAGGCGGCATCAGCCTGGATGTGGATACGGATTGCAGGGACGGCGCCGCGTTTCTGCACTTCATGGTCAGGGACACGGGCATCGGCATCAGCGCCGGCGAGCTTGAGAATCTTTTCCAGCCCTTTACCCAGGCCGACAGCAGCATTTCCCGCCGCTTCGGCGGCACGGGCCTGGGTCTGGCCATCAGCAGGCAACTGGCCCGGCTGATGGGCGGGGAGCTGTGGTGCGAGAGCGAGCCGGGCAAAGGCAGTGTTTTTCATTTTCTGCTGCCCCTGGCCCGGGCCGCGCGGGCCCGACCCGGCACGGACGCCGAAAGCCGGCCCCTGGAGGCGCTGCCGCCCGGCAAGCGCGTGCTGCTGGCCGAGGACAATGCCATCAATCAGGAAATCGTGCGGGAATTGCTGCGCCGTCTGGGCGTGGACTGCGCTGTGGCCGAAAACGGCCGCCGGGCGCTGGACCTGATCAGCCGGGAGCGTTACGATTGCGTGCTGATGGATATCCAGATGCCGGAAATGGACGGCCTGGAGGCCACCCGCCGCATCCGGGCCATGTCTGGAGCCGTGAGCCGCATTCCCGTCATCGCCATGACGGCCGGTGCCGCGCCGGAGGACGTGCGGCGCAGCCTGGCCGGGGGCCTGAATGATCATATCAGCAAACCGCTGGACCCCGCGGAATTGCGGGAAAAGCTAAACCACTGGCTTGCCGGGGACGAGGCCCGGCAACGGAAGGATCATGACTGCTGAACTGGACATTGATTTTACCTCCGGCCGGGCCGAGTCCGGCACCCCTTTCCGGATCAGCGGCGACGGGCTCAGCAGCGCCCTGGTGATCTGCCGCGCGGAGCCGGAGTATCCGCTGGTCTACGTCAACAGGGCCTTTCTGGCCTATGTGGGCTATGGCCACGCGGAATTTTTTGAAAAAACCGGCGGCCGTTATGCCGAAATCATCCATCCCGAAGATCGGGAACTGGTGCAAAAGAGCGTGGACGAGGCCGCGCGCGAGCGGCGGGAGTTCAGCGCGGAATACAGGGTTCTGAAAAAAGACGGCGGCACGGTCTGGCTGCGCGAGATGGGCAGGGAAACCGTCTCCGGGGACGGACAGGCCATCACCGTCAGCGTCTGCCTGGACATGACCGGGGAAGTGGCGCTGCGGGAGCAGGTCAAGCGGCGCGGCCGGGAGTTGCAGAGCCTGATGAATTCCCTGCCCTGCGGCATCTGCCGGGTGACCGCTGACGAAGAAATGTCCTTTGTCTACGCCAACACCTATTTTTATTCCATCATGGGCTGCTCGCCCGCCGAGGCCGTTGAACTGGGCCTGACTAGCGTGGAAAAGTACAGCTATCCGCAGGACTTGGAGATGATCCGGAGCACGGTGCGGGAAAGCATCGCGCGCGGCCGCGCGGCCTTTGAACTGGAACACCGTTTTGTCAACAGGGCCGGAAAACTGGCCTGGGTTCTGGTCCGCTGCCACCATGATCCGGCGGAACCCGGCTACCTGACCTGCGTGCTCTTTGACATTACCTTGCGCAAGCGGATGGAAGAGGATCTGCGCCTCAGCGAGGAAAAAAGCCGTATCGCCTTTCAGCACACGGACAAGATCATGGCCGTGTACGATCCGGTCAGCCATACCCTGTTCCAGACCGGAGACGCCGCCGCCGTTCTGGGCGTGCCCACGGAAATGCCCGATGTGCCCGAAAGTTTCGTGGCCAACGGCCTTGTGGCCGGGGAGAGCGTTGAAAGTCTGCTCCACTTTTATCATTCCATGCAGCAGGGCATCCCCAGCGGCAGCGCCAGCGTGAAGCTGAAGACCGGGAGCCGCTTTGAATGGTTCACGGGCAGGTACACGCTGATATTCGACGCCGAAGGCAAGCCCCAGCGCTCAATCATTTCCTATGAAAACGTCACCGAACAGCACGAAAAAGAGCTGGCCTATCAGAAATGGATCCAGACCTTCAAGGATCAGCAGGAAAACAGCATCGGCTATTATGAATTCAATCTGACCAAGAATATTTACGAAGGCAACGAGCGCCGCAACTCCGGCGCGCTTCCGGAAGACGTGAAGTCCTTTTCCGGCACGGTGGAGTATATTTCAAGCCATTATGTCTATGAGGGCGACCTGCCGGAGTATCTGAGTAGCTTTGACCGGGAAAAACTGCTGGGGAAATATTACAGCGGCCAGCGCGAAATACAGATCGAACACCGGCGCTTCCATGCCGACGGCAGTCTCTTCTGGGTGGTGGCCAGCATTCAGCTCATTCCGGACCCTTTCACCAAGGACGTCAAGGCTTTTATTCTGGTCAAGGACATTGACGCGCAGAAGAAGAAAGACCTGGAGTTGCGCAGCCTTATCGAGCTGGATGCGCTGACCGGGCTGTTGAACCGGGGCACCGTGGTCAGCCGGGTGACGGAACTGCTGCGCCAGGGCCCGGCCGGAGCCGAACATGGCCTGATCATGCTGGACCTGGACAACTTCAAGCTGCTCAACGACAGCCGGGGCCATCAGTTCGGGGACGAGGTTCTCAGGGAAGTGGCGGAATCCCTGCGGGACGTGCTGCGCCGCCAAGACCTCTGCGGCAGGCTCGGCGGCGACGAATTCGTGGTCTTTCTGCCGCATATCCCCGGCGGCCCGGAACTGGAAAAACGCCTGGAAGTGCTGCGCGGGGCGGCGGCCAGGGACTACGGCGAGGGCCTGAGCATCACCGGCAGCCTGGGGCTCGCCCGCTATCCCCAGGACGGCATAACCTTCGACGAACTCTACAGAAAAGCGGACCTGGCCCTCTATGAGGCCAAGCGGCGCGGTCGCGACCGTTTTGTCATCTATCATCCCGATCTGGAAGACTAGGGCCAGGCGACACATGTCGCAAAGCCGCAAGGAGCTATGTGCCGCCGCGTCTATCCGGACCTTGACGGGCCTGATCCCGCCATATTCCGCTCCCTCCTGGTGGAGAACATATCGAATCGGAGCGGGGCAAGGCCGGGATTCAGGACCTTGTCGGAACTCTCATGGCTGTTGCCGCGCAGTTGATGGCGCCGGGATATGTTTCACGGAGTACACGCCCTGGGGCACCCTCAGTCTGAAAAAATGCTCGCTGCGTTGCCGTTCATGAAATAAGCGGCGAACTCCCGGAGCGGCAGGCGATGCGTCGTCTTTATCCCCACCTTCTTCGACTTGATGTTCGGATTGATGCGTTTTTTCCCGTTTTGCGCGTAACGCGCCGTGCCTGCGCGGCGCGTTACGCGTTTATGGTTCTGCTTTTCTTGGCATTTTGTCATGATCTTATGACAATTGTCAGATTTTTCTGAAAATTCTGATTTGCCGCTTGTGAGCTTTTTCTCTTATCCGTTGAAATCACAATTATTTTTAAAAGCGTGCTGTTGGCATGCCGATTGCTTTTGAATTCCCAGCAATCCCGTTTCATTGGAAGAAGTTCTCAGCCTTGGCCGCGTGACTCTGTGGGGAGGCGGGCGGCATGGGCGCAACGGACCGGACGGATGTCTTTGGGGCAAAGACGCAAATCGGCGGTCTGCGGCGCATCCGGGTTGAGAGAGCGTTTTTTTCCGGCCGCACAGGCGGCCGCACCATCAGCCATGGAGAAAAGCCCATGCCGTATCCTCGAAAACGCGTCTGGATTGTGGGCGGCATAATCCTTGCGGCGTGCGTTGTTCTGGCGGGCGCGGGGGTGGCCTACACCTCCGGCACGGAATTCTGCCTGTCATGTCACGAGATGCGCGTTTACCAGGATGAGCTCAAGCTCTCGTCCCACGCCAAGGACGCCCAGGGCAAAGACATTTCCTGTTCGCAGTGCCATATCCCCTCGGGCAATCTGGCGCGCATGCTGGGCGCCAAGGCCTGGCTGGGACTCAAGGACCTCTGGGTGCACAACCTGGACGGCGGCGAGGATCTGGACCGGGCCGGAATGCAGCCCGTGGCCCGGCGCTTTACGGACGACGCCAATTGCCGCGCCTGTCATCAGGATCTGAGCAAAAACGCCAAGAACGACGGCCCTGTTTCTAAGGAAGGCCAGCTGGCTCATGACAATTACCTGGGCAAAAACGGCCGGGCGCGCAGCGGCTGCGTGGGCTGCCATCAGAATCTCGCCCATCTGCCCGTTTTTGACGAGCGCATTCCCCATAACCAGAAGTTCGCACAGAAACTCAAGGAGAGCCGGTCATGAACTACTGTAAAATACTGCTCTTTTCCCTGCTCGCAGTGATTGTGCTGGTGGGCGGCTATTTTCTGTACATGGCCTGGGCTTTCCCCGCTGTGCGCTGCGAGGCGGCCAAGCATCTGGATGCGCCGCAGATGGCGGGCGACTGTTACGCCTGCCATGCCAAGGCCACCCCGCGCGTGGCCCAGGAATGGTATGAGAGCAAGCACGGCGTCACCCTGGTGCGCTGTCAGACCTGTCACGGCATGCCCGACGGCAAGGGCTCGCTGCCGTTTACCCGCGTGCCCGGCGTGGAAGTCTGCGCCCGCTGCCATTCCCTGTCCATCGGACGCATGGAAGCCAAATTCGGCAAGCGCAATGATTGCAGCACCTGTCACCCGCACCATCAGAGCGCCATGCACGGCGGCGCCTACCAGTACCGCCTGCCCAGCGCCAAGACGGATTTGTAATGCCCGCGGACCATATAAGGATCGGCATACCGGACACGCCAGCAACAACGAGGTTGAACATATGAATGCTTCCCGTCGTGAATTTTTACGCTGTTTTGCCATGTCTGCCGCCGTGGCCGCGGCTTCGGGCACGGGTCTCGCGGGCCTGGCCCAGGCTGCGGACGACAACCGGCCGGATAAATGGGTCAAGGGCGTCTGTCGCTATTGCGGCACGGGCTGCGGCGTCATGGTCGGCGTCAAAAACGGCAAAGCCGTCGCCATCCAGGGCGATCCCAACAACCACAACGCCGGATTGCTCTGTCTCAAGGGCTCCATGCTTATTCCGGTGCTCAATTCCAGGGAGCGCGTGACCCAGCCCATGCTGCGCCGCCAGAAAGGCGGCAAGCTGGAGCCCGTCAGCTGGGACGAGGCCCTGGATCTGATGGCCAAGAAGTTCCGCGCCAGCATCGACACTTACGGCCCCAATTCCGTGGCCTGGTACGGATCGGGCCAGTGTCTGACCGAAGAAACCTATGTGGCCAACAAGATTTTCAAGGGCGGCTTCGGCACCAACAATGTGGACGGCAACCCGCGCCTGTGCATGGCCTCGGCCGTGGGCGGCTATCTGACCAGTTTCGGCAAGGACGAGCCCATGGGCACCTATGCCGACATCGACCATGCCTCCTGTTTCTTCATCATCGGTTCCAACACCTCGGAAGCCCATCCCGTGCTCTTCCGGCGCATTGCCCGCCGCAAGCAGATGGAGCCGGGGGTCAAAATCATCGTGGCCGACCCGCGCCGCACCAATACCTCGCGCATCGCGGACCTGCACATTGCCTTCCGGCCGGGAACGGACCTGGCGCTCATGCACAGCATGGCCTGGGTGATCATCAATGAGGAGCTGGACAATCCCCGCTTCTGGCAGCGCTACGTCAACTTCATGGGCGTGGACGGCAAACCCTCGGATTTTGAGGGCTACAAGGCCTTTCTGGAGAACTTCCGGCCGGAAAAGGCCGCGGAAATCTGCCGCATCCCGGTGGAGCAGATCTACGCGGCGGCCCGCGCCTTTGCCGAATCCCCGGCGACCATGAGCCTCTGGTGCATGGGCATCAACCAGCGGGTGCAGGGGGTTTTCGCCAACAACCTGATCCACAATCTGCATCTGCTCACGGGCCAGATCTGCCGCCCCGGCGCCACGCCTTTCTCGCTCACGGGACAGCCCAATGCCTGCGGCGGCGTGCGCGACGGCGGCGCATTATCCCATCTGCTGCCCGCCGGGCGGATGGTGGTCAATCCCAAGCACCGGGCCGAAATGGAACAGCTCTGGGGCCTGCCGGAAGGGCGCATCGCGCCCAAGCCCGGCTACCACACCGTGGCCCTGTTCGAAGCCCTGGGCAGGGGCGACGTGAAGTGCATGCTCATCTGTGAGACCAATCCGGCCCAGACCCTGCCGAACCTGAACAAGTTCCACAAGGCCATGTCCAATCCGGAATCCTTCATTGTCTGCATCGAGGCCTTCCCGGACGCCGTGACCCTGCAATTCGCGGATCTGGTTCTGGCCCCGGCCTTCTGGTGCGAGCGCGACGGCGTCTACGGCTGCGGCGAACGACGCTACGCCCTGACCGAAAAGGCCGTGGAGCCGCCGGCCCAGTGCCGTCCGACCGTGAACACCCTGGTGGAATTCGCCAAACGCGCGGGAGTGGACCCCAAGCTGGTGAACTTCAGGAACGCCGAGGACGTCTGGAACGAATGGCGCATGGTTTCCAAGGGCACCACCTATGACTTCTCGGGCATGACCCGCGACCGTCTGCGCAAGGAATCGGGCCTGATCTGGCCCTGCCCCGGCGAAGACCATCCGGGCACCAATCTGCGCTACGTGCGCGGTCAGGACCCCAATGTGCCCGCCGACCATCCCGACCGTTTCTTCTTCTACGGCAAACCGGACGGCAAGGCCGTGATCTGGATGCGGCCCTACAAGGGCGCGGCCGAGGAGCCGGATGCGGAATACCCGCTCTACCTGACCTCCATGCGGGTCATCGACCACTGGCACACCGCCACCATGACCGGCAAGGTGCCGGAACTGCAGAAAGCCAATCCGGCGGCCTATGTGGAAATCAATCCCCAGGACGCGGAAAAGGCGGGCATCAGGCAGGACGACACGGTCATCGTGGAAACCCGGCGCGCCGCCATGGAACTGCCGGCCAGAGTCAGCGACGTCTGCCGTCCCGGCCTGATCGCCGTGCCGTTCTTTGATCCCAAGAAGCTGGTCAACAAGTTCTTCCTGGACGCCTTTGATCCGGCTTCACAGGAACCGGAGTACAAGATCTGCGCGGCGCGGATTCGCAAAGCCTGAGGGCAACTATTCCCGGAGCAATTTCATAGTGAAATTGCTCTAACGCCGTACACGGTGCGGCGCGCTGCGACAAGGCGTGGATTCCGGTGAAGCGACCGAAGGCACCCGAAGGGCTGTTCCCGTTGGCGACAACGGAGCCATACGGGGATCGACAGCAATGATAACCGCTTTTTTCGCCGGAATGCCGACTTTGAACTTTGTAAAATTTCAAAGTTAATCTGCTCCAGGAGGTATTCGATGGCTATCGCGGGTATAGTGCTCAGCGTGACGGAAGGGCGTCTGTCGGAAACACGCGAGGCCTTGCGGGCCTTTCCCGGCATTGTGGACGTTCAGGAGCTGGAGGACGATTCCAGGCTGGCGGCGGTGCTGGAAAGCCCGTCCCGGCGCCTGCAGGCCGATCTGGAAAGCCTGAACGGCCTTGACCATGTGCGGCAACTGGACGTGGCCTATGTGAACTATGAGGAAGACCTGGACGGGCAGGGCCATATGGCCTGTCCGCCGCACCGCGCGCGCGGGCACCGGCGCCGCGTGAGCGTGCCGGAGGGAGAGCCTTCGTGAGTCTGTTCCGCCCGCCGCTGCGTCCGCCGGGCGCGGCGGCGGAAAAGGATTTCACACGGCTGTGCGTGCGCTGCGGCCAGTGCGTCGAAGTCTGCCCGCACCAGTGTCTTGAACTGATGGGCGGCTTCGGGCGTGAACGGCGCACCCCGCGCGTGACGCCGCGTCGCGCACCGTGCCGGCTGTGCATGAAATGCCCGCCGGTCTGCCCTTCGGGCGCGCTGGACCCCTCGATCACGGACATGCACCGCGCGGGCATGGGGCGGGCCTATATTCTCCGGGACCGCTGCCATAATTACACGGACGGCACCATCTGCATGACCTGCTATGACCGCTGCCCCCTGCGCGGCAAGGCCGTGGTCCTGTCCGGGGGCATTACTCCGGCCGTAACCACGGCCTGCGTGGGCTGCGGCGTCTGTGAATATGTCTGCCCGGTCAAGGCCGTGGAAGTGCTGCCCGCATCCGCGCCGGGCGTGCCGCCCACGGCCGCGCCGACGCTCAAGGCTCCCGGAGGCGGCGCATGACCTCTTCCCCGGCAATCTATGTCGGCATACGGCGTTGCGCGCAAACGCTGACCGCGTTAGTATTCTGCCTGCTCCCCTGGCTCAACGCTCCGGGCGCGCACCAATTCACCCTGATCAGCGGCAGCCTTTTCGCCCTTGATCTCGGGGGCCTGCCCTTTGCCGATCCCGTGGCGGCCCTGCAGGTGGCCGTGGGCGGTTTCGCGCCCGCGCCCCGCCTGTTGCTGGGGGCCGTGTTGTCCTTGGGCCTGGCGCTTTTGCTGGGCCGGGTATTTTGCAGCTGGATCTGCCCCTACGGCTTTTTATCCGAACTGGTGTCCAGCCTGCGGCGGCGCGCGGCGGGCGTGTCCGGCGGGCATAAAGAGTCTGATTCCCGGCAGCGGGACAGACGGGATGCGGCCTTCAGGGGCAGGGCGGGCATTGTGCTGCTGGGCCTTGTGGGCGCGGCGGTGCTGGGTTTTCCCCTGCTGAGCCTGCTGTCCATGCCCGGCGAGCTTTCGCTGGCTCCCCTGCTTGCCCGGCAGGAAGCGGGCAGGGCGGACGGGCTGATTCTGCTTTCCGCCCTGGCCCTGCCCGTGGCGGCGCTTGCGCTGGAGGCGCTCGGCGGCAGACGGTTCTGGTGCCGCTATATCTGCCCCCAGTCCGTGCTGCTGGGTCTGGCCGCGCGTTGTCTGCCGCAAGGCGCGCCGGGACTGCGCATGACCTGGCGGGCTTCGGCCTGCACCTGTAGGGGCGAGACGCCCTGCCGCGCGGCCTGTTCTCTGGCGCTCAATCCGCGCCGGGCGGCCGGACCGCCCCGGCGGGATTGCGTAATGTGCGGCGACTGCCTCAAGGCCTGCGCCGCGCGCGGCGGCGCATTGCGCTGGAGCCTGCGCGCCGCGTTCCGGCGCGGGTCGAAAGACGGCGGCGGGGACGGCGGGTAACGGATTTTTTCAGCCGACGGTGCGCGCTGTCGGCACCTCTCTTTGTCTGTAAAGGAACATACAAGGAATACACTATGAGTATCGGCCAGTGGTCGCATGAAGATTTTATTGCGCAAGTGCTGAAGTTTCACGGCCACGCGGCTCCGGGCGTGATCATCGGCGGCTATATGGTGGAAAAAGCCCGCCGCGCCCTGCCCGGGGGCATTCTTTTCGACGCCGTTTCCGAAACCGTGCAATGCCTGCCCGACGCCGTGCAGATGCTCACGCCCTGTACTGTGGGCAACGGCTGGCTGCGCATCTGCAATTTCGGCATTTACGCGCTTTCGCTCTACGACAAGTACACGGGCGAGGGCGTGCGGGTGCGTCTGGATGTGGACAAGCTGGACCGCTGGCCGCACACCCGCATCTGGCTGCTGAAGGAAAAGCCCAAATCCGAGCAGGAGCCGGAGCTGCTGCGCGCGGAAATGGCCGAAGCGGCCATGGACATGCTCAGTCTGAGCAAAATTCAGATCAGACCGGAATTGCTGCGGCGCAAGGGCAAGGGTGCCATTGTGCGCTGTCCGCTCTGCGGTGAATGGTATCCGGCGGCTTTCGGCCGGATCTGCCGTTCCTGCCAGGGCGACAGCCCCTATGAGCAGGGGCCCGGTCTGGCCTTCCAGGAGCCCCGGCTCACGGCGGTGCCCGTGGAGCAGGCCGTGGGCCAGCACGTTCTGCACGACATGACCAAAATTGTGCCGCAACAGTCCAAGGGCGCGGTCTTCAAGGCCGGGCAGAACATCGATGTGGGCGACATCTGCCGCTTGCAGCAGATGGGGCGCTTCCGGGTCTATACCGAGGAGGCCGCCGGGGACAATCCGGACTTCGTGCACGAGGACGCGGCGGTCAGGGCTTTTGCCGAGCTCATGCCCGGCGAGGGCGTCGCGCCCCAGGGCGAGCCCAGTGAGGGCAAAATCAATTTCCGCGCCGAGCGGGACGGCCTGTTCGAGGTGGACCGGGAGCGGCTCGCGGCCTTCAACATGCTGCCGGACGTGATGTGCGCCACGCGCCACGGCATGAGCGTGGTGCGCAAGGGCGCGCGTCTGGCGGGCAGCCGGGCCATTCCACTGCTGCTGGCGCGGCCGGTCTTTCTCAAGGCCCTGAGCCTGCTGGACGGCGGCCCGCTGTTCCGGGTGCGTCCCATGCGCAAGGCCAGGGTGGGCACTCTGGTCACGGGCACGGAGGTTTTTCAGGGCCTGATCCAGGACCGCTTTGCCCCCATTATCCGCCAGAAGGCCGAAAACCTGGGCTGCACCGTGGTGGGCGAGCGTGTGGCTCCGGACGACGCTCCGGCCATCGGCGCGGCTCTCGCGCAACTGCTGGATCTGGGCGCGGATCTGATCATCACCACCGCCGGTCTGTCCGTGGACCCGGACGACGTGACCCGCAAGGCCCTGTTGGACGCCGGGCTGACGGACCTGAGCTTCGGCCTGCCCGTGCTGCCCGGAACCATGACCCTGCTGGGCCGCATCGGCGGAGCCCAGGTGCTGGGCGTGCCCGCTTGCGCGCTGTTCTACAAGACCACGGCCCTGGATCTGATGCTGCCGCGCCTGCTGGCCAATGTGCCCATGAGCCGGGCCGACCTGGCCCTGTTGGGGCATGGCGGTCTTTGTCTGGAGTGCAAAAGCTGCGATTTCCCCAAATGCACCTTCGGGCGCTGACAACCGAGCGCCGCAGCCGACGCGCGCGGACGACGCCGGGCGGGGGGTGGGCTCCCGCCCGGCGTCGTCTTGACGCTTGTGAAAACCTTTCTTAAAGTACACCGCATCCACTCATATGCCGGTTACGCCGGTCCGGGGTTTTACGCACGGGCGTGACACGCGTTTTGGGGAGCAGTTCACGCATGCAATGCGTCGACTGCTCTATAAGGATTTGCCTGCAAATCCTTGCCGCGAAATGTGGGCAGGCGGGCCTTGCTCGCCGTAAACGGGCATTTCACGTGTTACATTCTCTGGCGTTTTGTCCAGACGGGAAGGGCATGGAAGGACAGCGTGAAATCTTGCGGCATGTCTTTGACGCGGCCCTGAAGGCTGTGGCTCCGGATGCCGCGCTGCTGCGCCATGTGCGCCTCGACGGCGCGGGCAGGGGCGAGCTTGTGGCCGACGGCCGCCGCTGGAACCTGGCGGACCGCCGGGTGCGGGTACTGGGTGCCGGAAAGGGCGTCGCGCCCATGGCCCAAGCTCTGGAAGACATGCTGGGCGAGCGTCTGGACCAGGGCTTTGTGGTGGTCAAGTATGACCACGGCCTGCCTTTGAAGCGCATTTGCCAGGCCGAAGCCGGGCATCCCGTGCCGGACGAGGCCGGAGTGCGGGCCACCGGCCGCATGCTGGAGATGGCCCGGACCTCCACGGAGCGGGATCTGCTGATCTGCCTGCTCACGGGCGGGGCCAGCGCCCTGACGCCCGCGCCCGCGCCGGGCCTGAGTCTCGCGGATCTCAGGCAGACCACTCAGTTGCTGCTGGACTGCGGCGCGACCATCCATGAACTCAACGCGGTGCGCAAACATCTTTCGGCCTTCAGCGGCGGGCAGTTGGCCCGCGCCGCCGGGCGCGCCACGGTGCTCAGCGTCATCGTCTCCGACGTGGTGGGCGACCCGCTGGACGTCATCGCCTCCGGCCCCACCGCGCCGGATGCCTCCAGTTTTGACGATTGCCGCGAAATACTCGAACGTTTCGGTCTGGAGTCCCGCTTGCCGTCGGCGGTGCGGGACTATCTGCGCGCGGGCCTTGCCGGGCGTGCGCCGGAAACGCCCAAGCCGGGCGATCCCCTGTTCGGTCGGGTGCGGAACATTCTGGCGGCCACCAACCGCCAGGCCCTGGATGCCGCCGCCCGCGCCGCCGAGGCCCGCGGCTACATTCCCTACGTGCTGACCGACCGGCTGACGGGCGAGGCCCGGCAAAAGGCCGTGGAACTGGCTGCCGAAGCCCGGCGCCGCGCGGAAGCTCCGGGTCAGGGCGGCAAGGGCCTGTGTCTGCTGGCGGGCGGAGAAACCACGGTGACCATCCAAGGCCGGGGCAGGGGAGGCCGCAATCAGGAAATGGCCCTGGCCGCCGCTCTGGAGCTGGAGGGCCAGCCGCGCGTCTGCGCCCTTTTCGCGGGTACGGACGGCACGGACGGCCCCACGGACGCGGCCGGAGGCTTTGCCTTCAGCGACAGCGTCGCCCGAATGGGAGGCCGTGAGGCCGCCCGCGCCCTGCTGGCCGAAAACAACAGCAACGCGGCCCTGGCCTTGAGCGGCGACCTGCTGATCACCGGGCCGACCCGCACCAATGTCATGGATCTGGCCGTGCTGCTGGTGGACCGGCCCTGAGCGCGGCTCTTTTTTGCGGGCGGCGCTGAAAGTTGTTTGCGGATGGCTGATGCCTGATTACAAATGCGCGGCCGCAACATCCTGCGGGTTTTGGGTGTCTGATTTTTTACATTGGACACTGGATCGGGGCTTGACAGCCCACTCCGATAACAGTAATTTTTACTAAATTATGGAGGCTGTTATGGCTCAAGTCCAGACCAGAATGACACGGCAACGTGCCGTGATTTTAGAAGAATTACGCAAAACCAAGAGCCATCCCACTGCCGATGAGCTCTACAGTATTGTACGTGAGCGCCTGCCGCGCATCAGCTTGGGCACTGTGTACCGCAACCTTGATTTTCTGGCTGACAGCGGCGAAATTCGCCGTCTGGAAGCGGCCGGTTCCACCAAGCGTTTTGACGGGGACATTTCCTGGCATCAGCACGTGCGCTGCCTGCGTTGCGGGCGTATCGGCGATGTGATGCAGCCCCTGGCCACGCCCCCGGTGGACGGCATCCAGGTGGAGGGCTTTTTTTCCATCGTGGGCTCGCGCATTGAGTTTGACGGCATCTGCGACGAGTGCGCGGGCCGTCAGAACGATGTGCAATAGTTGATTCGGCCGGGGCGGGGTGCGCTTTCCCGGCGGAAAAAATTTTTTTCCGATCGGTGTGGCGACTTGCCTTTTGTACAAATAAGGTTAGCATGTACGTGTTTTCCATATTCAACCCGCCAAGGAGTAATATCATGGCAGCCAATAAAAAAACCCGCAAAGAAAAAGTCATCGAAGTGCTCAACAAGGCCCGCAGCATGGAGCTCTTCGCCATTCATCAGTATATGAACCAGCATTACAACCTCAGCGACAAGGACTATGGCGAACTGGCCGCCAACATGAAGCTGATCGCCATTGACGAAATGCGCCACGCCGAAGACTTCGCCGAGCGCATCAAGGAACTGGGCGGCGAACCCACGGCCCAGAAAGACGGCAGCGTGAAAGGCGGCCAGGCTGTGCCCGTCATCTATGAAGACGACGTAAACCTTGAGGACAACACCATTGAGGCGTATAATCAGTTCATCAAGATCTGTGAGGAAGAAGGCGACAACGTGACCGCCCGCCTGTTTGAGCGGATCATCGACGAAGAGCAGATCCATCTGAACTACTACGAAAACACCTCCAACCATATCAAGACGCTGGGCGACACCTTCCTGGCCAAAATCGCGGGTACGCCTTCCGACATCGGGCCGTCCAAGGGCTTTGTGAACGGCGCCGAGGCCGAATAAAGCCGGAGTCCGTATGGCTGATCCCAAGGATATCTGGCGTTGTCAGATGGTTAATTGCGGCTATATGTATGATCCCGACCGGGGCGACAAACGGCATAAAATTCCAGCCGGAACCAAGTTTGAGGATCTGCCTGACGACTGGCGCTGCCCGGTCTGCGGAGCCGCCAAAAAAAGCTTCCGCCGCTTAAGCGAGGAAGTATAACGCATCTTCCTTTCTGAATAGACGATACCTGACTTCCGGTCCTTCGGGACCGGAAGTTTTTTGTATGGAGAAAACCCCCCGCTAGGCGGGGGGTTCTAAAAAGCTTACAGCTTTGCCCATGTCAGTAAAACTCCTTTTGATTTGTTAAAAAGTCTCGCGGTCTGGCAACTGCGAGTCAACAAATCAAAAGGAGGTCACGATGGGTGACGCCAAAAGTTTAGCCCACACAAGGTGGAACTGCAAATATCACATTGTTTTTGCGCCTAAATATCGCCGCCAGGTGTTCTATGGTGAAAAGAAGCGCGCCATTGGCGAAATTCTGCGCAAGTTGTGCGAATGGAAGGATGTAAAAATAGTGGAGGCAGAATGTTGCCCAGACCACATCCACATGCTGCTTGAGATTCCCCCCAAAATGAGTGTGTCGAGTTTTATGGGCTATCTAAAGGGTAAGAGTAGTCTCATGATCTATGAACAATTTGGGGATTTGAAGTTCAAATACCGCAATCGAGAATTTTGGTGCCGTGGGTATTACGTCGATACAGTGGGCAAGAATAAGGCCAAGATTCAGGATTACATCAAGCATCAGCTGGAGTCGGATAAACTTGGCGATCAGTTGAGCCTACCCTACCCAAGGAGCCCGTTTACGGGCCGCAAGTAACAGAAATGCAAATGTCAGATCGCAAGAGCGCCTGCTAGGGCGCAGCTGGTAAGAAAGCCTTACAGGCGCATATGAAGAACCCCCGGCTATGCCGGGGGGTTCCTTTTATGCCCTGGAAAAATACCACGGTGTTTCCCGTTTTGCCCTTTTGGAAAAATCACTGTAGGTCGATAAGTTATTCAGAGCTATTCATAAGCGGCAGGGATAACATGACTATTCGTAATAAAATTCTGAGTTCCATCATTGTCTCCCTTGCGTGGCCGTTGGCGGCTGCGCTTTGCTGGCCTTCTGGCAGAGCCGGAAGGCGGCGGTGGAGGATTTCAGCGCCAACGCGGGCGGTCGCCTGCGGCTGGCCGGACAGTACCTGAGCGAACTGGTCGGCAACTCCAAGGGCATTGTGGACATTCTCGCTCAACTGCCGTCTGTGGCCGAGGCCGACGGGCAGGTGACGTCCTATGCAGCCAGCGCCGAGAGCGTCAAACCTCTGGGCGCGGAACTCAGCGGCCCGGAGCGCGTGCTCTATGACGAATGCAGTACCTTCATCAAGGTCCCGCAGTTCGAGCTGATTTATTACGGCACGCGGGGCGGCGGTTTCGTACAGGCACCGGACGACACGCTGAGTGCGGGCTTTGATCCGCGCAAGCGTCCCTGGTATGAGGCGGCCCAAAAAAGCGACGGCGTGGTGCTGACTGAATTCTATCAGTCCGACAACGGCAACCTTAGTCATCACGGTGGCCAAAAGCGTGCGCCGGGGCGACACATTGTTGGGCGTGGTGGGTATCGACATCAATGTCAATACGCTGAGCACGTTTCTGGATACCCTCAAGCTGGGCAAAACCGCGTTTTTCGCCGGAATGCCAACTTTGAAATTTGTAAAATTTCAAAGTTAATCTGCTCTAGGGTCAGCCCTCATTAAGCCCCTTCGCAAAAAAACATGCTTTTACCAGGACGTCCCCGGCTGTATGCGGGTTTCCCCTATAGCCTGCGCTCCTTGCGGAAGGCCGGAATTTCCTGATGGGAAAACAGCCCCCGGCGCGTCCACCCGCACGTCTCGCGCGCGGCGGGGCAGTCCGGTAACAATCCTGTTCTTGGTCGGGAAATCCCGCTGCCCGGCGTCTGTCCGGCGGCAAGCCTCCGGGCGGCCCGGCGGCCCGGTTTCTTTGGGACTGGGGATGGGTCTGGTCCGGCTGTTTTTTCAGTCGGCCGAGCGGGTCAGCGGCGCATAGGCGCCTTGCGTGGCGCGCAACAGGTCGTTGGGCCCAAGCTGGATCTGCACGCCGCGCAAACCGGCGCTCACGTAGATGCGTTCGTGTGTCGCGGCGCTTTGGTCAATCAGGACAGGGTAGGCCTTTTTGGCGGCCAGCGGGGAGCAGCCGCCCCGGATATAGCCGGTGAGCGGGCGGACTTCCTTGAGCGGCACCATTTCCGCGTGCTTGTTGCCCGAAGCCGCTGCCAGGGCTTTGAGGTCCAGTTCCGCGGCCGCCGGAATGCAGGCCATCAGCACCCCGTTTTTGTCCCCCCTGGCCACCAGGGTTTTGAACACGCGTTCCGGTTCGGCGTCCAGTTTGCGGGCCATGCTCACGGCGGAAAGATCTTCTTCGTCCACCTCGACGTGGTGCAGACTGAACTGAATGCCCAGCCCTTCCAGCAGGCGGGCGGCATTGGTTTTAGGAATCCTGGCGGCGGGCATGGGAGGGAAATCCGGGGCTCAGCGGCGCTTGAGCCAGTAGGCGAGCTTGTTGCGCAGCACGGTCGCGTCAAAGGGTTTGGAGATATGATCGTCCATGCCCGCGTCCAGAATCTCGTCGATATTCTCGGGCAGGGTGGCGGCGGTCATGGCGACAATGGGCAGCGTAGAGGATTTTTCCCTGACGGTCAGTTTCTCGCGGATCAGCCGGGTGGCTGTCAGCCCGTCCATAATCGGCATACGCACGTCCATGAGCAGCAGGTCATAGTCCTTTGCCAGAGCCATGCTTACGGCTTCCTTGCCGTTCTGGGCCAGATCGCAATCCAGGCCCAGCTGATGCAGCATGGCGCGGGCGATCTCCTGGTTGATTTCATTGTCTTCCACCAGAAGAATCCGGGCTCCGCCGGGCAGAGGCAGAGAGCTCTGGACGGTCGGGCAGGCACCCGGAAGCTTTCGCGAAAGGATACAGGGGATGCTCAGATGAAAGGTGCTGCCGTTGCCCGGCTCGCTTTCGCACCATAAATTGCCGCGCATCAGACCGGCGATGCGCTTGCAGATGCTCAGGCCCAAGCCCGTGCCGCCGAAACGGCGGGCAATGCTGGCATTGGCCTGGGTGTATGGGTCAAAGAGATGCTGCTGGTATTCCCGGCTGATGCCCATGCCCGTATCCGTGACCATAAAATGGAGCAGATCTTGGCCGTCGCTGTTTTCCCGTCGGATGCGCAGCCGTACGCTGCCTTTGGAAGTGAATTTGACCGCGTTGCTCAGCAGGTTGAGCAACACCTGTTTGAGGCGCAGGCCGTCTCCCCAAAGCTTGAGCGGCACGTCGTCGGCCACTTCGCAGATATATTCCAGCCCTTTCTGGTCCAGCGGGAAACGGATGGAAGTATAGACGAAATCCAGCACTTCTTCCATGGTGTAATTGACGTTTTCCAGGACCATCTTGTTGGCCTCGATCTTGGAGAGGTCCAGGATGTCATTAATGATGGCCAGCAGGCTGGTGGCGGAAGAGCGGATCTTGTGCAGATAGTCTTTGTGTTCCGGTGAAGGATCGCTTTGCAGGGCTAGATGGGTAAGCCCGATGATGCCGTTCATGGGCGTGCGGATTTCGTGGCTCATATGCGCCAGAAATTCGCTTTTGGCCTGGGAAGCTATTACGGCCGCCTGTTTTTCGTGCTGCGTTCGCAGAAGATCGGTGACGTCGGTGCTTATGGACAGGCGCACGGGATGCCCGGTATCCCAGTGGATGACTTTGTCCACCACCGTGTATGTCCGCTTGGTGAGCTCGTTTTCATAGGTCCACTGGTAGGGTTCGTTTCTGGAGGCGATGATGGCGTTGGTACAAAAGGGGCAAGGGCTGTCGCGCCCTTGCAGGCGCTTGTAGCAGATATTGCCCATCGGCCCTTCAGGTTTGGGAAAGCTGGCCTCCACGCTCTTGTTCAGGAAGAGCAGCTCGTAACTCTCCATATCAATGATGTAGACCGGGTCCACAAAGGCGTCCAGAATGTCGCACAGCTGGTCGTGTTTGTGGCGCAGGCGCTCATAAAGGCGGAAATGCGTCAGGGTAATTGCCAGCATATTGCCCAGCAAATGGCAGATGCCGGCATCCTCCGGCGTCCACTGGCGTGGGGCCACGCGGTGCAGAAGGCAGATGCCCCCGAACAGCTGGCCGTCATATAGAATGGGCAGGCAGAACAGAGATTTGACTTGGAGCTGTAATAAAAGATCCCGCTGCGGACCGGCGGGCATTAGGCTGGTGTCCGTGGCGCAGAAACTTTTGCGTTGCAGCAGGATGTCGAGAATGGGCGCCAGGAGTTCCGTGTCGGCGGGAGGAGAAGCGCCGTGGGCTTTCTCCAGAACTTGATTGAACCAGACGAGCGGCTCCCGCCAAGTCTTATTTTCGTACTCAAAAAGACAAACTTGGCCGCAGTGCAGTGATTCGCCGATACTGGCCAGAGCTGTTTTGAGAAAAGGCTCTTTGCGGTCGTTCAGAAGGGCGAAGCTTGATATTTCCAATGCCAAGGCCAGCGGATTAGAAAAGTGTTCCCCCGAGAACTGCGCGGTAGTCGGCATACATTCACCACAAGGAGTTTGCTGCGTTTCCTAGCATCGGAATAAGTAGTATAGATGGCTAGATGGGACCATGTCAAGCGGACAATTCTTCAGGCAGAAAAGCTTCTTGCGTGTCAGCCGCCTGGAACTCATTTTCGAAATAAGCAAACAGACATCTGTGGAACGCCGTTATTTTGGCAAGATTGAACTCCAGTATGGCCCAGACGTTGATTTTGAAAAGGCAGGCGGCTAAAGTCCAAGGTGCGATGTGTTACGACTTCAACCGCCCACAACTCTTTTTTAGAATAGAATTCTGCTTTTTTCAATTAGAATTGTGGGTAAAATATTAAAATTCTGTTCAAAGTTTTATCTCCAATTATTTCAGAATATTAGTAGTATTCTGGCTTGAATTGTGAAGATAGTCTCTTGAGCAGTGGAACTTTTACCCATGAATTCTACACTTGGGCAGCGCATAAAACTAGCTCGCGGGAAACAGTCGCAGGGGGCCTTCGCCCATGCTATACAGATCAGCAAAGGGGCTCTGGGTTTCTATGAACGGGACATAAATCTGCCCAACAGCGAGGTCGTGTTAAAAATTTGCTCGGTTTCCGGTGTGAATATCGAATGGCTTCTGACCGGTCTGGGGCCCATGCGGAAAGGGGAAGTGCGGGTGGGAACGCACGAACCGGCCGCCGCCCCGGCGGCCTGGGCTCAGGAGGATTTCCGCTGTGCCAGGCTGGAGGAAAAACTTGACCGCGTGGAACGCCAGCGCGATGAACTGATGGATGAAAACCGACGGCTTTATGCCAGAAAAGACAGTCTGATGGAGGAAATCGCGGCCCTGCGCGAACGCGTGGCCCGCCTTGAGGCCAGAATCGGTAGGATGGAGCTTTCCAGCGGCTGCGAACCCTTGCCGGACCCGCTTGCCTAGGGTCAGCCCTCATTAACCCGCCGCCATGTTCTTTTGTCCGCGGGCTGCGTCGCTCGCCTCGCGCGGCGGGTTTGAACAGACCCCACCGCCCGGGACTCGTCTTTCCTGCCGAGGAACGAAAATCTTCGCTCGCAAACAGCCCCTGGAAGCGGCGGCAGTTTTCAGATCCAGCCGCCGTCCGCACCAGCGGGCATCACTGCCAGAGCGCTTCCAGCGCGCGCCGCCGCGCCGCTTCCTCTTCCCGGCGGAGGTCCTCCAGACGGCCGGTCAGATCCCTAGCCGCATTTTCCAGCGCCTCCGGCGAACCGCTGTTGTCCACCAGCAGATCACAGGCCGCCTCCTTGCGGGCTTCCGGCCATTGCCAGGCTTCCAGGGCGGCGGCCTTTTCCTCGCTCCAGCCCCTGTTGGTCATGATCCGTTGCAGTCGCAGGGGCAGAGGGCAGTGCACGCCCACGGTCAGGGGCGCGGGATTGAACGCTGCTTGCCAGCCGCATTCAAAATACAGCGGCACTTCGGCCACGGCCAGAGCAGCGCCCGCCGCTTCCTGCGCCTGCCAGAAATCCTTAATCGCGACGCGCACCAGGGCGTGTACCAGCTCTTCCACTTCGCGGCGCAGGGCCGGGTTTGCGCGCATGGCCGCCAGCAGGGCCGTCTTGTCCACGCCGCCGTTCTCCGCCAGCAGGTCCCGGCCCGAACGTCGTTCCAGCCATGCGGCGACTTCGCCGCCCGGCGCATACAGCCCGGCCACCAGGGCGTCGGCGTTGACGCAGGGCAGGCCCAGTGCCGCCAGATGCCGGGTGAGTGCGGACTTGCCGCTACCCGGATTGCCGGTGACGATCACCCGCCGCATCCGGCGGCAGGCCGCCAGAGCCGCCTGGAGCAGGTCGTCGGGCGGCGGGCAGGCGAAATGCATTTCCTCTCCGCTGTCCGGATGGCTGAAGGCCAGATGCCAGGCGTGCAGCATCTGGCGTGGGGCCAGCTCGCGCACCGGCGCGGGCGCATACAGCTTGTCGCCCAGCAGGGGATGGCCCAGATGGGCCAGATGCACGCGGATCTGATGGGTACGCCCGGTATGGATGCGCACGGCCAGCAAGGAAACCCGTTGATCCGGCGTATTCCAGAGCCGCTTCCAGGTGGTATGCGCGGGCTTGCCGCCGCGCGTTTCGGGCAGTACGGCCATTTTGATCTTGGCCGTGGGATGGCGCCCCAGGGGCTCGCGGCATTCCCCCTGTTCCGGCGGCAGGCCGCTGACCAGGGCCAGATATTCCTTGTGCACCTCGCGCCGGGCAAAAGCCGCGCTCAGCGCCAGGCGCGCGGGTTCGGTCAGGGCCACCAGCAAAAGGCCGCTGGTATCTTTGTCCAGACGGTGGACAATGCCGGGGCGCAGGCCTTCCAGTCTGCCCAGTTGCGGAAAGCGTCCCAGCAGGCGCTGCACCAGGGTGTGTTCCGGGCAGGAAGGGCAGGGGTGCACGGTGAGTCCGGCGGGCTTGTTGCAGACCACCAGGCTTTCGTCCTGCCAGAGCAGTTCAAGATGGCCTTCCTCGGGGCTGAGCGCGTTTTCCGTTGGCGGCAACTCCAGCAGCACTCGCTGACCCGGACGGGTTTTGGCGTCAGGCCGGGACACGGGCAGGTCGTCCACCAGGCAGCGCCCGGCAAGCACGGCCTTTTGCAGGGCCGCGCGCGAAAGGCCGGGCGCGGCGTCCCGCAGGACGCGGTCCAGGCGTCGCCCGGCCGTGTCCGCCGTGATCAGCAGCTCAATACGGTTCACGGGCGTGATCCCGTCAGGGTGGACAGGGTGCGCAGCCGGTCGGCAAAGGTCATGGGCCGGTATAGATTTTTCAGCTCCGCGCCGGGCGTGATGGAGGTGACCACGGCCCGGCCGATGATGAAGCGCGCGTCGTCGTTGCCGTCCTCAATGGTGCGCACGCCCCAGACGTTGTGGAAGATGGCGGCCCGGCCCTTGTACTTGCCCACATAGAGGGTAATATGCCCGCGCATGCCCACCAGGCTTAAAAACGGCACGCCGTTGTTCAGGATCAGGGCTTCCTTTTCCTTGGCGCTCAGGCCTTCCAAGGGCTGCACCACGCCCATGCGCGCCTGCGCCCCGGAGTTGCGCGGCAGCCAGAGGCCGAAGGGCGTGAACAGCTCGCGGGTCAGGGCGGAGCAGTCCCGGTCGCCGAACATGCCGCCCCAGCCGTAGCGTTGGCCCATCATCACATTGCCGACCTTGGCCACGTTGCCGGGGGTCAGGGGCAGAGGCTTGGGCGCGGCGTCGCCTTTGGCGAGAACGACTTCCGCGCTGCGGGCCATGCCGCCCGGCCCCTTGAGCGGCACCAGCACCCGCAGGCCGCCTTCCGCGCTTTCGCTGTTCAGGGGCAGCATGGTACCGATATTGGCCTGGCCGTCGCCGCCATTGGGGCCGACGCCGGGCAGGGTTACCTTGTCGCGCAGCAGGGCCGCGTAACGGCCCGAGCGCCAGACGCTTTTGAATTCCTGATCCACCAGGGCCACGTCCTTGGCGTCCACCCAGCCTCCGGCCACCGGGCATTCCACAAAATGCCAGCGTCCGTCCAGACTGGTATGCGCGATGAGCAGCGGCGTGCCCGGCGGCAGCAGGGAATACTGGAAATAATCAAAGGGATTGGCCCTGGAATCGGGCGTGGGCTCGGAAAAGCGGGTTTCGTGGGTGGGCATTTCACGCAGGTCCGTATTGCGTACGGTAATGGCGGCCTGCGCGCGCGAGGGAAAGGTCCGCAGATGAGCGTTGCGGCTTATCTGATCCCATTCCGTCTGGGACCAACGGATGTCGTCGCGTTTGAAGCCGCGCGCCCGACGGAAAATGGCCGCCACATCGCGTTTGCGCATGGAAGTTTTGCCCATGTCCCAGGGGCCGAAAAAAATCCGGTTGAAGCGCGCGTCCTGTGCGTCCTGTTCCCCGGCGTCGAGCAGGGCTTTGTCCGGGCCGGCGGCCTTGGCGTAGACGTTCAGATCCTGCGGAAATTGGCGCAGATCCGCCAGCGTGCCCATCCAGGGGGGCAGATCTCCCTCGCGGGTGGGTACCTGTTTGCCGCCGCAGGCCGTAAGCAGCATCAGGCAGAACACGGGCAGGAGGAGGCGGAGGACAGTTTTCATGGGCGTTGTTTCCTTCTCTGGCGGGAAAAGCAATGACGTGGCGCACGCGAGATGGATTGCGTGCCGTCGTTCGGGCCAAGGGCATACATAGCATCATGGCCGCTGTTCCGGCAACGCCTTCTTTGCGGACCGGATATCTCACGCGGGCACTTGACAAAGCGGCCCGTTCCAACTATTACAAACGCGCTGTCACCATCGTCTATCCGGTTAGGACGGCGGCCTCTCAAGCCGCTAAGACGGGTTCAAATCCCGTTGGTGACGCCAAGTTTCCAGGTTTTGCGATTTGAGCATGTGCAAATTTATGTGCAAATCGCTTTTTCCAGGGGGGCGAAGGGTACGACCTTCGCCCCCTTCTTTTTTGCGAAGGCGGCTTCGATCTTGTCCGGCTGCACGCCGAGACTCTTGATATATCGAGCCGTGGTGTTGGGGTTCTTGTGCCGAAGCACGGCCTGCACAGAGGGGATATCCATTCCTTCATAGGCCAATATCGTGGCTGACAAGTGCCGGATGGCATGGAAACCAAAAGGCTTGACGCCTGCCGCCTTGCACAGTTCCGGCATCATGTGTTGCCGCGCCGTATACTGCGCTCCGTTATGGCGGTTACTGAATACAAGAGGATTTCCTCTGTTCCGAATCTTCATTTCGCCCAAGGCGTCTCGGAGGGCAGTTGTCATGGGAATCCATGCGTACTCCATCCCTCGACCGCCGGTCTTACGTGTCCCCAGTCGAATTTTCCGACCGGAAAAATCCACATCTTCCCAGGTCAGACGAAACGCTTCTGCGCGCCGCGCTGCGGTATGGAGCAGGAACAGCAAAAAGGCCTTGTCCACGCTGTCGGCAATTTCGTAGACTTTCCAGAAATCTTCTTCCGGAGGGACGTACCGGGGCGTCTGATCCGCCGGAAACCGTTCCACAGAGAGAAAGGGGTTCACCGGCGGCAACCCGTAGTAGCGTTGTCCCCATGTCCAGGCCGCCGCAAGGTTTTTGCGTGTCTTATTGGCGGCGTTGCCCGAGGTGAGCGCTACGCGACGCAATACGTCCAGGCCGTGCCGTGGGGTTATGTGTTCAATATTCATATCAGGGGGGAGAACTTGAAGGGAGAGGCGAAAGGAATGTTTTTTTTCCTGCCACGTCTTGCGGCTAAATCGTTCTTCCACCATACGCAGATACGAAGTAGCGAAATCAAGCCAGCAGACCGTAGGGGTCGGCGAAGTCTCTACTTCCCACCGCTCTGCGTTTTGTTCTGCCTCCCATTTTTTTGCCTCTGCCTTGGTCGGAAATGATTTCGTGCGAACGCGGCCCTGTATCATCCGCGTCCCGCGCCATTTCCCGTTGGGCATCTGATAGGGCATAATCTCCTGTCCTTATTTGCTCTATGCGGTTTTCAGAGAACCTAACGGCGGCCCCAGGAGAAAGCTGGAAGCCCCCAAGCGCGCGTTTGTTCCTATAAACCCATGCGCGCGATACGTTCAAGAGGGTGGAAACCTGAGATGCGGTAAGCATTGCTGTTCTCCTTAGCGCCTTCTCATCTCGCTTCAAGCAAGTTCAACTGTGGTGGCCGGCTGATTTTTTTATGGGCAGTGATGTACTGACCCGAGAGTATGCCGATTGTATTGGGCATGGCTGTTTTCCTCGGTTTCTGCCATCAATGGGAACCGGGCTCCTTTGTCCCGGTTCTGATGATGGTGGAAATAGTTCTGCTCTCCGGGGTGCTGGAAGCTAGGCGATCACCTTCACGCCATCGGGCAGATTGGCATGAAGCCACTCGGAAATGGAGCTGATAGCCGTGATTTTCCAGGCGCCGCCGTCAGCTTCGATGAGCGAGCAGGTCAGGGGATCGGAACCCAGGCGAAAGACGAACTTGCGCGGGGGCTGATCCACTTCCACAAAGGTACTGAACGGTATGAGCACGGCGGGGCAGGGTACAGGGACTGTGGATTTCCGCGCCGCGCCCTGTCGGATGGAAACCTCCTGTGATACGCCGTCATCAAGGAGATGGACTTCGCTGGTGTCCACAATATTGCCGGAAACTTGCAACAGGCTTTGGAGGTCTTCGCTTTCGCAGAAGCATGATTGTAGCCAGGGCACGAATTTGTCCGGCGACACATGCTGATTGAACATATGTTCCGGTATGACGGCGCGAGCCTGCATGAAAACGTCGCGCTGGCGAAAACCACCGAACGGAGTGGAAATGACATCGACGAGCTGCGGTCCGCGGACATGCACCATGGTTTTCTGAAGATCCAGTCCATCGGGGTTGTCGGTCAGGTAGTCCTTGATGGACGAGAGCGTGCTGACGTTCAAAGTACCCACCAGGGCTTCGCGCAATTCTTTCCAATCATGATCAGCATCGGGCTTGTAGAACACACGCTCGTCATCCAGTTTGTGCATAATGAAAGTCTGTACATTGGACTTCTTTTCGGCTTCCAGTTGTTGGCCAAGACCCACAAGATGGGCATCGGCTTCTTTGCGATTGTCAATAAGTTGTGACACTTGGATATCCTCTCTGGTTGATGGTTAGTTGCTCTGTGCAGCCTTGAAAGGCGTCACGTTTTTGGAGGTTTTTTCGTGGACCTCGCCGGGCATAGTGCCTTCAAGGCGGAGCTGGCCGGGATTGTGATCCTTGGCGGCCTCGAACAGCAGATGTTTGCCATCTTCCTTGTCCAGCAGCAGCGGAATTTCCTGCGCTTCCTGAGGCTGGAGGGAGGTTTTGACCGTGGCCTTGGCCATGGGAAAATTGCGGTCCTTATTCGGTTTAAAGACGATTTCAAGCACCAATTTGCGGGGCTTTTCCGGCGGAGTATTCACGTCAGCGATGTTTTCCGCGATTTGGGCCAGGGCTTCATCCACAGCTTCAATGATGCCGCCGCCATTCATGTGGGCGAGGGACAAGGGAATGCTCATATTTACCTCCAGGTTATTGTGGTCTGTGCAGACCGTCTTGGTTTGTTTAAGCGTGTTGCGAGGAATCGGCCGACGCGTTTGCGGCACAGCCGCAGGGAATGAGGAACCGGGCACCCTGGCCGGAAATCAGCCAGTCGGGATTGAACCCTTTCCTGCGCAGCAGGATGAGCAGCCAGTCCGCGGGAATGCTGCCTCGGCGTTTGGCATCGGAAATGCTGGACTGGCGAATGCCCAGATACGCGGCAAGTTCGGTTTGCGTGCGACAGCCGGTCGCCTCCTGGATACGGGCATAGGCCTCGGGGAAATTGAATTGGCACATGGTGTTGCAGACACCTCCAGCTATATTTTGCGCACGCCGCATGACGTGCAGAGTTCTTTGAGTTGAGAGATGGCAATCTGTATGGAGGCTTCCTTATCCGGGGGATAGGAAAGCATCAGCATCAACCGGATTTCCTGGCCCGAGGAGGCTGTCGGGGCGGTTTCAGGAGGGACCGAGGCCGCCGTAACCGTTCGAGACGCTTGGGGCACAACCGGAGCGGATGACACAGTGCGTATTGCCTGTGGCTGCGCCGCATCCAGCCGCGTCTGTTCCGTCGCAAAGGCCGCATTGATGGCCTTGAATGATTCATCCAGGGGCGTGTCGAGACTGCACAGATCGGGCGTCATAAATCGGGCCAGGGAAAGCTCCAGACCATGACGGGCATTCAGGTCCTTGACGTGGTTCTCAATCGCAAGAGTGCGTTCTTGCCTGGCCTGTTCCAGCCGCTTTTGCTCGGCCTCTTCCCGGACACGAGACTCAATGATGCCCGCTATCGCTTCCCGGATGCCCTTTTTCGAGGCGCGGACATTGAGCCATTCGTCCCTGATGGATATGTCGAACGGGGCCAGGGCGGGCCGAGCCGCAAAGGCCTCCGCGATCATGGCTTGCACGGAAGTTTTCCGATCCTCACGCTGCCGCGCCTCAATCCCCTTCACCTGTTCGGAAAGGGCGGCATAGGCGCGGGTGAAAATGCCCGTGATTTCCTTGGCCTGTTGCTGAAATGCTTCGATGGGCGCGGAGACGTTCTTGACCGCCTTTTTTCTGGCTTCCTCCAGGGCGGCCCTGGTCGCGTTGATGCGGGCCATATCCTTTTTGATGTCCGGTACGGATTCTTCCGTAACGACAAGATCAGTGTATTTGGCGGTTACGTCCGTGGCCCAGGCTTTGAGCCCTTCGTAATTGAAAGCCAGAGAAGGCAGGGTGCTTTGGACGTTGAGATCAAGAGCCGCTTCGGTCTGAGTCATGGTTATTTCTCCCCTTGCCACGAGGGGCAGAACATGCCCGAGGCGTCCGTATAGCTGGGGCAGGAGGGACATTGGGCCGCTTCCACAAGCGCGCCGTCACGATTCGGGCAGGGAATCTGC
This sequence comes from Desulfovibrio fairfieldensis, assembly GCF_001553605.1. NCBI lineage: Bacteria > Pseudomonadati > Thermodesulfobacteriota > Desulfovibrionia > Desulfovibrionales > Desulfovibrionaceae > Desulfovibrio > Desulfovibrio fairfieldensis. The sequence continues at coordinate 1,080,354 of NZ_CP014229.1, forward strand.
GTGGTGCCGTCCCGTTCAGGCGCATTCGCGGCCAACGTTGCCTGCTGGCCGGACGGGGACTCGGCGGCGTGGGCGTCTTGCGCGGCGGGTTTGGCGTTCTCCTTGGCAAGACGGCCCTTGAGTTCTTCCGCCTTGGCCGCCGTGGCGGCATCAGCGGGTTTGATGGTCATGTCGAACCAGTCTTCCGGCTTGCTCACTCCATCCTTGATGTTGTTGTAGATTTTCCACAGGCGCAGGATTTCCCCGGCCTGGATCGCGTCAAGGCGGTGCCCGAGCCGGGCTTCAATGTGTTCCTGAAGCACGCCGAAGGGCTGGAACACCGCCAGCATGTTTTTCCTGGCTTCCTTGATGTCCCCGACTTCCGCATTCATGGTGATTTCGCACTGGCGCACGGCGTCTTCAATCACGTCTCCGGGAATGATTTCGAGGATGGTCGCGCGGACACGGCGTTGCGCGTAGTTGGCAACGAGTTCGTAGATGTCCCGCTCGTCTTTCAGCGCGTACCCGCCCTTTTTGGTATCGCGCCAATGTTTGACCGCAAACTGGCGCATGGCCTTGGTGTTGGTTTCCAAGTCCCAGGCATAGGCTTCGACTTCGGACTTTCCCTGGTCGCGGCTCATTTCGCGGAAGCCGTAGGTCATATTGCCCCAGGCGCGGGCCGCGGCTTCGGCCAGCCGGATAGAGGGGCCGGATATCGGTTCTTTGCCGCGCTCGTATTCATAGAGGGCTCTTTTGGCGAGGTTGAGGCGGCTGCACGCCGTGATCAGGCGTTCACGGGCCTTGATTTCGTCGCGGGGACGGCTGGCCGCGATAACTAAAGCCGCCTGGACTTCGGCGATGGCCCGTTGCTGATCAGCCGATGCGATTGCGGACTCGGGCGCGGCAACTTGGTTGTTTTGCGCGGCCAGGGTCGCATTTCCGCTGGCGGGCAGAGTGGGGATATTGCTCGGATGCTGGCTCATGCTGCTTTCTCCATCAAATCCCGCAGGCGCGGGGTTCCGTGTTTGTCGATGTTCAGGGCAATTCCCGCGCCGCGTACCCGAGCCTTTCCGGTGGATTGGGCAAGGGTAACGAGCGCGGCCCGGCAATGCTTTTCATAGGTTTCGGCGTCTTTGAGGATGGCGCGGGCTTCCCGCCATGCGGCTGCCGCTGTTGTCCATTCCGGGCTGTCCAGGCGCGCCAGGGCCGGATCAAGAGGCGGCAAGTTCACGTTTCCGGCGAGGTCTGCTTCAGGGGGAATCGCCGTCAGGACATATCGCTCCCAAAAATCGCGGGCGATGTCCCACATGGCGTGGATCAGCGCGTCGTCGCGCTCAATGGGCAGGCGGATCATGCGCCACATTTCCGCGCTGAATACCGCCAGTTCGGCCCGGTTGAGCCCGGTGACGCCCAGGTAGTGCTGAATTTGCACAAGATATTGATGGGTCGCCCCTCCCTGCTCCATTGCCAGAAAGCCGGCCATGCGCGGGGTTTTGATTTCCAGGACGCCGGGAGCGCCGTCGTCGGGGAGCGCGATGCCGTCCAGGTTGGCGATGGCCCATGTTTCGCTCAAATGGCGCTGCATGGGGGGCGTCTGGACGGTCCAGCCGGTTTCGCGGGCGTACATGTCGCGCACAATCGGTTCCAGATAGTGACCGCGCTGGAAATCCGGGGAACTGTCCGTGTCGTCCGGGCGCCCGAAAATTTTGTCTTCCCACACGTCGCGGGCGGTGCGGCCGAACTGGTCCACGCCGAGCAGCGCAGCCATGTCGGACCCGCCGATGCCGGTGCGGCGCTGAGCGAGAAATGTCGAGCGGTCCATGTCCATTACGCGGCGCTCCCGCATCCCGGCTGCTGGCGGGCGCGTTTTCGGGGGAACAGGCTCGGGCACATCCGGAAAATATCAAGGCGGACCGACTGGAGAATGAGCCTGACGCACACGCCTTTGTCCCCGTGCTTTCTGGTCCATTCCGCCGCACGGATCAGCCATTCACTCGCGGTCTTGGCCGTGCGGGGGTATTGGCGGGCTTCATATTCGAGCGTCTGAGCCCGGTCCTTAATGAATTGCGCTGTTTCTGCTCTGGTCATTTTTCTATCTCCATTCCTGGCATATCCGCACCACTGCTTTGCACTGCTCCACGTCCATCCAGCCGATGTGGCAAAATCGGGATTCGGGGTAGGTGCCCAGGGCTTTTGCCAGTTTGCGGTAGGCGTCGGCCCGACTGAGGGGGCCGGTCCTCCAGAGAGGGTCAAAGACCGCATGCGCATTGGATTTCCAGCGGCGAAGTTCCGCGTTCGCCAGTCTGCCCATAGGGGCCGCGCGGCGGCTGTTTTTGTGACAGCCTACCCACGCCGCACAGTCCCGGCAGAGCCAGAAAAACAGATCCGTGAATCTTCCCGGCCCGTATATGGCGGCTCCGTTGACCAGCTTGGCCGGGCGGCCGCAATACGGGCACGAGACGGCGGGCAGAACTGTGAGCCCCATCACGCGGCCTTTCTCGGGGCGGCCTGTGCCGGGCTTTCCGGTTCCGTGGTTTCTTCCACAAGCGCGGGGTGGGCGGCCTTGAGTTCTTCCATTCTGGCCGCCGCCCATTCCGCGTCAGAAATCAGGTCGTCATGCATGCCCTGGTAGGCGTCCAGCAACGCGGCAGCGTCGTATTCCGTCCCGCACTTCGGGCAGAGGTAGAGAGAACCGTCTTGCTTGAGATAGGCGGCCTTTCCGCGTTCGTCGCATTCCGGGCACAGATAGGGGGTAGCGCGCAGGCTGGCGATCCGGCGGGCGCGTGTTTCCTCTTCCCGCGCTTGCTCCGCAATGGCGCAGCGGCGCGGGTCTGTACACGTTCCTGTCGAAAATTGTTCATGGCTGCATCCCATTCCATAGCACATGGCTTGCCTCCTTTATAAATTCTGTTTCAATTCCTGCCGCGTCTTGCGACGCGGCAAGTCAGAAGAAAAATTACTGTTCAACTACGAGAGAATCTTCTTTTACTGGCATCCAATAGCAATCTCTATCTAGTAAATAGCGAGCGCCGCACGCATATAATGAACAAGGTTTTTCCGGCTTGTAGTAGTCTGTAACTCGTAGATTGAATTTAACCCCATAATCGTTTGTGTAGATAACCTTGTCTCCGGGCTTGAACTTCAACGGCTGGCCGTTTTCCGGGGCAAAGGGGTGTTCGGCATCATGATTCCGAATGACTTCTTCCATCCATTCCCAATGCGACGACATGGCGTCCCCTATTCGTGTTCTTGTTTTGTATGAAAGCGAAAGACTTCATTTCCCCCAAAACATCCAACATATTCAGTCCTGAATCCGCATGATTTGAGGTAGTCGTATCACCCCTTCCCTGCCGTCGCCTGCCTTCCCGCTGCGCCTGGGCGTCGCCGGGCATCCACCCTCTGCCTTGGCCGCTTGCGGCTTGCCGTGCTCGGTACTTGTGGGGTCGCCTCCGGTTCCGGCTTTGTGGCTACTCTGGGCCGTAGCCCGTGTTCGCCGCTCTTCCCCGTTGGCAAAATCAAATTATGCAAATGTAAAATCAAAGTCAATAAAAATTTACAAAAGTATAAAATTAGCTTATAAAAAAATACGCCGCGAGTTCCGGCGTGATGGCATCCCGGTCAACGGGCACAAAAAGCCCCTCAAGTGAGGGGCGGGGGGAGAGGAGCGAGATTATGTCTCAGAAAAACAGCAGGTCATCAGGCGATAAACACGAGAATACCTTCCACGTCTACGTAGCAAAGAGGGTAGATACGTGTGTTTTCCCTGTAAAAAATAATGTCCATTGTCCGCATTGTGCCGATAAAGAAATATGCAGGAAGCCTACTCTACAATCCTTGCAACTACTCTCACAGCAGATTCAACAATAACTTCAACCGGGATAACAGGGGTATTGATATTATCATTCATGATGTTGATCCGTTTTATTTCACCTTTCCAATATATTTTTGCATATTCAAAGCAATATTGACGATAATTTCCAATGGGAAAAGGGGGACACCAAAAACCCTTATGAGTTGGCTTCTCAGGGTCAATGACCTTTACTTTATATATATTTTGATTTTTCGCGTTGAAATTTCTGTAGATAACTGCATTTTCTAGAGTATCGAGCAAAAATATGGAATTAAACCGACTCGGTTTTTCTGGATATTGCTCTTTGCGAATGAGTTCCAGAATTTCTTCTCTGTAAAGCGTGCTGATATCCCCGAATCCCGGCATATATTTTTCTAGGAGTCTACCAAAATTCCCATTTTCTATAACGCTCCCGGCACCAATAAGAGGATGCGTTACATGATAATAGGTTACCGGCATGTCATTCTCCGTATTTTTGACTCGTTCTATCTCCTACTTCTCCCTCACGTCCGTCCACGCCCAGATGACGCGGCCCACAATAGCCTTGTCCCAGTCGTCGCAGAAGTCATGCTTCAGGCTGTAAACCATGGGCGGCCACTTTGAGCCGTTGTCGCTGTAATAGGTGATCTGAAAATCGTCTTTGCGCTCAGTGATGCTGACCCGCTTGACCATGCCGGAACCGTCGTCAGGGTCAAGCACCAGCATCATGTGTCCGGGCTTGGTCACGTCGCGGTCGTCACGGTCCACCAGTACGATGTCACCGGGATTTAAGGTGGGCAGCATGGACGTGGAATTATGCCCGATTTCCACAGCAATTAAATTTCGGCGGTGCCTGATGGCAGGCAGGTTCTTGTAGGCGAGGAACCAGCTTTTGACGTCGTTTTCCGGCAGATAGCCCGGCCCTGCACCTACTTCGCCTACCAGGGGCGCAGCTATATAGTCTTCGGAAACTGGCGGCGTGGCATACTCTCCGGCCGGGACGACCTTGGCGTTGACGAAGCAGACGTCACGTGAGGCATCGGCTTCCGGCAGCGAAATTGTTGCTCCAAGAGCATCAAGGAGAGGTGAAAGTTTTTCTAAGCTCGGTTTCCTATCACCCTTTATCCATGTATGGAGAGTCGGAACGCTGATGTTTAATGCGCGTGCCGCCTGACTGACATTCCCATTATAGCTTTTCTCTATAGCCTGTTTGATGGCTAATACTGCGGTATCAAAGAAATTTCCCATATTTTCTTTCGACCCCAATTTTATACATTTGTCAAATCTCTATATGTAAAAATTTATTGCATATTACTTTTACTTTTGTATAAAATAGAAGCATGAAAACTGAAACAGTTTTTCGGAAGGCTTTAGGTGCCCACGGTCTTACGATTTCTGACGTCATCGCGCATGGGATTCCCAAGGGGACTGTCCTTGCGCACTACTATGGCATCAGGAGTTTGTCTCTACGCTCCGCGTTCAGATATGCAGAACGGTTAAAAATTCCGCTTACGGACCTTGTTAAACCTACAGTCACCCCCACCACGCCGCCCGAACCCGAACCGGGGAAAGGGGGCGGGGATGCTGCGTAGCTTCGTCGTCATCTATGGCTGGGAGCCGGTCGCATGGTTCGGCGTATCCGTGGCGGCATTCTTCGGAATGCTGGTCTGTCTGTGGCTGTATGCCGCTGGGAAGTACTAGCCCCGCCAGGCACCGCCGCACCGCATCGTCCGGCGTCGAGTACTCCGCGCGGCTGTATGTGCGCCAGAGGATGCGCCCCGGAAGGATAACGGCAATACGCCAGTAGCGTGGACGGGCAGTAAGACGGAGCAGGGCGGGGGCTGAAATTTCCATGCCGTGATCCTGCCAGTCATGGCAAGCGCAGGAAAAAAGAAAATGAGTGAACTTTCGCAACGTATCGCACGACTCGTCCACAACGCGGCCAGCAGCTACCCCGGAGGCATCGCGGCCATTGCGCCCCGGCTAATGGAGGATGGCCGGGCCGAGCGCACAGTGTACCAGGATTTGAACCCGCAGCCGCGTAAGCTGGGCGACGGACGTATGAAGCCGCCATGCACCAAAATCGGCGACATGGTGCGAGTCATGGAGATCACCGGGAATCTGGAACCGTTGTACGCGCTGTGCGCCCATTTCGGCCTGGTTCCGACCTCCCTGAATGCTCTTGAGCCGGACGCCCCTAACATGGAGCGGGAAATGCTTCAGGATGTGCCGAGTGTGGTGCGCTTACATGAGGACTGTGACCGCCTGGCGGAGGGAGCGGGGTCCGTTGAAGAGGTGCTTGGCGCCCTGGATTTCGCCACCAATGATCTGCGGCAGACTGTGGTCATGACGCTTGAAAAGGCCGGGTTTGATGCACGGCCCCTGTTTCGGCGTATTCGAGGGAAAAGGTGATGTGCAATACCCTCTACCGCTCCTTCCTCGAAGCCAAGCTGGCCATTTCGCGACATTCCGGCTTTACCGTCCCGGCAGATGCCATCCACCCCATGCTGAAGCCGCACCAGCGCGATATCGTGCGCTGGGCGCTGCTGGGGGGCCGTCGCGCAGTGTTCGCGGCCTTCGGCCTGGGCAAGTCGTTCATGCAACTTGAAATCATGCGCCAGATCTCTTGGAAGGAGGGCGGCCGCCAGCTCATCATCGCCCCTCTGGGCGTGCGGCAGGAGTTCAGGGCTGACGCCGCCAAATTGGGCATGGGCCTTGCCTTCATCCGGCGCGACGAGGAAATCAGCGGCCCGGGCCTGTACCTCACCAATTACGAATCCGTGCGCGACGGCCGCCTGCATGTGGACCAGTTCAATGCCGCGTCCTTGGACGAAGCCAGCGTGCTGCGCTCTTTCGGCAGCCTGACCTATCAGACCTTTCTTACGCTCTTTGACGCCGTGAAGTTCCGCTTTGTGGCCACGGCCACGCCCAGCCCCAACCGTTACAAGGAGCTGATCCACTATGCCGGTTTTCTGGGCGTCATGGATACCGGCCAGGCCCTGACCCGCTTTTTCAAGCGCGACAGCACCAAGGCCAACCATCTGACCCTGTACCCGCATATGGAGCGCGAGTTCTGGCTGTGGGTCAACTCCTGGGCCGTATTCCTGCAAAAGCCGTCCGATCTGGGCTGCTCCGATGAGGGATATGATCTGCCCAGGCTTCACGTCCATTATCACAAGGTGGCGACGGGCCTGCCGCAGGCCTGCGACAAGCACGGCCAGTTGCAGCTTGTGGACAACGCGGCCATGGGCCTGCAGGCGGCCAGTCGGGTCAAGCGTAACAGTCTGCCCGCGCGCATAGCCAAGATGCGGGACATTCTCGACGCCGCACCCGGCGAGCACTGCATCATCTGGCATGACCAGGAGGCCGAGCGCCACGCCATCAGGCAGGCCGTGCCGACTGTGGTGGACATCCACGGCGGCATGGATCTGGACGAGCGCGAAAACCGGGTTGTGGACTTCTCCAACGGCGACTTCCCCCTGTTCGCCAGCAAGCCGGTCCTTTCCGGCTCGGGCTGCAATTTCCAGCGCCACTGCCGTATGGCCATCTTTCTAGGCATCGGCTTCAAGTTCAACGACTTCATTCAGGCCATCCACCGCATTCACCGCTTCCTGCAGGAGCGGGAATGCCACATTCATATCATTTACGCTGATGCCGAGGCCCAGGTGCTGGAAGCCCTGCAAGCCAAATGGCGGCGGCATGAGGAGATGGTGAAGCGCATGAGCGAGATCATCAAACAATACGGCCTGTCCGCCGCCGGGATGGCGGAGGAGTTGCGCCGGTCCATCGGCGTGGAGCGTATAGAGGTGCGGGGGCAGCACTTCACGGCGGTCAACAATGACTGTGTGGAGGAAACCCGCCGCATGTCGGAGAACTCCGCAGGCCTGATCTGCACATCCATTCCGTTCAGCAATCATTACGAATACACGCCGTCGGTCAACGACTTCGGGCATACCGACGACAATGCCCACTTCTGGGCGCAGATGGACTTCCTTACGCCGGAACTGCTGCGCGTGCTGCAACCGGGCCGGATATACGCCTGCCACGTCAAGGACCGGATTCTGTTCGGCAACGTCACCGGCGCTGGCGCGCCCACCGTCAGCCCTTTCCACGCCGAGGCCATCTTTCACGGCATCCGGCACGGATTCCATTACATGGGCATGATCACCGTGGTGACGGACGTGGTGCGCGAGAACAATCAGACCTACCGCCTTGGCTGGAGCGAGCAGTGCAAGGACGGCACCAAAATGGGTGTGGGCAGCCCCGAATACATCCTGCTGTTCCGCAAACCGCAGAGCGACCGCAGCCGCGGCTATGCCGACGAGCCGGTCGGCAAGGGCAAGAACGAATACAGCCGGGCCCGCTGGCAGATAGACGCGCACGCCTTCTGGCGGAGCAGCGGCAACCGTCTGATGACCGCCGATGAAATGGCGACCCTCACGCCCGACGTGCTGGCCGGTTATTTTACCAAGGCCAGTCTGGCGGACATTTACGACTATGAGGAGCATGTGCGCATCGGCGAGCGCCTGGACGCCAAGGGCGCGCTGCCGTGTACATTCATGGCCCTGGCTCCGGGCAGTCATTCGGAATGGGTCTGGCATGACGTCACGCGCATGCGCACGCTCAACGGCAAGCAGGCGCAGCGTGGCCTGCAACAACATGTCTGCCCTCTGCAATTCGACATCGTTGATCGCATCATCAACCGCTACAGCAATCCCGGCGAACTTGTCTATGATCCCTTCGGGGGCCTGATGACCGTGCCCTACCGGGCCGTGATGCTGGGCCGCCGGGGCTGCGGCTGCGAACTCAACGCCGGGTATTTTCTGGACGGCGTGAAATACCTGCGCGCCGCCGAACAGGACGTCTCCGCGCCGAGCCTTTTTGACCTGTGCGACGTGGAACATACGCGGGGAGCGGCATGAACGGCTTGATCGTCGATCTCTTTGCGGGCGGTGGCGGAGCCTCGACCGGCCTTGCCTGGGCCTTGGGACGCGACCCGGACATCGCCATCAACCACGACGCCGAAGCTCTGGCCATGCACAGGGCGAATCATCCGCACACACGGCACATGCAAAACGACATCACCCGGGTGCTGCCCTTGGAAGCCACAGGCGGGCATCCCGTGGCGATTCTGCACGCCTCGCCGGACTGCACGCATTTTTCTAAGGCCAAGGGCGGCAAGCCCAAGTCTCAGTATATCCGCGACCTCGCGTGGGTAGTTATTCGCTGGGCGGAAGACACGCACCCGAACCTTATCACGTTGGAGAACGTGGAGGAATTTTTGACGTGGGGACCGTTGGATAAAAACGGCCAGCCAATCAAAGAGCAGGCCGGGGCCACCTTTGCGGCGTGGCGGAAACGGCTTGTGCGGCTGGGCTACCGGGTGGAATGGCGGCTTTTGAGAGCCTGCGACTATGGCGCGCCCACCACGCGGCGGCGGCTTTTTGTTGTGGCGCGGCGGGACAAGGGGCCCATCGTCTGGCCCGCGCCCACACACGGCAACCTGAAATCCGCCGAAGTGCTGGCCGGAAAACTGCTGCCGTGGCGCACGGCGGCGGAGTGCATTGACTGGTCTATCCCCTCGCAAAGTATTTTCGACCGAAAAAAGCCGTTGGTTCTCGCCACACAGCGCCGTATTGCCGAGGGCTTACGGCGATATGTCCTCCAGGCGGCGGAGCCGTTCATCGTGACCTATTACGGGGCCAAGAAGCCCGACGATTTTCGCGGTCAGGACTTGGGCCGTCCGCTCCCGACACAGACCACGGAAAACAGGTTCGGCCTTGTGGCTCCGGTACTTTCCCGCCAGTTCGGCCGGTCCATCGGTCAACGAGTGGACGCCCCGCATCCTACAATCACTCAGTGCAACCATGACGCACTCGTGGCCGCCTGCATCACAAAATATTACGGCAAGTCGGACTGTTCGGGCGTGGATGAGCCGTTCCATACCCTGACCAGCAAAGAACGTATGGCCCTTACGTCCGCATGTCTGGTCAAATACTATGGCACGGCCAAGGCTGCGGACGTGGGCGAGCCCATGCACACCATTACCGCCAAGGCCCGCATGGGGTTGGTGGAAGCCGAGGCACGGAAAGGTTCCGAACCAGGGCGATACGAGCAGGTCCGAGAATTTTTGCGCGCTTGGGGCGTCATCGGCCCGGAGGACGAAGCGGAATTTGTCTATGAGGGCGTCGTCCTTCGCATCATGGATATCCTCATGCGGATGCTTGCGCCGCGAGAACTCTATACGGCGCAGGGCTTCCCGCCGGATTACATCATTGACGAGCTTCCGGGCGGAAAGCGCCTGACAAAAACCGCGCAGATACGCATGTGCGGCAATTCCGTGCCGCCGGAGATGGTTGAAGCGCTCGTAAGGGACAACGGGCCAGCCACCTGGGATCTTCCGGTACGTGCGCCGTTGCCAATGATGGGAATGTTATCCGGGCACGCGGAGGGATGGGCATGATCGACGACAGCAAGAAACACACCGCCTCGGGTTGTTCGCACGGCAGATTGACGCGCACGGGCCGTTCAGTGATGTGCAGGGCGGATTTGTGTGGAATTGGGGAATTTACCGTTCCGTCTCCGAGCGGGGTGTATGGCGTAAGGCGGGACTGGTGTGAGGAGCGTTGCCCGATCAGGCTGGCAAAATTGGAAGCACAAGAAGGTAACTGATGGCTGCAACAAATGCGCAAAAGTTGAGCGAGATTCTGACTCGGTATGAATAAAAAAAGGCCCGGTTGCAGCCGGGCCAAATTCGAAAACTCACTGTAAAAAGAGTATGAATCAAATGCTGTGCATCGTCAAGGGGGGAAATCATGCGTGATTATGCGTCCATTGCCCCCCAATTCTGGACAGGGGAAACAGGACGGGAGTTGCGCCGGGCGGGGCCGGAAGCGCTTGCCGTGGCCCTTTATCTTGTCACCTGCCCCCATGCCAACGCATTCGGGCTGTACTATCTGCCCCTTTCGTATCTCGCGCATGATACCGGACTCCCCTTGCAAGGGGCTTCAAAGGCCCTTCAAAAGTGCTTGGAAGCCGGGTTCTGCGACTATGACGAAGACTCGGAAGTGGTGTGGGTCTACAATATGGCGCGGTTTCAAATCGGCGGCCCGCTCAACCTCAAAGACAATCTGGTGAAATGGGTACGCAAGGAATGGGCGTCTCTCCCGAAAAACAAGTTTCTCCGCGCTTTCTGGGAAAAATATGGGGAGGCGTATCACCTGTCCGCCCCCAGCCCCTCCGAAGCCCCTGGCAAGCCCCTCCGAAGCCAAGAGCAAGATCAGGATCAAGAAGGGGACAGGGAGCAAGACCAGGAAGACATCAGCGCGAAGCCCTTGGCAGGCTCCACGCCGCCGGAGCCGTCTGTGGCCCTCATTCCCCTGGTGGACAAAACGGAGTTCCCGGTTTCCCGCGCGGTGGTTGAGGAATTTAAGCGGGCGTATCCGGGGGTGAACGTCGAGAGAGAGTTGGCGAAAGCCCGCGCTTGGTGCCTGAGCAATCCATCCCGGCAAAAAACGCAAAAGGGTGTCATGCGTTTCCTGAATGCGTGGATGGAGAGGGAACAGAACAAGGGCGGCGGACAATCCGGAGGCGGGGGACAGCCCTGGGTATCTCCGGCGCAACGTCGTCAGGACGCCAACATGCAGGCCGCCCGTGACTTCGCGGGGGAGGGGTAAGCCATGACGGACGCCGACAAAAAGGATTTTGCCGAAATCATGGTGGCTCTGGCCGAGAATTACAGCCAGACGTTGACCAAACAGGGCCTGAGCCTCCGTTTTACGGCACTGCGGGAACACGACATAGCCGACATCCGCGCAGCGGCCATGTCGCTCATGGTATCCCGCCGTTACACCACCATGCCAACTGTGGCGGATTTCCTTGACCACCTGGGTGGCGGAAGCCAGGAGGATCGGGCCGAAGTGGAAGCGGGCAAGGTGTTGCTGGCGCTACGGGAACACGGCGGCTACCGTTCCGTGGTCTTTGACGATCCCGTGACCATGGCCGTGGTTGAGAAAGGCTTCGGCGGCTGGACGAAGCTGTGCGAGGAACTGCGTGGCGCGGAGGAAAAGTTCTGGCGCCGGGATTTCGTCAGGATGTATGCCGCCTATGGCCGCCAGGGGATCAAGACGTTCGGCCACCTCCCCGGGCGTTTGGAAAACCGGAACGGGAGCAACGGATTTTTGGGCGAGGTGCCCGCGCCTGTCCTGATCGGAGATGAAAGGCGCGCGGCGGCTGTGCTGGCGGCCGGAGAGGCGCGGCAGGCCCTGGAAGAGGGGGCCGGGAGGCCGATTCCCCGTGATTTCCTCAAGGCGCTTCCAGACAGGACCGGGAAAGCCGAGGCGGTGTGACGATGGCCGCCCGTTGGACGCTGGAAGACGTGCGGCGCATTGAGGCCCGGCGCATCGGTCGCAAGCTCGGTCTTCCCGAAGCGTTGCCCATGCCCACGGAGCACGAGGAGCAAAAAGCGCTCATGGATTGGTGGCGCTGGTATGCCCCGGCCTGCGGCCTTGATGAACGTCTGCTCATGGCGATTCCGAATGCGGGCAAGCGCAGCCGGGCGACTGGGCGCTGGTTCAAGGCCGAGGGCTTGCGCGCGGGTGCGCCCGATCTGCTGCTGGCTGTGCCGCGCGGGCGCCGGCATGGTCTGTTCGTGGAAAACAAACGGCGAACCGGGGGCCGGGTAAGCGGGGAGCAGGAAGACATGCTCGCACTGCTCGCGGCCCAGGGCTATCAGGTCACTGTCTGCCGGGGGTGGGATGAGGCACGGGCGACCATTCAACAGTATATGGAGGCTGAATCGTGAACGCGGACGCGGTACGGGATTGCCTGGAGATTATTGGAAACGGCACGGCCATACGGGGTGAACAGGCGCTGTACCGGCTGGCCGAGGCCATGCAGGAAGCGCGGTGCAAGCATCCTGTCTTTGCCGATGGCATCTATCAGGCTTTGGGTCGGGTGGGAGCCGAATACGGCGAACTGGTGCAGGCCGTCGAAAAGCTGGAATCGCCGGAGCGTGTGGAGACCGAGGCCCTGCATTTGCTGGTCACGACGGTGCGCCTGTTGAACAAGGAATATGAACCCCATGAGGAAGAGGGAATGCGATGAGCCAGGAAACAATGATTGTCCGGCCGGTGCAGGTGTTGCGCGGCTACAAGAATATCGCGGCCACGCTGCGCACGTCCGAAGAAAAGGTGCGGGATATGATCGCCGCTGGTGCGCCTGTGGTGATGGAGGGTGACATGCCCAAGGTGGAAGCGGCGGAACTGTGGGCGTGGTATGTGCAGTGGCGCAACGGGGAAGGAAAAAAACAGAGACGGCCCCCCGCATGCGGGAGGCCGTGTTGAGATTAGTGGTTACGATGAAGGGGAATGATGAACGCTTTTTTTCCGTAGTCCTCGGCCCTGATGATCTTGCCTGATCTCCAGTGGCGGAAGCACTTCACAAAGCGAACCATTACGCCATTCACCTTCCCCATCCAAGTTTGGCGGCCTTTGGGCGCACCTGTAGAGTGTTTCTGCATGCAGAAACTCCTGTGGGCCGACACCTTGACCGGATGGATAATTCCCAGTAAAAACAAAAGTCTCTAGGTTTTGTTTTCTGGTCAAGGAGCCGCTGGCGGCCTTCGGGTTGTCGGCGGCTTCGCTTTTTCCCGCGAACGGGAAATTTCAGTCATACGAATCGCGGATAGTCGACAGTTTTGTCTTGCCATTCGGCGTTTCGTTGTCTCCATCTATAATTTCGTACTCAAACTCTTCTCCCAAAGCAGCGAGCCGACCACGACGAAGCTCTGCCAGCGTTGTATTCCCTGAACAAGCTCGTTCGTAGCTATAATCCGGCACGTCCTCATTCCGCGGAGCGCGAATAACGATTTGGATGCCTTCGGTTTCCCAGAAGGCGTCCTCGAATTCCCACGATTTCATTGTTACCTCCTCTTAGAGGGCTAAGTCTCATTTAATAGACTGATTGTCAATACAATATTTTATATAATTTTTATATGTAAAATTGATATGTTATTTAATTTTTATGCTCAAAAACGTACTTTAATATGTCCTTAATTTTTATAAAAATGGAGAAAATTGAGTCTGGTATAGGTATACTATTTTTATCACAGGTCATGTCAATCCCCTTTTTCGCCTCGATTCCCCGCTGTTTCGGGAGATAGCGGGGAGCGGCGGCGTTGCCGTGCTACGTTTCTGCCAAAAAGCAGGAGCATAGCCATGCCCATCTATACTGACAAAATTCAGGATGTTCTTCGCCGTCCCGGTTTCGAGGGGCCGCAGCAGGTGTGCGGGTACATCCCCTGCAACCTGACCACGGGAGGCACGGCCAATTATAAAGGCGGCCCGAACCCCGAACGATACGTTCCCATGGGCGCGTCCGGCGTGACCATCGGCACGGGCGTGGACCTGGGCCAGACGGACAAAAACACGCTGCGCAACATGGGCGTGAGCAATGCCGTTGTCTACAAACTCATGCCCTATCTGGAGCAAAGCAGGGCCGCCGCCGTGGACGCGCTGCACCGTCTGCCGCTGACGCTCAGCCAGGCCGCCGCCGACGAGTTGGACGAGGCCATGCTCAACCACCACATCAGCAAAATTTCCGCCTACTACGACGCCGCCACCGATCACGGCACTTTTGCGTCCCTGCCCTGGCAGGCTCAGGCGGCCATCGTCAGCATCCAATACCAGCGAGGGGTCAAGTCGCCTCGCAAGTATCCCAACACCTGGAAGGCGTTCGTCACTCAGAATTGGACCGACGCCGCCTACCGCCTGGGAACCGGGCGATTCTGGACCGGCTATCAGGGCCGGAGGCGGCTTGAGAGCGAACTGCTCAAGGAGCTGGCATGAGCCTGTCAGGCAAGCTCTTTGCCGGGCTGTCCTGTGTGCTGGTTGTGGCTCTGGTGGTGCTGGGGGGCATGTTGTACCGCGCGGAAAGCAGGCTGGCACAGGTGCAGACCAATGCGGGCAAGCTGGAGGCGGCGGCGCAGGCCCAGGGGGTGATGATCGACGCGCAGGCGAGGCAGACGGAACGCACGGAGTCCGCTTTGGACCGCCGCGAAAACGCGAACCGGGAAGCCGCGGCGGAAAAAGACCAGCGCCAGGGCGTCTGGGAAACCATGAGGCGGACCGATGAAAAAGTGCGCGCTTGGGCTGATCAGCCTTTGCCTGATTCTGTGTTCCGGCTGCGGAAAAACCGTTGACCAGGTGGTCACGGTTCCCGTGCCGGTCTATTTCACTCCCCCGGCCTGGCTCATGGAGCCGAGGCCGGGGCCTGAGTTTCCCAAGCCGGGAGCCACCAATGGGGATCTGCTGCAATGGGGGTTCGGCATGGAAGACGCGCTCGGCCAGTGCAACCGCGACAAGGTGGCGCTCGGGGAGAGCGTCGGGGAGGCCCGCCATGGTCAATAACGTCAACCCCATCGAGGGATTTGTGTATTACTCGCGGAGCCTCTTTGACCTGCTGCCGGAAAAGGCGGCTTTCGGCGCGCTGCTGGCCTGGGTGTCCGGGGTGCTGGGAGCCGATCCGATGCTGGTGGCGCTGACCCTGATTTCCCTTGTAGCGGATTTCGCCCTGGGCATGTGGGAAGCTGTGCGGCGCGGGCATTTCCGCTGCCGGATCATGGCGCGGGGCGTCGCCAAGTTCCCCTGTTACTGCGTGTACATCATTCTGGTCTGGTGGGTGGACGTGGCGCTCTCCCATGCCATTGGATTTCAGGTGCCGCTGGTCAAGTTTTTTCTGGCCTACCTGATCCTGACGGACACGGTATCCATCATCGCCCATCTGGAGCGCATGGGCTGGCGCGTGCCGAAGCTGCTCGCGCTTATTGTGCGCCGGGGGCGGAAGAAGCTGGTGTCGTCCGTGGAAAAGTCCCTGCCTGACGACGACAAGGATGATCCGGACGGTGGAATGTGAACATTTCCCGGTTCCCACGGGGCCGGGAGGCGTCAGAGGCAATGAACAGCAATCTTTTTTCCTGGAGGTTCGTATGAATCGGACCAGTTACCAGCGCCAGGCGCGGTATGCCCGCTCCAACTCCGGTTTTTCCTACAGAACCGGTTCGACCAGCGACGGCCGTAAGAGCACGCGGGACGTGGGCACCTTCGGTCGGAACATCCTGCGCAGCCGGGGTGCCGGCGGTTCAGGGGGCTAGTCGGCATGGCGGCCACAACGCTGCTTTTTGACGGCGTGCGGACCGCCGCAACCATTACCCGCCGGGTCATTGTCTTCTATTCGGGGGGCAAGGACTCGGCGGTGACGCTTGATCTGTGCGCTCGCTATTTTGACGAGGTGCGGGTGGTGTTCATGCAGCTCGGGCCGGTGCTCTCGTTTCAGCGGGCGTGTCTGAGCTGGGTGGAGGAACGCTACGGCGTGGCCCCGCTCGTCGTGCCCCATCCCATGTTGGCCGAATGGCTGCGCTACGGGACATACCGGCAGCCGGACTATGAATTGCCGCTGATCAGCTTTCTGGACGTGTACACCCATGTCCGCTCTGTGACGGGTATCTGGTGGATCGCGGCCGGGGAACGCATCGCGGATTCCATCGTGCGCCGGGCCATGATCAAGGGCGACGGCGGCGTGGTGAACGACAGGCGCGGGCGGTTCTTTCCCGTGGCGCACTGGAGCAAGGCGGACGTGATGAGCTACATCCGGCACCACCGGCTCAAGATCGCGCCAGAGTCCCGGCACCTGGGCTTTTCGTTCCGTTCGCTGATGGGACGGGATATGTACCAAATCCGCAAATTTTATCCGGGCGACTATGAGATGTTGCGGTCCTGGTTCCCGCTGGTGGGAACGGCTGTGGCTCAGTATGAGTTCGGGCTGACCGTAACCGACGCGAGCATGAGAAGCCCGCAGCGGGCGGAGTAAAGGAGGGGGCATGAGCGCGACCGGAAAGTCGGTGTCGGGCGCGGTGAAAGGGCGCACCCAGTATCAGAAGGGCGAGGAAATCTACATTTTGCGCTCGCAGATCCGCGAGGCCCCGTACAACCCGCGCATCATGGGCGAAGGTCAGGAAAAGCGGCTGCGCAAGGCCATCGAAAAGCATGGACTGATTGGCACGCTGTTCTGGAATCGGCGTACCGGCAATCTGGTAGCCGGGCACCAGCGCCTGAAGCAGGTCGATTTTCTTGAAGGCTACCCGGCGAAGACCGCCGAATATGAAATCCGCGTCACGGCCCTTGATGTGCCTGAGCGGGAGGAAAAGCAGCTCAATGTCATTCTGAATAATCCCAGCGTCCAGGGCGAGTTCGACATCGACCGGCTGGGGCAGATGATCGAAGACGGCGGCCTGACGCCGGAGGAAATGGGCTTTACGGATTCGGACATGGCCTTTCTTTTCGACGGCGATCCGCGCTTTGCCACGCTTTTTGAGGACACGCCCGAGGTAGAGGCCACCAAGGACAAGGTACGGGAGGTACGCGAAGCCCGGTCCAGATCCATGCAGGAAATGCAGGAGGCGCAGAGCGCGGAATTTTATTGCATGGTGGTGTTCCAGGATGAGGCGGCCAAGAAGGCCTTTTTCCGGGCGGCGGGCATTCCGGCCTGCGAGCAGTATGTCAACGGCATGGCCCTGGCGAAGAAGTTCGGCGTTACGCTGAGTTCCGCCGAAGGAGAACAGCATTTTTGAGATTTGAGGACTGAAACCGTCTGCCCCTCCACCCGGCGGGGCGGGTCGCCCTGGCAGTGCCGGTAAGTCCAGGGGTAACCGAGAACGTGGGCGTTTTTTGCAGGCTGGGAAGTCGGGCCGGATGCCGACAGCGGCGGAACGGAGTGTTCCGCAATCCTCCGGGCGAGCGAGCGCAACCGCAGCGATGCGGCAGCCACGGCAAAGCGGACGGGACAGGTCGGCGGTTCATCGGAGCCGCAACCATAGGCAGGGGTTTGGGTTTTTTACGCTGGGGGGATTGCGCCCGGCGAAGCGTGAGGCAGGACATGCAGCGTTTTGAAAATTACCCCATGGACGTGAGGGGTTGATGCCTGCCCCCTCGTACCAGAATCGGCCGCGTTGCTCGGCCACGTCCCATTCAACCGGGGAGCAGTGCAAAAATACCTGCGTGCCCGGAAAGCGGGTATGCCGATTCCATGGCGGTCTGTCTTCCGGTCCACCCAAGGGCTCGAAGAACGCGCTGCGGACCGGCGCGCACGAGACGATCCTGGCCGCCACCATGACGCCGGAGGAACAGGCGTATCTGGCTGGACTGGATACAGATCCGCTGACCATGCTTCGGGAAAATCTCAAGATGCTCAAGTTACGAGAGTTGCGCATCATGCAGCGGATTCAGCGGGCGCGGGAGGCGGAAGCGCTGGCCGGACAGCCCACCGGGGAACAGGATTCGGAAGGAAATCAACGGCGGCACCCGGCGCTGATGGTGCGGGGCGGGACACAGACCCGAGTGAACACCACGCAGAACAGCGGCACCACTGTCACCACGTCCTCGGAAAGTTATGCCGAGCATATCGCCGGTTGGGAAAAGGGCTTGAGCGACGTGCAGGACCAGATCCGGCGAACCCTGGACAGCATTGCCCGGATCGAGGCCGATCAGGGCGGCGGAGAGCAGGGGATTGAAGTGATTCTGAACATGGGGGGTCTGGGTGGCGGAAAATGTTTGGAAAAGAGCACTGCAAATTAAACCAAGGAGAATCTTATGAACCAGCGAAAAGTGTGCGTCTCGTTCAACGGCCTGTGCGGTTCTTTGTGCGATTGCGGGCAGTCTTGTGAACCCGCTCCGGAGCAAGCTGGCGGGAGCCGTGTGCTGCGGGCGTATTTCGACAAAGCCGGACAATACGATTGGACGGTGCCCGATATCAGAAATGGGCTCTCCTATCCGGCTCTCGTCCGCCTTAAGGGAAGTGGGGCCGGAGGAGAGAGTGCCTTCCGGGCAGGATGCACGTATGGCGGTGTAGGGGGTGGTGAAGGCTGCCTTGTGGAATGTGAGTTCATGCTCGTGCCAGGGCGGACATATCACCTGACGGTGGGCAAGGGGGGGGCTGGAGGCGTCATATCGCCTGAAACCGGCTACACCGGCAATGTGGCTTCTGCAAAGGGCGCGAAGGGGGAAAATACAGTGTTTGATGAGCTGTGCGCCGCGCCGGGGGCTCCGGGACAGAGAGGCGGCAACAGGTCTCTCGCTGCGGATTCAAGCGAAATTGTCACTCCCGGTCAACCTGGCGGCGCCAGTGTGACGGGGTGCAATATGACCTGTCAGGTTCAGGGGGGATCGGGTGGAGGCCAAGGAGGGAGTGTTACCGCGTCTCAGGCTGGTGTTCATGGCGGCGGCGGAGGAGGCGGCACATGCATACATGGCGATTCTGCGTCGCTTGTGACTTTTACCGCCGGGATGGATGGGGGAGACGGTTTCATCGCCATTTATAGCCGGTGAGTCCAGATCTCCGCCCGGAAGTCGAAGCTCCGGGCGGAGATCTGGGGCAAGTGGAGTTGTGGGAGAGCCATGATGATTGAGGATGCGCGGCCTGTCCCTGTGTACAACGCGGAGCCGACACTGGCCCGCTTTCATGCCTCGGACGCTTTTTTCCGAGGGGTACGCGGGCCGCTGGGCAGCGGCAAAAGCGTGGGCTGCTGCGCCGAGGTTATGCGGCGCTGCCTGGAGCAGAGGCCGTTTCACGGCGTCAGGCGTTCGCGCTGGGCCGTTATCCGCAACACCTACGGCGAACTGCGGACCACCACCATCAAAACGTGGGAGGACTGGTACGGGGCCATCACACGCCTGACCTTCGGGCATCCGATTACCGGCCTCATTGACCGGCCTTTACGGGACGGCACCCGGCTGCTGGCCGAACTGGTGTTCATCAGCCTGGACCGCCCGGCGCACGTGCGCAAACTCAAGAGTCTGGAATTGACCGGGGCCTGGCTCAATGAGGCCAGCGAGCTTCCCGTGGACGTGCTGGACATGGCGACTGGCCGCGTGAACCGCTACCCCGGCAAGATGATGGGCGGCCCGAGCTGGTCGGGCATCATTGCCGACACCAACTCCTGTAACGTGGACAACTGGTGGTACAGGCTGGCCGAAGAGGAACGGCCGGAGCATTATGAATTTTACAGTCAGCCGCCCGCCTTGGTGGTGGAGCGCTGTCCGGACGGACGGCTTGAGTACCGGCCCAACCCCGTGGCTGAGAATATCGCCAACCATACGGCGGGATACGATTACTACCTGTTGCAGGTGCCGGGGAAAACCAAATCCTGGGTGAAGGTGTTCATCCTCAACCACTACGGCAGCCCGGACCCCGGCAATCTGGTCTATCCCGAGTACAGTGAGAAGAATCTGACGGAGCGGGAGTTCGAGCCGGGCAAAGGACAGCTCATCTGGTCCCATGACTTCAATTTTACGCCGCTGTCCAGCGTCATCATGCAGCGTGACGGCGACACGGTATACGCGGTGGATGAAATCGTGCTGGAGAGCGCCACGGCCAAACAGTCGGCCATTGAATTCTGCGAGCGCTACAAAGGGTTCAGCGGCGTGGTTTACATCTACGGCGACGCCAGCGGGCGCCAGGGCGAGAAGCACGGCCATGAGAGCGACTATACCACGCTGGCGCAGGAGCTGAAGCGGCAGGGATTCCGCGTGCAGCGCCGCGATCCTCCAGCCAACCCGGCCATCAAGGACGGCCAGGCCAGCCTCAACGCCAAAATATGCGACGCGACGGACAAGCGGACCTTTTTCGTCAATTCCCTTCGCTGCCAGACCCTGCACAAGGGCCTTTCGGCCCTGAAACTCAAAGCGGGAAGCACGTTCCAGGAAGAGGACGCGGAGTACCAGCATATTACAACCGCCGTCCGCTACTACACGGCCGAGGAATTTCCGGTGCGGTCCGGGGGAGCGTTCCTTGGTCATTCTCTCTAGGGGGTTTGCCGATGGGGCAAAACCACTGGCGGATGCGGGAGCGCGGCCCCGCCGTGGACGGAAGGCGGCGTGGAACATTTATGAGGATTTGTTATGAGCAGTCTGGAACAGAAAAGCCCGTTTTATGCCCTGGCCTTCCAGCGCCGGAAATTGGCGATGGACCTCTATGAGGGCGGTGAGCGCGTTGAAGGCGTGAACAGCGTGGACGGTTCCGGCAAGCCTTCGCACAGTGGGGCGTGTTATCTGGTGCGGCATGCCTATGAGCCCGATGATCAATGGCAAATCCGGTTGGTCCGCGCCGCGTACCGAAATTTTGCCGCGCCCATTGTGGATTTGTTCGCCAGCTTCATCAACCAGGGCAGGCCGGCGCGTGCGCTGCCTGATGGGCTGGCCGGGATTGAGACGGATGCCGACCGTCTGGGCACCGGGGCCAATGTATTCTTTGACGCCGTGACCCGGCTGGCGGCCGCCGGGGGAGCGCGCTTCGTGCTGGTGGACATGGAGCCGCCCGCCGGAGGCACGCAGGCCGAAGATCAGGCGGCCGGGCGCCGGGACGTGCCCTATTTCGTGATCGTGGACGCCGACGATGTGTGGGACTGGCAGACGGACAGCCGGGGCCTGGCGTGGGTGTCCATCCACGGGTTGACCATGGAGGAGCGCAATCCCGGAGAGCCGGTGCGCTTCAAGGAGACAATCACCATCTGGACCAGAAGAGAATGGATTCGCCATGCCCGATCCGTCACTGCGGAGCAGGCCAGTGAGCAGGGCGGAAGCTATGTGGAAGAGGCGCGGGGAGACCATCCCTGCGGCGTCGTGCCTCTGGTGCCGTTTCTGTTCGAGGAAACGAGCCTGATGACCGGGCTGTCGGCCACGGACGACGTGCTGTCGCTGATTTTGAAGCTGTACCGCAATGACAGTGAAATGGACAAGATGCTGTTCGACCGGGCGGTGCCGGAAAAGATCATTACCGGACTCGATGAAGATAAAATCGAGGAATACAAGACAGCCTCGTATAATTGCCTGTTCCATCCGCGTGTGGACGGGGTGAAGGCCTGCTATGTCGAGCCCCAGGGCATGAGTTTTGAGGCCTTGGCCCGGCAGATCGAGAAGGACGAATCCGCCATTCGGGAGATCGCGTTGCGCATGGTGCGGCCGCAGAGCGCGGTGGGCGAGAGCGCCGAGGCCAAACAGATTGACCGCAAGCAACTGGATACCCAGCTTGCCATGTACGCCCGGACCTGCGCCGACGCCGAGGCCCGTTGCTGGCGTCTGGCCGCCAAATGGTTGAACATGGACGGAGACCGCATTGCGACCCCGTATCAGGACAAGTACGACGTGGAGGAGGCGGTCTCCGTATTGACGGACCGGCTGCTGGCGTTGGCGCGCGAGAGCGTGATCAGCAAGGCGACTGTGCTCCGCAGCGAGGCGGTCAAGGCCGTGCTGCCGCCGGATTTTGATCCGCAGGCCAACGCGCGGGAACTGCGCGAAGAGAATGAGAACAACGGCCCGGCAGGCGGCATGTGGAGCCTGGAAGCGGCCTTGCGGGACGGAAAGCAGAAGCGGGACGGGGAGTCCGCAGCTGATAAAAAGGCATGAAAAAGACCCCGGCACATGCCGGGGCCACACAACGAAACAACGGACGTTCCGCAAGGGACGCGCCGCAATTTCTTAAAAAACATAGGCACCATCGGGCGCGCCGTCAAGCCGGGCCTCAGAGCTGCGGCTCACTGGCTTTGACTTCCTCATAGAGGTCGCGCACCGGAATGCCCAGCACATCCGCCACTTTTCCCAGCATTTTGAGCGTGCATGTATCCACGGTCAGATCGTCCATGGCCCGGTACAGGGAATCCGTGGAGACACCTGACCGGCGGCTGAGTTCTCGGACCCCGATTCCTTTTTTTGCCAGGTGGCCACGCAAATGGCTTCTGAATCGCATGTTGGAAGTGTACAGATATATCTTGACGGGTCAAGTGTGCAGATATATCGTTACGGAAACACCCCAAAAGCATGGGGTATGAGGAGCCGGTAAATGACGATTGCGTGTGATCCCTTTTGGGCGTGGGCTTTACTTATTGCGGCCAGCATTCCCTTGGCCGCCTATGGTTTGGCGATGTTCGCCCTGGTGCGCTGCGGACGGCTACAGCAGAGTCCAATCAACCTCAACCCGGCAAAAAAGTAGGGCACATGGATATACCGACAAAGGCCAAACAGGGAGAGCCTTGCACTCGTTGCGGTCAGTGCTGCGCCCATGACGTGTGCGGCGTTATGCTGGCAGTCAATCCCGATGCAAAGCCTCCCTGCCCCCAACTTGGATACAACCGAGAACGCAACGAATTTGCATGTATGGTTGTCCAGCTTGAGCAATTCATCGAACCGCGAGGCAACTGGCCAATAACTGCGGCCTTGGGCATCGGGGAAGGATGCGACTCGGTTGATAACGCTATGGAGGAATCATGACCACCAAAGTCGAATGGGCCGATGCCACCTTCAATCCGGTGGTGGGCTGCATGTTTAGATGCGGCAAGCGCCGCGCTGGGTGCCTGCTCGACGGGCGGGAGTGGAATGAGGTGCCGGAGGTGAAGGCATGAGCGATGTTCCAAGAATTGCCCGCTGAACAGGAGTAATCATGAAGGTCATATTGAAATCTTGCCCTCACTGTCAGCAGGAGGGCCAAAACTTGCAGATTGAGACAAACGGAGGCGGAATCACCTATATCTGCTGCCTTGCCTGCTTTTTGCGGGGACCGGTGGAGGTGAATGTCGTGCAGGCCGTGCAAGCCTGGAACGAGTTGCCGCGAGCGCCGCAGAGTGGCAAATCTATTGCGGCTGCAGCGGAACCGTATGTGCTTGCTCTTGGTGATGTGTACATCCAGGGCTGCTTGGACGGCTATAATAAGGGTGTTCGGAAAGTGAACAGCGATTTGCGATTGCTGGCCTTGGCTGCGCAGTCTCAGAATCTTTCGGATTTGGCGCGGGCGTTGAACGGTGTGGCGGACGGAAACGATGCCGCTTTGCCCGTCACCTTGCGCATTTTCCAGGATGAAATGAAACGCCACTGCGCAAGTTCACCGCCTGAGGGCATAAATTCTGTCGTGGATGGCGGTAATGTGGTTCAGTGAAGGGCGGCCGAAATCGTGCAGGCATCGGAAGGCGGGGAGGGTCCCGTCTTTTTCTGAGGTGTGGAATGAATCCTGATAGACGTCTGTCCTTGTATTTCCTGACGCGCCTGATTCTGTGGCGCGACCGCCTGGACGCCATGGACGCCGCGGCTGAGAAGCAGCTTGTGGCGGCACTGCATAAGGCCAGGACGGAAGTGGCAGAGCGCTTGGAGGCAGGGGCTGTCGGACTTGTGGCCGTAAGAGCATGGACGCATGACCGCCTGGAAACCGTAGGGCGGTATCTGGACGACGTGCTGGCCGGGACCAGAAAGGACATGGTCGACTTGATTGCTCACGCTTCCACACTGGCCGCCGAAAACAGCCTGGAAGAGTATAACGGCATGCTGTCCCTGGGCGGTCGTGCCCCTTGTGTCAGTCTTGTGGACATGAGCCCTGAGCAGATTCGAGCCTGGTTTGAAGTGACGCCGCTGGGCGGGCAGGCCCTGGCATCGTGGGTGGATGGCGCTTTTTCTTCCGGCGTGCGGGCCTCAATCCTCACCACGCTCCAGTCCGGGGGCTTGCAGGGCAAGGGAACGCCAGGCATGGTGCGCGACGCTCTTTTGGCGGCCTGGGATCAGGGTGAGGCATTGACCCGGCGGGACGCGATCACTGTAGCGCGGACGTACACGCAGACCGCCAACGTCAACGCCATGACCTCCGTGTATGAGGCCAACAGCGATATTGTGCAGGGCTGGCAGTGGTGCGCCACCTTGGAACCGGGCTACAAGCAGACGGGCAGGGGAACTTGCCTACGTTGCGCCGCGCTGGACGGGCAAGTATTCAAACTGCGGCAGGGGCCGCCATGCCCCCTGCATGCCCGGTGCCGTTGCGTGCGGTCGCCCAAGCTCAAGACTTGGCGGGATTTGGGGATGGACTTTGACGAGATTCAGGATTTCACCCGGCCCTATACGGTACGGCCTGACGAGAATATTGACGAGGGTGGGCGCCGGGCGATCTTGGAAGCCGGTTTCCATCAGGGCAGCTACGGCACATGGCTTGCCGGGCAGAATGAAGCCATGCAGCGCGAGATCATGGGGCTTGAGCGGTTCGCGCTGTATGCGTCAGGCCGCGTGCGCTTCGAGGATTTTGTGGATACGGCCGGACGACTCATTCCTCTTGAGGCTCTGGCGGGATAGCCTTGTCTTTCTTTTCGGGTTTGGTCTTTGGCGTCCATGGTCTCATGGCCGGGTCGGTGACACCGATGTCCGCCAGCACCAGAGCGCGGATGTAGGCGGCGCGGCTTACGCCTTGGGCGTCGGCCTTGGCGTCCACAAGCTCGGCCTGCTCCGGTTCCAGGTCAAACGTGATCCGGGCGCGAGGGGGCCGGGGGCGGTGCTGCTCCGGGGGCAGGGGGGGGCGTCCCGCTCCGGTCCGCGCTCCTCCCCAGGTGATTTCTTTTTTACGCTTCGGCATGGGGCGGCTGCTCCTCTTCGTCTGTCTTCAGAATGTCGGCAATAATATGATCTACATCGTGAACGGCTTGAGTCCGGGTCCAGAAACGCAAGGCGCTAGGTTTTACCAGCAGTACAATTTCCTCGAAATACATTCTAAATGCATGATTCCGCAAGGCGTCCGGGCCGACTGCCTTTTCAAGGCGGGTAATCTGCTCATCATACAGGCGGGCCGGGGACGGGCCTTTCAGGCTTTCAAAAGAAAAAGCCATGAACGACAAAGCGCCGCGCTGGCCTTGCCCGAGATACACAAAATCGGGGTATGACGTGCCCAACATGCGCAAAAGCGTTGCGGCGTAAGCGTCAAGCGCTTCTCCGTCCGGGGGGCTGTCCAGCGCCGGGGCGGCTTGCCCGCCGGGGTAGTAGGCGCGGGCGTCGTCCATTATCTCGCGTTCCCATTTTGCAAGCATACTATTTCCTTTGCCCGGCTTGTTTCCAGACCGGGCGCGTG
Source organism: Desulfovibrio fairfieldensis (assembly GCF_001553605.1). NCBI lineage: Bacteria > Pseudomonadati > Thermodesulfobacteriota > Desulfovibrionia > Desulfovibrionales > Desulfovibrionaceae > Desulfovibrio > Desulfovibrio fairfieldensis. The sequence goes on from NZ_CP014229.1 coordinate 1,106,080, forward strand.
CCGTCAATGCAGCCCGGTCAAGACGTGCTCCGCGTGCCATCCGGGGCACAGGGTCAGGTCAGGGCCGCCGCGCTGTGTCCAAGGCCACGGGGCCACAATGCCCTTGACCGGCACGGGCTCCACCTCGTGCGGGTCCGCCAGCACCCAGGCAAAGCCCGTGACCGGGCCGGTCCAGTCCCGGCAACAGGCGGGGGCCAGATCGGCGGGGCGCATGGGGCGGCAGTCCACCATATCCGCAATGCCCAGGGCAACGCCGACGGGTAACTCAATGCCGTTTTTCATGGTGACGCGCACGGTTTTTGACGCGCAGATCACCAGGGGGCCACGGTAGGCAAATGTTTTTGACCGCCATTCCACGGCTTTTTCGCCATAGACGATTTGCGAGGCGTAGGGCTGGCGCACTGACAAGGCTTTGATTGTGCGCCAGTCGATACCACGGCGGCGCAAATGTTCCGATAAGAGCATTTTTTCTCCAAGTAATAAAAAAGGCCGGGGCGCGGGGCGCTCCGGCCATGGTTAGGGTTAGGCGTGCATCTGAAATGCATGGGCCATCCAGGCCGGGGCGACAACCAGTGATACAGCGGGGGCGATTCGGTAGGCCGGGGCGGCAACGTCCGGCAGACAGGCGGGCGCAACGGGCACAGAAGCCAGGGCCGTCGTTTCCACTGGCGGGGCCGGGCGGCGCTTACGGCTGGCAATGTTCGCGGCGATACTGACACGGGCGCGGGCCTTGTGTGTCTTTTGCTGGGCCGGGGCTGCTTCTGCGGGCGCGCTTGCCACGGGCGCGGGTATTTTGTCGGCGGGCGCTGTTTCGACGCTCTTTGGGGCTGTTGCGGGCTTTTTTACAGTCTTCTTTTCAAGTGGGGCCTTATCCAGACCGGCGGCGCGCACTGCCCAAGCGGGCACGGGGCAAGTGTCATTATCAAGGGCCGTTTGCGGTTTATCGTTCCTGGGGTCGCCGGGGTAAACTTCATCATGCAGTTTCAGGGGCATGATAATTCCCAGGTAATCGGGGGTGTTCAAGTCCCGTATGAAAATAGGTTTTTCCTTGCCGGTTGTATACAGGGCCACATGCCCGCGCGTTTTTCCTTCGCAGGTCAGCGCGGCAAGTTGCATAGCGGGCAACGCCAGGGGGCCGCTAAACGGCGTTGCATTGCGGGCGCTGGCCAGAAAATTGAAAATATCCGGGTAGGTGAATTTGTCGTGCGTGATCTGCTCTTGCCTGATTGTCATATCCTTTGACCGCGTGAGCGTGCCGACTGCCTTATCATTGACCGTCAGGCGTCCGGGCGCGCCTTTGGGCTTCATGGCCTGCAAAAAAGTTTTGTCCGGGTAAATGGTGCCGGGGCGGCTGGCGGTGCCGGTGGCGTCGTACATACAGACCAGAGCATGCCCGTTGCATCCCGCGATAAACACGCCGGGGGCATCCGGGGCGGGTTCGATCCTGATTCCGGTCAAGCCGTCCGCGTATGCGTCCTCAGACCGGCACTTGCCCGCCTGATAGACATAGGCGGCATTCACGGTGCAGGTGAACAGGTCCGGGGCCGCCGCTTTCGACCTGGCGGCTTGCTTGGGGGCCGGGGCCGTTTTTTCCGGTACGGGCGTGGGGGCCGGTTCCGGCATGGCGGGGGCTGCTTGCGCGGGGTTCACGGGCACGGCGCGTTGCTGTTCCGCCTCATATGCCCGGCGCATGGCTTCAAAATTTCCAAAGGGGGCCGGGGCGGCAGGGTCCGCTTTCACAGGGGCGGGCGCGGGGGCCGGTATGGTTTCCCCCCGCTCAATGGCGGCGGCCAGGGCGGCCAGGGTAGACGGGCGGGCGATGGCATCATTGTTGGTGTGGCGCATAGCATCTCCTTTACGTAAGTTGTTCCGTTGTGTTGAGAAAGAGATAACGCCATTTTGAAAAAATGTAAAGTACATTATTTCAAAAAAAGGCGGGCCGAGGCTGAAAATCCCCGGCCCGTATTGGTTACGCGGCTTTCCGCTCCTGCCCGGTGGCGGCCAGAATCGGCACAAGTTGACGCTCGGGCATGTGCAGAAAAACCCCGCCGATTTCCTCAAGTTCAATCGCGCGGTCATAGCTCGTCGCATCTTGTGCGGCGCGTGTTATGGCGTTCGTCAATCCATAGTGCGACAGGTCCCCGTCATTGATCATGTGGCGCATGACGGCGGCCTGCTCGTCCTCCGTCAGCGAGAAAGATTTACCCAGCTCGCGCACGGCAGCGTCAGGCGCGCCGGTAATCGGGCGGCCATTGGCGGCCTGCATCTGATTGACCAGATTTTGCAGATTGTCCCGGCTGATCATCTGCTTTACGGCGTCGCGCGTCGCCAAGGCGAACGCGCGGGCGTCCGCTTCCTGCGTTTCCCGGCTCAGAGCAAAAATGTCGCCGTTGCCCTTGCGTCCGCCTATGTGGCGGGTGGCAAAGTTGCCGATCTCGCGCGGCAACACCATTCCATTTGTGCAAGCCAGGGTATAGGCCAAAAATTGAATCTCGCGGCAGCCGTAACCCACTTCCGAGTTGCGCATGATCAGTCCGGCCTTCACCACTTCGCCCACCTTGCGTCCGCCCTTATTGACCGTAAATTCCGTTTCAAGCCCGGCAAACGTCAATTGCACATACATCCGGCGGTCAGTGATCTCGGTACTCTGCACCTCGACAGAATGGCCGTCCGCCGCGCCGCTTTCCATGAGCACGGGCAAGACGGTCATCAAAAACTCATAGTTATCGAGACGCTTATACTTATCAGACAGCACGGCGCGGGCTTGGCCGTCAAGAGTGCGAACCATGCGCGACGCGCCTTCATCGCCCTCCTGCTTGAGCCACGTATTGACGTTGTACGCCAGCAGGGCCGGGGCCTGTTCGCGCATCCGAGCATAATAGCGCGAGGGTATGCCAAGGCGGGCGGTCAAGGTTTCGTGCCCGGTTTCGGTCACGGGGTACAGGTCCGGCTGATTTTCGATTCTCAGGGCCGGGGTCTGCCCGTCATAGGCGACCATTTCCATTTTTTGCGACGGCACAATCAGATCGTGCATGGCGTTGTTCTGGCGTTCAATTTCGGCGACAAGCTGGGTCAGAGTCTTTCCGGTGATCATGGCTATCCCCTCTTATAAAATTGTTGGTTGTCAGGCCGGGGCCGCCTATATGGCGGTAAGGTTGTCGTGTTGATGTGACAATATTCTGATAAAAGAACTTTGTCAACGATGATCCATAAAAAAGCGTACAAAAAAAGACGCTCCGAAAAGCGCCTTAAAATTAAACTGGTTATGTGGTGTCGTGAGGGTCAGATTCTACGCGGGCTTCCTCCTGGGCCGCCACGGTCTTTACGCATCAGGCCCGCACCAGTGGTAACTGGGCGACCTGTTCGGCCGGTGCGTGTAATTCCGCTTTCCTCTTCTTTCGCCCTGCGAGCGACCACCCATTCACGCGGTATCATCCATGTCCGGCCCGCCTGATAAGCTCCAGGCGGGCGAGTGGACTCATTCCGGCACAAACGGGAAATATACGTGCTTTTTTCGGAGTACCCGAGCAATTTCCCAGCTTCCGCGCCGGTGAGGTAGGGGGGGAGAGAGTCGATATCCATGTAATGAGTATGGGCTGATAAGCGCACTTTGTCAAAAGGATGTAGGAATATCCCCCCCTCTCAAGGATGTGGTTGTTTTTCTATAACTGAGACTCATCAGCAGGGCCGATAATTCCATCAATCTCCATCTGCTCAACTATTTGAGCTGCTCGATTGAAATCTATTTCAAATTTACGTTGTATAAGTGAAATTGAAGCTCTTTTTTCTTTCTTAACAAAATCACAAGCAGGAGCATATAAAGGATCTTGTGATATGGTTGGGCGTGAGCCAATATCTACTATTTTTGGGCTATCACTATTTTTTTGATCTGCGTCAGATGATGGTATTTCCCCTTTTCCCTCATATAAAGTATTTTTTTGGTGTAAAATAATTTTAATATAATCTTCAATATCCTTTGCCTGTGCAATTGATTTGCCAAGGTTGATTTTTATGTTTGGTATTTTGAGGTCATTTAAAACTATTTTTACTATAATTTGTTTTATATCTTCACTGTTTTTCTTTTGTCCTGTTAAAGCTCCAACAACAGCGCCTACGCCGCCAAAAAGGACGCCCCCAACGGCAGCTCCCATTAACTGGCTACCACGAGAGGTTCTGGTAACTGTTTCTCCATCTATGATAACTTCACAGGCAATAATATCTTCAAACGGCTTGTTCACAATTTGTGACAGTTCTTTTGTGACCTTTACATAAAACATTTTATGTTGATCTGGATCAAAAATAAGCTGGACCTGTTCCCCTTCTTGGTTGTGATCACAAAAAATTTTTGAGGAAGATGAAAAGTAAATTTTTGCTTTTTCATCTTCCATTTTTTTTGTTAACCCAGCCTTAAAGTTTATTTGATACATTCCAAGACAAGCACATAGAATTATGAAGGCAATGAGTATAGCCAAGATCATAAGACGTTCTCTGCCTCTTTTTGCTTGTAGGCATCAGTTTCTTCTGGGGTGGCAAGCCGGATGTACTTCAAATCCGGCAACAATTTATCTGCCACGGGCTTGGTTATTTCGGTCAACTGGGGCCGTCCGGCCCAGAATCCCATGCCAATGCTGCCTTCGATGTAATACGTTTGGCCCGGCTGGATATCCAAGGTAACGGCGGCGCGCGACTCCGTTTCGGCCAAGTAAGTATGTTTGCCCGGTGTGGCTTTATGGATGAAATAGGAGCCTGATTTCAGCAAGCCGATCTTGGTGTCGTCTTCGAAAATGAAATAGGTGATTCCGCCGCCGGTAAAGGCACTCTCCCGCAGAAAATAGACCACGGCGCTTTCCTGGTCAGGGACGATTTGAGGCGGGGTATCCTGCATGTAGTCGCCCCGTACAGGCATCTTCGCACACCCGGCCCCCAGGGCCACGGCCATAGCCAATGCCAGCAAGCAAATCAGTTTACGCATAGAAAAACCCTCCTTGGATTTTCATGCCATAGGGGGGAGAGAAGTCAAGGGAAGGGTAACGAAAAGGCCGGGCATGAACCCGGCCAGTGCAAGTTGACGTAGTGTTTAGGCTTGTTGCGTGAGAGATCCCAAGCGTTCAGCAATCACCACTTTAATAAATGCCTGGCGGGTAATGCCTATGCGGTCGGCCTCCTGATCCATAGCCTCAACCATCCATGCGGGAAAGTCCACATTGACGCGTTTAGCTCTCTTGTTGATACGCGTTGCCGAGTCAAGATCAAGGTAAGGGGTAATGTCCTCTTTGCCTTCGTCAAAAATGCGGTCAAACTCCTCGGCTGAAACATTTTTTTTATCCTTGTTCATAAAGCATGACCTCTTCTTTACGGGCGCGGCGCACTGAAATGATACGAATATTCTCGCCCCTGAACGTAATAACTGCTGTCCAGTAAGTACCGAACATATGGCCGATTACGATATGACGTTCTTCACCCGGCCTGTCCACTCGAAGCATCAACGCATTATCGTCATCCCACAGGGCCTTGGCCTCATCGAAATCGAGACCGTGCTTGAGCTTATTGGCAGCGCTTTTGTTGGGGTCATATTCGTACTGCATGACTTGATATTATCATGGTAAGGCCGTGTGTCAAGAATAATATAAAAATTATACCTAAATTGCTCAAATCATGCTATTGGCAAGGGGCATTCATGGGCTGGACTACCAGTCCTTGAGCTCAATTCCGTTTATCTGTCAATCCCTCTTTTCTCCGCAATTCTCCGCCATTTTGCCGGATCGCAGACCCGCGTTGCGAGTCTGTGCTACGCTCATGCCCAAAATGCGGCGAGGGTTCGCCGCGCCCAAAAGAGCAATGCCGGGAGGCAAAGAAGGAGGCAGTATGCCGTTCAAAAAAGATGAGCACGGCAATTATGTGGAGCAGGACGGGCTGCTTGTTTTTGTTGGCCCGGACGGCGCGGAACGCCCGTATGACCCTGACGCCAAAGCCAAGCAGATCGCGGAGCTGACGGAAAAATCGGCCAAGCGCGGCAAGGAACTGGAAGATTTCAAGGCGCGGTATGCGGCTTTGGCGGATATTGAAGATCCGGGGGCGTTTGTTTCCCGCGCCAAGCAGGATGCGGAGACGGTTGCCAGCCTGAAAGACAAGGACCGGACCACGGAAGAGGCCTTCCAGAAGCGTCTTGCCGCAGCCGTGAAGGATGCGGTTTCGCCCGTGGCCGCCGAACGCGACAAGCTCAAGGGTGAGCAGGAGCAGACGCTTGCACAACTGCATCAGGCCGTTATCGGAGGCAGTTTTGCCCAATCGAAGTACGTCGCGGACAAACTCGTGAACCCGGCTCTGGCGCAACGGCTTTTCCAAGGCAGTTTTTACATCAAGGACGGCAAACCCGTGGGCCGCGACGGTGAAGGAAACGACATTTACGGCACGGACGGCATCGCCAACTTTGACGAAGCCCTGTGCAAGCTCGTGGAGGCCTCCCCCTTCAAGGACAACATCTTGCGGCCGACGCCGGGAGGGGCCGGAACGAACAACACCAATACGGCCACCAATTTCGGGGGCAGCGGCCGGATGACGCCGGAACAGGCCGGAGGCCTGACCCCGGAGGCCTATGCCAAAGCCCGCAAGGACGGCCGCATTTAAGGAGAATTTTCCATGCCCGAGAACAAATTTCTGACGCCGGACATCATTGCCCGCGAATCCCTGATGATTCTCCAGTCCAACACCGTCATGGCCGGGCTGGTTTACAGAGACTATGAAGAAGAGTTCGGCCCCTCCAAGGTGGGCGATACCATCACCATCCGCAAGCCTGCCACTTTTGAGGCCAAGGAATTTTCCGGTCACACCGAAGTGCAGGACGCCAAGGAAGGCCGGGTGTCGCTGACTCTGGAAAAGCATCTGGACGTGACCACCGCCGTCACCTCGAAACAGTGGACGCTGGAACTGGATGATTTTTCGGCGCGCATCATCACCCCGGCCATGGTGGCGCTCAATGAAAAGCTGGATCGCTATCTGTGCGGCCTTTATCCGGCCTTTCATCAGGTGGCGGGCGTGGCTGGTTCCGGACCGGACAGTCTGGCTCATTTGGCCAAGCTGGATGAGGTGATGAACGAGGCCAAAATCCCCGTGGCCGGACGGCGCGTGGTGGTTGGCCCGGCCACCAAGTCCGCCATGTTCGCCATTCCCGAAGTGGCCCGGGCGGATGCCCGCGGCGATGAGGGCACTGCCCTGCGGGAAGCGAGCATGGGCCGCATCATGGGCATGGACTGGTTCATGGACCAGAACATCAACCGCCACACTGCGGGCTCGGCGAAGGCGGTGAGCGCTCTGGCCGTGAACGGGGCTGTGGCGGCCGGCGCATCTCAAATGGCCGTGGATGGGGGCAGCGGGGCCGAGGAATTGAAGCTGGGCGACGTGTTCAGCGTAGCGGGCGTGGAAGGGAGCTTTGTCGTGACCGAAGACGCCATTGCCGCGAGCGGCGCGTTCACCTCTGTGAAATTCGCCCCGGCCGCTCCGGAAAGCGGTTTTCCGGACAATGCCGCCATCACGGTAATGGATTCCCACAGGGCGAATCTCGCCTTTGTCCGAAACGCCGTCGCGCTTGCCACCGTGCCCCTGGAACTGCCGCGCGGCAATAATAATGCCGCCTATGTGTCCATGCAAGGCATGGGAATCCGTGTGGTCTACGGCTACGACATGGACACCAAGACGGACATCATTTCGTTTGACCTGTTGGCCGGGGCCAAGGTCATTGACCCGCGCCTGGGCGTCCGCTTCATGGCGTAAGGGGGAGGCAGCGATGGACACACGCAAACTCTGGCGGAACGGCGATTTCATCATCGTGAACGCGGGCAGCCCCAAAGAAACGGTGTTGCTGGCCGAAAGCTGGGGGCTGGCCCCCGAAGTTGCCGCCGGGCGCGCGGATCACGGGGATCAGCACGGCGATGAAAACCTGAACGAAATGACGGTGGCCGAGCTGCGGGAGCACGCCAAGGCGCATGGCATCCAGATCCCGGCCATGTCCACCACCAAGGCGGCTATCCTGGAAGTAATCGGCAGTGCGGAAGCGGGCAAGTCCGGAGCCGCGCCCACGGCGTAGGCTCTGAGCTTGCCCACGGGCGGGGGCTCCCCCCGCCCGGACTCAAGGGCGGAACCTGGCTGCAAGGAGAATAGGAATTCATGGTCTATCTGCCGGTGAAAGTGACGACGCCCGCACCGGACTATGTGGAGGATTGATGCCGACACTGATTGTTGAAGACGGCAGCATGCCTGAAGGGGCCAACGTCTATGCCGACCTGGACGCGGCGGACGCCTGGCTGGTGCCGCGCGGCCTGTGGCCCGCGACTCCTGTGGCGGTGGATGCCGCGACGGGCATGGAGACGCCGGACGCCGGGGTGGTGGCCGCCAAAAAGGCCGCGCTGCTGCGCGGTGCCGACTGGCTCAATGCGTTGCCGGGCGGCCGTTGGAAGAGTGAGCCCGTGCAAGAGGGCCGGGTGATGGCCTTTCCGCGCAAGGCTGCGCCGGGCATTGTGCCCGCCGCAGTCAGGCTTGCCAATATGGAACTGGCCGCCGTGATCCACGGCGGAAGCAATCCTCTGGCCCCGCTGGAGCATGGGGGCGTGATCCAGTCCGAAAGCCGAAGCTCGAGTAAAACCGTGGGGCCGCTCACCGAGAGCGCCAGCCATAGTCTGAACTATGCGGCCGACGCGCCGCCGGAAACATACTATCCGGCCGTGGCCGGTCTGCTGGCGCCGTACCTGGACGTGATTCCGGGCAAGAGCGCCGGGGGCTGCATGGCTGTGGGGAGGGGCTAGACGTGGCCGATTACAGCGGATTTCAGGATATGGCCCTGCGGATGATCCGGGAGAATGGGTACAAAGCCCTGCTGCGTCGGGGCGGAGAGTACGACTTTAATGCGGATGTGACGGGAAGCGGCGGTGAATGGCCGTGCGACGCGCTCAATGACCACAAGATTGTCGAAAGGGCCGTGCAGGCAGGGGCCAAGGCGGCGGACGGCACACTGATCGTCTCCACAGATATTGGCGTGCTCATTCCCGCGCTGGATCTGGGCACCGCGCCGCAGGTGGGCGACGCCTTCATCGTCGGGGACGCGGCATATAAAATCGAGCGGGTGACGCCGACCAATCCCGGCAACGTGGATATTCTGTTTGAAGTCGTGGCGAGGGCGTGACGGACGGTTTCGGGGGCCAGGTACGGCAATTCAACCTCAAAACCAAGCGCCAGGCCTCGCAGTTCGTGCGCAAGCTGGCTCTGGAATTTCTGACCATGGTGGTCACGGCCTCCCCGGTGGATACCGGCCGCTACAGAGCCAACCATCAGGTCATGCTCCAGGGACTGACCGGCGAGGAAATCCTTGCGTTCGACAAAGACGGCAGCGCGACGATTTCCAGAGGAGCCGAGGTCATTGCGCGTTTTCGGCTGGGGCAGACCATCTACATCTGCAACAATGTGGAATATGCCTTTGCCCTGGAATTCAGGCGGCGCAAAGATGGCAAATTATGGAGCAGTCAGGCTCCGGCCGGAGTGTATCGAGTATCGTGGCAACGCCTTTTGAACTGGATTGAGCGCAACGGAACCGGAGGCGGCCTGTGAGCCGGGAAGCGCTGCGCGCCGCGCTGGAATCCGAACTGCGGGCGTTTTCCACGCCCAGGGCGCTCCCTGTCGCGGGAGAGAACAGGACGTTTCACCCCAATGGGCACCACCCTTACCTGGAAACCTCCATCATTGTTTCCGACGAGGGAGCGGCCGCGTTGGGGGAAAATGCGGCATCCAAAATCGACGGATTCATGCAGGTGGATGTCGTGACGGAGGCCGGGAAAGGCCCCGGCGAAGCCGACCGGATCAAAGACGCCCTGAACATGCACTTCGGACGGAGGCGCATTGAGGGAGACGGGGTGACGATCATCGTGTCCGGGGTCAGGACCGCGCCTTCCGGGTACGCCCGGGCCGCCGAGTATATTTTGCCCGTGGACATCCGGTTCACGGCCTACGCAACATTTCAGAGAGGTTGACCATGAGCCAGCTTGCTTTCGCATCCGGCGGCTTCCACGGACTCACGTTTATTCCTGAAACGGAGTTCGGAGTAACGCCGACAGGCGTTGATGTGTATCGCTTCCGCCATACGACCTGTGGCCTTGAGGCGAAAAAGGACAGCCTGCAATCCGCCGAGCTGCGCGATGACGCGCAAATTTCCGATCACCGCCTGGGAAACAAGCAGGCGGGCGGTGACGTGGGATTTGAATTTTCCTACGGCGCCTTCGATGAGTTCCTGGCCGCCGCTGTACGCGGAGCTTGGGCCGGGGACGTGCTCAAGGCGGGCGTCACCATGCGCTCGTTCACGATCCAGCGTCTGTTCCGGGACATCGGGCAGTATGAGACATTCACCGGCTGTGAGGTGAACACGCTTTCCCTTACGGTGGCAACCAACGCCATGGTCACGGGGAGCATCAATTTTGTGGGCAAAGACGGGGGATTTGCCGACGCGCCGCTCTCCCTGAGTCCGATCTCTCCCGGCTCTTACGCCCCTTTTGACGGTTTTTCCGGCGCCCTGTTCGAAGGGGGAACGAAAATCGCCACCGTTACCTCCATCGAACTCCAGATCAACAACAGTTTGAACCCACTCTATGTCATCGGAGATCGGGCCACGGCCGGAATTCAGGCCGGGCGCATCAATATCTCCGGTACAGTTTCCGCTTACTTCGCTAATCAGGATCTGCTCAAGCGTTTTTTGAATGAGGAAGAGTCCAGTTTGAAATTCATGCTGGGCAACGGCGTTGAGAACAGTTACAGCGTGGAAGTTCCCCGCCTCAAATACACGGCCGGAAGCAATCCGGTCAACGACGAGAGCGCGATCCAACTTTCTCTGCCGTTCCAGGCTCTGATGGATAGCGTGACCGGAAGCAATATCGTCATTACGCGGATTCCCGGCGCGGTGGTGGACGCCGTCCCGCCCACTCTGGCCACCACCAGCCCAAGCAACGGCGCGGTGGACGTGCCGGTTGACGGCAATATTGTGCTCAACTTTTCCGAGCCTGTGGTCAAGGGTTCCGGGAATATCACCATCACGGACGGCAGCGGCAACAGCGTAATCATACCGGTGACGGACGGCCAAGTGTCGGTTTACGGCAGCCAGGTCACGATTTCCTTGGACGCGCCGCTCCAGGCGTCCACCACCTATTACGTGAACATCGGTGACGGCGCGCTCACGGACGCCGCAGGCAACGCCTTCACGGGCATTGTTGACACCACCACCCTGAGTTTCACCACGGCGGCGTAATCCGCCAGAGAGGCATGACATGAGCCAGGCTTTTGATCTATCCGCCATGCAGGCGAGCACTTTGGATGAGTCGGCCCTGACCATCATCAACCCCAAAACCGGCCAAGACACGCCCATGAAGGTGACGCTGCTGTCTCCGGACAGCGCGGAGTACAAGCGGCGTGTGAACAGGCTCCAGGAGCGGGAGGCGCGGCGGCGCAAGCTGCGGCGCGAAATCACGCCCGAGGAGGCGGAAGCCTCCGTGCTGGAGCGCTATGTAGCAGCGACGGTCAAAATTGAGGGCGCCGACATCGACGGCAAGCCCGTGGGCAGCGCGCCGGACGAGGTGCGGGGGGTCTATCAGACCTTCCCGTGGATTCTGGACCAGGTGATCTTTTTTCAGAGTGAGCGCAAGAATTTTTTTACGGCATAGCCCGCGAATTGGTCGAAGCCGTGCGGGCGCAGACCGCGTTGTACGCGCCGCAGCCGGACGGTTCGACCCTGGCCGAGTTCGGGGCCAGCATCCAGGAGCAGACCGGGAGCTGGCCCGAGGATATCCCGGAGCCGCCGGACATCCCTCCGGCTTTGGAACATTTGTGGGCCTGGTTCTGGCAGCTCCGCACGGCCAATCCATCCGCCGGCTTTGGCCCGGCTCCGCTGTCGTTCGGGGAAATGGACGCCTGGCAGCGCGTGACGGGCAACCGACTGGAACCGTGGCATGTGGATACGCTGCTGGCGATGGATGCGGCGTTCCTGGCCGCGCAGCCGAAAAAGAGGGCAGGCGGCGGGGGAAAAACATAACGATTTGGAAAAGGCCGGAGCAAACGCCCTGGCCTTTTTCATTAGAGCATTTCAACTTTTAGTTGCGTATGACTGCTTTTTTTATCGACGTAGATTACCCTGCCACCGCTTGACGCACGACATCTGTAATGAAGGTATTCAATGACTTACCTTCCGCTGCCGCCGCGATGCTGGCTTGCTGGTATATTTCCGGGTCCAGCCGCAACGCAAAATTCCCTTTGTGGCTCTTGTGTGGGCTGATGCCGTGGCGTTCGCACTCTTCCAAAAACGCTCGCAACGACTCTGCCCCTTCACGCCGCAGTCCTTCAAGGTCTTTGGCGTAGAAGTCAGCGCCACCGTTCAGGCCTATAAATTCACCCCGAAACATTTCGATTTCCGGGTCGTATGCAATGACAGCTTTGTAGCCGCCGTCAAAATCCATAATATTTTTCATGGCTTCACTCCGTGCTGTTCCAGCCATTTTCTGATGCTGTTTACCGCCCCTTTATCCGTGTCCGGGGTGGGGTGCGGGCGATGAAATACCCGCACTTCGCCGAACAAAAACACACTCACGCGAGAACCTTCACGTTCTGCAATCTCCGCGCCTAACTCGGTAAAAAGACTCTCAATATCTGTCCAGCGAACGCTTCCGGGCACAGGGCGGGCGAAGATTTGCGCAAGTATGGCGGCATGTTTGCGTTTCATGTATTTATGATATTATTTTTTGATATTATGTCAATGCCTATCTGTGGTCTGTGATTTGAATTTGTCTTTTGGCGCTGTCAAGCCCTCATTTCCCCGCCACTCCCCGCTGTTTTGCCGGATAGGGCGGGCGACGGCGGTGCGCGTGCTACGGTTTTCTCAAAAAATGGAGAACCGTTGTGGCCGTTTCGGTGGATCTTGCCAAGCTCGACGTGCAAATCAGGACGAGTGATGTCGCAACCGGCATTACCCGTCTGGATGCGTTCGCGTCATCCGCCGATGGGGCCGAGCATTCGGTCAAACGGCTCTCCACGGCATCCGGAGGGCTGGAACAATCCCTCGGACGGCTGAAAAGCGCTCTGGCGACGGTGGGCCTTGGTCTGTCCTTCGGCGGCGCTCTGAAAAGCGCGGCGGATTTCCAGACCAGTATCAACAACCTTGGCAAGGTCAGTGACCGGCCTTTGGCGGAAATGCAGACGCAACTCAAGAGCGTCAGTTCCTCGCTCGGCTCATATGCCCAGCTTGCCCAGGGTTATTACCAGATCCTTTCTGCCGGGGTGACGGACGCCACGGCCTCCATGGACATGCTCACCGCGTCGTCCATGGCCGCCAAGGCGGCCCAAGTCACGCAGGCCGACACCATCCGGGCGCTTACCTCTCTGATGACAGGCTTTACCGGCCAACTCAAGGACGCCGCCGACGCTTCGGATTTTCTTTTTTCCGTGGAGCGCTACGGCAAAACGTCGGTCCAGGAACTGGTGCCGGTGGTGGGCGATCTGGCATCCACGGCGCGCATCGCCAAAATTGCGGCCGCCGACATGGGGGCCGCGTTCTCGGTGATCACGCAGACCGCAGGAAGCACGCCGGTCGCCGCCACGCAGGCGCGCAGCCTGTTCATGAACATCGCCAATCCCTCGGAGACGATGCAAAAGACACTGGCTGGAATGGGGACCAACTCGACCGAGTTTTTCTCCTCCAACCGGCTGCTGGACGCACTGAAGAAGCTGGATACGGAGGCCAGGAAAACCGGTAAGACCATCGGAGCCCTATTCACCGACCGCGAAGCCAAGGTCGCGGCGGAAAATCTCATCTCGTCCTCGAAGAGCTTTGAGGAATCCCTGGCGGGCATTGAGCGCCGGGCCGGTGCCACCTCGTCCGCATTCGGGAAGTACACGGCCAGCATCAATGGCCAGATTGACGAGATGTCCAACAACATGAGCAACCTGGCGACCAACATCGGCACAACCTTCGGCGGGACGGCCACCCAAGCTCTGACTTCCTTCAATTCGGTTCTGAGCGAGATCAACGCCAACTTCACGACCTTTGTGCCGGTGCTGACCACTGTCGGCGCGGGGATGGCGGCTCTTGCCGTGGCCCGGAAAGCCTCGAACACAACGTTTGCCGTGGGCGATGACGGGCAGCGTGTGACCGGGCTGCGGGCATACATCGCCGCGCAGTATGAGAACGTGGCTGCGACCAGGGAGCAGCAGGCGGCGGAAGCCAAACTCGCCATGGTCCGGGTCCAGGATGAAATGGCGGAATACAAGTCCTCGGCCAGCCGCGCTGTCAATCAGGCCATCCTCAACCGGAGCACCATGGCGCGCATGGCATACGAACAGGGTTTGCGCGATCTTCAGACGGACCTTACGGCCAAGACCGTGGCCTATGAAGCGTCGCTCAAGACGTTGGGCAGAACGTCCGTCACGGCTGGCACAGCCATGAAAGGGCTGAAATCGGCCGGAAGCTCGTTGCTGGGCGTGTTCGGGGGACCGTGGGGCGCGGCTTTTACCGTGGCGGTTATGGGCGTGGCCGGATTGACCTCGGCCATGGCCGAACGGACCGCATTGCACGAGAAGTATCGGCAGTCTCTGGATGATATCGGCACAGCTGCGGATGAAATGAGCGGGAAGTTGACGCGAGCGGCGCAATCCACGCTCACGTCGAAGTTGAATCAGGCAAAGGCCGAATTGGAGCGGACCAAGCAGGATATCGACAGGCTTAAGGAAGAATTGAAGGGAATGGATCTGGGCTATGGGGAATGGTCCGGCTCGTACAGGATTCTCTCGTCGGCCTCCGAAAAGTTTTTCGGCGCGAATCCCGGCACCTGGGAAGCGGCGAAGGTGCTGGACAGCTACAGCAAGGGACTGACTGACGCATATCAGGCCCAAAAGCAACTCCTGGAATTGCAAGCACAATTTGGCCGGACAGAGGCCATTGTCGAGGCGTCCACGCGCATTGACGAGCTGGCGAACGCGACTCGCAAGGCGGTCAAGGAAGAGGAGAGCGTCGCCACCCTGAACCAGCGGCTGAATGAGACTGGCGACGCGGGCAATGCGGCGGCTTCGGGCATCAATGCGGCCGGAGATGCGGCGGCCGGTGCTATGGGCAAGCTGGCCGGTCTCGCTGATGTGCTCCAGGATTCTAATTTCACGGCGTACACGGCCGGATTGACCGGCGCGCAGAAAACCTTTGCCACGGCCATGAAAGGCAAGTTGAACGAGAAGCAGCTTGCGGCGTATTTTTCCGGCAAAACCGGCGATCTTTCCGCCACGGACAGCCGCACGCTCCAGTCCAACAAGGCGGAACTGAACGCCATCTACGCCAACTACAAGAAAATGTACTCCTTGCAGGAGGCCACGAAGCACGCGGGCAGCGCGGCCAGCGCCAAAGAGGCGATCCAGCGGGTTCGGGAGGAAATCGAGCGGCTGAACGAGGTGCAGCCCACCAGCGCCGCCAAGCTGGCGCAGGCCCTGCGAGACATTGCCAAGGAAGGCAAGCAGGCGGGCATGAGTGCCACGGCCGTCAGTGCGCTCCAGGCTGAATACAAGGCCGCGTTTGACGATTCACAGGCCCGGAAAATGACCGAAGCCTTGCGCGATTTCGACCGGGAGATTGCCAGTCTGACCGGTGACGCCAGGACCATGCGCGAATTGGAAATGACCGGAACCTTGGAGCAGTGGAAAAAGAAGCTCCTGGAAGCGGGTGTAAGCGCCGAAGAGGCCGCGCCCAAGTTGGCCCGGATGAAGGATGCCCTCGAACGCTCCAATCGCACCAAGGACATTCAGACCACTGTGCAGTTCTATAAAGAATTGGCGGAACTTTCCGGCGACCTGACCTACTCCTTGCAGGCCCAGAACGAATTGATCGCCTTGCAGGCCGAACAGTACAGGAACAATGGGATAGCGCCTGATCTTGTGGCGCAGTGGGAAGCGCTCAAGCGGTTGCAGGCGTCCAATTCCGGCTGGGACGGCGCGGCGCGGAGCATGATGAGCTACTACAGCGAGGCCGCCAACGCCGGTAAGAATTTCGAGACCTTTTTCACCAACAGTTTTTCCTCGCTGGAGGATACGTTGGTGCAGTTCACCCAGACGGGAAAGTTGTCATTTGCCGATATGGTGAACTCCATGCTGGCCGATCTGGCCCGGTTGGCGATCCGGCAGTCGATTACCGGCCCAATTGCACAGGGGCTGGGCAGCCTTTTTTCCGGGTTCGGAGGGGGATCGAGTTACACAGGTTATAGCGGCATGGCCTTGGGCATGACGGGCTTCATTCCAGGCTTCGCCACCGGCGGCGTGGCCGCGCCGTCAGGGCTGCCGCGCTCCGGCGGCCTGCTGACCTCCCCGACCTTTTTCAGCGACGGCATGAGTCGGGCCTATGCCTCGGGCGGCCTGTCCGTGGCCGGGGAAGCCGGGCCGGAAGTCTTCATGCCCGCGGCGCGCATGAACGACGGCAACTACGGCGTGCGCGTGGACATGAGCGCGGTGTCCGCGCAGTTGCGGGCCGGTCTGTCCGGCACAACCGCGCCCAACATTTCCATCAACGTCATCAACCGGACCGGCGGCCAGGTGGAGGCCGAAACGCAGGCCCGGCCCGACGGCCAGGGCGGCTTTACCCTGGATATCCTGTTGACCCAGGTTGAGCAGGGGTTGGTGGCACGGGCCAAGTCCGGGCGGTCATCCCTGATGCAGTATCAGGAAAAAGCCTACGGCCTGAGCCGCGCGAGCGTCCTGACCAGGGGGAGGGGGCGGGCATGAGCATCGATGCTGTCGCTATCCATAAGCAGGCGGAGCCTGCTAACGGCTACCGCAGTGAGCTGCCCGACCACGGCCTGAGCACCCAGGAGCTGCTGCAGCGGGCCGTGCTGGAGTCCTACGCCAGCGCGGTACAGGAAACCATCCTGCTGTACACTCTGGAATTCAATCACAAATCCTTTGTCCGGCCCGCCAGGGTGGCGCGCTGGAGCGCGGCCTGCGCCACGCCGGAGAAATTTCTCTGCAAGCTGGAAGACGATGCGCCTTACGATCCCGGCCAGGTGGTGGAATTTGTCGGCCTGCCCTTTGAGGTGAAGTTTCCGGACAAGACGGAAGACAATGTGGGGCAATTCCAGTTTCAGGTCCAGGGCGTGGGCTTTGAGCTGGACGCTGATCTGGAGGAGGCGGCGCTTTCCGGCGGCAAGATCACGGCCATTCTGCGCATCTACGTCAAGGGCGAAGAACTGGAAGGCCCGGCGGAAGTCTGGCCGGGCATCAACGTCAAAAGCCCGGCCATTGACGCGACCACGGGCGACGCCACGGCCTCGGGCAGTCTCTTTGACTGGCTGAACCGCACCTTCGGCTACAACTACACGCCGGGCAAATATCCGGCGCTGGGCAAATGAATATGCATATCCATCTGCCCGCCAACTGGTGGCTCACCTATCTGGGCAAGCCCTGGGCCGCCGATCCGAACCCGCCCGCGTCCTACAACTGCGGGGAGCTGGTGCGCGCCGTGCATCGTGACCTGTGCGGCATTGACAGCCCGGCCATTCCGGTGACCGACGCGGGCAGCCGCCTGCAA
Source organism: Desulfovibrio fairfieldensis (assembly GCF_001553605.1). NCBI lineage: Bacteria > Pseudomonadati > Thermodesulfobacteriota > Desulfovibrionia > Desulfovibrionales > Desulfovibrionaceae > Desulfovibrio > Desulfovibrio fairfieldensis. The sequence goes on from NZ_CP014229.1 coordinate 1,123,658, forward strand.
TGCGTACGGGCCATGCGGCCCGAGCTGTTTGGTCTGGAGGCATTGCCCGCCGGAGCCGCCCCGCGCGCCCTGGACGTGGCCTTTCTGGGCCGCCGCACATACCTGGCCCATTGCGGCCTGGCCGTGGAAACCGGCGAGGGCCTGCGCGTGCTCCATTGCCCGGAAGCGGCCTGCGGCGTGGCCCTGGACAGTCTCATGGAACTGCGCGTGGCGGGTTTCCCGTCTGTACGCTGGTTCCGGCACCGGAATATGGACGAGGTATTGAGGTCCAGGGGGTGGGCGCATGATTAGCGTCGCTCATGTGCTGCCCGACGGAACCGTCAAAGAATCCTTTGAGATGGCTGACGGCATGACCCTGGAGCAGGCGGCCCGCACCATCTGTCCGGACAGCGGGGGCAAGTTCCCGGCCCCGGTCATCGCCATTGTGGGCAGCAAGCCCGCCGTGCGCGAGCTGGGAGACTGGGAGTATCCATTAGGCGACGGCGCGCTCGTCCAGTTCCGTCAGCTCGCCCTGGGCGGCGGAGGCGGGGGCGGCTCCAATCCGTTGCAAATGGTCTTGCAGATCGCCATCATCGCTCTGGCCGTGGCCACATCTGTTTTTTTGGGGCCTGGAGCATTCGGCATCGCGGGGCTTGGATTGAATTCTTTTGTCGCGAGTCTGGCCGGCGCGGGCGTCATGATTCTCGGCACCATGCTCATGGGGCAGCTCTTCCCCCAGAGCTTGCCGCAGGGACAACTCAGCGCCAATGCCGCGGCCGCCGCCAGCCCCACCTATTCCATCAACGCCTCGGGCAATCAGGCGCGCCTGTATCAGCCGGAGCCCGAAGGTTTCGGGCGCATGAAGATCGTGCCCGACTTTGTGGCCAACACCTGGACGCAGTATGTGGGCAATGACCAGATCGGCTATTTTGTTTACGGCATCGGACGCGGCCGCTACGAGGCGGAAAGCCTGCAATTCGGGGAAAGCGTTTTCTGGCGTGACGGCGAGCTGGTGGAAGGTTCCCCCTACGAGATCCAGGATATCCAGTTTGTGGAGCCGGGCCAGGCCGTGACCATTTTTCCGGACAACGTGATCGCCTCGGACGAAGTGAACGGCCAGGAGCTGTTTGCGCCCAACGATGCGGAATACGACGGGGTCATCGGGCCGTACACGACAAATTCGCCGGGCACAAAAACCAACAAGCTGCTGTTTGATTTTGTCCTGCAAACGGGCCTGGGCCATTACAATGATCAGGGCGACCTCGAAAACTACTCGGTCTCCTGGAAAATCGAATACCGGGCCGTGGATGATTTCGGCAACCCGGGGTCCGAGTGGGCCGTGCTCGATACGCCGTCCATGACCGCCGCCACGCTCACGCCCCAGCGCCTGACAAAGACTTACGATGTGGCCGAGGGCCGCTATCAGGCCCGCGTGGTCCGTACCTCCAACACCACGGGCGACGGCCGGACCCTGGATACCCTTGTCTGGGGAGCCATGCGGGCCATACTGCCCGGCACATACGCCTATCCCATTTCCTGCATTGCCTTCTCCATTAAGGCCTCCAACGCCCTGACGCAAAACGCCAGCACGCGGTTTTCCGTCATCGCCACGCGCAAGCTGCCGCTCTATGACCGGGCCACAAAAACGTGGAGCGACGAAACGCCCACCCGCTCCTGGGCCGCCGCTGTGGCTCATGTCTGCAAATGCGAGTGGGGCGGGCGGGTTTCCGACGCCAATATCGACCTGGACGCCCTCTGGGCCATCGACGAAAAGCTCCAGGCCAGGGGCTGGCAGTACGATTCCTATATCGACGGGGCCTATCTGGTCTGGCCGCTCCTTGTGGAGATGTGCCAGAGCCAGTGCGTCATCCCCCGTTTCGTCGGCCCGGTGCTCTCCTTTGTCATGGACGCCGCCGACAGGCCGCCGGTTTTCGCGCTCACGCCACGCAACATCGTCCGCAATTCTTTTTCCGTGACCTACGCGACATGGAGCGACGAGACGCCGGACGATGTAACCGTGGAGTATCTGGACGCGGATTACGGCTACCAGCAGCGGGACGTGACCGCCACCTTGCCGGAATCCGAGAGCCGTGAGCCGTCCGGCCTGAACATCCTGGGCATCACCAGCCGCGAGCACGCCCACAAGGTGGCCGTGGCCTATGCCGCGCATAACCGCTGGCAGCGCGTGATTGTGGAGTGCCAGGTGGAGGCCTTGGGCCGCGTTATCAACCGGGGCGACGTCTGCACAGTGGCCCACCCGCGCTTCAGGAATACGGCGGCCGGAGCCGTGGCGGCCTGGGATGAAGGCGGGCTGGAAATCAGCCTTAAACGGGACATGGGCCGGACCGGCGCGGATACGGATGAAGGCGATGGATATATCGCCCTGACCAGGCAGGACGGCTCCATCTGGGGGCCGTGCAAACTGGCGGCGCTGGAAGACTCCACGGCCATCCTGGACAGCGCCGATTATGCGACTCTGCTGCTCCAGGGCCAGGGCAACCCCTTTGAATGGCTTACCTCCGGCATGGACCGCCTGCCCACCACCTGGACGCTGTACACGTCGCGGGTCTACCAGCGGCTCATGGTGGTGGATTCCGTCACCACGCAGGATTTTTTGCACTACTCCCTCAAGCTGCTCAATTACGATGATCGCATCTACCAGTATGGCGATATGGAAACGCCACCCTGGCAGGGGCGCGGCCAGATTCCCGTGATTGAAACCCTTGATGCTCCCGAAAATCTTCGGGGCGTCATCAAGGCCCCTGAAACGGTAACACTGGTCTGGATGTCGGTTCCGGGAGCGTCCTGGTACGAGGTGGAAACCTCCGCCACGGGAGAGAGCTGGGTCAACCTCGGCCGCTCCAACGTCACGCAGATGACCGTCACGGTTGCGCCCGGCGTCATTTACGCCCGCGTGCGTGCGGCCTCCGACACCCTGCAAAGCGGCTGGGCCATGTGGGAGGGGGATACAAGCATCCCGACGCCGGACGCCCCGGCACCTGTCCTTGATGGCGAGTATGCGGGCGCGAGCGCCACAATCTCCTGGGAGCCGGTGGAACACGCCGAAGGCTATGCCGTGGCTCTCAAAAGCGGCGGCCAAACTCTATATACCAGCCGCGTGGCGTCCGGCCCGTTTGAGGTGACACCGGAAATACAGGAGGGCGGCCCCTTCCGGGAGCTTGAATGCATGGTCAGCGCCGTGGGCGCGGCAGGGTCTTCGCCGGAAGCGACGGTCGCGCTTTCCGACCCGGCCCCGGTCGCGCCGGTGGATGCGGAAGTTGTTATCGGGACATCCGGAGTGACGCTGCAATCGGTGACGCCGGACGAGGCCCCGGACAAAACCGGCTACGTCATCGTGCGCGGCGATGCGACGGACTTCACAGCGGCCCAGGCGGCAGAATTGCGGCAGACGGCGGCGTTGCCCTATGTCTGGGACGGTCTCGCGGCCGGAACATACTACTTTCGCGTTGCCGTAAAGGACGCCTTTTTCGACCTCGCCCGCAATCCGCTGAGCCTGAACTGGAGCCCGGTGCTGGCGGTGGAAATATCCGGAGGCGGCGATGGCCAGTGATCTGTTCAAATGGCCTGACTGGATGCCTCTGGCCCAGCAGTCCGGCTACGGCTACGAGCCCGCGGACAGGCGCACCCGCACGGACATGGAAGTGGGCAGCGTGCTCCGCGTCAATTTCGATACGGATGAAACCACGCTGAACTGCGCGCTGATTCTGACGCAATTTCAGGCGGCCTGGCTGGAAGCCTTTGAGCGCGGGGCCCTGCACCAGGGCGCGCAGTGGCTTGAGATGCCCATCCAGACCGGCGGCTGCATTGAATGGCATACGGTGCGCTTCGCGTCCCGGCCCAAGGTCGCGGGCGTCAACGCGCTCTATACCACCTACACGCTTCAGCTCGACCTCGAAAAGCGCGAGCTGGCCATGGGCGACGAGCTGGCTGAATTGCTGGTCTGCGTCGCGCCTGAGGACTTGATAGAGGCGGTGGATACCGTGAAGGCTTTTGTGGGCGCGCTTCCGGCGTTGCGAGTTCCCGATTTCTGGATTTACGGCTGTCTGCACAGGAGGCTGGAGTATGAGTACGGGCTGCGGTGATATCGCCAAGCTGCTTGAGGCGGCGCACGCCCTCGTCGTGTACCGCGATACCATAGACAAATGGCTGAACGGCACGGAAGTCGAGGATGTGATCCTGGGCGGCGTGTCCGTGCCGACCCTGCGTAAACTGGTCGCCACCATTGACGAGCGCCACAGCCGCATCGCGGAACAGGTGGTGGAGCAGGCCGGCGCGCGTTTCACGGTCCTGGCCGAACGTATGCAGGCCAAAGTGGACGAAGCCGCCGCCCTGCTGGATCAGGTGAAAAGCGTCACCGTCACGGCCACCACCCTCGCGCCGGGTGCCGAGGCCAGCGCCGGTTACGATCCGGCCACGGGCCGGATCACGCTGGGGCTGCCCAGGGGGAACACCGGAGGCACAGGCGAGGCCGGACCGGCTGGGAGCGCTCTCATCGGCTACCTGGATGCGGGGGAACCGGGACGCGCAGTCATACAATACATCGACGCCGGGGAGCCTTCCGCCCCGGAAGGAGGAGAGTGATATGAGTCAGGCAAGCGTCCCCGTGGCGAATGGTTACAAGGCGTTCGGCGGCACCACGGCGCAGTGGGCCGCGTCGGACGACAGGCTCAAGTACCGGGAAATGGGGGTGGAATACACCCCGGACGGGCTGGTGCTCATCAAGTTCGGCATCAAGACCGAGGGTGATGTGGGCACGCCGTGGAGCGAACTGCCGTACAGCTCCGGCCCGGCGGGGCCGTCTCCGGCTGTCGAGTGGGACGGCCCACGCCTGCGCGTCAAAAACACGGACGGAACGTGGACAGGCTGGGTCAACCTGCAGGGGCCTTCCGTGGACTACATGTGGACCGGCACCAGCCTCAAACTCAAAAATCCGGACGGCACCTGGGGAGATCCCGTGGATCTGCGGGGCGAACCCGGCCTGACGGGCACCTCCGTTCCATCCACTCCCTCGTCTCTGGGCGGAGTCATGCCGCGCGCGGGGCTGAGCGTGGACCCCGATGGCTATCTGGATCAGGACCTCACATGGAGCAATAGGCAGTGTTACCGGACGCCCATCCTCGTATTGCACAACGGCGCCGCATATAAGTGGCTGGCGGTAAACGGCCTTGGCACCGATGCCGGGGTCAAAGAGCCGGGCGTTTCCGGCAGTGAAAATTTCTGGAAAAGCCTGGCTGCGGAGGCCCTTGAGGAAGTACGGAGTATTATCGAGGAACAGGAGCTTCTTCGCAAACTGTCCATCGGCTGCCCGAAGTTCTGGCGCTCCACCACGCTCCCCGCAAATCACGCATATCCGGACGGCTCGCTGATCCTCTTCGACGACTGGCCGGAGTTCAAGGCTGTGTACGACGCGGGCGGTTTTGCGGGCATGCTGATGCCTTGGGATGCCGACGCCGCTACCCAGGCGGCCAACCTTGGCAAGTTCCGTCCGGATGCCGCTAACCCCACGGGATTATACCTCCCCTTGCATGGCGGCCAGTTTTTCCGAAATTGGGTGCTGGGGGCGGAGCGGGAGGCCGGGAGTTCACAGCTTGATGCTTTGCAGCAAATGACCGGTAGCGTTAAGGCCTCAAGACTTTGGTATGGTGGTGATGAGGTAGAGCTATCTGGCGTTTTTTCATCTGTATCCCATGAAGTCGGAAATGCCGGACCTGGAGGGGTAATCAGCACCACATGGGTTTTTTATTCGATCCATCCCGCGTGGTCCGCACCGCCGCAGAAACACGGCCCATGAATGTTTCTCAGCCGATTATCACCTACTTAGGCCGTCCGAGGTAAATGACTACGGGCTGCCAGATGTGCTGGGGCACGTTCACGGGCCGGTGGGGACCATGTTGGATGTGGCAAATGTTGAGACGGAGTGAGATAGGACTGCGGCGGTACCACTCCCAGATGTGACCAGAGTCATCCCCGTTATGCTACTGGCTTTGGATTTAGAAAAAACTCCGAGATTGGTTGTGTCATCACGTATTTCCTTCCCGATTGCCCCGGTGATATTCCTAATCTCATCCCGGCCCCACGCGCCCGCATCCGCGCTTTGTCCCAGCACCCAAGCTCGGAAAGGCCGGAGGCCAGCGGAGAAACCGTTTAACCCTATGGAGTTTTCAAAGAGCCGTGCGCCTTTCCGAGCTTGGGCGCTGGGACAAAGCGAAGGCGCGGGCGCATGGGGCCGGGACGAGATTCGCAACATCGTCGGCAAGGTTGGGCTCATTGATCTTAATCCAAATGCCCCAACCTCTCTTAGTACCGCGCCTTTCACAGCCACCACCGTTAGTTATGGCCCAGATACGGGGTACAATCCTGGGCAAGGCGCGATTTGCGATATGGATGTATCGCGTTCTGTCTCCACCGGCCCGCAGAACGTCCCCCAGCACATCTGGCAGCCCATTATCCTCTATTTAGGCCGCCCGAGGTAAAGGATCACGGGGATATCAACGCTGGGCGGCATGATCGTGGTGGATGCGCCGTAAAGTGGATTAGCCTGTGAGGCAGTAAAGAATAGCTTGCTGTGCATCGCACCGTTTGGAAACGGAGACCAATAGCGGACATTGAACTGGCCTCCTATACTCAATGCCCCCGAAGCGGACCCCAGCGCACCAATTTCTGTCTGAGCTTGCCCAAAGGCAGCTTCGCCTTTGATCTCCGGCAGCCCCGGCGCGTTGTAGCCTCCGGCCATCCCATCGGCCCCGAGCGCCCAATTTCGGAAACGCGCACGGCTCTTTGAAAACTCCATAGGGTTAAACGGTTTCTCCGCTGGCCTCCGGCCTTTCCGAAATTGGGTGCTCGGGGCGGAGCGGGTGGCCGGGAGCTGGGGCCGGGATGAGATTCGGAACATCTATGGATCAATCAATATCATGAGATTGATTGATGGTGAGGCAGTTGGCCCTTTTTCATTGATCAACGACCGCGTCGTGGCGGTGGGGGTCGGGGGCGTCACCGCGTCGATATCTGATATCGGTTTCTCAGCCTCTAATGTTGTGTCCACCGGCCCGCAGAACGTACCTCCCCACATTTGGCAGCCCATTATCCTTTACCTCGGGCGGCCCAAGTAGAGGATCATGGGGACATTAACACTAGGCGGCATGACGGTGGATGATGCGCCGTAGATGGAGTTGGAGTGGGAGGCATCCAGCGTAGGAATATAGATATCTTTGTCGGTAACGCCGTTTACAAAAGTGCCACACTTCATGCCCTCGGTGTTCAGGCTAAGAAAAAACGCGCCAACATGCGTCATGCCAGAACTACGCGTACCGATTTTGCCAGTAATGTTTGGCAACCCCGGCGCGTTGTAGCCTCCCGCCATCCCATCGGCCCCGAGCGCCCAATTTCGGAAAGGCCGGAGGCCAGCGAAGAAACCGTTTAACCCTATGGAGTTTTCAAAGAGCCGTGCGCGTTTCCGAGCTTGGACGCTGGGACAGGGGCGGGAGGCCGGAGCTTGGCAGACTGATACGGGGCGAGAGGTTTCTGGTACTTTTGGTGGTTTTTCTCCGACGCCATCTGGAGCCTTTACCTCCTCAAACGATGTCCGCAATATTGGTGCTGGCAACAACCACAGTTACGTTTTGTATACAATGGCCGCTTCTCTTGCGTGGGGCAGCGAGCATACAGGAACGGAATTTACCCCTCCACACATCTGGCAGCCTATCATCCTATATCTGGGCCGCTCTGCCCAAGTAGAGGATCACCGGGATATCAACGCTGGGCGGCATGACCGTGGATGATGCTCCATAGACATCGTTACTTTTGGATGCGTCGATACCGAGTGCATAGCCTTTGCCATAGTTGGAGGATGACATTGCGCTGCCATGTGTGCACTGCGACCCCTTGATGATAGCACCGTTTACAAGGCCAGCGGCGACACTACCTCCAGGGGAGATAAATCCGTCCTCGTTGCCGACAGCCGTCGCTTGTCCCGTAATGTTGGGCAGCCCTGGTTTGTTGTGACTCCCCGCCATCCCATCGGCCCCGAGCGCCCAATTTCGGAAAGGCGAAGTGCAAAACAATAACCCTCAACCATAAAAGGAGATGCTCATGAGCACTATCCACACATTCGACCTGCGCACCGGCGCGTTTATCAACTCTCGCCCTGCCCAGGTTGTGGGCGGCAAAGAGCTTACCGTTTGCGCCAACGCCACACCCGTGGCCCCGCCTACCGATATCCCGACCGGACACGCGGCCCGCTGGACGGGCAGCGCTTGGGAGGTAGTGGAGGATCACCGCCAGCACATGGATTCCAAAGGCACCAAAATCGGCGGCACGCCCTATTGGCAGCCCGCAGAAGGCGACGACTGGCAAAGTCCTCCGCGTTACACTGAGGAACTCGGCCCGCTGCCCGAGGGGGCCGTGACGGAACGCCCGAAAAAACCGCTGTCCGTCCTCAAGGCCGAAAAGGAGCGCGAGATCACGGCGGCTTGCGACGCGGCCATTGTGGCCAGCCTGACCATGCCCACGTCCGCGCCGTCCTCCGCCGAGGTCGCCGTGGCCGCCGCCTCGCTGGCCAGTATCGACCCGGACGGACCGGATACGCTGCTGGCTCTGCACACGGCCCGGCGCGACGAACTGCTGGCCGCCGTGGCCGCAGCCGATTCCACCGCCGCCCTGGCCGACGTTGAGGTCAGCTATGCGGTGTAGTCCGTAACCAGGCCCGGCCGGGCCGCTCTTTGACAATTACATAGAGAATCGACCGATAAGGCACACAAAAGGAGGTTGTTATGCCTGTTGTGTGCCTGAAGTACAAACGCAAACCCTGGGTGGTCAAATACCGCGAGCCGTGGAGCGGCAGGCCTCGCCAGCGGGCTTTTGCGGCCGAGGCCGAGGCCCGCGCCTTTGAGGATGCCCAGGCATCGCTCTATGAGCGGGAGCGGGCCATCATCAAGGCCGTGCGACGGCGGAGAGCCCAGGGTCGCCCGGCAAGTCTCACAATAGCCGAAGTGCTTGATCGTTATCTGGACAGCCTGGGCAATCCGTCCACCAGAGCCGCCAGCGCATACCATCTGCGGCTGTTTGCGGACATCTACGGCCAGCGCAAGGCCCACTGTCTGACTTTGGAGGACGTGGGGGCGTTTCTCACGTTGCAGCAGCAGCGCGGCGTGAGCAAAAGCACAGCCTGCCGCCGCATGGGCATCGTCCGGGCCGCCTATCACTGGGCGGCCCGCTGGGGCTTGCTGCCCACCAATCCACTGGCGGGCCTGCAACTGGCCAGCCCCGCGCCGCAGACACCGGACCCGCCCACGGCCCGTGAAGCTCGGATGCTCTATGCGACCGCCGCGCCGCATGTGCGGCGGGTGATCGCCCTGGGCATGGCCACCGGCGCGCGCATAGGTCCGTCAGAGCTTTTTCGTCTACGCTGGACGGATATTGATACGCGCGGAGCCGTGCTACGTATGCCTAATGCGGCCAAGGGCGCACGGGCCGAGGCCCGTGAGGTGCCCTTGCGGCAGGATGTTCTGCGCCTGCTGCGGCGCTGGGAAGCGGAAGACGCGGCCCTGGGCTGTCCCTGGGTCATCCACTACAGAGGGCGGCCCGTGCGCAGCATCAGCCGGGCCTGGCGCAATACACTGCGCCGGGCGGGTATTGAGCGACGCATCCGGCCCTATGACCTGCGCCACGCTTTTGCGAGTCGGGCGCTGGACAATGCGGCGGACCTGAAGTGCGTGGCTGAGGTCATGGGCCACGCCAACGAAAAAATGATCGTGAGATTTTACCGCCATACCAGCGCCAGACAGCGCCGCAAGGCGGTAAATGCGGCCCCGTCGCTGGAGCTGGAATAGTTTCGGCAGAGGCGGGGGCATAGATGGAGACGTAGGGAATTTAGCATCCGTTCAATTTTGATCTAAAGAAAAATGGGGAGAGATTGCCTGGACGGGCAGAGGGAAAGGGGGGAGAGGGGATAATTTACTATGTGTTAAATCATGTGCAAAACAGATACAAAACATGAGCATAGGCGTGCATACGATAAAAAGCTAACTACCTGATATCTAAAAAATACGCGCATGGGGGCGCGGCCTCTCAAGCCGCTAAGACGGGTTCAAATCCCGTTGGTGACGCCATTTTCCGAAGATTGTAATTGGCGGCATGCGACAATTACACCTTTTAGAGGCTCGAAGGGCATTCCTTTGAGCCTCTTTTTTGTGTGTATATGGAACCCTTTCCGCCTGACGCGCGAGGATGGCTTGATTGTGTCCGGCTTTCGCCGGCCTGTTGTTCCACCGGCCTTCCTTGGCGCGGACATACAGGGCGCGGCGGACGCCTTCCCTGCCGCGGGCGTCTCAATTTCGAGCCGGGTTTATGATCAGGTTGGTCGGAAAGCGTTTGGCCTCGTCCGGGTCCATGCGTAAACGTTCTCCTCCACTCTGGAGCAGGGAGCGGGATCGACAACTATGGCGTGACTTGTAATCAAAAACGCTATGTATTAGACTTTATATCCGGATAAACCTGTAACCCTCTGTTTTATACAGACCATCTGAACAAGAGACTTACAATGAAGCATATATTTTGCCTGTTGCTGGCATTTTTTATACTCGCCGCAAACGCCTATGCGGCCGAAAAAGCCCCAAGTGCACCTGTCGCTCTGAATCCTTATGAACAAATAATGGTCGGAAAGGTGTGGATTACAACGGACGCCGTGGATCAGAAGGGTGCCAGCGTACCCGCCGAGGATGAAAAGGTGGCGGCATTCTTCGGTAAAGCGGAATATTTTCCCGACCACGCCTTCAAGATGGTCACTCTGGACGGCAAACCGAAGATGCACGGACTTTGGAACATGACGGCGGACGGGAAAACCAGGAACCTCACGGTGCGGGATGACACGGGCAAGACCCGTTTCACCCGGGAAGTGGAAAACGTAAAAGTGACCGACGGCGAATACACCTACCGTATTTACCCGAACAGCGAGAATAAAGCCGAACACATCGATATCATACATAAGCCGCGATAATGCCGCTGCGTTAAGGGGCCGGGTCGGAAAACGCCGCAAAGTGCTTTTCTGGCCCGGCCACAGCCGCTTCATGCCCGGTTTCGACCGTGAACATGGAGCGTTTTTTTTTGCATGCAAAAAATCTCCAGGCGGGCGCGGACACGGTTACGGACGGCATGATTACGGATCCTGTTTCAGCCCCGCCATCTACGGTATGGTGTTCAGCTTCCATTTCCGTCATCTTTCACAATCGTCATTGCGACTGCCATGGATTGTTGAGCGTTGGCGCTGGCTTTTCAGAGCGTCCTTTTCCGGGTACTCACGACGGCACTCTTGCCGCCGTGTCCTATCAAGAACAAGTACTTTAATTTGAACTTGTTACAGCCGAAAAAAGCAAACAGCGCCGGAAAGCGAGGAAGAGAAGGGAGCACGGCAAAGAAAACGGTTTTTTATTGATACTTTCACACAATAAAGAGGATAGAGAGCGCCGAGGCTATATAAAAATTTATATAATCGCGGCGTTCTGCATTCAGAAATTATGTTTACTGAGCAAAAATTGTCTTGTGTCAGAGCATTTACAAATTTTCAATGTGAAAATGCTCCGGCGGTAGCATGAGTTGACGCCCGCGGCCACAGCCTGCGGGCAATGCGAGAATGTCAATTCTCAAAGTTACTCTGCTCTGGTCAGGAAGTGCTGCTCTTCTCGCCGAGAAGGATACGGATTTCCTGTGAACATCATCTGCCGCGTGGATTTTTTTCAGCACATCGCTCTTGAGTACATGCCCCTGTGACAGCGCGAATATCGTCAATCGTCTTGGCTCCCTGTTGAATGGCGCGCAACACTTCTCCTTTGCTGATGCAGGAACACCAGCATACATATTCATCGTCTGGCGCGAATCGGATGTCACTTGTAAATTTCATAGATTATCCCCTTAGATAGATGATACCTCATGCCCATACCCATGCAATAGCTGCTTGCGCGGCCGTGTGGGGATGGTGTACCGCTCCCTCCTTGCTCACTGGCTCGGCTGGATACGATATGGCCATGTGCCCCAACCATATTATTCTGAACAATGCCCGACGCCGCGCTGCTCCCCCCGACGCCGCGCAAAAACAACATCCGGTAATCCGGAACAGTTGGCCCCACAAGGGCAAACTGTTCCGGGAACGTTCGGCTCTCACCAGCGAAGTGTTGCCGGGCGCCGTAAATAAGGAGCGGGTACGGCTACCCTCGGGACTAAGCGTCTTGGCTACATAGTTACTTCTCAGCACTTTTTGAGCAGGCGGCACAAGGAGGAATATCCGATACCAAGGTGTTGCGCGGCCTGTTTCTTGTCACCGCCGTAGAAATCCATAGTTTTTTTCAGAATGGCGTCACGGGCAATGTCCAGACTTTGCTTGAGTGTCCAGCGCGGATTCGTAAGCTGATCCATTTCTTGCGGAAGAGAGGACAAGGGGCTGCGGCGCTGCCTAGGGAGCGCCGCGGCTGACGGAGAAAGAACCTCCACACCATCCGTGCTGTGTTCGTTCATGATGCTGGCCAACAACGCCGGATCGGGCGGATTATCCCCCAGGAGAAGCAGATAGTTCTCCATAATAGCCAGCAATTCCCGCACATTGCCCGGCCACTCGTAGCGGCGCAGACATTCCAGGATAGGCGCGGACAGATCTTTTATGCTGCAATGATATTTTTTTAGCAGATTATCCAGCAGGATGGGGATATCCTCAAGACGGCGACGCAATGGCGGCACGCTCAACTTGAATGTGGACAAACGATAATAGAGATCCATGCGGAACAAGCCCGCTTGCACCAACTGGAGAAGAGGCTTGTTGGAGGCGCAGATAACGCGCACATCCACCGGGTACATGCGATTGCCGCCAACCCGGAGTACTTCCCGTGTTTCAAGAACACGTAAAAGGCGTAGCTGCGTTTCTTCGCTGATATCGCCGATTTCATCCAGAAAAAGTGTCCCCTTATGGGCCATTTCAAAATAACCGGCTTTCCCGCCGCGCTTTGCTCCGGTAAAAGCTCCTTCTTCATATCCAAAGAGTTCACTCTCGATCAATTGAGCGGGAACCGCGGAAATGTTGACGGGCACAAAGGGCTTGTTTTTTCGAAGGCTGGCCGCGTGCAGGGCATGCGCGGCCAGCTCCTTGCCTGAGCCGGTCTCCCCTTGGATGAATATGTTCACGTCCGACGGCGCATACTGGCGCAGCTTTTCTTTCATTTGCCGCACCGGCTGGCTTTGCCCTTTGATGTCTTCGATGGTCGTGCGGGCGGACAAGCCGCGGGAGTACAATTCCTTATTGATCTTGTTGCTGATGCTTTGCAGTGACGGCGTGTCTCGAAAAAGGCTGACCGCGCATGGAGTATCGGAATATAAGATAAGCGGATACGTCGTGGCGATGAACGCCTCGCCCCGTAGGTCGACCAGCCTATTTTCCCGAGGCGTCAGATCCCGCAAGGTGTCGAGAAGCCCAAGAGGTTGGAAGAAAGAGCTGAAAAACGTTTCGTCCGCCTGCGGTGACACCTTGAGCAACTGGTAGGCCGCTTTATTGGCAATGAGGACGTGCTGTTCCGAATCAATACAGAGTACGCCCTCTTGCAGATGTTCCATGATCATCATCATGTTGCCGTTGCGGCGCTTGGCCTCACGCTGCGAGTGGGCAAGGTGGCGGCCGCGCTTGAACGCCAGCTGGATGCTTCGGTGAGTAGGTTTGATGATGAATCCCCGGCCGCCGTATTCTTCCATACATGCCTTGCTCACGCCGCCGCCGATGAGCACCTTGAAACCCTGCAGCACACATTGTTGTATGGCTTGCCGCATCATTTCCGGCGAGTCATAGATGGCGCTTTGCACCTTTATATTTAACAGGCGCTCCATTTCAACGGCTATGGTATCGTGAAATTCGTCTTGGTATGATGCCAGAATAATCTTGTCAGAATACTGTTTTGCCACGCGCAGCGCTCTGAGCACGTCCATGTCGGAACGTTCAATTTTGACAACAGAGTGCGGCACGGAACGGAAAATGGTGTCGCCTGTACCGCCGTGGCATAAAATCACTTCAAAGCCGTTATCAAGGCATTCGCGCGCCATTTTTGGCCCTGTTTCGAAATTGACAAGTTCATAGTGAATCTCGTCAGGTGAATTAAGCATGGCATTTTTGCATTCTTCAATGATCTCATATGAATGCACAAGAAGGGCAAAGCGGTATTTTTCTTGCTTCATATTTATGTACCTCTTGATAAAGTAAATATTATATCAGTTTATTTTACAGCATATTAATAAAATTATAATTTTTGTATATACTAGACTTTTGAGCATAAAATATTTTAACTGCCAATAAGAGTCTTATTCGGATAAAAGGATGTTACAGAAATATTTTCTCAAAAACAAGAAAAATCTTAAAATATGCATATATTCTCATTAAAGAGAACATCAAGTTTTAAGTGTTCTTTCTAAAAAATAAATAAATCAAGTTAGTTATAAAAAAAGCGAGACAACGCTAACATTGGCATAATTCCTGCTTAAGTAAAGCTACAGCATACAGCATCACTATGTAGATGCTTTTATTTGATAATAGAATACTACATTGTTCAGAAGGAGCCATGTATGACTGCTGTAGCATCCTGCATTTCTGTGCATGACTTGCATGAAATATTGCGCGGAAAGACGGAATTTGCCCTGCTTGATGTGCGCGAGCAAGAAGAATTTTCCAGATCACATCTTTTATTGGCGTGCTGTACTCCCTTAAGCAGATTGGAGTTGATCGTCGAGCCGCTTGTCCCCTGCAAGGAAGCGTCTGTTTTTGTGATGGATGATGGCCTATCGGAGGACCTCGGGCGGAGTGGACGCGCCGCTGACGTCCTGCTGGCTATGGGTTACCGTGCCGTCAATGTCGTTGAGGGGGGGGTGAAGGCATGGAGCGATGCTGGTTTCGTCACCTTTAACGGGGTCGGCGCTCTGAGCAAGGGCTTTGGCGAATATGTTGAAGTGGTGCAAGGCACGCCGCGTCTGCCCCCCGAGGAGATCAAGGCCCTGCTCGACGACGCCCAAGTCCGGAGCATCGTCATTGATGTCAGACCCGCCGTCGAATACCGCAATATGAACATACCGGGCAGCATAAATCTGCCCGGTTGTGAAGTGACCTATCGCCTGGCCGAAGTGGTCAAAGATTCCGAGACGACCATCGTCATCAACTGTGCCGGGCGGACAAGAAGCATTATTGGTACGCAGACCCTGGTCAATGCCGCTATCCCCAATCAGGTCGTAGCCCTCAAGGGAGGCACCATGAACTGGCAGCTTGCGGGTTTCGACCTGGAGTACGGTTCTACTCGGCCGATGCCCCCCATTACGGTGGAAGGCTGGCAGATCGCCGAACAGCGTATTCGCAAGGTTGCCGAAGCGTACCATGTCCGCTTCGTTGAGCCACAGGAGGTCGCCGTCTGGCAGACGGAGGCGGCCCACAAAACGCTCTATCTTTTTGACGTGCGCCAACCCCAGGAATACGCATCTGGACATATCCCAGGCTCGATCTCTGCCCAGGGCGGCCAGCTGGTCCAGGCCACGGATGAATATGCGGCTGTGCGCAACGGGCGCTATGTTCTTATGGACGACGATGAGCTGCGCGCCATCATGACGGCCCACTGGCTGCAGCAGATGGGCTTGCCCCAGGTTTTTGTGCTGAAAGGCGGCATTTTCCGCGCGGCCTCCGTACTGGCCCCCCAAGGTTTGACCGAAGGGGAGGGCCGTACCGCAGGCCATGCTCCCACAGGCGGCGTCAGCGTCTCTGAAGCCGCATTGTGGCTGGAAAGCGGGATCGGTGCATTGTGCATCAACGTGGGGGACAGCAATCTGCACCGCGCCCGCCATATTCCCGGTGCGAAATGGGTCGCCCGGGCGTATCTGCCGCGGGTACGCGCATTTTACCCTCAGGCCGAGCGCATCATCCTGACCGCCGAGCAAAGCGCCCATGCGGCGCTGGCGGCGCAGGACGCCCACAGCCTCTGGCCGGACGCCGCCGTCAGCTTTATCCGGGGTGGCACTCCCGCCTGGGAAAAGGCGTGCCTGCCCCTTGAAGCGGGCATGCCCTGCGCCCTGTGCGCCGAAGACGACATCTGGTATCGCCCCTATACCGATCTCAATGCCTCAAAAGAGGCCATGCAAGGCTATTTTGACTGGGAGTCCGGGCTGGTGGACAAGATCAGGGCCGACGGATGCGTCAACTTTAGCGTCAAAAGCCGGTGAACCGGGCTCATCGTAAAGTTGTTTTGAGGAGTATTGACCATGGAACAACTGCTTGAGTATTTACCCAGCGTCCTGACCTGGTCCAATTTTCTGGTGCTTGTCTGCGGTTCCGTCGGCGGGCTTTTCTTCGGCGCCATGCCGGGCCTGAGCCCCACCATGGCCGTGGCCCTGCTGGTGCCCTTTACCTTCTACATGCCGCCGGTGCCTTCCCTGCTCCTGCTGGGCGCGGTCTATACTTCCGCCGTGGCGGGCGGCTCCATTTCGGCTATTTTGCTGAGTATACCCGGGGCACCTGCCTCCATTGCCACATTGCTTGACGGCTATCCCATGGCCAAGCAGGGCCGGGCGCAGGAAGCGCTGTACACCACATTCTTTTCCTCCCTGATTGGCGGCGTTGTTGGAGCTCTCGCCCTGATCTTCCTCACGCCCCCCATGTCCGAATTCGCTATGCGGTTCGGCCCGTCCGAACTCTTCTGGACAACCGTTTTCGGCATCACCGTCATTGCCGGGCTTTCTTCGGGGGCCATGCTCAAGGGACTTTTCGGCGGCGCACTGGGCCTCTTGCTGGGCTGCATCGGCGAAAGCAACGTCACAGGCGAGGGCCGCTTTATCTTTCATGAGATGCTGACTGCGGGCATAGCCATCGTGCCAGCCCTTATTGGTCTATTCGCTGTTCCACAGGTCGTCGAGATGATGGAGGATTCACATGTCGTTTTTGAAAAATTGAAGGTGCAGATCAAAGGCGGGCTTTTACGCAAAGTTATCAAAAATCATGTCAAGTATCTGCGCACCCTGACCCTCGGCAGCATTCTCGGCACCATCATCGGCGTTATCCCTGGGGCGGGCGCACAGGTGGCAGGCCTGATGGCCTATGACCAAGTGAAGAAGATGGACAAAAATCCGGAGCGCTTCGGTACGGGCGATCCTGAGGGCGTCTGCGCCAGCGAATGCGCTAACAACGCCACCGTGGCTCCGGCCTGTATTCCGCTTTTGACCCTGTCCATCCCCGGCAGCCCGACGGCCGCCGTTCTTTTGGGCGGCCTGCTGATTCAGGGACTGCTCCCCGGGCCTGAACTGTTCACCAAAAACGCCGACATCACATATCCATTCATCATCGGCATGTTCATCGCCCAGTTTTTTATGTTTGGTTTCGGTATCCTCGCCTCGCGCTATACGCATGTCGTGAGCAATGTGCCCAACTACATGATGTTCGGCATTGTGATGATCCTCTGCGTCTTTGGCTCTTATTGCGTACAGAACAGCTTTGCGGATGTCCTTATCATGTTTTGTCTGGGCGCGCTGATGCTGTTGTTCAAAAAACTGGGCATCCCCAGTGCTCCCATCGTGCTGGGCATCATCCTCGGCCCTCTGGCGGAAGAAAATTTCCTGCGCGGCAGACTGATCGCCAATACCGACGTGGGGATGTGGCAATATTTCTTTAGCGGCGTGCTGAATCAGACGCTCATCAGCCTTTGCCTGCTGTCGCTGATTTATGCCGTCTGCAGCGAGATTAGGTTTGCCCGCAGGGCCAAGGCCCGGCTCGCCGTCCGGAAAAAGGAGACCACCCATGCCTAAGGAATTCGCCGCAGCGTTGACTATGACTCTCATCATCGTCTTTTTTGCTTTTTATCTGGATGGCCCGCAAGACGAGCAATCCCTGCTGGTTCCCCAGTTTCTTCTGTGTCTGATGGTTTTTTTTAATGCGGGGCAGTATATTCTGGCCTTTCTCCGCAACAGACAGAAGATCGACAGCGTGCTGACGCTCAGGGGCTATCCGCTAAAACGGGTAGGCATTCTGTGCGCCCTCACAGTGCTGTATATCGCCGTTTTGGAATGGATGGGATTTTATCTGGCTTCCTTCATCTATCTGATAACCGTGTCGCTGATCGCCCAGCCCATGGCGGTCACTCCTGCGGGCGCGCTCAAACGATCGGCTGTCGCCTTTGCCTGTATCAGTTTTCTGTATCTGCTCTTCACCGTGGGTTTGACCGTCCAAATTCCCAAAGGCTTTATGCCGTTTTAACGGTTGTCCGGTTTCCGCTGGGAACCTCGTGTTTTTCACACTCTAACAAAGGAGATATGGTATGAACCGCGTTTTTCGCTTCGTGCTTTGCGCTGCGCTCCTGCTGTTGCCAGCGACGCTCAAGGCTGCCGACCCGGCCGATGACTACCCCTCCGGGCCCATTACGGCTGTGTGCACCTATTCCGTCGGCTCCCAGACAGACGTGCAGGCCCGCATTGGTGCCATGCCCGCTGAAAAATACTTTGGCCAGCCTATCGTCATACTGAACAAGGCCGGCGCGGGAGGCCTGACCGGATGGAACTGGTTCATGGACCGGGGCAGCCGCGATGGTCTGACCATGACTGTTTACAATCTGCCCAACTTCATCGCACAGTCCATCGTTAAAAAGAACGCCAAGTACAGCATCCGCACGCTTGAACCTCTGGCTAATTTTGCTGCGGACCCGGTGGTGCTCTTCGTGCCTAAGGATTCCCCCTTCAACAGTGTGGCCGACGTGGTGGCCTACGCCAAGGCAAATCCCGGCAAGGTCACCCTGAACGGTTCGGGTCTTTTTGTGGGGCATCACATCGCTCTTTTGCTTTTACAGAAAGAAGCCGGGATCAATCTGACCTATATCCCTGAAAAGGGCGGATCTGATTCCCTACAATCTGTCTTGGCGGGCAAGGTCATGGGCAGCTTCAACAACCTGTCCATCGCCATGCGCGCCCCGGACAAGATTAAGGTCCTGGGGATCGCTGATCTGCAACGTCATGAATTCATGCCAGAGGTGCCTACCTTTATTGAGCAGGGTTACAAGTCTCTGGATGATGCCACGACCAACTTCCGCGGCTACGCCCTGCCTGCGGGCGTGGACAAGGCTATCGTGGAGAAGGCCGCCCAAAAGGCCTATGAAATGTTCAATGATCCCATCGTAATCGAGAACATGAAGAAGACCGGCGTCCCATACCGCATACTGGACCGCCAAGCCATGCTCAAGATATTCGAAAAGCGCGAAGCGATCCTCAAAGATTTACTCCAGGCGTTCGTTGAAAAGTAAATCAGCCCGTCCTGCGGCCCGATGGAGAAGGCAATGCTCCATCGGGCTTTTTTTGTCGGGGCCGCACCACTCCTGAGGGATGTATGACAACCGCAGAATTGACAATTTTACTTGTCAGTACAGCTTTCGCCGCCTTCCTGAAAAGCGGGGCGGGCATCGGCACCGGGCTTTTTCTACTCCCGGCCCTGAGCCTGATCTTCGACCCTTTCAAAGCCTTGGCTGCCACTGCGCCACTCTTGCTCATCATGGACATCATGGCTGTCGGTTGCCACTGGAAGCGGTGGGTCGGCCCCCCTGCCCTGACAGTCATGACGGGGCTTTCCGTCATCGGCGTGCTGTGTGGCAGCTTGGCTGTGCCGCATCTGCCCACCAACGTCCTGAAAATATTGATCGGCCTCATCGGTGTGATCTATGCCCTGAGTAACCTCTTGCCCTTCAGGGGGCTACAGTATCTGACATCCCATCTGCCAGCCTCATTCGCGGCAACAGCCATACCCGCATATCTGTCTTCCTTTCTGGGGGGGCTGTTCAACGTCGTCAATGCAGGCAGCGTGTTCTACGCCTTCAGCATGGTGCATCTCAAACTGGAGAGCCGGGTTTTCGTCGCCACCTGCTGCGTGTTGATCCTGATCAGCAATTTCGTCAGAGCCGTCGGCTTTTCCCTGAATGGCATCCTGCCGCCCGAGTTGATTATTACCGCCCTGAAGCTGAGCCCCATCATCGCCGTCTTCAGCTGGCTGGGCAGCAGGATCGTAGCCCGTTGCCCACCGTCCTTGTTTCGTAATCTGGTCTTTCTCCTGATCCTGGTCATGTGCACTAAAACGCTTTCAGCAGCGTTCTGACGCGGTCACGGTCCTCATACGCAGCATGCCCGACAGGAAAGGAGGGTATCGCCATGCGCTTTGCCGTTTTGGCCGCGATCATCGCGCTGGTACTGATCCTGATTCTGGCTTCCTCAACCAGATAACAGTTGACCCCGAACCATCACGAGTAGTCATGGCTGCCGTGCTAAAGGCGCTCACGCGCTGTGCCAGCCCCGATTCCTGTTGACGCAGGGGCCAGAGTTCTTTTTTTAAAGAACGCCTCCATGCCTGCTTGGCAAGCATCAGGGCCGGGCGCGGATCAGATAGCGCACCTTGGTTCACGGGGCGATTTTCGGAGGCCGTAGGAACGACCCTGCTGGCGTCAAAATTGAGAGCAGATCGTCCGCGTAATCCCTCGCCTGCAAACTTTCGTGCTCCCCCAGCGCCACCGGCAAGAGCGCCATAATAATACACCCCTGACCTAGGCGAATCTCCACTGCTCCCTGTTATGTTTCGGATCGCATCGCCCTGGATCATACCGAGTTCACCACTTTGGTGAACCACGCTACCATAATGGCTTGAGGTCTGAGCCCCATATCCGCGCAAAAAAAGCCCGCGCAGATCCGGCGTCTGCCCGCCGAGAAGCGCAAACAGTTCCGGGTACGCGCTCAGGACCCTGGAAAAGGGCTCAGGGCCTGGCGCGGATCAGGTAACGAACAGCGGTGTTCACGGGGCGATTTTCAGATGCGGTGGGCACACATCGCGACAAGTCAAAACTAACGTCATAAGGATAGCCGTATCCGTCTACAGCGACCTTTTGCCCTCCACCGCCCCCGACCCTGAACGGGCCTGTTCCTTCTCGCCACATTCCCGCGACTCTTGCATCGAAAGTACCTGTCACATTTCGTATGGCATCGCCTTGCTGGGCGCCCAGGGCGGCGCTGTTCCCCCCGTGCCCCCTGAGAAACAAACCCCGCAGATCGGGCGTCTGGCCGCCGACAATAGCGAACAGTTCCGGGTACGCGCCCTGGGCCCCGAAACGGGGCTCAGGGCTTGGCGTGGGCAGGCAGCACTTAGTGGCTAGCTTTGCATGGCCTGAAATCGAGCGTCACATTCGCCACAAACTACATTAAGTCCAGGCTTTCCCCAGATATTTATCTTGCACTTCATGCAAGAATACTTCACATGCAACGATTTATTGCCAGGCTTCACTGGAATTTCTTCACCTTCTTCTGTGGGCAACCCCATGATAGTCGTTGTGAGCGTCAGTCCAGTTTGGAGTAGCCCAGCCTTTTCGAGCTGGGGGAAAGGGTTTTGCTGAAAGCGAGCCCTTCCCCCTACTCGATGATGGGCGTAGCCCAATGAGAAGATAAAAAACGCCATGGGTCTGCTTCCGTGACGGAACGCCAGCCAGCGGCGGCTGTGACTGCGGAAGTGAGTACGCAAACGCACGGAGCTGCACAAAGAAACAGCCGCCGCTGGCCAGTCCTGGCGCGAAAGATGCGCCTGCGGGCGCACCCGGAAGCGTTTTCTTAAATCCCCGGCAGGCGCTTCGCGCGGGTACTTCCGGCCAGGCCCAGGATGTCGGCGCGGCCTCAACGGCCGCGCGTTTCTGGGTATCTTGGACATGCTGGTACATGTCAATAAATTTTGACATGTAGCACACTGATATATTTGATGAAAAAATAAATTTACAAAAAAATACCCCGGCAATTACCCCAAAATAAAGAAGATATTATCGGACGGTAGCGCACGACTTTGGATGGAGTATGGTGGGCATGGTTAGCGGACGCAGATAAAAGAGGGCAGGCCAAACGATTTTGTTTTGTTAATTACTTAAAATTATTAAATAAATTCAGAATGATATATATTGGCAATAATTTTTGAAATAGAATAGTTTAAAAGCATAATTGGAGGAGTGTAATGTCTGGAAAGCCTGTTGCACGCGTTTGTGATGAAGGTATTCGTTATGTGAGAATTACTCCACCTTCTGACGGATGGGTTGATGCACTACAACTAAATTCATCGAAGACTCGTATTCCTCTATGCGAGTATTCAACTAATTAGAAATACAGTATAATACCATAACAGGAAATACAAAGAGATGGAATTATGTCGATGCATATGATAGAGGATATGATGGAATCAACCGTCCGCCTGCTGTACTACAACGGCCACGGCAGGATAGATGGTATCAGCGTCTGCGATATTTGCCGGAATTTATACAAATTACAGGATAAATTTGATTGTGACTATACCGTTTTGCGGGTAAAGGATGAGCTGAAGGCGTTGGGGTATCTGAAGATTTTCAGCGTGGAGGATTTGCCAGCGGAAGAGCGCGCCGCCGCCGAAAGCTTAAAGGACAGCCGCTTTCTGAAGAATGCATATATAGACAAAGACTGTAGGATATATGTCTCCTACGCAAGCGAGATGTGGCATACGCTTGCAGATAGCGGCATCATCCCCTCGTCCAAAGCAAAGCCGAAAGAGCTGAAAACCTTCAAATTGGCAAAGCTGATCATTCCCATCGCTGCGGAGAAAGCAAAAATTGTTGGAACAGAGGGGAATAACGCAAAAGCAGTTTTGGCGTATTGGTACGCAACGCTGCCGACATTGATGTATCTTGAGAATTGCATAAGAGTCAACCGGGCAGAGTTTACAACTTTACGAGATATGTCCGGAATTCCCAAAGCATTTGCACTGGCAGACGAGCTTGGCTTAACCGATGAACTGGAAGATTTGGAAAGTACGGCGGACGATTACGAAATACCGTATTTGAAAGGTTACGCTGAGCCATATATAAGATGGCGTGACAGTGACGACGGAATAGAGCTTGACGAGCAGACTATACAAAAAAAGGCGGCTTTATACTGGCTGCAAAAGCAGTATAAAAAAGCCGACCGCTTTGCCGCGCGGCTGCCCGAGCCGTCTGCGACTATCTTCCGCTCCACGATCACGCTTTCACACTGCACGGAAATCGTAGCAAGTGGAAAAATGGATCGCTATCCGTTCAGCGAACTCACTGTGGCCCAGGTGGAGCTGATGGACCTTTCTTCGTCGGGCTTTGCCGTCCCCAAGGTGGAAAAGGCGCTTACGGAGCTTCTGGAAACCTGCGCCAAAACGCCAGCGACAACCACGCCCTTATATACAATGCTTGCCCAGTGCCATTTCTTTTTGGACAAGTGGGGTGAGGGGCTTAAAACCCTTCAAACGGCGTTCAATCTGTTGTTTGAAGAGGCGGAGGAAAAAACTTCTTCCACTTCTCTTGCCAATTTCACCGCAGGATACTATCAGGCAGTCATCAACCTCTGCCCGCTCAACGTGTTAAACGATTTGCCCCTGCCCGAAAAAATTCTGCCCACAAAACAGGCGGCGCAGAGTTTAATTGACACGGCGGAACGAGAGGGAGCGAACAGCGAACGATGCGTCAGGATAGCCGCATTGTATCTGGTCGAAAACGATTTCCGGCAAGCAGCCGTATGGCTCGGAAAAGCCAAAGAACAGGATGAGAACGACACCTATTCTGTACCGATTGCACTCATTGAAAGAAAGTTCAATATGGCAAAAACTGCACAACTTGCCGCCAATTTTGAAAACGAAAACAATCTTGCAAAGAAATATCTCAAGGGTCTACAACTTGCCTATTATAAAAGCAGACAAGGTAAAGAATGGCACGACTTTGAAACTGTTTATGCTGGGACGAGCAAGGAGGATATAAACGCATTAAAAGCATTGTATCCCGATGTGCCTGCGAGCCTAATACAACTTTTAGAGCATGTGGACGGCACATATTATCGAGACTATTCCGGCGAAAAGGTTACGTTTTATTTCCTTGGTTCAGATGTAAAAAAATACCCGTATTATCTGCTTTCGGCGGCTCAAATCGTTAAGGACAAGGATGCCGCTGGATGGCTGAAAGAATACATTGCAAAAGATAATCCGTATGACAATGTTGATGAAAAAATTGCCGATAAGGCGGATAATATCTGCTGGCTTCATTTTGCCGACTGCATGAATAACGGCGGAGGATCACAGTTGTTTATTGATTTTTCCCCATCAGGAAAAGGCAAAAAGGGTCAAATTATCCGTTTTCTGCATGACCCTGATACACTCACAGTCATTGCGGACAGTTTTAATGAATACTTGCAAATGCTGATAGATAAGAAATATGATTTTGTTATGTCTGATTACGAACGAATGCGGGCAGAGGTGATTTCGTAACATCGTTATGCGAAGTGAAGAGTAACATATCCGTATCTGACATAAAATTTATCATCTATTTCATACGCAGAGCTTGACGGTATTTTGTCTGTAGACTCTCTTTTGCACCTGATTCTACCTCGTTGACGAAGTTCCGAATCTGCTCTTGTGTAGGGTTGATATTAGCAATATCAATATCTCCCGCCGTTCCGGAGGCATACCAGCCAACCCTGCGGCTATAGTCTTATCCGTTCATCGCGGTTCTGCCCGTGGGAGCGGGCGGGGGGGTGTCTATACATTTCATTGACAACTTCCTGTACGGTATATCCGGCACAGCGCATATACAGGGCAATGGCCGCATCCAGCCGTGATTCATCCATCTTTTCAGGAAAACGCTTTTTTATCATGTTACGGTAGGCGGCATACGGGGAAGTTTGTGTGCCGACCTTGGGAAACTCGCGTTTCCTGACCTCCACGCCGGGAGTGATTCGTTTGCGGAAGCGCCAAAGATTGGCAAGATACGGAGCGCGCTTGCCCAGCCAGTATTTGAAGCGCGAGAGCCGCTCCGGTTTTTCTGATTGAGCCCGCCTGTCCCGCAACGCTGCTTTTTCCTCCTGCTCCTGTTCTTTCAGAAAATGCCGGACAATCTTCAGCAGGGAAAGCCCATGTGAAGCGAGACGGGCTGAGGTTTTTCCCCGGCGCTCTTTCTGCCGCCGTTCCAGTTCTTCCCGCTCTTCCTTTTGTTTCGCAACTGATATGATGAAATTTTTTGAAAGGACAGTTGAAAAAAATTATCAATCCAAAAGTAATGTAAAAAATAGCGGAAAAACAAAAACAGATTTTGAAAGATAAAACTAGAGGATATTAATAATGGAAAAAATTGGGTATGTCACAATATTTCTCGTCACTGCGCTCTTTCTATTTTCAGCAATGGTATATGCACAGGACATACACGGAACTCGTGAATCGGCGGCTTGTTCTGCCGCCACATCAAAGCGATAGTCTGGATAAAGGCTATCCAGTTTGCGAATGTTAATGTTATCGTCGAAATGAGCCTTGAGCTCATCTAAAATAATTTTATTACCAACGGAAATCGCCAAATCAGGATGTCCGCTGATGAGGGTGATTTTTTTCATGATTGCTCTCTTACGTTTGAGGTTGGTTGAGGTCGTCTGAAAAACGCGGGAGGAAACGACCGCACTTTTTTATCCGGCGGGGTGGACATTCTTGTCCACCAAATGCCCAATGATTTGTAAAAGGTGGGCAAGAATGCCCACCCTACTTTTCACTAAAATTACAGATTTTCTTTAAAGAAAACCACTAGTTTTTCCGCTGCATTGTCTGCGTCTTTATCATATAAAGAAACGTGGGTTGCGCCTGCAATGCGTACCAGTTCTTTTTTGCTGGAAGCGGCGCGTTCAAAGATAGATTCCGCCTGATATGCGGTGTCGGATTGTTCGCCGACGATGAGCAGCAGCGGCTGGGTTAGTAATTTATCCACAAAACGCAAGGCATCGTAAGACAGCACTTCGGGGAAGCTGCGAACCAGCAATTTATTTGGGGCAGTCGGACACATAGCGCGCGGGGTGCGGTAGTAGTCGTACGCTTCACGGGCGTAGGCAAGCGGTGCGGCGGCGGCTTCTTCGGCGGTGTTCGGCACATAGTTTGCGACGATCAGTTCTGCACCTTGCGCTTCGGCGGTTCTGCCTTGCGCCACTTGTTCGAGGGTGGCAAGAATGGTCGGGAATGGGTCTTCGCCGAAGGCATCGCGGAACAGCCAGCCGATGTCGATACCAGATACGTTCGCCACCGCTTTAATGCGTTTGTCGATTTGCGCCGCATTATCTACATAACCACCGCCCGCACAAATACCGAGTGCGCTGATACGGTTGTTATCGACATAATGAAGATTGTTAAAATAATCAATCACATAGCTGATGTCCGCTACGCGTGCCGACGGGCTTTCCAAATAGCGCGGTTCGCCCCCGCTTTCCCCTTGATGGCTGGCATCGTAAGCAATTGTTACAAAACCCGCTTCGGCAAGTTTGCCTGCGTAAAGCCCTGCGGTTTGCTCTTTCACACCACCGCCCGGGTGAACGACGACGATGGCGGGATATTGCTTGGTTTCATCAAAGTTTTCAGGGGCGTAGAGTACGCCTGCCAACTCAATGCCGTTGCGTGGAATTTGGATAGGTTGTTGCATATAAAACTCATAATATTTTGTGTTTATGTGTAGTGGGTTTTACCCCACTGTTCAAAATCAATATCAGAGGTGGGCAAAAGCCCACCTTGCCTTTCAGATAACCTTTCTCAGATAGCCTTACAGGTTTTTCCCGAAAAACTCGCCCATTTTTTCCACGGCTTCTGACGCATAGGGTTCTTTGTCATACATATCAAAGTGGCTTGCACCTTCAACGTGGAATAGCTCTTTTTCAGCGTGTTTAATGTTGGCGAAAGTTTGGTCGCTCATCCAACGGGTTCCCGCTTTGCTTCCTGCAATGAAAAGAATCGGGCGGTTAATCATATCGACCAAATTGAATGCGGTGAAGGCTAACAAACGACCAAAATTCACTAATGGGAATTTGCTTGGCGAACGCTCGTGTTCTGCGCGCGGAGTGCGGTAGTAATCGTATCCTTCCAAAAGCTCCGGATCAACGGTTTTGTCTTGCGGATCGAACGGTACCCAAGTAGCTTGTGCTACTTCGCCGCCTGCTGCTTCTGCGGTACGTTCGTTGCCAATCATATCCAACAATGGGAATACCGCTGAAACAGCTTGCGTACCGCGCCAACCATAGCGGAAGGTCATTCCAATGTCCGCACCACTGATGGTTGCGTAGGCTTTGATACGATGATCGGTGGCAAACGCCGCGAAACCGTAACCGCCGCTCGCACAAATGCCGAGTGCACCAATGCGTGCATTATCCACATAAGGTAACGTGGTTAAATAATCTATGGTGGTGCGGAAATCTTCTACGCGGTTTGCCGGCTCTTCCAAATGGCGTGGAAAGCCTTCGCTTTCACCTTGATAACTCGCGTCAAACGCCAAGGTTACATAACCTAATTGTGCTAAACGCTCTGCATATAATCCTGCAGTTTGCTCTTTCACACCACCTGCCGGGTGGCCCACTAAAATCGCAGGATATTGTTTGCTTTCGTCAAAATCTGCAGGGAAAAATACATTCGCCGCAATTTTTAAACCATTCACGTTTGAATAAAATACAGTTTTCATAAAATCTCCTGTTTATCTGTAGTAGTTCAGACTTGATCTGACAGTCAGTTCCGTTTTGATGGCTCCGGTTGTCCGATTAGTTGAGTTGTCCGACCTTTTCCCTCCAGAGCAGTTTCCCATCAAGGAGTGTTTGCATGGGCGTTCAGCCGCAGCATTTTTTGCCTTGATGCGTCCTTTCGCGGTATTGTAGTGCTCCATCCAGACGTCCAGATCGGCTTGTAGCTCTTCTAGAGAGTTATACAGCTTCCGTCGGAAGGCAACCTGATAAAACTCGTGCAAGATGGTTTTGTGGAAGCGTTCGCAGATGCCGTTTGTCTGCGGATGCCGCGCCTTGGTTTTGGTGTGCTCGATACCATTTATGCCCAGATAAAACTGGTAATCATGTGTTTCCAGCCTGCCGCAGTACTCTGTGCCTCTGTCCGTCAGTATGCGGATACTGCCCATTTTCATTGAGGTGAAGAAAGGTAAAACCCGGTCATTGAGCAGGTCGGCTCCGGTGATGGGCGTTTTAGTGGTGTAGAGCTTGGCTGCCGCCCACTTCGAGTAGGTATCCACAAAGGTTTGCTGATAGATGCGGCCTACGCCCTTGATGGTGCCGACGTAAAAGGAGGCCTGGCTGCCAAGGTACCTTGGATGGTGGCTATCTCGCCGCAGGCTTCGTCATCGTGTTTTCAAACTTTGGCACGAGCATTGCTATATTGTAGAAACAACGGCGTCCGAAAGACCGGGCACCAAGTAAAAAATATCCGCCGACAAGCGGTCAATATATACGAAAAAGAATAAAACAGATTTCCGCGCCGTCCCCAGCCCCCATCAGGGACGGCGTGGAGCCCCCCTCGAAAAACCTCCTCCTTTGAACAAAATTCTCTAACCATCGGAACATCCTCCCTCTCTACGGCCGCCGGTTGCCCCCGGCGGCCGCCTCTCTTTTTTAAGCAGACTGCGCTTGAAATTTCCGCTTTACGGCGGACAAAGCTCCGCCGGCATCGTGCCTACCCGGAACTGTTCGCGATTCTCGGCGGCCAGGTGCCGGATTTGAGGGGACTTTTTTTGAGGGGGCACGGTTCGCAGGCCCACACCCAGAACAACGGTTCCACCGTGGGCATTACGACCACCGCGCACAGCTCCGGGGCGCTGGGGCAAGTACAAGGCGATGCTACGAGAAATGTTACTGGAACAATTGGCCCGTCTATTGATGCGGGCTCATCAGGAATTGTATATCGGAATGGGCAGTCTGGTTATATGCTTCCATCAGCAGCCCATTATGCAACGGCTTTTCATCACATAGATATCTCACGCGCTGTGCCCACAGCCAATGAGAATCGGCCAGTGAATACCGCAGTTCGCTTTCTGGTCCGAGCCCGTCCATAGCGCAGAAGGCCGCAGACAAGGGAGTTCCCTCGTTCAATGCCTTCTGAGAGAAGATTACAAAACTCTTTCAACTATGAGGCTAAAAATCTTCCTTGTTTGTTACGCAGTAACAATATATTGTTTTGTTACACAGTAACAGGAGATTCCCTAATGGCAACAACTTCGGCAGAAAGGCAAGCAAAATATCGTAAAGCCTGCCGTGACCGTGGCGAAAATGGAGAGCGGCGTATCAATATGTGGGTTTCAACCGGGGCTTTGCTGGCGCTTCGGCGATTGGCGAAACGAAATGGTGTTTCGCGGCGGCAGATGCTCGAAAGGCTTATCGTTGAAGTAGATGAACAAATCTTAAATCGATTGGATATGAGCCTTGAAGAGTGGAATGAATACATGGATGTTACTGCGTAACAACTTGATGGGCTATTGTGCAAGTGCCGTTGTACCCTACCTGATCCGCGCCCGCCCATAGCTGTCTCCCGGCCAACTCCGCGCGTACCCTGCCCTGACTGCTTTCCAGTGCTGGTTCGCGCTTCAGTAGATGCATATCTCCTTGGGACGCATGGTTCCGGGCTGAAGCCGGAAAGGGTAATGACGGGGCACTGGCCTGTCAGGAGGCCCGGAAGAGCAGCAGGATTATCCAAGGGGAAATCTTCGGCCCGTCCGAGGCCCGGTCCATGCCGCAAAAAGCGAGGCAGCATGGAACCTTCCTCTATGCCGAAGGCAGGGAGCGCAAGCGGCGTATTCTGGTGGACCCGCAGGTAGGCGACGACGGGCTGGAAAAGAGTCTGCGCTTGGCGCGTGAGCGTTTCGGATCAAGGCTGTTTGTGAGCGGCCCGCCCGGCTTTGCGTCCGGTTGGCACGGTGCGCAGCCGAAAGGAAGGTTCCCGGGTCGTTTTTTGACAGGGAGCGGGAAGCACACAGGGAAGAGATGCGGCGCGGCGAGCAGCACAGCGCACGGCGGGCTAGGGGGCGGTAAGTATGATCCTGATTTCTCATTTGTTATTAATCAATTTGATTGATAAAGTTGGAAATACAAAATAGCTCTTTATGTCTTCGTGGTTTATCAACACCAACTACAATGGAGTCAATATACATATTATCAATATGTCTTAAATTGATATTTAATGGGCATTTTATATTTTTTTCGTCCATTTTCAAAAGATAATTATAGTCATTATAGTCAACTCTAACCTTTGTATGCAACGCTACATGATCATTGGATATAGTTGCAATCCGCTTCCCTCCAACATCTATCCAGTGAAAATAAAAATCACCATCACAATATACAGTTTTAATTCCTGAGAGATCCCTTAAAATTATGTTATTAATACTCTCCTTGTCTGTTTTACAAGCTGGTAGCACCAATATATCATCTTCAGAAATATTCCTTGCAAGAACTCTATATGGATATGTAATTATATTTAATATTTTTTTATTTTTATGAATTCTTTCTATTTCTCTATTTATTTCTTCACGTATCTCATTATGCATTTCATAATTATATTTATATCTTGATTTAATATAAATATTAATTGTCTTAAATATATTTTTTGCCAGATATAAGCCTGCCCCCATCATCATTGAGTGTACAATAAAATCATATCTATATTTTTCAGGAACTGCATATATAATTTCATGTATTACTTTTTCTATGTCGATAGCAATTTCACAAGAACATTTTTTAAACTTTGCTTTAAGTAAATAATTTATATTATAATTTATATTATTAGGTGTTAAGGAAAGATATAAATCACCAATAGCCTCATGTAATGCATTTATATACTGAGCCGATCTGTAGTCTACTTGGTCATCCCAATTTTCCCCAATAATTTTTTGGCTGCATATTCCTATATCATTTTCATTCTTTTTATATATATCATATTCATTTTTTTATTATTATATCATATATATTAAATATAAATTCCATTGATACATCATGCTCATTAGTCATACAAATCCTCTAATTAATATATGTTAATCATGGAGTTGTCGTTGACGGCCATACTCACCACTTGTCAAACTGCTAGGCAGAGCGGAAACGTGTTTCCGTATGGCAGGCCCTTCTCCGTTTGCGCCGTGCCGACGCTCAGGCCAGAGGGCAGCCGTGCCCGCTCCTTAATATCCATATTTACGGCGTCCGGCAACGCTTTGCCAAGCAGCACGCGCGTACCCGGAACTGTCCGTGCTCATCGGCTCCCAGGTGCCGGATCTGAGGGGTTTGTTTTTGCGCGGACATGGGGGGAACTCGGCGGCCCTGGGAGTTCAGCAGGACGATGCTATCAGGAATATTCAAGGTGTGATTATCGGATTGCAGGATGGTGGAGCAGGCGGTGCATTTTATATCAGCCGCTCCTTCAATCCAGGATTTGGCCACTACTCGGGTGGCTGGACGAATATTGGGTAATCAACCTTTGACGCTTCCCGTGTTGTCCCCACTGCTGAAGAAAATCGCCCTGTGAATACGTCCGTGCGCTACCTGATCCGCGCACGGCCCTGATCCCCCCCGAGGCCAGAGGCGCGTATCTGATGGAATGGCCCCACCCATATAAAAAGGCATAGTGAAGAAGTACCAACAATCTTCCAGGAGGCCAGCCTATGAGCGACGTTACCACCATCCACTGGCTGCCTTTGCTCAAAAAACTTAAGAGGAACTCTTGGGTAAGGCCGCATAGGTTAGCGCCAAATTTGACGACCTATGTCACAACTGCCCTTGCATCACCAGTATTTTTGATTATTAAATATAGAAAAATATATTGGTAGAGGTGGGGAACAATGGCAGATAAAAAGCCCAAGCCTTACGATGAAAGAACTGACCTTGAGAAAATTCGGTCCCAATGGAAAAAGTTAAGTGGGCTGCTTAGTCGGAGTGATTGGTCAGCCGCTGTGGTACGAGCTGCAACCGCAACTGAGTTGGCTGTCACGTTCGCTATTCGATACGAATTTACCCAAAAGAGTGAACTTGATACGTCGTTCATTGATGGACTTCTTAGGTGGGCGAACGGCCTCACTGGCAAGGTTGACAAATTGCTTTTGCCGTTGCTTGAACGTACTGAGAAGTATAATACTGTTAAAAAATTATACAACCTTGCGAAAAAGATCAATAATAAACGGAATATGATTGTTCATCGCGGAGAATTTTGTGATAAAAGAAGTGCGATAACGCTAATCAACCATTGCAAGGAATTTGTAGATGGGATTGTACAAATTTATGATCCTAAGTTTACTTTGAAAGAAATAAAAGATTTGACTGATGCCCCGCCATCAACTTTGACACCAGCCGGATCGTCCCCACGGCCAACGGAAACCGCCCGGTGAATAGGCCGTCCTGTATTTCGTGCGCGCCCGGCCCTGACCGCTTTCCGCGCCCTCGCGCTCGTACCCGGAACTGTTTGCGGTTGTCGGCGGCCAGGTGCCCGATCTGCGGGGTCTTTTCCTCCGTGGACACGGAGGAAACAGCGCAGCCCTGGGAGTCCAGCAGAACGATGCTATACGGAATATAACCGGCAGCTTTGGCCAGCACAGTTCGGCTTCTGCTGGAGGCGTTTTCTATAGGACAGGAGGCTGTGCTGAAGATATTCGCAGCTCATACGGTACGTGGTCCGGTAATGGCGTCGGCTTCGACCTCTCTCGTGTCGTTCCGACCGCTGAAGAAAACCGCCTGGTTGTCCGGCCGAACCTCATTGGCCACGGGTACACCAGCGGCAGAGAGATCCAATCCATAAGCAGTACTCCCCCAGTTACCGTCCCATGAGCCCCTAATGACAACCACGCCATGACTACCAACAGGCTTAAAAATTCCGCTTCCTGTCAGATACCCTCCGAACCCTACGCTGATGCTGCCAACCGAAGATATGTCGCGCATGGCGTGCCCTTGGGGTGCGCCTAATTCAGCGCTGTTTCCTCCGTGTCCACGGAGGAACAGGCCCCGCAGATCCGGCGTCTGGCCGCCGACAATAGCGAACAGTTCCGGGTAGGCACGATGCCGGTGGAGCTTTGTCCGCCGTAAAGCGGAAATTTCAAGCGCAGTCTGCTTAAAAAAGAGAGGCGGCCGCCGGGGGCAACCGGCGGCCGTAGAGAGGGAGGATGTTCCGATGGTTAGAGAATTTTGTTCAAAGGAGGAGGTTTTTCGAGGGGGGCTCCGCGCCGTCCCTGATGGGGGCTGGGGACGGCGCGGAAATCTGTTTTATTCTTTTTCGTATATATTGACCGCCCGTCGGCGGATAAACAAGTTGATGATGAAGCTGGTTGAAAATTCTGTTTTAGTCTTGGCCCATGCCATACCCTAACAACCTTACCATTAGGATTAATAGCATTTCTCTGGGGTCGTAGTTCTGTCGTTTCCGGTGCATGGTATTCCGTGCGCTGTTGCCTTTAGCTATAGCAACGCCCGTGCCAAAGTTGGATAGAACAGCTAATGCTTTATAATTCAATAGGATTTTATTTTCGCAACGATGAAATCCGAAATAGAGGCGTATATTTTTTATACAGGCATGCTCCAGGCCTGTATAAAATTTGCATAGGTGGTCATATTCCACACAGGTGCGGTTGGCGTGGAAAGCCTGTGCCCGTGCGGCGAAAAGCAGACCGCCGCGAGTGGGTGTTTCAGGGGCTGCATGGGCCAGTGAGTGCGTGAAAAGCGGGATGGCCCGCTTCCCTCCTGGCGCGTGCGTTCGTCCACATCCAGAAGCGTAGTCCGCAGGACGTAGCGCGGTTGTTGCGGTTCCTGCCCAGACGGGGCAGCGTGTCCGGAGGTTCTGATCATATGAGGCGTTTCAGCTCCGCCATTTTCCCCGAGTTCCAGATATGCGCGGGGCCGGGCGCGAAGGAGCCTACGGCAAGGCCGGATGAGATATCGCACAGCACGGTTTGCAGGACGAGTCTCTAAGTTAGGGGCTTATGCATTTCAAGAGCGAACATATAACTTCGCGTGATTGCGTGTTGCATCTAAAAAGAGGGGCGGCCGCCGGGGGACCGGCGACCGCAAAGAGGGAGGATGTTCTGATGGTTAGAATTGTTCTATTCAGTGGAGGAGGTTTTTCGGGGGTTCCGCGCCATCCCTGATGGGGGCTGGGATCGGCACGGAAAATCTGTTTTATCTTTTCGTATATATTTAACCGCCAGTCGGCAGATATTTTCTTTTTAACCAGTGCCCGATATTTCGTGTACCGTTGATTTGAATATAGCAATGCTCGTGCCAAAGCTGGATAAAATAGGTAATATATTATAATTCAAGAGAATTTTATTCTTCTCGCGGAGTGGAGCCTTGAATGGCAGTGCCTATTTTTTATACATACCTACTCCAGGCTTGTATAAAATTTGCACAGGCAACTCTATTTCATACAGAGTGCGGCTGGCGAGCAAAGTATATGCCCGCACGGTAGAAAGTAGACCGCGATGGGAGGGGCGTTTCAGATATCCATGCGTCAGTAATCGGAGAAAGCGGAAAAGCGAGGCTGGCCATGAATCCTCCGTATTCGGTCCTTGCCAAGGGCCGGATGCAATCAAGGTCCAGCACTCTGAATCTCCGTACTAAGCGGCGGAAAACAGCCTAATCCGTCCAGATGAAGCGTTTTCGGCCGATCCCTTGACAGGGAAAGGGGTGCTGCCTATATATGAAATATATTTCAAAACGAAACCGCATTGCCGCATGGAATAAAGATGAGACCACAGAAAATCCGTATTATTGACGCCGTTCCCGGATGGCGGCGTTATCTGCCCGAAGGCCGCCCGAACGCGGCGGAAATAGTGGTGAGTCTTGATATGTTCGAGGCCATGCGCCTGGTGGACGCCGAGGGGCTGCCGCAGGACGCGGCGGCGCGCAGTATGGGGATTTCCACGCCGACCCTCTGTCGTCTGCTGGGCGAGGCCAGGCGGCGTATAGCCATGGCTCTGCGCGACGGCTGGGCTCTGCGCTGTGACGGCGGCAATGTGACGGTGCGCCCCTGCGGGCAACCCTGGTCCGGTGGGCCACACGGTCACGGACGCCATGGGCGCGGGCAGGGTGGACCGGGTTCCGTCGCAGTGATGGGCCGGGATGCGGCTCTTGCCGTGGAACACGATAGCATGCCGGACCCCTGCGCGACGGAGATGAGGATCACGGACGGCCGGGACGGGGCCGACTCCTGCGGACGCCCCGAGCATACTGGACGGCGGCGCGGGCACGACAGTGACCGGGGGCACGGCGCGGGACGTGCGGGAACCGGTTCGGGACAGGGAGTGCGGAGCCGCCGTGACGCCATGGAGGACATACAATGATGGGCAAAATGGGGTTGGGGCTGTTGGGTTTTGTGGGCAAGAGCCTGTTGAGCGGCGGCGGAGCGGCCGGGTCGGTGCTGTCGGCCGTGGGCAAAGGGTGTGCGGGCGGTGCCGGCAAGGGAGGCGGCGGCTCTTCCGTGCTTTCCCTGCTGGGCGGTAAGTCCGGCGGCGGTCAGGGATGCGGCGGAGGCCGTGGCGGTCAGGGCGGCAAGGGACGCGGCCGCAACCAGAACGCAGCCCCCCTGGAAGAGGCTTTTGCCGCCTTGCTGGACAAAGGCCGGGCTGCAACCGGAACGCGGCTGGAAACCGCCTCCCGCCCGGAGCTTGCGCCGTTCACCCCCAGTGCTGATCAAATCATCGACGTGCGCGCCGAGGAAGCTCCCGTTGCCGGAGAAGGCCCGCTTGACGCCCGACGTGAAGCGGCACTGGAGGCGCTCATGCGGCATATCGCCAGCTTTACGGACGGGCGCGTGCGCCTGCGGCACGAAGCCTTCAAGGAACAGGCCATTCATGCGGCCTTGCGCCAGGCCCTGGAGCAAACGGGGCAGTTTACTGCGGTGGAATTCAAGGCGGCCACCGGGTCGGTGCTTTTGCGCTATGACGCCGGACGTCTGAGCCGCGCCGATTTTTTGGAAGCGGCCATGCCGCTGGGGTTTTTCCTGGCGACGTGCTGAAGCTGTGAGCCCTGCCGGGAGGCAGTATGCCCATCCCGGCTTTTCTTGAACAATAATATGAAATATATTCCAAAAAGGAGCAATCTCGTGGAAGAACACATGGAAACCAAGCTGAATGGGAATGGCTGTGGACAGGCTGCGGATGAACTGACGGGACATCAGCGGCACGGCAAGCGACATGGCCGGACCGACGTCCGGAAATGCGGGCGCGTGCATGAGCGGCAACACGGCCCGGATGACAAGCGGGAAAGCGGTTGCGGACACGCGGCCGGGCATGGGCAGAAGAATGCCCCGGGCGACGGCAATGCCCACGGTCATCAGGGCGGCCACGCCTGCAACGGCGGCCCTGGCCGCGATCTTCCGGATCAATGGGCGCGGCCTCGTACGGCAGGCATGAGCCCGGCCCACAGAGGCGGGATGCGGGGCCACTGCCACTGTCGCGGACCGGCCCGCAGGCAGGGGTAAGGCAAAGCCCCGCGCCATACGACGCGGGGCTTTGCCTTACGGACGTATAGCGTTCCGGCCTGTCAGGCCTTGCGTACGCGCACCTTGTATTTACGCAGAAAATCCGTGGGCATGTAGGTCATCTTGGCTTGGCGCAGCCCTTCCTCATCCAGATCCTGGGCCCGGTTGATATAGGTGAAGCCCGCGCCCGCATGCCGGGCGAATTCGCAGTTGATGGTCTGGTATACGCCCCGGAAGCCGTTGAGGCCTTTCTCGTAGTGTACGCCCAGGCTCAGTTCGTCCAGCTTTTCACCCACGCTGAAGGCTATCATCCGGCCATCCACATAGAGGGAACCGCCGTGGAGCCCGCTGAACCTGTCCCAGTGCGAGAGCACGCGGTTGATGGCGTCATTTTCCGCCTGCAGCGACGGAGAATCCTCGCACTCGTGCCATTGGCACCAGTCGTCCTGCACGGCCAGCACATCCTCCACCATGGCGTCGTCCAGCGGGCGGTAGTCCGGTTTGCCGTAGGCCTTGATATAGCTGTTGATGTGATTCCTTTTCTTGTGGAAACGGTTGCCGGGCAGATCGGCCAGTTCCTCCTGCTTGTAGAGATATTCCCACTGGCCGCGATCTTCCTCGGGGTCCACCAAGCCGGGCAAGGCCTCTTGCCAGATGCGCAGCAGTTCCTCGGGCACGCGCACGAAATCATGCGCCGCCTCGCTGAACACGGCGGGCAGGACGCGGCTCCAGTCCACGGCGCTCCAGTCGCCCATCGGAGCCCAACAGACCAGCCGGGGACGGGTCTGGCGAATCCAGCAGAGCGCGTCGTCAAAGCACCATTCCAGGCCGTAATATTCCTGCCAGCCCCAGAGATTGGGCAGGGTGTAGTCCAGGGAGCGGCGCGGCGTGCGCTGCCAGAGACTGTAAAAATCCCGGCTGCCGTCCAGGCTTACCGGCGTGAAATTCTTGTTCATGAATATGTTCTCCTTTTCAGGCCCCGCCGCGTAAGCGGGCGACGGCGTCCGGCCCGTCAGGCGGGCTTGCGTTCTGTGTGGTGCTCCCGCCAGCGCCTCATGGCGAAACGCGCCCAGTCGCGGTAAAGCACCACATAGAGCATGATGCAGGTTTGCAGACATTGTGAAAACAGCATGGCCGCGAAAACCCCCGAGGCCGTGCCCCAGAGCAGATGCCCCAGCAGCCAGCCCAGGGGCAGGCGCACCAGCCAGAAGGTGCCGCCGTAAACCATCAGATTGTACTGGGTGGCCCCGGCGCCCACCATGATGCCGCCCATGACTGTGCTGGCGATGGAAAAGGGCGTGGAGATCAGGTTGTAGGTCAGATAACTGATGATCTGGGCCTGGGTGCCGGGTTCTTGGGAAAGCAGTTCCGCCAGCTCCAGGCGGAAGGGCCAGAGCAGGGCCGCCACCAGACTCATGGCCAGGGCGGCCAGGCCCACCAGATTCAGGGCCAGGCGTTTGGCTTCCTCCGGTTTGCCCGCGCCCAGGCTGTTGCCCACCAGCACGGCCACGGTCATGTTGAAGGCCATGCCCGGCAGAAAAAGCAGGGCTTCCACCCTGAGTCCGGCGGTCAGCCCGGCCAGGGCGTTGACGCTGTCCGTGGGCAGCGAGGCCACCAGCACGAACAGGGTGAGATAGCCGGATTGCCAGACGATCTGGGCCGCGCCCGCGGGCAGGGCCACCCGCAACAGATAGGGCAGACCGGACTTGAGCCAGCGCAACGTGGGCAGGGCCCGGCGTTGCAGATAGCCGGAGTTGCCCAGCAGCAGGCAGTTGCAGAGGGCCCCCAGGCATTGCGCGCCCAGGTTGGCCCAGACCAGGCCCATGTAGCCGAAGGCGGGCAGGCCGAACCAGCCCAGACCGAAGCCCAGGCAGGCCAGCAGGTTGACCACGCAGACCAGGGCGGCCACCCAGAGCGGCGGCAATACCTGGCGCGTGGCGCGAAACATGACCCCGGTGGCGGAATAGATGTACTGGGCGGGCAGGGCCAACATGGTGACCTGCCAGAGTTCGCGGGCGATGGGCAGAATTCTTTCCGGCACCATGAGCAGGCGCAATATGCCGTCGCCGAAAAACCAGCCGCCCACGGCCACCAGCAGGCCCAGACCCAGGCTGCCAAGCACGGTGGTGCCCACATAACGCTGGGCGCGGCGCATTTTGCGCGCGCCCAGGGACTGGCTGACCGCGGCCGTGGCCCCGCTGGACACGGCCATGATCACCACCATCAGGAAAATGGCGCACTGGGTCACCATGCCCAGGGCGGCCTGCACGTCGGCGCTGATCTGCCCGGCCACCCAGACCGTGTTGAAGCCCATGAAGAACACAAGGTACATCATGAGCATCTGGGGCCAGGTCAGCCGCCAGATGGCGCGCGGAGAAGTGCTCAGATCAGGCGTGGGCATGCGAACCGCCCCTGCGTTCCGCCGCGACGCCCGCCGGGCTACAGCAGGCCGTCAAGGCAACGGGCCAGATCTTCCAGGGTTTCGCGGCGGCGGATCAGGCGGGCCGTGCCGTCACTCTGGATCAGCACTTCGGCGGGGCGGCGGCGCTGATTGTAATTGGAAGCCATGGTGAAGCCGTAGGCTCCGGCATCAAGAATGCCCAGCACGTCCCCTTCGCGCATGACCGGCAGCAGGCGGTCTTTGGCGAGAATATCGCCGCTTTCGCAGATATTGCCCACAATGGTCTGGCGCATGGGCTCGGCATCCGCCGAGCCCTTCTCGCCACGGTAGATCTCCACATCATGGAAGGAATCGTACATGGCTGGGCGCACCAGCACGTTGAAGCCCAGGTCCGTGCCCACATAGCGCTTGTCGCCGTTGTTTTTCACGGCATGGACCCGGCCCAGCAGCACGCCGCATTCGGCGGCCACATAGCGGCCCGGCTCCACCAGAAAGCGCCCCGTGTAACCGGCGCTGGCGGCCCAGCCGCTGATCATGGCGTGCAGGCGACGGCCCAGATCGGCCATGTCCAGACGCGCTTCGCCCTCATACTTGTGGTAGGGAATGCCGAAGCCGCCGCCGAAGTCGATGATTTCCAGCCTGTCCAGCGCGCCGTCGGGCAGGGTTTCGGCCAGATCCAGCAGCACCCGGGCCGCGTTCAGATAACCGTCGGGCTCCATGAACAGCGAGCCGATATGCTGATTGATGCCGGCCAGGGTCAGCTCATGCCTGGCGAGCAGGGCGAAGACTTCATCTATTTTGTCCGGCGTGACGCCGAACTTGGTTTCCTTGCCCGCGGTGACCACCTTGGCGTGATGCCCGGCCCCGATGCCGGGGTTGAAGCGCACCATGACTTTGCCGCCGCGATTGAGGCGGCCCAGGGTATCCAGCTGGGAAAGGGAGTCCACGCTGACCAGCAGGCCGTGCACCAGGGCGTTCTGCAGTTCCGTGTCGGAATTGTTGTTGGAGATGTACAGGATCTCGGCGGGCGTAAAACCGGCCAGATCGTTCATGAACAGCTCGCCCGGGCTCATGGCGTCCACCACCAGGCCTTCTTCGCGGATCATCCGCAGCAGCACGGGGTTGGCGTTGGCCTTGATCGAATAGTTGACCCCGAAGCCGGGCTGGCCGGAAAGGGCCATCAGGTCGCGGCAGCGCTGGCGCAGGACATTTTCATTGTAGACATAGAGCGGCGTGCCGTAGGTCTCGGCCAACTCGCGGGGAGTGTGCCTGCCGTAGAAATGGAGGCTGTCGGTGTAAGCGGAGCGGATGTCGGACATGTGTACCTCGAAATAAGATTACTGCGGCCTTCGCTCTGCAAAGGCCGATGTGTGCGTGTAAAACGTCGTTCCGGCTGGCACCGGGCGGCGGCGTGTTTAATCCGTGTCATGACGCCCAGTGGCGTTAGGAACAGTTTTTAATTATCCTTGCCAAAGCCGTTGCTGTCAAGCCGGACACGCTCCGGAGCAGGGCCGCGTCCGCCGGAGGTGCATTGACATCAGCCCCGCGCCGTGTTTTGTTTTCTCTTTATGCGACTGGCGGTTTTTCCCTCCTGACCTCATTCGACGCCAGGCCGGAACACCCCGACCTCACTACCAGAGCATTTAGACTTGAAATGCTCGTTTACGGCGGGCAAAGCCCGCCCCCGCATTTTGCGGCAAGGATTTGCAGACATATCCTTTCTAAAAATAAACAGCCCGCCACGCGGGTTTCAGGGAGTTCCCATGCCCATTAAAAAAGGCGACACGGTGCGTGTGCACTACACCGGTACACTGGCTGACGGCACGGTTTTCGATTCCTCCAGGGAGCGCGACCCCCTGGAATTCACTCTGGGCAAGGGCATGCTGATCCCGGGCTTCGAGGCCGCTGTGGAAGGCCATGAAGCCGGGGAAACCGTCACCGTGACCATTCCTCCGGATCAGGCCTACGGCGACGCCGATCCTGAACTGGTCTTCACCGTGGCCCGCGCCCAGGTTCCGTCGCACATTCCCCTGGAAGCGGGCGTGCCCTTGCAGCTTTCCAACGAGCAGGGCCAGATGGACGTGACCATCACCGAAGTGGGCGCGGATGAAATCACGCTTGACGCCAACCACCCCCTGGCGGGCAAGGAATTGACCTTCGAGATTGAGATCGTCGAGGCAAAGTAAGCCGTTTTCGCCTTGACTTGCGAGGAGCACGCATGAGCAGCAATACCGCCCGTCACAGCGCCATCCAGGCCATTACCACCTACAAGCCGGACGCGGCTCCGCTCAATTTCGCGGACACCAGACCCACGGACATTTTCGGCAGCAATGTCTTCAATGACCGCGTCATGCGCGAGCGCCTGCCCAAAGACGTGTACAAGTCGCTGCATAAGACCATTGCCTTCGGCGAACGCATGGACCCCTCCATTGCCGACACCGTGGCAGCGGTGATGAAAGACTGGGCCATTGAAAAAGGGGCCACTCATTTCACGCACGTCTTTTATCCGCTTACCGGCCAGACCGCCGAAAAGCACGACAGCTTCCTGATGCCCGACGGCACGGGCGGCGTGATTGCCGAGTTTTCCGGCTCCATGCTGATCCGGGGCGAACCCGACGCCTCCTCCTTTCCCTCCGGGGGGCTGCGCTCCACCTTTGAGGCACGCGGCTACACGGCCTGGGATGTGACCAGCCCGGCCTACATCATGGAAAATCCCAACGGCACCTTTCTGTGCATCCCGACCATGTTCCTGTCCTGGACGGGCGTGGCCCTGGACAAAAAGACGCCGCTGCTGCGCTCCGGCCAGGCCCTGAACCGTGAGGCCCAGCGGGTGCTGGCCCTCTTCAACATCCATACGGATCTGCCGGTGATTTCCTATGCCGGTCTGGAGCAGGAATATTTTCTCATCGACCACAACTTCAACTTCGCCCGCCCCGATCTGCAAATCGCCGGGCGTTCGCTGTTCGGCGCGCGCCCGGCCAAGGGGCAGGAATTCAGCGACCAGTATTTCGGGGTCATTCCGCAGCGCGTCCTGTCCTGCATGATGGAAGTGGAGCGCGAACTCTACAAACTGGGCGTGCCCGTGCGCACCCGCCACAACGAGGCGGCCCCCAGCCAGTACGAGATCGCGCCGCTCTACGAGCCCAGCAACCTGGCCGTGGACCACAACCACATCATCATGGCCACCCTGCGCAACGTGGCCAAGCGCTACGGCCTGAAATGCCTGCTGCACGAAAAACCTTTCAGCGGCATCAACGGCTCGGGCAAGCACGTCAATTATTCCATCGGCAACGCGGAGCTGGGCACGCTTTTTGATCCCGGCGAAACCCCGCACGCCAATGCCAAGTTCCTGGTCTTCTGCGCGGCCATGATCCGTGCCGTGCACAAGTTCGGCGGCCTGTTGCGGGCCACTGTGGCCAGCGCCGGCAACGATCACCGTTTGGGCGCGCATGAGGCCCCTCCGGCCATCATGTCCATCTTTTTGGGCGATCAGCTCACCGAGGTCTTTGAGGCTTTCCGGGCCGGACGCATCGGGGACGCGGCCAACGGCAAAAGCGGGCGGGTCATGAATGTGGGGGTGGATACCCTGCCGCCCCTGCCCACGGACCCCGGCGACCGCAACCGCACCAGCCCCGTGGCCTTTACCGGCAACCGCTTTGAATTCCGGGCCGTGGGCTCCAGCCAGTCCGCCGCCGGTTCCATCACCGCGCTCAACGCCATGATGGCCGATTCCCTGGGCTTCGCCGCCGACTGGCTGGAACGGAAAATCACGTCCGGCACGGCTTTCAATGCCGCCGTGGAATCCTTCATCAGCCACGTCATTGAGGAACACAGCGCCGTGATTTTCAACGGCGACGGCTATTCGGAAGTCTGGCACAACGAGGCCCGGCGGCGCGGTCTGCCCGATCTGCGCAACACGCCCGAGGCCCTGCCGGAACTCACCCGGCCCGAGGTCATTGCCCTGTACGAAGGGCAGGGCGTGCTGAACCGGGCCGAGCTCAAGGCCCGCCAGGACATCTATCTGGAGCAGTACTGCAAGACCGTGCGCACCGAGGCCAATCTGTCCATCCGCATGGCCCGCACCATCATTTTCCCGGCGGGCATGCGCTACCAGGGCGAACTGGCGGGCACGGCCGCGCAGCTGCGGGCCATCGGCAAGGATTACAAAACCATGACCCTGGACGAAGTCACCGCGCATCTGCGCGGCCTGCAGACGGCCACGGCCCGGCTGGAGGACGTGCTGGCCGACGTGGGCCAACTGGGCGAAAGCCTGGACGCCGCCCAGCGCTATTGTGAAGAGGTGCTGCCTCTCATGAAAGAGGTGCGTCACTATGCGGACCTGCTGGAAACCCGCGTGGCCGACGATTTGTGGGCTTTGCCCAACTACCAGGAAATTCTGTTCGGCAAATAGCGGGCGTCCATGCCCTGAGTAGAGCGGTTCACGCATGAAATGCGTCACTGCATCAGCTGTGGAATAAAGAATAGAGCGTTTTGATATTGAAAATATCTCAACGCGAAATTACTTCGCCGTTAAGCGATAATTTCAAGCGCAAACTGCTCTAGAAGGCGGTCCCGGAGATTTTCCGGGACCGCCTTTATCTTACGCGGTCGGAATCCGCCGCACATGCATCAAGTTATAATCGGCCAGGACGGAACAGGTTTTGCTCAACATCCCCAGCGAACGCGACAACAGCTCTCCAATCTGGTAAAGAGTGAAGTTGGTTATCCTGGTATCGGCGTCATAGCCCTTCATAAGAAAGACCGTGGCGAAAAGGTCGTTGTAAATGGCGCCCAGAGCGGCGGCGATATTCTCGGCCTTATACCGGTCAAGAAGCTCGCCTTCTTCCGTGAGGGCATACGGCGGCAAGTGGTACTGACAGTATTCTCCCGGCTTATGGCCGTGCCCGGTGAGTTCCGCGCCGTCTTCCGTTTTTGCTGAATCCTTTGGGGTTGGACCTGACATAAAAACTCCATGTATTTAGTTGTAGGGGGTCTGGGGGCAGCTTCGCCCCCGGCCCCCTGCCGCGCGCCGCGAGCTTTAGCCGTAGGCGAGCTTGCGAGCCGTACGGATAAAGACAGCAACGATAGGCGGCCCAGACGCCGGAAGGCGTAAAGTCTACTTGCCCGAAGGGCACACAAAACCTCATCCATGCGACAAGCCCACTAAAATAATTACCGAGGAAGCGTTTGCCGGAATGCCCCTGATAAACATCGCCCGGTCTTGACAAGCTCCGGCACTTTGTGTAGAACCTGAAAACACAACGGATTTTGAAAACAGCC
Source organism: Desulfovibrio fairfieldensis (assembly GCF_001553605.1). Lineage (NCBI taxonomy): Bacteria > Pseudomonadati > Thermodesulfobacteriota > Desulfovibrionia > Desulfovibrionales > Desulfovibrionaceae > Desulfovibrio > Desulfovibrio fairfieldensis. The sequence continues at coordinate 1,167,613 of NZ_CP014229.1, forward strand.
AAGGATTTTGCGATGCACGCTTTCCCGACCACCTTCTTTGCTGACAGCTTTATGGGCTGGTGGTGGCGCATCAACATGCGGGGGGGAGACGTGCGGGCATAAGAGTTCCGTTCGTTCAGGTCAGCTATTGTGAGCGCCGTCTCCCCGTGAGACGGCGCTTTTTTTTGTTTCCACCACACACAAGGACAAGGAAGATGAAAGACACAGGGAATGCGCGGCCGCCGCTGAAAGTGCGGCAATCCGCACGCTGGCTGCCGGCGGATATGGACACGCCCATCAGCCTGTTTATGGGCATGGTGGGCGCGGGCAACGGCATCTTGCTGGAAAGCGCCGAAGTGGACGGACGCTGGGGCCGGTACAGCATTCTGGCCTGCGACATGGCCCTGTTCATCTCCTGCCGGGAGGGCAGACTGGCCCTGCGCGTGGAGGACCAGCGCTTCGCGCCGCTCGGCGACCTGGAGGGGCAGCCCTTTGTGGAAGGCCTGCGCGCGCTCATGCGTCGCCTGGAGATCACGCCGCCGGAAAACATCGCCGGTCTGCCGCCTATCACCCGTGCCCTGTACGGCTATCTGGGCTTCGGCATGGCCGGGCTGTTCAACGCCAAGCTGGCCTCCGTCATGCCCCCGGAAGAGGCGGACTGCCTGCTGGCCCTGCCCGGCACGGTGCTGGTTTTCGACCATCTCTACAATCGCCTCTGCCAGATCAGCCTGGGCGAGCATCGTCCCCTGCGTAGCGCCCATGAGGCGGTCGAGTCCGCCGCCAACGGAAACAGCGGCACGGGGCTTGATCCGGACGCAATCAGCGCGGAACCCGGCGAGGCGGGCTACAAGGCCTATGTGGAGCGGATCAGGGAGATGCTGCGCCGGGGCGAAGCCATACAGGTCGTGCCGTCGGTGCGGTTTTCCACGCCTTTCGCGGGCAATCCCTTTGAGCTTTACCGGCGCATGCGCCGCTTCAATGCCTCTCCCTACATGTTTTACATGCGCTTCCCGGATCTGACCCTGTTCGGCTCCTCGCCGGAGGTCATGGTCCGCTGCACGGAAGGGCGTTTGCAGCTCTCACCCATCGCGGGTACGCGGCGGCGGGGCAGGGACGATCTGGAAGACGCCCGGCTGGCCGCCGAATTGCGCGACGACCCCAAGGAGCGGGCCGAGCATGTCATGCTGGTGGATCTGGGCCGCAACGACCTGGGCCGCGTGGCCCGGCCGGGCAGCGTCAATCTGGAACGCTACATGGAAGTGGAACGCTATTCCCACGTCATGCACCTGACCAGCCGGGTCACGGCGCGTCTGGCCGACGGACTAGACGCTCTGGACGTGCTGGCCGCTTCCTTTCCGGCGGGCACGGTTTCCGGCGCGCCCAAGGTGCGGGCCATGGAAATCATCCGCACACTGGAAGGCCGGGCGCGCGGGCCCTACGCGGGCTGCATCGGCTGGCTGGGCCTGGACCGGGGGAGCGTCAACCTGGACACGGGCATCACCATCCGCAGCATGTGGGTGCGCGACGGCAAGCTCTTCTGGCAGGCGGGCGGCGGCATTGTCCATGATTCCGACCCGGAACTGGAATGGAAGGAAGTGTGCAACAAATCAGCCATCATGCGCCTGGTCTTGCGGGCGGAGGACGAAGAATATGTTTCTGCTCATCGATAATTATGATTCCTTCACCTACAATCTGGTGCAGGCTTTTTACGCCCTGGGGCATACGCCGCGCGTGCTGCGCAACGACGACCCCGCCGTGCTGGAGGCGGCCTCGGACCCGGAGCTGAGCATGGTCTGCATCTCGCCGGGGCCGGGACATCCCGCCGACGCGGGCCTCTGTCCGGAATTCCTCAAGCGCGTCGATCCGCGCGTGCCGGTGCTCGGCGTCTGCCTGGGGCATCAGCTTCTGGGTCTGCACGCCGGGGCCGGAGTGGAAGTGGGTCCCTGCATCATGCACGGCAAACAGTCGGAAGTCGTGCACGACGGCACGGGCCTGTTCAGCGGCCTGCCCAATCCCATGAAGGTGGGGCGCTATCACTCTCTGGTGGTCCGCGCCGACGAGGACGCTGCCAATCCTCGCTTCACGGTCACCGCGCGGGCCCCGGAAGGCGAGGTCATGGCCCTGCGCTACAATGACCGGCCCTGGGTCGGCGTGCAGTTTCATCCCGAATCCGTGCTCACGCCCGAGGGACTGCGTCTGCTGGGCAATTTCCCGCAGTCCGTCTTGAGCAAGGATAACGAGGCCGCCAGCCTCACCGCCATACTGGAGTGTCTGGCCCGCAAGGAGGATCTCACCGCTGAAATGGCCGCCACGGGTTTTTCTTCGCTCATGGACGGCAAGATGAGTCCGGCCCAGGCGGGCAGCTTTCTCATGGGCCTGCGCATGAAGGGCGAAAGCGCCCTGGAGCTGGCCCACGCCACCCGCGCGGCCCTGGCCCGCGCCGTGCGGGTGGACGGCATTTCCGGCACGAGTATCGACGTGGTGGGCACGGGCGGCGACGGGCGCAATTCCTTTAATTGCTCCACAGCCACCTCCCTGGTGCTGGCGGGCATGGGCTACAAGGTGGTCAAGCACGGCAACCGGGCCGTGTCCTCCAAGTGCGGCAGCGCCGACGCGCTGGAAGCCCTGGGCATCGCCCTGGACGAAAATCCGGCTTCCGTGGCCGAAATGGTGCGGCGGCGCAATTTCGCTTTTCTCTTTGCCCCGCATTTCCATCCGGCTTTCAGGAACATCGGCCCGTTGCGCAAGGAACTGGGCGTTCGCACGCTCTTCAACATCCTGGGCCCCATGATCAACCCGGCCCGGCCCAGCCATCTGCTGATGGGCGTGGCCCGTCCCGAACTGGTGCCCCTGGTGGCGGAAACCCTGCTTCAGTCGCCGCTCTACCGGGCCGCCGTGGTCTGCGGCGCGGGCGGCTACGATGAGCTGACGCCCATGGGCCCGGCTGAAATCTCCCTGCTGCACAACGGCACAATCAAGCCTCTGGCCCTGGACCCGGCGGATTTCGGCATCCGCTCCTGCACGCCCGAGGATCTGGCCGTGCACAGCAAGGAGGAAGCCGTGGACGTGCTCAAGGAACTGCTGGAGGGCAACGGCTCCCGCGCCATGCTGGACATGGTGGCGCTGAACGTGGGCCTGGCCGTCTACCTGCTGGAGGAAAACATGGATATGGCCCTGTGTATGGCCCGCGCCCGCGAAGCGGTCAGCGCCGGTCTGGGCAGGAAGGTGCTGCATGCGGCTTGAACGTTTTCATCAGGCCAAGCAGGCCGAAGTGGCGGCCCTGCGGCTGGCGGCGGAGCGGGGGACCCTGCCCGAACCGCTGACGTCCCCCCGGCCGGATTTTGCAGCGGCTCTGAGCCTGCCCGCCTCGGGAGCTCCCCTGGCTGTGGTGGCCGAGTACAAGCGGGCCTCGCCCTCGCGCGGGGTCATCCGCGAGGATCTGGACGTGGAAGAGGTGGTCCGCCAGTACGCGGCGGCCGGGGCCGACGCCCTGTCCATCCTCACGGAAGAAACCTGGTTTCACGGCAGGCTGGATTTTCTGACGCGGGCGGCCGCGCCCGGCCTGTATCCGGCCGCGCCTCTGCCGCTGCTGCGCAAGGACTTTATCTTTGATTCCCTGCAGGTCCGGGCCACGGCGGCCACCCCGGCTTCAGCCCTGCTGCTTATCGTGCGGCTCACGCCAGAGGCCCGCCTGCTGCGGCAATTGCGGGAAGAGGCCGAAGGCTTCGGTTTGCACGCCGTGGTGGAAATCTTTGACGCGGCGGATCTGCGCCTGGCCCGCGAGAGCGGGGCGCGCATCATCCAGGTCAATGCCAGGGATCTGCAGACCTTTGCCGTGGACCGCGCGGCCTGCCTGTCTCTGGCCCGATCCTGCCCGCCGGAAAACGGCGAAATCTGGGTGGCGGCCAGCGGCATCAGCCACGCGGAACATCTGGTCCAGGCCGCCGAAGCGGGCTACCAGGCCGCCCTGGTGGGTACGGCTCTGATGGAGCAGGGGAAGCCCGGCGCGGCCCTGGCGGCCCTGTCGGACCGTCCCCTGTCCGGCGACAAACTGGGCCATTGTTCTGTGTCGGAGGCAGTGGACAGCGACGAACATAGGGGAGAGAATAGTCATGCTGAGTAAAATCTGCGGCCTGACCCGTCAGGAGGATGTGGATGAAGCCGCGCGTCTGGGCGCGCGTTTCTGCGGTTTTATTTTTCACCCCAAAAGTCCGCGCTCCATCGCTCCGGAACAGGCCGCGCGCCTGCAAAGCGGCTCCATGCAGCGGGTGGGCGTGTTTGTGGAGCAGAACGCCGGTGAGATCGCGCGCATCATGCGCGAAGCCCGGCTGGATCTGGCCCAGCTGCACGGCGGACAGAGCGTGGCCTGCGCGCGGGACGTGGGCGCGGAGCGGGTCATCCGGGTGCTCTGGCCGGACCGCTACATGCATCGGGCCCTGCTGCACAATGAGCTGCAAAAGTATGCCGAAACCTGCGCCTGGTATCTGCTGGACGCGGGCCTGGCCGGGGGCGGCAGCGGCAGGCGTCTGGAATGGCAGGACCTGTACGGGCTCAGAGCTCCGCATCCCTGGCTGCTGGCCGGAGGGCTTAACGCGGACAATGTGGAACGGGCGTTGAAGCAGTGCGCGCCTGACGGCGTGGATTTCAATTCCGGCATCGAGGATGCGCCGGGCCGGAAAAATTTGCGGAAAATGGCGGCGGCCGTGAGAGCCGCGGCACAACCAAAGGCAACGGGTAAGTGAAATGAAAGACAGTTATTTCGGTGAATTCGGGGGCTGCTTTGTGCCCGAGCTGCTCATGCCGCCGCTGCTGGAAGTGGAAGCGGCCATGCGCGAGATCATGCCCACGCCCGAATTTCAGGCGGAGCTGGACGACCTTTTGCGCAATTACGCCGGTCGGGCCACGCCTCTGACCCTTTGCCCCACGCTTTCGGAGGAACTGGGTTTCAACCTCTGGCTCAAGCGCGAGGATTTGCTGCATACCGGCGCGCACAAGGTCAACAATACCCTGGGCCAGGCCCTGCTGGCGAAATACATGGGCAAGACGGCCCTGGTGGCGGAAACCGGCGCGGGACAGCACGGCGTGGCCACGGCGGCGGCCGCCGCGCGTCTGGGCATGGATTGCGTCATCTACATGGGCGGCGAGGATGTGGAGCGCCAGTCCGCCAATGTCCGGCGCATGAAACTGCTGGGCGCCGAGGTGCACGCCGTGCAGAGCGGCACCCGCACGCTCAAGGACGCCATCAACGAGGCCCTGCGGGCCTGGATCGCCAGCCAGCAGACAACCCATTACTGTTTCGGCACGGCCGCCGGGCCGCATCCTTTCCCTACCCTGGTACGCAGGCTGCAAAGCGTCATCGGCCGGGAAACCCGCGCCCAGATGCTGGAAAAGACCGGCAGGCTGCCGGATGCCGTGGTGGCCTGCGTGGGCGGCGGCTCCAATGCCATCGGCATGTTTCATCCTTTCCTGGAGGATGCCGACGTGCGGCTTGTCGGCGTGGAGGCAGCGGGCACCGGCGAGACGGGCTGCTTCAATTCCGCGCCGCTGAACCTGGGCACGCCCGGCGTGCTGCACGGCAATTACAGCATGCTGTTGCAGAACAATGACGGCCAGATCGAGCCTTCGCACTCCATTTCCGCCGGGCTGGACTATCCCGGCGTGGGGCCGGAACACGCCTTTCTGCACAAGAGCGGCCGGGTGCATTACGGCATGGTCAAGGACGCCAACGCTCTGGCCGCCTTTTTGCGGCTCTGCCGGAGCGAGGGCATACTGCCCGCCCTGGAATCCTCGCACGCGCTGGCCTGGGTGCTGGACCATCCGCAGGAATTCACGCCCGGCAGCCACGTGGTGGTCAATCTCTCGGGCCGGGGCGACAAGGACATGGACATCATTCGCGCGGCGCTTGCCGAAAAAGAGGTATAGTCATGCATGTGCTTGAAGAAAAAATCCGCAAGGCCACGGCCGCCGGACGTCCGGCGCTGGTCCCCTTTCTGACCGCGGGCTTTCCCGACAGCGCCCGCTTCTGGCCCACGCTGATGGAACTGGATGAAAACGGCGCGGACGTCATTGAAATCGGAGTGCCCTTTTCCGATCCCGTGGCCGACGGCCCGGTGGTGGAGGAGGCCTCGCGCCGCGCCTTGAGCGACGGCGTCAACCTGCGCGACCTTCTGAAGGAGATGGCCCGGCGCAAGGGTCTGATCAAGGCGGGCGTGGTGCTTATGGGCTATCTCAATCCCTTTTTGCAGTATGGTCTGGAAGAACTGGGCCGCGACGCGGAAAAAGCCGGGGTGCACGGCCTGATCGTGCCGGACCTGCCGCATGAGGAGTCCGCGCCCATGCGGGCCGCGCTGGGCAAATACGGCATCGCCCTGATTCCTCTGGTGGGGCCCAATACCAGCGAGGAGCGCATGGCTCTCTATGCCGCCGAAGGCCAGGGCTATGTCTATGTGGTTTCGGTCATGGGCATAACGGGCGAACGCGGCGGCCTGGCTCCACAGGTGGCGGCCACCATGAAACGGGCGCGCAAGGTTTTTTCCCTGCCGCTGGCCTTGGGCTTCGGCCTGCGCGAGCCCTCGCAGCTTTCGGAACTGCCCACCGAGGCCTGGCCCGACGCCGTGGTCTTCGGCAGCGCTTTGCTGAAACACGTGGATGCCGGTGAAAGCGCGGCGGATTTCCTGGCCCGCTGGAAATAGGGGAGGGCTTTTGTGAGGCGTTGACGGACCCGGCCAGCCATTATGGCGGCCGGGTCCGAACAGCGGCCTGATGCTGGTGGAGGACAATGAGGCGGGTAAAAAGTGATTGTCGGCCTGCTTGCTCTTGAAGGGTTGCGATTCAGGCTGTCCACTGGTCGGGATTATCACGCACAGTAATTTCTTCCTTTGCTGCACCGCGGAAAAAGGTATTTTATATAAAATATGTTATTATATAAAGATAAACTTATTTTCTGACCGCTTCCTGAAAAATTACCGCCCGCTACAAAATGAGCAAGGCCTCCCGGCGAAGGGAGGCCTTGCTCATTTGCGCACTATTTGTGGACCAACTCGCTGATCTTTTCTACAAGGCATTCCCTGATCTTCCCCTTGCTGTCCGTGGTAAAATTCAGCGCAATGGCAAAGCGTTCCGTAATCAACATGAACGTGTCGCCATAGTAGTAATAAATCTGGGCATAACGCATATCTCCATCTTGCAACTGTTTGACAACGAAAGCTCTCTCTTTATCAAATGCCGGATCGGTTATGGCCGTGCCGACATCTTTTTGCCCCAGGCAACGTGAAATCTCCGTGGCCGCCTGTTCCGGGCTTATCTCACTCTGCGGCGCATCCTGTGGAGCCCAAGCCACAGCAAACAATTTATTGTCCACAGTCTTTCCGCCACATGCAGCAAGGAGGCAGCAAAGTGCCATGCTGAATAAAAATTTCATCTTTTTTTTTATATATAATACAGCTGCGTAGTTTATTAGCTGCGATCTCAATATGCGTATCCCATCATCCTCTCTGCATCACATCCCCAGACAACTTTTTGCGCATTATATTTTATATTGAAGACAGCAATCCATGGAATATTATTTCCACCACCATCATCAAGTTCATAGTTGTAATAATACGCGCACATTGTATTTCCATTACCTATTTATTTGCATGTTTGCAATTTTCTTCCATCCATATTGTAAATTGAGAACCCGATATAATAGCCACTCCCACAGCGATCCCATTCTTTAAGGGCACGTATATCTCTTTCACCATACATACCTTCTGTCTCCGGCGGAAACCATACTCTGGGAAAATTTTCCTGAGTAACCCGCCCTATGCTGCGGCAACCACAAAGCAAAGCACGATAATATTAAAAAAGCGCATAGTTAGCCTCCCATCTCTACTGTTGCGGATTATTGCCAACAGGGGGCGTCGGGTTAGGCTGTTCTGGCTGCTTTTTCTTGCCGCTCAGAGTGCCCCAAAGCTGGCTGAAAGAATTCTTCAGACCAGCAAAGGCATCTTGGACGTCTGTCCACTGATTGCCCCAAAAATCCTTGGGGCTTTCCCACATTTCATTGGCATCCTTCAGGGCATAGGGAATGCCTTGCATGGCAATAACATCATCTACATAGGTGAAGGCTGCTTTGTAATTAATATTGGTCACGCTCTGGCTTTCACTGGTGGTCTTAGTCTGATCGCGGTTCAGACCGTCCAAGGACTGGCTGGGATTGTTTCTCACAATAATTTCACCCTTACCGATAGTGACATAGGCAGTGACAATAATATAAATTATCTGTTTTTTCTTTCTTGAAAATTATCTCTCCCCTATAAAACGGGCAAGGCCTCCCGGCGAAGGGAGGCCTTGCTCATTTGCGCACTATTTGTGGACCAACTCGCTGATCTTTTCTACAAGGCATTCCCTGATCTTCCCCTTGCTGTCCGTGGTAAAATTCAGCGCAATGGCAAAGCGTTCCGTAATCAACATGAACGTGTCGCCATAGTAGTAATAAATCTGGGCATAACGCATATCTCCATCTTGCAACTGTTTGACAACGAAAGCTCTCTCTTTATCAAATGCCGGATCGGTTATGGCCGTGCCGACATCTTTTTGCCCCAGGCAACGTGAAATCTCCGTGGCCGCCTGTTCCGGGCTTATCTCACTCTGCGGCGCATCCTGTGGAGCCCAAGCCACAGCAAACAATTTATTGTCCACAGTCTTTCCGCCACATGCAGCAAGGAGACAGCAAAGTGCTATGCTGAAAAAAATTTTCATCTTTTTTCCCTGGATCATCTATCTTAAACATATAGTTTCTTTCAAACTACAACTTCAATACGCATACCCCATTGTCCTCTGTGCCTTACATCCGTATACAACACCCTGTGAATTATATTTTATATTAAAGACTGCAATCCATGGAATATTATTTCCACCTCCATCGTCTAATTCATATTCATAATAATATGCACACATTGTTTTTCCATCTTCTATTGATTTACAAGTTTGTAGTTTTCTTCCATCCATATTATGAATTGAAAATCCGATATAATATCCATCCCGACAACGTTTCCATTCTGTGAGTGCCCGTATATCTCTTTCACCATACATACCTCTTGTTTCTGGAGGAAACCAAATTTTTGTAAAGTCTTGTTGGGTAACGCTTCCTATGCTGCGGCAACCGCAAAGCAAAGCAAAGCAAAATGGTGTCAAAAACATGCGCATGTCTAGCCTCCCTTGCCCTGCTGTTGCGGATTATTGCCAATAGGCGGCGTTGGTTGGGAAGGCTCCAACTGTTCCTTTTTTCCACTCAGTTTATCCCAAAGCTGGCTGAAAGAAGTTTTTAGGCCAGTAAAGGCATTCTGGACGTTCACCCACTGGTTCCCCAAAAAATTCTTGGGATCCTCCCACATTTCATTGGCATCCTTCAGGGCATAGGGAATGCCTTGCATGGCAATAACATCATCTACATAGGTGAAGGCTGCTTTGTAATTAATATTGGTCACGCTCTGGCTTTCACTGGTGGTCTTGTTCTGATCGCGGTTCAGTCCACCCAGAGATTGGCCGGGATTGTCACGCACAATGATTTCACCCTTGCCGATGGTGGCATAGGCGATCTGAGTTTTCTCCGTGCTCTGGTGGCTGTATGCACCAGGCGAGAACATGAGTTTTTCTTTTACCTTTTTCCAGCCACTTTGCAACGCATCTTGACCATTTAATATTCCATCTACCCATGCAAAATGCGGAATTTCTATCTTACCATCATTACTTTCTGAATTTTTTTGCGGATTCAAAGTTGCAGATCCATCTTCCTTTCCTACATCTTCAGATTGTCCATTCTTTTCATTCCACTTGAACTGGTTCACCCAATTGACCCCCCACGAGGTGTTGGACGAATTATCCACACCGTGGAGGTTCTCATAACTCAGGGTACCGGTATCCAACTTGAGGTTGTCATTAAGCGCGGCAATGATGGCGCCCGCCACATGGGTATTTTTTTCCGTGCGGATAGTTACGCTGTCCGTGCCCAGAATGGAGGACTGCTCCGTGACCCAACGCTTTTCGGCGCTGCCGTTGCCGACAGTGAGTCCGGCTTTGGGGGTGATGGATTTGGCCGCATCGGCGGCATTGGAAAGGCCGGGCAGCTCCAGATCGGCCCCATAGCCAACAGTAGCCCCGGCGCTGACAGTAAACTGGCCGGACGAGCCTTCGCCGGTGTCCTGCTTACTGGCCACTGTGAGATTGCGGCCCACGGTCATGTCCACGTCCTTGCCCGTAAGATTGCCCCCGGCCACAGTGGTGTCCTGACCGGAGACCGTCGTCAGCTTTTCCCCGGCGGTCACCTTGGCGTTGTGATAGAACGTTCCCTCATTGTCGCTCCAGCCCATGCCCAACTGGCCGTCGGCACTGAGACCAAAAGCCGGGCCGTTTTTACTGACGGTGGCTTTCAGCCCCACGCTCGCGCCCCAGGAGCTGTTCTGGGAGTCACTGTCCGCCGTGGAGACGGCGGCGTGGATATTCAGATCTCGCCCGGCGACCAAGGTCATGTCCTTGCCCGCCTGGGCCTGGGTACCCTGCATGGTCAGGTCCTGCCCGGCGGTGAGGTTCATATCCTGTCCGGCGGCAAGTTCTGTCGGCACTGCTGTAGTGGCATGGCTTTCGCTGCTGCTCTGGCTGGCATTCACACCCAGCGTCAGACTGGCGGAAGTGCTGGAGTTGGTCAGAGTCTGGCCCACCCCGTTGACGGCCTTGAAGCCGCTCTGCGCCGAATCCAAAAGGCCGTTAGCCTCTACGGCGGTCTTGGCATTCTGGTAGACCTGCTGTGCGTTGCTGGTCAGATTCTGTTCCAGGGTCAGGCTCAGGCCCGCGCGCAGTGTTTTTTCATAGGCGCTGGCGCTGGCCGTGTCCGTGGCTTGGAGGAGGTTGATATCCTTGCCCGCGGCCATGTTCAAATCCTGGGCCGCGGCCAGCCGGGAACCGGACATATTGACGTTTTGCCCGGCATTGACCGTGATGTTGTTATTGGCCGTAACCTGGCTGGCCGCGTTTTGCGTGTTGGCCTTGGCGTTGCCCTTGGCCGTTTCCTGATAACCCATGAAGAAGCTGGTCTTGTCCAGGCCCAGGATGCCTTCCACGCCGAAGCCGGAGGCAAATTTCTCCTTGCTGTGGGAGGAGGTGTTGGCGCCGCCGAGAATGTTGGCATCCCGTCCGGCATTGATGGTCACGTTATTGCCCGCGCTGAGGCTGGAACCCACAATGGCCGCGTCGCGCGAGGCCGTGAGCGTGATGTCCTGTCCGGCGGCCAGTGCCGAGCCCTTGCTGGTGCTGCCCGCGCTTTGCTCCTTTTTGCCCTCGGTGCCGTAGAAGCTCGTAAAGGAGCCGCCCCCGCCCAGGCCGAAGCCGGTCTGCTTTTTGTAATACCAGGACGTGGACTGGTTTTTGCCGTCCACAACGGCCACGTCGCCGTCGCGGGCCGTGAGGTTGATATTGTCCACGGCGGCCAGGTTGGAGGCCGTGACGCTGACGCTCTTGCCCGCGTCCAGGGTGACATTCCGGCCGATGAGGTTGGATTCCACCTGAGTCACAGTGGCCTTACCTTCCTTTTTGGACGAGGAACTCAGTCCCAGCGCGCCGGTGGAGGATTTGGAATAACTGTAAAAGTAGGTGTCCTGGGCCGAGGCCACGTTGACGTTGCCGCTGGCGGCCACGGTAAGGTCCTTGACGCTGGCCAGGTTGGAGCCCACCACCGAGGCATGGCCGGTCTGCGCGGGCGCGCCGGAAATGGAAGCCCCGGCCAGGAGATTCAGGTTGCCGCCCGCCGTGACCGTGGCGGCTTTGCTGGTAACGCGTTCCTCATTGCGGCGCGAGGAGGATGAGCCCAGCAGGCCGTTGGAGCTGGAACCCCGGATTTCCTGCTTGAAAACGTCCTGCACCGCCGTGACCGAGAGGTTGCGCCCGGCGGCCAGGGTGGCGTCGCCCCCGGCGGCCACGCCGGAGCCCGCCACGGTGAGGTCGTTTCCGGCGGTCATTTGCAGATTGCCGCCCACGACCACGCTGGAGCCGTGGTGGGTGGTGATGTCTTCATCCAGGTGATAGCCGTGGAAGGAAGAGCCAGTGGTCACGGTGGTCACGTTCACGTCGCGGCCCGCGCTGACCCGGGCGTCGCCTCCGGCGGCCAGTTGGGAACCGGCCAGGGTCACGTCGCGCCCGGCGAGCATCTGCAGGCCGTCGGCGGCGGCAATGCCGCCGGTCTCGCCCAGGCGGGTGACGCCGTTCCCGCCCACGATGCGCGCCTCACTCACGATGTCGCGCCCAGCGGCCAGAGTCACGTTGTTGCCGCTGATGGTGGAACCGCTGTTGCGAATGTCCTGGGCAGCGGCCAGTTGTACCGCGCCGCCCGTCAGGACGCCGCCGCCCGCATTATTGATATTGTCGGCGAGCATGGAAAGATTGTTGCCACGGATGGTGGAACCGCTGTTGGTCGCGGCGCCTGCGGTGATGCTGACATTGTTGGCGGCCACCAGCGAGCCGCCCGTGATGACCGCGTTTTTGGAATTGGACGCCAGGTAAACCTGGGGCACCATGACCTTCTGGCCGTTGACCTCCTGCTCCACCAGCCAGACGATGTCGTCGGTGAGCGCGGCCACCTGGGTGGACGTGAGGGCAACGCCCGCCGCCAGTTTGAGTTCGCTGGCCTGGGCCACGGCATTGTCCATGAGGCCGCGCATCTGGTCCGCGTCCGAGCTGTAGCCGTTGAGGAAGCGCTGGCCCGTAGCGTCCATGATCTGTTGCTGCACAAGCCGCGTTTCATAAAAGGCGTCGCCCAGCAGAACCACCTGCTGACGGTCCTGGTCCAGGCCGATGCGGCTCAGAAAATAATCCGAACCGTAAAAGAGGCCCATATTCGTGAGCATGGGGTTGGTTTCGATGAGGTAATGATGGCCGGGGCCGCTCACCGTATGGAACAATGCGCTGTCGCTCAAGACGGTGACGGCTTCCTCCAGCGAGGCCGGGTCCTTGTTGGTCAGGGGCGCGGCATAACTGACGTCGGCGAGATTTTGCAGGGCCGCGCCTGTGATGGTCAGGGTGTCCTCGGCGGTGAGCGAGGCGGAGTAGGGCGTCAGCACCTCACGCCTGACAAAGGTCTGGGGATCGTGGTAGTGGTCGAGGTCGCCGTCCTCATCGTCGTGGCAGTAGCTGACGTGTTCATACTCGCTTTTGTACAGGGCGTAGCTTTGATTGCGCAGACTTGTGGCGGCGAAGATATCCAGGTTCTTGCCCGCCGCCATATGGCTGGCGGAATTCAGAAAACTGTCAACAGCAATGCTGATATTGCCGTCCGCGCTGATGACTGAGGCCATAGTGGCTTCAATCAGGCTGTCCTGGGCAGCGTTCAGCTCGTGATAGTCCCACCATTTTTCCTTGCGGTCGCCCCAACGGAAGTTGTCGTCCCAGGAGCGCACGTGCCAACTGCTGGCATCTCGACGGATGTTCAGGATGGAGCGCGTGTTTTCCAGCGTCTTGGCACTGATGGACAAATCCTTGCCCGCCGCCATGGTGCCCGAGGAATTGCGCACGCTGTTGTTGCCCTGGCCGTCCGCGTCGGCGATGCGCAGACTGCCTTCGGCGCGGATTTCGCTCTGCTCGTTGAGCAGTTCGCGCGCGGTGGTCAGCAGCATGTCGCCTCCTGCATAGAGCAGGGAGGATTTTTCCAGTTCCGGCTCGGGCGTCGGGTCCGTCGGACCCGACGCCGGTGCGGAAGCCGCACCGGCGGTTACGCTTCCGGCCTGTTTTTTGGCCTTGCGGGCTTCATATTGCGGTTCAAACACGCCCTTTTCCAGACGCAGGTTGTCAGCCGTCACCGTCAGGTCGCGCGCCGCCGTGACGGCGGCTCCGGTCAGTTCGATATCCCCCTTGCCGGCCAGCACCGCGTCGCCGCCCGAGACGGCCTCGCGCAGGCGCAGCTTGCCGTCGGCGGTGATCACCATCTGGTCCGCGCTCTGCACCGTGCCTTCCAGGTTCACGCCCACGCCCTTTTCCGTGGCGATAAGGGTGATGCGGTTGGCGTACATGCCGCCCAGGGCCGAGGAGTCAATGCCCACTTCCGGTTTTTCCTCGGCGGCGGGATTGCCGGGATCAGCTGGGGCAGGGGAGGGATCGGCCAGGGGCGTCACCGTGCCGTCGGCGGCCACGCTGTTTTTGCCCGTGACCACGGCCAGGCTGCTGGCGCGCACCTGGGCCTCCACATGGGCCGTGCGCGCCAGCAGGGTAAAGGCGTCCGTGTTGTCGGCGTTGATGCCCGCGCCTTCAATGCGGATGTCGCCCTGGCGCACCTCATAGCCGCGCAGCGCGCCGCCGGGGTCCACCTCCGGCTTGCCCGTGGTGATGGTGGCGCGCGGCACGTTGATGAAGCCGCCGCCGTTGACCGTCACGCCGTTGGGGTTGGCCAGAATCACGTCCGCCGCCCGGCCGTTGACTTCGATATAGCCTTCAATACGCGAGCGGTTGGCGCTGGTCACCTCATTGAGGATGGTGCGCGCCTCGGCCCCACGGTTGCCGTGGAAGTTGGGATTGCCCGCCACAATGCCGCCGAGCTGCGAATTGGCGGCCCCGCTGCTGTTGTTCAGGATCAGGCCCTGCTGGTGGACGTTGAAATCATGGTACTGGTTGTGCGACAGCCCCGAGCCGTTGGCCGCCGTGATGTTGACCACCGGCACGCCGTTGGGCGCGGTCTCCATGCTCGGGCGCTTGTTGGCCGCCGCATTGGGGTCCGGCGTCACACCGGCGGCCCGGACGTTGGCTCCCAGTACGGGCAAAAGGATCAACTGCGCCGTAAGCACGGCGCACAGCAGGACATTGCGCGCTTCCCCTTTCCTCTTCATGATTCCCTCCCTTGAGCCCGGCAAAACGCGCTCCTTGCCCTGAGCGCTTACGCACCGCGCGCCGGAATCGGGGGCCGACGCGGCGGAAGACTGTGTGTCAAGTCGTCCAGATTCAGGTCCGCAAGCAGGGCGCGCGTCTTTTGCAGGCGTTCCGTCCTGCCTTCTCCGCATAGACGGCGGGCGGGGTCTCCTGTTCACGCAGGCGCTGCTCATACGCCTGGACAGCGCGGGCGGGCAGATCAAACGGCGCAACGGGCCCGGCGGCCTGGATAGCTGATGCCGGAAAAAGCTGCGACGCCAGAACTGCCAAAACAGCTGCGGCAAGCAGAATTTTATTCATGAGTATATATAGGAAGATGTAAAATAAAAGTAAATATAAATAAATTTATTTTAATTATAAGGTATTGATTCCGCCCGGCAGCGGGTCAAATTAATTAGTAATTTTTTTAGTCCCAAACAGGGCCGGGGAAAGCCTTTCCGCCTGGGCGGGAAAGGTTTGTAAAAATAGTTGCAACCAGATGCGACTCTTAACCTTGCGTTAACCCATGCCGTCCTAGCTTGAACCGCAATGAAAGCAACAAGAAAAACAGGCGGACGGGCGTGAAGCTCAAAACAGCGGGTGGAAAACGGCTTCTGGGCATGGCTCTGGCAGTCGCGGTTCTGGCCGTGGGCCTGGGCTTATGGACAAGCGGCACCTCGCGTCCGGATATAATCTATCTGAGTGATGCGGCCCGCAGAAGCGCCGTGCGTCACGTCGTCAACGCCACGGGAGAGGTCAAGGCGGCCCAGCTGGTCACGGTGGGCGCACAGGTTTCCGGGCAGATCGTCAAAATCCATGTCCAGGTGGGACAGATGGTGAACAAAGGCGAACTGATCGCCGAAATCAACGCCACCACGCAACAGAACCAGCTGGAGACGGACAAGGCCCTGCTGCAATCCTATCAGGAGCGCCTGGAATCCAAAAAGATCAGCCGCCGCATCGCCGAGCGGCAGTACCGGCGCGAAAAGGCCCTGCGCGCCCGCGAGGCCGCCTCGCAGGAAGATCTGGAAAGCGCGGAAACCGCCTGGGCCCTTGCCAGGGCCGAAGTGGCGGAACTGGAAGCCCTGGTACGCCAGACGGAACTGGCCGTGAACACGGACATGGAAAATCTGGGTTATACCAGAATCACCGCGCCTCTGGCCGGTACGGTGGTGTCGGTTCCCGTGGAGGAAGGACAGACGGTCAACGCCGCGCAGTCCACCCCTACCATTGCCCAGATCGCCGATCTCGGCAGGATGGAGATCTGCCTTGAGATTTCCGAGGGCGACATTCCGGCGGTGCGGCCCGGCATGGCCGTGTCCTACACCATCCTGGGCGAGCCGGACGTGTCGGCTCATGCCGTTCTTACGTCCATTGATCCGGGTCTGACCACCCTGTCGGACGGCACCTACGAGAGTTCCTCGTCTTCCTCGACCGGGTCCGCATCTTCCTCGTCCTCCTCATCCGGCACGGCCGTGTATTATTACGGCAAGGCCCTGGTGGACAATGGCGACGCCCGCCTGCGCATCGGCATGACCGTGCAGGCCGTCATCGTCACGGCGGAAAAGGCGGACGCACTGACCGTGCCGCTGCTGGCGGTCGAAGACGGCCCTGAAGGCAAAATAGTCCAGGTACTGGCGGATAACGGGGGGACGGAAGCGCGCAGGGTGGTCACGGGTCTTTCGGACGGCGTGCGCATGGAAATTGTGGACGGCCTGCGCGAAGGGGAAAAGGTCGTGGCCGGACGCGTCACCAGGGAGGAAATGGACGCCCGGACCGAACTCAAGGGACCGGGCCCCGGAGGACCGCACTGATGCCGATCATTGAAGTCAGCGCGGTCAGCAAATTTTTCGGCAGTGGCGAAAACCGCGTTCAGGTCTTGCACGAACTGAGCTTTTCCATTGAGGACGGGGAGTTCGTGGCCATCGTGGGGCCGTCCGGCTCGGGAAAGTCCACG
Source organism: Desulfovibrio fairfieldensis (assembly GCF_001553605.1). Taxonomy (NCBI): domain Bacteria; kingdom Pseudomonadati; phylum Thermodesulfobacteriota; class Desulfovibrionia; order Desulfovibrionales; family Desulfovibrionaceae; genus Desulfovibrio; species Desulfovibrio fairfieldensis. Next base: position 1,184,414 of record NZ_CP014229.1, read on the forward strand.
CTCATGAATATATTGGGCTGCCTGGACAAGGCCGGCAGCGGCATATGCCGCATCAACGGCCAGGATACGGCCGATCTGGATCCGGACGCCCTGTCTGTCCTGCGTTGCGCGCATCTGGGCTTTGTTTTTCAGCGCTACAATCTGCTGTCCCGGCTGTCGGCCCTGGAAAATGTGGCCCTGCCCGCCGTCTATGCCGGAGAAGGCAAGGCGGAACGCCTGCAAAGGGCGCGCGCCCTGCTTGCGGACCTGGATCTGAACGACAAGCTGCGCAATCTGCCCGCCGAGCTTTCGGGCGGCCAGCAGCAGCGCGTGAGCATCGCGCGCGCCCTGATGAACGGCGGGCGCATCATCCTGGCGGACGAACCCACGGGCGCGCTGGATTCCGCCAGCGGCGACAATGTCATGAAGATTCTGAAAGAGCTGCACGCGCGCGGCCATACGGTCATTGTGGTGACGCACGATCTCAAGGTGGCGGCGCATGCGGCGCGGGTCATCCGTATCAGCGACGGGCGCATCGTTTCCGACGAGCGCACCCGGCCCCATGCCCCGGCCGCGCTCCACGGCGCGACGGTCCGTCCCGTGCTCAGGATGACGGGACGTCTCGACCAGTTGCGCGAGGCGGTCAAAATGTCCCTGCAAGCCATCTGGGCGCACAAGCTGCGTTCCTGCCTGACCATGCTCGGCATTATCATCGGCATTGCCTCGGTGGTTTCCGTGGTGGCTTTGGGACGGGGCTCGCAGGAAAAAATCATCGCCGACATCAGCGCCATGGGCACCAACACCATCGACATCTTTCCCGGCAGGGGCTTCGGCGACCAGCGGGCCGCCCAGATAACCACCCTGACCGTGGCCGATGCGGATATTCTGGCGCAGCAGCCCTATATCGCCAGCAGCACCCCTAATGCTTCATCCAGCGGCACGCTGCTGTACCGCAATATCTCGGTTACGGCGCAGCTCAACGGCGTGGGGGCCGGTTACTTTGACGTGAAGGGCCTGGAACCGGCCTCGGGCGGTTTTTTCGATGAGAACGCCGTGCGCCGCAACGAGTCCGTGGTGGTCATCGACGAGAACACGCGCCGGCGCCTGTTTCCCCTCGGGCAGGCGGAAGGGCGGATTCTGCTCTTCAACAGCCGCCCCCTGCGGGTCGTGGGCGTGGTCAAAAAGAAGGATATGGGCTTCGGCCCTTCGGACACGCTGAATATCTGGGCTCCGTACACCACGGTCATGTACAGGATTACGGGGTCCCACAGCATCGCCTCCATTACGGTCAAGGTCGCGGACGGCGTCATGCCGCTCATGGCGGAGCGGAACATCACGCGGCTGCTCACCGCACGCCACGGCAGCAAGGATTTTTCCACCTTCAACACCGACAGCATCCGGCAGACCATCGAAAGCGCCACCGGCACCATGACTCTGCTTATAACGGGCATAGCCCTTATCGCACTGGTGGTGGGCGGCATCGGCGTCATGAACATCATGCTGGTTTCCGTCACCGAACGCACGCGCGAAATCGGCCTGCGTATGGCCGTGGGCGCGCGGCGCGTCAATATCATGGAACAGTTTCTGCTGGAAGCCGTGCTGATCTGCCTGGTGGGCAGCGTGGCGGGCATAGCTTTGGCCGGTCTGATCAGCGTGGCCGCGAGTATGCTCTCCCTGGGATTTTCACTGCGATTTTCCATGGATTCCATCCTGCTGGCCGTGGCCTGTTCGTCCTTTATCGGCACCTGCTTCGGCTTTGTTCCGGCGCGCAACGCGTCGCGGCTCAACCCCATTGAGGCGCTCTCGAGGGAATGATGGCAAAGCGTTGCATGTTCCGTTGCGTTCCGGTCCTGCTGCTGGCCCTGGTCCCGGCCGGACTGCTTTCGGCCTGCGCCGCGAAAGAGCGTTCCGGGGCGGAGATCATGAGCGCGGTCGTCTCTGAACGGCAGACGGCCGCCCGCTATAATCTGAATACGGAATGGTGGCGCGGCTATGGTCTGGCGGCCCTGGACCGGACAGTGGAACTGGCCCTGGAGCGGAACACGGACCTGGCGGCCAGCGCCGTTGCCGTCAACCGGGCGCAGTATGAAGCGCGGCTCATAACGTCGGACCTGCTGCCGGGCTTTTCCGCCGGGGGCTCGGCTTCCGTCTCCCGCAATCTCAAGCCGGGCCACCATCTGGAGGACGGAAAAACCTGGCGGGAGAGCTGGCAGGGCGAGGCCGCCATGAGTTATGAGCTGGACCTCTGGCGGCGCCTGCGCGACGCCTATGACGCCAAGGCCTGGGAATACCGCGCCAGCGTGGAAGATCTGGCCGGTGCGCGCCTGGCTCTTGTCAACAGTGTGGTGAGCGCCTGGTTCAGGCTGATGTATACCGAACAATCCATCACCCTGGTGGAACGCAATACCGAGACATACCGGCGCATCCTTGAAATCGCCCGGGCGAGATACCGGGAAGGCAAGGCCACGGTGGTGGAGCCGCTTCAGGCCGAGCAGTCCCTGCTCAATGCCGGGAACATATTGACGGAGCTGCGCACGCAACGGGCCGAAACTCTGGAAACGCTGCGCAATCTGTGCAATATGCGGCCCGGCGAAACGCCTCCCCCTCCCGACGGCGCTGACATCATGACCGTGGCCGCCGTGCCCGTGGACCTCAACGTGCCCATTGCCGCCTTGGCCGCCAGGCCGGACATCCATGCGGCCCAGGCGCGGCTGGAGGGGGCTTTCAAAAACCTGGAGGCGGACAGGGCCGCCTGGTTCCCGCGCCTGACCGTGGGCTCCACGCTCAACCTCAGTTCGGACACGGCCGGACGCTTCTTCAATGTGCCCCTGCTCACGGGGCTGGCGAGCCTGAGCCTGCCCTTTCTGGACTGGAATACCCTGCGCTGGAACGTCAAAATTTCGGAAGCGGATTTTGAAAGCGCACGGCTGAGCCTCGTGCAAAGCCTGACCACGGCGCTCAACGAGGTGGACACCGCCTGCGCGTCCTACGTTCTGGCACGGCAGACCCTGGAGCAGACGCAGCAGGTCCATGAACGCGACCGGCGCATTGCCGCCTACTACGGCACGCGCCATGCCCAGGGCCGGGAGTCGCTCAAGGATTATCTGGAGGCCCTGGCGACAGCCGACAATTCCGCATTGTCCGTGCTTTCGGCGCGGTATACGCTGCTCACCTGGGAGAATGGAATATACAAGGCCATGGGCGGTCGTTATGAGCCCAAACAACAAGGAAGCGCTGATTGATGGTCTTTTTGCCCTCCGCCTGCGTCAGGCTCAGCCTGTGCGAAACGCATCCATGTCTTGATCTGGTTCATTCCGTGCGGAGTTCGTTTTTGGGGGCAGAGAATAAAAATCTTCATTGCCCGGCGCTTCCGGATAAGGGAGGGGCGCTCCATGCTGCACATCCTGCTTGTGGAAGATGATGTGGACCTGGCCACAACCATTGTGGAATATCTCGCACTGGAAAACATGCACTGCGACTATGCCCGGACCGGCGCGCACGGCCTGCAACTGGCAGGCGCTCCGGCATGCGGCACGGCCTACGACGCCATTGTGCTCGACCTTAATCTGCCGCTTCTCGACGGGCTTTCGCTCTGCGCCCGGCTGCGGCAGGAGGGCGACGACACCCCCGTTCTGATGCTTACGGCACGCGGACATATTGACGACAAGCTCGCCGGTTTCGCGGCAGGAACCGACGATTATCTGATCAAGCCCTTTGAAATGCGCGAACTGGTGGCGCGGCTGCAGGCCTTGTCTCAGCGGCGCAGCGGCCAGGCCAGAATATTGCGTTGCGGCGATCTGCTCATGGATGTCAGGGAGCACAGAGTAGAGCGGCAGGGCAGACTGATACAACTTTCGCCCATCGGCTGGCGCATCCTGCACGTGCTGCTGCGCCAATCGCCCGAGGCGGTCAGCAGGCAGAAGCTGCTTTTCGAAGTCTGGGGGGACGACCCGCCGGACAGCGACAGTCTCAAGGTGCATCTTTTTCATCTGCGCAAGAGCATTGACGCCCCTTTTGACACGAATCTGCTGCACACCATGCCCGGCCACGGCGTGGCCCTGCGCGAGGGAACTTCCTGATGGACAGGAAAATCAGCCTTTCATGGTTTTTGAGTCTTTCTTTTCTGGGCATCGCCCTGTTGCCGGTAGTCGGCTATGCCTTTCTGAGTCTGAGTTTTTTCGGCAAGGGACTGGACAGCATCATCTCGGCCAACCTGGCACAGGCCGTGCAGCTATACGCGGCTGGCACCCCGACCGCGGACAGGCGGGGCCTGCAAAACGTCAACGGCCTGGAGATAGCCCCCCGCTGGGAGGATATGCCCGCCGAGGTGCGCGACAATCTTACGCCGCCGCTGCGGGAAGGGATTCTCTACAAGTATGATCTGGGCTCATGGCCCGATCCGCCGCAACAGCTCAACTTTGTCATGCGCGTGCGCGCGGACGGGCAGGACTACTACGTGCGCCAGGGCGTCAGACAGGAAAACGCGTCCCCTCTGGTAGGACGCCAGATGGCCGAAACCGTACGGATTCTCCTGGGCGTCAGCGCCGTGACGATAGCCGCGCTGTTTCTGTTCACCCGCCTGTTGATCAGGAAAGTCTCCCGTCCGGCCAGGGCCCTGGCGGACTGGGCCGCCGAACTGGACGAGCAACGCCTGAAAGAGACGCCGCCGGACTTCTGCTATCCGGAATTGAACAAGCTGGCCGCATTGATCCGGAAAAGCCTTGTGGCCGAGCATCGAAGCCTGGAGCGTGAACGGCTGTTTTTGCAGTACAGCAGCCACGAATTGCGTACGCCCATCAGCGTTGTGCTCGCAGCCACGGAACTGCTGCGAAAGATTATGAGCCGCCGTGGCACGGACCGGGAAATGGAAAAGTCCATTGTCCAGCGCATTGACCGTGCCGGGCATACCATGACCCATCTGGTGGAAACGCTGTTATGGCTTGGACGGGATGTGGCGGAAATGCCCGCGCCCGGCATGGTGGATATCGATGCGCTGCTGAAGGAGATAGTCCATGATACAAATAAATTATATATTGAAAAAGATCTGAAGTTCGTTCTGGAAACGGCCCCCTGCCGGATGCTTTTGCCGGAGGCCGCGGCACGTATAGTCCTGGGCAATGTTGTGCGGAACGCATTCCAGCATACCTTGCGCGGTATCATTCACATCAGCCAGCACGGCGGCGTGGTCGAAGTGGTCAATTACATGGCCAGAGAAAGCGATCTCGCGGGAGACATCGGTTTCGGGCTTGGACTGGAATTGACGCGGCGGCTGACGGCCCGGCTCGACTGGCTTTACACAAGCCAGGCTTTTCCCGGCCGGAACGTGGTGACTGTGCGCCTGTCGGAAACGGTGGCTTTGCCCTGTTGACGCAGGGCAGCCGTTGCGGCGGATTTTTTCAGCAAATCGGCAGGGGTTATGAAAATTATCTTGACTTTGAAATTCATTTTCAATTATAAAGAGGTCACGTAAAGCGGATACAAACGGTTCTTTTCGCCACGGGGGTCAGCGGGAAGGCCATAGCCAGGAGAAAAGCTATGTGCGTTACCTTGATCGGCGGCATGGACAGGCTGAAGCCCGAGTATATCGCGGCGGCTAAGGAAGGCGGCCACAGTCTTAAGTGCATCAGCCGCAATGAACGGAATTTCATGGACAAGATCGGCAATCCGGACAGGGTGATCGTGTTCACCAACAAAATTTCCCACGAGGCCAAGCGCAAAGCCATGCAGTTGGCAAGGTCGCGCAATATTCCCATCCATATGGTGCATTCGTGCGGCGTCTCCTCATTGCGGGAATGCCTGCGCTCTTCATGAATGCTTGACATCCGGAGGACAAGTAGCTAGTTCATTTCGGAAATGAATTTCATTTTTATGGAGTCCCGGCAATGAGAGATATTCGGGTCACGGATTGTGGGCGGCAGGTGGTCCCTGCCGCCGGTTATGCCATGGGGGAGGTTCCGGCATGAGTGCGGTGAGGCAGTTCAAATCGGTGGAGGAAATGCACAGCGGATCGTCCGCAATGGTGCGCATTGCGCTGGCGGGCAATCCCAACTGCGGCAAAACCACGGTGTTCAATGGGTACACCGGGGCCCGCCAGCATGTGGGCAATTACCCCGGCGTGACAGTGGACAGAAAGGAGGGCCAGTTCGTCTTCAACGGCGAGCCGGTGACACTTGTGGACCTGCCCGGAACCTACAGCCTGACCGCCTATTCCCAGGAAGAACTGGTGGCCCGGCGCGAACTGGCGGCCAACAATGTGCAGGCCGTCATCGATGTGGTGGATTCCTCCGCTCTGGAACGCAATCTGCTGCTGACCGTGCAGATGCTGGAAATGGGCATGCCCGTTGTGCTGGCCTGCAATATGATGGACGAGGCCCGCGCCGCGGGCATCCATATTGATATGGACCGGCTGAGCCGGATGCTGGGCATTCCGGTGGTGCCCATGGTGGCCCGTACCGGCGAGGGACTCAAAAAAGCCATGGAGCTGGCCGTTGGCCTGGCCCGGGCGGGCAAACGGGACCCCTTGCGTCTTTCCTACGGCGCGGACCTGGATACCGCGCTTCTGGAGCTGGAAAAAGGCATTGAGAGTTCCGGCCTGCTGGCCGCGCGGTACCAGTCCCGCTGGGTGGCGCTCAAGCTGCTTGAGGGCGATGGGGACATGCTCAAGGAAGCCCGCGCCGCCGACGCCAAAACCACGGCCGAACTGGAAGCCATCTGCAAAAAGGCGGTGGCGCATGTCCGCGACACGCTCAACACCAATATGGAATCCGTGATCACGGACCACCGTTACGGCTACATCCGCAGCATCCTGCGTGACGGCATTGTGAGTCAGGATCCGGGCAAAAGCCGTCTGGCTCTTTCCGACAAGCTGGACAAAGTGCTGACCAATGCCTTTTTCGGCCCGCTGATCATGCTTGGCGTGCTCTACATGATCTATCAGATCACCTTTGAGGTCGGCGCGTATCCCCAGGGCTGGGTGGAAGACGGTTTTGCCTGGCTGGGCGACTTCTGCACCAGCGTGCTGCCCGAGGGCTTGGCCCAGTCCCTGGTCGTGGACGGCATCATCGCCGGTGTGGGCGGCGTGGTCAGTTTCGTGCCCCTGATCATGATCATGTTCGCCCTGATCTCCTTTCTGGAAGACAGCGGCTACATGGCCCGCATGGCCTATATGATGGACCGGATTTTCCGCTTCTTCGGCCTGCACGGCGCCTCGGTGATGCCCTATGTCATTTCCGGCGGCATCGCGGGCGGCTGCGCCATTCCCGGGGCCATGGCCACCCGCACCCTGCGCAGCCCCAAGGAAAAGCTGGCGACCCTGCTGACTTTGCCGTACATGACCTGCGGGGCCAAACTGCCGGTCTTCCTGCTGCTGGCCGGGGCCTTTTTCCCGGAAAACGCGGCCACGGTCATGTTCCTGATCATGATTACCGGCTGGGTGGCGGCTCTGGTGGTGGCCCGCCTGCTGCGTTCGTCCATCGTCAAGGGCGAAGCCACGCCTTTTGTCATGGAACTGCCGCCGTACCGCATGCCCACATTGTTCAGCGTGTTGCTGCACTGCTGGGAACGCGCCTGGATGTATTTGAAAAAGGCCGGTACCGTGCTTCTGGCCATTTCCGTGGTGATCTGGGCCGCCATGACCTTCCCGTCCCTGCCTGAAGAAGCCGCCGCTCCTTTTGAGCAGAAGATCGAACAGCTCGAAACGCAGGTCAACGCGCTGCCTGAAGGCGCCGAGGGACGCGAGGCCCTGGAAGGGGAACTGGCCGATGCGCGAGACCAACTCGGCGAAGAGGAGCTGGCCTACTCCGTGGCCGGGCGTCTCGGCAGGTTCGTGGAGCCCGTGACCAAACCCGCCGGTTTTGACTGGCGTACGGACATCGCCCTGCTGGCCGGCATCGCCGCCAAAGAAGCCGTGGTCGCCACCATGGGCACCGCATATGCGCTGGGCGAGCAGGACCCCGAAGACGCCGCGCCTCTGGCCGAACGCCTCAAGAGCGATCCCTCCTGGTCCAAGGCCACGGCCCTGTCCCTGATGCTCTTCGTGCTGCTCTATTCGCCCTGCTTCGTGGCCCTGGTGGTCATCCGGCAGGAGGCCGGAAGCTGGGGCTGGGTGGCTTTCAGCATCCTGTTCAACACGGCGCTGGCTTATGCCATAGCTGTGGGGGCCTACCAGATTGGCCGGACCGTCTGGGGCTAACGACAATTCCCTGTTTGCAAAGATCTGGCCGCGCGGGCGGCGGCTTTCGCCGCCCACGCGGCACAGTTGATGCCCCGCGCCGCATGCCTTGACAAAGGCGTTGCGGCGCGGGCATTATTTCCGGCATTGCGTTCCGCCCGCCGCCGATCCGCGTCGCGGACGGAATCGCGCGACGTCGCCGCCGCTATTCCGGCGGCAGAGGAGAGCGCATGGGTATGCGGGCCGGAGCCTGTTTGCTGGTCATTTTTCTTTTCCTTTGGCTCTGCCCTGACGCACGCGCCTGGGATGCTTATGTGGTGCGGGTGGAGGACGGCAACACCGTCTCGGTCAGCGAAAAGGCGGACAGGGACGAGCCTACCGCCATTCTCCGTTTTTACGGCATTGACGCGCCCTCTCTGAGCCAGCCCTTCGGCCCCGATGCGCGGGACTTTCTGCTCCGACTGATGCCCAAGGGCACCAAGGTGGGCGTGGACAGCGTGGGCGAGGACGACAAGGGCGCGGTGAGCGCCCTGGTCCAGGTTGCCGGAACATCCGTCAATTACCAGCTTTTGGTCGAGGGCCTGGCGTGGGTGAACCGTTCGACGTGCAAGGCCATGTTCTGCCGCCGCTGGTACATTCAGGAGCATCAGGCCGTTGTGGACCGGCGTGGTCTCTGGGGCCTGAATATGAGCACGCCGCCCTGGCAGTGGAGCCGGTGAGCGGCGGGCCTGGAGCAGAGGAACTTTGAAATTTTATAAATTTCAAAGTCGGCATTCTGGCGAAAAACGTGGTTATCGTTGCTGTCGCTCCCCGTATGGCTCCGTTGTCGCAACGGGGACAGCCCTTCGGGCTGCCTTCGGTCGCTTCGCCAGAATCCACGCCGCGTTGTGGCGGCTGCCGCTTTCGCGTCAGCAGGGCAATTTCAAAATGAAATTGTTCTAAAATGCAAGGAGTGGATATGAGCGCTGTGTGCCCGCAGGACGTGCGGGATTTTCTGGACAACTGGCAGGCTGATCCGTTGAAGGCCAAAGAGGCTTTCGTGGTCTACAAGGACTTTCTCGTGGGCCTGTCCGGCGTGAGCCTGGATTTCAAGGCCCGGCCGGGCATCAGTTATTCCCTGCGCGCCCGGCATGAGGCGCAGCGGAAGCGCGAGCTTTTCGTGCTGGTGGACGTGGTGGACGACGAACCGGAAAGCCGCTGGCTGTCCGTCTGCTTTTACGCCGACATGATTACGGATCCGGACGAAAAGGGCGATTACGTGCCCGAGGGCCTGATGGGCGAGGATGCCTGCTGCTTCAACCTGGATGAGGACGACGCGGCCATGCGCGCGTATATCGCCGCCCGTCTGGCCGAAGCCGCCCGTGCCGCTGCCGCCGGGGCATGAGCGTACTGAGCGGCCCCTGTGTGGCCATTGATTTTGAAACGTCCGGCTATGCGGCCCACAGCGCCTGCGCTGTGGGCCTTGCGCGCATTGAGGACGGCCGCGTTACGGATTGCTTTTACCGTCTGTTGCGGCCGCCGTCCGCGCGCGTGCTGTTTACGGAAATCCACGGCCTGACCTGGCCCATGCTCAGGGACGCGCCCACCTTCGCCCAGGCTTGGCCGGAAGCGGGCGCGATATTGTGCGGAGCGCATTTTCTGCTGGCGCACAACGCCTCCTTTGACCGGCGCGTGCTCCTTGCCTGTTGCCGTGCCGCCGGTCTGCCCGCGCCGGAGGCGCCTTTTCTCTGCACCCTGAAAGGTTCGCGGCGCAGCCTGCCCCTGCCGTCCAAAAAACTCAATCTGGTCTGCGAGTATTTCGGCATCGCGCTCAACCACCACAATGCCGCCTCCGACGCGCAGGCCTGCGCCGAAGTCTATCTGCGGCTGCGCGGCCTCGGCGTCACGGACGCCCAGATGCGCCTCTGAGCGGCGTCATGGCCCTGTTCGGAAAAACGCCCTTGCCGGAATCCTGACTTTCGCCGCATCCTGTCCCCGCTCTGAAGGGACTTCGGCCGCGCCAAAACCTTGGCGCGGCTTTTATCTTTTATCTGCAATTATCTGAATTCGTACATAAAACAGACTGTGGAACAAACTTTGCTTCTCCGGGGCAGGCATTCCTGTCGGGAATGCGGGAGGCTTTATGAAAAGTATGTTCAACAGCCAGATCGGTCTTGTCAGCCGGGTCATGGATATGCAGCTGCAGCGGCAGAACGTGATCACCAGCAACCTGGCCAATGTGGAAACGCCCAACTACAAGCCGCGCGAGCTGGCTTTTGAAAAAGAACTGCAAAGCGCGCTGGGCCTGGACATGAAGGGGCGCATGAGCGCCACCAGCGAAGGGCATATGCCGGCGGCCTTTAATCCGGACAATTTCGGCCCTGAATGGTCCAAGCAGTTCAAGCCGCGCCAGATCCACGGCGAGGACCGCGTCAGCCTGGACAAGGAAATGGCCAAGCACGCTAAGAATCAGCTGCAATACACCGCGCTTACCCAGATTATGAGCAAAACCTTCGAAGGCATGTCCACCATAATCCAGGACGGCAAGCAGGCTTAGCTGGGAGATCGTTATGGATTTTCTGACCGCACTCGATATCGGCGCTTCCGGACTGACGGCAGACCGCACCCGTATCAACACCATCTCCATGAACCTGGCCAACGCCAAAACCACGCGCACGCCCCAGGGCGGCCCCTACCGGCGGCGCACCGTGGTGCAGGCGGCAACGGACGTGGACGATCCTTTTTCCGTGCACATGCGCTCGGCCCTGGACCGCGAGCTCAAGGGCGTGCGCGTCATGGCCGTGACCATGGACAAGCGCCCGCTCAAGCAGGTCTATGAGCCTGGGCATCCCGACGCCAACGCCGAGGGCTATGTTTCGTATCCGGACATCAATGTGGTGGAGGAAATGGCCAACCTGATGAGCGCCCAGCGCAATTACGAAGCCAATGTCACCACCGTGGAAGCCATCAAGGGCATGTACAACAAGGCCCTGGAAATCGGCAAGTCATAGGCCGTGCAAGTCGATAGGAGTATGTCATGAGCGTTCAGGCACTGGGCTTGCGGGCCTACAGCGATGCGTTGCAGCACTTCAACAAGGTGGACGGCTCTCTCAAGCAGGGCATGCCCGTGGGCAAACAGACCTTGTTTTCCCACACCCTGGACCAGAGCCTGCTGCGCGACAGCGTGGACAAAGGGGAGACTTTCGGCGCGCAGGCCGATTTCATCCGCTACCCCGACCAGCAGCACACGCCCGTCACGCCGTCCAACAGCTTCGGCGACACGATCAAAGGCTCGCTGAACAAGGTCAATGAGCTGCAGAGCGCCAAGGCCCAGGCCATTGACGACTTCGCCTCGGGCCGCAGCCAGAACGTGCATGAGCTGATGATCACCATGCAGAAATCCAGCCTGGCCATGAAGCTGACCAGCGCCGTGCGCGGCAAGGTGTTGGAGGCGTATAAGGAAATTTCCAAGATGCAATTCTAGAAAGCGTCGTCACGAATATCTTTTCGGTTATCTCTGCGTCAAACTTCGCCCGCTTTTTCAGCCGAGTACCATAAGAGTACACTCCTTCAAAACGGGCTTGTTTTCCTTGATATAACACGAAAATCTATCTCGTGACGACACTTTCCTGCGACAGGTCCGCATTTCCCGCACGATAAAAAAATTTCTTTCCGCACAACAGTCAGCCCCGCGTCCGTGTCCGGCGCGGGGCTGACTGTTTTCTGGTCTTGCGTCACAAATTTGAACAATCAGGACGACTCGCCTTGTATTTTATTAAATATTGTTGTTTTTCAATGTGTTAAAAATTGGCATGGCAATTGCTATTCCTGGGCAATGCCCGGCTTGCTGCCGGAAAGACTGAGAAAGGACCGGGGGAAACGCCATGCCCGCTTTCATTGCGAATTTCGTGGACACTCTGAAGGGAATCTGGAGCAAGATGAGCGTCATTCAGCGCGTGGCCGTGGCAGGCGGCGCGGTGGCGCTGCTCGCGGCTGTCATCGGACTCTCGGTCTGGGTGGGCCGACCCGAATACCGTGTGCTCTATTCCAATCTGGGGGCGGAAGACGCCAGCCATGTGGTCAAGGCCCTGCAGACCGACAAAATTCCCTATCAGCTGGCCGACAACGGGGCCACCATCATGGTGCCCAAGGAAGTGGTCTACGACCAGCGCATCAAGATCGCCGGAGAAGGCGGTCTGGTGGGGCAGGGCATCGGCTTTGAAATTTTTGACAAGGTCAAGGTGGGCCAGACCGACTTTGTGCAGAAAATCAACTACACCCGCGCGCTCCAGGGCGAACTTTCGCGCACCATCAGTGAATTCCCCAGCGTGGAAAGCGCCCGCGTGCATCTGGTCATCCCCCAGCGCAGTCTTTTTGTGGAGGAGCGCCAGTCCCCCTCGGCCTCGGTGGTGCTCAAACTGACCAATCCCAACAGCAAGCCCGATCAGAAAGAAATCAGCGCCATCCTGAACATGATGCTCATGGCCGTGGAAGGCCTGGACAAGGGCCACGTGTCCATCACGGATAACGGCGGCAAGGTGCTCTATCAGCCGGAAGAAGACAGCCTGGCCGGTGCCAGCAGCACCCAGATGGAGCATCGCCTTCAGGTGCAGCGCAATCTGGAACGGCGCATTGAGGAAATGCTGCAACCCCTGTTCGGGCCGGGCCGGGTCATCGCCAAGGTCAACGCGGACATGGATTTCAGCCAGAAAACCATTCGCCGGGAATTTTTCGACCCTGAAAAAACCGCCGTGCGCAGCGAACAGCGCAGTGAGGAAAGCCAGCAGGGCCGGGCCAATCTTGAAGCGGGCGCGCCGGACACCAATTTTCGCGGCGACGGCATCACCGGCTCCGTTTCAGACCAGAACGGCACCCGCGAAACCCGCACCACCAACTACGAAATCAACAAGGAAGAGCAGCAGATCGTCGCCAATGTGGGGGATTTGCGCCGCCTGACCGTTGCGGTTATCATTGATGGGACGTATGAAAAGGCTGACGGCAAATGGTCCTTTGTGCCCCGCAAGGCGGAAGAGCTGGATCGCGTGCGGCAGCTGGTTTCCAACGCCGTGGGCCTGGACAAGGGGCGCGGCGACTTGCTGGAGGTGAGTTCCGCTCCCTTTACCGATTCGGAACCGCCCAAGGACCCCAATTTCGCCGACTTGCTGGCCGATTACGCCGAGCGTCTGGGCAAACCGTTGCTTAACGCCCTGCTGGCCTTCCTCTTCCTGATGCTGATCGTGCGGCCAGTGGTGCTGGCACTGATCCGGCCCAAGGTGGAAGCCGGGGAAATGGTGGAAGGCCTGGAAGGCCTGCCCGCGGCCGAGGAACAGCTTGCCCTGTACGAAGCCCTGGAAGAAGCGGCCAAGGCCGACGAGGAAGGTCCCGAACAGGAAGAGGATGACGGCGAGTTGGTGTTCAAGGATATTGAAGCCCTGAAAGCGCACATCTTTACCCTTTCCGACAATCACATGGAACAGGTGGTGACCTTGGTGCGCGGATGGATGAGGAATGATGAAACAGCAAAGGCCTGATCTTAAATCGCTGCCGTCCGGGGGCGGGGGAACGTCCCGCCTGCCTTCCCTGGCCGAGCTCAAGGCTTTGCGGCATGCCCAGAAGGAAACCAACCAGCGGGTGGAGGAGTTGAAATTGCGCCTCTTCCACTTCACGGAACAGCACATGGACCAGGCTGTCCGGCTGATCCGGCGCTGGCTTGAGGACAGGGAAAAATAACAACGGACGCCCTCCAGTGCGCGCGTACCCGAGCTTTAGAGCATTTTCACCATGAAATTCTCTTTACTGTTAAAATGCTCGGCCTTGCGAGACGAAGTGGAGCAAGGCTCGCGAGATTTCCGTAGGCGGGCTTTGCCCGCCGTCAAGCGGAAATCTCAAGTGTAATTACTTTTAAGGAGTAGGGGATGGAGTTGACCGGCCATCAGCGTATTGCCGTGCTGTTGCTCGCCATGGGCGACAAATTTACGGCTGACGTCTTCAAGCGCATGGAGCGGCAGGAAATAGCCGACGTCTCCAAAGCCATTGTGGAACTGGAGCCCGTGCCCAGGGAAACCGTGGAGGAAGTGCTGCGCGAGTTCCATGAATCCCTGGTGGACGGCGTGGATATGATCTCCGGCGGCAGCGATACCGTGAAGCGTCTGCTGGTCAAGAATCTGGATCCGGAAACCGCCAAGTATGTCATGGACTCCCTGAGTCTGGATACCGGCCCCGCGCCTTTCCGGGAACTGGAACAGGTCAGCCCGCGTCTGCTCTCGCAGATCCTGCGCAATGAGCATCCCCAGACCCTGGCCCTGATCATGGGCCACCTCAATCCGGACCAGGCCGCCAATTTGTTGACAAGCCTGCCCGCCGGCGTGCGCTCCGAAGTGCTCACGCGTCTGGCCAAACTGGAATCCGTGCCCGAAGACATGCTCATGGAAGTGGACAAGGTGCTCACCAGCCAGCTTATCGCCATGGGCGGCAAGGAAGGCAAAAAAGTGGGCGGCGTGCAGTCCGTGGCCGAAATCCTCAACGCCGTGGACCGTGCCACGGAAGAGGAAGTGCTGTCGGAAATCGAGGAAGACTCCGCCCAGATGGCCGAGGACATCCGCAACCTCATGTTCGTCTTCGAGGACTGCAAGAATATCGACGACCGGGGCGTGCGCGAACTGCTCAAGGAGATTTCCAACGAGGATCTTACCCTGGCCCTGCGCGGCGCCAGCGACGACCTCAAGGACAAGTTTTTCAAGAACATGTCCGAGCGCGCGGGCAACATGATCCGCGAGGAGCTGGAATTCATGGGGCCCACCAAACTTTCGGACGTGGAAACCGCCCAGCAGAACATCGTCAAGATCGTGCGCCGCCTGGAAGCCGAAAACAAGGTGGTGGTCAGCCGGGGCGCGGGCGAGGTCTTCGTCTAGAGCGGATCAGCTTTGAAATGCACTGCATTTCAAAGCTGACGCCGCCACCAGAGCATTTCAACATTTTCAACGTTGAAATGCTCCAACCTTCGTGCGGCCCCGGCGGCGGCTCAATCTGTAACTGCGGGAAGCGGCCATGGCGTCAGACGAATTGCGCAAAAAATGGGGCACCATCTTCATGGGGGAGCGCGAAGCCACCGTGGAGCAACTGGACGCCATGCAGGAGCCCATGCGCCGCGAGCGGCTCAAGCGGGAGCAGCAGGAAGATTATCTGGAGCGGGTGCGCGCCAGGGCGGCGGACCGGGCGCGCGAAATTCTCGGCGCTGCCTATGCCGAACGCCAGAAAGTGTTGGAAGAGACCAGGGCCGAGGCCGAAGCCGAGCGCCAAAAACTGGTCCGCGAAGGCGAAGCCCTCAAGGCGGCGGGCAAAACAGCCCAGGAGCAGGCCGCCGCGGAACTGGCCGCGGCCAGGGCCGCGCGTGAAGAGGCCGAACGCATCCGCGAGGCGGCCCATGACGAGGGCTTTCAGGCCGGTATGGATCAGGCCGGGGATGAACTCAGGGAATTCCGCGCGGATCTGGGGCAGTCCCTGGCCGTGGTGCTGCGCGCCATTGACGCCCAGCGGCAGGCCATCGGCGATTCCTGGCGCGAGGAACTGGTGGAGCTGGTGCGGACGGCCGTCGGCGCGGGCACGGGCTGGTTGCTGGACAAAGAGCATGTGGCCATTTTGCGCTCTCTGGTTCTGGAGGCCCTGAACCTGCTGGAAGACCGGGCTACCGTGACCGTACGCGTCAATCCCGAGGATGAGGCCACGGTCAGCGACATGTTCATGGCCGCGCGCGAGCGCGCGCCGGAACTCAAGCAATGGATCGTCAACGGCGACACGGCCGTTGAACGCGGCGGCCTGGTGGCTGAAAGCGTCAGCGGCAGCGTGGACAGTCGGCGCGAGCATTTCCGGGATCTGGTGGACGGCATTCTGAGCCATCTGGCTTTGCCCGTGCGCGAGGACGAGGAAAAGGACGCGCCCGCCGTGCATGAGCTGGTGGAGCGCGAAGTACGCAGAATCGCGACGCTCGCGCCCGAGCCGGACCATTCGCCTGAGGCCGCCTCTGATGCTGCTTCCGAGATTATCCCTGAGCCGGAAGCTGTGCCCACTGTTGATACGGCCTCTGAATCCGACTTCGAACCGGACCTGCCCCAGGAAGCTGCCGTTCCCGGGGCGATACAGCCTCCAACGCCCGTCCCTGCGGCCCCGTCAGCGCCTGAGCCTGGCGCGGCCTCCATTTCTGCGGAAGAGTCCGAACCTGGCCGTGCGGCAACGCCGCCGACCTCGGTCGCACCGGAGCCGGAAGACGAAATTTCCCCTGCCCCCCCGGTACAGGAAGTACGGCCCGAACCCGCGCCGCCCATGGATGCGGGCGTACAGCCCAATGTTTTAGCCGAGGATTTGCCCGAAGATTTACCCGAAGCCTGGCTGCCCCCTTTGGGCGAGGAAGGGCCCCGTATCAAAGCCGCTCCCTCTGCCGCCGCCCGGCCCGAAGCTGATACGGACGGCTACGAAGGTACGGCGGCTGCGGCCGTATTTGACGCGGCCCCAGATACGCCCGACGCTTCGGCCAAGGAAAACCCCAGCCTTGCGGAGCTGGAGGAAGAGCTCTTTCCCGTGGAGAACGGGGACGAGCGCGAGGTGCTTTCCAATGGCGGTTTTTTGCCGGGCGCGGATGGCAAGTAGAATTTAATACTTGGACTGTTCCTAGAGCGGATTGCCTTTGAAACGCTACACGTTTCAAAGGGATCATTCCGGCAAAAAGCGCTGTTGTCGCTGCTGTCGATCCCCGTATGGCTCCGTTGTCGCCAACGGGGACAGCCCTTAGGGCTGCCTTCGGTCGCTTTTCCGGAATCCACGCCGCATTGCTCTTGATGCCTGTACGCCCTTTGGGCTACAGGCACGGCCCTACGGGCCGCCCGTCGGGTCGGTCTTCGCGGCGCGCCTCACTGTGTTCGGCGTTAGAGCATTTTGCGCTTGGAATTATCGATTAACGGCGAAGTAAATTCGCCTTGCAATAATTTTGCTGTGCGGATTTTTACGGAAAATCCACACAGCGCGTTGAGATATTTTTAATATCAAAACGCTCTAGCGGCGGATCGGGAGTGAGAACGTCATGAAACTGGACCCGCGCGCCTGTTCCCAGCTGTTGCGCGCCAGCAATCCTATCCGGCTGTTCGGCAAGGTCAACAAGGTGGTTGGCCTGGTGGCCGAGGGCGGCGGACTGCGCGCCCCCTTGGGCGCGGTCTGCCATATGCTCCCCGACGGGGAAAGCGAGGGCATCGCCGCCGAAGTGGTGGGCTTCCGTGACGGCAATCTGTTGTTCATGCCCTACGGGGACATGCGCGGCATCCGGCCGGGCAGCCTCATCCGCAATACCAGCTTGCCGCCGGTTTTTCCCGTGGGGCCGGAGCTGCTGGGCCGGGCTTTTGACGCCTTCGGCACGCCCCTGGACGCCGGGCCGCCCGTGAGCGCGGAAATCTACACCTCGCCCCTGCCCGCCGGGGATCGGGGCCAGGCCGACTTTCAGCGCCAGCTGGAAATCCAGGCCCCTTTCACGCCGGAATGGGCCATAAAGGCCAGAGCCCAGTGGCATCCCGAGCTGACCCCCATTTACGCCGACCCGCCCAGCCCGTTGCAGCGTCCGCGCATTACGGACATCCTGGACGTGGGCGTGCGCTCCATCAACAGCCTGCTGACCCTGGGCAAGGGACAGCGCGTGGGCATTATGGCCGGTTCCGGCGTGGGCAAATCCACGCTCATGGGCATGATGGCCCGCTATACCAGGGCCGACGTCAACGTCATCGCCCTGATCGGCGAGCGCGGCCGCGAAGTGGTGGAATTCATGGAACGGGACCTGGGCCCCGAGGGCATGGCCCGCTCGGTGCTGGTCATCGCCACCTCGGACCAGTCCCCACTGGTGCGTATGCGCGCGGCCTACGCGGCCACGGCCGTGGCCGAATATTTCCGCGACAAGGGCATGGACGTGCTCTTGATGATGGATTCCGTGACCCGTTTTGCCATGGCCGCGCGCGAAGTGGGCCTGGCCGTGGGCGAGCCGCCCACCACCAAGGGCTACACCCCCTCGGTCTTCGCCCAGCTGCCCAAACTGCTGGAACGCGCCGGGCGCTCGGCCAAAGGTACCATCACCGGCATTTACACCGTCCTGGTGGACGGCGACGACTTCAACGAACCCATTGCCGACTCGGTGCGTTCCATTCTGGACGGGCATATCGTGCTCACCCGTGATCTGGCGGACCAGGGGCATTTTCCGGCCATCGACGTGCTGCGCTCCATCAGCCGTCTGCGTTCGGACATCTGCCAGAGGGAAGATGTGCTGGCCGGGCGGGTGATCACCCGGCGCATGAGCACCTTCCGCCGGGTGGAGGACATGGTCAATATCGGGGCCTATGCCAGGGGCAGCAATGCGGAAATAGACGAAGCCATTGCCGCCATGCCGGACATCAACGCCTTTCTCTGCCAGGATGTGGGCGACCCGCAGTTTCTGGAGCAGTGCATGGCGCAGATGCGGGCCCTGGCCGAGGTGGGTCGGCCCGAGGCACCCGCGCCGTTGCCCGGAGGCGCCCGGGTGGCGCCCCTGCCGCAGGGCTAGGGGATGTCGCCATGAGTGTCTTTTCGATTATCTCTGCATTGAATTCGCCTTTTATTCCGGTCAAGTACCAGAAGAGTACACTCTCCTCATAAAAGGCTCTTTCTCCTTGATATAACACGAAAATCCATCTCATGACGACACCCCCTGAGCAGCCCCGGCGGCCCGCCTTGGGGGCATGCCGCGTCCGTGCGGCAAGCCCTGACGGCCTTCGCACAGGTGTGCCCTCTCTCTTCGTTGGGACCTCTCTTGAAGCGGTCCGGAGATTGTGCTAGAAAAAACAATCCCCGCAATCCGGCGGAGCAACGCGGCGCGGCTTGGCGCGCGGCATGCGCATCCACCCTCACGGGGCGGCAGAACCGCCGACGGAGTCGCCATGTCCCTTTCCCGTCTGTTGGGTTTTCTCACGCGCTCCACAAAAAAAGCCTCCGGCGGGGTTGCGTCCGACGTCGGCGAAGCCGAGCGTTTTTTCGCCCTGCGCCATCACTCCTTCAAGCTCTTTCTCACCGCCTGGAATAAGTTTCAGGAAACCATGACCGAAGTGGAGTATACGCTTTGTTGCGATCACCCCTTCGGTCTGTACCGCGTCCGCGCGCTCTGCACCAGGGTCGCCACCCAGGTCTTTCAGTGCATCCAGCAATTGGAACGCCTGGATCCCACCCCTGGCCCGGCGCTCTATGCACGTTTCGCGGAGCTGCAAAAGACCGTGGCCGCCGAAGTCTATGAGCCGGAATCCTGTCTGCTGGGGCCGCTGGTGCTGCCGCTGGGCCACGGGAATCTGGACGACGCCGGAGAGGAAGCCTTGGTGGACCCGGCCACGGCCCGTCTGGAGAGCCTGCGCGGGCGTTTTCCGCAAGCCGTGCCCCTCGGCTTTGTGGTCACGGCGGCGGGCTGTCAGCATTTTTTCCAGAGCGGCGACCTGCAAAGCGAGATCAATCGCCGGATTCAGGCGGCGGGCGGTTTTGGTCCGGAGCATCTGTCCAAGCTGTCCGAAAGTTTGGGCAGTCTGGTGGAAAACACATTGTTGCCTGAAGATCTGGCCGAAGCCGTACTGGCCGAGGTGCGCGCTCTACGCGACCGATGTCAACGGCCCATGCGTCTTTTGCTGCGGGGCCGCCTCTGGCCGCGCCCGGTTCCTGAAGGTGAAAACGAGAGCGACGATCCGGGCGCGGCGGAAAACGTCACGGATCCCGGCCTGTTGCTCTGGGGGCCCTCCGTGCCGCTGGACGCGCCGGACAAGGAAATTCTGAATGCCCTGCACGTCACCCTGGCCCGCAAGCAGCGGGCGCAGGCCCTGATCTACCGGCGGGCGCGCGGCCTTACCGAGGCCGGGGCGGGCGTCTGCGTGACCTGCCTGGCCGTGGAGGAGGGCGCCTGGGGCGGGCTGGCCCACACGGGCAATCCCCTGCAGCCGCATGGCGTCAATGTGCATGTCTATGCCTGCGACGGCCTGCCGCAGGACATGGAATATTCCGCCCTGCCCGTGGACCTGCTGCGCGTGAGCCGCAGCGCGCCGCACGAGGTGCGCGGCCGCGAACCGCACGACCCGGAGCATCCGGTTCTGGATGACGCCACGGCCCTGCGGGTCACGGAACTGGCCCTGGCTCTGGAGGACGTCGAAGGCCGCCCGCTTTCGTTGACCTGGGTCTGCGCCCCCGGTGCCCCGGTGCGGCTTTTGCTGGTACGGCCCATGATGTTGGCGTCGCAGGCGGATACGTCGGTCCTGCCCGTTCCGGACGAGGCCGCGTTGCCGTCGCCCCTGCTGGCGGGCGGCATGACGGCCAACCCCGGCCGGGTCTGCGGGCCCGTGGTGCCGGTCCGGACCTGGGAGGACGCGCGCCGCTTCCCGCAAGGCGGCATTCTGGTGCTGCCCGACGACAGATATCTCTGGGCTTCGCTCATCGACCGGGCCGCCGGTCTGGTAGCCGAGCGCGGCCTGCTGGGCTCCCGCCTGGGCTCTCTGGCCCGCGAATTCGGCAAACCGGCCCTTTTCGGATTGAACGGGGCTCTGGAAATCCTGCCCAAGGGGCGGAAAGTCACTCTCTGCGCGGATCTGGGCCGTGTGTACGACGGCCGGCGGGACGAACTGCTGGCCGGAGCCGCGAAACCGCGCGACTTCATGCCGGGCAGCCCGGTGTTTCGCATTCTCCAGCACGCGGCCGCCCATATTCTGCCCCTGACCATCGATGTGGACAGCGTGGACTTCAAAGCCGCCAACTGCGCCACCTACCACGACATCGCCCGCTACTGCCATGAAAAGGCGGTCAGCGCCATGTTCGCCTTGGGCGCGGAAAAAAAGTACGCGCCCCAGCGGGTCAAGCAGCTGCGGGATACGGTGCTCAAGCAATTCTGGGTGGTCAATCTTAGCGACGGCTTTGCCGCCACCCCTGCCGGGCCGGTCATTGATGTGGAGCGGATCGCCTCGCGGCCCATGCTCTCCCTCTGGCGCGGCATGAACGCCTATCCCTGGCAGGGGCCGCCGCCCGTGGACGGCAAGGGCTTTTTGTCCGTGCTGTTCGAGGCCACGGCCAATCCGCATCTGGACCCGGCGGCCCAGACCGCGTATTTTTCTGAAAAGAACTATTTCATGATTTCGCGTGATTATTGCAGCCTGCATTCGCGCTTCGGCTTTCATTTCGTCTCGGTGGAAGCGCGCCTGGGCGAGCGCAGCAAGGAAAATTATCTGCTGTTCCAGTTGCGCGGCGGGGCGGCGAACATTGAACGGCGCATCCTGCGGGTGCGTTTCGTGGCTGATCTGCTCTGGGAATTCGGCTTCGCGCCCGTGCTGCGCAACGACGCCGTCAGCGCCCGCCTGGAAGGCATGGACCCTGACGAAGGCGAACATCTGCTGGCTGTGGCCGGGTATATGACCATTCATACCCGCCAGTTGGACATGATCATGCAGGATACGGCCCAGGTGGCGGCCCGGCGCGAGGAAATGCTCGCCCATTGCCGGGATTTGTTCACGGGCCGGACGCTGCCCGCAACCGACGCTCAGGAGGCGCCCCCATGCCGTTGACGTCGCCCGCCCCTCTGCGGGGCTACAGAGCCATCTACCGCCGCCTGCTGCTGACCCTGCTCCTGCTGGCGCTTACGCCGCTGGCGGCTTTGGGTGTGTTCTGCCTGGACCGCATCAACAATATCTACGACGAGAAAATCAGCGCGGGCCTGGAGGCCGTGACCAGCAGCAAGCACCGCGCCCTGGACACCTTCATTGTGGAGCGGGTGGCCCAGATCAAAACCCTGGCCTTCACTCACCCCTATGCCGAATTGAGCGATCCCGCCCGGCTGAGCGAGATTTTCAGCGTCATGCAGAACAACAGCCGCTCCTTTGTGGATCTGGGCATTATCGGCATGGATGGCCGCCATGTGGCCTATGTGGGCCCCTATGATCTGAACGACGCCAATTACGCCGAGACACCCTGGTTTCACGAGGTGCTGCGCAAAGGTGTCTATGTCAGCGACGTGTTCATGGGCTACCGGCACGTGCCGCATTTCATCATCGCGGTGCTCCGGCACGAAGGCGGACGCAGCTACATCATGCGCGCCACCATCGACATGGAAGCCATCGACGCCCTGTTGCGCCGGGTCTATTCCGGCCAGCACAGCGACGCCTTTCTGGTCAGCGAGCAGGGCGTGCTCCAGACGGATTCCCTGTATCACGGCAAGATCATGGGCAAGTTCAAGCTGCCTTCGCTCAAGGCCGCGCACAACGGCATGCTGACCATGCCCCTGGACGCGCCCGCGGGCAAGGAGGGCGGCCAGAACCTGCTGGCGGCCATGATGCGTCTGGATTCCATGCCCTGGGTGCTGGTGGTGGTGGACGATGTGGGCGAGAGCCTGCAACCCCTGCGCCAGCTTCAGGTGCTGATCCTGCTCTTCGTGCTGCTGGGCAGCGCGGTGGTCAGTGTGGGCGCGGTGGTCTGCACCCGGCATCTGGTGGCCTCTCTGGCCGCTTCGGACCAGAAGCAGGCCCATATTGACGCCCGAATGCTGCAATCCAGCAAGATGGCGGCCCTGGGCAAGATGGCCGCCGGTGTGGCCCATGAGGTCAACAATCCCCTGATGTTGATTCAGGAGAACGCGGGCTGGATCCGGGATCTGCTGGAAGACGAAAAACCGGAGAGCATGAAAAACTATCAGGAGGTCCTGGAAAGCACGGAAAAGATCGAGCAGCACGTCAAGCGCGCCAAGGGCATTACCCAGCGCATGCTGGGCTTCGGTCGCCGCATGAACCCCAGCCGGACGGAAATACTGCTCAATTCTCTGGCTGACCAGGCCGTGGAAATGCTCAAAACAGAGGCCGCCAGCCGTAATATCGTCATCAAAAAGGAATTCGATCCGCAACTGCCCGTGATTCTGTCGGACCCGGCCCAGTTGGAGCAGGTCTTCATCAATATCATCGACAACGCCATTGACGCCATCGGCAAGGACGGCAGCCTGCGCATCCGCACCGAAGCCTGCGAGCAGGGCGCGCGCATTCTTTTTACGGACAGCGGGCCCGGCATGGACGAGGAAACCCTGAAACGCATTTTCGACCCCTTCTTCACCACCAAGAAGGTGGGAGAGGGTACGGGCCTGGGGCTGGCCATCTGCTTTACTATTCTGGAAAAGCTGGGCGGCAGGATTGAGGTTCAAAGCCAACCGGGCCAGGGCACCACATTTTGCATTACGTTGCCGCTTGAACCGGCTGAAAGCCCACAGGAAGAGGATGTTGAGGAGTAGCAGCCAACATCAGAGGTTGTCGTCATGAGTGCCCTTTCGGTTATTTCCACGTTGAATTCGCCTTTTATTCCGGTCGAGTACCAGAAGAGTACACTTCCTTTATAAAAGGCTCTTTCTCCTTGATATAACACGAAAATCCATCTCATGGCTTGAAATTTCCGTTGCGGTAGCGGACGGCAGAGTCGGAAGTCAGATGAACGTTTTGAGCCAGGAGCGCCTATGCGTGTATTGTTCGTGGACGATGAAGTAGAATTCCTGCAATTGATGGAAAAGCGCCTTTCCCGGCGCGGCATGGAAGTGAGCACCGCCCCGGACGGGCAGAGCGCCCTGGATATGCTGGATGCCGTCCTGGCGGAAGGCGGGGAAATGTTCAAAGTGGTGGTCATGGATGTGCGCATGCCCGGTATGGACGGCCTGGAAACCCTGCGGCATATGAAGGCCAAGGCCCCCGAACTGCCGGTGATCCTGCTCACCGGACACGCCTGTATGGGCGTGGCCGTGCAGGGCATGGATCTGGGCGCGTACGACTATATGCTCAAGCCCGTGTCCATCAGCGAATTGATCATCAAAATGGAGGAAGCGGCCCGTTCCGCTGCCTGATATGACCATGTTGAAGCACCTGCGCCGCTGGCTGGGCCGCGGGGAACCGCCCGCGCCTGATTCGGCCGCACTGGCTCGCGAGGAGGAATTCAAAGCCCGCCTGCGTGAGCGTTGCGCGCGTTTCCGGCGTTTGCTTTCAGCCAACAAAAGCGCCCTGGAAGCCATGAGCGATGTGGAAGAGCGCCTCGGCGGCGTCAAAGCCTTCGGCATGGACTATGTGCGCGCCGTGAGCACCCGCGCGGTGACCGCCGTGTTCCAAATGGTGCGCGAGCTGAACGCTCTGTCCGACAACGGCTACGCCCCCCTGCAGGAGGCTTTTGACCGTATCCGAGGGAACATGGAACGCCTGCTGGCCCAGCCGGAGCATCTCGCGCAAGGGCCGCTGATCCTGCCCCTGGCCGAGGTGCGGCTGGCCGATCTGCCCAGGGTGGGCGGTAAAATGGCCAATCTGGGCGAGCTGGCCGCCAATGTGGGCCTGGCTGTGCCCGACGGCTTTGCGGTGACGGTGGCAGCCTACTATCGTTTCATGGCGCACAATGGCCTGCAGAGCGAGCTGGAGCGCCGTATCCAGGCCACGGACATGCGCAGCCTGGACGAAGTGTTCAGCCTGTCCGCGGCCCTGCAGCAATGCGTGCTGGCGGCGCCTCTGCCTCCGGACCTGGAAGCGGCCATTACCGAAGCCGTGGCGGCCATGAAAGCGCGGGCCGGGGACGACCTGCTTCTGGCGCTGCGCAGCAGCGCCGTAGGCGAGGATGCCTTGGGCGTGACCTTTGCCGGGCAGTATCGTTCGGAACTCAACGTGCCGCCCGAAGAGGCCTGCGAAGTCTGGAAGGAAATCGTGGCCAGCAAATACGCGGTCACGGCCATGAGTTACCGCTATCAGCGCGGCATTCCGGATGACGCGGCTCCCATGTCCGTGGGCGTGCTGGCCATGGTTCGGGCCGCGGCGGGCGGCGTGGCCTACAGCCGTGATCCGGTGGCCGCCTCCCAGGGGCAGGAGAGGGTCGTGCTCAACGCCGTGTCCGGTCTGCCCCAGGCCGTGGTGGACGGGGCGGTCACGCCTGATGTTTTTGCATTCAGCCGTGAAAATCCGCCGCATCTGCTGGAAAAGCATCCGGCGGATGCGGAAGTCGCCCCCAGCCTCACCGACGCCCAGGCCGCCAAACTGGCCCGCGTGGCCTTGGCCCTGGAAGAATATTACAATGAACCTCAGGATGTGGAATGGGCCCTGGAAGCCGGGGATGGACGCATTGTGGTTTTGCAGAGCCGGCCTTTGCACGAAGCCTACAGGGGGCACGAAGCCTACAGGGGGCACGAAGCCTACGGTGAGCGCGAGGCCGAGAGGGGGTGGAATCCGGGAGCTCAGGCGGCGGAACTGCCGCCGGGACTGACCGTGCTGGCGGGCGGCGGCGTGCCGGTGAGCCCCGGCGTGGGCATGGGACCGGCCTTTGTGGCCCGCAAGGAAGCGGACATGCTCTCGTTTCCCGAAGGCGGCGTATTGGTGGTGGAGCGGGCCTATCCCCGCTGGGCCACGCTGTTGGCGCGGGCCTCCGGTTTGGTCAGCGAAACCGGCGGCATGGCCGGGCATTTGGCCTCCGTGGCCCGTGAATACCGTCTGCCCGCCATTTTCAGCCTGCCGGACGCCTGCGGCCTCCTGGAAAAAGCCGGTGACGTGACCCTGGATGCGGACCGCAATGTGGTTCTGGCCGGACGTCAGGCCCAGTTGATCCCGTCCGTGAGCGCGCCGCCCAACCTCATGGCGGGCAGCCCCGTGTATCTGCGCCTGGAGGCGCTGGCCCGGCTCATGACTCCCTTGCATCTGCTGGACCCGGACGCGCCGGAATTCGCGCCGCAACATTGCCGGAGCCTGCACGATATCACCCGGTTCTGCCATGAAAAGGCGGTGCGGCTGATGTTCGACGACGATGCGGGCGTCGGCCGGCGCATGGGCAAGCAGCTCAAGGCCGGTATCAAATTGCAGTACTGGGTGGTGGACATGGGCGGCGGTTTCACCCGGCAGGTCAGCGGCCCGGTGGTGGATTTGTCCGAAATCGCCAGTGGGCCCATGCTGGCCCTTTGGGAAGGCATGGTGGCCGTGCCTTGGGCCGGGCCGCCCGTCAGCGGGGCCGCGGGCTTTATGAGCGTGGTTTTTGAAAGCGCCATGAATCCGGAACTGGAAAGCACCGCGCCCACCACCATGGCGGAACGCAACTTCTTTATCATCGGCGAGCATTACATGATTCTGCAGGCGCGCTACGGCTATCATTTCTGCACCGTGGAATGCCTGGCCGGAGAAGACAGCCATGAAAATTTCGTAAACTTCCAGTTCAAGGGCGGCGCGGCGGACCGCGAGCGCCGCCGCCTGCGCGCCCGGATGCTGGCGGGGCTGCTGGAAGGGCACGGCTTCCGCGCGGACGTCAAGGATGATTCGCTTTTTGCCGTGGCCGAAGGCTTCGGCGCTACGGAGACTCTGAAGAAAACACGTCTGTTGGGCTATCTGCTGATTCACAGCCGCCAGGTGGACATGATCATGCTGGAAAGCGCCAGGGCCGAGGCACTCAGGGAAAAGCTGGCCGGGGATATGGCCGCCCTGGCCGAAACGCCCCTGAACGCCGGGAAAAAACGGACGCATTGACAGCGCCCGGCCCCTGCCATATTACTATGACCGTTGACGCATCACGGGCAGTTAGCTCAGCTGGTGGAGCACCGCCCTTACAAGGCGGGGGCCACAGGTTCAAGTCCTGTACTGCCTACCATAAATAAATCAGGAGCTTGGGAGTAAAACCACAAGCTCCTGTTGTTTTAGGGTGATGAGACGGCACAAGCCCCTGGCAATCATGATTGCCAGGGGCTTTTCTATATCTTTGGCTGACGCTTATGCTGGTACGCTTGTTTTCTGTACTAGGTTAAAATCCGCCAGTTGGGAGCAGACCGTATCGAGCAGATTGAGCGGGCGGGCGAGGTTTTCGCCTATCGGGCGCAGCTCAAAGCCGGATATCCCGTTCGGCGTAGCCTATGCCTAATGGTGCGTGTTCGGCATTTTCGGGGCGCTTGTCATTGGCTTCCTGGCCTTCCACCAGAAAATCTCCCGCCGTAAACGTATTGGCATAATCCTGCTGACCATAGGCATTGTCTGTATGTCTCTCGCCTGACAGGTCTGCCGGAGGTTCAGCGTAGCCGGAAGGCAAAAGGCAGCTGGACCAGCGTATTCACAGGCTGCCCCTTGAGTTTGCCCGGGACGAAGCGCATGCTGCGCGCGGCGTCGAGGGCGGCTTCCTCAAAGTAGCCGCCGGGGGTCGCCTTGACCACAACGCAGTTGCGGGGCTTGCCCGCGGTATCCACGACCAGTTGCACGGTTACAGTGCCCTGCACGTTCATGCGGCGAGCCTTGGTGGGATATTCTGGCGCCACCCGGCGGGTGATGCTGGGCCGCTGGTCCAGCGCGTCGTTGTCATATGCGCTGAGTCCTCCCACATTGCGGGGGACGGGTCCGGCAGGCGCGGAGGAGACTGCGGGCCTGGGCGGCGGCGTGGGGGCGGGTTTCGCCTTGGGCGCTGCTTTTTCACGCTTTTTGGGGCTGATTTTTTTCACGTCCGGTTTGGGAAGCGGCTTTGGGACTTCCTGTACCGCTTCTTTGGGTTGCGGTTGCGGCTCTTCCGGGGGCTGCGGAGGCGGTGCGGGCGGTTCGGGAGCTGCCTGCGCGGGTGCCGGTTGGCTGGGGGTTGGGGCCAGTTCAGCCAGAGCCACGCGATAGACTCTTTCCGTACTGGTGGTAACATCCCGCGCCAGCAGCAAAAAGCCGCCCAGCAGCAGGGCGTGCATGCCCAGCGAGAAGGCCAGGGCTGTGCCGCGGGTTGCGGTCCGCATGGCTAATTCCCTCCCCTGGCTGTCGGCGTAACCGGCATTGCGGGAGTCGCCGGGGGCTCTTCGACCGGCGTTGATGTGGTGATCAGTCCCACATCGGCGATGCCCGCTCCGCGGATGCGGTCCATGACCTGCATCACCATGCCGTAGGGTACGTCCTTGTCAGCGCGCACGAAAAGCTGCCGGTCCTGTCCCTTGACCTGGACGGCCAGCACATCGGGCAGATCGGCCAGGCCCGTTTCGTATTCGTCCAGGAACAGCGCTCCGTCGGCTTTGATCGTCAGAATGAGGTGATCGTCTTCGGTGGGCAGTACCTCGGAGGACTCCACCTTGGGCAGCGCCACGTCCAGGCCTTCGGTCATCATGGGAGCCGTGACCATGAAGATGATGAGCAGAACCAACATGACGTCCACAAAGGGAGTCACGTTGATGTCGGCCACGAAATCGTCGTCAGAAGAGGCGCCCATGCCTAGTCCTTTCCTGCGAAGCTGATGCCGTCGCCGTGTTCGGCGGCTTCGTGCTGCAGGCGGTTGAGCAATTGCCCGGCGTAGTTGATGCATACGCCCTCAATGCCGGTCAGCTTGGCCCGGAACATATTATAGCCGCATACCGCGGGAATGGCCACGAACAGGCCGACCGCCGTGGCGATGAGGGCTTCCGCGATGCCCGGAGCGACCGTTGCCAGTGATACGCTCTTCATTTTGGCAATGGCGGTAAAAGAATGCATAATGCCCCATACCGTGCCGAAGAGACCGATAAAAGGAGCGGTGTTGGCCGCAGTGGCCAGCAGGGCCAGGGACGACTTGAGTTTCGCAATTTCCTCGGCAATGCCGAAATGCAGGGCGCGGCGAACGTTGTCGTTGAGCAGGCGTTCCGTGTCTCCGGTGCGGGTGATGCGATTGTATTCGCGCACCGCGCGCCGGGTAATGCCGTAGAGAGGAGAGCGCTCGTCGGCTGCGACTATGGGCAGCGCCCGTTTCAGCTCGCCGGCCTTGTCGAAGGCTGACAGGCCTTCATGCGCACGACGCTGCGCGGCGCGCAGCGTCAGCCATTTGCCGCACATGTATGTCCAGCTGGCGATGGACATGACCAGCAGCAGTACCAAGACGAATTTGGAAATAAGAGTCGCTTGCAGTACTGCGTGAATCAAGGAATCCATTCTGTCATTCCCCCTCTATATGAAATTGAAATTTAAATCTCTTTTCATAAAAGGACAAGCCGTTTCACCCGACACGCAGCCTCATGACCGGCATGGCGTCTGCGAAGGTGCTATGCCGGTCTGCCCGCAACGGCCGTAAAATCCGGCGAGAGCGGTTTGTCTGCACGGAGTTTCATTTCGCGGCCAGCCAGAAAGTGTGCCTGACCCTTCGCGCGAGAAGAAAACTCACGATAAAAAGACTTATGGTCAGAGACAGCCACCAGCCCCGTATGCCCAGCAGATCGGGAGAGAGTCCAAGACCCCAGGGGAGTGGCATGCCTGACAGCACATAGCCGACCGGTATGCAGAAAAGCCAGTAGACGATTGCTGTGATTACAAAGGGAGCTGTGGTATCGCCCACTCCGCGCAATACGCCGTTGAGGCAGACCTGCATGGAGTCGGCCAGTTGGAAGAAGGCGCCGAAGCGCAGGGCCGAAGCCGCCAGAAGGGCTACCGCCGTGTCTTTTGAGAACATGTATGCGAGACTGGGGGC
The DNA here is from genome assembly GCF_001553605.1 of Desulfovibrio fairfieldensis. NCBI lineage: Bacteria > Pseudomonadati > Thermodesulfobacteriota > Desulfovibrionia > Desulfovibrionales > Desulfovibrionaceae > Desulfovibrio > Desulfovibrio fairfieldensis. The sequence continues at coordinate 1,213,989 of NZ_CP014229.1, forward strand.
GCCTGCCAGCATAAGAACAGTAAAAACCAGTCCGATGATGACGCTCAGGGCCATGATGCCCTTGATGGCGTCGCGTGATTCCGCGACGTGCTTTTCTCCCCACAAATTGCCCACCCGTATTGAGGCGGCCATGGAAAGTGCTGCGGGGGTGGCGAAAAACAGCATCATGCAGCTGAAGGCCACCTGGTGGGCCGCAACGGCTGTAACTGTTGTTGTGCTGATAAAAATGGTGATGACGGAGGCAACGAGATATTCGGATGTTATACCGAAAGCAACGGGCAGCCCCAGCTTGAAAAATTGTTTTATGGTCTGAAAGCGCGGCCACTGGATGTGGCGCATAAATCGTCTTGCGGCGAAGTGCTTTGAAAAGCTGATATAAAAGGCGAGCATAAGCAACAGAAGGCCCATGGATATGGCCGAAGAGAGGCCGCAGCCCTGAACTCCCAGGGCCGGTGCTCCAAGGTTGCCGAACATGAGGGCGTAATTGAGAATGGTTTTGCAGCCCACAATGATGACGGCCATGACCGTGACGGGAAAGACGACATTCTGTCCTTCACAGAAAAAGCGCAGGCTGACGGCCATGCCGCCCAGCGGAAGCCCCCAGGCCACGGACCATATGTACGCGCGGGAGGTCTGCATGAGTTGGGCGTCCGCGCCGAACCAAGCGGCGTACTGCGAAAGCGGGATGATGATGCACGAGGCCGCGAGCCCCAGAACGCCGCCCATCCAGAGTCCCTGGTGGCCCAGAACCACCGCGCCGTCCCGGTCTCCCGCGCCGTGACTTTGCGCCACGAGGATCAACACGCTGATGAGTATGCCGATCACGAACATATAGACGGGCATCCAGATGGCCACGCCGACAGCCACGCCGCCAAGCTCGACTGTTCCCAAGCGCGCGGCCATGGCCGTATCAATGATGCCGTTGGCGATCTGGGCGTACTGGGAGATCAGCAACGGTCCGAATATTTTGAAAATATGCGGAGCTTCCTGACGCAGGGCTCTGAAATAGGGCATCATGTTCTCCAAAAAAACGGGTTGAATGCTGTCATTCTCAGCCAATCTGAACAAGTCTATCCGTCCCGGCTTCTTAAAACTGCTCCATTCGGCAGAAAATATGTACAAAAGCGTCACGGGTTCCCGGCCGTCCGGCTACCATGCCGGTGGGATATAGCCTGCGGCGGCCGCCACGGCGTATACGGCGCTGCCCAGAAACAGCAGAAGAATAATGGTCTGTACCGGGCGGCAGGCATACCAGCCGCACTGCCACGGCAGGCGCTCGGGGTTGGCCTTGCGCGCGCGGTTCAGCATGAATATGGGCAAGGTGGCTATAAACACGCCCCCGAAGGTTCCGGCAAAGTAAAGCGCGTCCACAAAGTTCGCGGCATTGGAATAGGCTATGAAGAAAGGAGGAATGCAGACCAGGGTGAGCACAAAAAGACGCTTTGCCGGGATGGTGTCCCTTCCGATCATAAAGTGGTCAAAAATATTGCTTACAAGGCTGCCGCTCAGGCCCCAGTATGAGGTCAGCATGGCCAGCAGCGCGAAAACATTGGCCGTGTAGTACGCCCATACGCCAAGCGTGGTTCCCCAGGTGATGGTCGCCACCTGGCTCAGATTTTCCATGCCGTCCAGGCTGATGACGGCGGCGGGTACCGCGGCCAGCAGGATGAAGCTGCCCGCGATTCCCGCGATGATGGCGGGAGCGAGCCTGCGGGGCGTGTCCTTGTTGCCGCGGGCGATTTCAGGAACCATGTACTGGGCTGAAAAACAGAAAACCGCAATGTTGAAAACCGGCAGCATATTCGGCCATTGCGCCTGCCACAGGTTTTGCAGGGTGGATTTTTCATGGGTGATGGTCGCCGCAATGAGAGTGGCGATGAGCAGCACCATGGAGCCGCTAATCAATGTTATGCCTTTGCCCACAGCCTTCAGGCCCGTGTACAGTATGATGACGGCGGGGATGAAGAACAGCAGGCTGCCGATGGGCCTGGTGACGCCCATTGAGCCGAAGAAACTGTTCATGATTTCTCCACTGCCTGCTATGTAGGCCGTCAGCGCGCCGTAGCTGTTGGCCGCCACGCCCGCGAAAAGCAGCCATGCGCCCGCCCTGCCCAGATGGTGCTCCGCAAGTCCGCTGAGCTGGTGGTTGCCCTTGGTGCGCAGGCATATTTCCGCGACATACAGCATGGAAATGCATGTAAAAATACCGGCGACGGCAAGCCAGAGCAGCAGGGGCAAGTAACCGGCCTTGCGCGAGGCATAGGCCAGTCCCAGTATGCCTGCGCCGATATTGGTGCCGACGATGATTCCTATGCTTTCCGCAAGAGTGAGTTTGTGCAGGGAGAGGCCGGAGTCACGGACAGGGATGTTTTTGCTGTCCAAAGCAGAACCTACATATGGCCGCACGTGGGTTTCCAAGGGAAAGCCTCCTATATTGCGGGCACGTTTTCATGCGCGCGGGCATGCAGATATTCGAGCGTTTGCCCGCACAGCCATCCGGCGACCGTCAGCCATATGAAGGCCAGCCCGTATTCATATCCGGGAACCAGCGCCAGAAGCAGGCCCGGATCTTGGACGCCGAAGAGTTTGAGGTATTCAGCCGCGGCGTCCGCGAGCCCCCAGAGGGCCGCCGCGTAGCAGGCGGCTCTGAGGCCTCCTGTAAATCTGTTGAGAAAGGCGTGGCACAGGGCCAGAGCTATGCACGGCGGATAGATGAATTGCAGTATTGGCGTAGCCCAGGTGAATATGGCTTCAAATCCGGCGCAACTGACGATGAATGCCGTCAGAAAGCAGAGCAGGGAGGCAGTTTTGTAGGATATTTTCCCGCCTGAAGCCTCTTCGATAAAGGAAGCCGTTCCGGCAAGCAGTCCTATGGCTGTGCTCAGGCAGGCCATGAAAAGGCAAAAATTGAAGACTATGCCTCCCGCCACACCGAGTTGCACCAAAGCGAGGGTGGCTGAGAGTTTGGCATAGCTCAGATCGGGAAAGACGCTGCTGGCCGTGCTGCCTCTGTACATCTCGCCGAATTGCGCGCAGGCCATGATCAGAAAGCCCAGCAGACCCGCCACGGCCAGAGCGCGGTTGACGGACCGCGTATCGTTGCCCAGACGCATTTGCAGGTCATAGATGATAAAGCCCGAAAACATGATGGCGCAGATAAGGTCCATGGTCTGGTAACCGTTGATGAATCCGTAGCCCAGCGGGTGAAGCGCATAGTTTTTCCCGGCGGCCTCGCCGACAGGCATGTATATGGAGACCGCTATGATAATGATTTCCATAAGCAGAAAGACGGGAACAAGTATTTTCCCGACCCGGTTAACAATGGCGCCCTTCTGATAGAAGAACCACAGCGTCACAAGGTAAAAGGCAAGCATGAACAATATGGACAGCAGAAAGGCGCGACCCCCGGCCTCTATGGGAAAAAGCCTGCTGACGGCGTCCCAGGATGCCGCGCTCATGCGGGGCACGGCAAAGAGCGGCCCGAGAGCCAATACAGTGATGCCGCCGTAGATCAGGCAGAATTTGCGGCCGACGTTTCGCGTCAGGCCGTAAAACGTGGCCTTGCCCTTGCTGACGGCCAGATATCCCAGCCATGGCAGAAAAATGCCCGAAAGGAAAAAGCCCATGAAGGCCACGGGGTAGCTCAGGCCGGAATCCCGCCCCCAGGTTGTGGGCCAGAGCATGGAAGCCGCTCCAAAATGCAGGGAAAAGATGGTCGCCGAGACCAGAAGGAGAGCGCGGAAAGACAATTTGGCGCGTGGTATTTTGCCCATGCTACCTCCGCCATACGGGCAGGGAGTGAATGTTGCTGCTGGTGTTATTTGAAATATCGCCTTGTTGTGAAAAAGATCAGGCCTGCCCGGCGTCGAACACGCGTCGCAGCACGGCCATGTCGCGGCTGTCGATGTCGTCGGTGGAAGCGTGCGTGCCGGGCGAAGACGGGGCGGATGGGATTTTCCCCGTTTCATCAATGCGTCGGCACAGGGCGTTGACGGTCTTTGTCTCAAACACGTCCTTCATGCTGAAGGTGATGCCCTCTTCCTGTGCCAGGCGTATCATATGCAGCACATGCACAGAGTTGCCGCCAAGTTCGATAAAGGACGTGTCGCGATCCATCGGGTGCATGCGCAATATTTTTTCCCAGATGGAGGCAATGACATCTTCCATCCGGCGCGCCCCGGCGCGGCTTTCCCCGCCCTGCGGCTGGGATATTCCGGCATGTTCGACGGGTTCGGCCGGGGGGTGGACAGCGGGCGTTTCTTCCGGGGAGATCCAGATGCGCCTTTTCCGCATGGGAAGCCGCGGCAGGGGGCAGCGGCGCGCGTCAGCGCGGATGCCCCGCCAATCTATGTCCGCCCCATTGAGCCACAATTCTTCCGCTATCGATGCCGGGACCTGATGCCCGCCGTCTTCGGCAAAGGGAGAGAAGGCGATAATGTCCGGGCCGACATGCTGCCGCAAAAGGGAAGACAGCACACTGCCCGGACCGACTTCCAGCGCCATGCGCGGGGTGGCGAAGGCCGTCTCGAGGCATGCGTCGAATTGCACGCAGGAACGGATGTGGCGCACCCAATACTGGGGCGACGCCATTTCATCTCCCGCCCAGCGGCCGGTGACGTTGCTGATGACCGGAATGGACGGGGCGTTCAGGGGGATGGAAGCGGCAACAGTCTCAAAAACTTCGAGAATGCCGTCCATGGCGGAGGAATGGAAGGCATGGGACGTGCGCAGGAAAATACCGGCCCCGCCTGCGCATTCCAGCGCCTCCCGCGCCTGCTCCAGAATATTCTCCGGCCCGGAAAGCACGCAATTGGACCGGCTGTTGACGACGACTGTTTCCATTCGGTCCAGAAGGGGGCCAAGGGCCAGGCTCAACTTTTCGCGCGGCAGCAGGGCCGCGAGCATTCTTCCTTCGGGGGCCTGCTGCATCAGGGCTCCGCGTTTTGTAACCAGCCGGGCCGCGTCCACCGGCGTGAACACTCCGGCGAAGCAGGCGGCGGCAATTTCGCCCAAACTGTGTCCCAGCAGGCATGCAGGCCGGACTCCCGCTTCCTCGAGCAGGGTGGCCAGGGAAAGCTCAAGGGCGAAAAGAACCGGCTGCATCATGTCGGTCCGCGTGATGCGCTCAAAAGAACCCGGCTCGTCATCCCAGCTCTCGCGCAGCAGATTGAGAATGTCCGGACCCCCCGCCGCAAGAATATGCCTGCGGTTTTCGGCCAGCAGTTCACGAAAGCGCGGGTTTTGCCGGTAAAGACTCCGCAGCATGTGGGGCGACTGCGAACCCTGGCCCGGGAAAAGGAAGCAGATTTCTTTTTTGCCGTCCGCACTTTTTACGGGAAAGCGATCATGATTGCCGAGCGCGGCGAGAACGTCCTGTGGGGTCTGGCCTGTGACAATGCGCCGTAAACGCCCGTGCCGACGCCCGGTGGCGAGGGTAAAGGCGAGGTCCCGCAGTGGGGGAGGGCTTGGCTCTTCACGCTGAAGGCAGGTGGAAAGGGCCTGCTCAAGCCTCTCCATTTCCCGCTCCGTGTCCGCCGACAGGAAGAGAGGCTGGGGCTCGGGCGGGGAGGATACCGGGGTGGACGTTTTTTGCCGTGCGCCCTGCAGGATCATGTGCACATTGGTGCCGCCGAATCCGAATGAGCTGACTCCGCCGATACGGTTTTGCGGGTCGTCGTCAAGAGGACGCGGCTCCGCGTTGACCTCGAACGGGGCGATGCCGTCGCCGAAGCGGGGATTGATGCGGGTGAAGTTGGCGGTGCCGGGAAATACGCCGTGGTGCAGACTGAGCGCGGCCTTGATGAATCCGGCCAGGCCGGAAGTGGCGTCAAGGTGCCCCACGTTGCCCTTGACAGAACCCAGATATACAGCGCTCTTTTTCTCATGACCGGCATAGGCCGCGCGCAGGGCCGCCACTTCTATCGGATCCCCCAGAGGTGTGGCTGTGCCGTGCCCCTCCACAAAAGCCATGTCGGACGGGCATACCCCGGCCATGAGCATGGCCTCCTGTATGACGGCGGCCTGGGCGGCCGGGTTGGGAGCCGTGAAGCTGACTTTTTCCCGCCCGTCGTTATTGATGGCGCTGCCGCGTATGACGGCCCAGATTCCGTCTCCGGCTTCCACGGCGTCTTCCAGCCTCTTCAGCACAACCGCCGCGACGCCGCTGCCGAAGATCGTTCCGGCGGCGTTTGCGTCATAAGGTCGGCAGCGGCCGTCCGGCGAGCGCATGCCGCCGGGTATGTACATATAGCCAAGTTCGGCGGGCAGGGGAATTGTCGCCGCGCCGGCGAGGGCTCTGTCGCACTCGCCGGAAACAAGCGCCTGGCAAGCCATATGCAGGGCGGCCATCGACGATGAGCAGGCGGTCTGGACGCTGACGGCTGGGCCGCGCAGCCCCAGTCTGTAGGCTATGCGGGTGGCGAGATAGTCCTTGTCGTTTCCGAGCAGCACCTCAAAGGGATCGAGCGTTCCCGTCAGCATGTGGCTGTACAGGTTGCCCAGCATGTATGAGCTTATGTTGACGCTGGCATAGACGCCGGTTCGCGTTTTTTCGGCGTCGGGCCGCGTGTCGCCGGAATTTTCCAGCGCGCGCCAGGCCGTCTCCAGCAGCAGGCGGTGCTGCGGGTCCATAATTTCGGCTTCAGCCGTGGAAAGGCCGAAAAAGTCCGGGTCAAAGAACTCCACATCCTCAAGGCGGCAGCACATGCGTACATATCCGGGAAGCCGCCAGACGTTTTTATGCGGACCCGCGTTGAGCGCCTGTTCACTGACAGGGCTCATGGCCTGCCGACCGGCCAGAAGATTTTCCCAGAATTCCTCAAGCGAGGCCGCGCCCGGAAAACGGCAGGCCATGCCCACCACGGCCAGAAAATCATTTTGTGTTTTGTTGCAGTCCATCAGTAATGCTCCCGCCGGAAAGAAGCCGCTCTCGCGGCGATTCTGCGCGCCCGCATGCCGGAAGGCGGCTGCTCCTGCGCGGGCGCGCATGCCTGAGGCCTTCCGCCTACCTCACGCCCGCGCAACAGGGCCGCCTGACTTTCAATCGTGGGGTGTCGGAACAACTCGGTGAGGGGGAACTCCGTGTGGAATTCTTTCTGGATGCTTTCGTGAAGCTGGACGAGTAAAAGAGAATTGCCGCCGGCTTCAAAAAAGTTTTTTTCCGTGCAGATGTTCTGAAGGCCGATGGCTTCCCGCCACAACCTTTCAAGAGTCCTTTTGACGCTGTCCCCGATTGTCGGCATACCGGACGGACGTTCCGTATTTTCCGTCTCCAGAGATTTCAGAAGAGTTTGCCTGTCGATTTTTCCCGAGGGCGTCCGGGGCCACTGGGCGACCACCCTTATATTGTCCGGCACCATTACGGTTGGAAGCCTTTCGAGCAAAAAACCGCGTAACTCCTGCGCATAGCGGTCCTGTTGTTCTTCCGGAACATGATTCTCCATGGTAATGAAACCGGCCAGACGCTGATGCCCGAATCTGTCACTCCAAATCCCGACAACGGCCTCCTGCACGCCCACGTATGCCTGCATAGCATCCCTGACCGCATCGGCCTCGATGCGAACGCCGCGTATTTTTATCTGCTGATCCCTGCGTCCCAGATAGTGGAGGTTACCGTTCTCATCTATCCGGCCCAGATCACCGATGCGGAACCAGCGGCGTTGGCCGTCCTCGCCGTCAAGGCGCAGGAAGGCTCTGTTATGGTCAGGCGTCCTGTAACCCCGCGCCAGGCTCGGCCCGGCGATATGAATGACGCCCGTGCTTCCGGCCGCGACCGGCAGGGAGAAATCGTCCATAAGAGCCACGCTGGTCCCGTCAATGGGGACGCCGAGCGGCACGTCCTTCATGGCGGCGACATCTTCCGCATTGTCCCCGGATATGCAGAAATACGTGGCGTCCATGACTTCGGTGGAGCCGTAGAGATTTACGATGAGAATGCCGGGGATGGCCCTGACGACAGAAACCGCCAGCTCCGGGGCAAGGGGTTCGCCGCTGCTCAGAATGGTTTTCAGACCGGGCAGCTTGCCCGCGATTCCTCCCGGGACCCGCGTCATGGCTGAGAGCAGGGAGGGGACAAGGACGATCTGCGTTACCCCGTGGCGTTCCATTTCCTCCACCATGGCGGGCACATTCCGGGCCGGGGCGCGGTCTGTGATCAGAAGCGGCGTTCCGGCCAGCAGCGCGCCGAAAACTTCCCACAAAAAATCCACAAAAAGCGGAGACGTCTTGAGGTAGGCCAGGTCGCCGTCCTGCCAGGGCAGGCGACGCCACATCCATTCCCACCGATGGGCCATGGCTCCGTGCGTAAGTTCTATCCCCTTGGGAACGCCCGTACTGCCGGAGGTGTGGAGAATGCATGCCAGGTCTTCGGCGGAGGTCGTGCACGCGGGCGGAGGCGGAGGGAGTTGGGCGGCGTAATCCAACCGGAGGGGAGCGGGCAGCAGGCGGACGGCCCCATCGGGCAATCCGCTCCGGCACAGGACTTCCAGATGCTCGGGGGCGGCAACAAGAATGGATGCGCCGGAAGATAAAAGAATATCTCTGTTGCGGGCGGGCGGATGGTCGGGGTCGAGAGGAACCCAGGCCGCTCCCGTGCGCCATACGGCGAGCATGACGACAATCAGATCCAGGGACGAGGCTGGCATCAGGGCCACGATTTTTCCGGGACCAAGGTCCTGTCCTCTCAGAAGGCGTGCCGCGCCGTCAACCATGGCCGCAAGCCGGGCATAGGTGATATCCTGTTTCGGCGCATCCGCATGCCTGGGTGGACGGATTTTCAGGGCCACGGATTCGAAGCGGGTGTGGACGCAGCCCATAAATCTGCTCCAGACATCCCGAAATGCATGGAGCTTTTCAGGTCCGGAAATGACGGATTCATGACCGCTGAAGGGAAAAGAAAAAATTTCGGGGTCACGCAGCAGCACGCGCAAGGGGGGAGCGGGATCGGATGCCAGCTTTTCCGCCATGACGGACAAGGCCCGGCAGGCGGCCTTTGCGGTCTGAAAGGAAAAAATATCCGTGGCATAGGTCAGGTAGAGGGTATGTCCTTTCGTCCCGGGCTCGACAAGCAGCTCCATATCCAGGTGGGTCGAGTTTGAGGGAACAAAGATGGAGCGCAGTTCAAGACCTGCGGGCAGATTGCGCGGCATAGGCGCGTTCTGGTAGGTGAGGGCCGCCTGGTATACAGGGTTGCGGCTTATGTCGAGGTTCTGTCCCAGGCCATCGGCGATAAACTGGAAGGGCAACCCGGCGTGCTCAAGGGAGAGCAGCACGCTTTGCCGGATGTTCCGGAGGTGGGAGATAAAGTTCGCGTCGGAGTTAATATCCGTCCTGACCACAAGATTGTTCAGAAAAAATCCTACCATCCGCTCTGTCAGCGGATGTTCCCTGCCGGATATGGAACTGCCGACGGCAAAGGAGGACTGTCCGGACATGCGGCCCAAGATAAGGGCGTATATTGCCAGCCAGGCCATGAAGGGGGTGGCTCCATGCCGGTGGGCCAGTGCGTCGATGGCGGAACTGACTTTGTGCGGTACGGAAAAGGAAAGGGTATGCCCCTTGAAGCTCTGCACGTCGGGCCGGGGGAAATCTGGGCGCACTTCCAGGCTGGGCAGATCGTCCAGGTGCTTTTTCCACCAATCTCTTTCCTGCCGGGCATGCGGCCCGTCCATGCCGGCCCGCTGCCATTGGGCGAAGCGCGCATAGCTTGGCGGTTTCGGCAGGTCCGGGACGTTTCCCGTGCATATGCCTTCGTAGACAGCGAAAAGTTCATCAAGAAAGACAGCCAGCGACCAGCCGTCAAAAATAATATGATGAAACGTATAAAGCAGTGTATTGCTGGTATCCTCAAGTTGATAGAGCGTGCCGCGCGCCAGGGGGCCGGAAGCCAGGGAAAAACCGGTCGCAGCTTCTTTTTTCATGGCTTCCCGAAGCGTTTTTTGCCGCTGTGCGCGGTCGGAGGCACGCATGTCGACCATGCGCAGGGCGCATTGTTCCGCATCAATATGCTTCAGTTCCGGCGTGCCGTCCGGCGTGGCGGGGAAGACACTTGTGAGGCATTCATGCCTGGCAATGACCGCAAGCCATGCCTGCCGGAAAGCCCTATGATTCAAGCTTCCTGTAATTTCAAGGCCGAATGGGATATTGTAGAAAGGATTTTCCGGGGAGAGACGATCCATGAACCAGAGGCGCTCCTGAGCAAGGGAAAGCCCGTTTGCGCCTTCATTCTCCGGGATCATTTCCCACGGCGGCGCATCATGCGATTCGGCCGGACCTTTTTCAGCGGCGGCCTGCTTTTGAGGGTAGATGGAAGCCGCGAGGGCAGCCAGTTCCTCAAGGGACAGAGCCCGCAGATTTTTCCCGGATATGGCCACGTTGAACCTCCATGGCGGGAAGGAAAGCGTCGTTGACAGGAACCCGCCGGACGGGAAGTCCGGCGGGTCTCCAATACGGTTAGAAGCGGTAGGCCAGTTCCACGCCGAAGGTCTGCGGAGGCGCCATGACGCCTATGGACGTTGTGGATGCATAGGACTGAAGGTAACGCGTACCGAAAATATTTTTTCCGTACAGATAGATGTCGAAGTTGTCCCCTTCATATCCGAGACGCGCGTTGAAGACGGTTACGGGATCACGGTAATAGTCATTGGCGTCATCCCAGTAGAGCTTGTCGGCATAGATGGCTTCCATGCGGGCGAAGACTCCTGAGGAATGCCTGTACTGCAACCCGGCGGTGCCGGAAAAGGTCGGCGTGTAGGGAATGCGCTTGCCGTCATAGGAGACGTCCTTGCCGGTCGTGGTATCCATGGTGCTGTAGTCGTCATACTGCGCATAGGTATAGCCGCCGCTCAGATCGAATTCGAGGCCTTCGAGTATCCTCCAGGTAAGGTCCAGTTCTGCGCCGTAGCTGGAAGCCCTGCCGGCGTTTCTCGCCACATACGCGGCAAGGGTGGGGTTGTATTCCATGATCTGGAGATTTTCGAAGGTCGAGTAAAACAAGCTCAGATTTGCCAGGAATTTGTTGTCAAACCAGCCGGTTTTGGCGCCGATTTCATAGTTCCAGGCGGTCTGGGAATCGTAGGTGAGCTCGGTCGGCGTGGAAGCACCGTAGTTGAAGCCGCCGGGCACGGCACTGCGGCTCACGCCCGCGTAGATCATGTCGCTGGGGTTTATCTGCCAGGTGAGCGCAAAACGGGGCAGCAGCTCGCTCCAGCTCTTGTCCGGGCTGGTCTCCATGGGTTTGGAACCGAAAAGCGCCTGCATGTCGCTGTTGGGTTCATATTTGATGGTGGCGGACTTGTAGGCGTTATACCAGCGCAGTCCGGCGATGGCATGGATCGATTCCGTAAGCGGAATGTCAATCTGACCGAAGGGCGCTATTTCCTGGGTGGTCTGCTTGAAGGGCTGATTCAGTGATATGTTGTCGAAACCATACATGGGCATGTAATTGGCGTAGATGTTTTTGATGTCCAGGTCGGTATAACTTCCGTACAGTCCGAGCAGCCACTGCACCTTACTGTCTTCGGGGGAATTGAGCCGGAATTCCTGCGTGACTTCTTTGCGCACGATGTTGCGGCCGGAGGTGTCCGCCATGGGCATCACCGGGTTGAGATATGCCTGGAAGTCTATGGTTTCAGTGCGATAGGTCGTTACGGAGTTGAAGGTCATGAAATCCATGTCCACCGAGGCGGTCAGGGCCAGATTCAGGGTGTCGCTGTCGGAGTAGTCCTTGTTGGTGGAAAAGGAGTCCAGAGTCGGTTCGTCTCCCTTGATGTAGGCGGGTCGTTCGCGCGAGCGGGTGTAGTCGCCGTGCAGGGAAATATCAACCTGCTTTGTAGGCGTGAGGCGAAGCGTTCCCTTGAACCTGTCTTTCTGACTGGTATTGCTTCTGTCGCGGCCCGAGACGTCCATGTAGCCTTCCGACTGATCATGCATGGCGGACAGGGAGATATAGAACAGGTCTTCTTTCAGAGGGCCGCTCACGGTTCCGCCGAGGGCGTAGCCCTCATACGATTCGGCGCGGGTAAAGACCTTCCCCCTGATAGTATTGTCCGGTTTTTTGGAGATGACGTTGATAATACCGCCGAAGGAATTTTTGCCGTACATGACGCTCTGCGGGCCTCGCAGCACTTCGACCCGTTCGATGTCCAGAAGAGAGGCGTCCATGTTCATAAAAGTGTCCGCGGGAACGCCGTCCACATAGATCACCAGTGGGTTGGTTTCCGTGGGGATGACCGTGGGCGCGCCGCGAAAGGACATATAGTTCATGCCGCCCATGCCCCGGTTGACGGAGAGGTTGGGTACGCGCCGCAACACGTCGTCAATCTTGGTGACGCCCTTGTCGTCAAGCTGTTGTGAATCCAGCACGGTCAAGGTCATGGGCGTCTTCTGTACCTCGGTTTTTCTTTTATCCACCGTCACGATAACCGGCGGCAGTCCGTACGGCGTGGCATTATTGGTTTTTGCCTCATCCGTGCCCGAGCTTTGCCGGGGTTCTTTGGCGTCGTCTTCCTCCGCCATGGCGACGACTGGCGCAGCGCACAGGCATGCGGTGATCATAAGGTACAGGCAGTAGTTGCCAAGTTTGCTCTTGGCTGGCGACATGGGTTCCTCCTTGGAAATAAAAATGAATTTCTTTTTCAATTGGACGACGTGCGTCCACCCCCAATACGTGTGTTTGGGCGCGGAACTGCCCAAACACACGTCAACTTGTTCAAGGATATGGATAGCAATACAAAAAAGCACCCCCGGAAATGTAAAAAAATTATCCTATTGCGCTTCGGGATTGGGAAGCCATCCCTCCTTGAGCATAACGCTGTGGTATTTTTTAAAAAGTTCAAAGGAAAACGGAGGAATTTTCGGTGCGGCCATGCCGAGGGTGTTGCTCATGTCGATGCGCAGGGGCTTTATGCTGTCGCCGCCGTCCTGCCTGACCATGGAAAGCAGTATTCGCAGATTGTCGTCATTGCTGCCTTCCGCCTCCCGATTGAGATGCCGTACCCAGTCCGAGGAGGGCACAAGTGAAACGTTGTAGCCCAGGCGGTTCAGGTAGTCTGTCCAGCAGCCCCACGGTTCCGGTCTCGGATTGCAGATATGAAAGGCGCGGCCGTAGCTTCCCGCGCGGGTCGCTATGCTTGGAACGACAGAGGCCGCCACATTAACGGGAACAATGTCCACAAGGCGACGGCTTTCAGGCACAAGACCCATCTGGCAGCAGACCCGCAGGAGCCGCCAGTAAATTTCCGTCGTATCGCAATGATGGCTGACAGTGTCGCCGCCGACGGTGTTGAACCTGTAAATGGCTACCGGCAGCCCCCGGTTCCCGGCCCTGCGCACCATGGCATCCATAACCCATCTGCTGAGGATATAGCCGCTTGAAAGTCCCTTGTTGGATGTGAAATCATCGTCTTCCCGGATGATGCTGTTCTCTTCACGCGCACTGTGGTCGGCAATGGACAGGCTGCTGATAAAATGCAGAGGCTTGCAACGGCCCGCGCAGCAGAACGCAATGACCTCTTTTGTGCCCGCCGCGTTGATCCGGCGCAGGTTGCGATAGCTTTGCGCCAGATTCACCTTGAGGCCGCTGTGCACAACAAGATCGACGTTGTCGGCCAGGCGCGCCCACTCCGCCTCGCCCAGTCCGAAACGCTCCTCGCCCAGCCGCCCGGGAACCATGCGCAGATGGCGCGCGTAGTCGCTGTGCCAGCAATGGGATTCGCGCATGCGCTGTTGCAGGCATTCCAGCGGACCGGCATTGCCGGTGGAGCCTTCCGGCTCTTCCAGGCAAAGGATGGTGCAATCGCGCCGCTCCAGCAGATGAGACAACACCCAAAGCCCGATGGCTCCGGGAGCGCCTGTCACAAGGATGCGCTGGCCGGGGAGCAGAGGATGAGCCGCCATGGAGGCCGGCACAGCGGCGTCAGCCATGTGAATGTCCTCCTCGGGCAGACCCTCGGGGATATTGAGATGGGCGTCGGACAGGCCCCCGACGCACCCGGGCTTCACGGTTCCGGCAAGATAGGCGGCCATGTCGCGAAGGGTGGGAACCTGGTAAAGATCCCTGAAGTTCACATGATTGCCGAATTCTCCTCGCAATATAAAAGCCAGTTGCGTAATGGAGATGGAGTTCCCGCCCAGCCTGAAAAAGTCGTCTTCCCTGAAAACATGCCGCACTGCGAGCAGGCCGCGCCATATCTCGGCCAGCCTTTTCTCTTCGCTTGTTTGCGGCAGGCTGCCCTCTGCATCCTGTTCCTGGCGGAAGGGATTGGGCAGTTGCTTGACGTCAATTTTCCCGGTGAGAGTTTTGGGTATGGATTTGGAAAACAGCAATATTTCCGGTCTCATGGGAGCGCTCAACTGCTCCTCAAGATATTTTTCAAGCTCTGTACGCACGTTGATCTGTACGCGGTTCTCAACGGGAGAGTTGGATAGCGGGCCTTCCGTGCGGTCATCAGCGCCGGAAAGGGGAAGTGCGGCTTTGCCGCTGCCCTTGGGGCGGAAAAGCGCGTCGATGGAAAGTCCGTCAGAAGCAAAATGGACATCCACCTCGCATTCCGTTTCCTGGGCAAGATCATGCAGGGCTTCGCGGGTAAATCCCGCACTTTCTTCATGAGCTTCGCTTTTTTGTAACAGCATGGACATGGAGGAGAACATTTCGCCTGAAGCCACGGCATCTTCAAGCGCCATTTTGAAACGCAGCCAAGGGGTCAGGCGCGCGTTGGCCATGCGCCGGACGCATAAATCCATCCCCTTTTGCGTGGCTTGGCGGACCATCCGGGAAAGTTCCCGCCGCCCGTGCCTTGCTGCGTCCCATTGGACGGAGCTGCCGCAAAATTCGCGCAGAGGGACGGTATCCAGGTAAAGAAAAGCCTCATAGCGGAACCGTGTCAGTTCGTTGTCGGCATGTCCGCGCTTGGGCATGGTTTCCACCGCGCGGACGCGAGGCAGGATGCCGGGCAGTTGATGGAAAAAGCGCGGAGACACCAGCAGTTCTTTTTCGCCGCTCTTCATCCTGGCCGTACGGCTCAGCACGTCCGTAACCAGGAACTCGTTTTCCGTGCCGCGCTGGTCCTTGTGGCTATGTATCAATAGACTGTAGAGAAAAATATCTTCCGCATCATAATTGCGCAGATCTCCAAGATATATCCTTCCGCCGTGGCCCAGCTTTCCTATGGCCTGTTTCAGGGCCGTGAGCAGGTATTTCCTGTCGGGAAAATACTGAACAACGGAATTGTATACCGCAGTGTCATAGGGCTCGTCCCTGATCATGGAAAGATCGTGCGCATGCCCTTCGTACAGGCAAACGCCCTTTGTGGATGCCTGCCCGTCCCGCCACGGGGTTTCCAGGGCCTGGGACAGGCGCAGCAAGGCTTCCGGCGCATTGTCCGTGCCTGTGTACTGGCGGCAGACGGCCTTCAGGGGGAAGAGCAGAAAACCTTGCCCGCAACCGATCTCAAGAATGCGCTCCGGATTCAATGCCGTGATGGAACGCACGGTTTCAGCCATGCACTCGTCCATTTCCTCCCGCGTGAGCGGCAGGCCGGTATAGCTGCTGACCCATATATGGTAGTCTGCGGTGAAGTTGCCTTTTTGCGCGATCTTTTCATAGGTCGCGTTGTAAAGATGCTTCCACTGCTCAAGATGGCTTATACCGGCATTGACATGATCATTACGGCGGCTGTCAGGAGCGATATAGGCCACAAGCCGTTTTTGTTCCGTCCTGTCAAGAACGCCGTAGACAACGGCCTCTGAAACGGCGGGGTGCTTTTCAAGGATGTGGCGTACTTCATCAGGCTCCACGCGTACGCCACGTATCTTGACCTGCCTGTCTTTGCGGCCCTTGTAATAGAGAAGGCCATCTTGACCTATATGGGCCAGGTCGCCGGTGGAGAACCATGTCGCGCCGGGACTGAATGCCTCCAGTGCCGGAAATTTGCGGAAGCACTTGCGGGTCATGTCTTCGTTATTGTGGTAGCCTGTGGCAAGGCAGGCCCCGGAAACAAAAATCTCTCCCTCTTCCCCGCGTGGCAGGGGGCGTCCGTTTTCATCCACGACGGCGACAAGGGTGTTCGCAATGGGCTTGCCGATGGAGACCGTGTCGCCCAGGCTACCGGAAGCGGAAGCTTCATGCCAGGTCGCGTCCGCCGTCACTTCTGTCGAGCCGTAGAGGTTCAGGAGGCGCACTTCCGGAACTTGGGCGAGTATGCTTTCCACCAGCCTCGGTGAAAGGGACTCGCCGCTGCAGGACAAAAGGCTGAGACAGTTCATCCACCTGCCGAACAGTCCGGAGCCCACTAGGGCGGAAAGCAGCGAGGGCGTGATGACCAGGCGGCTGACAGCATGCTCGTGGACAAGTTCCGCGAGAGAGGCAATGTCCTTGGCGGAGTCGGCGCTGGGAATCACCACGGGCGTGCCCGCCAAAAGAGCGCCAAAAATTTCCCAGAAAAAGTCTGCGAAAGCAGTGGTCGTTTTGGCGCAGGCCCGCTCGCCTTTTTGCCAGGGGTACTCTTTCCACATCCACTGAAGGCGGTTGCCGAGACCGGCGTGGCTCAGGCAAACCCCTTTGGGCCGCCCCGTTGAGCCGGAGGTATACAGTAAGCAGCCCACATCCCTCTGGTCTGCCGCAATATGCGAGGGTAGAGAGCGTCCCGCATCGTCCGTGGCGTCGCTGTCGAAGCCGTCAATAAAGAGAACGCTGTTCAAGGAGCCGGGCATGTGTCGGTCATTCCACAGGCCTTGCCCGGCAATAAGAACGGTTATCCCGGAATCTTCAATTATTCTCGCTGATTGTCTTTCAGGATAGATTGGGGGCAGGGGCATCCATGCGCCGTTCAGCCGCCATACGGCCAGCATGGCGGCGATCATGTCGGTGCCGGGTACAGCGCGGATTCCGGCCTTGTCTCCGGCGGCGAATCCTCGGCCATGAAGCAGGGCGGCAATATGATCCGCCTTCTTGTGCAGTTCGCCGTAGCTGACAATGATATCCCGCTTTTTGCCACTTTTTTTGTCCGCCGGATCTGCCGCCAGTATAAGGGCCGGTTCGTCCTCTTTCCGTTTCACCAGGGAATCAAAAACAAGCCAGGGATCAAAGGGGGGGAAAATATGCTCCTCCCCGGCAAGTATAACAGCCTTGTCCGCAGGGGCTGCGGAAAGAGCGGTGGTGATCTGGGAAAGAGGGAGATCCCGGCCATGCGCCAGAGCGAGCATGAACTCCTTCATTTGCAGAAGCATGGTTTCCGCATCGAAGTCGGAAAAAAGTCGACGGTCATAGATGAGCACCAGGCGAAGCGTATGTTCGGGAAAGCCCATGACGGTCAGGGGGTAACTGGTTTTTTCAAAGCTTTCCTCAACGGTCATCTCAAAGGGAAGTTCCCCATTGCCTTGGCCGGAAATATTCTCGAATACGGTCATAGTATTGATAAAACTGCCGTCTGCGCTGGCGGTGCAGAGTTCACGCAATGCGGTGACTGACACATGGCCGTGCTCGGCTGCTTCAATCATGTCATTCTGGATGGATTGCAGCCAGTCGCGGCATATCTGCCCGTTGAAGGCAATGCGAATGGGAAGAACGTTCAGCAGCGGGCCGAAGATTTTTTCAACATCGGGAATTTCGGCTGGGCGGAGCGCAAAGCTTGAGGCGAAAAGCACGTCGGCACGGCCTGAGTTTACGGAAAGAACATGCGCCCATGCCGCCTGAAAAAAGACATTCAAGGTCAGGCCCAGCCCGGCGGCGGATTGTGTCAGAAACGCCGTTTCGTCCTCAGTCAGTGAATGCTCCAGCCTGCCCGGCATGCCGCTTTGATCCGCTTCTTCTCCGTCGTCTCGGGGATGTTTTTTCCTCCGCGGCAGGGGAGGGCATTGGGCGGCGTCAAGTTTGGCGGCCCACCAGCGCAAGGAGGTTTCGCTGTTTTTGGCTCCTAAATAGGCCACATATGCGCGCATGGAGGGGAGGTTGCCTCTGCCGGTCGGTAGTGGAGAAGATCCGCAGGAATAGGCTTTGCAAAACTCTTCGAAAAGCACACCGATTGACCAGCCGTCCGCCACAATATGATGCAATGTCAGCAGCATATGCAGATGGTCATCCTTGAGGCGGTGGAATGCCAAGCGAACCAGCGGCGGTCTGTCGAGTGCGAAGCTCCCGGCCCGGTCTTCTTCCATAAAGCGGCGCAGTCTTTTTTCCTGTTCATCCGGAGACAGGGCGCGCAGATCTTCATGGTGAAATCTGTAGTCAACCTTGGCATGCACCGCCTGCAGGGGTTTGCTCAGTCCTTCCCAGTGAAAGGAAGTACGCAGGGAGGGGATCCTTTGGAGCGTCAGCATCCAGGCCGCGTCCAGTTTTCGCATGTCAAAGCGACCCCTGACGGCAAAGGCGTACTGCTGGATATAGACAGAGGCACCCGGCTCTTTAAGGTCGTGGAAGAGCATACCGGCCTGGAGCGGAGTTACGGGGAAAACCTCTTCAATATTGGGGGGCAAGTCCATGACGACCTCGGGAAGTAATCTTTGATGTTATAGAAAAGAATTTTAATTTCATTTTCATTAAGTGCCTGGGCCGATGTAATGATTCTCCCATGGCCGGTCGCGGCTAAATGCTCCAGGACTTCAGGCGTTCCTGGCATTGCCAGAATTGATAGTAAATGCCCTTGAGGCGCATTAGTTCCTCATGGCTTCCTTTTTCAGCAATGCCGCCTTCCTTGAGCACGAGTATCTGATGCGCCCCGCGCACGGTGGACAGCCGGTGGGCGATGATCAGCAGAGTCTTGTTCTTGACGAGGGTCTTGAGCGCCTCCTGGATCAGGAGCTCGTTTTCGGGGTCCACGGAGGCTGTGGCCTCATCAAGCACCAGTAGGGGAGCGTTTTTCAAAATGGCTCTGGCTATGGCAATGCGTTGGCGCTCGCCGCCGGAAAGGCGAGCCCCGCCTTCCCCGACCATGGTGTCGTACTTGTTTTCCAGTTCCATGATAAATTCATGGCAGTGAGCCTTGCGGGCCGCCTCCATCACTTCTTCTTCGCTCGCCTGGGGAGAGGCCATGCGTATATTGTTCAGCACGGTATCGTTGAACAGGTATACATCCTGAAATACCACGCTGAACAGTTTGTAGAAATCGTTTTGCGAAAACGTCCGAATATCGGTTCCGCCGATACGGATAGATCCGCCGCTGACATCCCAGAATCTCAGCAGGAGGTTGGCTGTGGTGGTTTTGCCGCTTCCGGACTCCCCGACAAGGGCGGTAACCGTACCCTGAGGCATGTGAAATGATATATCGTTCAGGACCTGGCGTTGCCCATAGGAGAATGATACACGGTCAAAAGTAATGTTCAGATCAGCTGGTGGCGTGTAGCCGGGCAACTGGGGTAAGCTCTTTTCCTGAAAAATCGACGTAATACGGCGCAAGGATTCCGTAGCGAATCTGAATTCCGTCAAAAAGACGCCAATATTTTGCAATGGTTCGTAAAATCTGCCGCTGATAAGAAGGATGAAAAGCAGTACGGCAGCATCAGCCCTGTGAGTGGAAACGGCCCACCCGCCGACAGCCACGGTAGCGATAAAGACTATATCCAACAGAGAGATATAGGAGCGGCACAGGTCGCCGACCTTGATTTCCAGCTCAAGGGCGAGCTTGCGAAAGCGGGCGTTGGCCATTGTCCAGGGCGTAAAGCCGCGTCCCGTGATGCCGTTGGCCTTGAGCTCAGCGATGCCGCCGAGGTATTCCAGGAGCGTGCTGTCCGCCAGAGCTCTGCTGTCCAGGAACCCCTGCGTTTTTGAGCCGGTGGCGGTGTAGGCCCTGTAAAGGATGGGCAAAGAGGCTGCAATCCCCACCAGGGGGATGAGGCTCAGGGGGCCGGTCACGAATGCCGTGGCGATTCCCAGCATGAGAACAATGGCTATGCAGGCGGCCATCTCTTGAATGTATACGCAAAAAATGGACTCAGCGTCGACCATGTCGTGCAGAAAGCAGCCGCTGATCTTGGCATTGTTGGTGCGCCTGAAGTACGAGAGCGGCAGTGTGCGCAGGTGGGCGGCAAGGCGAACCCTTATGTCGGCGACAATATCATAGCCCGATTTCAGCGAAGCGGATGATGCCGCGAAGCTGACAAAGTAGTACCCCAGCGCGAGCAGGAGCAGAGCGAGGCTGAATGCATGAATGCCGATGTATGTGGGATCTGACGTCAGATAGAGCATTAAAAAGAATACCAGAAGATAGGCTGCGGTCTGTACTGCCTGAACGGAAAAAGTCAGTACAATGGCCTGTAACAGGGGCTTTTGCTTTCCCTGGATAAAGGCAAGTATATTCTTAAGCATCTTTGCCCCCGGAGCTGTTTTTTTCAGAAGGAGAACAGAGTTCCCACGAGCGTGTGGTTTGCCAGGCATCCCACATGCGGCTGTATACGCCGTTCTGCTGTAGCAACTCCGCATGGGTTCCGCTTTCTGCAATGGCTCCCTTGTCCAGCACGATGATGTTGTCGGCATGGGCGATGGACGACAGCCGGTGCGCGACGACGATGACGGTCTTGTTTTTCAGGAAATTTGACAGTCCTTTCTGAATGGCTTCCTCGCTTTCGGGATCGACAAAAGCGCTGGCCTCATCAAGCAAAACAACCGGGGCATTATGCAGAGCCATGCGGGCCAGGGCCAGCCGTTGGCGCTGGCCGCCGCTGAGGTGGACTTCGCCGCCGGAACCGATCCGGGTGTCGTAACCGTTGGGCAGGCTTTTAATGAATTTGTCACACTGGACCATGCGGGCGGCGGCTTCAATTTGTTCCTGTGAAGGGTTGTCCAGGCCAAGGCAGAGATTTTCCCTTACTGTTCCCGAAAAAATAAAGGGATTCTGAAAAACCAGAGCCATCAGTTTGCCGAGTTCGCCGCTTGCGAACTCCTGCAGATCTATGCCGCCCACGGTGATTCGGCCGGAACTCAGGCGCTCCATGCCTGCAAGGGCCGCGACCAGAGTGCTCTTGCCGGAACCGCTAAAGCCGACAATGGCGGTTATGGCGGATGCGCGGGCCTCAAAGCTTATGTTTTTCAGCACAGGTTTGTCGTCATAGTTCACTGACAGATTTTCAACCCTGAGGTCCGGCACAATGGAGCTGTCGTATTTGCGGTCGCCCCGTACTTCTTCCGGCACGTCCAGAAGCTGTTTCATGCCATGGTAACCGACACCCGCCTTCCACAAAAAAGTGATGAAGCGGGGCATGCGCGTAAGAGGGACGAAGGATATCCACCCCACCATTATGAACAACAGCATGATATCAAGCTGAATGTAACCGGACTTGTATAAATAGGCGCCTGCTATGGCTGTAATAACAAAGGCCATTGCGGTTATGGTAAGAAAATACATGCACCTGTGTAAAAAAACTTTTTGTATATCTATTTGTATTTTTTTGAAATTTTTTATTGCATCGTCCATTCTTCGATATGACTCATTTGTTCTGTTAAATATCTTTATATCCTGCATTCCATGTATAAACTCTATTGTATCAGAATGAAGTATTGATACTGTTTTGAAATATTCATCATTAAGAGTTGTATTCTTCATAAGTTTAAATGTTATATAATGAATATATATTGCAATTATTATTATTGAAAGGATTACAAAGGAAAGTGTTGTATTGATAAAGAAAAGGATGCATATGCACAGTATGGGAAGTAAGACACAGGCTATGCTGTCAGATATGTTATGAGCAATAAAATACTCCATTAATTCGATGTCATGTTTAAGAATTTTCTTTAATTCTCCAGTGCTTTTATTTGAAAACCAGTGCAGGGGAATTTTTCCCAAATGGTCCATCAATACCGCACAGATTTTTGTCCCAAATATGAAAGAAGCCTTATGCGCAAAGGCCGTGCACCGCGCCCTGCAAATGAAGACCAGGATGATAGCAATAGTTGCAATGGCGAAAAAAAGCGCCATCAAACTGTTGCTCGTACCGTTTTGCAGGCTGCGGAAAACCATCCAGGCCATAAAGATGGGAATAGGATAAAAAAACGCCGCCGCTGCGGCGAAGAAGACGGCCTGGCGCATAGGAGGAACGCTTTCGGGTGCCAGTTTCATGAGATGACGTATAGCGCATATGCCAGACATGTTTTCTCTCCCTGATTATTCTATAAAATTGGGGTTCTCAACAAGAGAAAGACTTTTTTCAACAATGTACTCAATGAATCTGTCATATTCTTTTGCGAAAAATAACTGATCCTCTTTAAATTTTTGAGCCATGAACAGATTGCTCGTGTATATACTCCATTCAAGAATATCATGCTCAGGAGTTATTGCATCTTTTTCTCCGTAACATACTGATATTGGGAATAAAAATTTGCATTTTGGATATGGTAAAATAAATTTTTCGTCCATTATAAAATCTGATTTAAGCATTGGTAGGTATAGATCGAGAAGTTCTCTGTTGCTAAGCACAATATCGGAAATAAATCCAAGCCGGTGCAATGTGCTGATAAAATCATCATCTGTCATGTCGCTGACGGGTACAGGAGGGGGAGTGTGCGGGGCCCTGCCGCCCGCAACAATGATGCCCACGGGAGGGCGTCCGGCTGCGGTGGTGAGCTGGGCTGTCAGGTAGGCGAGGCTGGCCCCGTAGCAGAGGCCGAGCATGACATAGGGCTTATGGATGTGGGCAAGAACGGATGCGGCAATGCTCTGTGCCAGTTCATGAATGTCGTCGGGCAGTTTTTCGGCACGGCGTTTTTCCTTGCCGGGCAGGGACACCGGACAGAGGCGCAAACGGTAAGGTTGCAGTGACTTGTCCCACCCATGGAATACGGATGGCCCTCCGCCTGCGTATGGGAATGCGATGATTGCGGCTTGGTCGTTCTCGTCCGGCGCCTGGGTCAGCCATTTGTCCGAAGCCGTGCCCGGAAAGGCAGACGTCTTGGTAAGGGACATAGGTATCCTGCTGTTTGTGTTTTTAGTAGGCTTATCCCAAAAGTGCCGCTTCCCTCTGCTCAAAAGGGCAATAAAAATATCCAGTTTGGGAGAGAGGAAATAATCTTGAGGAGTGAATGAAATTGACTTTCAATGTCGAATAATCTATCGTGCGAACAAAGTTTGGTTTTTTGTGACTGCCTGGTGTCTGGACGGCAGTAACCGAATGGATTCGTGATGTCAGCCCTCCTTTGCCGTTGCGGCGCCTTGCCTGAAAAATCCCTCTGTGCGCCGGAATCCCGGAATGGCAGGGGGACCTCGCCGGAGATTGTTTTGTGAATGCGCAGGGCGGTGTTGAGCAAGGCCGACCAGTCGCCGCCCGACCCTTCATTGCGGCGTTGGTTCTGCCTATATAGACCAATTGCACGCAGTTCCTTGCCCGAAATATCGAATTTGCCTGTAGAGGGCGGCAAATAGGTTTTAAGAAAATCAATGAACATCAGATACAGCCTTCAGGAGATTGCTGAATGGACGCAAAGACTTTGTTTGAAAGAGACTTTACTCTTTCCCGTGTTGCTGAAATCAGCCGGATGCATCGTTGCCATGAAGAGCCGAGAAATGTCTCGTTTTCCTGCGACTGGGCAGAGGGAAGCGGTGTGGCCTTTGAGCCTTTTAAGGGCGTTCAGTTTGGGGTTTGCGGTCCAATCACTGTTACACGGGAAAAGGTTTCCCATCTTCGTTGTGAATCCTCCGTGCTGGTATGCATTGTTGTCGCTTCAGGCGAAACGCATATAGAGTTTGACTGCAAATCTGAAAATACTGTTTCTGTAACTTCAAATATGTTTGCGCTTGGGGAGCTTTCGGATGTGGATGTCGCGCTGCGTTTGCCGAGACAGAATGATTACAGGCATGTCGGCATTTTCATCTCCAGGAATTTTTTGGAAAGCACTTTCGGGCAGGGAGCCTATGCACATTTGAAAGAAGTGCTGCGCGGAATGGGAAGCAACGGCAGGACGCCCATAATGGCTGCCGGCATCGCCAGCGCGGAATGCATGAAATGCGTGAGGTGCTTCATCGAAAACAGGGGATGCTTTAATAATAATGAGCTCTATGTTAAATACTCCATCCTCGAATTCTTTTTCAAGGCTATGCGCAGCGCGGAAAAAAGGATGGAAAGCTCTGACGTTTGTTTTATGGACGATGAGATATGCAGGATAAAAAAACTAAAAAATGAAATAGAGAATCAATTTCTGATGATAGACACTGTTGAGGAATTGTATTCAAAAGTCGGCATAAACAGATCGAAAATAAACCAGGGTTTCAAGCATCTTTATGGAGTAAGTATCGCCAAGTTTGTTCATAAATGCAAAATGGAATATGCCTATTCAATGCTGGAAAAGCGTCGGATGAACGTCAGTCAATGCGCGTTTGCCATAGGCTATTCCAATGTCGGACACTTTATCAGCGCATATAAAAAGCTTTATGGTATAACACCCAAGCAGACAATGCGCCAATTTTCGACACTGTCCAATTAGAGCATTTTAACTTTAAAATGCTCTAACGCCGAACACCGTGAGGCGTGCCGCGAAGCGGCGTGGATTCGGGGAAAAACCGCGTTTTTCCCGAATGAATCCTTTGAAACGTGTAGTGTTTCAAAGGTAATCTGCTCTAGGACCTGTCGGCACTGCGTTCTTTATCCGTAGGCAGCTTGCTGCAACGGTTGAGGCAAGAATACACTTCTTTTATGAAAGTCTCGCTCTCCTTACCTGACCGACCTGAAAGGAGTTGAAGCCGTGGCTGTAGGCGTGCAGCGCCATACGCACATCAAGAGCGGAGCGAACAGAATCACAGTAGTATCAGGTCCTGGTGCGCATTGGGCAGGGCGAGCCCCAGGGTATCGACAGCCGCGATAAATTGCGTTTTTTGCGGCAGAGGACAGCGTGCATTTTGAACTGTGCAATATTTATGCTCTAAAGAGAAAATGCCCGGTTCGCCGGGCATTTTCTCTTTTCAGATCACTGTGCCGCCACGCTGAAGTTTCGTGCCGGACGGCATGTCCGTATCAGCGAAGCGTAAGATCTTGAGCTGCCGTCCCCATGATGCGCCGGGCCAGAAAGTCCGGCATATCATTTTTTGTATCGTAAAGATAAAAATGTTCGCCGGGAAAGAGATGGATGGTGCAGCCGCCGGTGGTAAGCTTTGCCCATTCTTCAAGGAGGGGCAGGGGCGAGTCCTGGTCCCTGTCGCCGCAGCAAACACAAATGGGGCAGGAGACGGGTGGACTTGCTGCGGATGTATGCGTTTCCACCAAGCGGAAGTCATCACGCACCACAGGTAGCAGCACATCAAGGAAATCCCTGTTTTGAAGAATGTCTTCCGGGGTTCCGCCAAGCCTGCGCAGCTCGTCGAGCAGGCTTGGCGTCGGAGCCCGGAACAGTGCTTGCTTATGATTCTGCATCACATGCGGCGGATATCTGCCGGAAACAAAGAGCAACGCGGGAGTGGGAATGCCCAGACTTTCAATTTCTCTCACGGTTTCCAGGGCGATGATGCTGCCCAGACTGTGTCCGAATATGAAATAGCGGCTGTCGGGCACGCAGGCCGCGACGCATTGCGCCGCTCTCCGGGCCGCCAAGGCGACTGAAGGACAGAATGGCTCGGCCATGCGCCGTCCGCGGCCCGGCAGTTCCATGGGATATATGGTGGCGGACCCGCTGAGTGCTTTTTGCCACTGGCGATAGATATCCGCGCTGCCTCCGGCGTGAGCGAAGCAGAACAGGGGTGGAAAGAGAGGCCTCCCAAGAGGCACGTCCGGCAGCCAGGCGGCTATTTCCGCCGGAAAAGAATATTGGTCAGGCATGTGCGCCTTCCATTTTTTCCGGGTCTTGGGCGTAAAAAAGAGCGGTCAGCGAGAGGCCGTCCCGGTGATCAAGCAGAATATCCGCCCTCATGCCGTGATCCTGGGCCAAGGCGTGTATTTCTGCGGGCAACAGCCCAAGCTCCCGGGCTGACCCTGCCGCGTTTTCCGCCAGATCGAGGGCTGATGCAAGTGTCGGGGCCGGGGAGAACCCTTCTGCGAGCATGCTGGTACAAACGCTTCTTTCCTTATGGGTTCTGGCGTCAGGAATACCTGTGACGCTTAAACCGCATGTCTGAGGGACAGGCAGCAACAGACCGGCCAGAATCCCGGCCAGAATGTCCTGAGGCTTTCCCGCCTCCGAAATTTTTTCCCACGGCAGGACCAGTTTCGCGGACAGAGGCGGGGTTTTCTCATCCACAAGGGTTACGTCATAGCGGAATTTCATGAGCTCATTATACGCGGAACCCGGTTTGGGCCTGGTGAAAGCACGCATGCGTGCGAGACGTTCCCCCTGTAAAGAGTGCCAGAACTCCGGGGGCACAAGAAGTTCTTCTTCGTCGGCCATGGAATTCAGCTCCTCGCGGAATCGCGCGGCGCTTGTGCCGCCGGGGAGCTCGCATAAGAGCCTGGATATTCGGAACAACGGCAATGCGGCGGCGTTTCTGACGTCTCCTATGAAAACCTTGCCCCCTTTCCGGATGTGTTTCAGGCCGTGCTCCAGCGCATGCAGCAGATACGCCGTGTCAGGAAAATACTGTACCACGGAATTGTATACGAGGGCGTCAAAGATTTCTTCGCCGACGGAGGCCAGATCGGCGGCTTCTGCCTGGCAGAGATCCACATCGAGATTCTCAAGCTGCTCCGGCGGGAGTTTTTCCAGTGCTTTGCAAAGGCGGTTCAGCGCGGCGGCCGAGAAGTCCACACCGACATAGCGTGCGCATTCGCCGGCCAGGCGCAGCAGCAACAGGCCATGCCCGCAGCCGACTTCAAGAATGGAATCCGCGTGGAGGTCTCTTATGGCATCCAGGGTATCTTCCAGCCATTGCCGCATTTCATTGCCGGGAATGGGGTCGCCCGTGCAGGCGCTTTTCCAGAGGGAGAAGTTTTCAAGCAGCGGCATGGAGCTATCCATTTGCCGGTATGTTTCCTCATATACCGCGGCCCATTGCCGGATTCGCTGCCGGCGTTCCTGTTCCGTCATGTCAGGCTTCCTGCGCGGCCTGTTGAGCCGGGGCTTCAACGGCCAGGCGTTCGAGGATGGCGTTTGCAACACCTTCCACAGTGGGAGAAATAAAGAAGACAGAAAGCGGCAGAGGCACGGGGATAACTTCCCTGATGCGTCCGATGATCTGCATGGCGCGCAGAGAGTCACCGCCGGAGTGGAAAAAGTTGGCGTCAAGGGGAGGCTCCTCCGTATCCAGAACTTCCGCCCACTGGCGTGCCACAAGTTTTTCCAGAGGCGTCTGCGCCGGACGGCGGATGTTTTTCCCCTTCATGCTCCCCTTTCCGGCGATTTCTGCCAGAAGACGCCCCACGGCCTTTCTGTCCACCTTGCCGTTGGCGGTCATGGGCGTTTGGTCTTCTATGGCCCAAAGCCGTGGAATCATGGCGAGGGGAAAGGATTTTTGCAGAAACTCCGACAACTCTTCGGGGAGCGGGCGTCTGCCGTCCGTCTCGACCCAGGCGCCGAGCACGGTCCTGCTTTCCCCGTCGCTGCCGTCGGCGCGCATGGACACCGGCAACAGAATGGCGCGCACGACGCCGGAGCAGGTTGTGAGAGCCGATTCAATCTCGACGGGATCAGCGCGGTAGCCACCTATATTTATTTGAAAATCTTTTCTGCCCAGGATTTCGATAATGCCGCCGGGCCGGTAGCGCCCCATATCGCCGGTTCTGTACAGGCGCTCGCCCGTACGGGGATGTGCGACAAAAGAATTTTCATCCCCGCCGGTGGTATGCATGCATACCCCTATGCCGGAGCAGTACATTTCGCCCGCAACCCAGTCAGGAAGCTCATTCAGGGCAGAATCCATGATATAATAACTGTTGTTGGCTATGGGGACGCCGTAGGGAATGGAAGGCCACTCCGGGTCAAGCCTCCGCACAGGGTGAAGGATGTTCCAGAGGGTGGTTTCCGTGGGACCGCCGCAGGAGTATAGTTCCGAGCCGGGGCAGAATTCCGCTATGCTCGCCAGGGTGCCGGGGGGAATCCAGTCTCCGCCAAGAATATGCAGTCGTAGAGGAAGCTGAATCCCCTGTTTCCGGCAATGTTTCATGAGCGCGGAGTGGAATCCGGGCACGCTGTTCCAGATGGAAGCGCCGCGCCGCATTATGGTTTCAACCCAGTGCCGGGGATCGGAAGCCTTTTCCGGGGCAAGGATAACTATGGCCGCTCCGGCCGTCAGCGCTCCGAAAATGTCATACATGGACATGTCGTGGTGCATGGCGGTAATGGCCAAAAACCTGTCTTCCCGCGTCACCTTGAAGCGTCTGTTTGAATGGAGCACGGCATTCATAAGGCCTTTCTGCCCGATGGTGACGGCCTTGGGCGTTCCGGTGGTCCCGGAGGTAAGCATGACATAGGCCGCTGCATGTGGCGCGTGAAGGAACTGTCGCTCATGAACCGGGTAATGTCGGTCGGAGCCCGCCTCCGGGGAAGACGAGTCAAAAACGAGCCCGGGCAGGCGCAGACTTTCCGCCGCATGGCTGCATGGCTCATCCGTGATGACAGCCACGGCGCCGCCGATGCGCACGAGGGTCTCGAGACGCGCGGCAGGGCAGGAGGCGTCAAGGGGCAGGAAGGGTCTGCCAGCCGCCATAACCGCCAGAACAGCGGCAACGGCCTTCCAGCCGCGTCGCATGAGGACGGCCACGCATCCGCCATGCGGCGGAAGCTGTTCCGGCCTTGCAACGACACCGCACAGCATCTTTTGAATCTGTTGAGAAACACGGAAGACTGCATCATGCAGGGCGTGGTAGGAAACGGCATCCTCGCCGCAGAAAATGGCGATGTTCTCCGGATGGCTCCAAGCCTGGTGAGAAAAAAGGCGCAGCAGGTCGGTGTCGGGTAAAGGTTCGGGGGCCGCCGCCGCTGTCTGGCGCGCCTTTTTCTGTGTTTCGGGCAGTTCCGCCAGCCTTGGCCGCTCCCATGCTTCTTTTTGCGACGCAAGCAGACGGACAAGACGCATGAACTCCTGAAACATATCCCCAATAAGTCCGTCGGGAAACTGGCTGTCTCTGGAATCCCAATATATATGCAGTTTACCGGAAAAAATCGAAAAAACGCAATCCAGGTGGACCTGAGGCGTTGAGCCGTACAGGCGGTGCAGAATGCCCATGGCGCGTATATGCTCATCCAGGTCCGCGCCGTCGGAAGCGCCGTCGGGCATAGCCGTGAACACAACGGGCATGGAGGCGGACTCGGCGGAACCTTTTATCCGCGCCAGTTCGCGCAGCAGCGACATGCCTGAAACCTGCCCGTGGCGGAGGCTGGTCCAAGTTTCCTCCTGAAACTTTGCCGCCTTGTCCCTGAAAGATACGCCTTGAGCGTCGTCAAATTCCAGCAGGGTGAATGTGGCGAACTCTCCGATGATGTTATTGATGTCGGGGTGCCAGCTCAACTCCCTGTTAAAACGGGGGGTGTTCAGCGTAAAGCGTCGGGTGCCGCTCCAGAGGGCCAGAACCTCTCCATAGGCCGCCCCCAGGGCGGAGGCATGGGAAAGGCCCATTTCAGCGCAGATACTCTTCAGTGCCAGCGTTTCTTTTTCCGTCAGAATATCCGCCCGCCGCGTTACCATGTCAGGTGTGGCCGGAGAGGCGGGGGAACTCCGTCTGGGCAGGGGAGGGGGCGGAGGCAGGGATTTGAGCCTGTCCATCCAGTAACGTTCGCTCTCAAAATATTCCACGCCGTTTTTGGACTGCTCAAGCGCGGTCAGATAGTCGCGGAAGGTTATGCGCAAGGGGGGCAGAGCGGTTTGCGGAGACGCGTACAGTGTGCCCAGTTCTTCGAAAATAATCTGAAAACTCCTGCCGTCTATGGCCCATTGGTCAAAACGGAAGTGCAGCCTGCCCGCTCCGGAAGGGGACAGGCGGCTGAAACGCACCTCGGACTGGGGCCAGACTGAAAGATCGCTGACCGTGGCGATCATTTCCATGGCGATATCGTTGAGGCGCTGCTCCCGAGCCTCGGCGTCAAGATGCTGAAGATTCTCTTCACGCACGGACAGGCGACGGGGAAGCGGCAAAACCTGCTGTCGCCCGTCTTCCAGCACGACCGCGCGAAGCATCGGATGGCGTGAGACGAGCGTGTCCAGGGCCTGTTGCAGCCGCGCGACATCCAGAGCCGGACAATCTATTTCCACATAGCTCTGCATGGCAACACCGCCTCCGCCGATATCCTTGTCTCTGCCAATCCAGTAGGCCTGCTGCATGTCGCTCAATGGGAAGGGCTTATACATGGCATCCGGCGCTGCTTTGACAACCCACCGGGAAGGCAGTTTCTTGTTTTTTGCCCTCCGGGCAAGAGCATTCAGTTTTTCCATGCCTGACAAGGCAGTTTTGGAGATGCGCTCTGACTGCATGAAAGGGCCTCGCTTATGCTATTGTTCCGCCGCGTCGAGCCGCTCGGCGATTTTCCGAATAAGCCCGTCAACTGTACGGGCCTCCATAAATGTGCCCATAGTGAGCTTGATTCCGAGCTGAAGCTCGATGGCCGCGAGTATCCGTAAGGCGGTCAGGGAGGTGCCGCCCGCGCGGAAAAAATCGTCGTTGGCGGCCAGATCGCCGATGCCCAGGGCTTCCCGCCAGATATCAAGCAGAAGCCGCTCGGCTGGAGGCGTATCGTCCTCGCTCGATGGCCGGGACGGAGAAAGGGGGGGCTGATCGTCATAGCTCAGGGGCAGCCAGTGGCTGTCGGGAGAGAACGTATAGCCGGGCAGGAAAATGCGGGGCGCTTCTTTATCGGGCAGGAGCGGAGAGAAGCCGCACAGAAAAAGCTCACCAAGGACAGACGCCCAGTTTCGGGCGGGCGAGGCTTGCGCGTCCGTCAGGTCAAAGACGGCCGCGGTCCCCGGCAGAGGCGCATTTTTGTCGCGTTCCAGCCGGTATTCAAGAAATGTCAGGGGCGCTCCGTCCGTCATTCCGACCTCTTCGACGGATGCATGGAAAGGCAGCGTGGAGAAGCTGATTCCTGCGTCCGCCGCCCGCCATGCCCGGTTTCCGGTCTGGAACCGGGCAAGCTCGCGCAACCCTTCCTCCCGCGACAGGATGTTTGCCTGACACATACCTGCAATGGCTCCGGTTCCCTGTCCCACGACAGCAGATATGGGCAGCTTCGCTCGGCGCAGCATATCGGACAGCGCATACCCCAAGGCCAGCGCCAGACTTTTTCTGCACAGGACGTTTTCCTCCAGCCGGGGAAGGGATGAAGACAGTTGTTCCAGCTTTATTCCCAACGGGGCGAGGCAGAAGGAGAAAACGTCGTGTTGCTCGGGATATTCTCCGAGTAATTTCATCGAGACGGCGAGCAGCCAATCGGCCGACTGCAAGCCGTAGTCCGGATGAACAACCGCGAGGCGTGCCGTCTGCGGCGAGGTAGCCATGCGGATGTGCCCGTCGCGCAGGGCGGAAGCCGCCTCATCGGTGGTGGAAACCATGAGCAGGGCCCGGTGGGAAAAATGTTTTCTGTGGCGGCAAAGGGCGGTGCACACAGCAGCCATATCGGCATCGGCATGTCGCGCGAACCATATCTCGAAGGTTTGAAGCTGCCGACACAGGCTGTCATGGTCGGGGGCGCTGAACATAAGGGGGTAGAGGGGCCGAACATTTCTGTCTTTCACGGCGTTCGGCGGGGCGCTCCGGGCGTGCGGGACCGATATGCCGCTTTCACGGGCCCATGCGGGCGTTTGTTCAACCACAAGGTGGCAGTTGGTGCCCCCAAAGCCGAAAGAACTCACACCGGCAAGGCGCGGCATGTCTTCGGGCCAGTCCGCACCCTTGACGCATAGCCGGAACTGGCTGTTTTCAATGTCGATCTCCGGATTGCACTGATGATGATTGACAAGGGGGGGCATATATTCATTTTCGAACATGAGAACGGTTTTGATAAGCGACGCTGTCCCGGCCGAGATGTTAAGATGGCCGATATTGCCCTTTACGGAGCCGATTCGGCAGGGTTGCCGCCTCGGAGCGTCAAAAGCCGCGCGCAGGCCCGCGAATTCTACTGGATCGCCGAGATTCGTGCCGGTGCCGTGAGCCTCGACATAGCTTATGTCCGCATTGCTTACGGCTGCGGATCTGTGCGCCATGCGTATGACTTCCGTCTGGCCCTTGACGCTGGGCGCGGTGTAACCGGCCTTTCTCGCGCCGTCATTGTTGATTCCATAGCCGCGTATGACCGCCCGGATATGATCGCGTCCGTTGATGGCATCCCCGAGACGGCGCAAAAGCAGCGCGCAGACGCCCTCG
The DNA here is from genome assembly GCF_001553605.1 of Desulfovibrio fairfieldensis. Taxonomy (NCBI): domain Bacteria; kingdom Pseudomonadati; phylum Thermodesulfobacteriota; class Desulfovibrionia; order Desulfovibrionales; family Desulfovibrionaceae; genus Desulfovibrio; species Desulfovibrio fairfieldensis. The sequence continues at coordinate 1,246,182 of NZ_CP014229.1, forward strand.
CCCATGACCGTGCCGTTGGCGGACGCGTCAAACGGGCGGCAATGCCCGTCGGGCGAAAGAATCCCGCCCGGCTCCGCCCAATAGCCCCAGTGCCGCGGGCTGAAAACGGAAGCGGTGACGACCAGGGCAAGATCGCAACTGTAGTCCAGGAGGTTCTGGCAGCCTGAGGCCACCGCCACAAGCCCCGTGGAGCAGGCCGTGTTGATGTTCAGGCTCGGACCGGTGAGATTCAGTTTGTGGGATATCCATGTGCTGTTGAAACCCTGCCCGCTTAAAACCAGATTTTGACCGAATGCCGCACTCAGGTGATCGCGGACCGTGGGCCGGGTGTGAAAAAGCCAGTAGAAACTCTGAGCCGCACCTGCGAATACGCCCGTAACGCCGGCACGCTCATCGCCCGGGATATGGCCGGCATCCTCAAAGGCATGCCAGGACGTTTCCAGCATCAGCCGCAATTGTGGGTCAAGGGCACGGGCCTCGGCCGGGGTAAAGCCGAAAAAGTTCGCGTCAAACAGGTCCGCTCGTTCCAGCTGCGCGGTGACAGGCACATGGCAGGGATGCTCCATGATCGGAACCGGGCAGTCTTGCGCCGCAAGCTCTTCTCCGGTCATGCGGTGCAGGGTTTCCCGGCCGTCGCGCAAGACATCCCACAGAGCTTCAATGGTATCGGCACCGCGAAAGCGCCCAGCCATGCCCACAATGGCTATGGCGTTGGCATACGCTTCCTGTTCCCAGGGGGAAGTTGCACTCATGAAAATACCTCGTGCTGACGTTTTTTTTGTTGCCGGACTTTGCGCTGGAAGTTTTCCCGGGATGGCGCGGGAGCTCCGGAGGGCAACGGGCCGGGAGATGCGGCGTTGTTTGCCAGTGATGCAATGTGCATGTGGAGGTCATTAAGGTTGGAGTAGGTGAATATACCTGCCATGCCGATGTCCACGCCGAGGTTTCGCCGGATTTTGTCCCGAAGAGGCGGAATCAGCACGGAACTGCCTCCCACATCGAAAAAGTTGGCTTCCGGATCAGGATCATCCAGCTCCAGAACTTCCTTCCAGATTTGGACGAGCGTTCGCCAGACTTCGGATGCGCCGTTTTCGGGGGCATGGGCGACAAGACGCGGCGCTGTCGGCAGGCTCGCGGCCAAGGCCAGGGGGTGCGGCAACGGCGGGAGTGCATCGCCCCGGCTGACCCTGATGTGCAGATAGCGGGCGGGGTAGGCAAAGCCCTGCATATGTCCGGATGCAATCGCATCCGCCGGGCTTTTTCCTGCAATGACGTTGTCATGGCCGCTTTGCAGCATGCGAAAGATGCGGCTGGCCGCCAGTCGTGCCGTATCCGCATTGCGCCAGACAGGGAGGCACAGGCACAGATGGGTATGCGGGGCAAATTTGTTTTGTCCGGCGAAATAGTCACACAGGGCGTCAAAGTCTTCTCCCGCCATGCCTGCCCGGTGCCGCGAAGAGAATGAGGGCGAGCATCCATCCCGCAAAAGGCAGATAACCGGCGCTTCCGGAGCCTCCAGATGAAAGGGGTGGTAAAATTTTTCTCCCAGTTTTTCCGGGGAAATATGCCTGCCGTTGCCCTGGGGGCTGTGCACGAGATGCAGCAGGCCGCCGGGGAGGGCATCGAAGCTTTGCCGTCCTCGTTCCAGGGCTTGCCTGACGGTCTGGTCGGGAAGTGCCGAATCGGAAGAGCCGGGTTGTTCCAGAAGAAAAAAGCGGGCTGTGGACCGTTGTCGTAGTGCCTGGACCAGCATGCGCCCTTCATCTCCCGCCCCATTTATCAGCAGGCAGAAGCGATCGGGTGCAAAGGGACGATCCCAGTCGGGCACGGAGGCGGCGTCCGGCACGACTGGGCGCGCGAAACGGTCGGGCCCTTGCGTAAAAAGCACATCGCGAGTCAAGGGTTCCGGATCGTGCGGATCTGTGGCTTTCACCGCATAGGCGACGGCAAGTTTTTGTACCTGATCCGCAAAAAAGTCGTTTTCGGCAATGTACAGCCCTTGCCGTGCAAAAGAGCTGTGAGAATAGCGCTGGAAAAAACGCTTCAGAAGCTCTTCTGTCGCGATCGGAAGCAGTGACAGGTAATGCCGGTCAGGACGCAACTCCCGGTTGTGAGAAGCCCGGATAAGCGGTATTTGCGTCAGTTCGACCGCGTGCGCGCAAGGTAGCCAGGGGGGTATGCGGGAAAGAAGGTTTTTCACAGCATCGGAAGCAACGCTCCCGTCATGCCAGAGGATGCATTCGCCCCCTATATCCAAGAGGGAACCAGACGTTTCAGGAGCTGCGAAAGCAAGGGCCGCATGAGGCGAAGAGCCCGGCGTGTCCGCCAGCAGAAAATCGGTCAGCGCATCAAGGTTCACAGAGCGTCCCTTGAACCAGAGGTGGTCGGCAATGGCGGACGGCAGCGGAATGGACAGCGTGTCGGACGACAGGGGCACGGCGCGGAACAGGTTGCCCAGAGCCGCCGGTTCGCCGCAGACGCAGTCTGCGGGAAGGATATTCTTTCCGATGACGGCCCGGCAGAACCGCTCGTCGCCCTGCCAGCCCTGTCCGTCGAGCAATGCTGTTGCCCAGCGCAGGCTGCGGGGGATACGCAAAAAAAGCCGGCAGCGGTCGAGTGCGGACCGGTTTTTTGCCAGAAAGGCGGCTGTGGGCAGATCATCCATGATCCATAGCGATTGCACGCCGTTTTGCAGCAGGCGCAGCGCACTTTCCCAGTTTGTTGTGACGGGAAGCGCGTTTTCACATATTGCGTCGTCAGGATGGCCCCAGACAGGAATTATTCCCTGAAGCAGGGCGGCCAGAGCCACAATGCCGGCGCGGTCGGCATCTTCGTTTTCAAGAAAGCGGATCTGCCCCTGCCCTCCGCTCAGGTTTTGGCAGGTTTCCTCCAGACCCGCCATGAAAGCGTTCGCGTCATAAGCCTGCCATGCAGCCGGACTTTCCCCGTCATTGACCAACAGCGGAGGAATGCCTTTTCCCTCGTGGAAAAGAGCATCTCCAGCCGGAAGGTCCGTGATTTGCAGCAGGTCTTCCCACAGGACGTTCACAATTTCGCAATATTTTGTTTCCGGCATGGCCGGACGGCTCAAGCTTTTTTCCCCTACCGCGAGGACGCCCAGCGGAGGATGCCGCATAGCTGTTATGAGGGAGGAAACGTCTTCATCCTCATAAGCCAGAGCAAGTGTAATCCCGCCGAGTATGCAGGCTTTTTGCAGCATATGTCGCGCCTGGGTATTGCCTCCCCGCCACAGGCACAGCACTTCCGACGGCCGGGCTGAAGGGAAATGCGTTGCGAGTGCCTGCAGCAGGCGACCCAGAACCGCCGCATTTTCATCTGTGCGCAGGGCGGACAGAAGACGCCGTAGTCCCTTGGCGGGTTCCGTATGCTCTTTCGGCCCAGGATATGGGCGGGCATCGGATGTCAGGCCACGGGCAGTATGTTCTTCGGCATGAGGCAGTGCTTCGCAGGTGCGGGAAAAGTTGTCCATAAGGAGCTGGATACGTTCTTTTTCAAAAAGATCTTCTCTGTATTCCACGTGCAGCCAGGTATTTTCAACGCCGAAATCCCACACGATAAAGGAAAGCTCATGCTCGGTGACAGGATGGTCAGGAAGGCGTACGCGCATTTTTCCGGCATTGCGGCCTGCAAAGGCATTCTGCAGCAGAAACATTATCTGACCGATGGGCTGCCATGCCCGGACACGGGGCAGCCCAAGGGCATCAACAATGGAGCAGAACGGAATATCCTGGTTGTCCAGCGCCGCCAGCACGGCGGCATTGCTTTGCCGGAGCTCTTCGCATAGAGGGGCATCGCCATCCAGCGGGCAATAGAGGGGCAGCACATTGATAAAGCAGCCCACCATCCTCGCGGTACCTTCCAGTTGTTGCCGGTTGGCGGAAACGGTGAGGATGGGAGCGTCCTCCTGCCCGCTCGCGCGGTAGAGCGCCACACGCAGGGCCGTATGCAGGGCGGCAAAGAGACTGCAGCCGTGCCGTGCCGCCCATTGCCGCAGTTCCGTAAGCAGTTCCGGGCGGAGGCGCGTTTGGATAAGCCCGCAGCTCCGGACGGAGTCGTTGCCTCGGGCGACTTTTGTGGGAAAGGCGTGTGGAGCGGACCCGAGGGGCAGCACGTTGCGCCAGTATGCGGCCTGTTTTTCCCGGACGGCTGGCAGCAGGATCTCTGCGGCCCATGCGGCGTAGTCCGTATACTGAAGCTCCTGTTGCCGCTGCGCGGCTGCAATGGATCCGGCTTCAGGCGAGAGGAGTCTTTGCCAGTCTTCAAGAAGTATCCCAACCGACCATCCGTCCATGATCAGGTGATCCACGCAGAGTACGAAAGCGGCCCTTTGCTCCGGCACAGCCACATAGGACGCCCGTATCAAGGGGTCGGAAGCCATGGAGAAGGGGGTTCTTTTATATGCTTCCAGAATTTCAGCAATCTTGTCGTTGAAATTCTCCGGCGAAGTCTGGTGGATCTCAGGACGTACAGGGCGTCGCACGTCCAGAAACTGCTCCGGTTTGCCGTCAGTAGAAATCCTGATGGACAGGCGCAACGCCCCGTGAATCTCAAGCAGCTTTTCAAAGGACGCCATAACCTCCTGCTCCGTAGGAACAAAAAGCAGGTCGAGAACTCCCGTCTGGTTCAGCACATTGGTATTGTCGCGCTCATCAAGGTGCAGATTGTACAGTCCCAGCTGATAGGGGGACAGAGGGGCTTTTTCCGCATAACGAGTGGAAGGCGGCGGCAAGCGCAGGACAGGAGAGGCGTTCGCGCTTTCGAGCCGTCTGAGAAGCATACGCGAGCCGCGCTTGAGTTCCATGCGCAGATCCGGCGTCAATGCGCTGGCCGGATTCACAAGAAGCCGTCCGTTTTTCCCTTCAACCTGTATGTTGCGGTCCGCGCACCGGCGGAGGATGTCTTCCGCTCTCATTGTTCGTCTCCCACAGCTTTCTCAAGAGAAGAAGGCCGCCTTGTGCGCCTGTGGAAAGAAAACCTGACCGGCTCCGTTTTGGGGGCGTCATGAAACGTGTTCACACCGGAATTCCGGGCACTCTCGACATAGGCTTGTACTTTGGCGGCGGTATTGTCTTCAAGAAGCAGACTGAACGGCACCGGGACCTGTGTCGCCTGTCTGATCTCACCGATGAGGCGTGCGGCCTTGATGGAGGTGCCACCCGCATCGAAAAAGGAATCCTGGAGTCTGTAGTCACAGTTGCCGAGAACTTCGCGGAACATCCCGAGGATACTGCCGTCTTCGACCAGCGTGGGAGTGGGCACCGTGGGAAGGCGGCTGCGGTCAACTTTGCCGTGCGTGTTCAGGGGCAGACTGTCCACCAGGATGTAGTGCCTGGGAACCATGTATTCGGGCAGACGGGCAAGCATGTGATCTTTCAGACCGGCCATGAAACGTGCCCGAAGATTCCGGTCGGTCAGCATCGCGGGGGATTCGGGCGTGACATAGGCGACAAGTTCTCTGTCAGTGCCCTGCGTGAGGGAGATGAAGGCCATTTTTACATCCGGCGCCCCCATGGCTGTGGAGCAGATTTCTCCAAGTTCCACGCGGCGTCCGGATATTTTTATCTGGTTGTCCTTTCTGCCGAAGACCGTCAGGCTGCCGTGTTCGTCCAGGGTTCCGTAGTCGCCGGTCCGGTAAACGCGTCCCTCGAGGTACGGCAAGTGCACAAAGGAGCGGCCCGTCCGCTTCGCATCCCCGATGTAGCCCAGGCCCACGCATGGTCCGCTTATGAGTACTTCGCCCACGGAACCGGGCGGAAGCGGGCGCATGTCGTCGTCCACGATAAATATTCCGGCGGCTGCAATGGGGCGGCCCGCAGGAACTACGGCAGGTTCAAGGCTTTTCGGGGTGATACTCTCCCGCGTGACGTATATGGTGCATTCCGCCGGTCCGTAGCAGTTGTGGATAGTGGTGCCGGGGCATGCCGCGCATACCTTCATGATGGCTTCGCGATTGGGCATTTCGCCGCAAATGCATACGTCGCGCATGCTTTTCAGGGTCGTAACGTCCTGTGTGGACAGAATGTTGAAAACTCCAGTGGAGAGTATGGCCCAACAAATGTCGTAGCGGCTGATGTGGGATTTGAGGCGTTCCGCATCCAGGGATACTTCTGTTTCCGTTACAATGATCGTTCCGGCATGCAGAAGGCTGCCCCAGACCTCCATCATGGAAAGGTCGAATGTGACGGCGATGACGTGCGCCATGCGGTCATGTTTTCGTACGCCGTATTCCGAGGGATTTTGCAGTACTGCGTATGTGTTGGCATGGGTCAGGGCGACGCTCTTGGGTTCTCCGGTGGAACCCGAAGTGTGGATGACATACAGAGGCAGGGATTCTTCATCGCGGGATTTTTGGACACGTATCTCAATAGCGGGGGCGTTGTCCGGCATGTCCAAAAAATCCGCAACATCCAGCACCTCGACCGGCAGGTCCCGTGGAATGATTGCCGCGCAATCCCCGCCGGTGAGCACGACCTTTATGCTGCAGCGGCGCAGGATGCCCTGAATTCTCGCCGGGGGCCAGTCCAGCCCGATAGGGGCATAGGCGATGCCCGCCTTTGCCGCTCCCAGCCAGCAGGCCACGTTGCCGATCGAACGGGGCAGCAGCACACCCACAACCTTGACCGGCTGCTCAGGAGTCTGGGAGTATGACCGCTGCAGGCGCGCCGCAATGCGGTTGGACACTGCATCAAGCTCTGCATAGGTGATGCTCTGTTCTCCGTCCACTACGGCTTCCTGATCGGGGAAAAGCCGTGCATTTTCCAAAAATGAAGCGATGAGTCTTGTCTCGTTCAGTTCAAGCGATGCGTTGTTATTGCACATGATGTTCACCCACGTGTGCGACACATCCCGTGGTCACGTTGAATTGACTTACGCGGCAACAAAAAGATTTTTCCGGAGTACCCGCCCAAGCCACGGATACAACCCCTTCTTCCACGCTGTTCGCCAAGTGGACAAAACGCACCGGCGCGGGGCGGCCGTCGATGCGGATGCTGCCGGTACTCATATCCGTTTCCATGGAAGGAAAATGAAGCGAAAGTCCCAGTCCAAGGACTTTTGAAACGGCTTCCTTGGCAGTCCAGAGCCGAAGAAACTGATGTGCCGGGCGTCCGGCTTGCTCCATGCGCTGCTGTTCATTTTCATGGCATACCAGGGGGATCAGGGCCTGCCAGTCGCCCAGATGTTCTTGAAGCTCCACATCCACTCCACAGCGTCCGTGGCGGCAGAAAGCAATAGCGGCCCATGGCCAGGAATGGGAAAGGTTAAAGTCGCAGAAGGCGTCGGCGACAAGGTAGGGTCTACCGTAATTGCTGGAGGCGAAAAGCCACTCATGCGGCAAACGGCGGCCTTTTTCCAGGCTTAATAACATGCGCAGGGCAGCATGGGACGCCATATACAGGATTCCGTCATTCAGTCGGTGAAAACGAAGCGCTTTGTATTGTTCCTGCGGGGAAAGCAGGGCAAAAGCCCGACCCAGCGTGGACGCCGGATCTTCGCGTTCCAGCAACGCTTCCAGGCCGTGCCCCTGCTGCGCCGGGGAGGCCAAGTCCATCAGGTCGCGGGCGTGGGTAAGGTATACGTGCACTTTCTCCTCGCCTTCAGTCTCTGTATCAAAGGGGGCCGGACGCAGGGCAACATGCGGCTTGGTCGGATTTTCCCGTGGGCTTTTCATGCCAGCTCTCCTTGCGATAGGCATGCTGCATTTCAGACGCGATCCAAGATATCGCATGATCCGACATGGGGGCTGCTCATGTTTGTATTTTTTTTATCCCAAAAAAAGTTATGGGAATTTTTAATTAATATATGGATAGTTATCCTCCATATATGGCCGTGAATATCTTGTCATTATGGGCAAAAAAATAACCAAAATGGGCATGACAGCGAGTGCATCGCGTGTATCATAGACAAACCTTCTCACATTGCTTTGTGAGGATTGTTTTTACCGTCCAGTAAGAGAGGAGTCATGGCAACAGATCTGCTTAGACGCTTTACAGAAGTGGCGCGCTCCAACCCAGCCGTTCCGGCGGTTATGGGACCTGACCTGTGCCTGTCGTTTTCGGATCTCGATTTGCTTTCCGACAGAGCCGCCGCAATTTTTACCCGTGCCGGCGATGCCGGGATTCTGCAGGGAGAGATGCCATACTCGATAGATACCTTGCCGGTCATCGGGTTCTATCACTGCCGCTCGGCGCGGCATGTCGTGGCCGCGGTGGGGGCCGCCAAAGCGGGCATTCCCTATATGCCCCTGGGCTGCGACTGGCCGGACAACCGTCTGAAAGCGGTCAGGGGCAACTGTCGCATGTGTCTGCTTGTGTGCGATAAGGAGGGTATGTCCGTGTCCGGCTGGGGCGGTGAAACGCCCGTTGTTTATACCGATGATCTGCTTGGAGCCGGGAAGGTTGTTTCATCCTGGAGCAGAGTGGAAATGAGAGATGTGATGCGGGCCCGGTATGGGGATATGCCCCCGCCGCTGTATGTCATACACACCTCGGGCTCCACCGGAACACCCAAGGGGGTGGCCCTGCCCCATGACGGCATTTGCGCCAATTTTGTCGGCTCACGGGGCATGCCCGGATTCAGCGCCGGCAAGAGAGTGCTTTACGGAGGGGCACTTACTTTTGATCTTTCCATTATAGAGCTCTGGATCAGCCTGCTGAACGGCTGCACGCTCGTGCTTACCCCGGAAGAAACGCTGCTTGATGCCCATAGTCTGAAAATGCATCTGAAAAAATGGGAGATCAATACGGCAGCCATGCCTGTAAGCGTCATGAGCGCGCTTGCCGCACAGGATGAAAGCGTTTTCAGCGGTCTTGAAGTCCTGATTTTCGGCGGAGAATTGCCCAATAAGGACCGTATAGAAAAGATCATGCGCGCCTGCCCCGGCATCGTAATGAACAACTCTTACGGGACGGCGGAAACCTGCGCGGTCGCCGCCGCCGGAAACATAGACCTTCCTCTGCCCGAAGGTCCCCTTGCAGTGGGAAAACCCTTTGGCGATGCGGAGCTGTTGGTCGTAGATGACGATCTTGCGCCTCTGCCCGCAGGGCAGGTGGGGGAACTGCTCATCGGCGGGCCGGGCGTGGGGCTCGGGTATATAAATGATCCGGAACGGACGGCCCGTTGCTTTGTGACTGACCCCCGGAGCGGAAAACGCCGCTACCGGACAGGTGATATGGCCTATCTGCAACCTGACGGGCGGCTTGTTCTGGTAGGGAGAAGCGACGCGCAGTTCAAGATCGGGGGCAAAAGGGTGGACCCCGGTGAAATCAGTTCGGCCGTCATGCGCCAACCCCGCGTGTCCAATGTGCATGTCGCCTTTGTGCGCGGGGACTACCCGACCATTGTCGCCTATGTAGTGGCCGACGGCTCCGCGTTCGGCATGGAACCCGAGATTTTCGCTGAGAACCTGCGCAAGGCTCTTGCGGAAGAACTTCCCGCCCATCTCGTTCCCGGACACATCCTCGTTGTGGAATCCATTCCGCTGACCGCCCACGGCAAAGTTGATCAAAAGCGCCTGCCGGTGCCCCCTGCCGTGAAACCGTTTTCCTCCGGTGGTGACGTTTGCGCGGCCTTTCAGGCAGTGTTGCGGTCTGAGGCTTTCAGCGAAAATGACGCTTTCTTTGATCACGGCGGCACATCATTGCTTGCCGCGCAACTGATTGCCGTTTTCCGCTCCGTCTTTCAGGTGGCGGTTCCTTTCAGACTTTTTTCACATCCGCGTACCGCCTATATGGTCAGGCTTTTCATTGAAAATGCCAGAATGAACGGCCCGACGGCCGCCGGGAGCGGTGCGGGCGCGCGGCTCCTGCCCGTCCGCGGCACAGGGCTTAAGGCCCAGGACGAACTGACCGTCAAGATTTAGGGGTATGCCATGAATGCCGGGTATCCAGCGGAACTTCTCGAATTTGTTTTTGAACTGCGCAGTCAGGGCATAGTCTTATATGCTGAAGAGGGGGAGATTGTCTGCCGCGGCCCGCGAGAGGCCCTGACAAGCAGTCGTCTGGATACTCTCAGGCTGCGTAAGCGGGAGCTTTTGCAATTGCTTGAGGAAGAAGAGAGGGCCCTGCGGCAGGAGATTCCGGAACTCAGTCCGGATGTCCAAAACCGTTTTATGCCCTTTCCGCTGACGGACAACCAGCAGGCATACTGGATCGGGCGCGGAGACACGCTGCAATATGGGCAGGTGGGCATTCACGCATACTTTGAGCTTGAGGTTCCGGGCCTTGATGTGGAGCGCCTGGAAAAATGCCTGAATACGCTGGTGCAGCGGCATGACATGCTGCATGCTGTGGTCGTCGGTGACGGCATGCAGCGCATCCTGAGGGAATATTCCCCCATCAGGATAATGCGTACGGACGCCTCGGACCTGTCCGCCCAGGAAGCGGACAAGACGCTGGACTCCATCCGCCGCGATTTGTCCTGCCGCTGCTATTCGCTCGAAACATGGCCTCAGTGCGCGTTTCACGCGGTGCGGCTGCCGGACGGAACTGACATTCTTTTTGCCAGCCAGGACACATGGTGCCTGGACGGGCAGAGTTACCGCGTGCTCATGGAAGAATTGGCCGCCCTGTATCACGGCCTGACGCTACCTCCCCCGCCGGGCTTGAGCTTCAGGGATTATGTACTTGCCATGCGGTCCTTCCGGAATTCCTCCGCCTATCAGGCCAGTCTTTCCTACTGGAAAACCAAAGTGGCCACCCTGCCGGCAGCGCCCATGCTGCCGCTTGAAAAAAAGCGGGGCTATCGTCCGGAGGCCCGTGGCTCCGGTAAAAAGAGCTCGAACGACCCCGTGAAGTCCTATCGTCTGGAAGCAAGACTTTCGGAAGCAGGACTCAAAACGCTGAGAAATTCCTTGCGCGGCAAGGGAGTGACCTTGGCCGCCTTTTTGCTTGCCTGCTATGCGGAGACCCTGGGGCACTGGTCCGAAGAACCCGCGTTCACCATCAATGTGCCCTGGGGCAACAGGCTGCCCGTGCATGCGGATGTGAATGCGTGCGTTGGTGAATTCGCCAGCATGACGCTGGTGAAATACGACTGCATGGCGAGCGGGAGTCTTCTGGAAAGGACCCGTCTTGTCATGGCTCAACTGCTGGAAGACCTGCAATATTGCCATGTGTCGGGAGTGGCCATCCTGCGTGAATGGCGTCAGGCCAATGCATTGGGGCCGGAAGCCTGCATGCCCTTTGTTTTTACGAGTGAAACGGATTCGGGAGAGGGCGCGAGCTCTTCCTGGATGGAACCCCTTGAACGCATAGGTCGTATCCGCAAGGGGCTCAGTCAGACGCCGCAAGTTTGGATTGATGCCCAGTATGCCGTGGTGCGCGGAGAGCTGCGCCTTTCATGGGATATTCTGGATGGCGTTTTCCCCAGAGGGCTTGCGGAAAACATGTTTGCCGCTTTTGAGGCCCTGGTGCGCGCCTGCGCCGACAGGGACGACATCTGGCATGAGGCATTTCCTCTGTCTGTTCTTGCCCTCCCTGTCCCGTACAGTTTGACCTGGGGGGGAGATTGCGCGATTGCCGACATGGACGTTGCCGCCGTCATTGACGAATTTTCTTCCACGCGCGCGGAGCATGTCTGCATTGAGGATGTCCGGGGCGCTCTGATGTGGCGTGACGTGTCCGCACTCGTGTGCGGCGCATCAGCCCGAATGTGCGAGGCCGGCCTCAAACCCGGCGAAGGGGTGGCCATTCTTCTGGAAAAAGGCCGCTGGCAGAGCATCATGCCTTTTGCCGTGAGATCTGCCGGGGGCGTGTGCATTCCGCTGGATGTGGAAAGCCCCGTTGAGCGGCTGGAAGAAATCGTGCGGCGTTGCGGCGCGGCCATGGTTGTGACCGACGCGTCGCTTCGGGAAAAAGCGGCGGCCTTCGGCCTGCCCATGCTGGATGTGGCATCGGGTGAGCTGGTGCGCACAGCCCTGCCGACCGGGCGGCGAGTGTGGGACAAGAGCGTCTTCTGCGTCATCCACACATCGGGCAGCACCGGCGTCCCCAAGGGGGTGGAACTGCCTTTTGCCGGTATTCTCAACGTGCGCGCCCACATGGGCAGGCTGGGGCTGGGGGCCGATGACGTGGTTCTCTCCCTGTCGCCCCTGCAACACGACATGTCCATACCGGAGTATATGGGCAATATGCTGTGCGGCATGTGCGCGGTTTATCCCGATCCCCGCCTGCGCAAGGATCCCCGGCACTGGTTTGAGCTGATCGAAAAGCACGGCGTGACGTTCTGGCATACCGTGCCCGCCATGCTGACCATGCTTGTGGATTATTGCCGTGGACTGTCTGAAGAAAAGGTCAAAAGCGTTCTGGCATCATTACGTGTCGTATGCCTCGGCGGCGACTGGACGCCGCTGGAAACCGCCCGGACGCTGTTCCGTCTGGCGCCCGGAGCAAAGATCGTTACGGTTGGGGGCCCCACGGAAATAACAATCTGGAATGTCACCCATACGGTAACCAGGGTGGAGGATTGCTGGAACAGCCTGCCGTACGGAACCCCCATAGCCAATTGCGGCTGCCGCGTCGTGGACGCGGCAGGCAATATCCGCCCGCGCGGGGTGGTGGGGGAAATGTGCTGCACGGGTCCTTTTATGTCGCCGGGATATTCCAATGACGACCGCCTGACCCAACAGCTTTTTCCCACCTGCGGGAAAAATGGCGAGCGCCTGTTCAAAACGGGCGATATGGTCCGTATGCATGCCGACGGCGTTTTGGAATTCGTGGGGCGCAAGGACAACCGAGTCAAAATTGGCGGTTACCGCATTGAACTGAGCGAGGTCGAACACCATCTCCAGACCTTTCCCGCCGTGGAGGAAGCTGTGGTTCTCGCCCGGCCCGGCCCGGCGGGTTCTCCTGTCATGGTTGCCTGGGTCAGGGCGAGAGAAGGCAAAGATATTTGTCTGAAGGAGCTTCGAGCCCATCTTCTGCGCTTTCTTCCTTCGTACATGATTCCGCCGTTTATCGGCTTGTGTTCGTCTTTTCCGGTGACCTCCAACGGCAAGGTGGACAGAAAGGCCATTCTTGAATGGCAACTGCCCCGGACTGGCGAGGACGTGCGGCTGGATACGCCGTTGCGCTCAACCTTGGCAAAAATATGGGAAGAATTGCTTGGCCGCAGGCCTGAATCAGAGACAAGCAATTTTTTTGAATGCGGCGGCGACTCCATTTCGGCCATTCGTCTGCTCAACAAACTCATGTCCGCCGGTTTTCCGCATCTGGGCATACTGAGCGTATTCCAGCACCCTTCATTTGCGGCGCTTGCCGGATATATAGCCGGTTTGGGTGCAGGGGAGGAGCGTAACAAACTGCCTTCCCTCAGTGAGGCGGCGCAGTTGCAAAGTGCTTCCGGCCTGTACCCTGCTTCGCGCGCGCAGCAACGTATCCACGTGGACGAAATGATTCAGCCTGTCAACGGGCTGTACAATCTGCCTTTCATGTTCAGTCTGCGGGGTCGGATCGACACTGACCGCATTATTGCCGCGTTCGGGACGGCGATAAACGCGAATCCGGCATTGCGCACTGTTTTTGATGAGAGGCCGGACGCCGCCGGGGGCATGCTGCTTGTTCAGCGGGTGCTGCCTCGGATCGAAGCGCTTTTTGAGGTGCTGGATCTGCGAAACCTCTCCCCGGAAAGCGCCGCCGGCAGGTGGACGGACGCCGCCAGGAAGAGAGGGGCGGAGGCTCTGACTATGCTGGAGGGGCCTCTTGTACGGGGAACCCTTGCCCTCATGCCGGTGGAGGAGGGGGAAGCCCAGGCCGCCGAGCTGCTGCTTGTGGTCCACCATGCGGTTTTTGACGGCTGGTCCATGAAGATCTTTCTGGCCCAGTGGCGCCTGGCCATGGAAGGCACGGAAGTGCCCATGGCAAAATATTCATATGGCGATTTTGCCTGCTGGGAACGTCTGCCGGAAGTCATGGACGCCATGCAGAAGCACACGGACGCCTATGCTGCGGCCCTGCGCAGCCTGGATGCGCAGCCGGCTTCTTTTCACGCAAGCCTGGCCGGGGCAAGGCCACAGGCAAGAGGGGGAGGCGGAAGCCACAGTTTCTTTCGGCATACCCTTCCTCATGCTCTGGCGGAGCAGGTGCGTCGGGCGGCGGCGCAGGAAAAAGTAACGCCCTTTATTTTCCTTCTGGCCGGTTTCGCCCTCCTGGCCTCACGCTACTCTGGAAGTGAGCGCATTCTTCTGGGCACTTACTCGGCGCAGCGTTTTCTTCCCGACCTGGAAAGTATCGTGGGTATGCTGGTCAACCCGCAGCCCCTGGCTTTTGATTTTGCCGGAGCCCAAACCTTTGAGGATATTCTGGAAGCCGCCCATAAGGGACTGATGTTGGCCAAGCAACATGAGCTCGCCCCTTTTGAACTGCTGGTAAGAAGCGACGACTCAAGCATGGAATCCGCCGGAAAGACATTTTTCTCCATAACGTTCAGCCAGGACAATACCGACAAAAACCTGGTCAGGGCCGGGGACGTGACCTTATCCATTGCGGCGGGAGGAGAACACAAGAGCGGTATGGACATGGAGGTTGCTCTGCATGAGGCTGATGGCGGCTTGAGCTTCGTTGTGGTGTTTGATGAGGCCGTGATGGAGCGCAAACATGTGGAAAACCTGTTTGCCAGGCTGGAGTATGTCGTTGCTCAATGCGCCCGCCAACCGGATATGGCTCTTTCAGAAATGCGATATTGCCTTGACCGGGATGAGGCGCTGCTTGAGAGCGTGAACTGCCAGGCGGCCGTTCCCCTGCGGCATGCATCCCTATGGGACTGGTTTGTTGAGACGGCACGCCGCCATCCGTATCAGGTCGCGATTATGGAGTATGCGGGCCGGGACCGCCGGGAATACAGCTACCTTGAGTTATTTTCACGGGCCGTAGGCATGGCGGAAACAATGAAAAACCTTGTCCCCGCCCTTTCAGCCGAAACTCCCTTGGAGCATCCACGCCTCATCGCACTCTACATGCCGCGAGGAGCCGAGCTTGCGGCGGCCATGCTCGCGGCATGGCGACTGGGAGCGGCGGTCATGCCCATCAGCGTCACGTTGCCCGCCGAAAGAGCGCTTTCCATACTGGAACACGCCAGTCCCGTTGCGCTTGTGGCAAACTGTCCGCAAGACCTGGCAGGACTTTGGGGCCGGTGCCTGGAAAGGGCTTTCACAGGTCCTGTTGTGCTGGGGAGCGATATTGTGCAGGGAAACGCCGGGGCAGCGGTTCTCGCGGCCGAACGTCCAGCCGGGATGTTGGAGCGAACTGCCTGGGTGATCTTCACCTCCGGTTCCACCGGCAGGCCCAAGGGGGTGGCTCTCTCCCATGCCGGTCTTGTGGGAAGGCTTGAATGGGGAGAAAAATTAATGCCGCCAACCGTGCAGGACAAGGGATGCTCCAAGACGGACATGGCATTCGGCGACTGCTTTTGCGAAATTTTCGGGCCGCTGTTTTATGGCTTCCCCGTGTTTTTCATGGAGGAAAAAAGCATCGCCCATGTGGATACGCTGTATGAAATTTTGAAGACCGAAAAAATCACGCGGCTTGTGGCGGTGCCGAGCCTGCTGCGTGAATTTGCCGCCATGGCGGAACGAGGAAAGGGGACTCCGGACGCCTTGCGGCATATTGTGTCCAGCGGCGAACCTCTGCCTTCTGTTTTGGCGCACCGCCTGCAACGCGCCTTCCCTGCAGCGAAAATCTATAATTTTTACGGCAGCACCGAGATAACCTGCGATGCCGCATGGCATCTCTGTTCTTCCTCCCTCACAGGCACATCAGCTGTCCCGGCCGGAAAACCCATCGCCGGTGGCCGTATCCTTCTCATGGACAAGACCAGAGCCGTGCTTCCTCCCGGCATGCGCGGGGAAATCTGCGTATGCGGCAGAATGGTTTGCCAGGGCTATCTTCAGGAAAACGGCAGCATAATCAAAACAGACGCTTTTTTCAGGCATAAGGAAGAACCCGCCTTCGGCACCGGTGATATGGGAGTCTGGACGGAAGACGGGAATCTGATTTGCCTTGGAAGAACTGACCGGCAGATCAAGATCCGTGGACAAAAGATCGCTCCTCAGGAAGTGGAAGGGCTGCTTCTTGCTCTGCCCGGCGTTCAGCAGGCCTCGGTGCTCTGCATGGATGACAATGGTCACGACAGCCTTGTGGCATGCCTTGCAGCTGACCGCGGAAATATGTCCCGCGTGGAAAAAATGCCTGTGTTGGAGCTCTTGTCGGCGGTCCTGCGCTCGCAACTGGAGGGAAGGCTGCCTGCCGCTTTCATCCCACGTTATGTTCTCTGGATGGAAGATATGCCGCGTATCCATACGGGAAAAATCGACCATGCCGCTTTGCGTTCCATGTGCAAAGAAGAAATGACGCGACTGGCCGAGCGGAGCAGGGAACAACCGTCCGAATTCGATTCCGAGGTGGCCAAGGCCCTTAGCGGCTGGTGGAGCGATGTGCTCCATGTTCAACCGGAGAGTGACAGCAATTTTTTCAGCGATGGGGGAAATTCCCTGCTGGCGGTACGGCTGGTCCATTTCATGGAAAAAGAGTTCGGCGTTTCAATGCAGGTGCGCCAGATTTATAGCTTAATTTGTTTTTCTGGGATGGTAACCTACATTGAAGAACAACAACGCGGCAGTGTCGGCGAATGGGAAGAGATTTGACAGTAAAGCGGCTGCATACCGGCTTGGTTTTTATCGGCACTGGCGAACTCCGGCGAGCGACTTGTTCCGCCTGCCGTAACTCTGTCTTTTCCCGTCCGGTGGCAATGGGGATAGGGACCGGGAAAGAAGGGCCTTTGTATGAAGCAGACGCATCTGTCGCCTATGACCTGTTTTGGAAAAACCGGGAAGAGGTCTCATGACAGCCAGTTCAAAAAGCAACCGCGACATTGTGACGGAAGAGATATCACAGCTGCCTGCATTGCCACTCTCTGGCGATATTCTGGAAGCTGTCGCGTTCCGCGATGGCTCTGGCCTGCCGTAGCTGTCGCTTGTGGTCTGACGGGTCAATCTCCCTGGACAACATGCGCTTCGCCTCTTCGCGGCGTTCTCTGGCGTCCTTGAGCGATACGGTGGGATATTCCCCGAAACTGAGCAGCTTGCTTTTGCCGTCAAAACGGTAGGCCATTCTCCAGAGTTTGCTTCCGTTGGCGGGGATGAAGAGAAACAGACCGCCGCCGTCAAAATACTTGCGGGGCTTCACGTCGGGTTTCAGACTGCGGATGTGGGTATCGGTAAGAGGCATGGGCACTCCTTGGCTGTCGTTGGACGAAGTGATACCCACATGGATAAAAATATTTTTGATTCCGCGCGGTTATTCATGTAGGCACCAGAAATGTCGTACCACATTTCTACCTACGGATATACCCATAAAATGTTTGGATGCAAGCGGACGAGGCTGGACTTTGGGAAACCATACCGGAAGGAAAAACCAAAGAATGCCAAGGTCTTTTAGACCTTGGCATTCTTTTTTGTATGGAGAAAACCCCCCGCTAGGCGGGGGGTTCTAAAAAGCTTACAGCTTTGCCCATGTCAGTAAAACTCCTTTTGATTTGTTAAAAAGTCTCGCGGTCTGGCAACTGCGAGTCAACAAATCAAAAGGAGGTCACGATGGGTGACGCCAAAAGTTTAGCCCACACAAGGTGGAACTGCAAATATCACATTGTTTTTGCGCCTAAATATCGCCGCCAGGTGTTCTATGGTGAAAAGAAGCGCGCCATTGGCGAAATTCTGCGCAAGTTGTGCGAATGGAAGGATGTAAAAATAGTGGAGGCAGAATGTTGCCCAGACCACATCCACATGCTGCTTGAGATTCCCCCCAAAATGAGTGTGTCGAGTTTTATGGGCTATCTAAAGGGTAAGAGTAGTCTCATGATCTATGAACAATTTGGGGATTTGAAGTTCAAATACCGCAATCGAGAATTTTGGTGCCGTGGGTATTACGTCGATACAGTGGGCAAGAATAAGGCCAAGATTCAGGATTACATCAAGCATCAGCTGGAGTCGGATAAACTTGGCGATCAGTTGAGCCTACCCTACCCAAGGAGCCCGTTTACGGGCCGCAAGTAACAGAAATGCAAATGTCAGATCGCAAGAGCGCCTGCTAGGGCGCAGCTGGTAAGAAAGCCTTACAGGCGCATATGAAGAACCCCCGGCTATGCCGGGGGGTTCCTTTTGTACCTAAATTTGGCGTCCCCAAGGGGATTTGAACCCCTGTCGACGGCGTGAAAGGCCGTTGTCCTGGGCCGGCTAGACGATGGGGACGCATGTGTTGGCTGGGCTGCAAGGACTCGAACCTTGATTAGCGGAGCCAGAATCCGCCGTCCTGCCAATTGAACGACAGCCCAACACGAGGTGGAAAAATAGATGAGGTTGGGGGGATTGTCAATAAATTTTTGGTCAAAGCGCAGAAAGTTTTTCCGACGATGAAATGGACAGTGTCATTCCGTGGGGTAGGGGTTCCAAAGATTTGTGACTTGAAAATTTTTATATTAGTTTGTATTGTAAAGTAGCCCATGCAATCCCAGTGTTCAATTTACTTATGGTGGTGAGACGTTCCCGATATGTGGGGAATGTCTGAAAACAATGGTCTTGATAAGGAGGAGTGAATGTCTCAAGAAAGCTCGGCGATCGTTGTCGACAGGGCTAAGTCGCAATGGTCCGACCTGTGGAAAAAGGAAGATTACTGGGCCATCTGGATCGGCTTCTTTATTCTGATCGTGGCAAGTTGCCTGGTCTTCGGCGGCCGTCAGGAGCTGGAGAGCAAGTATGAGCAGTACGCGGCGGTTATGAAAGCCGAATCCGCCAAACCTTTCAAAACCATAGAATGGTATCAGGCTTCCGCGGCCCAAAAAGGGCTTCAGGGACAGAATCTGGCTTCGGTCAAGCTGCTTATCAATCAGCTGAAAACACCGGCCCGCTGGCAGTCCAATCCCCTGGACGCCCTGATGATGTCGCAGGCCCAGGCCGACAAGGCCAATGAAGCCGTCATGCCGAAAGTGGATGCGGCCAAACAGGCCGAAGCCGCCGCTCTGGCCCAGGCCAAAGAGGCGCAGGCCGCCGCTGCGGCCGCCACGTTCGGCGACGCCACGCTGAACGCCGCCGCTGAAAAGTCCATCGGTGAATGGCAGGCCGCCAAGAAAGCGACCGCCGACATCTCTAAAAAGCTGGTCAAGCCTTTCAACCGCATTCCCACCCTGATTGTGCTGGGGCTCGCGCTGGCCGTGCTGACTTCCATCGGCGCCAAATTCATGGGCTTCAACGTGGGCAAGTTTTTTGTGGCCTTCCTGGGCGTGTATCTGCTGTGCGTGCTTGCCAATATCCTGGGCAACCAGAAGACCATGCGTCTTTACGGTATCAATGCCGAAATCTGGTCCATCGCCATCGGCATGATCATTGCCAATACCTTCGGCACGCCCAAATGGCTTAAAGAGGGCGCGCAGGTGGAATACTTCATCAAGGCCGGTCTCGTGCTGCTGGGCGCGGAAGTACTTTTCCACAAGATTATGGCTATCGGCATCCCCGGCATTTTCGTGGCCTGGGTGGTGACGCCCATCGTCTTGGTCAGTACCTACATTTTCGGCCAGAAGGTGCTGAAAATGCCATCCCAAACCCTGAACATCGTCATTTCGGCCGACATGTCCGTGTGCGGCACCTCGGCGGCCATCGCCACGGCGGCTGCGGCTCGGGCCAAAAAAGAGGAACTGACCCTCTCCATCGGTCTGTCCCTGACCTTTACGGCCATCATGATGGTGGTGATGCCCGCCTTCATCAAGTGGGTGGGCATGCCTGAAGTGCTGGGCGGCGCCTGGATCGGCGGCACCGTGGACGCCACGGGCGCCGTGGCCGCGGCGGGCGCGTTCATCGGCCCCAAGGCCCTGCAGGTGGCCGCCACGGTTAAGATGATCCAGAATGTGCTTATCGGCGTGACCGCCTTCTGCGTGGCCCTGTACTGGTGCACCAAGGTGGACGCGCAGGCCTGCGGCCAGCGCGTGGGCGCCATAGAAATCTGGCATCGTTTCCCCAAGTTCGTCATCGGCTTCCTGGCGGTTTCCATCATCTTCTCGCTGATCAGCAGCGGTCTCGGTGCGGACTTCGGCAAGATGCTGGTGGACAACGGCACCAACAAGGTTTCCGTGCCCCTGCGCGGCTGGTTCTTCGGTTTGGCCTTCGTGGCCATCGGCCTGACCACCAACTTCCGCGAACTGGGCAAGTACTTCAAGGGCGGCAAGCCCATCATCCTTTACATCTGCGGTCAGTCGCTGAACCTGTGCCTGACGCTGCTCATGGCCTGGATTATGTTCTACAAGGTCTTCCCGGAAATCACCGCCAAGATCTAGTGTGTGTTTGACGGCGGGCCGCCGCGGGCTTTCCGTGGCGGCCCGTAATGGGAGAATGTATGCCGCCTGCCGTACGCAATCTGTTGAAAATGGGAAGCTGGGCACTGGCCCTCTGGCTTTTTTTCGCAGTGCTCACCCCGCGACTGGTAGCGCTGTCGCCCGCCTGGCAACACTACGATGCCGTGCAGGAACAATACGGCCTGGACAGTGGTGCGTTGTACTACTCCGATGTGCCCGTCACGCAGGAGGCTGCGGACGCCGTGGGACGCGCCGTGCGCGCCGGCATGCAGGAACGGCACATGCTGGCGGCCGGACGTTGACGATGGGGATTCAGCGAATGCGCTACGTGGTCAGTGCCTGTCTGGCCGGGCAGGCTTGCCGTTATGACGGCGGCAGCAATCCCTGCCCGACGGTGATTCGTCTGGTGGAAGAGGGGCGGGCCGTTCCGGCATGCCCGGAAGGTTTGGCCGCACTGCCGATTCCCCGGCCACCCTGTGAACAGGTGGGAGGACGGGTGCTTTCCCGCGACGGACAGGATCTGAGCGAAGATTTTTTACGCGGCGCGCGACTGGCCCTGCGCGAGGCGCTGGAGCAGGGCTGCGTGGCGGCCATTCTCAAGAGCCGTTCGCCGTCCTGCGGCTTCGGCCTGATCTATGACGGTACGTTCAGCCGTAGGCTGTGTACCGGCGAGGGGGTATGGGCCCGGCTTTTGCGGGAAGCGAGCATAAAACTGTACAGCGAAGAGTCGTTGCCGCCGGAATTGGGCGAAGAAAAGAAAAAACAGCTGTAAGCCGCGCTCAGCGGCTTTTTTGTTCAGTAGAGGTGATTGCGGAGCATTTCACAACCCTTCCGGCGCGATGCCTCGCCTTTACATCTTCTTATCCTCTGTTTTTCAAACTCCGCGCGATTCGGGCGATAGTCACGTTTTTCTGATCAGCGCGTTGCAGAGTCTTTCAGCATTACTCCGCCTTGGGCTCGGCCAGGATGCCGCGCCGGGCCATTTCCGCCACGGCCTTGCGGCAGAACTCCGGCAGCAGGGCTTCCGCCTGCGGGCTCAGTCCCACATGCATGGTCTTATAATCAAAGGGCTGCAGGCCGATGACAACCGCCTCCGGCCTGTTTCCGGCCAGATCACAAGTGATCAGCGTGTCCAGCAGGTCCGTCTGATGCATGGAGTCGCGGAAACTCAGGCTCTTGCGCAAATCCTCGCCCTCCAGCAGGTAGACCGTGCCCGGCGCTTCCGGTCCCAGCACCACGTCCAGCACCACTAGAAAATCGCACTCCTGCAGTTCCGGCATCAGCATCAGACCCTGGGTACCCCCGTCCATCAGGCGGACATGCGCGGGCCAGCGGTAGTGGGCTTCCAGGTATTCCACGGCCCGCACGCCGAAGCCTTCATCCGTCAGCAGAATGTTGCCCACGCCCAGAATCAGTATCCTTTTGTCGTTCATGCGTCCCCCTGACGGTTTTGGAGAAGGAGAGGATCAGAAAAAGGGCGGGGAATTACCCCGCCCTTGTATAGACTGTGCAAAGCCTGCTCTACAGAACCTTGAACTTGTGCACTTCGTTGGTTTCTCCGTCGATCACATGTACGGCACAAGCGATGCAGGGGTCGAAGGAGTGGATGACGCGCAGGATTTCCACCGGACGCTTGGGATCGGCCACCGGCGTACCCGCCAGGGCTTCCTCGGCCGCGCCGGGCACGTTCTTGCCGTCCCGCGGTCCCAGGTTCCAGGTCGTGGGCACCACAAGCTGGAAGTTGGCGATCTTGGCGTCGGCATCAGTCCGCAGCCAGTGGGAGAGGCCGCCGCGCGGCGCGTTGACGAAGCCCACGCCCTTGGCGTCCTTGGGCGCGTCGTAGTTCTCCACGATCTGCTTGTCTTTGGTGATGTTATCTTCGTATTCATTCAGCCAGGTTTCGATCTGCTGGGCAATGGCCAGGGTTTCGATACCACGCGCGGCCGTGCGGCCCAAGGTGGAGAAGAGCGCTTCCGGTCCCACATTCAGGGTCTTGAGCACATTGTCCACCAGCGGCTTCACGGTCTTGTGGTTCTGGGTGTAGGCCACCAGCACCTGGGCCAGGGGGCCGGTTTCCATGGAAATGCCGTCGTAACGCGGGGCCTTGAGCCAGGAGTAACGATCCGTGTCGCCCATACTGGTGAAGGCGGGTTTGGTTTCGCCCTGATAGGGCGGCAGAGCCTTGTCGCCTTCGTACCAGCTGTGGCGGACGTGTTCCTCAATCTTGGAAGGATCAAAGCCTTGGGGATTGCCGATCTTGCGGTCCAGAATGACGCCCGGCTTGAGCCAGCGCTTTTGCAGGTCACGTTCGCCGCCGGGGGCCGGGAATTCGCCGAAGGCCATGAAGTTGTGCGTGCCGCCGTAGGTGGCGCATTCCTTGTAGTTGGCGGCCACGGCGAGCAGATCCGGGATGTAGTAGTTTTCGATAAAGGCGCGGGTCTTCTTGTAGAGTTCCTTGAACTCCTTGATCCGCTCGGGGGTCAGGGCGTCATAGCAGGTCACGCCGCCGCCTACGGTGAACTGGGTGTGCGGATTTTTGGCCCCGAAAACGGCCATGGCCCGCGCCGCTTCCACCTGGACGCGCAGGGCCTGCAGATAGTCGGCCGTGGCGATCAGGTTGAGTTCCGGGCTCAAGGTATAGGCCGGATGGCCGCCCAGGAAGTAGGCGTTGGTAAAGGGGCCGAGCTGGCCGCTGTCCACAAAGGTTTTGAGTTTGCTCTGGACGGCTTTGTAATCGTCGGCCGTAACCTTGCGCGCGGAAATGGAGGTGGCGATCTTGGCCGCCTTGGCCGGATCGCCCTGCAGGGCGCCGGTCACATCCACAAAGTCCAGAGCGTGCAGAGCATAGAAATGCACCAGATGGTCATGTAGAAACTGCATGCCCAGCACCAGGTTGCGGAGATAGGTGGCGTTGGCCGGAATAGGCTTGTTGATGGCGTCTTCCAGCGCACGGGTGGAGGCCAGGGCGTGCGTGTAGGTGCAGACGCCGCAGGTACGCTGGGTAAAGTGCTGGGCGTCGCGCGGGTCGCGGCCCTTGAGAATGAGTTCCAGGCCGCGGAACAAGGTGCCGCAGCTGCGGGCTTCCTTGATCTTGCCCTTTTCCACTTCCACTTCAATACGCAGATGCCCCTCAATACGGGTCAGCGGATCCACTACCACAGGGCCGGTGTAATCGCTCTGGGGCGCTTTAATGACTTCGCTCATAACTTCCCCCCTAGTTCTGGTAGAATGGCGTCATTTCGTCCCAGAAGCCGGGCTCGCTGCAACCGATGCAGGGATGTCCGGCGCCCACCGGCCAGTTGGTCTGATTGAACAGAGCCTTGGGACAGTTGTTGTACGTCTGGGGGCCTTTGCAGCCCACTTCATACAGACACCAGCCCTTGCGGGCTTCTTCGGAATTGAAGGAGGGCGCGAATTCGCCGGCGTCGAAATGTTTGCGGCGTTCGCACAGATCATGCACGCTCTGGCCGTAAAACATGAGCGGGCGGCCGTTTTCGTCCAGTTCGATTTTCTGGCCCTTGAGGAAGGCCACCAGGGTACCCACCAGATTGAGCGGGTTGGGCGGGCAGCCGGCGATATTGATGGCCTTGACGCCCAGGTCGCCGAAAGCGTCGTTGACGCCCTTGGCCGCCGTGGGGTTGGGCTTGGCGGCCTGCACGCCGCCGTAGCAGGCACAGGTGCCCATGCTTACCACAGCCTTGGCCTTGGGCAGAATGCCCTTACAGATGTCGTACATGGTCTTGCCGCTGATGTAACCGTATTTGCCCTCCATGGCCGTGGGGATGGCCCCTTCCACGATGCAGATAAAGCCTTCGGGGGCGGTGACGGCCTGGTGCAGGGCCTCTTCCGCGGCTTCGCCGGCGGCGGCCATGATGGTTTCATGGTAATCCAGGGAAATGGTATCCATGATCAGGCTGTCGATGAAAGGTTTATAAGTACGCAGCAGGGCTTCGGAACAGCCCGTGCATTCGGCGGCGTGCAGATACACGACCGAAGGACGGCGGCCTGTCAAAGCCGCGGCCACGTCAGAGGCGAAGGCCGGGCCCATGCCCATGGTCACCGCCACCGCCGTGCAGAATTTCATGAAATCGCGGCGGCTGATGCCCTGGCGTTCTAAACGCTCCTCTCCGCTTTGTTTGCCCAGACCCACGGCAATACGCATAATAGCCTCCTGGCAAAGGTGAGTGAAAAGCTGAAACGGAAACCCTGCCACAGAGTTTCCCTTGCTGAGCACAGGGCAGATATCCGTCGCGGAAAAGAGCGGTACGCTTCCGGGATGTTAATGTCCGTTGCGTCTGCGGCGGCTGTCTGTGCAAGATGTCAGCAATCACTTTCGGATGGCGTGCCATCCTCACGGTCAATGGCGGCTACGGAGACATTGCCCTGTCCTGTCCCGAACAAAGGGGACAACCACCATTTGCAATTGAGAATATACCCTGAAAGATGAAGGGTCAATAGGGAGAAAATTTTTTTGTTGTCATTTGCGCGCATCGTCACAAGGGAAAAGCCGGACAGTTGCCTTGGCCGGGCGCATGGGATAGTTTGCTGCCGCGCCATGCCTGTATGACGTGATATCGGCGGCCCGCCGGTACGCTGTGGAGCGGTTCCGCATCTCCGGCGTCGGAGCATCTTGTCAATGAAATTGCTTACGATGCCCGGCGATATTGCTTGTTGGAACTATTTTTTTCAGAATGAAAATGCCCCAGATCGCGCGGACATTCAGCCCTATTTCCGAGGAACGTAACGCCATGAAACTGGAATCCCTTTGCCTGCACGCCGGTTACAGCCCTGAAAACGGCCAGCCGCGCGTATTGCCCATTGCCCAGAGCACGACCTTCAAATATGACTCCACGGCCGAGGTGGCCAAACTGTTCGATCTGGCCGAAGCGGGCTTTTTCTATACCCGCCTGGGCAATCCCACCGTGGACGCCGTGGAGCAAAAAATCGCCGCTCTGGAGGGCGGAGTGGGCGCTTTGTGCACCTCGTCGGGCCAGGCCGCCAGCATGCTTGCCGTGCTGAACCTGGCGCAGAGCGGCGAGCACGTGGTCAGTGCCTCCAGCATTTACGGGGGCACCTTCAACCTCTTTGCGGTGACCCTGAAGAGGCTGGGCATTGAAGTGACATTTGTGGATCAGACCGCTTCCGACGAAGAATTGGAAAAGGCCTTCCGGCCCAATACCAGAGCGGTGTTCGGCGAGACCCTGACCAATCCCTCCATGGACGTGCTGGATATCGAGCGTTTCGCTAAACTGGCTCACCGGCACAGGCTGCCGCTGATCGTGGACAATACCTTTGCCACGCCCGTGCTCTGCCGTCCCTTTGCCTTCGGGGCGGATATCGTGGTGCATTCCACCACAAAATATATGGACGGGCATGCCCTGCAGATGGGCGGCGTCATTGTGGACAGCGGCAACTTTGACTGGACCTCGGGAAAATTCCCGGAATTCACCGAGCCCGACCCCTCCTACCACGGCCTGATCTACAGCGAAACCTTCGGCAGGGCCGCCTACATCGTCAAGGCGCGCGCGCAGCTTATGCGCGACATGGGCTGCTGCCAGACACCGCAGGGCGCGTTCTACATCAATCAGGGGCTGGAAACCCTGCCCCTGCGCATGGAAAAACATTGCCGCAACGCCGAGGCCGCCGCCCACTATCTCGCGGGGCACGACAAGGTGGAGTCGGTGAAGTATCCCCGTCTGCCCGGCAATCCCAACAAGGCCTTGGCCGATAAATATCTTTCTGAGGGATGCAGCGGCGTGGTTTCCTTTTCGCTCAAGGGCGGACGCGAAGCCGGAGCGCGCTTCATCGACAGCCTGAAAATGATTTCCCTCCAGGTGCATGTGGCGGATATCCGCACCTGCGTGCTGCATCCGGCAAGCTCCACCCATCGCCAGTTGAGCGACGAACAGCTGCGGGAGGCGGGCATTACGCCAGGCATGGTGCGTCTTTCCGTGGGCCTGGAAAATCTGGACGACATTCTGGCGGATCTGGACCAGGCCCTCGAACAGGCCTGAGTCATTCCGTCCGGCGACGTGTAACGTGGGAAGGCCTGGAGCCTTCCCACGTTTTTTATGAGCGAAAACTCCCCGCTAAGCGGGGAGTTCCAAAAAGGCGAAGCCTATAGCTGTCAAAAAAGAAGCTCTCCTTTGCTACAAAAAAGTTGTCCTGACTTCCGTAGTAGCAAAGGAGAGCGACAATGGATGATCAAAGTTTAGAGCACACGCGTTGGAATTGCAAATATCATATTGTGTTTGCACCGAAATTCAGGCGCAAAATTATTTATGGCAAATACAAGAAAGAAATTGGCCTGATATTAAGGAGGTTGTGTGAGTACAAAAAGATTGAGATATTAGAAGCGCATGCATGTGTTGATCATGTCCACATGTGCATAAAAATACCTCCCAAGTATAGCGTGGCATAAATCATGGGATACTTGAAGGGAAAAAGCGCGTTAATGATATTCGAGCAGTTTTCGAACTTGAAATATAAGTTTGGGAACCGCCATTTCTGGTGCAAAGGCTATTTTGTCAGCACGGTAGGGGTGAATGAAGCCACCCTTTTGAAGTATATTCGTGAGCAAGAGATACGAGACAACATAGCCGATCAGCATAGTTTGTTTGAACATAAAGACCCATTTATGGGTCGCTAGAAATAGCGGCGGAAGTCAGGTCTGGCCTCCTTCAGGGGGCGGACGAGTAACAGGCCCTTATAGGGCCAAATCAAACCGCCCCTTGAAGGGGCGGTGCTGATTGCGCTTTTTTTGTTCTTCGCTCGCAAGCGGGATGGTGCCGGGCGCGGATTCCGCTCAGGGAACCTGAGCGAAACGCGTATGTTAGGGAGCGGTCAGACAGTTTCAATGCGATGATAGCGTCCGCCGTGTATTTCCTTCCGGCGTTTTAATCCGTCAGAGCGGAATCCTGGCCGAATTTTTCGTAAAAGGCCTTTTCCGCCTGCGAATCCCCGATGAGATACATTTCCTCGCCTTCCTCAAAAACGTGGCCGGGATCGGGGTTGATATGCATTTCTCCGTCCGTGTCGCGCAGGGCCACCACGCTGCAATGGGTCAGGCTGCGGATGCCGCTGCCCATGAGCGGCTTACCCGCCAGGCTCTTGCCCACGGCGCTGCGGAAAATGTTCAGACCTTCGTTGATCATGGTCACTTTGCCGGGAGCCAGCAGATTGATGATGCTGTTGGTGACCATGGATGCCAGGGAGAGCACCAAATCCGCCCCGGCAGCGTGCAGGATGCCCACGTTGCGGTCGAGCGTGGCGCGGCTGATGATCTGGATGTCCTCGCGCAGGCGGCGGCAGTAAAGGGTCAGATAAATATTGGTGTCGTCGTCATGGGTAGTGATGAGCACAGAGGGCGCGGTGCGGATGCCCGCTTTTTCCAGCACGTCCAGGTCCGCGGCGTCGCCCACGACCATATGCTCTTTCTGGACGCGGGGTTTGGGATTTTTGTCCACAATGCTGTACTCGCGGCCGCTGGCGTGCAATTGACGCGCGGCTGCCAGGCCCACCCGCCCGCAGCCGAGGATGACCACCGACGCGTCATTGCAGGTATGCTTGGCGGGATCGCACGGCCCCAGCAGATGATTGACGGCGTCGATCTGCTGGTAGGTACCGGCAATAACCATAACCATGGTGTCCGTGAACACCGTGTCCGGGGCGGGCAGTACGAATTTCCCGCGCTCCCACAGGCCGATGACGTTGGCGCCGGTGGCCTTGCGCAGGCCGCTTTCGCGCAGGGATTTGCCCACCAGGGGCGTGCGCATGACCGGGGCTTCGGCCACCACCAGTTCATTGAAGCGGCTGATCACGCTGGAGCGGGCCTGGGAGTTGAGCACGCGACGGGCCAGGGCTTCGCCCAGCAGTTTGTGGAACTGAAAGACATGGCTGCTGCCGGCCAGTTGCAGGATGTCGATGGCGTCTTCGCTCTGGGCCGCGGCCACAATGGGCACCTTGGCGTCCACGTCGCGGGCGGTGAACACGATGTTGGTATTGCGCACGTCGCTGTCCAGGGCCACCAGCATGGCGGCCTCGGACAGGCGCAGGTTGCGGTAGACCTCGCTAGAGTCGTGTTCGCCCACCACCGCGTCATAGCCCTGATCCAACAGGTCCAGGGTGGTCTGGCTGTCACGGCAGAGCAGCACGCAATGCGCGCCGTAATTTTTCAGATCGTCCACCAGGTTGAGGGCAATGGGACTGGTGCTGACCACAATGACGTGCCCTTTGGTATCCGGGGGAATGGAGCGGGGCGTATGGCCCTTTTTCTGGGCCTCCAGCCACGGGGCGTAAAAAAACTGGATAAAGGTGAAGGGCAGCATGATCAGGAGCAGCAGCACGCCGGACATGAGCACTACGATGGAGAAAACCCGTCCCAGATCCGAAGTGAAGGTAATGTCGCCGAAGCCCAGGGTGGACATGACCGTCAGCGTCCAGTACACGCCGGTCACCCAGGAGAAGCTGCGGTGCTCGTATTGCATGATGTAGTGAAACAAAATGCTGTAGAGGGCGATAAGGCCCAGCAGCATGGCGAAAAAGCGCAGCAGAAAACCCATGTTGCGGCGCACGCTGTGCTGCTGCATAAACAGGGCGATCTGGGACGAAAGAAATTTCATGGCGACTCAAGAGGGGAATGGTGAAGGTGAAGGACATTGGAACCCGGACGAAGCTGCTCCTGAGAGGTTGTCATCAATCCGGGCCGTTCCGTCAAGCGCGGAATGGCGCGCCGGGGCCGGATACGCCACAGGCCGACGCATTGCGGCGTCGGCCTGCGCGGAACCCCGGAGCAGTTCAACGTTAGAATTTTAAGACTTGAAATGCTCGTTTACGGCGAGCAAAGCCCGCCTGCTCGCATTTCGCGGCAACGGTTTGCAGACAATGCCGCAGCGCGTTTTATAATCAGAGGCTGCGTTCTTCCAGGCCGTCGCTCTTGTCGGCCGGGTTTTTTTTCGGCGGTTCGGTAACGGTTTGCAGGCCGGGCACCACATCCTGCACCTCCGTGGAGGGCAGCAGGGGATCGGCGGCGGCCCGCTCAATGACCTTGCTGTTGCGCACGTAAAGATTGCAGGCCAGGCCGAAGCATTCCCATACGGCGGCCACCGTGCCCTTGAGCGGCTCGCGCTCGTTGCGCGGCGGCGGCACGAGCACGTAATAGGTGCGGGTGCGCCCGCCCATCTTGGGCTCCACCATGCAGGAGACGATCCACTCGTCTTCGCCGTCATCGTTCCAATCGGCAATGGCCACCATATTGACGGTGAGTTTCTGGGTGGCGTGGTTGATGCTGAAGCCGTTGGGCCAGTGTTTCACCCGGCTGTCGGGTTGCAGGGTGGCGGCAAAGTTTTCCCCCAGGTAGACATGGCCGGAATCGCCGAACATGAAGGAAGGCGAGAGCCTGCGGAAGAGCGTGTCCCCGTAGTTGCTGAAACCGGCGAAGGAGAAGGGCGCCACGTAGGCGCCGTCGTTGTCCAGCAGGCGGCGGGCCTGCAGTTCCTTGGGCATATGCCGGGCCATCTGGACGAATTCTTCTTTTTCCACCACAACCACAGGGCGGGTGGCGCA
Source organism: Desulfovibrio fairfieldensis (assembly GCF_001553605.1). Lineage (NCBI taxonomy): Bacteria > Pseudomonadati > Thermodesulfobacteriota > Desulfovibrionia > Desulfovibrionales > Desulfovibrionaceae > Desulfovibrio > Desulfovibrio fairfieldensis. Next base: position 1,276,098 of record NZ_CP014229.1, read on the forward strand.
GCCGAACAGCAGCCCGCCCAGGCAGAACAGGGCGCACAAACGCGGTATGGACATGATTTCTCCTGTATCGAAGCGCCGTTATCGGGATATTCCCTGCCGCTCCGGAAACTTCGCCTTTGTATGCGTCCGGACCGGGCTTGTAAAGGGTGGAACTGAATGCTGGTACAATATCTGCATATTTTTTTCAGTTCTGTTTTTCTGACATTTTGATCTGCCGAGGCATATATGGCGGAATCGTTGTATCTGGAAATGCCCGCGCGGAAAAAGTCCCCGGCCGGGGGGCTGTTTCGCCGGGTTCGATTTGTTCTCTTCCTGGCTGTGGCGTTTGCCCTGCTGGCGGCGCTTTGGTGGTGGTTGGCTGGCGGTCGGGTGGACAGCGTCCGGGCCGTGCTGGACGGCATGGTCTACACGGTTTCGCCGGAATTTTCAGCCCGGCTGGAAGCCCTGAGCGTGCGCGAGGGCGATAGTGTCACGGCGGGCCAGCCCGTAGGGCGCATGGACGCGGGCGATTACGCCCGGCATTTGCGGGAAGCCGGGCAAGAAGCGGCTTCCCTGCGCCCGCCGGATATGGCGGAAATGGCCGGACGCCTCAGGCAGGCCCAGGAAGCGGAAAGAGATATGGTGCAGCGCCTGGCCCAGGCCCGGCACGAGGAAGAAGCCAAACGGCGCCGGCGCGAAGAGCGCGTGACAGAACATGTGCGGGCTCAGCTCAATCTGCGCTCTCTGGACAGTCAGGGCGGCGAGCGCGCGGCGGGCAAAAGCCGCTATGCCGCGGCGCAACGGGCCGAGGCCGAGACGCGCGCCCGCATGGAAGACGCCAAGGCGGATTTTGAACAGGTCAGCCGCATGCGTGCGGCCATGGATCAGGAATTGGGCCGGGTCCGCGATGAGGTGTTGCGGGCCAAGCAGCTGGCTTCGCGCAACCGCTATGCCGCGCCTGGAAGCTCTCGTACGGCCGCGCCTCTGCCCGTGCGGGCGGACGGCACGTTGTACGCGCCGGTGAACGGCCACGTGCTGCGGGGCAGCGCCGCACCCGGCCAGGTGGTGCAGGGCGGCGAGCCCGTACTGCTGATTCTGCCGGAAGGCGCGGACGCGGCGCAATCCTTTTGGGTACAGGCCTACTTTCCTCTGGCCGCCGGAGAAGCCATCAGGGCGGGGCAGGTCTGCGAGGTCCGGCTCACGCCCGACGGCATGCGCCTGAGCGGCACAGTGGCCGAAGTGCTTGCGCCGCAGCCCCTGCCCAGCGGCCAAGCACAAGAGATGACGCGGGGACTGACGCAAAAGGGCAGAACGGAAGTCAGCGGCGCAACGCTTTTTCTGCCCGTGCGGATCAGGCTTGACGCCCCCCCGCCCGCCGGTCTGCTGCCGGGCCAGTCGGTGGACTGCGTTGTCAGGACGCGCAGTATTCTGGGATTCAGCGGCTTTTAGAGCATTTCAGCTTGAAATGCTCTACGCCGAACACGGTGAGGCGCCGCGAAGACCAACCCGATGGGCGGCCCGTAGGGCCGTGCCTGTAGCCCAAAGGGCGTACAGGCATCGAGAGCAACGCGGCGTGGATTCCGGCAAAGCAATCGAAGGCAGCCCGAAGGGCTGTCCCCGTTGGCGACAACGGAACCATATGGGGATCTACAGCAGCGGCAACCGCGTTTTTTGCCGGAATGACCCCTTTGAAACGTGTAGCGTTTCTGCTCCAGAGTGTATCGCCCGGCCCATGTTCAGGCTTCCAGTTCCGCCAGATGCCTGCGGGCGAAATCCAGGGAGGGATCCAGTTTCAGCGCGGTGCGCAAATGCCGGGCCGCTTCTTCCTTTTGGCCCAGGAATTTCCGGCAGAGGCCCAGGTTGGCCAGATCCAGGGCCGAGCCCTTGTCCACTCTGAGCACCGCCGCAAAGGCTTCGGCGGCTTCGGCGTAACGCCCGGCCTTGAAGCGGGCAACGCCCAGAAGATTGCCGTATTCCTTCATTTCCGGGCAGAGTTCCACGGCCCGGACCAGGGCGGGCAGGGCTTCCTGCCAGCGGCCCTGCAAGGTCTCCGCGTACCCGGCATAAAAAGCGGCCAAGGCGGCGGCGTCGTTGTCCGGCTGCAAGGGCAGGGCGGCGTTGAAGAGATCGCGCGCCGCATCCCACTGTTCCGCGCGCAGGGCCAGCATACCCCGGAAAAAAGGCAGGAAGTGCGCCTGCGGATAGCATTCCTCCAGCACCGCCAACCCGGCCAGGGCCTGATCCGCGTCGGCTTCCTCGGCCAACTTGCGGCCCACAAAGAGCCCCAGGCTCTGGTTGCGGTCCCGTTCGCGAAAGGACAGGCCCGGCGCAATGCTGTAATGGGCCGGAATGCCCAGACCGGGGTGGGTCGTCTCCACCGCATAGACTTCCAGCGGCGCAAGGCCGCGCAGGGCTGCCAGCAGCTCATCGCGGATATCGCCGCTTTCCACGCCGGGCAGGCTGCTCAGCGCCGCTACCGGGCCTTCCAGCAGCCAGGCGGCCTGCTCCAGGCTGGTGAACTTGGGCAGGCCCGAGGCTTCATAGCAGGCCTGGGTACAGAAATCACCGGCCAGCTGGGCCACTTCGGTAACCGCGCGGATGGCCGCCTTGGCCGGAGAAGCCGCTGTGCCCGCCGTAAAAACAATTTCCGAACTCTGCGGAAAAGTGGCCGGATCCCAGGCCAGGGCCGCCACAGTGGGCAACGGCATGCCTAGGGAAAAATCTTTGAGGACCAGGCGCACGCCCTCCCGTTCGAAGGCGGAGAGCAGTTCCTTCAAAATCGGGTCGTCGCAACCGGCCGGGTCAATGGTCGCCGTTTGCGGGCGTTCGCGGTCCGCCCGGCAGCAGGTGTGCCGCTCCACCAGTTCGCTCAGGCCCTGCAAAAGGGATTCCTCGGCGCTGTTGCCCGCCGAGGTGCCGTTGAATTCGCTGAGCAGCTTGAACCAGTCCAGGGGCAGCCAGACCGTGCGCCCGCTCAGCAGATGGGTGGCCGGGTAGAACTGCCAGGGCGTCAGGTCCAGCACACGCCGGGCCTGTTCCGGGGCAAGCCGGTCGTCCACGGAGCGGAGCATGGCTTCCAGAGGCAGCAGTCGGTCGCCGAAACGGGCTTCGGCTTCGCTCCAGGTGGCCCGGATCATGTGCGGGCGCTCCTGCCAGAAGCTGAAAAAGGCGAAACGCTCCATAAGCTCCATCAGGGCCGACGCCTGAGCCTGTTCCGGCGAGGATCCCTTGCCCATTTGCTTGCGGGTGGGCATGATCTCGCGGGCGTCCGCGCCGCAGACGCTGAGATAGACCGGAATGCCCAGACGGCCCACGTCCACTCGGCGGGTTTCCGCCAGAATGTCCAGATTCACGGCGGCCAGGCGCTCCTGCACATGGGCGATGGTCTGGGCCGGGCTGACGGCCTTGTCCAGATCCTTGGTGTAGCCCTTGGGGCAAGGGGTCAGTCGGATGATCGGCAGGGTTTCGCTCATGGCCGCTCCAGAATCAGGATGCTGTAGATGCGCCGTTGTTCCTCGCCGTCTTCGTCGCGGCTTTTGACGCCGATACGGCCTTCCATGAGTTTGAAGGATTTGGCCGCCAGTTTGGCGAAATGGGGCTTGGCCCGGGCCAGATCCGTGCAGAACAGGGCTTTGCCGTCGGGGGCCAGATGCCGGTCCACGAATTTGAGCAAAGGCCGGTGCAGTTCGTCCAGATAAAGGAGTTCCGAGGCGGCGATCAGATCAAAGCCCTCGCTGAAGCGCGGGTCGCGGCCCGGCGTGGTCACATCCACAAAACGGACTTCCACCTGATCCTGAAGGTTGTTGCGCAGCACATTGGCCTTGGCAAAGCGCAGGGCGTCCTCCACAATGTCGCTGAGGACTATGCGCTTGAAACCGTAGCGCGCGGCCACCATGCTGAGGATGCCGCAGCCCGCGCCCAGTTCCAGCAGATTTTTGCCCTCGGGTTCATACTTGCGCAGCAGACGGCCCAGTACAAAGGAGCCCGGCCAGACTTTTGCCCAGAGCGGCAGATCCTTGAGCGGATTATGGATGGCCTTGCGTTGCAGCAGGCCGTCCAAGTGGGCCTGCATATTGCGGATGGTCAGCACTTCCAGAGCGCCGTCGTCCACTTGGAGGGGCTCGAAATCCACATCAAACGTCGTGCGGATGGCCGCAAGAAGGCTGTCGAGATCGTCAGTCTGGGGCATGGGTATTCCTTGGCGCTGTGATTGTAATATGCGGTGGGATGAACTGGGTATGTACAGCGAGTTCGGCCACAAATCAATCCGTGGCGGCGCGACGGACCGGGCGGCCGCGGCTCCGGCGTAAGCCCGTCCTTGTTTTTCCGCACGGCCGCGGCTACCATAGCTTGTCCGTAGCGGGCAGGGGACGGCCCCGGCCTGCCGCAGCCGGATGAAGACGGCCCGGACTGGCGCGGAGGCGGACAAGCCGCGCACGACAGAAAGGAATGGATCGGATGAAACAGATTTTCCGTCTGGATATTGTGGCTCAGGAAGGGGATTTTGACCGCATCAGCGGCCTGCTGACGCTGGGGGTGTCTTTCGGCTGGGAGGAGGAAAGCTTGGCCACAGGTGAAACGCGCTTCCGCGTACACTGTGAACAGGAAGACTTTCTCCAGAAATTGCGGGAAAGCGTGTCGCGCGCCGCGCCCGAGACGCATTGCACCCTGGAGGCGCTTGAGGCCCAGGACTGGCTCTCGGCTTGGCGGCAGTTTTTCACGCCGGTCTGCTGCGGCTCGCGTTTTGTGGTATTGCCGCCCTGGCTGGCCGAAAGCCCGGACTTTCCGGGCCGCACACCCGTTCTCATCGAGCCCAAAAGCGCCTTCGGTACCGGACATCACGCCACCACGGCCCTGTGCCTGGGGGTTGTGAGCGATCTGCTGGATCAGGGACGTATCGCGTCCGGCCAGACCTTTCTGGATCTGGGTACAGGTTCCGGCGTGCTGGGCATAGCCTGCTGCAAAAGCGGACTCAGCGGCCTGGGTTTGGACATTGATCCGCTGGCTGTGGACAATGCCCTGGAAAACCGGGAACTCAATCAAGTGAGCGGTTTTGACGCGGCACTCGGCGGCATAGAGGCTGCTGTGGGCCGCAGCTTTGACCTGGTGCTGGCCAATATCCTGGCCCGTCCCTTGATGGAACTGGCTCCGGCCGTGGCCGCCGCCCGCAAGCCCCACGGCTGTCTGGTGCTTTCCGGCCTGCTGGAGATCCAGGCCGACGGCGTGGAGGCCGCCTACAAGGCGCAGGGCCTGCCGACGGCCCGGCGGGTCATTGAGGGAGAATGGTGCGCCCTGGTCTGGGAGTAATCCGGGGCCGCTGGCTGCCGTCAACTTCGGCTTGTCAGGAATAATTATTGACAATTTAAAATGCTTGAGGCAGGCTATTCCTACCTAACATATAGTATAAGGAGTTCTTCATATGAATACTGTCACGTTTCAGGGCAACCCCCTGCATCTTGAGGGCGAACTGCCCGTCGTGGGCCAGAAAGCTCCGGATTTTGTTCTGGCCGCCAATGACTTGAGTCCGCGCGGCCTCAAGGATTACGCCGGTAAAGTGCTGGTTCTGGTCAGCGTCCCTTCTCTGGACACGCCGGTCTGCGATATGGAAGTGCGCCGCTTCAACACGGAAGCCGCCGGGCTTTCCGACAATGTGCGCATTGTGGCCGTAAGCTGCGATCTGCCTTTTGCCCAGGCCCGCTGGTGCGGCGCCGCCGGTGTCAAGTCCGTGGAAACCCTTTCCGATTACAAGGACACGAGCTTCGGAAAAAATTACGGCGTGCTGATCAAAGAATTGCGTCTGCTGGCCCGCGCCATCTTCGTGGTGGCTCCTGACGGCAGTCTGGCGTACAGCCAACTTGTGCCCGAAGTGACCAATGAGCCCGATTACGATGCCGCCCTGGCTGCGGTAAAGAAGCTGGTTTAAGACGGGGAAAGTTCATCCGTCCGTGCAAAAAAGCCCCGCATCAAGCGGGGTTTTTTTGCGTCAGTCTGACAAAAAAGGCTTTCTCCTTCAGGGAAACGGCTTTGGGATGAAGCGTTTCAGGAACGCTTGTCGCGCCCGCATGTCGTGTCCCGCAACTCTCCGGCACGCCGGATTTCCGGCCGCCGGGGCGCGGGACGGTTGACGGTTTCCGCCGCCTGACGCCGTGCGGCAGGGCCGGGTGAATCCCCGTCATCCGACGTTTCGTCCTTGTTTCGCGCCGGAGCGGCGTAGCTGGGGCTGCCTCTGAAAGATGCGGGCCGCGCCCAGGCCTCCACTTCCGGTGGAAGCTCCCTGCCGTTGAGGGCCGCCGTATATTCCTCCGCGTCTCCGGACTCCGGAGCTGAGCCGGGCCGCAGCCATGCACGCAGAATATCTGAAATAGGCCCGGCGTCGGCGCGGCAGGTCAGAAGCATGCCTGCCTGCCAGGCTTTATCCGAAACGTCCAGAGGATGCCTGCTGCCGTTCACAAGCGAACGCCCGCTGGCGCCGTTTCCAAGGCGCGGAACAATTCGCAAGCGGCTGAATGAACCGTTCCGTTCGGCGCGCAGATCAATTTGGTCCTCCGGAAAAGCGCGGAATTTCAAATGGCCCAGCCAGCGGCGGGACAGCAGGATTTCTCCTTTTTCCCGGTTCAGCAGCAAGACCGGACGCGCCGGACGGGAAGCGGCAAAACAGGACGCGGCGGCCAGCAGAAATCCGCCTGCCCCGGCCAGTGCCGCATGGTGCCGCTTGGACAGGCCCACCAACAGAAACAACAGGGCCAGAGCCAGAAATGCCGCGGCCAGAAAACGCGCCAAGCCGGCGGATCGGGAGGAACCGGCGGCCACAATGCGCAATGTGGCCTTGTCCGCCATAGACGGCCAGGGCAGTTCCCTATCGGCCATATTCTGTGTTTGCTCGTCCATGCCCGTCCAGTGATGAAAAAGCCTTTCCCCGGTACCGGAGAAAGGCTTTTGCGTTGTTGCGGGAACGTGGGCCGCTATTTGCCCATGGCGTTCATAAAATCCTTGTTCGACTTGGTGCCGCGCATCTTGTCCAGCAAAAATTCCATGCTGTCGATAGGCGACATGGGAGCCAGGATCTTGCGCAGAATCCAGACCCGGTTGAGCACGTCGTCAGCCAGCAGCAGGTCTTCCTTGCGGGTGCCGGTGCGGTTGATGTCGATGGCCGGGAAGACGCGCTTTTCCGAAAGATGGCGGTCCAGGTAGATTTCCATGTTGCCGGTGCCTTTGAATTCTTCAAAGATCACCTCGTCCATGCGCGAGCCCGTGTCGATGAGGGCCGTGGCGATGATGGTCAGGCTGCCGCCTTCCTCAATATTGCGGGCCGCGCCGAAAAAGCGCTTGGGACGTTGCAGGGCGTTGGCGTCCAGACCGCCGGAAAGCACCCGGCCCGAGGAAGGCGTTACCGCGTTATAGGCCCTGCCCAGGCGGGTGATGGAGTCGAGCAGAATGACCACGTCACGCTTGCGCTCCACCAGGCGTTTGGCCTTTTCCAACACCATTTCACAGACCTGCACATGGCGCTGCGGCGGTTCGTCGAAGGTGGAGCTGATGACTTCCGCCTTTTTGACCGTGCGTTCCATGTCCGTGACTTCTTCCGGGCGCTCGTCGATGAGCAGCACGATGAGGTAGACTTCGGGATTATTGGCGTTGATGGCGTTGGCCAGAGCCTGGAGCAGAATGGTTTTGCCGGTGCGCGGCGGGGCCACGATAAGGCCTCGCTGGCCGCGTCCGATGGGGGCCATGAGGTCGATGACCCGGTTGGAAAGATTTTTCTCGCCATTTTCCATGACGAGCTGATTATCAGGATATATGGGGGTGAGGTTGTCGAAAAGAACCAGGTTTTTGGCGTGTTCCGGGGGTTCAAAGCCTATTTCGGTCACCTTGAGCAGGGCGAAATAGCGTTCCCCCTCTTTGGGCGGCCTGATCTGGCCGGAAACGATATCCCCCTTGCGCAACGAGAAACGGCGGATCTGGGAAGGAGAGACATAGATGTCATCCGGCCCCGGCATGTAACTGCACAGCGGCGAACGCAGAAAACCGAAACCGTCGGGCAGTATTTCCAGCACGCCGTCGCCGTAAATTGCGCCGTTTTGCGAAGCGCAGGTCGATAGGAGCGCGAAAATAAGCTCCTGTTTGCGCATGGAACTCGCATTTTCGATTTCAAACTGTTCGGCCAGCTCCATGAGTTCCTGCATGCTGCGGGTCTTTAAATCCGTAAGACTCATGACGCTGTCGGTCAACAGTGCGGGGGTCGTTTTCTTTTTACGCATAACGGTCCGATTTTTTGAAGCAACTACGTGAAAAAATATCTACAATGTCAAAAGGCATTGTAGTACTGCAGGCAGAGTGTAAGGGAACGAAAAAGACGTGTGCCAATGCGATTAGCGTATCTTTGGCATTATGGCAAGGAAAAAATATAGGATATGCCGCTCAAACCTTGCGCCTTGCTTGTGCCCGTGAGGGAAAAAACCCGCTTCAACGGCTGCGGTTGCCATATGCTGCCGCAACGCCCGTCAGTTGGCTGCTGCCTCGGCTTGGGGCGGCGGTGCATAGCGTTCAAGCAATTCCTCGCGCAGAGAGTCTTCCGTCAGATGCAGCACTTCGGCCAGTTCACCGGTCACCAAGCCCATGGCCTGTTCCTGCAGACGGCGTTCGCCGAAGGAGAGTTCCTTGCTGCGGCTGATGAGCAGCAACTCGCGCAGGACTTCCGTAACAACGGCAAGGTCCGGACTTTTAAGGCGCTCGGAATATTCGCGGAAGCGTCGGTTCCAGTTTTGTCCGGTATAGATTGTCTTATCCGTGTCGCCGCGCAGGGTCTCAAGAATGCCTTGAGCGTCGGCCTCGGGAGTGAGGGTGCGCAAACCCACATTGGCGGCGTTGTTCACTGGGACCATCAGCGTGATATTATTGGCGCGGATGCGGACAATATAGAATTCGCACGCGATGCCGCCGATATTCTGGCGGTCGATGCGCTCTATTTTGCCCACGCCCTGGGCCGGATAAACCACGAGATCGTCCGGTGCGAACATTATTTCACCACGCGTCCCACGGGGACGCCGTTGCGCAGGGTTGCTCAACTACTTGAGAAGCCTCACAGACGAGGCAAAATACGCGCGGAAAGCGGATTTCCGGCGAATTTCCGCCGCCTTGGGCAATGCGCCGGCTGCGCCCGGCCTGCCGATTCCCACAGGGAAAAGGGCGGAAAAGAGAACGAAATATGCGTGAAGAGGCATGGATATAAATATCCACTCTCCAAAACAGATATCCCATTTGCGAACGGGTGTCCAGAGAAAGGGAAATTTTACTTGTCGCCGTGTCAGCCTCGGCGGGTGGATTCAGTCTTTGGCCGCCTTGGGCGGATTTGCCGCGCGGGCCTCGCGCTCGGCGGCTTCCAGCCCCTTGTCCGCAAAGGCAAAAAGCGTATCAAGAGCTTCGGGCAGAGCAGCGCGCAGGCGTTCGGCGTCCTCCGCGTCGGGGTGCCCAAGAACCCAGTTGATGACGTCGCCCTTGTGGGGCGGGCGGCCGATGCCCAGGCGGAGCCGGTAAAAATCGGGCGTGCCCAGCAGTTCGGTGATGGATTTGAGGCCGTTGTGCCCGGCATTGCCGCCGCCGCGCTTGAAGCGAAGTTCTCCGGCCGGGATGTCCAGTTCGTCGTGGGCCACCACCAGTTGTTCCGGCTTGAGTTTGTGCCAGGCCAGCAGCGGCTGCACGCACTGGCCGCTGAGGTTCATGAAGGTCTGGGGCATGGCCGCGAGCCAGGTCCCATTCAGTTGGGACAGGCGGACCCGCCAGAGTTCGCAGGAAAATTTGCCGCCGTTGAGAGAACTGAGGCCGCCCTCCTTGTCCGCCAGCTCCAGCAGGGCGGAAACCAGGGCGAAACCGCAGTTGTGGCGGGTGCCTTCATAGCGTGGGCCGGGGTTGCCGAGGCCCACCAGAACGCCTGTATATTCCATGAGAGAGTTCCTCTTAATGGTTGAGACGCAAAAACCGCGGCAGCCTCTTCAGGGCGCGTCTGTGGCTTCCAGCCGCAGGGGCAGGCCCAGGCCCGAGCAGGCCGCAGCGGTCGTCCGGGCTATATAGCGGCAGAGCAAAGGGTTCATGGCGGCCAGATGGCCGCCGTTGGGCAGCCAGATCAGGCGTTTGTACGGCGCGCGCAGCAGGTCGAAGGTGGACAGGGCCAGCGTCGGGGTGAACAGGGCGTCGTCCTCGGCGTTGAACAGGTACAGCGGGCAGCGCAGGCGCGGGGAAAGGCGGGCGTTGAACAGGCTGGCCAGGAAGGCCAGAGGATAACTTGAACGGCTTTTGCGCCGGTTGACGCGGATATGGCGCGCTCCGGCACTGATCCGGCACAGGGAAAGATAGGCAGGCACCGGCAGGGGCAGGCGCGGCACGCGGCGGGCCAGGGCGTTGATGGCGGCCATCAGCTTCTCGCGCCGTGCGGCCAGCGGACGGAACAAGGTCAGACTGATGGCTTCGTCCTGCTGGGGCAGAACGCCGCAGATGGGAAAAGCAGCGGCCAGCCGCCGGGAGGCCGCTGCATGGGCCAGGGTCAGGATGCCGCCCTGGCTGTGCCCACAGGCCGCCAACGGTCCCAGACCGGCGTCGTGCAGCCATTGCTCGGCTTCCAGCCCGTCGTGCAGCAGGTCGTCAAACGTGAAGCCCACATTGTGCGGATTAAGACCGTGCCCGGTCAGATGCAGGGCGGCCACGGCAAAGCCCGCTTCGCGCAGGGCGGCCAGCAAAGGCCGGTACTGAAAGGGCGAGAGCATGGTGCCGGGGTAAAACAGCATGGTTCCGGCACCCGGATTGGGCCAGAGCTCAAGAATCAGGCCCCGGCGGCCGTGCCGCAGCCGATGGTATTGGATTGCATAGTTGCGCATAAAAGATCACTGCCGGTAAAGCGCGCGGCGTACAGGACGACGGCTCTCCCGAATAAAGGGAACGCTGAGTAGTGAGGATTTTTGCCAAGGCCGCTGCCGTTGCCGCCCCGGCAATTTTGTTTGAGCGGCTCACGGCGGAGTTGTATTGCGGATCAAGACAGCGGCATTACGGATGGCGACAGCGATTATATGGAGCGAGCTGTGTCACTATCCATGCTTGTCCCCAAGCATGGTTTTCCGTCGCACAGCTCAAAGGCATTCATGCGGCCCACAAGCTCGCCTTACCAGTGCTTCCTAGAGCAGATTAGCTTTGAAATCGTGCCAATTTCAAAGCTAACGCTGCCCTCAACCTATCGTTGCTGTCGTCATCCGTAGCGCTGCTGTCCTTATCTGTACGGATCCTGCATCGCCTACAGCTAAAGCAACCCTCGCTTTGCTCACGAACGGCTAAAGGCACCTCGGCTTCAGGCGCAGGCGTCCGCTTTCGCGGCCGCCAAGGCATTTCAACATTTTCAAAGTTGAAATACCCTAAAAATGAGGCCGGTCCCAGCGGACCGGCCCCAAAAAACACGGCGGAAAAACGGGCTTATTCCGCAGCGGCGGTCGCGCCTTCCTCGCCGCCTTCTTCCCCATCGTCCTTGGCCTTGGCCAGCACGCTGACCACGGCGAAGTTTTGGTCATAGACGGCGGTCACATTGGCGGGCAGCTGCAGGTCGGCCATGTTGACGGTGTCATTGATGTCCATATCGCTCACGTCAATGGTGATCTTCTTGGGCATATCCAGGGGCTTGCTGCTCAGGCGCACGCTTTCGCGATAGGTCTCCAGCACGCCGCCCAGCTTCACGCCGCGCGAAACACCCACGAATTCCAGAGGCACGTCAACCTTAACTTCCTTGTTCAGGTCCACACCGTAGAAGTCGATGTGGGTGAAGCATTTCTTGTAAGGGTGGCGCTGCACCTGCCAGATCAGCACAGGGTGCGTGCTCTTCTGGCCGTTTTCGTCGATTTCGAGATTGAACACGGTGGTGTGGCCCACTTCCTCATAAAGCTTTTCCAAGGGCAGGGTAGGGGCCTGCACGGTGATGTTTTCACCCTTGGCCGTGTAGAACACGCCGGGGATCAGTTCCTGGGAACGCAGACGACCGCTGGGACCCTTGCCGCAATCTTCGCGTTTCTGCACGCTCAACGTTTTTTCAATGTCCATGATCCACTCCTTGCTGGCCGCCGCCTGAAACGTGCGGAAAAAGTTCGTATGAGTTGCTTGCCATTCCCTTGCGGGACTTATTCGCTTTTGTCCGGCGCGCGCCGGCTACACAAACAACACGCTTACCGAAGAGCCGGTATGAATGTTGTGAATGGTTTTGCCCAGCAGCGCGGCCACGGAAATGACCTTCAGCTTGGGGCAGCGCTCCAGTTTGTCGCCCAACGGGATGGTGTCGGTGACAATGACCTGGGAAAGGGCCTCGGTTTCGTTGATGCGGTCGATGGCCGGGCCGGAAAGCACCGGATGTGTGGCGCAGGCCACAATTTTGGTGGCCCCGTACTTGAGCAGCACTTCGGCCCCGGCGCAAAGTGTGCCCGCGGTGTCGATCATATCGTCCACCACAATGGCCACGCGGCCTTCCACTTCGCCGATGACGTGCATGGCCTGGGCCTGGTTGGGCCGGTCACGGCGCTTGTCCACAATAGCCAAGGGGGCATTGAGCCGTTTGGCATAGGCCCTGGCCCGCTCCACGCCGCCCGCGTCGGGCGAGACGATGACGATTTTGTCTTCATTAAGCTGGCGCAGGCTGTCCAGCATGACCGGCACAGCGAAAAGATTGTCCACCGGACAGTCGAAAAAGCCCTGAATCTGTCCGGCATGCAGATCAATGGTGACCACGCGCTCGGCCCCGGCCACACTGATGAAGTCCGCCACCATCTTGGCGCTGATGGGCGCGCGGGGGCTGACTTTGCGATCCTGGCGGGCATAGGCGTAATAGGGGATCACCGCCGTGATGCGCCCGGCGCTGGCCCGCTTGAGCGCGTCCAGCATCAGGCAGAGCTGCACGAGATTGCGGTTGACCGCGGGCGGACAGGTGGGCTGGACCACAAAAACGTCGTCCCCGCGCACATTGTCGCCGATTTCAATGCGCAGCTCGCCGTCGCTGAACGTGGTAGCCAGCGTGGGCGTGAGCTGACAGCCCAGGTGATCACAAATGGCCTTGGCCAGATCCGAATTGGAAGAACCTGTGACTATTTTCAGGTCGCTGAACATGAGGCCGCCTTGCTTTACGCGTTCACGGGCAATGAACGTGTTTTCACCTTTTAGAAGCGCCCGTTAATACATACCGGCGCTCTTGAAAAAGCACCGTTCCGCCACCGGCAACGCCAATAACAATTACGGATGGTGACAGCATTGCTCTTGTTGCAAGGCGAACCAGCTTCGCCGCTGCGCAACAATTTCAAAGCGAAATTCTGGTGGCTGGGATGGAAGGGTTCGAACCTTCGAATGACGGAGCCAAAACCCGTTGCCTTACCACTTGGCTACATCCCAGTATTTCCCAAAGGGAGCAGATAAACGTGCCTTTTATCCTTGCGCAACGCCGTTACGGCGTCTTCGGCCCTGGCAGCCGCCGCGCGGCTGAACAGACCCAGCACGCTGGACCCGCTGCCGCTCATGCAGGCAACACCGGCCCCCAGGCGCAAAAGATCCGCCTTGATGGCGGCCAGTTGCGGATACTGGGGAAAAACCACGGCTTCCAGGTCATTGCGGATGTCCCACACGGACCACACGCTGTCCCCTGCTCCAGAGAGAAAAAATCCATTAGCCTTGCACGGGCTCTTTGTCAAGTCGTTTTGCCTTGCTGCCTGCCCTTTTCCGGGGAAAAGAACGTCATAGCGGGCAAAAGCCCAGGCGGTGTCCACATGGATGCCGGGGCAGACCAGCACAAGGCTGAGGCCGGAAAAGTCGTAATCCATGGGCGCCAGCACTTCGCCGATGCCCTGGACCCGGCAGGGCTGATTGTACAGAAAGAAAGGCGTGTCCGCGCCCACGGCAAGCGCCGCGCGGGCCAGGCAGGCGTCATCCAGCGGTTGAGCGGCACGCTGGTTGAGCCAGAGCAGCAGGGAAGCGGCGTCGCTGCTGCCGCCGCCAAGACCGGACCCAAGCGGAATGCCCTTGCGCAGTTCCACCGTAATGCCGGGCGCGCTGCCCGCGGCCTTGACAAAGGCCGCGTAGGCCTTGGTCAGCGTATTACGCTCCGGGTCCAGGCCAGGCTCGTCACAGCGGACGGCAATGCCCTGTCCGCCGGTTTCGCTGATCTCCAGATGGTCGCAGGGGGTCGACAAAGGGTAAAACAGGGAGTCCAGCTCATGATAGCCGTCAGCCCGCACGCCGGTCACGTGCAGCCCCAGATTGACCTTGCAACCCGCCGTGAGCCGGGTCATAGGGTTTCCACAGTCAGATGGCCGTTAGTGTACACGCAGATTTCCGAGGCGATGCGCATGGACTCGCGGGCCACGCTTTCCGCGTCGAGATCGCTGTGCCGGGTAAGGGCCCTGGCTGCGGCCAGGGCATATGGGCCGCCGCTGCCGATGGCCGCCACGTCGTCGTCGGGTTCAATGACGTCGCCCGTGCCGGAAACCACCAACAGGTGTTCGTTATCGGCCAGCAGCAGCATGGCTTCCAGCTTGCGCAGGTACTTGTCCTTGCGCCACTCCTTGGTCATTTCCACGGCGGCGCGCAATAGATTGCCGTGCACTTCCTTGAGCTTGGTCTCGAACAGCTCAAACAGGGTGAACGCATCCGCCGTGGCACCGGCGAAACCGGCCAGAATGCGCCCCTCATAGAGACGACGCACTTTCTGGGCCGTATGTTTCATGATCATGGTCTGGCCCAGAGTCACCTGGCCGTCACCGGCCATGGCCACGTGGCCGCCTTTTTTCACTGCCAGTATGGTTGTCGCGTGGGTATCCATCAGCTTTTATCCCAGATTTCCTTGCGTTCCTTGTAAGCCGCTTCCAGCCGCTGGAACTGCCGCTTGTCCGGCGAGCGGTTGGCCAGGGCCTTGGCCTGATTGAAGTAGCGTTCGGTTTGTTTTTTATTGTTGGAGTACAGGGCGCTGTAGGTCATATGGATGTAGGCGTCCAGGTTTTTTCCCGCCTTGCCCAGGGAGCGGGCATAGGACTCGTGCACCTCGGCATCTTCCGGCACATAGCGCAGTACCTCGGTGTAGTACTTGTCCGCCTGGGCCTGGCGACCGGTTTCATCCAGCATTCTGGCGTAGAAAAAGGATGCCATGTAATCGCGCGGATCCAGGCGCATGGCCTGGCGCAACAGGCCGTCCGCGCGGCCCATGTCGCCCTTGCGGTAGTGGAAGGCCCCGGCTTCGCGCAGTACCAGCGGGTCCGAAGGGGCGGCGGCCAGGGCCTGGTCGAAGGCCGTACTGGCTTCATTGATCTTGTTCTGGCGGGCCAGCACGATGCCCCGGCCCATGGACGAGAGGCCGTCCTTGCCGGAGAAGCGTTGCAGGGCCGCCTGCTCGTCGCCGTAACGGGCCCACAGCAGGGTTTTGACGCGGGTGAAGCGCCGGTTGTCCAGCTTGCGGTCGCGGATGTCGGCGGGCATGGTCTGGATGCGGGCCTGCAATCCGTTGATGCGGTCGCCGATGGCCGGGTGGGTGGAGAGATAGGTGGGCACGCTGGTACCGCTCATCCAGCTTTTCTGGCGCAACACCTTGAAGCCGCCTACCATGCCGCTGGGCGGGTACCCGGCGGCTGTCAGGTATTGCAGGCCGATATGATCGGCTTCGCTTTCGTCCACACGGCTGTAATTGAGCATGGCCGACTGCCCCGCGCCCATGGCGCCTATGGCCAGGGCGCCGCCGCCCGGTCCGCCGGCGGCCACGCCCGCGATAGCCAGCAGGAGCGAACCCACTGTCAGGTACTGCGCCCGTTCCAGGCGGGCGGCCACATGGCGCTGGGTCACATGGGCCAACTCATGGGCCAGCACGCCCGCCAGTTCGTCCTCACGGTCCAGATTCATGATCATGCCCGTGAAAACGAAAACATATCCGCCGGGCACGGCAAAGGCGTTGAGGGAATTGTGCAGGACCACCGTGGCCTTGAAGCTATACGGCTGGGGCGGCAGGGCCTTGACCAGGCGGTCCAGCAGATACTTGACGTACTGGCTTACTTCCGGGTCTTCGACCACCGGCAGACTGGAGCGGACCATGACATCGAACTTGTGGCCCATCTCCTTTTCATCTTTGATGGACACGCCGCCGAAAAAGAAGGCCCGCGCCGGTACGGGGCAGAGCTGCGGCAGCAGAAAGGCCAGCAGAACCAGCAGGGCCGTCCAGCGGCGGGCGGCGAAACAACGAAACGACATACTATCCTCTCGGCAAAGCCGGGCCGGGAGTCGGCGTCCGGGAATGCTGGCTATTCCAGATCCCAGGCCTGTCCTTCCGGCGTATCCCGCACGCTTACGCCCAAGTCGAGCAATTCCCGGCGCAGGGCGTCGGAGCGGGTAAAATCCTTCTGCATGCGGGCTTCCCGCCGCTGGCGCAGCAGATCTTCCACACGGTCCATATCCAGGTTTTTACGAGCGGCGCGCATGGCGCGCAGTTCGGTCAGAAATTCGGCGGGATCCCTGCCGAACAGGCCCAGCTGAGCATCCCAGTCGCGGGCGCGGGCCAGAAAATCCTCCAGCAGATCCCGCGTGCTTTCAGCCGCGCGCAGATTTTTTTCTTCCAGCAGGCGATTGACGATGCGCACCTGGGAGAAGATTTGGCCCAAGGCCTGGGCCGTGTTCAGGTCGTCGTCCAGCGCGGCTTCAAAGGCCTGGGGCAGGGCAGCCCATTCCGCCGACAACTCGGCGGGCAGAGGCGTCTTTTTCCATGAGGCGCGCTCCAGAGCCTTGCGGGCCTCCATCAGGGAAGAATAGACCCGGTGCTGGGCTTTTTCCGCCTCGTCCATGCCTTCGGCGGTAAAATCGATGGGGCTGCGATAGTGCTTGCCCAGCAGGAAAAAGCGGAGAGTTTCGGGCAGATAGCTTCCCAGAATGTCGCGGATGGTTTTGAAGTTGCCCAAGGATTTGGACATTTTTTCCGCATTGACCTGCACAAAGCCGTTGTGCACCCAGTAGTGGGCCAGCTCGCAACGGCACACGGCTTCGGACTGGGCGATTTCGTTTTCATGGTGCGGGAAGACCAGATCCTGGCCCCCGCCGTGGATATCCAGGGGCAGATAGGGGCTGCTCATGGCCGAGCATTCAATATGCCAGCCGGGACGGCCCTTGCCCCAGGGGCTGTCCCAGGAGGGCTCGCCGGGCTTGGCGGCCTTCCAGAGGGCGAAATCCAGCGGATCTTCCTTTTCTTCGCCCGGCGCCACGCGCGCGCCCGAAAGCAGTTCATCCAGGCTGCGGCCGGAAAGTTTGCCGTAGGGCGGGTAGGAGCGCACCCGGAAGTAGACGTCGCCCGACGGCGTGGCGTAGGCCGTGCCCTCGGCGATCAGCTTGGCGCAAAGCTCCTGGATCTGGGGGATATATTCCGTGGCGCGCGGTTCCAGGTCCGCGCGCAGCACCCCCAGGCGATCCATGTCTTCATGAAAGGCGTCGATATAGGTTTGGGCCACTTCCTGCCAGTCGCGGCCTTCCTTGTTGGCGCGGTTGATGATCTTGTCGTCCACATCCGTAAAATTGCGCACAAAGGTGACTTCCAGGCCCAGATGGCGCAGATGGCGGACCAGTGCATCGAACACCAAGGCGGAACGGGCGTGGCCGATATGGCAGTAGTCATAGGCGGTGATGCCGCAGACGTACATATGCACTTTGCCCGGCCGGACAGGAATGAATTCTTCTTTTTGACGGCCCAGAGTATTGTAAATCTGCATGATGATCCTTTAGGGGCTGTTCCTGAATGATTCTTGCTTTTAGAGTAATGCACGTTTGAAAAGAGTGAATTGCTCCAGCAGGAGTCCCAGAGCCGGTCCTTGGTACTGTCCTGGAAAAAAGCGGCGGAAACGGCCGTCGGCCAGCCCCCGCCTCAGACGGGAACCTTGAGCAAATCCAGGCGGCGCTGATGGCGGCCCCCTTCAAACTGGTTTTCCAGAAAGGTTCCCACGATCGCCAAAGCCAGCTCCACGCCCGTGACACGCGCGCCCAGGCAGAGCACATTGGCGTTGTTGTGGCGGCGGCCGAAGCGGGCGTGCAGCTCGGTGGTGCAGAGCGCGGCCCGGATGCCGGGATGGCGGTTGGCCGCCAGAGACATGCCGATGCCCGTGCCGCAAATCAGAATGCCGGGGCAGTTTTCTCGTTCCACGGCTTCGCAGAGTTTATGGGCGAAGACGGGATAATCGCAACTGTCTTTGGAATAGGCGCCGTCGTCGATGACCTCATAGCCGAGTCCGGTCAGATGCTGGGCCAGGGTGGCTTTCAGGTCGAAGCCGGCGTGATCCGAGGCCAGATGGATGCGTTGCATAAACTCTCCTTGCAAAGAAAAATGGACTACTGCGCCTTGTACTGGGAAAGCGGCAACAAAGGCACGCCTTCCGGCAAGGTAAGGCGCATCTGCTCTTCGGTAAAGGCCTTGGCCGGTTTTTCCCTTTCCTTGACCAACAGGATGGCGCGCTTGCCGTTACTGTGGGTCAGAGTCAGGCGACGGGGCAGCGGCGGCACGGCGTCGTCGTAAGCGATTTCCATGCTCCAGCCCTTGCCGCCCTGCGGAGCTTCGCGCCAAGCCACGGGCAGTCCCTCGGCATTGAGGTTTACGCTGCCGCCGGGCTTGCCGCTCAGCTCGTAGCGCGCCAGGTCGTCGGGCAACAGCGCGGCGGCGGTGTGTTCCGCGCCGAACACAGCGGCATAGCGGCCGTTGAGCAGGTCCGCCAGATGTTCCAGATCAAAGGGCACGGGCACGCCCACCTTGAGCAGCGGTTTGACCGCGCCCTGGTAGAAATAGGCTTTGTTTTCGCCCGGGCTGTAGACCAGAAAATGCTGGCCGTCCTCCAGGATTTTTGCCACCACCGCACCCACGCCGGCCATGACGTCCAGGCGCAGCTGGCGTCCGCCGTTGCCCCAGAACAGGGCCGTGACCCGACGGGTGTCGCCCTCGGTGCCGAAACGCAGGCTCATTTGCAGGCGGTAGGGCGCGAGCGGCGCGGCGTCGCTCGCGCCCGTGAACTTTTGCCAGCGGTTTTCCAGGCGGGCTTGTGCTTCCGGGCCCAAATCGGCGGTGGAAGGCTGCTTGGCGCAGGCGCAGGCCAGAAGGAAACAACAGAGAAGGGCGAGTTTTTTCATAGTGTTGAAAGACGCTGGCGCAATGCTTCG
Organism: Desulfovibrio fairfieldensis; assembly: GCF_001553605.1. Lineage (NCBI taxonomy): Bacteria > Pseudomonadati > Thermodesulfobacteriota > Desulfovibrionia > Desulfovibrionales > Desulfovibrionaceae > Desulfovibrio > Desulfovibrio fairfieldensis. The sequence goes on from NZ_CP014229.1 coordinate 1,295,250, forward strand.
GCATTGGCGGGTTTGAGGTCCAGGGCCTTCTGGTAGGCTTTGCGGGCCTCGTCTTTGAGGCCCGAGCGCAGAGCGATGTCGCCGTAATGCTCCCAAATGGAGGAATCCACCTGATCACCCAGCTTCACGGCCCGGCGGATTTCTTTCAGGGCCTCTTCCTGGCGGCCGGACTTGAACAGGGCCCAGGCCAGGGAATCCACAATATAGGACTGATTGGGCGAAAGTTCGTCGGCCCTGACCAGCAGTTTGACGGCCCGTTCCAGATCCCGGTTTTCCTCGGCCAGGGTATAGCCCACATAGTTCAGGGCTTGATAATTGTCCGGGTGGTTGGTCAGAATGCCTTCCATTACCGTGAAGGCGTTCTTCTTGTCGCCGGTTTCGTCCAGCAGGGAACCGAGCAGAAAGGCCAGATCCGTATTGTCCGGCCAGGTCTTGACAGCCGCGCGGGCCACTTTAAGGGCGTCCGCCATCTGCTTCTGGCGGGCCATCAGACGGATTTCAAACTCCCAAAAGTCGGGCACATCGGCAAAATCCTTCTGGCCCTGGCGCACCACCTTGAGCGCCTTTTCGTTCTGTCCGGCTTCGGCCAGCAACTGGGCGCGCAACAGACGGGAGCGGCCGGCGCTTTTGCTTGTGGGCGGCATTTTGTCCAGCCAGGACAAGGCCATGGGCAGATCCCGGCGCTGCTCATAGGTCAGATCCGCCAGCAACAGGTAGACCTCGCCGGGCGCGCCGCCGTCGGCCACGATCTGCTTGAGCAGGCTTTCGGCCTGGAGATAGTGGCGCGAATCCATGAACATGCTGGCCACCGTGAGCTTGAAGGGCACGGTGTCCGGGCCGAGGCGCATGTACTGGAGCGCCTTCTCGGGCTGTTTCAGGCGCAGGGAGATGTTGACCAGCCTGAGGGCCACATCCTGGGTGGAAAAATTGAGCTTGATCAGTTTCTCATAGACCGTGCGCGCTTCGCGCAATTCCCCGCGCTGCTCGTGAATGAAGGCCAGCTCGGCCAGGGCCTCCACAAAGTCCGGCATTTCCTTGACGGCTTTCTGGAGATAGGGAACGGCGTCGTTCTGGCGGGCCATGCCGATCAGCGCCCTGGCGTGATAGTAGTCCACCAGGGGGGAGCGCTGCTTGGCCGGAATGCTGTTGAGCAGCTTTTCGGCTTCCGTGAACTGTTTGCTTTTGACCAGCAGCAGGGCCAGTTCCAGACGGGCGTCCAGAGAATCCGGATGTTTTTGCAGATAGGCGCGCATCAGCGTCACGCCGCGCTCGGGCATGCCGTGCTCCATGAGCGCTTCGGCATAGAGCAGATTGAGCGACATGTCTTCGGGCCAAACGCTCAGGGCCTGTTCCAGCAAAATCACGGCATTGGGGGACTTGCGGCTCATCAGCCAGACGCCGCCCTCCATCCAGACCTTGGCCGGAACCGGAGATTCCTTGAGCATGGACGCGGCCTGCAACAGGGCCGCCTCGTCCTCGTCCAGCAGGGCCTGGGCGTAGAGCAGATAGGCATAGGTGTTCCGCGCTTCGGGCGAGAGTTCAGCTTCCAGCGGGCGCACGGGCACGTCCTGCAGGCTGGCGGGCTCCTTTTGCAAGGGCGCGGGCTTGTCCTCGGCGGCGGATTGCCCTGAAGTCTGTGCACCCTGTGGCTTGTTGCCGGCGCAGCCGCCGCAGCCGAGGAGCGAAAGCGAGGTCGTGGCGGCCAGCGCCAGGGCGCAGAGCAACGCTATGGTTTTACGTTTCATTATAATTCAATGCCGTTCGGTTAAAAAAGCCGCAACCACGGCGATATTTTTGAAAGCAGGCCCCAACAAGCAATAATGCTTCCATGTGATGCGTCAAAGCGAAGCATTTTGCACGCCGCGCCGCTGTCCGATTGTCGGGCGGACAGCGGCGTTTATGATTGTATCCATGCGTCTGAAAAGTCCTTGATGTCCAGGGTGAGGTGTTGGCGGATTTTTTCCAGAAGCCGGGCCTCAAGCTGGCGGACGCGTTCGCGCGTAACGTTATACCGTTCGCCTATCTCGCGCAAGGTGACGGGTTCGTCGGTGAGCAGACGGTTCTGCAGGATATACACTTCCTTTTCATTGAGCTTGGGCATGATGGTTTTCAGGCGCGAGCGCACCAGGCCCGCGATCTCGTCCGAGGCCAGGGTGTCCTCAATGCCGGGGCCCAAGGCGGGCAGAAAGTCCATGCGGCTGGCCCCGCCGGAATCCTCGCCCACCTGGACGTTGAGCGAGAGGTCCGTGGAGGCCAGGCGCTGGTCCATCTCATTGATCTGGTCCTCGGTCACGCCCAGGCGTTCGGACAACATGGCCGCGTCGGGATCGTAGCCCTGGGCGATCAGCTTCTGGCGCTCGCGGTTCAGATTATAGAACAGCTTGCGCTGCACCTGGGTGGTGCCGATCTTGACCATCCGCCAGTTGTCCATGATAAACTTGAGGATGTAGGCCTTGATCCAGAACGAGGCGTAGTAGGAGAACTTGATGCCCTTGTCGGGATCAAATTTGTTCACCGCGCGCATCAGGCCCACGTTGCCCTCCTGCACCAGATCCAGCACGTTCTGCATCCAGCGGCGCTGGAAGTCCATGGCGATGCGCACCACCAGCCGCAAATGGGAAGACACCAGCCGGAAAGCCGCGTCAGGGTCGTTATGGTCGCGCACGCGAAGAGCCAGCTCATGTTCCTCTTCGGGCTTGAGCATGGGAAAGCGGCTTACCTCGCGCAGATAGAGGTGCAGGCTGTCGCGTGTGCCCGCCGGAGAGGGCAGACGCGGCACGCTCGGGGCGGGAAGGGCGCCGTCGCTTCCTTCCTCCAGGGCCAGCTCCGGCTCGGCATCCTTGTCGTCGTCCACATCCAGCACTTCACCCGCTGCCAGTTCTTCGCCGTCCAGCAGATCCAGCGTTTCCAGATTCTGTTCTTCGTCCTCCCCGGCTTCGCGCGGAGCCTCAAGCACTTCGATTTCAGGCTCGACTTTTTTAGGGGCCGTATTGCTTTTTCCACTCTTATGCCGCGTGGAGGGGGCTATCTTATTATTTTTTTTCATTTTATTTATACTCAATCACTGCCGCTCGGAACAGGCGGCAATGCTTTATGCTATAGTTTTGGTTTGTCCTTTTCAATGTTTTTCAGTACTAAAAACTCAGCCGCGACCCGGAAGGCTTTTCCGGTCGGGTAGTGCTGAAAAACGCAAGCCTCGCGTCAAGAGACGCTTGTCGCAACCCCAATAGGGGAATGCGCGCCGCCAATGACGGCGGGGCGAGCCGAAAAGCGTGGTTTTCGGCGTAGCGGCCCCCGTGCCTGTTAAACGCCGCAGGCGTAATTATGACACCGGGCGCTTGTTGCTTAGTTTTTTATACAGCCTTTGAAGGCGGAGAGCAAAAAATGCCGGTCCTCGCCCCGTGCGGGTGATCAGCGTGCCCGTGTCCGCCCGTAACAACAAGAAGTGGATAAAATGGCTGACATGACATTCAGACAGGCGCTCGGCCTCGGGCGTCCTCTGCTGCTCGACGGGGCCATGGGCACCATGCTGCAGGCCTCCGGCCTGCCCGTGGGCATGAGTCCGGAACAGTTTTGCATGGAAAGCCCCCAGGTATTGCGGGGCATCCACAAGGCCTATCTGGACGCCGGGGTGGATCTGCTGACTACCTGCACCTTCGGCGGCAATCCTTACAAGCTGCCCAAGGAACTGGACGTCTTCGCTTTCAACAAGCGCATGGCCGAAGTGGCCCGGGAAGCCGCACACGACGCGGGGCGGCCTGTTTTTGTGGCCGGCAACGTGGGACCCAGCGGCCAGTTCGCCAAACCCTTGGGACCGGTGGAGCCGCGCGAGCTCATCGCCGGTTTTGCCGCCCAGATCCGCGGCCTGGTGGCCGGTGGGGCGGACCTGATTTTTGTGGAAACCCAGTTTGACCTGGCCGAGGCCCGCGCCGCTGTGGTGGCGGCCCGCCGGGAATGCGATCTGCCGGTCATGGTCTCTATGACCTTTGAGCAGGGCGTCAGCCTGACCGGCTCCAGCCCGGCCATTTTCGCCGAAACCATGCAGAATCTGGGCGTGGACGTGGTGGGCACCAACTGCAGCCTGGGCCCGGACCAGATGCTGCCGGTGGTCCGGGAGCTGCTTGAAACCTGCGCCTGCCCGGTCATGGCCGAGCCCAACGCCGGTCTGCCCGAGCTGCGCGGCAATGTGACGGTCTTTCCCCTGGGTCCCGAGGAATTCGCGCAAAAAACAGCAGCCTTTGCCGGACTGGGCGCACGCATTCTGGGCGGCTGCTGCGGCACCACGCCCCGGCATCTGGCGGCCCTGGCCCAAGCCGTGCGCGGCATGGACTACAGGCCTTCGGAAGCGGCGCGCCGGGACGGCATTTGCCTGACAAGCCGTTCACAACTGGTGCGCATCGGCGCGGGCGAAGCCCTGGTGATTATCGGCGAGCGCATCAATCCCACAGGCAAAAAAGTGCTCACCCAGGAATTGCAGGAAGGCCGCTTTGACGCGGCTCTGCAACTGGCCGACCAGCAGGTGGAGGCCGGGGCCGGGGTACTGGACGTCAATGTGGGCGCATCCCTGGTGGATGAAACCAGCCTGCTGCCCGAGCTGGCTCAGCGCCTGATCGGGCGGCTGACTCTGCCGCTCTCGCTGGATTCCTCCAACGCCGAGGCCATTGCCAAGGCTTTGCCGTACTGTCCCGGCTCCTTTCTGGTCAATTCCATCAGCGGCGAGGCCGATCGCATGGATGTGCTGGGTCCGCTCTGCCGGGATTACGGCGCGCCTTTCATCCTGCTGCCGTTACAGGGCGCGAAGCTGCCGGTGCAGGCTTCCGAGCGCATCCGCATTGTGGAAAATCTGCTGGAGCGGGCGGCCGGTCTGGGCATTCCGCGCCGCCTGGTGATGGTGGACATCCTGGCGCTGGCCGTGTCCTCCAAGGCCGAAGGCGGCCGCCAGTGTCTTGAAATGGCGCGCTGGTGCCGTTCTCAGGGCCTGCCCACCACCTTGGGGCTTTCCAATACCTCTTTCGGCCTGCCCGCACGTGAACTGCTCAACGCCACTTTTCTGTGCATGGCCGCGGGCGCGGGCCTCACGTCCTGCATTGCCAATCCTTCGGCCACGCGCCTGCGCGAAGCCGTGGACGCCATGCGCGTGCTCGGGGCCCATGATCCACACGCCGAATCCTTCATCGCCTCCTATGCGGAATGGAAACCGGCGGGCGGCGTGACCCTGCGCCAGGGCGACAAGGCCGGGGCCGCCAAAACCCTGGGCGAGGCCGTGCTGACCGGCGACAAGGAAAACGTGCTGCCCCTGCTGGAGGCGGAACTGGAGGCCGGAGCCGACCCTTTTGCCCTGGTGCGGGATACGTTGATCCCGGCCATCACTGAAGTGGGCGCGCGCTACGAACGCCGGGAATATTTTCTGCCCCAGCTCATCCGCGCCGCGGAAACCATGCAGACGGCTTTCAGCCATCTCAAACCCCGGCTGGAAGCCAACCGGGGGCCCGAGGAGCGTCCGGTAATCGTCATGGCCACGGTGGAGGGCGATATCCACGACATCGGCAAGAATATCGTGGCCCTGCTGCTGGGCAACCACGGCTTTGACGTGGTGGACGCGGGCAAGGACGTGCCCGCCGAGGCCATTGTGGCTTGCGCCCTTGAGCACAACGCGCGTATCATCGGGCTCTCCGCGCTGATGACCACCACTATGGTCCGCATGGAGGACACCATCCGCCTGATCCGGGAGCGCGATCTGCCCATCAAGGTCATGGTGGGCGGCGCGGCCGTGACTCAGGCCTTTGCCGACGCCATCGGGGCCGACGCCTATTGTCCGGACGCGGTGTGCGCGGTGCGCGCGGCCAAAACCTTTGTCTGATTTCGTCCGCCGCGTGTCCCGCTCAGGGCGGCGTCGCGTTGCATTTATTCGTATTCTTCAACTTTCACATTAAGGTTTGTCATGAAAAAAATATTCCTGCCCCTGCTGCTCTGCCTTCTTCTGCCCTGCGCCGCCTGGGCTGAAACGCTGCCCTCGCTGAATCTGGCCGGTTTGACCGATCTGCTGGCCAAGAACAAGGGCAAGGTGGTGATGCTCAACTTCTTCGCCACATGGTGCCCGCCCTGCCGGGTGGAAATCCCGGAACTGATTAAGACCAGCAAGGCTTACGCGGACAAGGGCGTGGTGATCATCAGCCTGTCCGTTGACGAGGACCCCGCGCCCGTGCTCCCCTTTGTCAAAAAAATGGGCATGGATTATCCGGTGTATCTGGCCGGACGGGACATCACCCGGGCTTATCAGATCAGCAGCATTCCGCATAACGCATTTTACGCCAAGGACGGCACGCTGGTGCTTTCCGAGCCGGGCATGGCCGACGAAAGTATGCTCAAAATGGTTATCGACAAGCTTTTGAGCCAGAAATAATGGAAAACGACTACCTGACCCGCAAGGCCCATCTGGACGATGTGAAGGCCATGCACGGCCTGTTGCTGGCCTGCGCCCAAAAGGGCCTGCTGTTGCCGCGCGCGCTGATTTATCTGTACGGGCACATCCGCAATTTTTTTGTGGTGGAGGCCCTGGACGGCGAAATCGTGGCCTGTTGCGCCCTGGCACCGGTTTGGGAGGATCTGGGAGAGATCTGTTCCCTGGTGGTGCGTGACGATCTGCGCCGTCAGGGCCTGGGGCGGCGGATGGTCGCGGCCTGCATTGGTGAGTGCCGCGAACTGCATCTGAAAAAGATTTTCGCTCTGACCTATCAGGAAGCGTTTTTTACCCGTTTAGGTTTCAGAGTGGTGGAAAAAAGCGTGCTGCCGCAAAAGATCTGGGCTGATTGCGTACATTGCGCCAAATACCCGGATTGTGATGAAACGGCGGTCTTTCTGGACGTGCCCGGCGCATTGGAAACTGTGTCCGCGTGCCCGGCGGCCGCCGGGGAAAGATAGGGGGAAGCATGGCTGAGACGCTGCGGGTCAAGGAACTTAAATCCGTGTTCACCCCGGAACAGATTGCCGTGCGCGTGCGTGAGCTGGGCGTGGAAATCGACGGCCTGTACGGACAGGAACCCTTGGTGGCCATATGCGTGCTCAAGGGGGGCGTTATCTTTTTCAGTGATTTGGTACGTGCTTTGCATAACCAGAACCTGGAACTGGATTTTGTCCGTCTGTCCAGTTACGGCAAGAGCTCGGCCAGTTCCAAGCATGTGATCTTCAACAAGGATGTGGAAGTGGACATCCGCGGCAAGCACGTGCTGATTGTGGAAGACGTGGTGGACAGCGGCCACAGCATGCGTTTTCTGCTGGACCAGTTTGCCGCCCGCCAGGCGCGCAGCCTGCGTCTGGCCGCTCTGGTGGACAAGCGTGAGCGCCGTCAGGCCGACGTGAAGGTGGATTTTGCCGGTTTCGTATTGAATAAGGGTTTTATTGTCGGCTACGGCCTGGATTACGCCGAACGTTATCGGACGCTGCCCGGCGTCTGTGAGATCATTCCTGAATAGCCTTGTTTCGGCTCCGGCGGCCGGACCGTTTTGTGGAGTATTGGCATGGAAGTAAAGTGTCCGCATTGTACCAGCCGTTTCAATCTGCCTGACAACCTGGCCAAGCCGGGCGTCAAGCTGCGCTGTTCGGTCTGCAAGACCGTATTTCCCTTTGCGCCCGAGCCCGAAGCGGTCTTGCCCGGCGAGGACGAACTGCCGGATATGCAGGAACGGCCGTCCGGCGGCCGCCGCAAGTTCTGGGTGGCCCTGGCGCTCATTCTGCTTTGTCTGGGAGGCGGCGCGTACTGGTATTTCGGCGCGCGGCATCCTGATACGCCGCCCACGGAACAGGAACTGGCCAAAAAGGTCGAGTTGCTGACTATGCGCAATGTGCGCCAGTATTATGTGGATAATGAAAAGGTGAAGGGCAGGGTTTTTGTGATTGAGGGCCGGGTGGTCAATGAGTTTCCGCAACCCAAGGAACTGATCACCGTGGAGGCCGCCATTTACGACAAAAACAAAAAGCCCCTGGCTACCAAGACGCAGCTTGCGGGTACCCAGCTTTCACTTTTTCAGTTGCAGGTGCTCAGTGAGAAGGAGATGGAATCCTTCCTGAACAACAAGGTGGAGATTCTTGCCAACAACACCAATGTGCGGCACGGCGGCGAAGTGCCCTTTATGGTGCTGTTCTATACGCCGCCCGAGGATGTGGCCGAGTTCGGCGTGAAGATCGTGGACGTGAAGGATGTGCCTGAAGCGGAAAAATAACCGTCGTCCCTTTCAGTTTTTTAGATATCCCCGTTTCCTTTCCGTGCTGGATGGAAACGGGGATATCTGCGTTCATGGGGTATTCTGCACCGGCCTTTGGAGCATTTCAATTTTGGAATGCCCTAACGCCGAACACGGTGAGGTGCGCCGCGAAGCGGCGTGGATTCCGAAAAAACCGCGTTTTTTGCCGGAATGACCCCTTTGAAACGTGTAGCCTTTCATCAGACGGCCTGTTGCGGCAACGTCGCCGCCGTGGACTTTGTTCCACTCTCCACGCCAGGGCGGGGTTCCGTGCCGCTGGCCCGCAACCTGCCGATGCAGACCGTGGAGACCGCGCTGATGACACCGGCCACGGCGAGATAGCCACAGAGATACCAGGGTTGGGAGTCATTGGCCTGCACCAGAATGGTGGCGATCATGGGCGTGAGGCCCGAGGCGAAAATGCCGGAGAACTGGTAGACAAAGGAAATGCTGGAATAACGCACCGTGGCGTCGAAAGCCTCGGAGAAAAGGCTGGCCATACTGGCGTAGGCCGCGGCGTAAATGATGCCGAAGGGGACGATCAGGGCCAGGAAGGTCAGCACAAGATTGGCGGAATAATTGTGGAAGACCCAGAATACGGGATAGGCCGTCAGACCCAGCAGCAGGGCGGCGAAGCCGAAAATGCGGCCCTTGCCCACGCGGTCGGCCAGCAGGCCCCAGAAGGGAATGAAGCAACCCATGACGGCCGAGGCCGCCACCACGGCCATCAGGGCCACAGTGCGGTCCACACCGCAGCTCTGGGTGAGATAGGTGAGTGAGAAGACGCCGAAGACATTGAAGGCGATGCCTTCCACAAAGCGCGCGCCCACGCAGGCACCGAGTGTCTTGGGGTAACGCCTGAAGGCTTCCAGCATGGGATAGCGGATCTGTTCCACATCTTTCTTGGCCTCGGAGAAATCTTTGGTTTCCTGTACCGAGGTACGGATGTACGCTCCCACGAAAACCAGGACGGCGCTCAAGATGAAGGCCAGTCGCCAGCCCCAGCTGATGAAGGCCGCGTCGGACAGCAACAGGGAGAGCAGACCTACCACGCCGGAAGCCAGCATCAGGCCCAGGGAAAGGCCGATCTGGGGCAGGCTGCCGTAAAAGGCGCGTTTGTGGGCCGGGGCCGACTCAAAAGCCATGAGCACCGCGCCGCCCCATTCGCCGCCTAGGCCGATGCCCTGTGCCAGACGGCAGACAACCAGCAGAATGGGCGCCCAGATGCCAATGGTTTCGTAGGAGGGGATCAGGCCGATGAGCACTGTCGCCACGCCCATGATCTCCAGGGTCAGGATGAGCATTTTTTTACGGCCGATCTTGTCGCCGAAATGCCCGAAAATAATGCCGCCCAGAGGACGGGCCACAAAGCCTACGGCAAAGGTGGCAAAAGCCAGAATGGTGCCCATGCCCTCGGAAAATTCGGGGAAGAAAAGTTTGTTGAAGACCAGCCCGGCCACCACGCCGTATAAAAAGAAATCATACCATTCGATGACCGCGCCCACCAGCGAGGAAAGGACGACGCGCCGCAGATTTTTTTTATCGTGGCTCATGTGCTTTCTCCTCTCAGGCTAGGCGCAACACACGCTTGGCGTTTGCGTACATGATGTTCTCGCGGACATCCGTTTTCAGTTCAAAGGCCGCATAGGCGTCCAGGGCGTCGGCCAGTTCCACGAAGGGATGAGCGCTGGCGAACAGAACCTTTTCGCCGATGAGATCGTTCATGGCCCGCACGTAGAGACCAGCCTGGGGGGAACGCTCGTATTCCGAAATGTCCATATAGACGTTGGCGTTGCGCAGGCAGGTGTAAATGGCCTCATTGACGAAGGGATAGCCGCCGTGGCTCATGATCAGGGTCAGTTCGGGGAAATCGCTGGCCACCTTGTCCACATCCCGCGGGTCGGCATATTCCAGAACGGCGCCCGGCACCTGCGGCGGCGGGGCCATGGTGATGAAGACCGGCACGTCCAGTTCGCAGCATTTGGCGTACAGGGGATAAAAGCGCGCCTCGGAAGCCGGGATGTGGGCCAGATATGGGTCAACGGCCATACCCCGCATACCGTATTCGTTGACCGCATGTTCAATTTCGCGCACGGCAGCCATTTTTTTATGCGGATCAATGCCCCAGAAGCCCGCGAATTTTTGCGGATATGCCCGGCAAAACTCCAGCACGCTCTTGTTGTTGGCCGGAAATCCGTAGGTGGTTTCACAGTCACGGCCCGTAATCACGCCCAGCTCCACGCCGAGGCGGTCGAGGTCCGCCACAATGTCGGGCAGGGGCTGGGCCGTGCGGGCGTCAAAGCCTATGGCTTTGCAGGCCGCCTTGAACATGGCGCTGTTTTTGATGCCGTTGATAATTTCAGGCGTATTGGGCCGGAAACGGAAATCAATGACTTTCATGATTGGCATTCTCCTGAGCCGTCTGAGGTTGAGGGGCGTGCGTGCGGCCCTGGCGGTCGTCGTTTGCTTGTTTCTCACCGGGAAACGGGCGTGCGCGGAACGCAGGCGCGGAAATGGGAAAGTTCTCCTTCCATGGCCAACGCAGGCCTTGTTTTGTGATTTTTTTGTTTTGCACGATGCATGCCAATTCAGGATAAAAGTGTATCCTTGCGCTCATAATTATTATTGTTATTTTTCAGTATGTTATATTTAGAAGAGATTGAGAAAGCCGGGCCGCATATGATTTATGTCGCAGATTTGCGACATGAACCGGAGTCGCAGGTTCAGGACTGTCCTCCAGATTGTGAAAAGGGATTCATACAGCGAGCATGGGTCTTGGAAGGCGCGTTCCGGACACTTTCTGGCGGCAGGGTCGCAAATTTGCGTCGCAAATTTCAGGACTTTTGCTGGGATTTGCTCCTGAGTGGTGCAAATCTGCGCCGTTTGCGAAAGAAAGGACGAGCGACTGGGGACTTTATGGTTCGTTCTTTTTTATTTTCAATGCATATCAGTGGGTTAAAGATGTGGCATGCCCCATGCAAATAGGGAAGTATACGAGGATTGCCGCATTACATGGCGTTCTCAGCGCGGCGGCAGCCGGATACGCGCCCCACGCCCCACACATATTATCAGGAGTTGGATGATGAGCATGACCACCTGCGAATGCCGGTCCCCCCAGGAACAGCGTCTCTATGATCGGATCGAGGGCAAAGAGGACAAATTCCGCAAAACGCACGCCCGCGTTTTCAAACTGCTGGAACGCTTCGACGGGCAGAAGCCGCGTATCGATATTGAACGCGCCCTGTACTTCACCCAATCCATGAAGGAAACCGAAGGCCAGCCCCTGGTGCTGCGTTGGGCCAAGGCGCTCATGCACATCGCCGAAAATATTTCGGTCTGTGTGCAGGAAGATCAGCTTCTGCTGGGCCGTGCCGGTTGCGACGGCCGCTACGGCATTCTCTATCCCGAACTGGACGGCGACTTTCTGGACATCGCCGTGCGCGAGCTGCCCACCCGCCGGACTTCCCCGGCCACTATCACGCCCGAGGACGCCAAGCGCGTCATTGAGGAAATTGCGCCGTACTGGAAGGGCAAGACCTATCATGAGGACCTTAATGCCGCCCTGCCGCCCGAAGTGCACAAGCTGACCTACGACGATCCCGAAGGCCTGATTTCCCGTTTTATCGTCAATGAGACCTCGTCCTTCCGTTCTTCCATCCAGTGGGTGCACGACTATGCCAAAATCCTGAAGCGCGGCTTCAACGGCATCAAGAAGGAAGCCCAAGAGAAGCTGGCCGCCCTGGATCCCATGAGCGCCAAGGACGACCGCGAAAAGCGCCCCTTCCTGGAGGCCGTGGTCATCGTTTGCGACGCCATAGTGCTCTGGGCCAAACGTCATGCCGTACTGGCCCGCGAACTGGCCGAAAAGGAGCGGAATCCCACGCGCAAGGCCGAGCTGCTGCGCATGGCCGACAATGCCGAGCGCGTGCCCGGCGAGCCGGCCCGCGACTTCTGGGAGGCCTGCCAGAGCCAGTGGTTCACCCAGATGTTCTCCCGCATTGAGCAGAAAACCGGCACCACCATTTCCAACGGCCGCATGGACCAGTATCTCTACCCGTATTACAAGCAGGATCGCGCGGCCGGTACAATCACCGACAAGCAGGCCATGGAGCTGCTGGAATGCATGTGGGTGGGCATGGCCGAGTTTATCGACATGTACATTTCCCCCACCGGCGGAGCCTTCAATGAAGGGTATGCCCACTGGGAAGCCGTGACTGTGGGCGGCCAGACCCCGGACGGCCGCGACGCCAGCAACGAGCTGACCTATCTGATCCTCAAGTCCAAGCGAGAATTTCCGCTGCACTATCCGGATCTGGCCGCGCGCATCCATTCCCGCGCGCCGGAGCGCTACCTCTGGGATGTGGCCGAAACCATCAAGGACGGCTCCGGCTTCCCCAAGCTGATCAACGACGAGGAAGTGGTGCCCCTGTATGTCTCCAAGGGCGCGACCTTCGAGGAGGCCTTGGACTACGCCGTGTCCGGCTGCACCGAGGCCCGCATGCCCAACCGCGATACCTATACCTCCGGCGGCGCGTACATCAATTTCGCCGCGGCTGTGGAGATGGCGCTGCGCAACGGCCGGATGAAGAAATACGGCGACCGGGTGCTGGGCGTGGAAACCGGCGACCCGCGTTCATTCAAGACCTGGGAGGAATTCTGGAACGCCTATGTGCAACAGCACATGCTCTTTCTGAAGACGGCCTTTACCCAGCAGTATATCATCAACAAGCTGCGCGCCCGGCATTTTGCCCAGCCCATGGGCTCGGCCATGCATGATTTGTGCATGAAGCACTGCATGGACCTGCATCAGGAGCAGATCCCCGAGGGCATCAATCTGGGATACTTTGAATACATGGGCCTGGGCACCGTTGTGGATTCCCTGGCGGCAGTCAAAAAGCTGGTCTTTGAGGAAAAGAAACTGAGCATGGACAAGCTCCTCGAAGCACTCGACGCCAATTTTGAGGGCTATGACGACGTGCGCGCCCTGCTGCGCTCCGCCCCCTGCTACGGCAACAATGACGAATACGCCGACGCCATCGGCCGCGACATCGACAGGATCTCCGTGGAATACGCGGGAAAATACGGCATGCGGGATCTGGGCATGCACAACGACGTGCGTTATGTGCCCTTCACCTCCCACGTGCCCTTCGGCAAGGTGGTTTCCGCCACGCCCAACGGCCGCACCGACGGTTTTCCTCTTTCCGACGGAACCTCGGCCTCGCACGGCGCTGATGTCAACGGTCCCACGGCCGTGCTGCTTTCCAACTACAACACCAAGAATATGGGCATGCGCGACCGCGCGGCCCGCATGCTGAACATCAAGTTCACGCCCAAGTGCTTGGAAGGCGAGCAGGGCACGGAAAAACTGGTTTCTTTCATCCGCACCTTCTGCGACCTCAAGCTCTGGCATGTGCAGTTCAACGTGCTCAACCGCGAGACGCTTCTGGCCGCCCAGAAGGACCCGCAGAAGTACCGTAACCTTATTGTGCGTATCGCCGGTTACAGCGCGTATTTTGTGGATCTTTCCCCGGATCTGCAGAATGACCTCATCGCCCGGACGGAACACGACGCCATGTAAACGCCGTGGTTGCGCGCGGGGAGGGGCGGACCTCTTTCCGGCTCTCCCCGCGCCCTTTCTTCTCCCCCATAGCCCCAAGGACAGGCGGTATGTGTCTGGAAGACGACGAACAACGGGATCTCGAACAGCAAGGCTTTGTTTTCAATATCCAGAAATATTCGGTGCATGACGGGCCGGGCATCAGAACCATTGTATTTCTTAAGGGCTGCGCGTTGTCCTGTCGCTGGTGCAGCAATCCCGAGTCACAGCATACGCGCCCCGAGCTGGCCTACAATGCCGGGCGCTGTCTGGAGCTGGACAAGTGCGGCCACTGCCTCACGGCCTGCGAACGCGGTGCCGTCAGCCGGGGCGGGGACGGCAAGCCCCGTATCGACCGCTCGCTCTGCGCGGATTGCGCCACGTCCGGGGCCATGCCCTGCGCGGAAGCCTGTCCGGCCCAGGGCCTGCTGGTCTACGGCAAAAAGCGCAACGTGGATGATGTGCTGTCTTCGGTGGAGCAGGACACGGCCTTTTACTCCCGCTCCGGCGGCGGCATGACCCTGTCCGGCGGCGAACCGCTGTTGCAGGCGGATTTTGCCCTGGCCCTGTTGCGTCAGGCGCGTGTCCGGCGGCTCAAGACAGCCGTGGAAACCTGCGGCATGGTGCCCGCGGCCACGGTCCGGGCTGCGGCCCCCTACCTGAACTTTGCCCTGTTCGACATCAAGCAGATGGACAGTGCCGTGCACGAGGCTCAGACCGGCCTGCCCAATGCGCGCATTCTGGAGAACTTCCGCATCCTGGCCGAGGAATTCCCGAATCTGCCCATTCTGGCGCGCACCCCGATTATTCCCGGTTTCAACGACAGCGAAGAGGCCGTTGCCGCCATTGCCGCCTTTCTGAAACCCTATGCGCGGGTCACCTACGAAATGCTGCCGTACCACCGCTTGGGCACCCAGAAATATCATTTCCTGGGCCGCCGTCCGCCCATGGGCGACGTGACGCTGGGCAAGAATGTCATGCCCCGGCTACAGCGCGCGGCGCTGGACATTCTGGGCGCGAGAGTGCAGATTCCACGCTGACGCCTCTTTCAACCCGGATGATGCCCATGGCCGGACGTTCCCCGGAAGTCCTTTCCAGATATGTCGAACGCATTCTTGACGCCCTGCCCGACGGGGTGTTCATTTCCGACGCCTCGGGCACTGCCCTGCACATTAACCGCATGTACGAACAGCTGACCGGCCTGAAGCAGGAAAGCGTACAGGGCAGGAATGTGCGCGCTCTGGTGGAGGAGGGGATCTTTGATCATATCCTCAATCCGGAGATCGTGCGCACGGGCAAGCCCGCCACCCACGTGCAGCAGCTTAAGAACGGCAAAAAGCTGGTGCTCTCCGGCTTTCCGGTTTTTGACGAGGCCGGGGGCATCCGTCTGGTGGTCACCTTTGCACGCGACATCACCCTGCTGGCGAATCTGCAGGAACAGGTTGCAGGGCAATGCCGCCTCATTGATCAGATCAACGATCAGCTGGCCCACATGGCCCACGAAAGCAGGCCGCAGGAACCTGTCTTTGCCAGCCCGGCCATGGCCGAGATTCTTTCCCTGCTGCGGCGTTTCGCGGCCACGGACGCCACAGTGCTGATTCTGGGCGAGACCGGCGCGGGCAAGGACGTCTTCGCCCGCCTGACCCACAGGTTGAGCGGACGCAAGGACAAAATCATGCTCAAGGTGGACTGTGGCGGCATTTCCGAAACCCTGACCGAATCCGAGCTCTTCGGCTATCTGCCCGGCGCGTTTACCGGAGCTTCCAGCAAGGGCAAGGCGGGCTATTTTGAAATCGCCGACGGCAGCACCATTTTTCTGGACGAGGTGGGCGAACTGCCCCTGTCCATGCAGACCCGCCTGCTGCGCGTTCTTCAGGACGGGGAGATCATGCGGGTGGGCTCGTCCAGCCCGCGCAGGGTGGACGTACGGGTCATCGCGGCCACCAACCGCAACCTGGCCGAAAGCGTGGAGGCCGGTACTTTTCGCCGCGATCTCTATTATCGGCTCAATGTCGCGACGGTACGCATTCCGCCTCTGCGCGAGCGGCCGGAAGACGTGCGTCCCCTGGCCGAGCATTTTCTGCACCAATACACGGTCAAATACCACAAGGCCCTGGCCTTTATGGGCGTGACCCTGGACATGATGAGATCCTATGCCTGGCCCGGCAATGTGCGCGAGCTTCAGAACCTGGTTCACAGCCTGGTAATCACGCTCAACGGCCCGCTGATCTCGCCCAGGGACCTGCCCGCGCAGATTTCAGGCGTGAGCCGCGACGTCTCCTGTTATTCCGAGGAAATCCTGGCCGCCCGGCGGCCGCTGAAGGAAATCATGGCTGAAATGGAGCGGGATTTTCTGCTCAAGGCCATTGAGGCGCACGGCTCGGTACAGAAAGTGGCGGAGCTCTTCCAGGTCAACCGCAGCACCATCTTCCGCAAACTCCAGAGCGGGCGGCAGGCCTGAGCCGTTCCTGTTTGCCGTCCGGCCCTTCCTTGCATCGCCGCCTTGCGCCTTGCCTTCTTTTTCCGTAGGTTTCGGGCATGGCGAAAACGCGTGAAGTCTATATCTGTTCGGTGTGCGGGGCCCAGACCCTGCAATGGCGCGGTCAGTGCCCCAACTGTCACGAGTGGAACACCCTTGAGGCCTCGGCCCAGGCCCGCCCGGCGGCGGGCCGTCGGCCCGCCGGTCTGGGCGCCGCCGCGGGCGTTCGGGCCGACCGGCCTGTCCCCCTGCGCGACGTGGCCGATGCCGGGCATACGCCCTACGGCAGCGGGCTCAAGGCCCTGGACCGCGTGCTGGGCAAGGGCTTGGTGCCGGGCGCGGCCATTCTGGTAGGCGGCGAGCCGGGCATCGGCAAATCCACCCTGCTCTTGCAGGTGGCCGGACTGGTGGCGGCCCAGGGCAAAGCGGTGCTCTACGCCAGCGGCGAGGAATCTCTACCGCAGATCAAGGCCAGGGGCGAGCGGCTCCGGATGCTGGACCCCAATCTTCTGGCTCTGGCCACCTCCAAGGTTGAGGACGTGCTGGACGCCCTCAACGGCGTCGGCGGTTCCAGACCCCCGGCCCTGGTGATCGTGGACTCGGTACAGACCGTGACCAGTCTGGAGGCCGAAGGCCTGCCGGGCAATGTCAGCCAGGTGCGCGCCGTGGCCACGGCCTTGCTGGAGGCCTGCCGCCGCGTGGGCTGCACCCTGATCCTGGTGGGCCATGTGACCAAGGACGGCGTCCTGGCCGGGCCCCGCCTGCTGGAACACATGGTGGACACGGTCATCTCCCTGGAGGGGGACCGCCGCCAGATGTTCCGTCTGTTGCGCGTGTTCAAGAACCGTTTCGGCCCCAATGAGGAATTGCTGGTCTTTCGCATGGGCGAGCGCGGCATGCAGGTGGTGGACGACCCCTCCACTTTTTTTCTGGGCGCGCGCGACGCCTCCCTGTCCGGCACGGCCGTGGTCATGGCCGTGGACGGACAGCGCCCCCTGGCCGTGGAAGTCCAGGCTCTGGTGGCGCGCACTTTTCTGAGCATTCCACGCCGCGCCGCGCTGGGCTTTGACGCCAACCGCCTGCATCTGCTCCTGGCCGTGCTGGAGAAACGGCTCAAACTTAATTTCGGCCAAGTGGATATTTACGCCAAGGTGGGCGGCGGCATGCGCCTGCAGGAACCCGGCCTGGACCTTGCTCTGGTGGCCGCCGTGCTGTCCTCCTATTATGATGTGCCCCTGCCGGAAAAATGCGTGCTCTGGGGCGAAGTGGACCTCAACGGCCAGGTGCGGCCCGTGGCCGCGCAGGAATTGCGCCTTTCCCAGGCCCGGCGGCTGGGTTTCGAGCCTATCGTCTATCCGGACGGCGGCCAGGGCGGCGGCATCGCCACCATCGCGGCCTTGCAGCAGCGCCTGTTCCATCGTCAATGAGCGGCCAGCGGAGGAAGAGAAGCATGCCTTTGGAAGTGGAACGCAAATATCTGCACGTGGATTTCGCCGCCTTGCGCCGGACGTTGTACGATCTGGGCGCGCGCACTTCGGGTGCGCATTTTGAAAGTAACTGGGTTTTTGACACACCCGACATCCAACTGTTTGAAAGCCGCCGCCTGTTGCGCCTGCGCTCGCAGGAATGGCCGGACGCCGTGCGCCATGTGCTGACCCTCAAGCTGCCCGCGTCGCAGAGCGGCCACTTCAAGGTGCGCGAGGAACGCGAACTGGAAGTGGCCGACGGCGCGGCCATGCGCGCCGTGCTGGAAGGCCTGGGCTACGCCGTGGGCGCGCGTTATGAGAAAATCCGCGAGCCGTGGCGTCTGGAGGATGTGGAAGTGGAATTGGACGTGCTGCCCTTCGCTGAAGTGGTGGAGTTGGAGGGCGAGGCCGCGCATATTGAGCGGGCCGCGACGCGTCTGGGCCTTGACAAGGCCGAAATAAGCACCAAAAGTTATCATCAGCTGCATCAGGATTGGCGTCGCCTGCACAACCTGCCGCCGGATTTTTCTTTTGTGTTCGACGCGGAGCGACGGAGCGACTGGCGGCGGAAGCTGGGCCTTGCGGGCAACGAACCGCACGGCGGCGACCGGCCCAACGCATCCAAAGCCTGAACCGTTTTCGGGGGATTACTCCATGCCGCTATACAATCAGGGCGAAGCCGACGGTGAAAGCCGGACCATTGTCGTAAAAAAGCTCAAGGAGCCGGACCGCTACCGCGTCCTGCTGCATAATGACGATTATACCAGCATGGACTTTGTGATCAATATCCTCTGCGGCGTGTTCCACAAGCCCCTGGAAGAAGCCACGGCCATTATGCTGGCCGTGCACCAGCAGGGAGTGGGGCAGTGCGGCATTTATACCCGCGAAGTGGCTGAAGCCAAGGTCAGCCGCGTCCACCGCGAGGCGCACGGAGCGGGCTTCCCCCTCAGATGCACCATGGAAAAAATTCATTGATCGTCCTTGCCGCCAGCGCGGCAACGGCGCGGCGGACCGGACCGCCGTAGTTTGGCACGGCATGTGGCCGGGCCGCCGGAACAGCTCCCCGCAGTCGACTTCGGCTGTGGCGGGAGGGAGAAAATATGCTGAGTAAAAGCGTGCAAAGCGTCCTGAGGGACGCCCTTATGGAAGTGCAGCGGCGCAGGCATGATCTGCTGACAGTGGAACATGTGCTCTACGCCCTGACCAACAGCATGAAAGGCCGGATTATTCTGGAGGGCAGCGGGGCCAGCGTGGCCGTGCTGCGCGAGCAGTTGGAAGGTTTTTTCCGTACGGAACTGGAAGTGGTGGACCAGCCCGGCAAGTATGAAGTCACCCAGACCGACGGCGTGCAGCGCGTGCTGGAACGCGCGCTCAACCATATCCGTTCTGCGGGCCGCGATACAGTGGAGCTGGGCGACCTGCTGATCGCCATCATGGACGAAGATGAGAGCTACGCGCTCTTCTTCCTGCGCAAGCAGGGGGTGGAGCGCCTGGACGTGTTGACCTTCATTTCGCACGGCCTGGACGAAGGCGGCGGCTCGCGCGGCGTGGAGGAAAAAGAAACGGACGGCGCGTCCGGCGATGCCCGCGCGGCCAAGGGCGATCCTTTGGCCCAGTATACCGTGGACCTCACGGCCCGCGCCAGGGAAGGCAAGATTGACCCCCTGGTGGGCCGGGAGCAGGAACTGGACCGCGCCATTGAGGTGCTTTGCCGCCGCCGCAAGAACAATCCGCTTTTTGTGGGCGATCCGGGCGTGGGCAAAACCGCTCTGGCCGAAGGCCTGGCCCTGCGCATCGCAGAGGGCCGGGTACCGGAGATGTTTGCCGATACCCGGCTGTTTGCCCTGGACATGGGCCTGGTGCTGGCCGGAACCCGCTACCGCGGTGATTTCGAAGGCCGCCTCAAGGCCATAGTGCAGGCCCTCAAGGCCATGCCCGAGGCCATTCTGTTTATCGACGAAATCCATACTATCGTGGGGGCCGGTTCCACGTCCGGCGGCTCCATGGATGCCTCCAATCTGCTGAAACCGGCGCTTGCCGGCGGTGAGATCCGCTGCATCGGCTCCACTACCTATGAAGAGTTTCGCAACCATCTGGAAAAGGACCGTGCCCTGGCCCGGCGTTTTCAGCGCATAGATCTGCATGAGCCGGACGTCACGGATTGTCTGGCTATCCTGCAAGGCCTGGAAGGCCGCTATGCGGAACACCATCGGGTGCGTTACAGCCCTTCTGTTCTTAAAGCTATGGTTGAGCTTTCCGCTCGCCACGTGCGGGACCGCCTGCTGCCGGACAAAGCCATTGACGTGATGGATGAAACCGGGGCTGCCGTGCGCCTGCGGCAGGGCGCTCTTCCCGACGCCCCCCAAGGCAGGGAAACGCGCCCGGCCGTGAGCATGGCCGATGTGGAGCGGGTGGTGGCCCGCATGGCGGGCATTCCATTGCGCACGGTCTCCGGGCGGGAACGCGCGCGCCTGGCGAATCTCGAACGGGACCTGAAGCATCTGGTCTTCGGCCAGGACGAAGCCATTGAGCTCACTGTGCGGGCCATTCTGCGCGCCCGCGCCGGTCTTGGGCAGGAACAGCGCCCGGCCGGAGCCTTTTTGTTCTACGGGCCCACGGGCGTGGGCAAAACCGAGGTGGCCCGCAGTCTTGCCAAGCTCATGGGTGTGGAGTTTCTGCGTTACGACATGAGCGAATACATGGAAAAGCATTCCGTGTCCCGGCTGATCGGCTCGCCTCCCGGCTATGTGGGTTTTGATCAGGGCGGCCTGCTGACAGAAGCGGTACGTAAGGCTCCGTATTCCGTGGTGTTGTTGGACGAGGTGGAAAAGGCCCATCCGGACATCTTTAATGTACTGCTTCAAGTTATGGACTATGCGACCCTCACGGACAATACGGGCCGCAAGACCGACTTTTCGCATGTCATTCTGATCATGACCTCCAATGCCGGGGCCTTTGAGATGTCGCGTTCGGCCATCGGCTTCGGACAGGCCGCGCCCGAGGACGCGGCCCGCAAGGGCCTCAAGGCCGTGGAAAACCTGTTCACGCCCGAGTTCCGCAACCGCCTGGACGCACTGGTGCCTTTCCACAGCCTGTCTCAGGAAATGATGCTGCGCATTGTGGACAAGTTCCTGGCCGAAATCCGCGTCACCCTGACCCAGCGCAAGGTCAATCTCAGCGTGACGGACAAGGCCCGGCAGTGGCTGGCCCTCAAGGGCTTTGATCCGGCCATGGGCGCGCGGCCTCTGCGCCGCCTGCTGCGCAACGAGCTGGAGGACCGCCTGGCCCACGAGCTGCTGTTCGGAGCTCTGAAAAAGGGCGGCAGTGCCCGGCTGACGCTCAAGGACGACGCCCTGTCCCTTGTCACTTCGGCCTCGTCGCCCGTCGCGCGTCCCACGCGCGCGGGAGCCAGGGCCGCGCGCGCGCCGGTGGAGGCCTGAACGGGAGCATGAGCGGCACGTTCGCGGATCTGGCCGCACAGTTTCCTCCTTTGGAGGCCGCCCGCGCGGACGGTTTGCTCTGCGCGGGCGGTGATCTGCAACCCGCGCGGCTGCTGGCGGCCTACAGCCTGGGAATTTTTCCCTGGTACGAGGAGGGCTTGCCCATTCTCTGGTGGTCGCCTGATCCGCGTTGCGTGCTGCCCCTGGAGGATTTTTGCCTGCCGTCCCGCAGCGCCCGCGCGTTGCGCCGCCGCCCCTTTGAGCTTACCCTGGATGCGGCCTTCGGCGAGGTCATCCGGGCCTGCGCCGGATTGCGCGCAAATGGGCACGGCACCTGGCTCACGCCGGAGATGATCGCGGCCTATGAACGTCTGCACGCCCTGGGTTATGCACATTCCGTGGAGGCCTGGCGGGAGGGCGCACTGGTCGGCGGTCTGTACGGAGTGGCCTTGGGCCGGGCCTTTTTCGGCGAGTCCATGTTTCACCGTGAATCCGAAGCCTCCCGCGCGGCCTTGGCCGGGCTGGTGGCACTGTTACGGCTGCGCGGGGCCGTAGTGCTGGATTGCCAGCAAGAGACCCCGCACATCATGCGGATGGGCGGGGTCATGCTGCCGAGGGCGGCGTTTCGGGAGCGGCTGGCAAGGGCGCTGGCCGCCGAGGGATGGCGGGAAGAGCGAGAGGCAAGGGAGCCGGACGCCCTTCGGCGGGAAATCCGCGCCGTTCCTTGGGCCCCCTGGAAAACGGGCTACTCCTATTCCGCCATCAACGGTTCGTGGATCGCCAGATCGTAGAAGCCGCGCGCCACAAAGGGCAGGGGATAGTTGGGCACGGCCTCGAAGCGGATGAAGCCCGTGCTCTTGCCCTCGGGAATGCCGCTCAGCGGGGCCACGCCCAGCGGCACCGGCAGATCCAGCGGGCAGACGGTGATTTTTTCAATGTGCTCGGCATAGCGCTGTTCGAGGTAGTCCACCAGGGCCCGGCTTTCCTCTTCAGTAAAGGCTTCCAGAATGCAGCGCAGGGCGGCTTCCTTGGTGGCGCCCTGCAACACCTGGGGCGGCACCGCCGGATCGGGCGGGCCCACCAGCTTTTTGCCTTGCAGGGCCGCCAGCTCCTCTTCCGTGGCCCCGTGGCGGAAAATGTGCACTTCCACATGGCGGCGGCCCTTGAAGGCGCTCAGGGTGGCGGCCACAATATAAACCCTGTCCAGCAGGGCATCGGACGGCGCGGCAATACTCTGTTTTTCCATAATCGTTCCTGTCTTGTTTGTGTGGCGTGTTCCAACGCCTCCCTTTTACCCCAAAAGCCATCTCTATGGAAGATAAGTCAACCACTCCTTTCAGTTTGCAGACCGGCTACACGCCCATGGGCGACCAGCCTGAGGCTATAACCGCCCTGACCGACAATATCCGGGCCGGTGTGCCCGCGCAGGTGCTCCTGGGCGTGACCGGCTCGGGCAAAACCTTCACCATGGCCAATGTGATCGCCCGCTGCAATCGCCCGGCCCTGGTGCTTGCGCCCAATAAAACCCTGGCCGCTCAGCTCTACAATGAATTTCGCGAGCTTTTTCCGCGCAATGCCGTGGAATATTTTGTGAGCTATTACGACTACTACCAGCCCGAGGCCTATGTGCCCGCCTCGGATACCTACATCGAGAAAGATTCCTCCATCAACGACAATATCGACAAGCTGCGCCATGCGGCCACTCACGCCCTGTTGACCCGGCGCGACGTGGTCATCGTGGCCTCGGTGTCCTGTATTTACGGCCTGGGTTCGCCGGAATACTACGCCAAGATGGTCATTCCCGTGGAAGTGGGGCAGCGCCTGCCCATGGACGATCTGATCACCCGTCTCGTGGAAGTGCATTACGAGCGCAACGACTACGACTTTCACCGCGGCACGTTCCGGGTGCGCGGAGACGCTCTGGAAATCATTCCGGCCTATCATCACGAGCGGGCTCTGCGTCTGGAGTTTTTCGGCGACGATATTGACGCCATGCGCGAAATCGACCCGCTCACCGGCGAAGTGCTGGCCGAAGTGGGCAAAACCGTGCTCTATCCGGCCAGCCACTTCGTTTCGGCCCAGGATAACCTGAAGCGCGCGGCTGGGGACATCCGCGATGAACTGGCCGCGCGGCTCACGTATTTCAAGGAGCACGGCAAGCTGGTGGAGGCCCAGCGCCTGGAACAGCGTACCCAGCTGGATCTGGAAATGATCGAGGAACTGGGCTACTGCAACGGCATTGAAAACTACACTCGCCATCTGGACGGCCGCAAAACCGGCGAGCCGCCGTCCTGTCTGCTCAATTACTTTCCGCGCGATTTTCTGCTCTTTGTGGACGAATCGCACATTACCATTCCCCAGGTGGGCGGCATGTTCAAAGGCGACCGTTCGCGCAAGCAGACCCTGGTGGAATACGGCTTCCGCCTGCCCTCGGCCTTGGACAACCGGCCTTTGCAGTTCGACGAATTTACCTCCCTGCTCAATCAGGTGGTGTATGTTTCCGCCACGCCGGGCCGCTACGAGATGGACCAGGCCCAGGGCATCGTGGCCGAACAGATCATCCGCCCCACCGGTCTGGTGGACCCGGAAGTGGAGATCCGCCCGGTCAAGGGCCAGATGGAGGATCTGCTCAGCGAGTGCCGGGCCAGGGTTACGCGCGGCGAGCGCGTGCTGGTGACCACCCTGACCAAGCGCATGGCCGAGGATCTGACCGAATACTGTTGCAATATGGGCGTAAAGGCGCGCTATCTGCATTCGGACATCGAGACCCTGGAGCGTCTTCAGATTATCCGGGCCCTGCGTATGGGCGAGTTCGATGTGCTGGTGGGCATTAATCTGCTGCGCGAAGGCCTGGATATTCCGGAAGTTTCCCTGGTCTGCATTCTGGACGCGGACAAGGAAGGCTTTCTGCGCTCCACAGGCTCGCTGATCCAGACCTTCGGCCGTGCCGCGCGCAATGCCCAAGGCCGGGTGATTCTCTATGCCGACAAGGTGACGGCCTCCATGAAGGCCGCCATGGACGAAACCGGCCGCCGACGCGCCAAGCAGACGACCTACAACGAAGAGCACCACATCACTCCCCGGAGTACGACAAAAAGTCTTGAATCTCCGCTGGATACGCTGTATGTGGATAACGATGCGGCCAAGGGCCGGGGCAAGGGGCGCGGTAACGGTAAAGCCAACGGCAAGGCTGATGCCGCGCCGCTCACCGCCGAAGATACGGCAGCCCTGGTGCTCAAGCTGGAAAAGGAAATGCGCCAGGCCGCGCGCGATCTGGAATTTGAACAGGCCGCGGAACTGCGTGACCGCATCCGCGCTTTGCGCGCCCGGCTTATTGCCCTTCCCGAATAAAGGAAGTGCTGATTAATGCTCTGACCTTGGCAACGGCCAGAAATCCTTATTAGTCAGTACGTGCTAAAGGCTTTTCCTATGTCCCCTCAGAACAAGCCCCCTGTCGAGCAGCATTCGCTTCTCGCACCGCAGCCTTCGGCGCAGGAGCGAGAGCGCGCCCGTCGGCTCAGCGCCGAGCTGGAGCGCCATAATTATCTCTATCACACTCTGGACGCGCCGGAGATCAGCGATGAACAGTACGATGCCCTGTTCCGGGAGCTGACGGAGCTGGAAGAGCGCTGGCCCGGCCTGCGCAGCCCGCATTCGCCCACCTTGCGGGTGGGCGGCAGGCTGCTTGATGGTCTGGCCAAAAAGGCACACCGCCGCCGGATGTACGGCCTGGACAACGTGTTTTCCGACGAGGACTGGCGCGACTTCGTGGAGCGCATGCAGCGCGCCTGGGATACGGAACTTAACGGCCCTCTGCCGCTGGGCTTCTGGTGTGATCCCAAGCTGGACGGCCTGGCTCTGGAAATTATCTATGAGAACGGCCTCCTGATTGAAGCCCTGACCCGCGGCGACGGTGAAATCGGCGAAGTGGTCACCGAAGCCGTGCGCACCATCCGCACCGTGCCCCTGCGCCTGCGGGGAGAGGGGCCCTTCCCGGCCCGCCTGGAAGTACGCGGTGAAGTGGTCATGTTCAAAAAGGACTTTGAGGCCCTCAACGCCCAGCAGGAGGCCTTGGGCCGAAAAACCTTTGCCAATCCGCGCAACGCCGCCGCCGGCACCTTACGGCAGCTGGATATTTCCGTTACCGAATCCCGTCCCCTGCGCTTTCTGGCTTACAGCTTGGGCGAAGCGGACTGGGCGCCGGCGAAACCCTGCCTGTTTCAGCATGAACTCATGGCGCGTTTAACGGCCTACGGCTTTCTGACTCCCCCCGACGGCAGGCTCTGCGCCGGAGCGGACGAGGTGGAAGCCTACGCGGCCTGGGTGCGCGAACACCGTCAGGATTTTCCCATGGAAATCGACGGAGCCGTGGCCAAAGAGGATAATCTGGAAGCCCAGGAGGCGCTGGGCTTCACGGCACGCGCGCCGCGTTTCGCCGTGGCCTTCAAATTTCCGGCCATGCAGGCTGAAACCCGGCTCACGGGCATTGACATTCAGGTGGGCCGTACCGGCGTGCTTACGCCCGTGGCCGTACTGGAGCCCGTGCCCGTGGGCGGGGTCATGGTTTCGCGGGCCACCCTGCATAATGAGGATGAGATCCGCGCCCGCGACGTGCGCGTGGGTGATACGGTCATTGTGCAGCGCGCCGGGGACGTGATCCCCGAAGTGGTGGGGCCGGTGCTGTCCAGGCGTCCGCCCGACGCCGTGGAATTCGTCTTTCCGCACACCTGCCCGGCCTGCGGCGAAGCCGTGCACCGCGAGCCCGGCGAGGCTGCCTGGCGCTGCGACAATCTCTCCTGTCCGGCGGTGCGCCTGCGCGCCATCAGCCATTTTGTATCCAAGGCCGGTCTGGATATCCAGGGAGTGGGCCAGAAATGGATCGCGCAACTGGTGACCTCGGGCCGGGTGCAATCTCCGGCGGACCTGTTTACACTGAAGGCGGAAGAGCTGCTGGACTTTGAACGCATGGGCGAGGTGCTGGCCCGAAAGTTCGTGGATGCTCTGGACGAGGCCAGGCATACGGCCACGTTACCGCGCCTGATCAGCGCCCTGGGCATCCGTCATGTCGGCGAGCAGACCGCGCGCCTGCTGGCCGGACATTTCCGCGATCTGGACGATCTGGGCCGGGCCGACGCCGAAACCTTGCAGGCCTTGCCCGACGTGGGGCCGGAGGTGGCGGCCTCCATCCGTAACTTTTATGAAAGCCCGGCCAACCGGGCGCAGCTGGAGCGCTT
This sequence comes from Desulfovibrio fairfieldensis, assembly GCF_001553605.1. Taxonomy (NCBI): domain Bacteria; kingdom Pseudomonadati; phylum Thermodesulfobacteriota; class Desulfovibrionia; order Desulfovibrionales; family Desulfovibrionaceae; genus Desulfovibrio; species Desulfovibrio fairfieldensis. The sequence continues at coordinate 1,321,705 of NZ_CP014229.1, forward strand.
CCGCGAGCTGGGGCTCTGGCCCCTGAGCCCGCTGGCGGACGCGAACAGCGCGGAGACGGCGCAAACGCAGGCCGGGCCGTTACAGGGCAAAAACATACTTTTCACCGGCACGCTCTCTCTGCAGCGCGGCAAGGCCCAGCATCTGGCCGAAGCCGCCGGGGCCATTCCGGCGGGAAGTGTGAATAAAAAACTGGATTTTCTGGTGGTGGGCGACAAGCCGGGCAGCAAGCTGGACAAGGCGCGTGCTCTGGGCATCGCCGTGCTGGACGAGGCGGGCTTCCGCGAACTGCTCGCCGCTTCGGGAATACCCCTGGACCATGCAACAGAGTGAGGCCACACATGAGTACAGCCATTATCGTCGTGGGCGCCAACGGGCGCATGGGCAGAACCATCAGCGGTCTGGCAGCCAACGATCCGGCATACACGCTGGCCGGTCTGGTGGACAGCAAGGAACACCTGGACGCGCTGTCCGGGGCAGGCTGCCCGGTGGCGGATTCGCTGGAGGCTTTGCTGCCGCAGGTTCCGGGCGCGGTGGTCATTGACTTCACGGCTCCGGCCGTCAGCTTGCACTCGGCGCGCGTGGCGGCTCGTACCGGGCACGCCCTGGTCATCGGCACCACGGGCCTCACCGGGGAGCAGAAGGACGAACTGCGTGCTCTGGCTGAAAAAGCGCCGCTTTTCTGGTCCTCCAACATGAGCATCGGCATCAATGTACTGCTGAAAATCCTGCCGGAACTGACCAAGGCTCTGGGCGAAAGCTATGACATCGAAATGGTGGAACTGCACCATAACCGCAAAAAGGACTCTCCCAGCGGCACGGCTCTGACCTTGGGCGAATGCCTGGCCGAGGCGCGCGGCTGGAAGCTCCCGGACGTGCGCTGTTCCTCCCGCGACGGCATTATCGGCGAGCGGCCTAAGGCCCAGATCGGTATCCAGGCCATCCGGGGCGGCGATGTGGTGGGCGTGCATACCATTTATTTCATGGGACCCGGCGAGCGCATCGAAGTGAGCCACCAAGCCCATTCGCGCGAGACTTTCGCCCAGGGGGCCCTGCGCGCCGCCGCTTGGCTGTCCCGACAAAAGCCGGGGAAGCTTTACGGCATGCAGGATATGTTTTGACGACATCGACACACGAGAGCTTTTGAAAGGCAGTCCAATGGGGCTGCCTTTTTGCAGGGCCGGGTATTAAAAATATCCAAACGCTTTTGCGGATTTTCCGTGAAAGTATCGCAAGGCGAATTCGCTTCACGCGATACTTTCAAGCGCAACATGCCCGACTTCCCCCTTACGCCCGGTTCATGCGCAGCACCGTACCCACGATCAGCAGGCCGCCCGCGATCATGCGCGGGCCCGGCGTTTCTCCGAACAGCAGCCACGCCGCCAGGATGGCGTACACCGGCTCAAGGCTGATGATTACGGCCGCCCGTCGGGCTTTGAGCGCGGCCAGACTGCTGACGTACAGGCTGTAGGCCAGAGCCGTGCAGATCAGCCCGAGGCAGGCGATCCAGAGCCAGTCCAGATCGGAAACGGACGAAAACTGTTCGGCGGTAAAGGGCAGCAGGCAGACGATAATGACCAGATTCTGCCACCAACAGGCCTGGGTGCCGGACATATTGGTGGCTGTACGGCGGTTGGCGATAGCCACCAGGGCGTAGACCGCGCCGGAAAGCACGCCCCAGGCCAGACCGGCGGTAGCGGCGTCGGCCAGGGAAAAACTGGGCGTGATCAGCACCAGGCCGCAACTGACCAGAAACATGCAGGCGTATTCGCGCCCGCTGGGCTTTTCCCGATAGGCCAGCGCCTCGAACAGGGTCGTGAAGGCCGGAAAGCAGGCAAAGCCCAAGGTGCCCACGGCCACGCCGCCCAACTGAATGCCCATGAAGAAGGTGACGAAGTGGACGGTCAGCAGCGTGCCGCTCAGGGCAAGCCCCGCCAGATCCCGGCAGCGCAGCCCCTGCCAGGGCGCATGACGGCGAGCCAGGCAGAGCAGGCTCAGCGCGCCCACGGCAAAAAACGCCCGACCGCAGACCAGCATGGCCGGAGAGCAGGCGCAGAGTTTGCCGAAAATGCCGGACAGGCCGAAAAGTACTGTGGCGGCGTGCATCCGCAGCAGGGCGGATTTGAGCGCGCGGGAAGCGTCCGTTTCTCCTTCGGATCGGGGCGTCATGGCTCCTCCTCAAGTCCGCCCTGGGCAGGGTTCTGATCGTGTGCGCTGAAGCTCCGCGCTGCGCAAGCAAGTGGGCCGTCCGCCGTACAGGCGGAACCAACTGGAAATGTTTCTGAAATCATGTCTAGATCATGTCTTGAATTTTTCTGCAAGGTAGTGTAGCCACTAAAACAGATGCGTTTTGAAAGTGTTTATTTTCAAAGCTGTGACGCTGCCCTTACCTCATCGCTGCTGTCGCCACCCACAAGCCGCACTGCGAGAATGGCTGGCGTTCTGGAGCAGATTACCTTTGAAATTTTACAAATTTCAAAGTTGGCATTCCGGCGAAAAACGTGGTTTTCGCCGGAATCCACGCCGCTTCGCGGCGCGCCGCACCGTGTGCGGCGTTAGAGCAATTTCAAAGTGAAATTCTCTAAAAAAGCGATTTTCATTGGGGTCGGGCGCGGGTGTCTGCATCTTTGTTCCCGATGCCCGTAAGCCCTTCGGGCCAACGGACACGGTCCTACGGCCGCTCTTCGGGGCAGTCTTGCAGTCGCCGGGCATTTTACATTTTCAATGTAAACATGCTCCAAGAAAGCAGGTGGCGCATAACATAAAAATGATACCCGGTTCACAGGCCGGGCCGCACGTAAGTATCGGGGGCATCCATGCCGCAGGTTGCAGCACGCATCAATGATGATCAGGAACGCTGGCTCAAAGATTATTTTCGCACCAAAAGCGCGGGAGCGGAATTTATTCTGCCTTGGGCGGTGGATACTTTTTTTCGGGCCATTACCAGCATCAAACACATGTTCAGCGCGGCCGAGCTGAAAACCATCGTGGAAGCCCACAAGGACATGAAGCTGATGCCCGACCACACCCGGCTGTCCTACCTTTTGCTGCGGGTGACGGATGCCTGTGACGTCAATAACGTGCATCTGCGCCATGGGGCCAGCAAATCCAGCCTGGAATCAAAACTCAAAGGGCTGGACGACACGCAGGCCACCGCCCTGATGGTCTGGGCCTCGGCCTTCTGGGTCAGCCGCAACTGCTCCGCGGAAAATATGGACGAATACATCCGGGCCTATTGAGCTTCCAGCCCGCCGTTATCCCTTCAGGAACAGACAGAAATATCCCCGAATTTTCCAGGCCGCCTGCGCGGCCTTTTTTCAGATCGCGACCTCTCGGTGTTGTTGCGCGCCTGAGCGGCCAAGCCAAAGGCGGAAATATGCTTCAGATTCTGCGGGCCAAGCTGCACGGCATTCACGTGACCGGCTGCGTGCTGGATTATCACGGTTCCATTACGCTTGATCCCGAGCAGTGCGCCCTGGCGGGCATCTACCCACTGGAATTTGTCAATATCTGGAACAAGAACAGCGGACAGCGCATTTCCACCTATGTGATCTACGGCGAGGCCGGTTCCCGCTGTTGCATCCTTAACGGCGCGGCCGCGCGTACCTGCCAGCAGGGCGATGAACTGATCATCAGTGCCGTGGAGTATGTCAACGGCCCCAAAGATATCTATGCCAGAAAGCCTGTGGTGCTGACTTTCGACGCCGGTAACGCCGTGCTTGAGCGTTTGCGCTATGTGGTGGGAGGCGAGGAAAGCGGGGAATTTACCTTCAACGTCGTTGAAGAGCCCATGTAGAACGGGCTTGGCTATTCATTGTACAGGGTCAGATAGAGGTCGCCCTGCCAGGGGCCTACGCGCTTGCCCAGACCGCGCAGGCGCACGGGCTTGCCCACCGCGAAATCCGGCGGCAGGGTGATTTCCACCGTATGCAGTTCGCCGGAAAGTCCCCGGCGGATCTGCAGGCGCACGCGCCTGCCCGGAGCAAGCCGGGCTGTGGGCAGGGTCAGGCTCTGCTCCTCGTCAATCTGGCGGCGCAGCCAGTCTTTGACCACGCCCTTGACGCCCTTGTTGAAGTCCAAATTCCATTTGGGTGTGCCCCAGGCCAGATTGCCCTGGTGCAGCTTGGTGCTTTTCTTCTCTTGGGCTGCCGGGCGGGGCTGAGCCGCATTCTTGGGGGCTTCACTCTGATGCTGGTCGGCCTGCTGGCGGTTCAGCTCGCTGTAAATGTCCTCAAAGACACGCCGGGCAAAAGGATCATTAAGCAGATCCCGCAGTACATCCTGTTCGGCGTAGGCGTTGGAGGCGTTTCCGGCCTGCTGCGCAGTCGGTTCGTTCCGGGGCTCCGTCTGAGATTCATTCCGCGTGTCCCGGGAGGTGCCGGATGCCGCCTGGCTGTTCGCTTGTGCCGAAGCCCGGGCTTCCTCGCGCGGCGCTCCCTGGCCGTTGCCCGAAGGCGCGCCGGTCGGCTGTTCCGTCTGTTCGCGGCGCTCTTCCGCCTGCGCTTCGCCGGAGGCCGACGGGCCTTCCGCCCGGGCCGCGCGGCGGGCCTGATCCTTGTGTCTGGCGTCCTCGGCCGGTTTGAGTACGGCAGAAAGAGCCACATAGGCTTCATTGAGCAGCTGGAACTGACGGCTGGCGTCGGCATTGCCGGGGTTCAGATCCGGATGGAGCTCAAAGGCGCGACGGCGGTAGGCCCGTTTGACGGCCTGCAGATCCGCGCCCTTGTCGAGCTTGAGGATTTCGTAGCATTCCTTGACGGAGAGCTGGCGGGGGCGGCGTCGCATCGTAGTTACTTAAGGATCAGCGCGTTGGCTTCACAGGAAGGGTCATGGGCCAGCAGGCCTTCTTCGCGCAAATAGGCGAGGCCCCGGCGGGCGAATTCGGCATGACGCACTTCGGGCGCGATGCCGGGGCAGAAGTCCTTGGCCAGGGCCAGACTGGCCGGATCTTCGATATTGCCCCGGAAAAAAGGCCAGGCCCGACAGATGGCAGGCTTGCCTTCATGCACGCCGCAACCCTGGCCGTCCCGGAAAAAGATACAGCGGCCGTCGTCGCCCGTGCGGATTTTGAGTTTTCCACCCGAGTGTTCGCCGTAGCGTTTAACGGCCTCTTCCGGCGCGAGATGCAGAAATGCGGCAAGACGCGTGAGGTCGGCGGGGCTGACCACAATGCCGCCGCGGCCTTCACAGCAGTGGCCGCACATGCGGCATTGAAACACAGTTTCCGTGCTCTCGGAAGCCATGAACAACCAACCTTATGCTTGCTGTTCCGCCGCGCTGCCAAGCAGGCGGGCGTGTTCCACCATCAGGCAGGCGTTTTCCACCACGGCCACGCCCGCCGCCTCAAGCAGTTCCCGCGCTTCGGGCGAGACAATGCCTGACTGCATCCAGAAAACTTTGGGCCGCCAAGGCAGGGCCAGCACTTGGCGCGCGTGCTCCGGGCAATGCTGCGGCGCGCGGAAAACGTCAATAATATCCACGGGCTTGGGCAAGGCGGCCAAGTCCTGGTAGGCCGCAAGCCCCCAGACCGTGGCGCGCGCGGGATGCACCGGCCATATCTTGTAACCCTGTCTCAGCAGATAGCGGCCCACGCCGTCCACCGGCTGGCCGGGCTTATCTTTGGCCCCCAATATGGCAATATCTTTGGCGTTGCGTAACAAGGCGCGCAACCATATGTCGTCAGGCATGGCAAAATCCGCCGAAGGTGTGACGCTGAAGGCAGCCGTCCGGCAATCCCGACGGCATGTTCCATGTTTGTAATTTATCACTTTAGCTGGCTCCGGCAAAATGCGCAAGCGGACATGCCGTCGCGCCGGGACGATTGGCGTCTTGCCAGAGAAGCGGGCCTGTGGTACGCCGCGCGGCATGGAACTTCGGAAAGAGGAAAACATAACAATGGCGCAATCGACTGGGAAACAAGCGCGCGGCTGGGCCTGGGCCGCCGCCGTGCTGACGCCTCTGGCCTATCTGCTGTTCTACACGCCCTACGGCATGGATACCACGGATTTCGGCTATTTTTACGGTTATGCCTGGCGCATTCTGGAAGGGCAGGTGCCCTATCGGGATTTTTATTACATCAAGCCCGCTCTGCCTTTGTACTGGCATGCTTTCTGGATGTGGCTCACGCCGGAGAACGTCAACGTGCTGGCGGGCAAGGCCGGTTTCGTGGCGGGCATGCTGGCGGCTTCCTGGTTCGCGGCACTTTTTCTGAACAGGCTCTTCCGCCTGGAGGCCTTGGGTCTGCCCTTGCCTCTGCTGGCTACCTGCGGCTTCGTCTGGGGCGTGCACAGTTTTCCGCATATGCCCTGGCATACGGTGGACGGCATCCTTTTCGCCGGAGGGGCCCTCTGGGCCGCCGTGAGCGGCTGGCCCGCGGCCGCCGGACTGCTGGCGGGCTGCGCCATGCTTTGCAAGCAGTCCTTTTTGCTGGTGCCCCCGGCGGTGGTCCTGCTGATCTGGCTGATTCGGCCCCGGCGGCGGGAAGCCGTATACTGTCTGGCCGCCTGGCTGGGCCTCGTGGCTCTGGCCTATGGTCTGCTGTATCATGCCGGGGCCCTGGGCGCGTTTTCGCGCATGACCACGGGCCAACTGGATATCCGCGAAGCCCTGGACGCGGGCATTTTCATTTATCTGCGCCAGAGCTGGTGGCTGCCAGGATTGGCCGTTCTGCCCTGGCTGGCGGCCAGGTTGCTCAAAAAGCCTTTGCCCGCCGCCCCGCAACCGGCCTACATCTATCTTTTGCTGCTGGCGCTCTGGTATATCCGGGAAGTGCTGCGCACGCAGACCTGGATCGGCTATGGCCTGTCCTGGCCCACCCTGTTCGTCTTACTGGGGGGCCTGTGCGTGCTCTTTCCCCAGGTCTTCCTGACGCCCTGGCTGCGCGACGTCGCGTCGCCGCATCCGCGCTGGCGGGCCAGCGTGGGCCTGGGCGCGGCCCTGCTGGCGGCCTGGTCTGTCGCCATCAGCGGCGGCTACAAGATCCCGGCTTTTTTCGCCGTGCCCCTGCTTTTTTCTTTTTTTCTGGTGCACGCCCGTCTGGGCGGCAATGTGCGCGTTCTGGCCTGGGCCAGCCTGCTGACCGGTCTGCTGATCTTTGGGGTCGGGTATCAATACCCCTATGTCTTTCCGGTGCGGCCCATGCCCCGCGCCGCGCTGAACCTGGACGCCGGGCAGATCTACCCCAAGGCCGGCGGCGTCAGGGTGGACGCGGACATGTACGCCAGACTGGCGGAACTCAAGGCTCTGCGGGCCAAGTACGGGCCGAACTACAAAACCATGCCCGGCTTTTCCTTTGCCTACTACCTCAACAACGATAGGCCGGTCTATGGCTCCGACTGGCTCATCGACTGGGAAATCAACGCCGAGGTGGATGCCCTGTATCAGGAACTGCTGGACAAGAAGCTCACGGTTTTCATGGAACGGGATCAGCTGGACACGCGCAAGGCCGACGCCTATGACCGCGCCGGGTACTCCGTACCGCAGAGGGTGCGCCATGAGTGGCGGGTGGTGGAAGAAACGCCCCACTTCGTGGTTTTCCAGCCTCCCCTGGCGCGGGAACAGAGCGCCGGAGCAAAAAACCCAGCACCGTCGAAACCATAGCTGAAGCAAGGATAAGTCAGAGCAGGTTAACTTTCGAAGAGAAACAGTTCCTAGCTGGCAGCGGCGCTCCTGGCCGGAACGCCGCTTTCCTTCAGCGGGCCGGAGAACAGGGGCTTGACGGCATACAGCTTGTCGGTCTTGCCGAAAAGATAAACGATATCGTCGGCCTCAAAGCGGGTTTGCGGTCCCGGCGAAGCCTCGATTTCGCCCTGGCGGTGGATCGCCACCACAGTTACGCCGTAGCGGGGCCGCAGGCCGCTCTGGGCCAGAGGCTGGCCGCACAGAGGCGAATCCGCCCCCAGCCGCATGGCCTGCACGCCCATGTCCGGCAGACGGCTGACCACCTCATCCAGGGGGTCCACCGCATTGCTCATGCGCCGGATCATCCGGTAGTTCATCTGGCGGATGCGCGCGGCAAAGGCGTCGATATCCTGCCGGGGTATCAGATACTGGGTAAGCACGCGGCTGAAGACCTCAATGGAGGTTTCAAATTCCTCGGCGATCACGTCGTTGGCTCCCAGGCGGCGCAACGGGGCCACTTCGGTCACAAAACGGGTGCGAGCCACGATGTACAGATTGGGATTGAGCCTGCGCGCCTCGATGGTAATGGCCCGCACCGCCGCCGGGTCGGAAATGATGATCGCCAGCACCCGCGCCTTTTCCACGCCCAGGTGTTCCAGCACCACCGGCTGGGTGGCGTCGCCGTGGGTGATGGGCTCCTTGTCGTGATAGCGGTGCACGGTTTCGGGATTCATTTCCAGAATGGTGTAGGCAATGCCCGATTCGTGCGCCACATGGGCCAGATGCTTGCCGCTGATGCCGAAGCCCACGATGATCAGATGGTCTTCCAGCGAACTCTCTTCGCCGGTATTTTCCTCGTTCTCCAGTTGTTTTTTATTGCGCCAGCCCGTGAGCAGGTCGGCCAGGCGCGGAGCTATGGCGATCAGGCCGGGGGTAAGCATCATGGTCAACACGCTTACGGCCAGAAAGTTCTGGTAGGCGGTCATGTCGAAAAGGCCTGCTGCAAGGCCGGAAGCGGCCAGCACAAAGGAGAATTCGCCCACCTGGGCCAGCGACAGGGCGGTGATGATGGCCGCGCGCAGGGGATAGCCCTGGATCAGCACCGCGGGCAGGGCCAGCAAGGCTTTGATAAGGACGAACAGACAGGTGCTCAAGATGATATCAAAGAAATGATGCGCGAAAAAGTCCACATTGAGCATCATGCCCACGGAAATGAAAAAAAGGCTCATGAACACGTCGCGATAGGGCAGGATGCCGGAGATGACGCTCATGCTGTACTGAGAGCGGGCCAGCAGTAAACCGGCCAGAAAGGCCCCCAGGGAAAGGGAAAGACCGAGGGCGCTGGTCAGCAGGGCCATGCCCATGCACAGGCCCAGCGTGGTCAGCAGCAGGATTTCACGGGTGCGCGTGCGCATGACGGCTTCCATCAGACGATCGAGCCCGAAATGGGCGAAAAGCAGCACGCCGCCCAGTGCCAGGACCACCCAGAGGACGGAAAAAAACGCGTTTTCCAGCGAAAGCTCCAGTGTGCCCGCCAGCAGCGGCACAGAGAGCAGCATGGGGGCCACCATGATGTCCTGGAATACCAGGATAGCCAGAGAAAGACGGCCTGTGGGCGTATTGGTGGTACCGCGTTCCTGCAGGATCCGCAGCACGATGGCCGAAGAGGAGAGGGCCACCAGGCAGCCCCAGAAAATGCCTTTCTGATAGGTGACGCCTTCCAGAAGAGCAAGGCCCATGACGGCCAGCACGGTCAGGCCGATCTGCAGGCTGCCGCCCAGAAAGACGGGGCGTTTGAGCCTGTTCAGGGCATCGCCCGAAAGTTCCATGCCGATGGTGAACAAAAGCATGGCGACGCCGATATCCGCCACCTGATCAATGGCCTCGCGGTTGCTGACGATACCCAGCAAGGACGGGCCGCAAAGCACGCCGGTAAGCAGAAAGCCCACCGTGGCGGGCAGTTTGAGGCGGTTACAGACAATGGTGACAACGATAGAGAGCAGAAAGATGATGACTATTTCGTAAAGAAAGGGGACTTCCATGCGGCCTCCGAGCCATGCAAAATAGCATTGGCGGCCACCCCGCGCAAGATGCGCGGCCTGCGGCATCGTGAGGCGCTTTTACTTTTCAGGCCCTTGGGGCATACTTGTCGCAGTGCTTTCTTTTTACGAGGAGACATGGAGATGGATATTTTTGAAGCCCTGTTCACCCGGCGCAGCATCCGCAAATACACTCAGGAAGACGTCAGCGATGAAGACCTGAACATCCTGCTCAAGGCGGCCATGCTGGCTCCCAGCGCCAGCAACCGGCAGCCCTGGCACTTTGTGGTGGTGCGTGATCCCGATGTGCGCGCGGCCCTGGCGGGACGGCATCCCTATGCCAAAATGGCCGCCGACGCGCCGGTGGTGATCGTGGTCTGCGCGGATCTCAATGAAGAAAAAACCCCCGGTTTCTGGGTACAGGATTGTTCCGCCGCCACCCAAAACCTCATGCTGGCCGCGCGCGCCAGAAATCTGGGTTCTGTCTGGTGCGGCCTGCACCCGGTGGAGGACCGCATACTGCCGGTACGGGAAATACTCAATCTGCCGGACAACGTCATGCCTCTGAGCCTGGTGGCTCTGGGCCATCCCGCCCAGCCTTTTTCTGAAGCGGACCGCTTCCGCGCGGACAGGATCCATAACGACCGCTGGTAGGCAGGCGACCGGAGTATAGCGACAAAAAAGCCGCCCGGCGGAAAGCGGGCGGCTTTTGGCGTTGGGGAGGGAACTTGAAGCGTCATCTGACTAGAGCCGTTTGCGCTTGAAATTATCGCTCAACGGCGAAGTAAATTCGCCTTGCGATAATTTCGCTGTGCGGATTTCCACGGAAAATCCGCACAGCGCGTTGAGATATTTTCAATATCAAAACGCTCTAGCAGATGCCCTGGGCCAGCATGGCGTCGGCCACCTTGCGGAAACCGGCGATATTGGCGCCCATCACAAGGTTGCCGGGCTGGCCGAATTCAGCGGCCGTGGCGGCGGCGTTTTTGTAGATATTGGTCATGATCTGCTTCAACTTGCCGTCCACGGTTTCAAAGTCCCAGCTCTGCATGCTGGCGTTCTGAGCCATTTCCAGCTGGCTGGTGGCCACGCCGCCGGCATTGGCGGCCTTGGCCGGGCCATAGGCGATGCCCGCCTTGAGGAAGGCGTGCACGGCGTCCAGCGTGGAGGGCATGTTGGCCCCTTCGGCCACGCACTTGCAACCATTGGCCAGCAGAACCTCGGCGTCGGCCAGGTTGAGTTCGTTCTGCGTGGCGCAGGGGAAGGCTGCAAAGCAGGGAACGGACCACACGGCGTTACGGCCCTGGGGGTAATCGCTCACCGAAGTGTATTTGGCCGAGGGCACCAGTTCGGCATAACGGCTCAGGGAAGCGCGTTCCACTTCCTTGACCTGCTTCAGCACATCCAGCCTGATGCCGTCCGGATCGTGAATCATGCCGCGCGAATCGGATACGGTGACGGGTTTGGCGCCCACCTGCTGCAGTTTTTCGCAGCAGTAGGTAGCCACGTTGCCCGCGCCGGAAACCACGCAGGTTTTGCCCTGCAGGCTTTCCTTGCGGTCTTCCAGCATGCTCTGGGCAAAATAGACCGCGCCGTAGCCCGTGGCTTCAGTACGCGCCAGGGAACCGCCGAAGAGCAGATTTTTGCCGGTGAGCACGCCTTCATAGCTCTTGGTCAGGCGCTTGTACTGGCCGAAGAGGAAGCCCACTTCGCGGCCGCCCACGCCGATATCCCCGGCGGGCACGTCAATGGTGGCGCCGATGTGGCGGTACAGTTCGTTCATGAAGGCCTGGCAGAAGCGCATGACTTCCATTTCGGACTTGCCCTTGGGGTCGAAATCCGCGCCGCCCTTGCCGCCGCCGATGGCCAGACCGGTAAGGGAGTTCTTGAAGACCTGTTCGAAACCCAGAAACTTGAGGATGCCCAGATTCACGCTGGGATGCAGGCGCAGGCCGCCCTTGTAGGGGCCGATGGCGGAGTTGTACTGCACGCGGAAACCCCGGTTGACCTGAACCTCGCCCTTGTCGTCCACCCATTCCACGCGGAAGGCGATGATGCGCTCGGGCTCCACCATGCGCTCAAGAATCTTGTACTGCTCGTACTTTTTATTCTTGTCCAGCACCGGCTGCAGACTTTGCAGCACTTCCTGAACAGCCTGCAGAAACACAGGCTCATAAGCGTATTTTTCTTTCAGACTGTCCATCACTCGCTGCACGTACGACATCTTGCTCTCCTTGTGGCTGGACCGGATTGCGCCGGGAAATAAATGAGGCTTTAACGGCTTTTTTTATCCAAGTTCCCGGCGGCTGGCAAGGTTTTTCAGGCATCTGCCCCGGGCGGAAGCATGGAGGGCCGGGGCTGCTTCCCGAAGGCCCGCGCGGCCTGAAGCGCGCTCAAGGCCATGAGCTTGCAGCGCGGCAGAAGTGTGGAAGGCAGCATATATTCCTGCGCGGTATGGATGTTTTCTCCTTCGGGCCCCATGCAGCAGATGGTGGGGATGCCCAGGGCACCGGCACAGAAGCCGGACTCGGCGGCGCTTTCATAGTGCTGACCGGAAAGGCGCATGCCCAGAGTTTCCCCGGCCTCCCGCACCAGTTCGAAAAAGGCGTCGCCCTGCGGGCTGCGCTCCAGGGGATACAGGCGCAGGCCGCCGCTGATATGAGCCGTGGTGCCGGGTACCACGGGTTTTTCAACCAGTTCGCGGATTCCGGCCACCACGCGTCGACCGTCCTCCAATGTACGATAGGTCAGGTGAATGCGGGCCTCGGCCCAGGGAGCCACGGAATTGGCCGAAATGCCGCCGCTGACCAGGCCGGTGTTGACCGTCAGGCCGCGCGGCAGATCCAGAAAGGCGTTGATGCCCAGAATCTTGTGCGCCAGTTCAATGACGGCGGAAGCGCCTTCCTCGTAATTACGCCCGGCATGCGCGGCCTTGCCCTGGATTTTCAGATGCATATGTCCCGACCCTTTGCGCGAAAGGGTCACCTTGCCGCCTTCGCCGCCCGGTTCGGCGCAGATCACGGCCATAGCGCCGGGAAGCTGCGCGGCCAGGGCTTTGGAGGCCGTGGGCGAACCCAGCTCCTCATCGGGTGAAAACATCAGGGTCAGGGGGCAGGGCAGCAGGCCGCTCTGTTTGAGCGCCCGCGCCGCGAAGAGCATGGCCACAAGCCCGGCCTTCATGTCCGCCACTCCCGGTCCGGTGGCTCTGTCCGCCGCCCTGTCCAGGCGAAAGGGGCGGGCCGCGGCCGTGCCCACGGGAAACACCGTGTCCATATGCCCGATAAAGGCAATACCCGGACCGGCCTCGGGCGCATGCGTTCTTGCCGTGAAGACGTCGCCCAGGTCCTTCTGCCAGGCTTCGTCCTCGGGAACGGGCGGCTTGGGCAGGCGGCGAACCTGAAAGCCCGCTTCTCCGAGCCAGGCCGTGAGCCTCTCGCCCATACGGTTGACCCCGTCCGCGTGGGCCGTGGGGGAATCAATGCCCACCAGTTCCTCCAGCAGGGCGAGCATGGACGCTTCCTGGTCCTGAAGGATCGTGTCCAGCGCGGTTTTCCACTGTGCCGGTTCCATGGCTCTGCTCCTTATCCGCGATAATTTGCCAATCGTGGGCTTTGTACGCGGCCGTCGGAACGTATCGTCACGAGATGGATTTAGTTCTCCAAAAGCAGATGAAATCTGACGCTGCCGGAGACAAGAGGCTCTCGTGACGGTACGCGTTAAGGTTTGGGGCTGATGGCCTTGAGATAGACGTCGGTCACGGCGTTCATGCGTTCCAGGCGAGGCCGGTCGGCTTCGCGCACGGACCCGATGCTTTCGTAAAAGGCCGCGATATCGCCCAGCCAGGTTTGGAGTTTGCTTTTGCCTTGGGCGGCGTTGAAAAGAGCAAGCTGCTCGTTGAGCGTGAAGACGGGATGGGCCTTGAGATCCTGCACGGCCTGTTCGGGAGTCAGCTCCAGGCCCGTCCATTCCTTGAAAAAGCGGCTGTAGTCCGCCGCCAGGTTTTCCGGCGGCGTGGCGCGCAGCATGTCCACGGCGCGGAAGTACATTTTGAGGAAGGCTTCGATCCGCTGCGGGTATTTGTCGGCATAGGCGCGGTTGGCGACCAGCAATACGGGTTGGGATACGCCGCAGTGATTGGAAAGCGCCGCGGCTTTGAAGCCTTTTTGTTCCGCTTCATAGGTCAGGGGCGCCCAGAGCGCCACAGCGTCGCCCAGACCGCCGGAAAACGCGCCCAAGGCAGGGGTCGGGTCCATATATCTGACGCGCACGTCTTTTTCGCTCAGACCCAGAGCCTTGAGCCAGGCCGTCATCAGGTAGTGCGCGGAGGTCGCCTTGGGGCAGAGGATCAGCTTTTTGGCCACGCTGGCGCGGTCGCCGTAGATCTCCGGAAAGGCGGGATTGGCGCCCTTGACCTTGAGTATGGGACTGTCGGCCCGCACATACAGGGCATTGGCCAGGGATTCGTCGTTGGCCACGGCGATGATGTCCAGGCGGTCATTGAGCGCGGCCGTGAGGGCGGGCACGGCGCCGCATCCGGCCACGGCCCAGTCATAGGCCAGGATGCCCTCGACAATGGCCTTGCCCGAGCCGAAGCGCAGCATGGAAACATCCAGGCCGACTTCCCTGTCCCAACCGTGCTTCTTGGCGTACCAGACGGCAAAGGCCTCATTTTCCCCCAGCCAGGCCGTTTTCATGGGCACCGGAGCCGCGGCCGCCAGCGCGGCGCGGCTTCCGCAGAAGAGGGTCAGAACCGCCAGACAGAAGATCACCACACCAGTTGTTATTTTCATGCTCTCGTTCCTCCGGAGCGCCGGACGTTTGTCCGGCGCTTCCCCATGCCTGCGATCCGGGCGCGGGAGCGCACCGTCTCAGTTAAACTTGTTTTCCTTCATGATCGTGCCGATGGTTTGCCAGCTCTTGTCCAGCACCTGCTGGAATTCCTTGGCCGAGAGGTAGTCGGTGCTCAGGCCGGCCTTGGCGAACTTGGCCTGCACGCCGGGGTCGGCCAGCGCCTCCTTGATCAGATTCTGCATGGTCTCCACGCGGTCGTCGGGCACGCGCCTGGGGGCCAACAGACCATGGGCCGAGCCCAGCGTCAATTCCTTATTGCCGAGCTGTTCGGCAAAGGTGGGAACGTCGGGGAATTCCGGCAGGCGCTCGGGGCTGGAGACGCCGATCATTCTGAAATCGCCGGAGAGCACATAGGGCTTCTGGTTGATGGTCACGCCGAAGCCGCTGGTGACATGGCGTCCCAGCAGGGCGGTGGAGACGTCGTGGCCGCTTGTATAGGCCACATGAGGCAGGGTCACGTCCGGGAACTGCTTCAGCAGCAGGGTCATGAACAGGCGCTGGGTGGAAAGCGCGCCGTGGCTTGCATAATTGTATTTACCGGGATTGGCCTTGGCCGCTTCAATGAGCCCCTTGAAATCCTTGATCGGCGAATCGGCGTTGACGGCCAGACTCAGCCACATGACGGAGACTTGCGCTACCGTGCGGAAATCCTTGATGTTGTAGCCCGTGGCCTTGACCTGGGGCGTGGTTGAAAATGTCGTCACGGACGGGAAGCCGTAAGTGTAGCCGTCGGGCCGGGCCTTGGCCACTTCCAGCATGGCCGGAGCGCCCGCGCCCCCGGCTTTGCAGAGAATATTCAGCGTGATGTTGTGTTTGGTCTGAAAGTATTCGGCCAGGATGCGGGCGGCAATGTCCACCGCGCCGCCCGGCCCGAAGGGGATGATGATGTTGACGGGTCTGTCGGGATACGCGGCCCGGGCCATGCCCGGCGAAAGCGGCAGCAAGAGGGCGCAGGTCGTCAGCGCGGCGCGGAAAAGGCGCATCAGCGTAATCATAATGGTCTCCTTCGTTGCGGGCTAGTGAGTATCAAAGTTGTACTTTAGAGTATTTTGCTTTTGAAACACTCCGTGTTTCAACGCTTCATTCAGCCGATAAGCGCGGTTATCGGCTGAATCCACGCCGCGTTGCGGCGCACCGCACTGTGTACGACGAGAGCAATTTCATTTCGAAATTGCTCTCGGAGGGGATGCGTCAAAAACGCGCGCCGCCTGCAGGGCGGCCAGGGCCACCAGTTTGGCGCGCGGCAGGAAGGTCGAGGGAGTGATGTACTCGTCGTCGGCATGCAGGCCTGTGCCCTCCGGTCCCAGGCTGCAGACGACCGGCAGGTCCAGAATGCTTGAGCAGTAGCCCGATTCCGCCGCTCCTTTGGAGCGGATGCAGCGTACCGGATACTCCAGAACCTCTCCGGCCTGCCGTACCAGTTGCCACAGGGCCTGGACCTTGGGAGTGGGCGTCAGCGGATATAGCCGCATGCCGCCGCTGGCACTGGAAACAGTGCCGGGAATCCAGGTTTTCGCCACATCGGCCCGGATATCCTCCACAAGTTTGCGACCGGCCTCCAGCGTGCGGAAGGTGCAATGGATGCGCGCCCGGGCATTGGGGGCCACGGAGTTGGCGGAGATGCCGCCGCTGATCAGGCCGGTGTTCACCGTGGTGCCGTCGGCGAGATCCAGATGTTCGTTGAAAGCCAGGATTTTGTGGGCCAGCTCAAGAACGGCGGAAGCGCCTTCCTCGTAATTGCGCCCGGCATGGGCGGACTTGCCCTGAATTTCAAGCAGGAAGTGGCCGGAGCCCTTGCGTTCCACGGAAACCCCGCCGCCGGGATAGCCCGGCTCCGTGCAGAGCACCGCGTGCGCGCCGTTAAGCACTTGGCCGAGCAGAGGCGTGGTGGAGGGCGAACCCAGTTCCTCGTCGGGCGAAAAGGTCAGGGTCATGGGCACGGGCATCAGGTCCAGTTCTTTCAGGGCCCTGGCTACGAACATGTTGATCACAAGCCCGGCCTTCATGTCCAGAATGCCGGGGCCGGTGGCTCTGTCGGCGGCTCGGTCCAGGCGGAAGGGGCGGGCCGCCGCCGTCCCGGCCGGAAAGACCGTGTCCATGTGCCCGATGAAGGCCACGCCCGGTCCGGCTTCCTCGGCATGGCTGCGGGCGCAGAACACGTTGCCCAGAGCGTCCATCCAGGCCTCATCGGGCGGCGAGGGCCTTTTGGGCAGCATGGCCGTCTGAAAGCCCGCTCCGGCCATCCAGGCGGCGAGCGTCTCGCCCAGTTTGTTCACATCGCCGCCGTCGTGGGAAAAAGAATCCATGTTCACGATGCGTTCCAGAAGGGCGAACATCTCGGGTTCCTTGTCATTGAACCAGGCATCCAGCTTTTCTTTCCATTGCGCGAGTTCCATGTGCGGCTCCTTGGCTGTTGGTCAGGATTGGCGTGGGTTCTTCCGGGAAGCGCGGATGTCGTCGTATACGGACTTGACCAGTACGAACAGGCTGAGCCCCAGGACAATGCAGGCCACGGGGCTGGTGTAAAAGATGGCGTAGTCGTTCTGGGAGATGCTTAATGCCCGTCGGAAGTTGGCTTCGGCGATGGGTTCCAGGATCATGGCCAGCAGCAGCGGCGGCAGGGGGAAGTCGCACTTGGTCATCAGATAGCCCACTGTGCCGAATACCGCCACCACCAGCAGGTCAAAGGTGGAATTGTTCACTGCATAGCCGCCCACCGCGCAGAGCGTGACCACGATGGGCATGAGCACACCGCCGGGAATGGCCGTGATCTTGTTGGCCCCGCGCACGGCAATAAGCCCGCAGACCAGCATCAGCACATTGGCGATGATGAAGGCCGAGAAAATGCCGTACACCGTGACCGGATGCTCTACAAAAAGCAGCGGGCCGGGCGTCAGGCCCTGGATCATCAACGCGCCCAGCATAATGGCGGTGATGATGTCGCCGGGCACGCCCAGGGTCAGAAGGGGGATCAGCGCGCCGCCGCAGACGGCGTTGTTGGAGGATTCCGTGGCGGCGATGCCCTCCAGGCAGCCCTTGCCGTACATTTCCGGCGTCTTGGAGTGGCGCTTGGCCTCGGAGTAGGCGAAAAAGGTGGCCGCGCTCACGCCGGTGGCCGGAATGATCCCGATGACCGTGCCGATGGCCGAGGAGCGCAGAAAGTTCACGGCATTGCCGGTAAGCTCTTTTAAGGAAAGGCCGCGCCTGGATATCTTGCTTTCCTTGAGCGATACGCCCCGGACAACGTCCTCCACGGTCACCAGCACCTGGGACATGGCGAACAGGCCCACCAGCACCGGCACCAGTGACAGGCCGTTGAAGAGATCCGGAATATCGAAGGTATTGCGCATGTCGCCGGTGACCGGGTCCAGGCCGATGGTGGCGAGAAACAGGCCCACGCAGGCGGAGATCAGGCCTTTGATCAGGTGGCCGGAAGAGAGCGAGGCCACGATGGTCAGACCGAAGACCGCCACGGCGAAATACTCCGGCGCGCTGAAGGACATGGCCGCGCGGGCCAGCAGCGGCGCTACGGAGACCAGGGCCAGCGCGCTGAAAATGCCGCCGATGAAGGAGGCTATGGTGGCCATGTCCAGGGCTTTGCGGGATTCGCCGCGCGCGGTCAGGGCCGGACCTTCCAGCATGGTGGCCGCTGCGGAAACTGTGCCCGGCGTGCCCACCAGAATGGCCGTGATGCAGCCGCCGTAAATGGCCCCGCAATACATGCCGAGCAGGGCTGAAAAGGCGTCCACCGGAGCCATGCCGAAGGTCAGCGGGATGAGAAGGGCCACGCCCATGGCCGCCGTGAGGCCGGGCAGGGCGCCGAAGATGATCCCCAGGGCCACGCCCATGAGGTTGGCCAGCAGGGCGCTCAGACTGAGGGCGCTCATAATGCCGTCAAGGATGTTCGCAAACATGTCTTTCTCCCCTGGAGCAGATTTGCTTTGAAATTGTGTCCAATTTCAAAGTTGAAATGCTCTGAGAACGGATGCCGGTTGTGCCGCGGCCGGGGCCTCATGGCAACATGACCTGGAAAAACCAGCCGAAGGCCGTGAGCAGGGCGGACGTGGTCAATACCGCGACCAGAACAATTTCCAGCGGCTTGCGCCTGCCGAGCAGAGGCAGTGTGAACAGAAGAAAGAGAAATGTGCTGACGCCGAAGGCTCCGCCCGAGGTAAAAGGCGGATTCTCCATGGCGGCGAAAAGATCGCCGAGTCCGGTCAGCGTGATCAGATACAGGTAGAAAAGGCCGAGAAAGAGAAGGACTTTTTTGAAGACATGGGGTTCGGGCCAGTAGCGTTTGAGGGGCTTTTGCCGCAGGCCCTTGATGAGCAGAACACAGCTCAGAACGGCAAGAATGACGAGAACCGCCCTGGGCACGCCGGCGGGCCCCACGTTTTCCGTGCTCCCGGCCGGCGGCAGCAGGCTGACGCTGTATGCGCCCACGGCGCACAATCCGAGCAGAATAAGGCCGCTGACAACGTCTGTTGGGCTTTTCATGCTTTTCCTCTCTCTGGTTTCGCTGCGGAATACCTTGGGAAAGGGACTGCGCGGTGGGAACGCGTCTGCGCTTCCCGCCTACGGTGGACCGCACCGGCCGTGGCCGGTCCTCTGTTCGCGTGTATGCCGCCGCATAAGCAATGACATGGCTAGTCTCTCGCAATCACAAAAGGATGTTTCTGAAGCACGGTATCCAGGTGTTCCTCAATGGCCTTGCGGGAATCGGCGGGCGAGCGGCGCTCCAGAGCGTCGATGATCCGCAGATGCGAGGAAACCGAAAACTGGCGCCATTGCGTGTCGCGCAACTCCGCCGTGCGTCCGGCGGCGTAGTGACTGTTCAGCTGGGCCATGGTTCCGGCAAGCAGGCTGTTGCCCGCGCACAGGGCCAGGCAATGGTGAAAACGGGCGTCAAGGTCGCCGTCTTCCTGGCCGGTCAACAGGCGGCGCTGCTGGTCGCAGGTGATGATCTTCAATTGGTCGAGCTGTTCGGGGCTGTGGCGCAAGGCGGCCAGTTCTGCAATGGCGGGTTCAAGGATTCTGCGGAATTCCATGACTTCGTCGAACACCAGGTTTTCCGAATCCACGGCTTCCAGGATGGCATTTTTGAGGGGTTCCATGTCGGGCGCGCGTACATAGGTTCCATCGCCCTGGCGGCTTTCCAGAAGGCCTTTTCCGGCCAGCATCTGAATGGCCTTGCGGATGCTGCTGCGGGAAACACCGAAGCTCTCCGCCAATGCGCGTTCCGGCGGCAGCCTGTCGCCGCTCTGGAAACGGCCTTCGGCCATAAACTGCCGCAGGCGTTCCGAAAGCCGCTGGTAGCTGCGGCGCGGGCTTGCGCCCTCTCTGTGGATGGCGGTTACGGGCATGATATTGCTCTTGGTTGGGTATGGTTGATTTGATTATGGCTGCTTGTGCTTTTTGTGTCAACCTTTTTAAACCAATTTTGTCTATAAGATAAAAAATAATAATTTTTTATTTCAATTGGTTAAATATATTTTTGGAAACCATGCTGCAAAATATGTGGCCATTTAATAAAAGAATGTTTCAGAAAGGTTGGAGAATGGTTGAATCAGAAATATTGTTTGCGCACAAAAAAAGCGTCCCCGGCAGGCCGGAGCGGAATTGCCCGGCCCACTGGGGACGCCGCAATGAGCATGAGAAAGGGGTCAGACCATTTGAGCGGCGTAGGCCGCCGCGCTGATCAGGCCCGGCTCGGCGGGATCGTCGGCTTTGACGCGCACCAGCCAGCCCTCGCCGTAGGGGCTCTGGTTCAGCAGCTCCGGCGTGTCGGCCAGGGCTTCGTTGATTTCGAGCACCGTGCCGGAAAGCGGCATAACGGCGTCTGAAGTCACCTTGGCCGATTCAATGGAGGCGCAGGACTGCCCTTGGGTGAAATGCGCGCCTGTTTCCGGCAGTTCCACAAAAATCACCGCGCCCAGCTGGTCCTGGGCATAGTCGGAAATGCCCACCAGTACGCTGCCGTCGCTCCGGGACTGGGCCCAGAGGTGTTCCGGATGGTACCGGCGGTCATCGGGATAGGAAAGGCTCATGTGTCTTCTCCTGAATTGTCCGCAGTTCAGGCCGCGGGCTCACGCGGGGCCTGGACGGCCACGGAGAGTATTTCGTCCAGGGTGGGGTGGGCGAACATGAAGCTGTGCAGTCTGTCGCTGCTGTATTGCCCCAGCAGCAGAAGCTGGGCCGCCGTGACCAGATGAGACACGCCGTGCCCCAAGGCCGCGATGCCGACCATGCGGCCGTCCTGCCAGACCACCTTCACAAAACCGGAAGCGTCGCCTCCGGCCTGGGCGATGGCATTGCCCGTAAGCATGGCGCGCGAAACAGCCACTTCGCCCCCCTCGGACAGAGCCTGCCGGGCGGTTTTGCCCACGCGCATGACTTCCAGGCTGCCGTAGATGCAGGAGGGCACCGGGCCGGAATCATAGGCTCCGCTTTCCTCGCCCAGAATCTGCCGGGCAACGTAGACGCCCTGATGCTCGGCGGCATGGGCCAGCAGGGTTTTGCCGTTGATGTCGCCGATGGCGAAGACCGTGGGCGCGGCCTTCAAGTAGTCGTCCACCGCAACGTAGCCGCGCCGGTTCAGGGCGCAGCCCGCCTTTTCAGCTTCCAGCCCGTCGGTATTGGGCTTGCGGCCCACGGCCACCAGGGCCTTGGCCGCGGTCAGCTCCCGGTCGTCCTCCAGCGTCAGCACGGCCTGGCCGTCCCTGGTCAGCAGGGAAGAGGCCTTGATGCCCGCCAGGCAGGTGCGCCCGGCCTTGCCCAGCAGCTTCTGGAGTTCCTGAGCGATGTCCGTATCCTCGATGGGGGCCAGTTGCGGAGCCGCCTCCACCACGGTGACGGCGCTGCCCATGGCGCTGAAAAAGTCGGCCATTTCCAGGCCGATGGCCCCAGCGCCCACGATGATCAGGCTTTCGGGCACAGCCGGGACATTGAGCAGGTCCGTGCTGTCGAGCACCGCGTCATGATCCGGAGTCAGGCCGGGGAAGGACGCGGAACGGGAACCGCCCGCCAGGACAATGTACTGTGCGGAAAGCGCCTGCTCGCCGCCGTCGGCGGCCACGACCCGCACCTCGTGCTCTCCGGCGCAGACCCCGCGCCCGTTGAACAGGGTCACGCCCGCGTCAGCCAGCCCTTTGGCCAAAGTCTGGCTGGAGGCCTTGGTATAACGCTGCACTCTTTTCTGCAGAGCCGCGTAATCCACTTCGACGGTTCCCTTGGCTACACGCTGGCGCTCCAGGCCGCGCAGCAGCCCTTTAGGGGCCACAGCGCCTAACAGCATCTTGGTGGGAATGCAGCCGCAGTTGAGGCAGACGCCGCCCCAGTGGGCGTCTTCCACCAGGGCCACGGATTTGCCCGCGGCAGCGAGGATTTTAGCGGTTTTCGCGCCGCCGGGGCCGCCGCCGATGATGATGACGTCAAATTTGTCCATAGGAATGCTCCCTGCGTAGAAATGGGTTAGCGCCGGTGCCGCGTTACTTGGCAATGTCCGCCTTGAACAGGAATTCCCGCGCGGCGGAGCGGTATTTGAGCAGCATGGCGTCGGGCAGAGCTTCCAGGCCGCGCAGGCCCTGAGGCATGTCCGCCGTGACGGCGGCGACGGCATAGGGCAGGGTATGGTCGCCCGCCGCTTCGGAAACCAGCAGGGCCGCGCCCGCCGCCTCGTCGCGCGTGGGCCAGGATACGGAGCCGTCGGCGCGGGGCACGGGATACGCCAGGAAGCGGATGACACCGTCTTCTGTTTTGCGGACCAGGTCAATGCTTTTGGCCAGCTCTTCCTTGCTCGGGGCCGCACCGAACAGATTTTCATATACCGGCGCGGGGCCCACGCAGTTCAGAATCACGCTCACCGGCTTGATTTGCAGCAGACGTTCCAGCAGTTCGGGCTTGCGCCCATCGCTCTGAACCCAGACGTGCAGGCCGCCCTTGGCGAGGCGGTCCGCCAAAGTCACGAAATTGTCCTCCTGACCGTCCGGGCATTGCGAGAGGTAGAGTCCGGAAATGTTGCCGTGGAGCATGTCGCTGCGGGTCACGCAGGCTTCCATCTCATGCCCGGAAAGCAGATAGGCGATGATTTCGCCGCTGCCCTGCTTGATGGCTGTACCGTCGTCGAAAAGGGGAAATTCCACGCCTTCGGGATTGCGGTAAATGGCCTTGCGGTTGGTGCGGTAAAAGGTGTTGAAGACCGGCGCATCCGCCTTGAAGTCCACAGTGTCGTAAGGCAGGCCACGCTCGGCCAGAAAGGCTTTGACGATTTTGCAGCGAATGCAGTCAGGCGCGGTATACAGGGTGATGCTCATGTTTTTCTCCTGTCGGGGCCGCCCGTTGCCGGGCGGCCGGTCCGTAACAAGCGGTTATTCAGGATCTTCCACCGAGGCCACGCACAGGGCGTTGTCCGGCTCGAAAGGCGCGCAGCCTTCCACCTCCACCACCGAAACCCGGTCGCCGAAAGCCGCCGCGCCGGGCATGCGGAAGGTATTCACATCAATGCGTTCGATGGCTTTTTCCTCCGGCCTGCCCGCTTGCGGGGCCCATTCGTAGGGCGCGCGGTAGGCGCGGTACACCATGTTCATGGGGATCAGCTTGCCCCAGTAGGGCGAGATATATTCCCAGACCAGCTCATGCTCCCGGGTGACTTCAAAGACACGGCCGTCCGAACCCTCGGTAATCAGGGTATTGCCGTTGGGCAGGCGCTGGGCGCTGCTGATAAAAGGACTGTAGAAACGGTTGCTGTCCATGGGCGCCAGGAATCCGGCCTCGCACGGGGTGTACTGCCAGACGATCTTCAGGCTCACGGGGTCGATTTCCAGGACGCGGGAATGGTCGCGCAGAGCGGCCTTGACGCCCGTGGGCGAGCCGGGATTGGGCACATCATAGCCGCCCCAGCCGCCGTTGTCGAAGACCAGGATA
The DNA here is from genome assembly GCF_001553605.1 of Desulfovibrio fairfieldensis. Lineage (NCBI taxonomy): Bacteria > Pseudomonadati > Thermodesulfobacteriota > Desulfovibrionia > Desulfovibrionales > Desulfovibrionaceae > Desulfovibrio > Desulfovibrio fairfieldensis. Next base: position 1,345,135 of record NZ_CP014229.1, read on the forward strand.
TTGCCCTCGCCGGGCAGGCCGCGCGGGATCATGTGCGCGTGGTGCTGGCCGATGATCCAGCCGACGGCTCTGGCTTCGGGGCTGGCGTCATAGTCCGGCCCCAACTTCCAGACGATCTTGCCGGTCTTTTTGCTGATGATGAAGATAATATTGGCTTCGCGGCCGTCGGCGATGATGTTGTCGGGATGGAAGCGCTCGTCGCCCGCGTCATGCCATTTGTTGGGGCCCAGCGCGGACATGGAGTTGGTGTGCATCCAGTCGCCCATGCCTTCGGGCTGGGTGGGGCGATAATTGGGATTACGGCAAAGAGTGTTCTTGGGGCCTTCGCGGAAACCCATTTCATGGAAGTGCTCGTTGCAGGACCATTCCCAGACGATGTCGCCCTCCCAGTCCACTTCCAGAATCACGTCGTCCAGCAGCAGCTTGTCCGTGATGTCCTTGTTGCGGGCGTTGCGATGGGCCAGGATCAGGGTGTTGCCCGAATCTGTCTTGGGTTCCATGCCCGGCGCGTAATAGCCCACGGGATTGCCCTCGCGCTGGTGGTCATGGTGGTAGCGGGCCATCCAGCGGCCCGGAGTGCCGGGGTCTTCGATAAATTCATTGCGGTCGAATTTCCAGACGATACTGCCGTCCCAGTCCACCTGCACCAGATCCAGATAGTCCTGCACGCCGTATTTGCCGTTGCGCAGGCCGCGCGTGGTCAGAATCTGGCCGCCGGGCAGGAGCTTGTTGGGCATGCCGTTGACGCCCTGCCAGACTTTGACTTCACGGCCGTTCATATCCATGAGCACCGCGCCCACTTCGTGGGCCTGAAAGATGGTGAAGCCGTTCCAGCATTTGTCGGGATTGTACACGGTAACGCCGGTGGGATAGATGGTCGGGTGGCCCATAGCTGTGCTCTCCTTTTGCGTTGAATGAGCTGTAACGCCCGAAGATCAGGGATGATCAGGCGATTTCTTCCAGGGATTTGCCGCCGGTGCGCTGACCCCAGAGGCCCACGACCACGGCGGGGATCACGCACATGACGCTGATGATGTAGAATACGCCGTCAAAATTGTAGGCCGCGAAGGCCAGGGGGATCAGCGGCTGGGTGGCGGCCACAGCCAGGCGGCCCATGGAGTTGTGAAAGCTCGTGGCCGTATTGCGCATGCAGGTGGGGTAGGATTCGGCGGTGTAGGAAAAGACCATGAAGTTCATGCCCAGAATGAAGCAGGTGATCAGAAAGCCCATGCCCACAATGCCCCAGAAGGAGGTCAGGTTGCCCAGCACCGGCGTCAGCGCGGCGAGGACGAAGAGCGCCGCCATGATCGGAATTTTGCGTCCGCCTTTGTCGGAAACAAAGGATGAAACAGCCCGGCCGGCACGCCGATGGAAATGAGCGTCGTGGCCGTGAGGCTTTCCTCCAGGCTGAAGCCGTGAGCCTTGAGCAGAGTGGCCATCCAGTTGTTGATGGCGAAGGTCACGGGATTGCTCAGCAGTACAATGACCAGAAGCACCAGAGTGCGCTTCAGGTATTTGCGGTGGAACATACCGGTGAGCACCTCGCGGACCGGCGTTTTGGCCTGGACTTTCCCGACCGCCTCGCTCAGATCCACATGCTTGCCGGTGAGTTCGAAAACCACCTGCTCCGCCTCGGCCTGCCTGCCGTGAGCCACCAGCCAGCGCGGCGACTCCTTCAGATATCTGAGCCCGATGGCAAAGGCGATCAGGCCGATGCCGCCGAAGTAGAAGATATAGCGCCAGGCTTCCTCGGCCAGGGGAATGATGGCCCGGCAGAGAATGCCGATGACCGGCACGGCGGAAAATCCCACGGCTGCCACCAGATTCTGCCACTTGCCGCGCGTTTCCGCCGGGGCCATTTCCGCGATGTAGGCCTGGGAGCAGACCATCAGGCAGAACACGCCGAAACCGGTCATGGCTCTGGAAGCCACAAAGACCGGGAAACTGTTGGTAAAGCCGTTGAGCACCGAGGCCAGGGAAAAGACCACAATGGCAATGAGGAATGTTTTGCGGCGACCGATAAAATCCGAAACAACGCCGCCCACAAAGCCGCCGGTGGTCATGGCCGCGAAATACCAGAAGTTGACTGTGCCGATATCCTTCAGGGTCAGCCCCCAGGAGTGCATCAGGGCCGGAGCGATGAAGCCGAAATTCCAATTGTCCATCTGTTCACAGAAGTAGGCCATCATGATGATGAAAAAAATGGCCTTGTGCGGACCTGTAACCGGCAGACCGTCGAAGTAGTTGTTGCTGATTTTCTGCGGGGCGGCGGTACTCATGGGATTTTCCTCCCAAGCTGTGTGTGGCCGGGCACGAAGGGGAACAGCAATGGACGCCGTGAAACATTTTTTTTAGTGAAGTCAGCCTAGCGCGCCCAGGACGCGCGTAGTGTTGCCATTGCAACCTCTTCCATAAAAAAGTGAAAAAAATTTCAAAGCGGCAGGCGAAAAAAGAAACAGCCCGGATATTTTCCGGGCTGTTTCAGACTGCCTGCAATTTTCTGCAAAAGTTAAAAGGCGTAAATTACATTAAGGCTGACTTTCCAGGCATCCTTGTAATTCAGGCTGTCGCCCGCGATATTTTCATAACGGCCCCAGGTGCCTTCATCCAGCCAGAGGTGGATGTAACCGGTTTCCAGAATGAAGCTGAGATTCTCTGCGGCCTTGTAAGTGCTGTCGAAGTTGATTTCCAGGCCGCTGTCCGAGCGGGTCAGGTAGGTGCCGAAGGAGTTGAAGTCCGTATTGTTGCGGTACAGCGCGCGGCCCGCGCCGTCCATAGGACGCCGCCCCGTGATGTAGGCGGCCATCTTGGGGTCGTTGGTGCCGCCGAAGTAGTTCACGCGCAATGTATGGCTGAGGTCATCCATAAAACTGAGCTTTTTGATCCTCGCTCCCACGCCCCAGGTGCCGTTGGGGTTGGTGCCCAGTACGCCCTTGCCGCCGCCCATGATCGGATTGCCCCGGTAGCCGAAGCTGGACAGGGAATTGGTCAGGTTGTTGGTGGTGGCGACGTAGGGCAGGCGCTCGGAACCGTTGTGCGGATTGTCGTCGTCGCCGCTGAAATACCAGCCGTACAGGCCGGGCACGCCCCAGTCCGTATCGTATTCGCCCAACAGCATGCCGAACCAGCCCTGGCGATTAAGGTATTCCCGGCCGTTGTCCACGCTGCCGTAGATGAAATCCCAACTGACCCGGAACGGTGAAAAGGCCGTGACTTCGCCGGTCAGGCCGCCCCAGAACATGGTGCTGTATGCCGTATTCCAGAGGGATGCGCCGCCGCGGCCGGAGCTGAAGGCGGCGGGAAAGAGGCCGTCCCGCATCTGGAGACCGTCAATGGCCTGGCTGCTGGGATTGTTGAAGGTGAACGTCTTGCTGTTCCCGGCGGCATTCCTGACGGTAAAGGGCTTGAGCGTATTGGGCCCCATGCCCCCGGCCATGGCCCAGGGGGTGATCTTCATGCCGTCCAGCGACACCGGCGCCAGCAGGGCGAAGAGGTCGAAGTTGTCCAGATAGTCGGCCGTGACGCCGTTATCGGCGGTATCCAGCCAATTGTCGTTGTAGGGCCGCATCCACAGGGCAGTCAGACCAAAGGATTTGTTGAAAGCGTAGGAAGCGGTGATGCCCGCCACATCGTCGTTGAAGACCGGATTGTCCAGAGCGAAGCCGGGCAGTCTGACGCCCTGCAGGCCCATGCGCACCTTGAGATCCGCATGCGGCGGCATCCAGTCCACATAGGCCTGTTTGACCTTGACCATATTGCTGCCGTCAGCGCCCAGCGCGCCGCCCTGGGCGGCCATGCCCCAGCGCTGCTCGCCGATTTCAAAAAAAACCACGCCCGCGAGGCTTTCGGAGGCCACGGCCTGCAATTGCAAATGCAGACGCTGGATGGCTTCGAATTCGTCGCGTTTCTGGTGTATGGCCGCCCACTGCTGGCCGATTTGATGACTGCCCTGGCGGTTTTTGCCCATGAAATTTCCGCCGTTGATATAGTCAAAGGCGAACTGCCAGCTTCCTTTGACTTTGAAATCCACGGCCCGCCCCGTGGCTGCGTCCCCGAGCAGCAGCGCTACGGCCAGAAATACAATGCCCCATTTTCTCATTGCCTTCTCCTCCGGAAAAATTTTCAACCGTCCCGAATGCGGCATCCATGAGAGCGGCCCGACGCTGAAAAAACCGTGCCGCTCCGCAATAGGCCCTAAAGAACCAGGCGCCAGTATGGCACGGCCACAAAGGCCACAAACGCGCCGGCCATCACGATGCGGATGGCCATGACCAGCAGCATTTCCTTGAAGTTGATGTAGCCGCTGCTGAAGAAATAAAGATACAGGGCGTACTCGTAGGGGAAGAGCAGATTGTCCAGGCCGTACTGGAAGGAATAGTAAAGCAGGCGCGGGTCAAGACCCATATCCATGCCCAGTTCGGTGATGGGCGAGGTGAGGGTGGACGTGGCGGCCAGGGGCGTGAGCAGGAAATTGGAGAGAAAACCCACCAGGTAGGAACAGAGCCCGGCCACTGTGGGCCCCATGTTGCTGAACAGGGGCAGCACCAGGTTGGCCAGCCAGTCCGTGACCTTGAGGAAACCGCCAGCGCTGCCGATGCACATGCAGCCCATGATGAAGAACAGCGGCGCGAAGTTGACCTTGTTGACGCGTGGCCCGTCCATCAGGCTGACGCCGGGCAGAAAGGAAGCCACGGACACCAGCACCAGCACCACGCCCGCGCTGATGCCGTGCAGGCTGTCGGTTGCCAGCAGGGCCAGGGTCAGGACCAGCAGAGCCAGAGCGCGTTTCTGTTCCGGCGCCATGACGCCCAGTTCACGGTATTTTTCCTGCACCACACAGCGCAGGACATCCTTTTTGACCGGCGAGCGCAGCACCAGCAGCACAATGGCCAGGGACATGGCCGTGTACAGCATGCCGGGCACGAAATTGTGCAGAGCGTATTGCATCCAGGTGGTCTGGGTGCCCATGATCTTGTCGGCCAGCCCCATGCCCATGGTCAGGTCCGCCGCGCCCGTAAGATAGCAGAGCTTGGTGGAACCCACTGCCAGGCAGGTACCCAGCACCACGGCCGTGGCTTCGCGGCTTTTGGGTTTGAAATCCAGCGCGTCGCAGAGGCTCAGGGCCACGGCGCAGAAAATGGCGGCCTTGCCCATGATGGAAGGCACCAGCGGGGACACGATGGCCGCGCCCAGAGTGATGCCGCAAAGAGCCCCGGCAAAACTGCCGCCCGCCGCGCGCACGCAGCCGAGAGCTATGCGCTTGCCCAGCCCCGTGTCCTGAATGATCTTGCCGAGGATGAAGCCGCCGATGACGATGATCGGCACTTCGGAGAGCCAGGGACTGTAGACCACTTTCATGCCCACCCCGCAGAACAGGATGTACAGGGCGGGAAGCAGAATGCCCACGGCAATTTCATTCAGGGTGTCCATAGCCCAGGCGCATACGGCCCAGAGCGTGATGGCCAGAAAGGCCATCATGGGTTGGCTGAGCGAGCCGTCCCTGGGCAAGAGCAAGTAGACGCCCAAAGGAAGGATCAGGCTTAAGGCCCATTTGGCCAGCATGCTGGGGTTGAAGTCGGAAGTCTTGAAGAACATACGCGGCTCCTTGCGTATTCTGAACCTGTTGAGGTGATGGAATAGCGCGCCCGGGGCACGGGTTCCGATGCGGAACCGGCCGGAACGCTCCGCATGGGAAGCGCCCCGGCCGGGACGGCGTTATTCTTCCGTGGGATCTTCCACTGAAGCCACGCACAGGGCGTTGCTGCCCTCGTAGGGCTGGCAGCCTTCCACACCCACTTCCCTGGCCCGCTCGCCCGCGGCGGCAGCGCCCGGCACGCGGAAGGTGCTCACGTCCAGCGGCGCGATGGGCGTTTCAGCAGGCTTGGCCGCCTGCGGCACCCATTCATAGGGCACGCGGTAGGCGCGGTAGGTCATATTCATGGGCACATGCTTGCCCCAATAGGGCGAAATGAATTCCCAGACGATTTCATGTTCCGGCGTAACCTCGAACACGCGGCCGTCCGAACCCTCGGTAATCAGCGTGTTGCCGTTGGGCAGACGCTGCATGCCGCTGATGAAGGGGCTGTAGAAACGGTTGCTGTCCATGGGTTCCAGGAATCCGGCCTCGCGCGGAGTGTACTGCCAGACGATCTTGAGATTCACGGGGTCGATTTCCAGCACGCGGGAGTGGTCGCGCAGGGCGGCCTTGACGCCCGTGGGCGAACCGGGATTGGGCACGTCGTAGCCGCCCCAGCCGCCGTTGTCGAAAACCAGGATATGGCCTTCGCCGGGCAGGCCGCGCGGGATCATATGCGCGTGGTGCTGGCCGATGATCCAGCCGATGGCGCGCAGTTCGGGCGTGCTGTCGTAATCCGGGCCGAGCTTCCAGGTGATCTTGCCGGTCTTTTTGCTGATGATGAAAATGATGTTGGCTTCGCGGCCGTCCACGATCAGGTTGTCGGGATGGAAGCGCTCGTCGCCCGCGTCATACCACTTGTTGGGGCCGAGCACGGACATGGAGTTGATGTGCATCCAGTCGCCCATGCCTTCGGGCAGCGTGGGGCGGTAGTTGGGATTGCGGCAGAGGGTGTTCTTGGGGCCTTCACGGAAGCCCATTTCATGAAAGTGCTCGTTGCAGGACCATTCCCAGACGATGTCGCCCTCCCAGTCCACTTCCAGAATCAGGTCGTCCAGGAGCAGCTTGTCCGAAATATCCTTATTACGGACGTTGCGGTGGGCCAGGATCAGGGTGTTGCCCGAATCGATCCTGGGCTCCATGCCCGGCGCGTAGTAGCCCACGGGGTTGCCTTCGCGCTGGAAATCATGGTGGTAGCGGGCCATCCAGCGTCCCGGAATGCCGGGATCTTCAATGTATTCATTCTTGTCGAATTTCCAGACGATATTGCCGTCCCAGTCCACCTGAATCAGATCCAGGCCGTCCTGGACGCTGTATTTGCCGCTGCGCCGTCCCCGGCCGGTCAGCAGATAGCCGCCGGGGAAAATCTTGTTGGGCATGCCGTGTACGCCTTTCCAGACGTTGATCTCGCGGCCGTTCATGTCCATGAGCACAGCGCCCATTTCATTGGCCTGAAAGATGGTGAATCCGCTCCAGCATTTTTCCGGTTTGTAGAGGGTGACGCCGGTGGGATAAATGGTTGGATGACCCATGCGTGAACTCCTTACGGTTGGTGTGGATGATTTTCACTCCGGCCCGCAGGCTGGAGAAATTTTGAGCAAATCAATATCTTTTTGAAATCATGTGTTTTTTTATATGGATGGCGTACTGTAGCCTGCGGGAAATAAAATTTGTGTTGCCATTGCAACCTTTTTCACAAAATAATAAATAGTTGAGAAAGGTGCTCCCTTCGGCAAGAGGCGGCGAGCCGTTACGGCAAAAATGCGGGTATGGAGAACGGTGGTGAGCAATCGATGTCTGGGCTTTACGGAATTACGCGACGTGAACGCTGTCTGGCGTTCTGTCCTGGGTCTCGGCGTGCGTTATACCTGGCGCAAGGGGCATTGCATCGAATCGCACGGGGAACTGCTGTTCCTGGACAAGGGCCAGGTACGGCTGACCCATTTCACCCTGGACGGCACGGAAAAGATCCTCTGGTACATCAATCAGGGCTGCCTGTTCGGTGAAACGCCGCTGTTTGATCCCATGGCAGACGACAGGGGCAGCGTGCACATCTGCGCCATGGACTGCGTGGTTTACGCTTTTTCCAAAGACCGCGTGGAGCATTTGAGCCGCACGCGGCCCGATCTGACTCTCAATCTGCTGCACAGTATGGCCCGCAAGCTGCGCACGCTTTCCAACCAGGCCTCGTCGCTCTATGTGGATGACGTGCTGGTACGCACCTGCAAATTTCTGGCCCGGCGCCTGCTGCCGGACAGTGATCCCCTGACCGCTGATCCCGGCATTTCCCGGCAGGAAATGGCGAGCCTGCTGGGCGTGCACCGGATCACGCTTTATAAGGTGCTGCGCCAGCAGGAGGAGCAAGGCCTGTTCGGCCCCTTTGAACGGCACGCCGTCACCATCCTGCGGCCCGAAGAATTTTTTCGCTTGGTCAATTCGTAACCGGAAGACAAGCCCTCACATCCTGGTGTGATTTTTTCAGCCTGCACCGCGTATCAGCGCTTCTTTTCAACACTTGCCGCGCACAAGAAGAGCCTTAATTTTAGATAAATGCAGTAAGAAGAAAAACAGCACGATGGAGGCGGATATGGCTGTGGGATGGGCCGGCGACAGCGCCGTTCAGGACCAGATTCAGGATTCGATCAATGACGAGATCCGTCGGGCGCGTGCCTGCCTGCCGCAGGGCATCAGTCTGGAATATTGCGAAGAGTGCGGCGACAGGATCCCGGAAGCCCGCCGCGAGGCTTTGCCCGGCGTGCGTCTGTGCGTGCATTGCCAGGAAGAGGCCGACAGGGAACAGCAGGCCGTCAGTCTGTATAACCGGAAGGGCAGCAAGGACAGCCAGTTGCGATAAGAAAGGGCTGGTACAAAATTATTGCGCCCTTTACCCAGCAAGAGGCCGCAGTCAGTAGACTGTGGCCTCTTGCAATCCGTTCTTGAGAGAGGGAGAATGAATGTCATCGGTGAAGTTCGCGGGTCATGCGGCCTTGAAATGGCCATGCGCAACGAACTGGCGGGGGGCGGCATTTCCGTGTCGCAACCGTCCGACTTCAGTACGGCTGTCGCCTTTTTGCGCTGACGAGGATTCTTTATGACGGATCGGCATCCGCTTTGCCGCCTTTTTCTCATTGTCCTGCTGCTGTGGGGCTGTGCAAAACAGCCCGCGCCGTCGCTTGATCTGGTGTTGTTGCATACCAACGACATCCATTCTTATGTGGCAGGGCGGGACGAGGACGGCAACGCCTGTCCGCAGTCCGCCGACTGTACGGGCGGCATGGGCCGCATCGCCGCCGTGGCGCAGGCCGAACGCCGCAAGGCCGACAACGTGCTGCTGCTTGATGCGGGCGACCAGTTCCAGGGTACGCTGTTTTTCACTGTCAACGGCTGGCCTATGCTTGCCGCATTGGACAATATGCTGGGGTATGACGCCATGACCCTCGGCAATCATGAATTCGACAAGGGATGCGCTGAACTGGCCGCATATGTCGGTGCGCTGCATTACCCCGTGCTGGCCGCCAATCTGGACGCCCAGCCGGGCTGTCCCCTGTACGGCCTGCCCGTCAAACCCTATGTGATCCGCAATGTGCGCGGGATCAAGGTGGGCATCGTCGGCCTGGCCAATCCCGATGTCGTCACGCTGGCCGCTGCTTGTCCGCAAACCCGGTTCATGGGGAGTGCTGCGGCGTTGAAAAAGGCTGTCGGCGAACTGCAAAAGCAGGACGTGCGGCATATCGTGCTCATCAGTCATCTGGGCCTTCCCGTTGATCGTGAGCTCGCCCGCAGCGTGGACGGCGTGGACGTGATTGTGGGCGGCCATACCCACAGCTATCTGGGGCCGGGTTCTGATGTGGGACCATATCCCGTGGTGGAACACGCTCCTTCCGGACAGCCGGTGCTGGTCGTAACCGCCAAATTTGCCGCCGAATACCTGGGCGATCTGCGGGTGACCTTTGATGCGCGGGGCGTGCCCCTCCGTTGGGAGGGTGAGGCCAGGCGTCTGGAAAAATCCGTCATTCCTGATCCCGCCGTGGAGTCCCGGCTGGTCGGGTATGCGAAGCCGCTGGAAGCGTTTCGCGCCCGGATTCTCGGCTGCAATGTTCTGGAGTTTGCCGACGGCATGGAAGCCTGCCGCAAGGGGGATTGCCTTTCAGGCATGGTTGTGGCCGACGCCATGCTGGAGTACGGGCGGCCTCACGGGGCGGTGATGGCGCTCACCAACGGCGGAGGCCTGCGTGCGCCCTTGAGGCACGGCGGCATCACGCGGGGGGATTTGCTCTCAGTGCTGCCGTTCGGCAATACGCTGGTTATTCGGGAATACGACGGTGCCCGCTTGCTGGCCGCGCTGGAACACGGCGTCTCCGGCGAACAGGGCATGGGGCCCCGCCTCTTGCAGGTCTCCGGGCTGCGCTACAGCTTTGACGCAGCCAGACCAGTCGGACAGCGTCTTTTCGCGGCGGAGCTGATTGATGGGAACGGCGTCGCCCGCCCGCTGAAAAAGGACAGCCGCTATAAGGTCGTGCTGCCCGACTATATCGCCAAAGGCGGTGACGGTTATTCCATGTTCACAACCGGCACGACGGTTTCCGCGCCCGGCCCTTTGGACGTGGATGTGGTGGGCGCGTACATTGCGGCCCGTTCGCCTTGGCAGGCACTGCGGGCGGGACGAATCAACAGGGTCAAGTAACACCGGGCCCAACGAGGCCCCGAAGAAGGCGGCGTACGCTGTTCCGCGCCGGTGACTCAGGCTTCACCGAGCGCCTCCAAAAGAAAAAAGGAATTGCAGCTTATTGCTGCAATTCCTTGCTTACATTCTGGTGCCGAGGGCGGGACTCGAACCCGCACAGCAATTGCCACTACCCCCTCAAGATAGCGTGTCTACCAGTTCCACCACCTCGGCACGGGTTTTTGGTCTATATCAAGTCGCTGTTGTTGGCAAGCATTTTTTGCGGACCGTTCACTTTCGGGCCGAAGGCTTGCGCTCATGCCCGCTTGCGGGTATCAAGGCTGGAACGGGAGACAGGCCATGGATGAGACCATACATCATTTTTTGCGCGAGACCGGTCCGGTGCTCTGCCTGGATATCGGCAGCGGCACCCAGGACGCCCTGCTGGCCCGCCCCGGCCTGGAGTATGAGAACTGGCCCCGTTTCGTTCTGCCGTCTCCGGCACGCCTGGTGGCTCAACGTATCCGCGAACTGACCCTCTTGCGGCGCGGCCTCTGGCTGCACGGCGGCAATATGGGCGGCGGCTTCGGGCAGGCTCTCAAGGAGCATCTGGCTGCGGGCTTGTCCGCTACTGCCACGCCGGACGCGGCCAAGGCCATCCATGACAATGCGGATGTGGTGCGCGGTATGGGGGTGGAGTTTTGTGAGGAGTGCCCGAAAAACAGCGTGCCCGTTTTCCTGACAGATTATGCGCCGGAATTCTGGGCCGGTCTGTTGCGTCTCTCCAGCCTGCCCCAGCCGCATCTGGTGTTGGCCGGAGCGCAGGACCACGGCTATCACGCCTACGGCAACCGGCAGGGCCGGATGCAGTCCTGGCGCGCTTTGCTGACCGCTTCCGCTGATCCTGCTTCCTGGATTTATTCCGCGCCGCCGTCTTCCCTGACCCGTTTGCTGACATTGCATGAAAAAACCGGCGGTCCGGTGGCGGATACCGGAGCTTGCGCCCTGCTGGGGGCGTTGTGCGAGCCGGAGGTGCTGGCGCGCAGTTTCCGGGAGGGCATTACGATCATCAACGCGGGCAACAGCCATACAGTGGCGGCCTTGGTCTATCAGGGAAAAGTGCGCGGCATTTATGAGCATCACACCGGCATGCGCGATCTGGAGCAGCTGCTGGAGGATTTGAAGCAGCTCCGGCTGAGCTGGCTGCCTTCGGAAGAGGTGCAGGCCAGCGGTGGGCACGGCACGGCCTTCGGGCCATTCTGCGAAGAGGCGGGCGGCTATGCGCCCACCTTCATCTTGGGACCCAGGCGCGCCATGCTCCAGGGGCAGGGGCGTTTTCTGGCCCCGCACGGCGATATGATGCTGGCCGGTTGTTTTGGTTTGCTCTGGGGATGGGCGCACGCCCATGCCGCCGCCTGAGCATGCATTTTCAGCGTGCGCTCCGGCACGAGCGCGCGACCATGAATCGAGGAGAAGGGTATGGAAGTTTTTGACGCTGCGGAATTGTGGAGCCGGGAACGTATCGCGGAAACCCAGCTGACGCGTCTGCGGGCCACGCTGTCCCAGGCGCGCAAATGCGCCTTTTACCGCGAGCGCCTGGACGAAGCGGGCGTCACCCCGGATTCCATTCGCAGCCTGGACGATCTGCAACGCATCCCCTTCACCAGCAAGCAGGATCTGCGCTCCCAATATCCCACAGGGTTGCTGTGCGTGCCGCCCTCGGAAATCGTGCGCATGCATTGTTCCAGCGGCACTACGGGCACGCCCGTGGCTATCTGCCATACCCAGAACGACATCAACTCCTGGGCTGATCTCATGGCCCGCTGTATGCATATGGTGGGCGTGCGCCGGGACGACGTCTTTCAGAATATGTCGGGCTACGGCCTGTTTACGGGCGGCCTGGGCATCCATTTCGGCGCGGAGCGCCTGGGCTGCATGACCATTCCCGCCGGGCCGGGCAACTCGCGCCGCCAGATCAAGCTGGCCAAAGACTTCCACACCACGGTGGCTCACATTCTGCCTTCTTACGCCCTGATTCTGGGCGAACATCTGCGTAATATGGGCGAAGACCCGCGCGCTTTTCCCCTGCGTATCGCCCTGGTGGGCGCGGAGCCCTACACCGAGGAGTTCCGCAAACGCATTGAGGAACTTTTCGACATGAAGGCCTACAACTCCTACGGCCTTTCGGAAATGAACGGACCGGGCGTGGGCTTTGAATGCCTTGAACAGAAAGGCCTGCACATCTGGGAGGATGCTTATATTCCCGAAATCGTGGATCCGGACACCGGCGAGCCCGTGCCGGACGGCGAGGTGGGTGAGTTGGTCATGACCAGCCTCTGCCGCCAGGGCATGCCCATTCTGCGTTACCGCACGCGCGATCTGACCCGCTTTCTGCCGGGTGAATGCGCCTGCGGCCGCGCGCACCGGCGTATGGATCGCATCTTGGGCCGGGCCGATGACATGTTTATCATCAAGGGCGTCAACGTCTACCCCATGCAGATCGAGCAGGTCATCATGACCTTCAAGGAGGTGGGGCAGAGCTACCTGATTCTCCTGGAGAACGACGGCATCGGCGACGTGATGCGGGTGCAGGTTGAAGTCCGCGACGAATACTTTGTGGAAGACATGCGCGCGTTGCAGAACCTGCAAAAGGTCATTGCCCAGCGCCTGCGCGACGAAATTCTGGTCACGCCCAGGGTGGAGCTGGTGGAAAGCAACAGCCTGCCCCGTACCGAAGGCAAGGCGGTGCGCGTGCAGGATATGCGGGTCAAGAAATAGGAATCGTGGGGCATGGATTTTCTGCCGTTTCCCATTGCCTATCTGCTGGCCGGTGCGTTCGTCACGCTGCTCTGTTTCGTGCTGCTCCTGAACGTATTCGGCCTGCCTGCCAACTGGATTGTACTGGGCCTGGTGGCTCTGTGGAAAATGGTCCACCCCGGCGCGGCCAATCTGGATGTCTGGTTCTGGGTCATGATGGTGGGACTGGCGCTGATCGGCGAGGCTCTGGAGCTGGGCATGCAGATCCTCAAGGCCAAGCGCTACGGCTCCAGTTCATCGGGTACTTTCGCGGGCATGATCGGGGCCATTGCCGGAGCCATTCTGCTGGCGCCGCTCTTTTTCGGCCTGGGCGCGCTGATCGGCGCGTTGGCCGGCGCCTGGATCGGCTGCTTTCTTATGGAACTCGTCAAGGGCAGGCCTGTGAAAGAAGCGCTGGACGCGGCTTTTGGGGCCATGATGGGCCGTTTTCTGGGCACGGTCTGCAAATGCGGCGCGGGCGGGGCCATGCTGGCGCTCACCGCCCACCGGATCTGGCCGAAGCCGGTCCCCGCGCCCTTGCCGCCGGACAGCCTGGACGGTCCGGCCCAACTGGTGCTGAGCGTGCTGCACCATCTTTGTTGAGGCGCCCATGTTGCTGGACGGCGTGCAGATAGTTTTAGTCAAGACCCGTTTTCCCGAAAATATCGGCATGGCGGCGCGGGCCTGCGCCAATATGGGTTGCCCGGCCATCCGTCTGGTGGACCCGGAACGTTGGGACCGGGAAAAGGCCGGTCCTCTCGCTACGCCCAAAGGGCAGAGCCTGCTGGACGGCGTACGGGTGAGCCCCGATCTGGCTGTGGCCGTGGCCGAGAGCAGTCTGGTGCTGGGCACCACGGCCCGCACGGGAGGTTGGCGGCAGGCCCTGCTCGCGCCGGGTCAGGCCGCGCGGGAAGTGGCGGCAGCCCTGGCACGCGATGAAAAAGTTTCTCTTGTCTTCGGCCCGGAAGACCGGGGACTGAACAATGAAGAAATCACCCATTGCCAGCGTCTCGTGACCATTCCCACCGACGCGGCTGCCAGCTCTCTCAACCTGGCCCAGGCCGTGCTGCTTATGCTCTATGAATGCGCCAATGCCGTACGTGCTGTCCGTGCGTTTCCCGACGCGGAAAAGACCGGCACATCCGGCGGCGGGCGTGCGGTTACCGCTGAAGAACAGGAGCGGCTTATGGACGCACTCAAGGGCATGCTGCTCGGTCTGGATTATCTGCATGGCGATAATCCGGATTACTTTCTGATGCCCTGGCGGCGCATGTTCAGTCGTGCCGGGCTCAGGCGGCACGAGTATGACGCGCTGATGGGCCTGTGTCGGCAGGTGCGCCACAAGCTGGGCTGAGCTTTTCCCCTTTTCGCGCATGCCGGCGGACGTTCCTTCTGCTTTCGTTCGCCGGGAGCTGTTTCACCTTGAAATCTTTCTAGAACAGATTACCTTTGAAACGCTTTGCGTTTCAAAGGGTTCATTCCGGCAAAAAGCGCGGTTTTTGCCGGAATCCACGCCGCTTTGCGGCGCGCCTCACCGCGTTCGGCGTTACGCAAACGCGACGCCTTGTCTCGTTATCCTCGTCCCTGTATTTCGCCATCTTCATTATATCGTGGGCAATGCCGTTTTTGTTGTGCTTTCGGCACAATAAATACGCCCAATCCTCTAAGCATTTCTTTATGTCGGCCGATAAAGACTTTGATGGGTTGTGATTGAAGGCGCAAGCCCCTTTCTGTAATACCCTGGAAAGTATGGGGTGGGGCGTATTGTATGCCTTGCCTGGCGTATATCGGCGACTGGGCTTTTTTCAAGGGGATATGTTATGAAATCCGCACTATTGCTTTCCTGGACGCATATGGAGTCCTGGCGGGAAGGATGAACCGTGCCGTCCGCAGGGTCGAGAGTCGTGATTGCGGACGGCGGAACAAGTGTCGGACTTTGACATATTCCATTTGCAGAGGGGGATGCTATGCGTTTGACCTTGACGCATAAATATGTAGGTTCGCTCTTCGGGGCGCTGATCACATGCTGCGTTGTGGTGCTTTTTGTTTCCATTCATTTCATGAAAGAACCCGTGGAAGAGGAGCTGGACGGGAATATCCGGCGGATGCAGAACGTCATTCAGACCGCCAACGAGCTTACGGCCACGCGTTTCGCACAAAGCGCCATGCTTATGTCCCATGAGGAAAATCTTGCCCGCGCCGTGCTTGCCCGCGACCACGAGCAGGTCATGCTCCTTTCGGCGGAAGCCATGAAGGAAGCCGGGTCCGACTTCATGACCGTCACGGACGACAAGGGCATTGTCGTGGGACGGGGCCATTCGAAAAAATGGCAGGACAGCGTCCTGAATCAGGAAACCGTGGTCAAGGCCCTGCAGGGCACGCCTTCGGTCGCTATCGTGGCCGGAACCGTTGTTCCCTTCACCATCCGCGCCAGCCAGCCCATTATGTACGAAGGCAAACTGGTGGGCACGCTGTCTATCGGCACTTCTCTGGTGACACCGCCCTATCTGGACTGGCTCAAGCAGATGAGCGGCATGGATGTGACCATCTTCAAGGGTGACATCCGCGCCATGACCACGATTATGAAGGACGGCAAACGGGCCGTGGGCACCAAGCTGCAATCTCCGGAGATAGTGGAAGCGGTTTTACAGCGCGGGGAGCTGTGTTTCGCGCAGAATAATATCCTCGGCGTTGAATACAAATCCGCCTATTGGCCGGTGAAGGCGGCGGACGGAACCATTGCGGGCATGTGGTTTGTGGGCATGCCGCTCAACAAGCTGATGGAGCTTGAAAACAAGGCCGTGGTCACTGCCTCGTGGGTAGCCGCGGCCTTGCTGGCGGTACAGCTGCTTCTTTCCGTGATGATCGGCCTGCGGGTCAGCGCCCCGGTACGGAAAATCACCCGCTATGTGCTGGATGTGGCCGGTGGTAAAAAAGATGCCGTGCTGGACGTGCACAGTCGTGACGACATGGGCGAACTGGCCGAGGCCCTGCGCGCCATGGTAAAAAAGCAGGACAATCTGATGCTGGAGGCCGGTGAAAAGGCCGAAGAAGCCCGAAAGAAAGCTGAAGAAGCCGCCTGCGCCATGGAAGAAGCCCGCCTTGCCCAGCAGCAGGCGGAACAGGCCAAACGCGACGGCATGATCAGCGCAGCGGGCCAAATTGAAGGCGTGGTAGAAAAGTTGAACGGGGCCATCAACAATATTGCCGCCCAGGTGGAACAGTCCGACGAGGCGCTGAGCCATGCCGCGTCCCGCCTTGCAGAAACAGCCACGGCCATGGAGGAAATGAACTCCGCGGTGCTGGAAGTGGCGAAAAACGCCGGGCTCGCGGCGGACGTTTCCACCTCTGCTCGACAAAAAGCCACGGACGGCACTGCCGTGGTCACCCAGTCCGTTGCCGGAATTCAGGAAGTGCAGAGCCAGTCCCTGGCGCTCAAGGAAGATATGGTCAGGCTGGATGAGCATGCCAGAGCCATTAACCAGATCATGAGCGTTATTTCGGATATCGCGGACCAGACCAATCTCCTGGCCCTCAACGCGGCCATTGAGGCTGCCCGGGCCGGGGAAGCCGGGCGCGGTTTCGCGGTGGTGGCGGACGAGGTCCGCAAATTGGCGGAAAAAACCATGACCTCCACCACAGAGGTGGGCAACGCCATCAAGGCCATTCAGGAAAGCGCGGAGCAGAGCACGCATCAGGTGGAGCAGGCCGTGCAGAATATCGCCAAGGCCACGGAATTTTCCAACAAATCCGGCGAATCGCTCAACGAAATCCTGGAGATGGTGGAGCATACCGCCGATGAGGTGCGCACCATCGCCACGGCCAGCGAGGAGCAGTCCGCCACCAGTGAGGAAATCACCAAATCCATTGCCGAGGTCAATGACATTACGTCCACCACCTCTGAAGCCATGCGGGAGGCGGCCAAGGCTCTGGAATCTCTGCGGCGGCGTTCCCAGGAACTGGTCACGCTCATTGAAGAGATGAAGAACGCCTAAGTTTCTCTGGTAGTATGGCAATGAAAAAACCGGCCCTTGGGCCGGTTTTTTCATGCCTGATTTCGCGGAATGAGCAAAAATGCCTACAGCCGCCGCATGAGCCAGGCCAGATTCTCGCCGAGATTCTGCATGTTGCGCATGCCCTCCTCATCGCGGCGCACGTCGCCGGGCTCCTTGCCGTAGACCATGTTCCAGTAGGTGGAACCGGCCAGAATCACTTCCTTGTTCAGTAGAAAATGGTTCATGCTGTCAACGGTATTCAGGCCCCCGGCGCGGCGCACGGCGGCCACGGCCGCACCCGCCTTGCGCCGGAGCAGGCCGGGATTGGACGCGCAGACCACTCCGGCACGCTCCAGAAAAGCCTTCATGGGCGCGGAGACATCCGCCGAATACACGGGCGAACCGAGCACGATGCCGTCGGCCTCACGCATCTTGGCAAAGCAATCGTTGAAACCGTCGTCAATGGTTATGCAGTGTGCCTGCCCCTTGCAGGCGAAACAGCCCAGACAGCCGCGCAGGGGAAAGTCGGACAGGGAAATGATTTCGCTGTCGATGCCCGCCCTGCGCGTTTCATCGCAGATAATTTCCAGCAATATCCGTGTATTGCCGTTCTTGCGGGAGCTGCCGTTGAACGCCGCCAAGCGCATGCGTACCCTCGTGGAGACTGGAGCATTACTGTTAAAATGCTCGGCCTTGTGAAATGGAGTGAAACGAGGTCCGCGAGCTTTGCGTAGGCGGGCTTTGCCCGCCGTCAAGCGGAAATCTCAAGCGTAATATGCTCTACATCTAGACGTTGAAGAGGAAGTGCATCACGTCGCCGTCCCGCACCACATAATCCTTGCCTTCCACTCGCAGCACGCCGTCGGCGCGGCAGGCGGCCTCGCTTTCGTGGCCCATGTAGTCCTCGAAGGAAATGACCTCGGCCCGGATGAAACCGCGTTCAAAATCCGTATGGATCACACCGGCGGCCTGAGGGGCCTTCCAGCCCTGATGGATGGTCCAGGCGCGCACTTCATCGGGCCCGGCGGTAAAATAGCTGCACAGTCCCAAGGTGGCGTAGCCGGTGCGGATGATCCGCACCAGACCGCTTTCTTCAATGCCGTAAGAGGCCAGCATTTCCGCCTGCTCGTCCTCGGGCAACCCTTGAAGTTCTTCTTCAAGTTTTGCGCAGATGCAGGCAAAGCCCGCCTTGCGCTCAGCGGCCAGGGCACGCACTTCATCCACATAGGCGTTGCCGTCGGCCACGGCGGCTTCGTCCACATTGGCGCAGTAAATCACGGGCTTGTCCGTGATCAGGCCCAGCTCCCGCCAGGAAGCCAGAAAGGTTTCATTATCCGGCAGGGCAAAAGCGGCGGCGGGTTTGCCCTCGTTCAGATGAGCCAGCAGGCCCTGCATCAATTCAGCGGCGGCTTTGGCGTCCTTGCTGCCTTTAGCCATTTTTTGCAGTTTTTCCAGGCGCTTTTCCACGCTTTGCAAATCGGCCAGCAAGAGTTCCGTCTCAATGGTTTCCACATCGCGCAGGGGATTCACGTTACCGTCCACATGGGTGATGTTCTCATCCTCAAAGCAGCGCACCACTTCCACAATGGCCGCGCATTCCCGGATGGTTGCCAGAAACTGATTGCCCAGGCCCTCGCCCTTGCTGGCGCCGCGCACCAGACCGGCGATATCGATGAAATCCACGCTGGCATGAATGGTCTTCTGCGGTTTGGCCTTGGCTGTGAGCGCGTCCACGCGCTTGTCCGGCACGGCAACAGTGGCCTTGTTGGGCTCAATGGTGCAGAAAGGATAATTGGCGGCCTGGGCGTTCTGTGCCTTGGTCAGGGCGTTGAACAGGGTGGACTTGCCCACGTTGGGCAGGCCCACGATGCCGATGCTGAGCGACATGGCGACTCCTTGCGTTGTGCTGGGGCATACCGGCATACGCGGAAACCCCGCTTCCGGACTGGCCGGAGGCGGGGTTTATATAGTCGCAAAGCGCGCCGGAGGCAAGCGGAGCCCAATGAGATGTCACGCTGCACCTGTCGGTTCGGCGTGAAGATCGCACGGCAAAAAGCGAGTTTTTTCTGTGCTTACGCCGCTTGCGGCGGCACGCAATCCCTGTCGCTTGACGCGACACCGGGCTCTACTGCAACCGGGTGTAAACTGTGGGCACCTTGCCGCTGCCCGCAGGCTGATCTTCCAGCAGGGGCAGCAGGTCATCGGTAATGGGCACCGTGGCCGTGCCCTTGGCCAGCACTTCGTTGCTGGTGGTGTGGATCAGGCTCATGCTGAAGCGTACCTGTTCGCCGCTGACCACATAGGTGCCCGCCAGGACCGCCTGGCCGGTACCCAGGGTGCTGGCGAGCTTGCGCACGTCGCGGGTCAGGATCAGTTCGCCCGTGCGCTTGTCGAAGCGGATATAGCTGCCCTTGCGCAATTCCTGGTAGCGATAGCCCGCGTTGACCAGCCAGCGCGAAATTTCCTCGGTCATCTGGCGGGCCAGGGGAGAAGCCACTTCAAGATTGTTGATATTGGCCGGAGTGGTGCCCATGATCATGATCTGGGCGCGGGCCAGGGCCTGGCGCTGTTTTTTGCTCGTGCCGGGATCGTCGCCCGCATAACGCATCATCAGCTGATCGTCCAACTGCTCGGCAATGCTGTTGGCGGCTCCGGGCACCGTGCCGACAGCCGCGGCCGTCAGAGGAAAGAGCAGGGCAGCGAGCACCAGAATGACCACAAGAAAACGGCTCATGACAAACCTCAACGCATGGTGCGCAATAAAAGTTCAACACCGGCCAGTTCGCGCTTGATGATGTCCAGACCGGCATTGCTCCGGCAGGTGGACAGGGCCTGGGCGTAAGACTGGCGGGCCAGCTCGTAGCGCCCCTGCTTGCGATATTCACGGGCCTCTTCCAGATAGGTGGCGCTGATGTCCGGCCCCTGGCCGAAGGAAGATGCGCCTTGGGGCGGGCTGTCATAGGCCGAGAGATTTTGCCCCAGGGCCACTGCGGGCGGGCAGGCCGCCAGCCATACCGCGAAAGAAAAAAGAAACAGATGTCGCATGGCGTTTCCGGCATTATTTGCCTTGTTTGATGGGAATGCTGCCGCTGCTGATGGAACTGGCCGGAGTATACAACGAGGGATACAGGCCGCGACGTTCATTTTGCGCCGTCGCGGCAGCCGGCTTGGCCGCCACGGGCGCGGGATCGGTTTTGCCCATCCGCGCGATAATCGGCGTATTGACCAGCACGAGCTGGCCCGTGCGCAATACCAAGCCATCGCTGGCCCGCACCAGGCGCGCGTTGACGAAGGTGGCGTCCTTATCCACATAATAGGTGCCCACCACCAGAGCGGCCCATTTCTGGCCCTTGGTGGGTACAATCTGATTGGCGGCCAGAGCCAGGTCGTCGCGGCCGCCTTCCACGGAAATATGGCCGGTCAGGCGGTATTCCCGCGTGGGAAAGCCGCGCTGGTTGAATTCGTAAAACAGGGCTTCGCCCATGAGCCTGCCCAGCGGCGAAGAGCGCGACGTGTTGTTCTGGTCCACAAAGGAAGTGGGCATGGCCACAAAACCCTGCAAGGCGTCGTTGGGCATGGTGGCCAGCATCTGATCGGCCAGTTCACGGCATTTGAGCTTCACTTCCACCGCGTCCACATAGGCGGGATCATTGGGCGTGGGCGTACTTTTGCAGCCGGACAGAAGCGGCAGCAGAAACGCGCAGAACAGAAAAAGGCGCAACAGACTGTGCATGGCAACCTCAATCATGGTGATATCGTTCTTATCGTCGGCCCGGCAGCGAACTTGAGTGCTCTTTTGGAAAAAGTGCGGAATGTTCCGGCCGGTTCATAAAAGTTATGCAAGACGCGTTCCAGATGAAGGCTTGGCTTGTGTCCCGAAATAGCATACAAGAACGCCTCAGTGCGGAGAAGGACGGCGGTTCGCGCCGTTGCCCGCAATTTTCGCGGTGGGGGACAGAACATGCGCATCACGAAAACCCGCGCCATCCGGCTGGGCGGCCTGGTTGTCGGCGGCGGCGCGCCGGTCATGGTCCAGAGCATGACCAATACGGACACCCGCGACGTTGACGCCACCCTGGCCCAGATTGAGCGCTTAGCCGCCAGGGGCTGCGAGGCCGTGCGTCTGGCCGTGCCGGACGAAGCCGCCGCCGGGGCTCTGCGGGCCATCCGCGCGGGCACGCCTTTGCCGCTCATCGCGGATATCCACTTCGACTACCGGCTGGCTGTCGCCGCCCTGGAGGCGGGCGTGGAAGGCCTGCGCATCAATCCCGGCAATATCGGCCCCAGCGAGCACGTGGACAAAGTGGTGGACGCGGCCAAAGCACATAAGGCAGTGATCCGCATCGGCGTCAATTCCGGTTCATTGGAAAAGCCGCTGCTCAAGCAATACGGCGGCCCCTGCCCCGAGGCTCTGGTGCAAAGCGCGCTGGGGCATGTACGCCTGCTGGAGCGGCGCGGCTTTTACGACACCAAGATTTCGCTCAAGTCCTCTTCCGTGCTGGACACCATCGCGTCCTACCGTCTGTTGCACGAGACTTGCGACTATCCTCTCCATATCGGCGTCACCGAGGCTGGCGGCCTGCTGCGCGGCACGGTCAAATCCTCCGTGGGCCTGGGCATCCTGCTGCACGAAGGCATCGGTGACACCCTGCGGGTTTCGCTCACTGCGGACCCTGCGGAGGAGGTCGCCGTGGCCTGGGAAATTCTGCGCGCTCTGGGCCTGCGCTCGCGCGGGCCGGAAATCATTTCCTGCCCCACCTGCGGCCGTACGGAAATCGATCTCTTCGCCTTGGCCCGCGCCGTGGAGGAACGTCTGTCCCAGTCCATAGCCGACATCAAGGTGGCGGTCATGGGCTGTGTTGTCAACGGCCCCGGCGAAGCCCGCGAAGCGGATCTGGGCCTGGCCGGTGGCCGCGACAAGGGCATAATTTTCCGCAAAGGCGAGGTCATCCGCTCGGTCAAGGGCCAGGAAGCCCTGTTGGCGGCCTTTATGGAAGAATTGCAAACGCTGCTCAACGAAAAGGGGCAGCCCGCCTGACGCCCTGTGCGCGGCGGCAAACCTCAATAGCAAGGAAGCAATATCCATGCGCTTCAGCTCCTGTTACATTCCCACCCTCAAGGAATCCCCGGCCGACGCCGAGGTGGTCAGCCACAAACTTCTGCTGCGCGCGGGCATGGTGCGCAGGCTTACTTCCGGCCTGTACATCTATCTGCCGCTGGGGCTTAAGATCATTGACAAAATCGCCAGCGTAGTGCGCGAGGAAATCAATGCCTCCGGCTTTCAGGAATTGCTTATGCCCATGGTCCAGCCCGCCGATCTCTGGAAGGAGACGGGCCGTTGGGAGCATTACGGCAAGGAACTGCTGCGCTTCAAGGACCGCAACGAACGCGACTACTGCCTGGGCCCCACCCATGAGGAAGTGATCACCGACCTGGTGCGCGGCGAAGTGCGCTCCTACCGGCAACTGCCCGTGCGGCTCTACCAGATCCAGAGCAAATTCCGCGACGAGATCCGGCCCCGCTTCGGCCTGATGCGCGGGCGTGAGTTCATGATGAAGGACGGCTATTCCTTTGACGCGGACATCGCCGGGGCTGAAAAAAGCTATAAGCTGATGTACGACGCCTATACCCGCATATTCAAGCGCCTGGGCCTCAAATTCCGGGCCGTGGAAGCGGATACCGGCTCTATCGGCGGCAATTTCTCCCACGAATTCATGGTCCTGGCCGATACCGGTGAGGATACCATCGCCTTCTGCCATGACTGCGATTACGCCGCCAATGTGGAGCGGGCCGAAGTGGTCTGGAAGGGCGAGGCCTGCACAGAGGCTTGCACGGGCGCCTGCCCGGACTATGAAAAAGTCGATACCCCCGGCGCGCACAGCGTGGAGGAAGTGGCGGCCATGTTGCGGGTTCCGGCCAAGGCTGTGGTCAAAACCATGCTTTTCAGCGTGGACGGCAAGCCCGTGGCCGTCCTGGTGCGCGGCGACCGTGAGGTCAACGACATCAAGCTCAAGAATCTGCTTAAGGCCCAGGAAGTGGAACTGGCCGGTGCCGCCACGGTGGAGGCTCTGACCCATGCGCCGGTGGGCTTTGCCGGGCCGGTGGGCCTGGATGTGCCCGTTTACGCCGACCTGGAATTGCAGGGAGCCACGGATTACGTCACCGGAGCCAACGCGGCGGACGCCCATTTCAGGCATGTGGATTTGCGCCGCGACGCGGCGATCACGGCTTGGGCTGATCTGCGCGCCATCACGCCGGAAGATGTCTGCCCGCGTTGCGGCGGCGGCATCGAGCTGACCAAGGGCATTGAGGTGGGGCACATCTTCATGCTCGGTCTCAAGTACAGCGAATCCATGCACGCGGCCTTCCTGGACGAGAACGGCAAGGAAAAGCTCATGATCATGGGCTGCTACGGCATCGGCGTGTCCCGCGTGGCCGCCGCCGCCATAGAACAGAACCATGACGAGAACGGCATTGTCTTTCCGCCGCCGGTGGCCCCGTTTGAGTGCATCCTGCTCAACCTCGACCCCCGCAATGCCGAAGTCACGGCCAAAGCCGAGGAGATCTACGCCATGCTGCGGGATATGGGCGTGGACGTGCTGCTGGACGACCGGGAAGAACGGCCGGGCGTCAAATTCAAGGATGCGGACCTCCTGGGCGCGCCCATGCAGCTCGTGGTGGGCGGCAAGGGGCTCGCGCGCGGCATTGTGGAATGCAAGGACCGCCGCAGCGGCGAAAAAGGCGAACTTTCCGCGGACGTCATTGAGGAGGATTTCTCCCAATGGGCCGCGGGGGTGCGGCGCGGCTGGGAGACGCAGCAGGCCTGATCCCGCACGGGACCGGCTGCGGCCAGAGGCCTATGCAGGACGGCATACTGACGGTCCGTGCCCTCACGGAACAGTTGCGCAGAAGTCTGGAGGGGCGCTTTCCCTTCGTCTGGGTACGCGGCGAGGTGAGCAATCTCTCTCGCCCCGGTTCCGGGCATATTTACTTCAGTCTCAAGGACCAGGATGCCCAGTTGCAGTGCGTCTGGTTCCGGGGGCAGCAGCGCCAGGCCGAGCAAGGGCAGGCCTTTGACCCGCTCACCGGCGAGGTTTTTGATACGCCCCGCCCCTCGCCGTTGGAATTGTTGCGCAACGGCCTGGACCTGCTCTGCGCCGGGCGGATCAGCGTCTATGCCCCGCGCGGCCAGTACCAGCTGCTGGTGGAACTGGTGCAGCCCACGGGCCAGGGTCTGCTGGCCCAGGCCTTTGAGGAGCGCAAGCGCAAACTGGCGGAAGCCGGGTACTTCGCTCAGGAACGCAAGCGCCCCCTGCCCTGGAACCCGCAACGGGTGGCCCTGATCACCTCGCCCAGCGGCGCGGCCATCCACGATTTTCTGGAGCTGGCCCAGAATCGGGGCTGCGGCGCGGAGATACGCCTTTTCCCCGCATCGGTGCAGGGCGAGGAAGCCGCTCCGGAAATCATCCGGGCCTTGGACGAGATCAATGCCCAGGGCTGGGCCCAGGTTATTGTGCTGATCCGGGGCGGCGGCTCGCTGGAAGATCTCTGGGCCTTCAATGAAGAGGCCGTGGCAGAAGCTGTTTTTTGTTCACGGTTGCCCGTGCTGGCGGGCATCGGCCATGAGGTGGATGTGACCCTGGCGGATTTGACCGCCGACCTGCGCGCGGCCACGCCCTCCCATGCGGCGCAACTGCTCTGGCCTTTGCGCGCGGAACTCCGGCAACGCCTGGACGAGGCGTTTGCCGCTTTGCGGCGGGCCGCTGCCAGCCGCCTTGAACACGCGGAATTGTTGTTGCGGGAGCGGGAAAACGCCCTGCGCTGGTTTTCGCCCGCGCGCCATCAGGCCCGCCTGTCCGAGCAGGTGACGCGCTTTTCCCTGGTTTTGCAGCGCGCTGCCCGGCAATGGCTCGCGGACAAGGGCAGCGCCCGGGAACGCCTGGAACTGGCCCGCAGGGCCGCGCTGACCCCGGAGAAGCTGGATGTGCGCCAAGCGCATCTTGCCTTGTTGCATGCAGCCTTGGGAGCGGCCCTGCCGCACCGTCTGAGCGATGCGGAACATACGCTGGCCCTGGCGGGAAATCGTTTGCGAACAGCGAGCGACGCCTGGCTGGAAAACCGCTCCCGCCGTCTGGAAAGCCTGGAATCGGCACTGGCAGCCAATGATCCGTCGGCTCCGTTGCATCGGGGTTACGCCTTGGTGCGCACGGCACAGGGCGGCATCCTGCGTTCGGTGGGGCAGACGGCTCCCGGCCGGGATATTGAAGTGCGCCTGGCCGACGGCCGTCTGGCCGCCGTGGTCAGGAGCGTCAGCCCGGAAGAAGCGCAATCCGGTGAGGAAAAAGAATGAAAACTCTGTTGAGCATGGCCATGCGCCGTCTGGTGCTGCTGGCGACCTGTCTTATGTTCAGTATTCCGGTTCTGGCCGGAGTGCGCCTGGAAGCGCCTGAAAAGGCGGCCAGGGGCGACGCCTTTCTGGCGCAGGCCATCAGCGACCAGCCGGTCCGGCACTTTGTTTTTCATTGGATGGGCAAGACCTTTACGGCTGCCGCGCAGGCTGACAGCCAAAACAGCGGCCAGTGGCGGGCAGTGATCCTGTTGCCCGTGCCCCTGGATGAAAAGGCCGCCGGTCTGGAACTGGGCGTGGCTGCCGTGCCCGAGGTGAAAAAGGCCAAAAGCGCAGCGCCGACGGCGCAAACCAGCCTGGCCCTCTATGACAAAGACCGGCCGGTGCAGAAACTCACGGTGGACAAAAAATATGTCAATCCGCCTGCTTCGCAGCTGGCCCGGATCAAAAATGACCGCGAAAAAGTGCGTCAGGCTCTGGCCCAGCCCCTGCCTGAACGCCTCTGGACACTGCCCTTCGCGCGACCCGTTCCGGGTGGGGTGTCCAGTCTGTTCGGCATGAAGCGGGTGTTCAACGGCCAGCCGCGCAGCGTGCATCGCGGTCTGGATCTGCGCGGGGCGCAGGGTTCGCCCATTCAGGCCTGCGCCGACGGCCAGGTGGCTCTGGTGGACAATCTGTATTTTTCCGGCAATGTGGTGTACATCAACCACGGTGAGGGCGTTTTCAGCTCGTATCTGCATATGTCCGAAGCCAAAGTCCGGCCCGGCGAGCGCGTGCGCAAGGGCCAGATCATCGGCCTGGTGGGGGCCACCGGACGGGTGACGGGGCCGCATCTGCATCTTTCGCTCATTGTGCAGGGCCAGTCCGTGGACCCGCAGCCTTTTCTCGCCGCGTCATACGTCCCGGCCGGAGCTGATTCGACCCGGACCGCCCACGGTCTGCCCGGCGTTTCCGGCGTCCAGCGCCTTCCGTCCGCCAATTCGGCTAATTCCGGGAGTCAGGCCCAATGAGCCCCAAGAAAGAAAATCTTTTCGAGAAAAAAATGGCCCGCTTGCAGGAAATTGTCAGCGCCCTGGAATCCGGCGACCTTCCGCTGGAAGAGGGCATGGCCCTGTACAAGGAAGGCGCGGCATGTTCACGTTTTTGCCGTGAACAATTGGAAAAAGCTCGCCATGAACTCTCCCTCTGGCAGGACGGCGAGCTGAAATCTCTGAATCCGGATGAGGTAGGGAGTACAGCACGCGGCCAAGGGCCGCAGGAGGCGGAATAGCCGTGATGCCCGTGGAAAAAATGAAAGCTCTGCTCAAAAGCCGGGGCAGGGAAGTGGAAACGTATTTGTCCGCCTGTCTGGATGGCCGCCCCATGCCGCCGCGCCTTAAGGAGTCCATGCTCTACAGCCTGCAGGCCGGGGGCAAGCGGCTGCGCCCGGTGCTCTGCCTGAGCTGCGCCGCCCTCTGCGGCCTGGAGCCGCAAAAGGCGCTGCCCTTTGCGGCGGCCATTGAGATGATTCACACGTATTCCCTGATCCACGACGATTTGCCTGCCATGGATGACGACGACCTGCGGCGCGGCAAGCCTTCCAACCACAAGGCTTTTGACGAGGCCACGGCCATTCTGGCCGGGGACGGCCTGCTGACCGACGCTTTTGTGATCATGTGCCGTGCGCCCGTGCCCCCCGACAGGCTGCTCCGGGCCGTGGCCGAACTGGCTTTGGCCGCCGGGGCGTCCGGCATGGTGGGCGGGCAGGAATGGGATATGATTTATACCGGCCGTTCCCGGGTCAGCCTTGAGGAATTGCGGGGCATGCACGCCATGAAGACCGGCGCCCTGCTGCGGGCCTCCTGCGTGTGCGGCGGATTGCTGGCCGGGGCTGAGGACAAGGCGCTACGGGCCATCAGCGATTTCGGCTCGTCTCTGGGTGTGGCCTTTCAGATCGCCGACGATATTCTGGATGTGGTGGCGGATACGGCCACGCTGGGCAAACCCGCAGGCAGCGACGCGGAGCAGGGCAAGAATACCTATCCTTCCCTAGTGGGCCTTGAGAAGAGCCGTGAGCTGGCCCGCGCCCAGGCTGGCGCGGCGCAGGCGGCGCTGGCGGGCTTTGCCGGGCCGGAGGCCGATTTCCTGCGCGCTCTGGCCGATTATACCGTGAACCGGGCGGCCTGAGATGAGCCAGACGGCAGCAACGTCCCTTCTGGACGGCATTACCGACCCCGCGCAGGTTGCGGCTCTTTCCGAGCCTCAACTGACCGAGCTGGCGGAAGAGGTGCGTCGGCGCATCATTGAGGTGGTGGCGCACAACGGCGGTCATCTGGCCCCCTCGCTGGGCGTGGTGGAGCTGACCCTGGCCCTGCTTTCCACTTTTGACCTGAACAAGGACAAACTGATCTGGGACGTGGGCCATCAGGCCTATGCCCACAAGTTGCTCACGGGCCGGGCCGACAGCTTCCATACGTTGCGTACCTTGGGTGGCCTGTCGGGCTTTCCGCGCATGGCTGAAAGCCCTTACGATCACTTCGGAGTGGGCCATTCCTCCACATCCATTTCGGCAGCGCTGGGCATGGCCCTGGCCCGGGATCTCTCGGGTCTGCGCCACCATGTGCTGGCGGTCATCGGCGACGGCTCGCTGACCGCCGGAGAGGCTTTTGAAGGGCTCAACCTGGCCGGACACATGGGGCGTCGGCTTATTGTGGTGCTCAACGACAATGAGATGTCCATTTCCTCCAATGTGGGCGCGCTGTCCCTGTTCCTGAGCCGCACGCTTTCGCGGCGCTGGGTGCGCCAGACCCGCCGGGAAGTGCTTAGGTTCCTGCGCTCCATTCCGCGCATCGGGCAAAAGCTGGCGCTCTACGCCATGCGCGGCGAATGGAGTTTCAAGTCCTTCTTTACGCCGGGCATGCTCTTCGAGGCTTTCCGCTTCACCTATATCGGCCCGGTGGACGGGCACGACATCCCGGCCCTGCGGCGGCATCTGCAAATGGCCGCGGCCGTGGAGGACGGGCCGGTGCTGCTGCACGTGCGCACCCGCAAGGGCAAAGGCTACGCCCCGGCGGAAAAGAATCCCACCCAATACCACGGCGTGGGCCTGTTCACGCCGGAAACCGGCCTGCCCGTGGCCTCGGCGGCGCTGCCCACCTTTACCCGCGTTTTCAGCGACACCCTGCTGGAACTGGCGGAAAAGGACGAGCGGATCATCGCCATCACGGCGGCCATGCCCGAAGGCACGGGCACCAACCGTTTCAGGGAGCGCTTTCCAGAGCGTTTTGTGGATACGGGCATCTGTGAGCAGCATGCGGTGACATTTGCCGCCGGGCTGGCCAGCCAGGGCTACCGGCCCGCGCTGGCTATTTACTCCACTTTTTTGCAGCGCGGCTATGACCAGGTGATCCACGACGTCTGCCTGCAAAATTTGCCCGTGACATTCTGCGTGGACCGTGCCGGGCTGGTGGGCGAGGACGGGGCCACACACCATGGGGCCTTTGATATCGCCTACTTGCGGCACATTCCGCAGATCCGGCTGTTGGCCCCGCGCGATGAGGACATGCTGCGTCACAGCCTGAGAACAGCTCTGAACGGCGACGGCCCCTGCGCCCTGCGCTACCCGCGCGGCGCGGGCTTCGGCGTGCCCTTGGAAGGGGGGCCGCGTCTGCTGGTGCCGGGCATGGGCGAAGTGCTGCGCCAGGGCGAAAAAATCGCCATCATCGCCGTGGGCAACCGCGCGCACCCGTCTCTGGAGGCCGCGACACTGGTGGAAAAAGAACTGGGCTTCAGCCCCCTGGTTTTTGACCCTGTCTGGCTCAAGCCCCTGCCGGAAGAGCAACTGGCGGATCTGGCCCGGCGTTTTGACCGCATGCTGATTGTGGAAGAAGGCGCGCTGGCCGGAGGCTTTTCCTCGGCTGTTCTGGAATTCCTCAATGATCACGGACTGCTGCGCGGCCAGCGTATCCGGCGTCTGGGCCTGCCGGACAGTTTTGTGGAGCACGGCAAACAGTTGCAGCTACGTGAGCTGGTGGGGCTGCGCAGCCGGGGCATTGCCCGCGCCGCCATGGAGCTGGCCCGTGAATATTAAGGATTTTCCGGGGTGAATGATCTCATTTTTCAAAGCAACATTGCTCCAAGAAACGGTAATTCTCCAGATGGCCGAGAGCCGAAGGGCAGAGCGGTTCGCACCACGGTTTACGGCCACAGAAGTGGAGCAGGCTGCCTTCAAGCTGGTCCGGCGGCAGCAGCCAGCGTCCGGCCACGTGCAGCTGATAGTTGAAGCGTTCCCCCAGCCAGTGCAACGGCAGACGGCGGAAGAGCAGGTTCAGAGCGTCCTGATCCGGATAGAGCAGGGGGCGCGCAGGACAGCGGCCATGAGATCCGGAAAATCAGCACCGCCCCTTGAAGGGGTGGTGCTGATTTGGCCCTATAAGGGCCTGTTACTCGTCCGCCCCCTGAAGGAGGCCAGACCTGACTTCCGCCGCTATTCCCAGCGACCCATAAATGGGTCTTTATGTTCAAACAAACTATGCTGATCGGCTATTTTGTCTCGTATCTCTTGCTCACGAATATACTTCAAAAGAGTAGCTTCATTCACCCCTACCGTGCTGACAAAATAGCCTTTGCACCAGAAATGACGGTTCCCAAACTTATATTTCAAGTTTGAAAACTGCTCGAATATCATTAACGCGCTTTTTCCCTTCAAGTATCCCATGATTTGTGCCACGCTATACTTGGGAGGTATTTTTATGCACATGTGGACATGATCAACACATGCGTGCGCTTCTAATATCTCAATCTTTTTGTACTCACACAACCTCCTTAATATCAGGCCAATTTCTTTCTTGTATTTGCCATAAATAATTTTGCGCCTGAATTTCGGTGCAAACACAATATGATATTTGCAATTCCAACGCGTGTGCTCTAAACTTTGATCATCTATTGTCGCTCTCCTTTGCTACTACGGAAGTCAGGACAACTTTTTTGTAGCAAAGGAGAGCTTCTTTTTGACAGCTATAGGCTTCGCCTTTTTGGAACTCCCCGCTTAGCGGGGAGTTTTCGATCATAAACAAGGCGCGCAGGCGGCGCGGATGAAAGACCAGTACGCCGCTGTTGAAGTAGTGCGCAGGGTCCAGGCCTTTTTTCACTATTGCCCGCCCGCGCCTTCGACCGTCTGATTGCGCACGCAGGACAACAGCGGCTCTGCTCCCGAGCCTCCTCCCATAATTCCCTGATGTCCAATGTGCAGCAGACATCGCAATCCAGATAAATGACCTGTTCCTCGTCCAGCAGGCGGGGCAGATGAAGACGGTAGAGAGAACCGGGCCCGAATTGCGGGGGCAGGCCGGCGGCAATCTCCTGTGGCGGTTCCGGCACCGCATGCAGACGCAGGCTCTGGCCGAAATATTCCGCAACCGTGGCAAGCCGCGCTTTGCCGACGGGCGTCAGACCGGCATCGTGCAGAAGGGCCGTGACCGGGCTTGCGGTGCGCCTGAAAATACAGCCGCGGCATGCAATGCATAGTTGCCGTCGTGATCATGGAAAGCCAGGGCCACGTGGATCATATTTTTCCTTGCGCATTGAGGCTGCCCACCTCATGCGAGACGAGCGTCCGGGAAAAACGCATTGCGCCGCCCTTGAGTCCGGCTTCAATGCCGCCGGGCAGTTGAAAGCGGGTATTGCCGCGTCCCTCGCGCAACGCGGCGTCCAAATCCAGCAGCGTGCGGGAGCGGGCTTGCCCGCCCGAGTCCCCGGTCGCCCGGCCGAGCAGCAGACGCACAACTTTGAGGTAGAGACGTAAACGAGCCGCCGGGTGCAACGCCGCCAACAGCGCGCGGGGAAGAATCAGGCAGGGACGCCCGTCGTGTTCTTCCTCCTGCCAGGGATGAGCGGCCAGCGCTTCAGACAGGGTCTTTTCCCAGTAGTCCGCGTCCCATTGCGCCAGTTGCCAGAGCGCGGCCATGCTTCTGTCCAGTGACGGGTTTTCCGCGCGCAGCAGGGGGAGGACATTGTGACGCAGGCGGTTGCGGGTAAAGGCCGGGCTGTCATTGCTGGCATCTTCCCGCCAGGCGATGCCGCATTGGCGCAACAGCTCCCTAAGCGCCTGCGGCCAGGTGAAAAGCAGGGGGCGCAGCAGGCGGCGGGTATCGTCGCGGGCCGCCATGCCGCCCAGCGCGGGCCAGCCCGTGCCGCGCGTAAGGCGCAGCAGCACGTCCTCGCTCAGATCCTCGTTATGATGGCCGAGAGCCACAAAATCCGCTTGCCGCGCGCGGCGCTCCTCTTCCAAAAGAGCGTAGCGAGCGTGGCGCCCGGCTTCTTCCAGGCCCCAGCCCTTGCCGGCCGCCAACCCGGTTACATCCGCGTGGCGTTGTACGCACGGTATGCCGAGCCGCGCGCAAAGATCGCGCGCGCAACGGGCATCCGCGTCGGCCTCGGGCCGCAGGCCGTGATTTACGGTCAACGCGAAAAGGTCAAGCCTGAGACGCGGGGAAAGAATACGCAGGATGCAGGCCAGAGCCGTGGAATCCGCCCCGCCGGAAAGCGCCAGCACCAACCGGGTGCCGCGCGGAAGTTTCAGACGGCGCAGGCAGAAGCGTTCCACCGCGAGGCACAGCCGGGCGGAAGCTGGGAGCAGGCTGCGCAGTTCCGGCAAAGAATTCATGCAGCAGATGAAGGTTAACCGGTGATCCCCAGATCAACCAGTAATTGCTCCAGATAGGCGATCATATGCGCGCGCAGTTCCGGCCCGGCATAGTGCACACAGTCGCAACGCAGGCGGCCCCGCGCCCGTACCAGCAACTCCAGGCGCAGACTGTGCTCTTCCAGCTCCAGGCCC
This sequence comes from Desulfovibrio fairfieldensis, assembly GCF_001553605.1. NCBI lineage: Bacteria > Pseudomonadati > Thermodesulfobacteriota > Desulfovibrionia > Desulfovibrionales > Desulfovibrionaceae > Desulfovibrio > Desulfovibrio fairfieldensis. The sequence continues at coordinate 1,377,388 of NZ_CP014229.1, forward strand.
AGCACATAGGGGCCACAGTCCGCTTGATGCTCGCGCTGTACCGGCGAAAGCCGGGCTTCGGGCACGGGCAGCCAGTAAAGGCCGTCCATGCCCGAACTGAGCTCCATATCCTTCAGGGCCTGAGCCAGACGCGCCGTGTCTTCGGCGCTGAGGTCGTCAATGCCATACCAGCGCATCAGTTCTTCCCGCTACAGGTACAGACGTTTTTGTCCAGATTGAAAATCCGCCGCACAGTGCTGATGCGCGACGCCGCCCCCTCACGAGCCATGCCGTCGCCTTTGAGAAACATGATGGGATCATGGTTCAGCTTGCGCACCAAAGCGTTGGCCATGGTCTCCAGGGCTTCGCGGCTTGCGTCGTCCAGCGGGCCCAGGCGTTTGAGGGTTCGGGTCAGCTCCTCCTGTGCCGCGCGTTCCCCGCGCTGGATCAGGTCCACGATAGTGGGTTGGGCGTCAAGGCTGCTGAGCCAGTGGGCAAAAAATTCCACTTCCTCATTGACGATTTCCGTGGCTTTGGCCGCCTCGTCCCGGCGGTTTGCCAGATTTTCTTCAACAACTTCTTTAAGATCGTCAATGTCGTAAAGATAGACGTTGTCCAGGCCGTTGACGTCCGGGTCAATATCGCGGGGCACGGCAATGTCGATAAAGAACATGGGCCGGTTTTTACGCGCCTTGAGCACGGCGCGGATGTCACGGGCCCGGATGACGGGTTCCGGCGAGCCGGTGGAGGTGATGATGATGTCCACCTCCGTGAGATGCCCGGCCAGTTGCTCAAAGGGGATGGCCCGGCCGTGGAACTGTTCGGCCAGCTCCTGGCCGCGCGCGAAGGTGCGGTTGGCTACCAGAATTTCATCTATACCGGCCTGCAGCAGGTGGGTGGCCGCCAGTTCGGCCATTTCGCCCGCGCCTACCAGCAGGGCCTTGTGGGAATGCATATCCCCGAAGATTCGTTTAGCCAGCTCCACTGCCGCGTAGCTGATGGATACGGCGCTGGAGGCCACGGCAGTTTCCGTGCGCACCCGTTTGGCTACGGAAAATGCCTTGTGCAGCAGGCGGTTGAGAATCACGCCCGTGGCATGGCTGTCCACAGCCTTGCGGTAGGCGTTCTTCAACTGACCCAGGATCTGGGGTTCGCCCAGGACCATGGAATCCAGGCTGGAGGCCACGGAAAACAGATGGCGCACGGCTTCCAGGTTCTGATGAATGTAGACGTAAGGCCGGAGTTCGTCGGCTTTCGCGCCGCGCGCCCTGGCCCAGCATTCCAGCACCTGGCCGGACACGTCGCCCGTGCCCGCGGCCAACAGTTCCACACGATTACAGGTGGAAAGAATCATGGCCTCGCTCACCGCCCCGGCACAGGGCAGGGCCCAATGCTCCTCGTCACAGTGGTTTACCAGGGCGAAGCGCTCGCGCACATCCACGCCCGCCGTGCGGTGATTGAGACCCACAAGAAAGATATCGCAGTCCATAGCAATGCCCGGTTAGCGTCGGATGAAGGCGTGATGCGTATCCATGAAGGTGTTCACCACAATGATTGAAAACAGACAGAGAAGGAAAATAAAAACGGCCAGCCGCGCCGGTTTGCGGCCCTTCCAGCCGTTAGCCAGACGGTTGTGGAACAATACCGCGAACAGCAGCCAGACCACGATGCTGATGACTTCCTTGGGGTCGCCGGTGACCGTGGCCCCGAAGACGGGTTTGGCCCAGATCAGACCTGCCACGATGCCCAGGGTGTAGAGCGGAAATGCCGTCAGGGTGGTGAAGGCGTTGATTTTATCCAGCATGGAAAGGGCGGGCATATCCTGCCAAAAGCCCTTCATGCTCTGTTTGCTTTTGATCCGCCCCTCCAGAAAAAGAAACAGCGCCCCGGCGGCAAAGGCGAGGGCCAGCAGTCCCAGGCTCAGGAACAGCGCGCCGATATGCAGGGCGTAAAAAGGGGCTTTGAGCGAAGGGGGCACCTGCACAAGGGCGCTGAGGTAGGGCGCGGACATGGCGAAGAGCATCAGGCCCAAGGGCGCGGCAAACAGCAGGGCTGTTTCCTGGCGCAGCTTGAACCAAACGGCCAGACCGCAGAGCAGCACAAACCAGGCCAGCATCTGCAGATACGCGCCCAAGCTCAGACCGCCGGGCAGGGCTTTGTGAAAGCCCGTGGCCAGCATCAGGGTCTGGCAGATGAAACCGGCCATGGCCAGCCAGCAGCCCAGCCGTCGCCACAGGGGACTGCGCATGATCATGCCCGCAAGACCGACGATGCTGGCCAAGGCATAGAAAATCAGAGTTATCAGCGTTGAGGCTTCAGGGGAGATCATCAAGCAACTCCGCTATGTGAACGTGTAAAACCGGGGGCAGTTCCGCCAGAAGCCACTGTCGGCAGCTTTGAAGGTCGCCTTCGGCCAGCCAGTGCTGCAAAGGCGATGCCGCCACCCTGCGGAACAGCTCTGTATTCTGCCCTGTCTCGGCGTGCAAGGCAAGGACCAGAGGCCGCAGGCGGCCCATCAGGAGCACCATACGGGCGCGCGGGGCCAGCCAGCCCTCCAGTTCGCATCGCCAGCGCCGGGCCAGAGCCGGACTGGCCCCGCCTGTGGACAAGGCCGCCGCAAGCCCGTCTTGCCGGGCCACGGCGGGCACGCTGAAAGCGCCCAGCTCGGGCGCGCTGGCACAGTTGCAGAGCACATTCGCCTCCCGGCACAAGGCGGCGATACGGGTGTTTTCCACCGCGCTGCCGGTAGCCGCGAATACCAGGGCGCGACCTTGTATATCCGCCGGAGTACAGGTGCGGCTTTCAAAGCACGCCCTGGGGTCTGTCAGCAGGGCTGCGGCTTCGGCAGACAGGTCTTCCGCTCGCAAGATATCCAGAACCAGCACTGAAGCCGGGCCGCAAGCCAGCAGACCCTCTAGCTTGCGTCGCCCCACGCCGCCCAGGCCCGCCACCAGACAGGCGCGGCCTTCCAGCGAAAGAAAAATCGGGTACAAAGGGGCGTGCGGCGAGGGCATCGACATACTTGAATAACTTTTGTTGCGGATTTAAAGAAGTGATTCCCGATAGTATAGCACCAAGCATGGTTTTGCAAAGGGGCTTTGTCTTGCCTCGCGGAGGTAAATACGCTAACTCCAAGCTGCTACGGCAGATTTCAGGCTTTCCACAATCTTTGTTTTTTGGGGGGGGCGAATTCCGCTCTCTTTCTGATCATCAAGGATGGCTGATGTCGGCATTTCTGGTTTTACAGGCGGCTCGCTTCGGCGATCTGGTACAGAGCAAACGGCTGATCCGCACCCTGGAGCAGCGGGGCCGGGTGCACCTTGGCGTGGACGCCGGGCTTGTGCCTCTGGCCCGGCTGCTGTATCCCGCCGCCGAAGTCCATGGACTGCGCCTGCACGGCCGACCGGACGCCGCCGTCCTACTTGAAAACCGGGCAGTCTTCCGCCAGTGGCGGACCATGGATTTCCAGGCAGTCTATAATTGTAATTTCGCCGGGCTCACCGCCGCCATCTGCCGTCTGTTCGAGGCGGAGCGGGTCATGGGCTACCGTCCGGCACGAACGGCAGCGGGAGGCATCACGCGCTCGTCCTGGGCACGGCTGGCCTTCCGTCTGAGCGAGCGGCGGGCGTTCTCTCCCCTGAACCTGGTGGACTTCTGGGCGCATTTCGCACCGGCTCCCCTGGCGGCGGAACTGGTCAATCCCCCGGCAAAACCCGGCGGCCAGGGCCTTGGCGTGGTGCTGGCCGGACGTGAATCCCGCCGTTCACTGCCGTTGCCCCTGTTGGGCAAAATGCTGCAAACCCTTTTCAGCCTGCTGGACGGCCCGCGTATTCGCCTGCTGGGCACGGCGGCGGAGCAGCCCGCCGCGCGCAAGCTTTTGCGTTTGCTGCCCGCGAAAGTTCAAGAAAAGGTTGAAGATCTGAGCGGAAAAACCGACTGGCCCGGTCTGGTTCATGCTGTGGAGGGCCTTGACGCCCTGGTCACGCCGGATACGGGCATCATGCATCTGGGGGCGCATCTGGGCGTGCCGGTACTGGCTTTTTTTCTTTCCTCCGCCTGGTGCCATGAAACCGGTCCCTATGGCCGGGGACATTGGGTCTGGCAGGCCTCGCGCGCCTGCGCGCCCTGTCTGGAATCCGCTGCCTGCCCGTATCAGGTGGCCTGTCTGGACGCTCTGCACGGAGAGGGCTTTTTGCGCTCCCTGGCGGCGGCCGTGCGGCCCGAGGCGCGAATCACAGCCGCGCCGCCGGACGGCCTGCAGGTCTGGCGTAGCGATTTGGACGCCTTGGGCGGCGTATTACGCCTGCACGGCGGCCATGATGAATACGCCCGACAACGGACTGTGACGCGCGCTTTGCTGGCGGACACCCTGCATTTGTGGGAAGTGGATGCGCAGAATGGGAACGCGCTGTCCACTGCTCTGGACGTCGCGGAACATGCGGAACTGGCGGACCTGCGCGACTGGCTTTATAAGGATACGGATTGGATGCTGCCGCCCGGGAGGTATTGCTGATGCCCGCCACGTCGTTACGCATTTTGGTGATTCTGCCCATGTACGGCGGTTCGCTGCCCATAGGCCGGTATTGTGCCTCGGCCCTGCGCGGACTGGGGCATACGGTGCGGCTTTTTGAAGCCCCTTTGCTTTATCCGGCATTTACCGGCCTCAAGGGATTGGGCCTGACGCCCGCCCAGACCGTGCCGCTGGAAAATTCTTTTTTGCAGGTGGTGTCCCAGGCCATCTGGGCCCAGGTGCAGTCGCTGGAGCCGCATTTTGTGCTGGCGCTGGCCCAGGCCCCTATGAGCCGGAGCCTGTTGCAACGACTGCGGCGCGCCGGGGTGCGCACGGCCATGTGGTTTGTGGAAGATTACCGGATCTTCAACTACTGGCGGACCTACGCGCCTTTGTATGATGCCTTCGCGGTCATTCAGAAAGCCCCCTTCCTCTCGGAGCTGGCCCGAATCGGGCAGGCCCATGCCTTGTATCTGCCTCTGGCGGCCCTGCCGGAATTTCACAAGCCGCTGGAATTGAGCTTGGCCGAGCAAAAGGAATATGGTTCGGACATCGCCTTTTTGGGCGCGGGCTATCCCAACCGGCGGCTGGCTTTTCGGCCCCTGGCCGGGCGGGATTTCAAAATCTGGGGTTCGGACTGGGAAGGTGAAAGCTTGCTGGCCGGGAATATCCAGCGCCGGGGCGCGCGCATCAGCGAAGAGGAGAGCGTCAAGGTCTACAATGCCGCCAGGGTGAATCTCAATCTGCATTCCAGCCTGCAGGGCGGCGACCTGGTCGGCCACGGGGATTTCGTCAACCCGCGCACATTTGAACTGGCTGCCATGGGGGCTTTTCAACTGGTGGATCAGCGCTCTCTGCTGGGCGAACTTTTTGCGCCGGATGAGTTGGCCACGTTCACATCCATGAATGAATTTTACGCCGGGATCGACCACTTCCTGGCGCATCCCGAAGAGCGTGAGGCCTATGCCCGCCGCGCTCGGGAACGGACGCTGCGCGAACATACCTATGAGCGGCGCATGGACGCCTTGCTGGACTATCTGGAAGCGGAACTGGGGCCCTGGCCCCAAAGCGGGCCCGAACAGGCCGCGCCGCCGGAGCTTGGTCCGCAGTTGCGGGAAGATCTGGCGCAACTGATGCGCAAGCTGGGCCTTGGTCCGCATGCCGCCTTTGACGATGTGCTGGCCCGCCTGCGCGAGCAGAGCGGGGCGTTGAGCGATCTGGAAACCAGCCTGCTTTTTCTGGACGAGTGGCGCGGGCAGTATCTAAAAAAGTAGAGCAACTTCAGTCAGTTAAAATATGAATTGCTCTTGGTCGTCCTATACGCTTGTGGCCTCCAGATAATAGGGCAGCATAAAGCTCACGGCGATAAGCAGAGCCGCCAGCAGAGTGAGCTTGTGGCGCAGGGCGATGGCGCTGCGGCGCACCATGGTCCAGAGCAGCACGGGAATCAGCCAGAGCAGCAGGCGCGAACTCTCGACAACGGCGTCCTGCGCGCTGAACACCCCATCCTGCCAGTGCAGCCAGATATGCAGGCCGCTGGAAACGAGCAGCAACAGCCAGAGCAGACACCAGGCATTGCGGGCCCAGCCGGCGCACCAGGGAATCATGGTATTGTAGTGGTCCCGGCCGAAGTCGTCGTGCGTGCGCCGCAGGGGCAGCCAGAGCGCGCCGAAGGCGGCGGGCATGGCCAGGACCAGCGGCAGGGTATAGCACAGGGCGCTCCAGAGCGGCGCATTCCAGGCGGGCAGAAAAAGATCGCCAAGGGTCAGGCCGGCGGCGTTCGGGTGGGCCAGGGCGGACAGAAAACGCGCGGCGGCCAGGCTGCTGACCACGGCCACACAGCCCTGAATGCCGCTCAGTACGCCCAGGGTCACATGCAGGACGGGCATATTTTTCAAGGCCTTCCAGAGCGCGTAATACAGGCTGCTGATCAGTACGGCTATGCCCAGCAGCATCCAGCTCATTTCCACCAGGAAGCTCGGCAGGGAATCGGGCGTGTAGCCGTCCTGGGTGAAAAAGAGCCAGATCCGGCCGCCGATCAGCAGCAGCCAGCCCAGTATCAGGCCGAGCACGGCAAGCTGGCGGGCGCATTTGTCGTAAGAGGAGCGCCGCCGGGTGATGGAAAGGATGCGGGCCGTGGCGGACATAAAGCCCATTCCGGCGAAAGCCAGCAGCACGGACAAGGGAACCACCACGCTGACGATGTCAAGGCTGGTCCGCAGCAACGGATAAGCGAGCAGGAATTCGTGAATGGCGTTCATTGCGCGCCGCCTTGTGCCAGAAAGAGGGCCGGACCGGGCATGTTCATGCTGACTCCTTGCAATCTTGCGCTGTCCGAGGCTGATGCGCTATGTTCCTCGGGCGTCATACAGGCCTGTTTTTGCCTGAAAAACGCGGCAGCCGCAAGACTTCTTGAAATACAAAGCGGCTTAGGGCAGAAAAAAGGCGGGAGAACGGTATGAAAAAAAAATTGGTGCTTCCGACGGCCTGCCTTGTTCTGGCAATAGGCGGCTGCGCTTCCACCGGCCAGATGCGGAAGGTAGAGGCCACCGGCGAGGAAAATCAGCGGGTTCTGCGTGAAACGGATCAGCGCCTGCACAATCTGGAAAACAGTGTGGCCGCATTGAACAGCCAGGTCGCCCTGCTGAATAATCGTGTGTATGAAGTGCGCACTCGCAGCGGGCATAAAACCGGCATGACCGTAGTGCCGATCATTCCGCCGCAAACCGCGCGTCACACGACCCCGGCTTCTTCTCCCCAAAGTGCGGCTATGCCGCACGGCGAGGCGACAGGCGGAAAAACGCCGCCTGTGGTGCAGGGCGGACCGGCTGTGGCTTCCGCCAAAAAAATCGATCCCGCCGCGCCTCCGGCGCCTTTTCCCGGCGGTACGCCTTCTGCCAAGGCTGAAAAAGGCGGAGAAAAGCCCGTGGGTCCCTCCGGTCAGGTGGGACGGCCCGAAGCCGTCGCCGGACCTTCCGGTCAGTTGGCGGCCGTCGCTGCTCCGGGCGGCTTGGCCCTTCCCCCCACCGAGGCTCCCTCCACTCCGGCGGAGAAACCGGTTTCGTCCTCCGTTATCGGCGACAAGGGAGCGTCCCAGGTTGCTCCTTCTGCCGACGGCACGGCATCCGTGCCTGTACCCACCCTACCGCCTTCCGATCTGGCCCTCCCGCCGGAACACCCCGGTCTGCCGCCCGTGGATGCGCCTTCGGCTTCCGCTGTCCCCGCCTCGCCTGCGGCGAGTCCCGCTCCCGGCCCCGTGGCAACAGGGGGCCAGCCCACAGCGCCGTCCAAGCCTGCCGCAAGTGCCAAGGGAGAGGAGGCCGCTTACAAGGCTGCCCTCAAGGTAGCGCTTTCCGGTCATTCCGCCGAAGGGATCAGCCGGTTCCGCGAATTTTTGCAGCAATATCCGCAGGGGCGTTATGCGGCCAATGCCGAATACTGGATCGGAGAATGCCTTTACGCCCAAGGCAACTATAAGGAAGCACTGGTCCAGTTCCAGACCGTCAATACCAACTATCCCCGCCATCACAAAAACGCCGACGCCTTGCTCAAGGCGGGCATGAGTCTGAGCCGCCTGGGTGACAAGCCGGGCGCGGCCCAAAAATATCGGACCCTGCTGGCTGATTTTCCCAATTCCGAGGCGGCGCGTATGGCCCGTTCGCGGGGGCTGGCCCGCTGACCATGCGGACAGAGGAATCCATGCCCGCCGGGGCGATGGCCTCTTCCAGCGGATCGGAGGCAGGCCAAGCCGTTCCCACCTGGGCGGCCATGGATGAAACCGCCCGGAGGGAATACTGGGCCAGTCTGGCCCTTCGGCACTGCCGGGGACTGGGGGCACGCTCCCGTGCGCGCCTGTTGCATGCCTTCGGCTCCGCCTATCAGGCCTTGCAGGCGCGGCAACGCTGGGCCGAAGGCGGTTTGAACAAGCGGCAGGCCGCGGAAATGAGTACCGGTTCCTGGCGGGTCACCGCGCGGGAAGAGTGGGATCAGGCCCGCTGCCTGGACGCGGGCATCCTGCTCTGGACAGACGCCCACTATCCCCGGCAGTTGCGCGAACTGCCCGACGCGCCTGTGTTGCTGTATTGCCGGGGCGATATTTCCCTGTTGCAAGCTCCGGCCTTTGCCATTGTGGGCTCGCGTCGGGCCACTTCCCAGGGGCTCGCGGTGGCCGCCTATATGGCGCGCTGTCTCGCGGCCTGCGGCATCACCGTTGTTTCCGGCATGGCGCAGGGAATCGACAGCGTGGCCCACGAGGCTGCCCTGGCCCGCGTGGGGCGCAGCATCGGAATTCTGGGAACGGGCATTGACCAAATCTATCCCCGTTCCGGGGAGCCTCTTTTCCGTGCCATGGCGGAGCAGGGCCTGCTGCTTTCTGAATTTCCTCCCGGCGCGCCGCCCCTGGCCGAACATTTTCCCATCCGCAACCGGATCATCAGCGGTCTTGCTTTGGGCGTTCTTGTGGTGGAAGCGGCCAGTCGTTCCGGCAGCCTGATCACCGCCCGTCTCGCCCTGGAACAAAACCGCGATGTCTACGCCGTGCCCGGTCCGGCCCTGGATTCCCACTGTCTGGGCTGTCAGGAACTCGTGCGCCAGGGCGCGCGGCCCGTGTTCAGCGCCGAGGATGTCCTGCGCGACCTGGCCGCGCAGTTGCAGCCCTTCGGCATCAGCGAGGCCAGCCTGCCGGAGGCTGAAAAGGCTCTGACCCTGCCTGTGCGGGCCGGGGAGGACACGAATCCGGGACAGGCGGCCGCGCCCTCTGAAAAAAATAGAGGTGTGGGATCTGCGGTACCGCCGATTCCTGTTGAAATTCCCTGTGTCGAGGCCGAAGCCCTGGTTCCGCCTGACCGCAAAGAGCGGCTCCTTCACTGTCTGCGCGGGCAGGGCCCCATGCAGGCCGACGCTCTGGCCGTGGCCCTGGACATGCCGATACATGAGCTGAACGCTCTGCTTATCGGCCTGGAAATGCTGGGACGGGTCAAGCGCCTGCCCGGTGCGCGCTACGAGGCACCGGCATGAACAGGCTAAAGCGTGAAGCCGCCCCCGCAATGATGGCAACGGACAGATCGGACAGCGCGGACAAGCCGGATATGGCCGGACTGCAGATAGAGGCATTTCTTTCCTGGCTTGCGGTGCAGAAGGGCGCTTCTGATGCCACGCAAAAGGCCTATGGCGCGGATCTGACCCAATTGGCCGTTTTTTTGCAGGAGCAGGGGGCTGATCTGGCCTGGCCGGGCGAGGTGAGCCGCAAACATATCCAGGCCTTTCTGGCCTGGCTGTTCCGCCGGGGCGAAGCCAAAAGCTCCATGGCCCGCAAACTGGCCGCCGTGCGCTCCTTTTTCCGTTTTTTGCTGCGCAGCGGCCGGGTCAGTGAAAACGTGGCGGCCCAGGTGCGCAACCCACGCCAGGAAAAGCATCATCCGCGCGCGCTCAATGTGGATGAAACCTTTGCCCTGCTGGATACGCCCAAAGCCGCGCCGCCCTCCGAGGCCCACGCCGCGCGCCTGCTCTGCCGGGATCTGGCCCTGGCCGAACTGCTCTATGGCTCGGGCCTGCGTATTTCCGAAGCATTGAGCCTGGATCTGGACGACGCGCAACTGCGTTCCCGCGTACTGCGGGTCATGGGCAAAGGCTCCCGTGAACGTCTGTCCCCCTTGTCCGACACCTCCTGCGAAGCCCTGGCCGCATGGCTGGCGGAACGTTCCTATCTGGCATTGCCCGAGGAGCAGGCGCTCTTTGTGGGCGCGCGCGGCGCGCGCCTGAACCGGCGTGAAGCGGTACGGATCATTGCCGGGCTCTGCCGCCGGGCCGGTCTGGCCTTTACGGTTTCCCCACACAGTCTGCGCCATTCCTTTGCCACCCATTTGCTGGCCGCGGGCGCGGATCTGCGCAGCGTGCAGGAACTGCTGGGGCACCGGCGGCTGACCACCACGCAACGCTATACCCAGGTCAGTTTGGAACATCTGATCCGTGCCTATGATCAGGCTCATCCCCGTTCCGGGAAAAAGTAAAAAAATCACGAGGGATTTTTCTATATTTTTCCGGGAGATTCCGGCTTCAGCGCCGGTTTTGAAGGCGCGCAGCCGGGAAATTTACGGCAAAGGCCTTGGCATGACCCGGACTTTGTGCTAAAGAGAACAAAGCGGTGCATCTGGGGCCGCAAACATAAAAGAACCACACCGGAAGGAGAGACTGTCATGTCCGCATTAGTTCTTGGTCACATGAATCCCGATACCGACAGCATCGTTGCCGCCATTGCCGCCGCTGACCTGTACAGCAAACGCGGTTTTGATGTCACCCCGGCCGCGCAGGGCGCGCCGACCCCTGAAACTGAATTCGTGCTGAAGAAGTTCGGCCTCAGCGCTCCCCAGGTGGTCAGCGACGTTGCCGGCAAAGATCTGTATCTGGTGGACTACTCCGACCTGGCCCAGGCCCCGCAGGGCATGGATTCCGCCACCGTGCTGGGCATCGTGGACCACCACAAGCTGGGCGACGTGACCACGTCCTCTCCTTTGGAAGCCTGGATCTGGCCCGTGGGCTGCACCGGCACCGTGCTCAAGAACATGTATGACTTCTACGGTGTGGAAATTCCCAAGAACATCGCCGGCGGCCTGCTTTGCGCCATCCTTTCCGACACGGTCATCTTCAAATCCCCGACCTGTACCGAAGCCGACAAGAAAGCCGTGGAAGCTCTGGCCAAAATCGCCGGTGTAAGCGACGTGGTGGCCTTGGGCATGGAAATGTTCAAGGTCAAGAGCGCGGTGGACGGCACCTCCATGCACGATCTGGTCTTCCGCGACTACAAAGATTTCGACATGAACGGCAACAAGGTGGGCATCGGTCAGCTGGAAGTGGTGGACCTCTCCATCCTCGACAAGGTCAAGGCCGGTCTGCAGGAAGAAATCGCCAAGGTGAAGGGCGAAGGCCGTCACAGCGTGTTCCTGTTGCTCACGGACATCATGAAGGAAGGTTCGGAGATGCTGATCGTTTCCGATGATCCCGCCGTGGTGGAAAAAGCCTTTGGCGTGAAGCCCGACGGCAGTTCCGTGTGGCTGCCCGGCGTCATGAGCCGCAAAAAGCAGGTTGTGCCCAATTTTGAAAAGGCCTTTAAATAAGTTGAGCCTTTGAAAACGCAAAAACCCCGGCAAATGCCGGGGTTTTTGCGTTTTGAGCAATGGCGGAAGGCTCAGCTTGGCCGCCCGCCGCAGTATAAAAGTCCGGCAGTCGCCAGAATCTGGCCCACGGCCAAGGTAAGATCCCTGTCCAGCGCGGCGGCGGTGAGGACAAGGACCGCCCCGCTTATCAGCGCCGAACGACGATGCAGAAAAAGTCCTGCCGTCTGTGACAGCATACCGGCCAGAAAAAGGGCGGGGAAGAGCCAGAGCGGCATGGGGTCGGCAAGGATGATCACGGCGGCCGGGCCCGCCTGAGTTTCCACAGCCGCCGGGCTACAAACCGCATCCTGAATCATACGGGCGGCGTGCGCAATGAGGCTGGCATCCATAACGTCAGTCTATGCGCAAATTTTTGTCCGGGCAAATGGCGGCCGCGCCATTGTCAGATCGCGGGCAATGCCTATATCTTGGAAATACATATATTTTCAGCAGGAGCACTTGATGAGCACCTTGACACCCCGTGAGATCGTGGCGGAACTGGACAAATTTGTGGTGGGGCAGGAACAGGCCAAGCGCATGGTGGCCGTGGCCGTGCGCAACCGCTGGCGGCGTCAGCATCTCTCGCCGGAACTGCGCGATGAAGTGGCTCCCAAGAACATCATCATGATGGGGCCCACCGGCGTGGGCAAGACCGAAATTGCCCGCCGCCTGGCCAAGTTGTCCGGCGCGCCCTTTATCAAGGTGGAAGCCACCAAGTTCACGGAAGTGGGCTATGTGGGACGAGATGTGGAGTCCATGGTGCGTGATCTCATGGAAATAGGCATCAACCTGGTGCGCGAGGAGGAAAACGCCCGCGTGCGCAAGGCCGCCGAGGCCGCCGCTGAATCGCGTCTGATGGATCTGCTTCTGCCCAACTCCTTCGGCCAGGAAGAACGCAATTCCACCCGCGAAAAATTGCTCCAGCAGTTCCGCCTGGGCTTTCTAGACCAGCGGGAAGTGGAAATGGAAGTGACCGAGCAGGGCGGTCAGGGCGTCGACATTTTCGCCATTCCGGGCATGGAACAGATGGGCGGCCAGGTCAAGGATATGTTCAGCAAGGCTTTTCCGCCGCGCCGCAGCCGCCGCAAGATGAAAATCCGCGACGCCTTCAACGTGCTGGTTCAGGAAGAGTCGGGCAAGCTGGTGGATCAGGAAGCCCTGACCGAACGCGCCAAGGAGCGGGTGGAGCAGAGCGGCATCATTTTTATTGACGAAATCGACAAGATCGCCAGCTCCTCGCAGAACCGCACTTCGGACATCTCGCGAGAGGGCGTGCAGCGCGATCTGCTGCCCATTGTGGAAGGCAGCTCGGTGAACACCAAGTACGGCATGGTCCGTACGGACCACATTTTGTTTATTGCCGCCGGGGCCTTCCACTTCAGCAAGCCGTCGGACATGATTCCCGAACTGCAGGGTCGTTTTCCCCTGCGGGTGGAGTTGCAGGCCCTGGGCAAGGAGGAATTCCTGCGCATCCTCACCGAACCGGACAATGCCCTGACCAAGCAGTACGAAGCCCTGCTGGGCACGGAGCAGATTCGCTTGAGCTTTACCAGGGACGGCCTGGAGGAAGTGGCGGCTTTTGCCGAGGACACCAATTCCCGCACGGAAAACATCGGCGCGCGACGCCTGTATACCATCATGGAAAAGATTCTGGCCGATATTTCCTTTGACGCGCCGGACATGCCCGGCGCGCAGATCGTGGTCAACAGGGACTATGTCTGCGAACATTTGCAGGATGTGCGCAAGGATCAGGATCTGAGCCAGTATATTCTGTAATGTCAGCCCGTTGTTCCACGGTAATTTACAGCCCGGTCTTGTGCAGGCCGGGCTTTTTCTTTTGTCTGCGTGTGTTCTCGCGGTATCTGGACTTGGCGGCAGCGAGCGGATAGGTTATTTCCCGACACACGCCGCTTGCCTCCGCAGCAGACTGTCGGAAAAGAAAAAGGGTTTACGGCGTGAACCGTAAACCCGTATTTTCTTGGTGGGCCATCAGGGACTCGAACCCCGAACCAACTGATTAAGAGTCAGCTGCTCTACCAATTGAGCTAATGACCCGTGGCGTGAAAAAGGGTTTACGCGTATGTACCCAGTTTGTCAAACGTTTTTGTAAATTTTTTACAAAAATTAAGCGCTGGCCTTGAATGGAAAAATAATATACAAAAAAACCAATATGTTGAAAAGAAAATTTTTACTCATTTGCCTGCTATGTCTTATGTTTGCCGCAGGAGCGGCCCCCCTGTCCGCTGTCCGCGCCTGGGCCGAGGATGTTCCCGTACGGCTGGATTTCGCCCGTGACGGCGACAGCATCGTCGCCGCCGTGCATCTGAACATCCCCTCGGGTTACCACGCCTATGCCCACGAAGCGGGTGACGCGGGCCGTCCCACCGTCTTGGATTTCGCACTGGAGGGCGGGCAGATGCTGCCGGTCTGGTATCCCGCCGGAGCCATGCAGCGCGACTTTTATGATCCGGAGGCGACGATTTTCGCCTATGAAGGCGAAGTCGTGCTTTTTTCCGCTTTGCCGGAGCAGGCCGTGGGCAAGCCCTATACCGTGGGCTTGAGCATGCTGCTTTGTTCCAACCGCAATTGCCTGCCCATCGACCAGAGTTTTACCGGAGTGGTGCCGCAATCGCTGCCTCTGGTGGGTGAAGCCTCCTGGACGGGGCAGTGGCACAAGCTGAAAAATAGACAGCCCGTGCTGGCCGACGTGCCGGACGCCCCGGCCTCTGCGGCTTCTGCTCCCAAGATGGAAGGTCGGCTGGCCCCGCCTTTGGGCGCGGGCGCTCCCGATGCGCTGGAAGGCACGGCGGCCGCGCGTCTTGCCGGACAGGCGAGCGATCTTCTGCCGCCGCCGGAGGGCTTTGAACTGCAACTGACCCCGCGCTATGCCGATGCCTCGCTGGAAATCTCCAGTTTGGGCAAAGCGCTGCTGGTGGGAATTCTGGCCGGTCTGCTGCTGAACGCCATGCCCTGCGTGCTGCCGGTGCTGACCTTCAAGATCAGCGGTCTGCTGCTGATGGGCGGCAGCGACAAGAAAAGCCTCCGGCGTTTTCGTGAGCACAACCTGTGCTTCGCGGGCGGCGTGCTGACGCTGTTCACCGGCCTGGCCCTGGTGCTGGGCCTGGCGGACCTGATGTGGGGGCAGCTCTACCAGAATCAGAGCATCTTGCTGGTCATGTTGCTGATCGTCTTTCTGATGGGTTTGTCCATGCTCGGGGTGTTCACCTTGCCGGTCATTGATCTCAAAACCGGCGAAAATACCAAGAATCCCCGCCTGCAATCCTATCTGACCGGGCTTGTCTCCACCTTTTTGGCCACGCCGTGCAGCGGGCCCCTGCTGGGCGGCGTGCTGGGCTGGGCATTTACCCAGCCCCTACTGATTCTCATGGTGGTATTCTGGGCTGTGGGCGTGGGCATGGCCCTGCCGTACCTGTTGTTCTGCATCTGGCCGAACATGGCGCGGATACTGCCGCGTCCCGGTCCGTGGATGCATGTCTTTGAGCGCGTGGTGGGCTTCTTTCTGCTGGGAACCGCTCTCTATCTGCTCTCCATTCTTCCGGTGGAAAAACACATGCATGTGCTCAGCGTCCTGTTGCTGGTCTCGCTGTGCGCCTGGCTCTGGGGACAGTTCTGCGGCGTCTCCGCGCCGCCTCTGCGACGCAGGGTGGCGGGCATCGCGGGCGGCCTTCTGCTGTTGACCGCCATTGTCTGGGTACTGCGCCCGGTGGCGCCGTTGCCGCAATGGCGTGAATTCAGCCCGGAATATTTTACGGCGCAGATGGGCAAAAAGCCCATGTTGCTGGAATTCACCGCCGATTGGTGCCCCAACTGCAAATTCATGGAAGCCACGGTGCTGACCGACGAACGCCTGCGCGCCTGGCAAGCCCGGTATGGGATGGAACTGATTCGTGTGGATCTGACCAACGCCAATGCCTATGCCGTGCGCCTGCTGGAGGCTCTGGGCAGCAAAAGCATTCCGTTGACGGCCCTTTTTCCGGAGGGAGACGGCGCGTCCTCGCCACTGGTGCTGCGCGACGTCTACGGGGTGCAAAGCCTGGAAAAAGCCATGAGCGAAACCTTCACGGGCGGCTAGCCCACACCCTCACGGCAGGGTGGTCCGGGGATAAATTCGCCGTTATGGAGCATTTTTTTGCGTTCAACCCTAGGGAGGTTTACGGAACTGTCGATAAAGCATAGTGTGCATTAGATATGTCTGTCCAAACACTGCTCACAGGCCGTACGGCATCTCTTGCCGTCGCCGGGTCGGAACGGCCTGCTCTGGGCGAAAGCGCACGCTGTTCCGATTAGGTTTGTTAAAACAGCTTGACGAGCTATTGCAACAAGGGAGCGGATATGGATCCAAGTCAGAAAAAACAGGACGATGAACTCCTGCAACTGGTGACGTTCAGCATCGGTGAAGAGGAATTCGGGGTAAATATCCTGAAGGTGCAGGAAATCATCCGCACCATGGAGATTACCAAGGTTCCCCGCGCGCCGGAATTTGTGGAAGGCGTCATCAATCTGCGCGGCAAGGTGATTCCGATCATTGATCTGCGGCGTCGTTTCGGCCTTGCGCCCAAGGCTCATGACAAAAACACCCGCATTATCGTGATCGAGATCAACAATATTATTGTGGGCTTTGTGGTGGACGCCGTTTCTGAGGTGCTGCGCATACCCGCCAGCACGGTGGAACCGCCGCCGCCGGTGGTGGCCGGCGTGGATTCCGACTATATCAGCGGCGTCGGCAAATTGCAGGATCGGCTTCTGATCATGCTGGATCTGGACAAACTGCTTTCCAGCGAAGACATGGACATGCTCAGCACCATGTAACAGTGTTCATCCGCGCTCCGGCATTCGGCGCGCTACAGCAACAAAAGACGGACAGGCCTGAACGGTTTGCCCGTCTTTTGCGTCAGTAACACATGGAGGTGACGCGTTGCGCATTGAAAAAATTACGACTGATAAGAAGCGCTTTCTGGAGCTGCTTTTGCTGGGTGACGAGCAGGAAGACATGATTGACCGCTATCTGGAGCGGGGCGATCTGTTCGCACTCTTTGATCCGGATCTGAAAAGCCTCTGCGTGGTCACCGACGAAGGCAAGGGAACGTGCGAACTGAAAAATCTGGCAACCTGCGCGCGCTCCCAAGGCCAGGGCTATGCCACGCGCCTGTTGGAACACGTCTTTCGCCATTATAGCGGCAAATATGAGACCATCCTGGCAGGCACGGGAGAAGAACCGCGCACACTCGCTTTTTATGAGCGTCGCGGCTTTATTTTTTCCCATCGGCTGAAAAATTTTTTTACGGACAACTACCGTGAGCCCATTGTGGAATGCGGTGTCCGGCTGGTGGACATGATTTATTTGCGGAGAAGCCTGTAAGAAAGCGGCGGCACGGCATTGCCCGCACCGCCGCGAAACAGCGGAAAAAGCGCCGGTCTTTACTTGGCGGCGCGGGGAACGCGCAGCTTGCGGCTGGAGCGCAGGCGCAATTCCTCCACAATGACCTTTTCATAATCCGGGGCAATGGAGAAGTCCGCATTCATCTCTGTGCAAAGCAGATTTTCAATCTGTTGCGTTTCTTCCCAGATTTCCAGCAATTCGTCGTCAGCCAGGCTCTTGACGCGCTCCGCAAAAGGTTCTTCGTCACTGAAAGGAATACATGAACCCATCTCAGTTGCCCTCTTCGCCTATATCCGCATGCAGGAAATCACGCACAGTGTTTTGCGTCAGCAGCGTTTCAGCCATGACCGTGCAGCCTTCCGGGCCGGGATGCAGGCCGTCGCTCAAATCGTCCATATAGCTGTGGGAAGCCGCCAGAGCGGCGTGAATATCCGCGAACGGCAGCCCCAATTCCGCGCAGAGCGCGGCCTGCGCCGCACTGAGTTCGGCAATGCGTCGGCGCACGGTCGGGTCCGCCACCGGCGGCGGGCTTATGACCAAAGTCGGGGCCAGCGGCGCGGCCTCGGTCAACATGGTCCGCAGGCAGTACATGGCCTTGTCCAAGGCCACGGGCTGACCGCCGCCCGGAGCGGCCATATCCACCACGCCCGCGCAAAAGACCAGATGCGGGACCATGCCGGGCATCTGACGGCAATCCACTTCCTGCCGCCAGCGCCGGGCCAGATCCGCCGTGGACTGGCGGCGCGCGCCCAGGTTATAGAAGGTGGCCAGCGGGAAACGGTAGAGACCGGCCTCTTGCCCCAGCAGGACCAGACGGCTGACCCAGCCGCCGGGCATACGATTATCGTTGACGCCAAGCGTCAGGGAATCGCCGAAAAAGAACCAAGTATGGGTAAAAGCGCGTGGCATGTGATCCTACGGATATGTTTGCGCGCTCGCAAAAATCTGTGCCGTTTTGAGCAGGCGCAGACGGGAACGCAGATGACTTTCAGGCCCCAGCGGCGCAAGAACGGCCAGACAGAAAAGCAGGGGCGACAGATACAGGATATGCCAGTCAGCCACAAATGTCACGGCCGCGGGCGCTTCCGCCCGTGCGTCGGCAAGCCCCGTGGAGCCCGCCTCCCACTGCCGCAAGAGGGGCCGGAGATCCGCGCTGCGCGGCCCGTTCTTGGTCTGGCGGGTGTGGGGGAAGGACGCCAGCGCGGCAAAATCCGTAAAACAGCGCACCGCGGCGGCATTTTCCTCCACCGTGGGCAGGACGAGGGAAAATGCCTCGGCCTCGGCCTGTTCCGTGCGGCGGCTTTTGTCCACCGCATCGACGCGCAGCACGGACATGCCCGGCGGCAGAAGCGGGTTCAGACGGGCGGCCACTTCTTCCGGCGCAAGAGCCTGATGCAGGGTCAGAGCAAACCATTCGGCCCTGCTTTCCACGCCCACGGGCAGAGCTCGGCCAAAGGAAAGCAGGGGCAGCGGATGAAATCCCTGGGAAAAGGACAGGGGCAGGCCCGCCCGGCGCAGGGCGCGCTCCAGCACGGCCTGTAGCTCAAGTTGGCTCAAATAGGCGCTGCCGCCCATTTTGCTGTGCCAGATGCGGTATTGGGCCGCCTTGAGGGTGAGCTCCGCCGCGATCTGGGGCGGGCGGCTGGACTGGGGGCGGCAGATCAGCCGCCCTTCGGCATCGCGCCGGGCTTCGTGCGCATTCTGGTCGCGCTGGCTGAAGATCAGACGATTGCGGTGCAGGGCAGCATCCGGTTCCGCCGCGACGGTGGCGTGCGGCAAACGCGAAGGCCCGGCCTTGGTGTCGCACGCGCCGCATTGGCGGCAGGCCCCGTAGCGGCAATCCTGGGTAATTTTTTCCGCCAGGGCGCGCTCCCGTTCGCGCAGTAAAAATTCCTCGGAAACTCCGGCCTCCAGATGGCTCCAGGGCAGGGGGCCGCCCGCCTCGCGCGCGCCGATGCAGGCTTGGGCGCTGATGCCGCATTCGTCCAGGGCTTCCAGCCAGGGCGCGAGGTCAAAGCCTTCCATCCAGCTGCAAAAAATCGCTCCCTTGTGATAGGCTTTCTCCACCACGTCGGCCATGCGGCGGTCCGCACGGGACAGCACGCCTTCCAGATGACTCATGGCCGGTTCATGCCAGCGCAGTTTCAGGCATTTCTGGCCCTTGAACAATTCGCGCACCAGATGAACCCGACGGCTGATCTCCTCCCGGCTGATCTGGGCTTCCCACTGGAAGGGCGTGAAGGGCTTGGGCACAAAGGGCGACAGGGCGGCCGTGACTTGCAGGCGGGGTCCGCCGCGCCCGGCGGCGTCGCGCACCTTGCGGCAGAGATCGGCAATGGCGGCCAGGTCTTCGTCCGTTTCCGTGGGCAGGCCGATCATAAAGTAAAGCTTGACCAGCCGCCAGCCGTGTTCCAGCAGTTTCTGGGCGTGCAGCAGCAGTCCCTCTTCGCTGACGCCCTTGTTGATGACGTCGCGCAGGCGCTGGCTGCCCGCTTCCGGAGCCAGGGTGCAGCCGGTGCGCCGCAGATCGGCCATGCGTTCGATGATCTCGTCGTCGATGGAGCCCACGCGCAGTGAAGGCAGGGAAAGACTGATCTGTTCGCGGGCGCAACGGTCCAGCACGCCGTGGCAAAGTGTCTTGAGGGCGGAAAAATCTCCGGTGCTCAAGGAAAGAAAGGATATTTCGTCAAAACCGGTTTCATGCAGGCAGTCGTCCAGCAGGCTGGTAATATTTGCCAGGGAACGCTCGCGCACGGGCCTGTAGACCATGCCCGCATGGCAGAACCGGCAGCCGCGCGTACAACCACGGGCGATTTCCAGGGAAAGGCGGTTGTGCACCGCGCCCACGGGTACCACCTGCCGTGTGGGATAGACTGCCGTGTTCAGATCCGCCACAATACGCCGCGCCGGGCGGGTGTAATCGGGCAGCAGGGGGACAAGCGCGCCGTCTTCTCCGGGCGCGAAAAGCGACGGCACATAGACGCCGGGGATCAGCCGCGCCTCGCGCAGCAGCTGATCACGGCTCCAGCCGTGATCCAGAGCGCGTTCCAGCAGGCGCAGCACGTCGGGCAGGCTTTCTTCGCCGTCTCCCAGAACCATCAGATCCATGAAGGGCGTCAAAGGTTCGGCGCTCAACAGCGCGCCGCCGCCCGCGATGACCAGGGGACAGGCCGTCAGGTCCTGGCCGCGTTGCGCGGAGCGCAGGGGAATGCCCGCCAGATCCAGCATGTAGAGCACATTGGTATAGCAGAGCTCATGCGTGATGGAAAAAGAGACGCAGTGCAAGCGGGCCAGGGGCGTGTCCGACTCCAAGGTACAGAGCGGAGCGTTATTGGCGCGCAGAACGGCCCCGGCTTCGCGGTCCGGGGCCATGGCCCGCTCGGCCCACCAAGCCTCGTGGGCGTTGACGATGCCGTAAAGGATCTTCTGTCCCAGGTAGGACATGCCCACCTCATAGGTGTCGGGAAAAGCCAGGGCCATGCGCAAGCGCACACGCGCGGGGTCTTTGCGGCAGGCGCCGTCTTCTATACCGGCAAAACGGCTGGGTCTGGGCAGCAAGGGCAGAAGGTCGCGCATGATATCCTCATTTGAGCCGGGGTATAAAAAAGGCGGCGCTCAACGCCGCCTTTACTAAGACTGGATGTTCGGAACCGCTTTACTTGATCAGGCCGCTGCCGTTGCCGCCGGGCAGGGGACCGGAGCCGAACTGCATCTTGCCGAGGCCACCGGCCACAGTGAGGTTGGTGCTGGCTTCGATGTACTTGTCCTGAAGTTCCTTGGGCGTATCGGCATAGCGGTAGAGGAAAGTTTTTCCCTCCAGCGTGCCGCTGAAATTGGGTTCAAAGGGATAACCGTAGGGCAGCATCATCATCTGCACGCCCTGCTGAGTGGGGATGCTCTGGATGGCGGCCACGTCATTGAGGCAGTCTTTTTCCTGATCATATTTGCCGATGACCAGTTCACCCGTCACCAGCTTCATCAAGCGGATATCATAAGCCATGCTTTGCTCCTCATAAGTAGTTGGATTTAGGTAGGCATTGGCGGAGCGCATGTCAAGGGATTTTCTGTTGCCATCAGCCGCGAAACGGCTACATTGGGGGGCATGAGCAAGGATGATTTTCCTATCGGCGCGACGCCGCCGCAGGCCCGTATCGCCCTGGAAGAAAAGCTGGGCCATGTCTTCGCCCGCCCGGAACTGCTGGATCTGGCCCTGACCCACAGTTCCTGGGCCAATGAGTATTCCGGTGGGCAGCACCATAATGAACGGCAGGAATTTCTGGGCGACGCCGTGCTGGAACTCTGCGTTTCCTGGGAGCTGTTCCGCCGTTTTCCGGAGGCGCGGGAAGGGGAGCTGACCAAGCTGCGCGCGCGTCTGGTGAGCACGGTCAGCCTAGCTGAACGGGCGCGGGAATTCGGCCTGGACAGCCTGCTGAAGCTGGGCAAGGGCGAGGAACGCCAAGGCGGCCGCAGCCGCGATTCCGTACTCAGCGACGTGCTGGAGGCGGTGCTTGCCGCAGTATACGAAGATGGCGGTTTTACCGCCGCGCAGGCGGCGGTGGCCCACATCTTCGCGCCGCATTGGCCGCGAGCGGCCGGGGAACCGCAGAGGAAGGATTATAAGACACGCTTGCAGGAAGTGGCGCAGCAATTATTCAGGGAGCGGCCGGTGTACGTGCAACTGGCAAGCCATGGCCCGGAACACGCCAAAATTTTTGAAGTTTCCCTGCATCTGCCGGACGGCAGAGAATTCACGGCCAGCGGCACAAGCTGCAAAAAAGCCGAGCAGGAAGCAGCCCGCCAAGCCCTGAACTCGCTGGAACATGCTGAAGAAAACCCGGATGCCCGTCCTTTCCTGACTCCATAAGTCGGTGTATTACGCGAAAGCCGGGCCGGAAAATTTTTTCCCGGCCCGGGGGCACGGCCCCCGGGCCTCCCGTCTTTGGTCTGCCACAGCCTATGTAGAGATGGCCTAGCCGCCGATGAGCTGCATGGCCATCTGGGGCAGCGAGTTAGCTTGCGAAAGCATGGCTACCGCACTCTGACTCAAAATCTGGGTACGGACGAACTGCGTCATTTCCGTGGCGACGTCCACGTCGGAAATGCGGGATTCCGCGGACTGGAGATTTTCAGCCTGAGTGTTCAGGTTGGTGATGGTATTCTCCAGGCGGTTCTGCATGGCGCCCAGGTGCGCGCGGATCTTGTCCTTGGAGACGATGGCGTCGGTCAGAGCCACCAGGGTCTCTTGGGCCGCTTCCTGGGTCGAAATGGTGCCGCCGGCGCGCAACTGGCCGGTGGCGGCGTCGATGGCTTGGTTGCCCACGCCCAAGGCCGAGGCCGTGCAGCTGCCGATGGTGATGTAATAATAGTCTTCGGCGGAATCGTTGCCCGTGCCGAAGTGAACCTTCAGCTTGCCGGTGGCGGTCATGCCGCTGCCGTCGTGCGAGCTGGAAGACAGGGTGCCGTCCAACAGCTTGATGCCGTTGAAATCCGTGGCATTGGCGATACGGGTAATTTCCGAGGCCATGGCCTGGTATTCGGACTCGATCATCAGGCGCTGGGTGGAATCATAGGTGCCGGTGGCGGCCTGTTCGGCCAGTTCCTTCATGCGGGTCAGTTTTTCGTCGATGACGCCCAGCGCGCCGTCGCCGGTCTGGATCAGGGAAATCG
The DNA here is from genome assembly GCF_001553605.1 of Desulfovibrio fairfieldensis. Classification (NCBI taxonomy): domain Bacteria; kingdom Pseudomonadati; phylum Thermodesulfobacteriota; class Desulfovibrionia; order Desulfovibrionales; family Desulfovibrionaceae; genus Desulfovibrio; species Desulfovibrio fairfieldensis. Next base: position 1,400,096 of record NZ_CP014229.1, read on the forward strand.
CGTCGTTGGCATTGCGCGCGCCCTGGTGCAGGGTGGCGATGTCCGCGCGCTGCAATTCGCGGATGGCCAGTCCGGCGGCGTCGTCAGCCGCGCTGTTGACCCGCAGGCCCGTGGAAAGGCGCTCGGTGGACTTGCTCAGTTGCGAATAATGCGCGTTCAGGTTTCGGGCCGTGTTGGCGGCCATCATATTGTGGTTTATGACCAAAGACATGGGACACCTCCTTGGGTGGTTACTAAGCTGTACCCATGAATTGCAACCCATGTGCCAATTTTATTTTATTATTATATTTTAATATGTTATTTAATTATGTTGCGGGTGGGGAAAATTTTTCCTCCTGTTGAGTGCTGCATTTTTGGCGCTGATGCGCGCTGCTTTTGGGGGCTTGGCGCGCTGTCCGGAAGGAGATCGCCTGTGCCGCCTTCGGCCGCACGGCGCTTCGCCGGGAAAGGCACAGGGCGAGTCCGTGCCCGCAATGCGTTTCGGAATGGCCCGGCGGCGGGCGTCATGGGCAGATAGCTTGCGTACCTTTCCGACCGGAACGAAAAGACGCGAAAAGCGCCGACCAAATGGTCGGCGCTTTGTACGGAGAAAGCCGGATTGCAGCGCTATCCCTTCGCTGTCGGGCGTCCACCCGATGTGAACGCCCGATATTCCGGGCGGCGGCGTCAGCCTACCGCTTCATGCCGATAACCGTTTCAAGCATGGTATCCACGGTTGTGATGCCCTTGGAGTTGGCCTGGAAGCCCCGCTGGGTGGTGATCATCTGGACGAACTCGCGGGACATGTCCACGTTGGACTGTTCGATGTTGTAGGCCTTGGTGGTGCCGAAGCCGTTATCCCCGGCTACGCCGATGCGCGGCTCACCGGAATCGTTGGTGGAAGAGAAAAGATTGCCGCCATCGCGCCAGAGCCCCTGGTTGTTCTGGAAGTCGTACATGGTTATCTGGTAGAGGGGCAGGGTGGTGCCGTTGGAATAGACGCCGTAGATAATGCCTGAGGTGTCGATACGCACGTCGCTCAGCGTGCCCGAAGCATAGCCGTCCTGCGTGGCATTCTGCGTCACGCTGGTCTTGCTGTTGGCCGCGCTGGCCCCTTCCTGGCGCTCTGTGGTCGTCATGCTGGCGGCGTTGGTGGCGAAGTTGACGACAGCCTTGTATTTGGGATTCCCCTCCGCCGTGACGCCGTCGGCCACCAGCTGCGTCTTCAGGCTGTCCAGGCTGTTGGCCTTGGTCTCGTAATCAGGCGCGACACGCGTGGTATTATCTATCGCGACATATGTATCAGGCTTAACCTTGCTGGTGGCGATTTTGTCAAAGTTGGTGACTGCCTGCCTAGCGTCAGCGCCGTCAATGTAAAAATATCCCGTGGCGTCATGCTGCACCAAGCGAGGAGTGCCGCCGTCGTCGAACGTGCCGTAAATTTTGCCGTTCGTGGTACCGCCGCCGGCTTGCGGGACCGTGCCGTTATAGTAGTCACCGTCGGCGTCCGAGTAGGCAGGGTGTGTTGTTCCACCGCCGTCCACAGTGACGTCATAACATTTGGCATTGGGTGTAACTGTGGTGTCCGTGAAGTAATAGCTGCTGGTGGTGTCGTCGTAGGCCACATTCGGAGTGCCGCCATTGACATTAATGGTGCCGTAAATCTTTTCGGCTCCATTCATATAATAAAAGCCCTTGTCATCCGCCAGCAGGTCATGGCCGGCGGCATCTTTGCCATAGAATCCGGTGGCCAGGTTATAATAGCCGTATTTGCTCACACCCAGCGCATTGCCGCCCGCGTCCACGGGATTGCCCTGGGCGTCGGTCTTGATGGTGGTGGCAGTGGGATTGGTCCAGGCCGGGCTGCCGATGTTTTTCAGGCCCAGGTCAAGCTCCATGATATAGTTCTGGGCCTGGCTGAAGGGCGTGGTGGTGCCCGTGGTGGTCATGGTTTCGCTGACGCTGTTGGCCAGGGGCTGGCCGGTGAAATTGGCCGTGAACACGGGCAGGCCGTTGCTGGACAATTTGGTGGGCTGCCAGGATTCCTTGCTGTCCGGGGAACCGGCATACTGGTCGTTGGCCGCCGGAGTGCCGGTGGCCCCGAAGGTATAGGCGGTCTGGTTCACGAGCTGGCCGCTGGCGTTGAAGATCAACTGGCCGCTCATCAGCACGCCGGCCTGCTTGTTGGTGCCGGTTGTGGGGTCGTCGTAGAATTTGGTGGGGTCCCTGGTCCAGGTATTGGTGGCCTCGTCGTAGCCTTCGCCGCCGAAGCTGCGGTTGTCTTCGGACGGGGGAATGGTCACCAGGTATTCATAGACCGTGTAGCCCGCTGGCAGGCCTTCAATTGTATAAGCCGTGGAACCGTTGGTGCCTTCCTTGCTGGTGGCGACCTGGTCATAATAGACGGAGAGTTGATGGGCGTTGCCGCCCTCGTCATAGACTTTAATCTCGGACTTGGCGGAGAAGGCATCCTTGGCTATCGGCGGGTTGCTGGTGGCGTCCCAGAGGTCAAAAAGCGCTGTCAGCGGGCTGCCGGCGCTGGTGGTCTTGTCGCCGTTGCCGTCGTTGGTCAGGCCCATGGTGAAGCTGACGTTGGTGGTCTGCTGCGGGGGCAGATTCCAGCTGCTCAGAACGATGTCCGTGGGCGAGCCGCTGCCCACATAGGATGATTCCGAGCTGGTGCCCGTACCGAGATTGGTGGCGCCGCTGCTGAAGGTCAGGGCCTTGTCGTTTTCCACTTTCCAGCCCTGCACGACCATGCCTTCCGGGTTGACCAGCTTGCGTTCTTTGTCAAAAAAGAAGTCGCCCGCGCGGGTGTAGTACTTCTGGTCGCTGCCGGTCTTGCGCACGCCGAAGTAGCCGTTGCCGTCAATGGCCAGGTCGGTGCCGGAATTGGTGGTCTCCAACGCGCCCTGGGAGTAGTCTCCCAGCACGGCATAGGTGCTCACGCCCGCGCCGATCTGGGTGGGACCACTGGCGCTGCTGCCGCTCATGTACAGATAGTCGTTGAAATCCATGCGCTGGCTTTTGAAGCCGATGGTGCTGACATTGGCAATATTGTTGCCCACCAGGTTCATCTTGTTGCCGTGGGCGAGCAGGCCTGAAACGCTGGTCCACATGCTGGCTGAAAGACCCATGACTTCCTCCGTGTATGCTTGGGATAGCAGTTGTATGGCGGCCGTGGCCGCCGGGATAGTTCAGTTGTTATATTCAGGCGGCCTGGGCGGTGGTTTCGCCCGTGCCGGAATTTTCTTCTGTACCCGGAGTTTCTTCCGTGTCGGGAGTCCCCCCAGTACCGGGCTTTTCGCCGTCGGGATCTTCCTTGTCAGGGTCCTCGCCGTCGGGCGGATTCTCATCCCCGCCGCTGCTCTTCGCCTCGGGTTCCGTGACCTGGCGCACATTGGCCAGAAGTATCAACTGCCCGCCGTCAAGGCCCAGGCAGACGGAGCCGTTGTTATTGACCACGCCGGTCACCCTGGCGTCCACCACCTGGTCCGCGAGCACGGACTCACCGTTGGAGTTGAGCAGCGCCAGGCTGACGGTATACACGCCGTCCGGCGCCACGCTGCCGTCATTCCTCTTGCCGTCCCATTCAAATTCATAGGTGGTGCCTGCGGCCTTGTTCTCGTTCAACTCCGCCACATAGACCGGGTTGTTGTCGGCGTCGCGCACAATGATCTGGCTGCCCGCCACCACGTTGTCGTTGGGAGCGTAACGGAACTTGGAAATAGTGACTTCCTTGGTCTTCTCGTCAGTGTTCTTGCCGATGGCATTGCCGGAAACGGAGACGTTTTTGCCGATATACGAGGTGGCGTTGATCATCTGCTGATTATTGGTAGCATCGGTCAGCCCTTCCATGCTCGTATTCAGATTCATGAGCTGTTCCAGACTGGAGAATTGCGCCAACTGGGCAATAAATTCCTTATCCTCCATGGGATTGAGCGGATCCTGGTACTTGAACTGGGTGACCAGCAGCAGCATGAAGGAATCTTTGTCCATATTGCTGCCCTTCTGCTTGGAAAGGGCGCTGTTGAACTCATTGTTGGCCTGGTTAAGGGCTTGCGTAATACTGGACATGATTTACTCCGCGTCGGCGAATTCAGGCCACCACATGCAGGGACTGCGTGGCATATCTTGCCATTTGCGTCAGAGAATGCACAGGCTGTTCCAAAATCTCCGGTTGCATATTTTCACCAGAATTACGCAGGGTTGCGAGATTCTTGAGGCGGGCAAGTTCTTCCCGGCGGGCATCTTCTTCCTGCCGGGAATTGTGCTGATCCAGATTTTGCCACTGGCGGCCGTCGTCCCCCTGCTGGCTCTGGAGCTGCACTTCAATCTTGTCCACCTTGATGCCCTGTTGTTCCAGATTGGCGCGGATGGTGTCCAACTGGCGGGTGACCATTTCAGCGGTTTCGCTTTTTTCGGAACGAATGCGCGCGCTCACTTCGCCGTTGCGGGCCGTAAGCGTGAGGGTAATGGCCCCCAGTTCCTGCGGATGCAGTTGGAGGTCCAGCCGTGTGCCCCCGTCCTTGAGCGCGGAAAGCAGGCCGCGCTCCACCTGCTGGGCCACTTGGCGGGAAAGCGTCTGGTCCTCGGCGGCATTGCTCTGAATCGGGTCCGCTTCAGACAGGCGCTGCCCGCCCTGAAGCATGGAAAAGACGATGGAATTGCCGGTATTGGCCTGGGGAGCCGCAGCCCGCGTTTCAACTTTGCCCAGCAGTTCGCTCCATTCCTTGCTCTTGCCTTGTCCACTGTTGTTTTCAAAGGCAGGGGCGTCGGAGCCGGAGCCGTTTTTACCGCTCTCCGCCGTTTCTACACGCGCCGCGCCGACTCCGGGGACCGCCTCTGAAGCGGCATTGCGGGATTTATCCGTATTGGCCGAGGCGCGAGCCAGCTTGTCCGCCAGGTTGTCATGGTTTTCAGCGCCGCCCGCTTCTCCCACGGCGCCGCTCTGCTTGCCGTTCAGCTTGCGGCTCACCGCCTCGCTCTGGGAGGCGATTTCAGCGGCATCCGGACTGTCGTCGGCCTGCTGGCCTGATTGCAAGGTCTGGCTGAGGATTTCCCGGCTCTGCTCCTGCACGGTCTTGTCGATCAGAATCCGGCTTTGCTCCACCTTGCGGTTTTGCAGGGCGCTGGCCGCCTTTTCCTTTTCCATGCGGTCGCGGGCTTTGCTGATGATGGGCTTGAGCGTCTGCTCCAGAGCCGCGTCCAGCTTTTCTCGATTGGCCTTGTCCGTGGCGAACTGCATGGAGGCGGGCTTCATGAGGTTGCCGAACTGCTCGCCGGTGACGCGCAAGGCGTCGTATCTGCCGAAATTGTCGGCAAGGCTTTGCAGGCTGTTCTTGTTCAGGCCCAGGCCCCTGCCCAGAGCAAGAGCGTCGTCACGGCTGATTTCAATGCTTTCGTCGGGGTCCAGCTTGGCGAAGGCGTCGGTGATCAGAGCCAGCGCGTCCTCGCCTTTGCCTTCACCCATGCACTGCAGAACAGAAGCGGCGAGATCGCCGGTGGGGTCAATTTTGCCCAGCAGAGCGGTGATGGTTTCGGCGTCCTCATCGCTTACCCCGGCGGCCTTTTCCGTGCCCATCAGGCTGGCCATGACCTGGGCCAGGGTGGCTCCGTCAGGCTGACCGGCCAGCACGTCGAACTGTTTCAGGCTTTCCTCGGGGGCACCGGCTTTGAGCAGTTTCTCGCGTAACTCTTGCAATTCCTGCTTGGTGAAGCAGACTTCATCCAGCGTATAGGTGACGCCGTCCGTGGTATGGCGGCTGTAGGGGCTTTCCACCATAGCCTGCTTTTGCCCGGAGCCGTTCTGCAAAGCCGCGTTTACCGACACGTCCTGCCCGTTTTCCACGGAATTCATGGCATCCTGCATGGTCTGCATGAAATCAGTGGAGGCATCGGACTGGTTGCCCATGCTGCCCCAAAAATTCAACGTGGTATCAGCAGTGTCGGTGGGAAGAATTTGCATTGTCGCACTCCTTGCGCCTGCTGGTATTCAAGGAGTGTTCCAAAAATAAAAATCTAACGATTTTTAATAGATAGGAATGATCAACGCGGCAAGACTTGCCGGAAGCGGAAAGGGCGATGTGACATGAATTCTTACTGTTGCGCTTTATCGGGAAAGCAAAGGCCGCACAGCGCGGTCAGACGGTCCACGGCCGTCTGCCAGCCTTGCGGCGTGAAATCGGCATTTTGCAGAAACATATGCGTATGTCCGGCAAAAAGGCGCAGCAAGGGCGGTTCCGCACGCCAAAAGTCTGCGGGCAGCTCCCGGCTGCGCTGCTTGAGGCCGTCGGCGCATTGCGCGCAAAGGCGGGCCAGACCCAAAGCCAGGCGTTGCGCCAATTGCGGAAAGGCATTTTCCAGGGCCGCCAGGCGTTGCCGAGCCAGAGGGCGCAGTGAGGGATCATACAGAAACAAAAAAGCAGCCTGCCAGAAATCCTCCAGCAAAGAGCGGCAGGAGCGCGCCGCAGGGCGCCCTTCCTGATCTTCCACGGCTTCAAGGCGATAGAGGTCCAGGGCATCGCGGCCCGTGCGGCAGAGGGACAAGCCGGGCAGCGGTCCGCTGCGGGCCGGCGGACGGGCATCCTGGGGATTTTCCAGAACGGCCAGAGCCGCGCGCGCCACGGAGGCCGGGCTGAAGGCCTGCTTACAGTACAGTTTCGAGCGGCGGCATTGCCAGCATCCCACACAGCTCATGGCCGCGCGCAAAACCCATTGACCGGGGGCGGTGGGGCCGGTTTCACGGGCATGAACCGGCCCCATGGAAAGGTTGAGCACGGGCACGCCGAGCCAGTCGGCCAGGTGCATTGGGCCTGTATCCGGGGTGATGCAGAGGTCCAGGCCGCGCAGGACGGCGGCCACGTCCCTGAGCGGCAGGCGGCCGCAAAGATTGGCATGCGGCAATTGTGTCAGACGGGCCACTTCCTGCCCCAGTGCGCTTTCGGCCGGGCCGCCCAGAAAGACCGGCATGGCCCCGGCACTGGCCAGCCGACGGGCCAGCCGGGCCCAGAACAGGGCATCCGGGCGTTTGGCCGCTTCACTGGCCCCCAGCACCAGAGCCACGCGACCGCTGCCCGCGCCCTTGGGCAGAATATGTCCCGCTTGGCCGGGGCGCACTGCGGACTCCAGATCCAGACGGTACAGATCCGACCAGTGAAAAGCGTTATGGTGATTGTTCTGGGTCAGGGCAGTGCGATAGAGTTGCCAGAAACCATGGACGTGCAGGCCGTCCGGCAGCGCCGCCGGGCCCAGCTTGAGCCCGGCTTCCAGACCGGCCAGACAGGCGGCGGCCTCGGGCCGGGCGCTCAGATTGATGGCCGCCGCGTAGTGCCCGCGCGCCAGGGTGGGGCAATGCGAGGGGGGGAAAAAAACTACCTCCGGCGCCAGCGGCATCAGTTCCTGGAAAAACTGCGGCTCGGCCGCCACCCAGATGGGATGGCCCGGCCAGCGTTTTTTAAGGGCAAGCAGCAGGGGAAAGGTAAGGATCAAGTCCCCCATGCGTTGCAATTGCAGAACCAGCAGGGGATCCGCGCTCATGAACGCGCCTTGCCCGCCTGGGGAGTTCCGTAGATCCGGCGCATATGTTCAAGCAGCGCTTGAAGTCTGTGCTCCCAGGTGTGGCAGGCCAGCACCCGATTGCGCGCGGCAGCGGCCAGTTTGCGGCGTTCGGCCGGGTGGGCCAGATAGTGACGCGCCAGATCGGGGATTTCTTCCGGATCGTGATAACAGGCCATTTCATCGGGCTCGAAAAGCTGCTCCATCTGCGGCCGCCAGTCCGTGAGCACAAAAGCCCCGGCGGCGGGCACGTCGAAAACGCGCTGGTTGACCGCGCCTTTCATCTGCTTGCTGGTGCAGTTGAAATTGATGGCGGAATGCTCGTAAAAAGCGGGCAACTCCGCATAGTAGCTCAAGGCGTCCAGATAGCGGGGCTGGCAGGGCTCGCGCCGAAATTCGATCCGCCAGCCCCGGTCGCCCACGATCAGGGGGCAAAAGGGCAGCAGACGGCGCACGCATCCGTTGCGATACAGGCGGGTGGCCTGCCAGGTGATGGCCGTTTCATAGGCCAGCCGGGCTTCGTTGTCGGGCAGGGCCTCGTAGCGGGCATGGACCTCGGGAAAGGACAGGCGCAGAAAATCCGCGACGGAACGCTGCTCGCTGTCCATAAAGGCTTGGGAAACCTCGCGGAAGGGCAGCAGCAGTTCACGCGGGAAGCGCCCGTTCTTCAGGCGGCCGCCCACCTTGTAGAGCATGGAGTTGCCCACAAAGGAGATGTCAGCCTTCCAGGCATCGGGAACCGCCGCGCGGCTCGGGTGGAAGCGATCCGGGTCCGTCCCCAAGGGCAGATAAAAAACGTGCTCAAAGCCTGTGCGGCGCAGACTTTCGATATTGTCCGCGTCCCAGGTGAACAAAGCCGTCCAGGGACTGACACAACGCGAGTAGAGGTGGATGATCAGGTGGGGATTATCCACGAACCAGGAGGCCAGCGGCAGTTGCAGCCGGGCCAGCAGGTCCATGAGCACTCCCTCCACGTCCACACCCATATGGTTGAGCGTGATGCAGCAGTCGGGCTTGAACGAAACCACGGCCTCCAGCAACTGCTGGACAAAATCCTCGCGGGCCAGAGTGTCGTCCTTGAGGGTGATCAGCTTATAGGCGAGACCCAGCTTGCGGCAGGCCCCTTCCAGTTCGCCCATCAGGAAATATTTGCTGGTCAGCAGGAGCACGCGCGGCGCGGCCTCGCGGAAACGGGGGTGTACCGCGCGACTCCAGAAGTCAAAACGGGCGCTGGCGGCGAGTTTTTCGCGCAGCTCGCCGTAATAGGCGCGGTCCAGACGCAGGTAAAAAGGCAGGGCCAAGGGCAGCAGGCGTTTGCCGTTGTGGCGCGTCTGCCAGTGGGTCAATTCGTTGAGCGCCGCTTGGGGGTCAGACACAGCCACCAGAAGCACGCGCTGCCGCAGATCTACAGGCAAAGAGGCCAACACGCCGGTCAGCTCTTGCAAACTATTTTCTTTTTCCACCACGGCGATGGGGCCGTCGTGCTCTTCAAGCAAAAGATGAAGGGCGTGTCCCAAACCCGCGCCCAGCAACACAGGTAGGGCGTCCCGGCACTGTTCCGGTGAAAGGCTGCTGACCACGGATTTCTCCCGCTCCGCGCCGCCGGGGCCGAGCATGGCGAAAGAGCGGCCATCCACATGGGCCAATATGTCGACCGGGACGTCGCCGGGGCATTGGCCGTCCGCGAAAACCGCCTCAAAGAGCGGAGCGCGGTGACGGGTCATTTTCCCTTGCCCTTGTCGGCCGGAGGCAGGGGCTCCACAATAATATCGTCGTAACAGAGCCGGAAGAGCACGTTTTCATAAGGCCGCTCCACCAGCATGAAGGCCCGGCCCACGGAGATTTCCACACCGGGATAGACCTTTCCCGGTACCATCAGGCGGCAGTTCTGCATGTAGTTTTCGTCCAGGTAGAGCTTTGACCAGAGCTCGGTACGCTGCTTCATGATCCGTTCGCGCTGCTCGACGAGCCGGGCCAGTTTGCGGCTGGCCTCATTGGCGTCGGGCGGCAGATGTCCGGCCACGGCCTTGAGGTGGGTGATGGACTGGGACAGGCCGGAAATAATCTTGTCGATTTTTTCCAGCTGGCGAATGCTCAGTGGATCGTACCCCAGATATATCTTGGTGGAAATGGCCGCCTTGTTGCCCAGCTGTCTGCCCACATAGACGCTGCCGTAGGCGTTGATGGTGCTGCCGTAGACCTGTTCGCGCACCACCATGTTGGCCCCGGCGTAAACCGTGCTGTACAGGCAGTATTTTTCGACAACCATGTTGCCGCGGGCGCGCGCTTCGATCTTTTCCAGAAAGGGCGTGAGCAGTTTGTCCCCCGCGTCCAGAAGGCAATGCTGGCCCGCGCCGCCGCGCGCGCCGCCGTCCACCATCAGATCACGGCGGGCACGCGCCACGCCGCCCTCCACCATGCCCATGATCCGGAGATTGTTGGCCTGCACGGAAAAACCGGAACGTACCGAACCGTGCACGGCCATGTCTCCCACAAAGAAAATGTTGCCCGTGCGGAAGCTGACGTCCTGACGTACATTGAGCAGACGCTTGACCGTGATTTTCCCGTTGTTGTAAAAAACGTAGCCGTTGGAGGTTGAGAGCAGATAGTTGGGATAGGCCGGGTCCACCCGGGTATTGGCTCCACCGGGGAGCACAGGCCTGGAAAGCACAAAGCGCGGATCCGGTTCCGCCCCAGCCTGCTCCAGAGGGATGACCTCGGCCAGAAGCTGCCCGGCAATGACATTCTGCACGTAGCCCAGACTGTAGAGGTCTGAGCTCTCGCCGTCTTCGCCGATGCCGGGTTTCGGGCGCAGATAGTCAAAGTCCGGGTTGAAATAATGTCGAAGATAGTATTGCACCTTGCACCATCCGTCTGGGCTGAAAAAACTGCCGCTACCGGCGGCGCGAAACGCTATTCCGCCGCGTCCGGAACGTACCCTTTAAGCTCTTCCTCACTTTCATACGTGGGGAAAAAACCTTCTACTTCAGCGTCTTTCAAAAGTTGTGCCACATGCGGCGCGGGACAGAGCAAAATCAGCCTGCGCCCCCGCCCCTGAAGTTTGGTGCTGATGCTCACAAGGACGCCCAGTCCGGCATTGTCCATTTGTCCCGCCCGGCTGAGATCCACCACCACCTGGGCGATGTCCGGTGCCGCTATGTGGTTTTCCATCTGCTGATTGAACTCGACCACGTCAGCCAGAAGTATATCGCCGGTCAGGCGCAGGATAATGATCTTATTATATAACTCCGCTTGCAGATCAAACATGACCGAGCCTCCGAAGCATTTTCTCATCGGGGATGGTGTGTTCCCAATGTGGCGGCGCTGCCTTTATTTCACGGATAGCGACGACAAAAGACGTAAAAACCACGTCGTTACGCTCAGTCGTCATATTTAGAACTCACAACGCCAACGCGGCTGAAGCAAAGTGCATTTTTCCCGGATTGCAGACACGAATGCTTGCTTCGCGACCGCAGGGCATTTGCATTATTACCGGCAAAAAGTTCTGCGCAGCGTGGCAAGGTTGGAAATCTTGAAATGCTGCCGACGGCAACGCGAACTGATGTCATCCGCGCCGGAAGTCGACGCCGACCCGCATTCCCGGGTGGACGGGGAGCACGTCAGCTTGGAATCGGGTCCGACGTGCCGCCGTTATGAAAAAAGCCGGGTGGAATCCAGCCAAATGGTCACAGGCCCCCAGTTGCAGAGGCGCACTTCCATTTCGGCTCCAAATATACCTGAAGATACGCTTCCGTGACATGCTTCGTCAACATGCCTGACAAAACGTTCGAACATCGCGGCGGCCCAGGCCGGGTCGCCGGCGTCAGTAAAGGAAGGCCGACGGCCTTTGCGGCAATCGGCATACAGGGTGAACTGGGGCACCAGCAACACCTGGCCGCTGAAGTCCTGAAGGGAGCAGTGGAACTTGTGAGCCGCGTCGCCCTGGCCCGGGAAAATGCGCAGATCCAGAAGCTTGCGGGCCATGCCCGCAAAGGCCGGACTTTGGTGAAAGTCCGGCCCGTCATCCCGGCCAAAACCCACCAAGGCCAGCAGCCCCTGGCCGATGGCGGCCACAACGCGGTCGTCCACGCTGACCGAGGCCTCGCGAACCCGTTGGGCCACTATGCGCATCAGGTCCCCTCCCTCGGCGTACGTTCGGTCGGAACCTCCCGGCGTGGAGACGCGTCGGCGGAGGCCGCGTTTTTCTGGCCCGCCTGCCGGTTTTTCCTGCGGCCGGCTTTGCGCTCTTCCTCTTCACGCAACGCCCGGCGCAAGACCTTGCCCACAATGGTTTTGGGCAATTCCTCGCGGAACTCCACCAGGCGCGGCACCTTATAGGAAGCCAGTTTGCTGCGGCACCAGGCAATGATCTCGGATTTGTTCAGGCTTTCGCCGGGACAGGGCACCACATAGGCCTTGAGCACTTCCCCGCGCACATCGTCGCTGATGCCCACCGTGACGGCTTCCATGATTTTGGGGTGCTCCAGCAATACCTCATCCACTTCACGCGGATAGACATTGTAACCGCCCACAATGACCATGTCTTTCTTGCGGTCCACAATATAAAAATAACCGTCCTCATCCATGGTCGCCAAGTCGCCGGTATAAAGCCAGCCGTTGCGCAGGGCGCTGGCCGTTTCGTCGGGTCGCCGCCAATAGCCGCTCATGACCTGGGGGCCCTGGATGACCAGTTCCCCCATCTTGCCGGGGGGCAAGGTCAGGGAGCCGCCTTCCATATCCACAATGCGGGCGTCCGTGCCGGGCAAGGGCATGCCGATGGAATTTTCTTTCTGGCCCTGGCGGCCCAGGGGATTGATATGGGTGATGGGCGAGGCCTCGGTCAGGCCGTAGCCTTCCAGAATGGCGGCGCCGGTAGCCTCCTGGAAGCGGCGGAAAATTTCACGCGGCAACGGGGCCGAGCCGGAAACGCAGATCCGGATGCTGTGCAGATTATAACGGGCCAGATCCTTCTGCTGCAAGAGCGAAATATAGACGGACGGCGCGCCCGGAAAAATCGTGGGCTTGTGGCGGGCGATGATGCGCAGCACGTCCTGCGGCACATAGCGCGGCAGGGGCAGGGTGGTGGCGGCAAGGGCCACGGGGATGATCAGGCCGGTGGTCAGGCCGTAGACATGAAAGAAGGGCAGCAGGGAAATAAAAATATGGTGCTCTTTGGCCGAGACGTGGATGATGTCCAGCACCTGCCGGCAGTTGGTGCCCAGATTGGCATGGGTCAGGGTGACGCCCTTGGGCAGACCGGTGGTGCCCCCGGTATACTGGAGCATGACCGGGTCGTGCAGCGTGTCCGCAATGGGCTCCGTATGGCGCTGCGCGCCTTTGCAAAAGCTCTTCCACTCAAAGACATGCTTGCCGTCGTAGGGGATGGGCTCCTTGGGATTCCGGGCCTGCTTGAAGCGGTACAGCCAGTTGAGAGGAAAGGAAAGGGCGTCGCCCACGCCGGTAATGATGAAATTGCGCAGCGGCAGGCGGTCGCGCAACGCGGCCACGCGCGGCCAGAGCAGATCCAGCAGGATCATATGTTCCGCCCCGGAATCCTGCATGTTTTCCCGCAGTTCCTTTTCCATGTAGAGCGGATTGGTCATGACCACCACGGCCCCGGCCTTGATGGCTCCCCAGAAGGCGATCATGGTCTGGGGCAGATTGGGCAGCATGATGGCCACCCGCTGACCCGGTTCCACGCCCATGCGCCGCAGAGCCCCGGCAAAGAGTTCCGCCCGTTCGAGCAAGCTTTTATAGGTAATGCGCGTGTTCTGGAAGATCAGTGCGTTACGATGGGGATAGGCCGCGGCGGCCTCGTCCAGCAGGGAATAAAGGGGCTTGTCCCAGATCTCCACGGTACGGGGCACGAAATCCTCATAATGGGCGAACCAGGGCCGATACAACTCAGTGTTCATGGCGCATCCTTATGGAGATCAGAGATCGGGGGATGGAACAGCCTGTGCGGAAAAGGACGGCGTGCCGTCGGCCAGCGCGCTGACCACGGCATAGGCCTTGATGCCCTCGGACCGCCCGGTAAAGCCCAGGCCTTCCTCGGTGGTAGCCTTGAGGTTGACCCGCGCCGTGTCCAGGCCCAGCAGCCGGGCCACATTCTTGCGTATTTCTTCACGGAAGGGCGACAGGCGGGGCGTCTGGGCCACGATGGTCAAATCCACATGGCTGAGCTCAAGCCCTGCGCCGCGCAGCATTTCCAGAACCTGATCCAGCAACACGGCTGAAGAAATGCCCTCATAGCGGGCCTGGCTGTCGGGGAAGTGCTGGCCTATGTCGCCCAGGGCCGCGCAGCCCAGCAGGGCGTCCATGAGCGCGTGCAGCAGCACGTCGCCGTCGGAATGAGCCACAACTTCCGGGCCGCCGGGAATGAGCACGCCGCCCAGCTTCAACGGGCGCCCCGGACCGTAACGATGCACGTCGTAGCCCATGCCCGCGCAGGGGCGGGGCATAGCCTGTTCTCCGGCCAGCAGGGAAAGATCTTCGGGATGGGTGATTTTCACGTTGGCAGCCTCACCGGGCACAATAAGCACTTCGTGGCCCTGAACTTCCATCAGCGCGGCGTCGTCGGTGACGGCCAGGCCCGCATCCAAGGCATGTTGGTGGGCCTGACGCAGCAAGGTCAGGTTAAATCCCTGGGGTGTCTGCACCGCCGCCAGCCGGGCGCGCGGCAGGGTAGCCGCAACACGCCCGTCGTCCACCATTTTGATAGTGTCAGTGACGGGCAGACCGGGAACGACCGCGGGCGCGCCCCGGCGCAGGGCCTCACAAACGCGGCGTACCAGGGCCGGGCTCAGAAAGGGGCGGGCCGCGTCATGCACCAGCACGTACCGCGTCCGATGCGGCAGGACCGCCAGACCCAGGCGCACGGAATCCTGGCGCAACGCGCCGCCGGCCGCCGCCAGCCAAGGCAGGCCGAGATCCTCTCGCGCGTAAAGGGCATGCAAGCGCTCTTCCTCGGCGGTACGCCGGTCAGGGGGGAAAACAAAAACAATACCGGCCACCACGGCGCTGCGGCTCATGGCGCGCGCCGCGTGCCAATACAGCGGGACGTCCCGCCAGCATAAAAACTGTTTGGGACAGCCGCCGACAACGGCCGCCAGACGGCTGCCGCTCCCGGCGGCCAGGATCAGGCCCCAGGGTTTTTCCGGCTGGGAATTTTCAGGCATGGCAAGCCTCTGACAACAAGCGGGAGCCGGACGATAAGCCGGGTTCTGTCATGCGACAAGCCGCATGTGACCGTCATTCCTCTAGGAGCGCGATTGCCCGCGCCCTCAAGCAACCTACCCGGAAGGCATGGGCCGGGCCGGCCGCCTTCCCTATTTGGTCTTGCTCCAGACGGGGTATGCCGAGCATGCCGCGTCACCGCGGCATCTGGTGGGCTCTTGCCCCACCGTTTCACCCTTACCGCGCAAAGCACGGCGGTTTGCTTTCTGTGGCGCTGTCCGAGGGTCGCCCCTCCTGGGTGTTACCCAGCGTCCTGCCCTGTGGAGCCCGGACTTTCCTCTCCGGGCCAATGGCCCGCAGCGACGGTCTGTCCGGCTCCCGCTTGTTTGCGGCCGGAGATTTTTACGGACGCTTTACCGGCCGGAGGCAAAGCGTCCCAATAAGGCTCAAGCTAATCCGTCAGGGGTACAGGCTTGGGAGCCGCAACAGCCTCTTCCGGCAGGCTGAAATGCTCGCACCAGAAAATCAGGCGCTGGCAGTTGGGGCAGCTCAGAATCTGCTGGCCGCGCTGCAACTCAATGAAGGACTGCGGGGGCACCGCGATATTGCAGCCGGAGCAGATGCCGTCCGTCACAGCCACAATGACCGGATGTTCCAGACGCACGCGAATGAACTCATAGCGCATGAACACGGGCTGGGGAATGGCCTTGCTGACCTGAGCACGCTTCTGGTTCAGAGAATCCAGATTGATTCCGGCTTTCTTCAGCTTTTCTTCCAGACCTTCACGTTTGACTTCCAGCTCGGCTTTAAGGGCGGAGTAATCCCGATCAATTTCGGCCAGCGTGTCGTTCTGCAACTGCAATTCTTCCATGAGGGTCATCTTTTCTTCCTCACGGGAGCGGTTGATTTTCTCCATGCTGTCCATTTCACGCATCATGGCGTGATATTCGCGGGTATTGCCCACCTGCATGAGCTTGTTTTTGCTCTTTTTGATCCTGGCGGAATCGTCGTCAATCTCCAGGGACAGGCGTTTCTGCTGTTCCTGGAGATGCGCCAGCTTGTCCAGGACGCGATTGCGCTGAGCCTCGGCGGCCTCAAAGCGTTGCTCCAGATCCTCAAGCTCGCGGGGCGCGCTTTCCAGCTCCTGCTTGACAGCGAAGATGGCGTCATCCACCTTCTGCAATTCCACTAACTGCTTTATCTGATCCAAGTAAACGGCACTGCTCATATATTCCTCCTGGGAGTCATGGCAAAAGGACGGGGCGCAACGGTGAAACCGAAGGCACGAAAACGACGTTCAGGCCACTGAGGCGTTGCGCCAGCAAGCCGCTCATGCGGCGCATCATTTCTTCCTCCAGGCTGTGGTGCCCCACATCCAGCAGGCAGATTTCAGCCTCCAGCGCCGTATGGTATTTGACGTCGCCGGTAATGAAAAGCTGGGCGCCTGCCGCGCGCGCTTCCCGCAGAAGGGAAGAACCGGAACCGGTGCAGTAAGCCAGGCGCGAGATGCTTTCCGGTACGGGGCCGCAGACCGTGGCCGTGGAGAGATCAATGTGCCGGGCCAGAGCGGATGTGATTTGCGCAAGGCTCAAGGGCGCGGGCAGATCACCGGCCAAACCGAAGCCCAGCGGCAGGGGAGCCGCAGCCAGCGGCGGGGCCGTGGCTTCCAACACCGCCAGGTTGCCGAGTTCCAGCTCGCGCGCCAGCCAGCCCGCCGGACCGTCGGCGTTGACGTCCAGCGAGGTGTGGGCGGCATAGAGCGGCACATCCGCAGCGAGCAACAGGCACAGAACTTCATGGTAGGCGTCCAGACGCCGGGGCAGGGCGGGCTTGAGCGCCAGGGGGTGGTGGCTCAAAATGCACTGCGCCCCCCGTTCCAGCGCCTGACGCACCGAGGCGGGCGTGGGGTCCAGGCAGACGGCCAGCATGTCGGCTTCACTTCTGTGCGCTGCTACCTGCAGGCCCGAGATATCCCAGGGGGCGGCGGCGTCCAGAGGCGCGATTTTTTCAATGGCGCTAAATATTTCAATGAGTTGCATTGATATTGCCCTCAATAAAAAAGGCACTTTCTTGCACTTGAACAGAGAAAGCGCCTTAAAAAATCATCCGGCGTAAAAAAAGAAAGCGGGAATGTGCGGCAAACGTGTACACACCTTGTCTGACGCGCGCGGCTCTGAGCGAACCACGCGGCTGTTGCACGATGTTGCGGTTAATCTTGATATTCTGTCCGTATAAGTCGGCTTTGTCAAGGCCGGGCCAGCTACTGGCCGCGCAGATAGCGCACGGCATTGACGAACAGCAGGGTGCCCGGCGGGTCCAGTTCGCCCCTGGTCCAGGCGGGATGATTGGTCACATGGTGAAAGGCTTCGGGATGCGGCATGAGGCCCAGCACGCGTCCTGTGGGGTCGGTGAGTCCGGCAATGGCCAGCGGCGAGCCGTTGGGGTTATAAGGATACTCCTGCGTGGGCTTGCCGCTTTCCGGGTCGGCATATTGGAGAGCGATGAGCTGTTCGGCCGCAATACGACGCAGACATTCCTCGTCACGGGGAATGAGCTTGCCTTCGCCGTGGCGCACGGGCATGGCCAGCAGGGGCAGGCCTTTGGTGAACACGCAGGGGCTGTCGGAATTGGGCAGCAGATGCACCCAGCGGTCCTCGAAGCGGGCGGAATCGTTGTGCCCCAAGGATGCCTGGCGCTCGAAGCGGACGCCGCCCAGCGCGGGCAGCACGCCCAGTTTGACCAGCAGCTGGAAGCCGTTACAGATGCCGAGGATCAGCTTGCCCTGGTCCAGAAATTCCCGCAGGCTTTGCAGCAGCGGCGTGCCTTGGGCGTCTTTCAAATAGCGCCAGCGCATGGCCGCGGTCTGGGCCGCGCCCAGATCGTCGCCGTCCAGAAAGCCGCCGGGGAAAATCAGAAAATGGTAGCCCGCAAGGCATACGTTGCCCGCCACCAGATCGGAGAAATGCACCACGTCGGCCCTGTCGGAACCGGCCAAGCGGGCCGTGTGCGCGGTTTCCAGATGGGAATTGGTACCGTAGCCGGTGATGACCAGAGTATTGACTGTAGCCATGCGGGAGGAGCCTCCTTAGGAGCAGCCTGAAATACGCCCGGCCCGGAGCGGGGTAGGGCCGCGCGTCCAACCACACGGCGGGACGCATGCTGAAAAAGGGAAAATTACATTACTTGCCTTATCAGACTTAGTCAATGCTAGCCAAAAAAATCAATTGGGTGTATCAGCATGCGGTTACGCGGAACCGTGCATTCAAGCAAAACAGGTGGGAGGCCATGAAAACCAAATTTATTTTTGTGACGGGCGGGGTTTTGTCTTCACTGGGCAAAGGCTTGGCGGCCGCTTCGCTGGGCGCGCTTTTACAGACGCGCGGCCTGTCGGTGACCATTCAGAAGCTGGATCCTTATATTAATGTGGATCCGGGCACCATGAACCCCTTCCAGCACGGCGAAGTTTTCGTGACCGACGACGGGGCCGAGACCGACCTTGATCTGGGCCACTACGAGCGTTACCTCAACGTGCCCATGTCGCGCAAAAACAACACCACCTCGGGCTCCATCTACAATCACGTCATTGCCAAAGAGCGGCGCGGCGACTATCTGGGCGCCACCGTGCAGGTGATCCCGCACATCACCGACGAGATCAAGCATACCGTGCTTTCCCTGGCCGAGGGCGAGGGCGCGCCGGACGTGGCTATCATAGAAATCGGCGGCACGGTGGGCGACATTGAGGGCCTTCCTTTCCTGGAGGCGATCCGCCAGTTGCGTTCGGAACTGGGGCGCGACAACTGCCTGAACATTCACCTGACCCTGGTGCCCTATCTGCGTTGCGCCGGTGAACACAAAACCAAGCCTACCCAGCACAGCGTCAAGGAGCTGCTTTCCATCGGCATCCAGCCGGACATCATCCTCTGCCGCTGCGAACAGAGCATCCCCCAGGAAATGCGCAAAAAGATCGCCCTGTTCTGCAATGTGGACCAGGACGCGGTCTTTTCCTCCGTGGACGTGGACAACATTTATGAAGTGCCCCTCAAGTTCTACGAGGAAGGTTTTGACCAGAAAGTCGCCATCATGCTGCGCCTGCCCGCGCGCAACGCCCACCTGGAATCCTGGGAAAAGCTGGTTCACGACAGCGCCAATCCCCAGGGCAAGGTGACCATTGCCATTGTGGGCAAGTATGTTGACCTGAAAGAAGCCTACAAGAGCCTGCACGAAGCCCTGATCCACGGCGGCGTGGCCAACCGGGTGGCTGTGGAGTTGCGCTACGTCAACTCCGAAAATGTGACCGAACACAACGCGGCTTCAGTGTTCAAGGGCTGTGACGGCATTCTGGTGCCCGGCGGCTTCGGTTACCGCGGCGTGGAGGGCAAGATCGCGGCTATCCGCTACGCCCGCGAAAAACACGTGCCCTTCTTCGGTATCTGTCTGGGCATGCAATGCGCTGTCATTGAATTTGCCCGCCATGTGGCCGGTCTGGACGACGCCAATTCCGAGGAGTTCAATCCCCTGTCCGACCACAAGGTTATTTACCTGATGACCGAATGGTTCGACTTCCGCACCAAAAATGTGGAAAAACGCGACGCCAGCAGTGATAAGGGGGGCACCATGCGTCTGGGTTCCTATCCCTGCAAGGTATTGCCCGGCACCAAGGCCCACGAAGCCTACAAAAAGGATATGGTGGACGAACGGCATCGCCATCGCTATGAGTTCAACAATGCCTTTAAGGAAATTCTGGGCCAGAAGGGCATGGCCTTCAGCGGCACGGCGCCGGACGACTCTCTGGTGGAAATTATGGAGCTGCCCGACCATCCTTGGTTCCTGGGCTGTCAGTTCCATCCCGAGTTCAAATCCCGCCCCATGGAAGCCCATCCTTTGTTCCGCGAATTCATCAAGGCGGCCAAAAAGCAATCCAAAGCCTGAGCGCCGTTTTGTCGCTTGGCTTGTGATGTCTGAAAGGGGAGGCCTGAGGCCTCCCCTTTGCCGTAACTGAGACTTGGTTCCCTGCGGTTTCCGTAGGGGCGCGCCGCCCGGCGCAAGCCTTGCGGCCTTTCCCTTTTTGTTCGCAGCTTCCGTCTATTGCATAATTTTTCAGCATATGGCACAATTTTTGTAAATGAGAACTCCGTTCAGACATTGTAGCTTATCAGCCTAAAAGAGCAGACATGGCACTGGAACTTCGTCAGCAATTGAAATTGGCTCAGCAACTGGTCATGACGCCGCAGTTACAGCAGGCCATCAAGCTGCTTCAGCTCTCGCGCGTGGAACTGCTGGAAACCGTGCAGCAGGAGATGCTGGACAATCCTTTTCTTGAGGAGCTCTCGGGTGATGAGTCTTCTTCGGATCAGGCCGCCCAGACAGAGCGCCGGGAGGCCGTTGAAGAAGAGGTCTACGACAAGGAACTCGCCAAGGATGCCTCGTGGGAGGACTATCTCGGCGAGTTCGCCAGCACTCCGCGCCAAGTACAGCCGCGTGACTTTGAAGCGGCTGAAGAAATTTCTCCTCTGGAAGCCCGTTATGCCGCCAAGCCCACATTGGAAGGGCATCTGCTCTGGCAGCTGCGCCTTTCCATGCTGACCGAGGCGCAAAAGGAAATCGGCGAGGTCATCATCGGCAATCTGGCTTCCTCCGGCTATTTGCAGGCCACCTTGGAAGAAATCGCGGAGATGACCACATCCACGCCCGACGAGGTGCGGGCGGTACTGGAAAGAGTGCAGCTTTTTGATCCCATAGGGGTGGCCGCGCGCGACGCGCGCGAGTGTCTGCTGATCCAGCTGAAAAGTCTGAACTATGACCGGGATCCCATTCTTCTCGATCTGGTCCAGTCTCACCTGGAAGATCTGGAGGCCAAGCGCTACAAGCCTCTGCTGCGCAAGTTCAAGCTGGATATGGAGGAACTCAAGGAATATCTGAACATCATCCAGAGCCTTGATCCACTGCCCGGCGCCAGTTTCGGCGGCGGCGAACCCACCTATGTGAGCCCGGACGTCTTTGTGTACAAGATGGGCGATGAATTCGTCATTCTGCTCAATGAAGACGGTTTGCCGCAGTTGCAGCTTTCCTCGCTCTGCCAGATGAATATGGGATCTTCCTCGGATAAGGAAAAGGAATACTGTACGGAAAAAATGCGCTCGGCCTCCTGGCTGATCAAGAGCCTGTATCAACGCCAGCGTACGCTGTACAAGGTGGTGGAGAGCATTGTGCGCCACCAGCAGCCGTTTTTTGAAAGCGGCGTCACCAAACTGGCTCCGCTGATTCTAAAAGACATTGCCGACGATATCAGCATGCACGAATCAACCGTAAGCCGGATCACTACCAACAAATACGTGGCGACGCCCCACGGGATTTTTGAGCTGAAGTTCTTCTTTAACAGCGGCCTTGAGCTGGACGACGGCAGCCAGGTCGGCTCGGAAAGCGTTAAGGCGCTGATCAAGAAGTTCATAGCCGATGAAGACTCCAAGGCCCCCTTGAGTGACGAACGCATCGGAGAAATGCTCAAGGAGCGCCTGAAAGTGAATATTGCCCGGCGTACGGTGGCCAAGTACCGCACGGCGCTGGACATTCCCTCGTCGTCACGGCGTAAGGAGCACTTCTGATCTCACAGCGGTGCTTTGCAATCCCAAGGAGGAACGCATGAATATCTCTTTCGCCTTCAAGAATTTTGAGGCCTCCGATCATTTGAAGAAGTATGCCCGCCGCCGCATGGAAAAGTTGGGGCGGTTTTATGGCAAGTCCGCGGGTCTGGAAGTAAGCGTCGTGCTGACGGTGGATAAATTCCGCCATCGTTGCGAAGTGACCGTTTCCGGCGAGGGCCTGCATATCAACGCCACCGAGCAGACCTCCGATATGTACGCGGCTATCGACCTTGTGACCGACAAGGTGGAAGCCCAGATCAAGCGTCAGGTGTCCCGCGT
This sequence comes from Desulfovibrio fairfieldensis, assembly GCF_001553605.1. Lineage (NCBI taxonomy): Bacteria > Pseudomonadati > Thermodesulfobacteriota > Desulfovibrionia > Desulfovibrionales > Desulfovibrionaceae > Desulfovibrio > Desulfovibrio fairfieldensis. The sequence continues at coordinate 1,421,728 of NZ_CP014229.1, forward strand.
CAAGGAACAGCGCCGTAAGGCCCGCAATGCCGATGTGGACGTCTTTACCTACAATCTGGAAGCCCAGCCCGAGGAAAGTCAGACCGTGGTGGGCACGGACCGCTTCGCGCCAAAGCCGCTGCACCTGGATGAGGCGCTGATGCAACTGGATTCCATCGGCAGCGAATTTCTGGTCTTTCTCAATGCCGAAAGCAATCGCGTCAATGTGGTTTACCGACGGCGCACTACAGGCTACGCCCTGATTGATCCCGTGTTGTAGCCGTTCCGCCATACTTTTTCCGCCGGGCCTGTCTTCGCACGAAGATCGGCCCGGTGGTTCCCAGTGAAGTATACGTATGAGCACGTCACAGCAGCCCCCCTGCCGCAGTCCGTCCGATCCGGATTCATCTGCTGACACGCCCAAAGTCGCCCATGATCGCCCTGTGCAGGTCTGTATTGTCACCGGTCTTTCCGGCGCGGGCAAAAGTACGGCCGTGCAGGTTTTTGAAGATCTGCGCTATTTCGCCGTGGACGGTCTGCCCGCAAGTCTGGCCCCGGAAATGGCCGCTATGATGGAACGCCCTTCCATGAGTCATTTCATGGGCATTGCCTTGGGCATGGATATGCGTCAGAGCAATTTCCCGGATGAAATCAACGACGCATTGAGCGTTATGGCCGCCAAGGGTATCCGTCCGCTTTTGCTGTTTCTGGAGGCTGACGCGCAGGAGCTCATGCGCCGCTACGCCACCACCCGCCGCCCGCATCCGCTGGAGCGGGAGGGCATGGGCCTTGAAGCCGCCCTGGCCGCCGAACGCAACCGCCTGCGCCCTTTGCGGGAAATGGCCGACTTGGTTATCGACACTTCGCGTTTTTCCATCCATGACCTGCGGCGTTCCATTCAAAAGCGTTGGAGCGGCAACAAGGACAAATTGCGGGCTATCCGCGTCAATGTGATTTCCTTTGGCTTCAAGTACGGCGTGCCCCGAGAAGCCGACACGGTTTTTGATCTGCGCTTTCTGCCCAACCCGTATTTTGTGGAAGAGCTGCGTCCCCTTTGCGGCAAGGACAAGGCCGTGGCCGATTATGTTTTCGCCTCGCCCAGCGCGGTGGAATTCCGCAAGAAACTGCTGGACCTGCTTTTTTTCATGTTGCCCCTGATGGAGGCCGAAGGCCGCTACCGGATTACCATCGCCGTGGGCTGCACCGGCGGGCGGCACCGCTCGGTGGCCATGGCCGAAGAATTGTCACAGGCGCTTCGCCAGGCGGACTACCCGACCTCTCTGGAGCACCGGCACCTTGAACTTGGCTGAAAAAGCTGGCAGATTGTGAACCGTGAGGAATGCCATGACGGATGAAAGCAAGACGACACAAGTCGGGATCATTGTGGTCTCCCATGCGGACTACGGTTCTGCCATGCTGCGTACGGCCGAATTTATTTTGGGACCGCTGAGCGATTGCAGTTCCATCAGCGTTGACGTGGCGCATGAAGTTTCTGAAACAGTGCGCCGTTTGGACGACGCGGCCCAACGCCTGGATAAGGGCGCGGGCGTTATTATTCTTACGGATATGTTCGGCGGCACCCCCACCAACCTGGCCCTTTCCCTGTTGGGCAGCCATAAGGTGGAAGTGGTGACCGGCGTCAATCTGCCCATGCTTCTGAAGGTGTTCACGTCCCGCGACAAAGAGCTGAACGAACTGGCCCGCATCGCCGGTGAAGCCGGGGCCAAAGGTATTGTGGTGGCCGGCAGCATGTTGCGGAACAAGGCCCGTGACAAAACGGGCGACTGAGCAATGTGGTTTCGTGTGGACAATCGCCTGGTACACGGGCAGGTGATCGAGGCATGGCTGCCATATACCGGCGCCAAACATCTGGTAGTGGCCAATGACGAACTGGCTACGGATCTATTACGCCGGCAGATTGTGGAGCTGGCCATACCCCAGCGCGTAATCACTCATTTTATCCCGGTGCGCGAACTGGCTGCCACACTGGATGCCTGCGGAGACGACAGCTTCGTGCTTTTCGCCAACTGCCAGGATGCCCGCCGGGCTTGTGATGAGGGCATTGAAATGCCGGTGCTCAATATGGGCAATCTGCACTACGGGCCGGACAAATTGCAATTACTGCCCCATGTGGCGCTTTCAGCACAGGACAGGGAAGATTTACGCATTATTCAGCAGCACCTTGTGCAACTGGACTTCCGCTGCGTTCCCACTGAAAACGTACGAGGCTCTTATGATCAACTTTTCTGAGCTGATATACACGGGGCTTCCGTACGCTTTTTTTTTGTCCTGGCTGGGGCGGCTCGTTCCTCATGCATCATCGGCCTGCTGGACAGGCCCATATGCCTCGCGCTGATCACGGGCTTTTACACCTCTGATTGGGCTCTGGCGCTCTCACTCGGCATCATTCTTGAATTGCTCTGGCTGGATGTGTTGGAGTTGGGCAGCGTAGTGCCTCCCTTCGGCAGCCTGAGCTTTCTGCTGCTTTTTCCTCTGGCCTCGCATTTCGGGCTGAACCGGCCGGGTCCTCTTTTGTTGCCCCTGATACTGGTCATTCTGGCCGCCTATTTGGGCGGTTTTATGGAGCGCAGCTTGCGCATCCATGAAAATTATTTGGTGGATAGGGTAGAAGCCTGGTGCGCCGGTGATTGTTTTGCCCTTACGCCCGGTCAAGCTGTTCTGCATGTTGTTTTGCTTCGGGCCTTCTGGCAGTTCATGCTGTACGTCGTATGTTACGCCCTGTTATTTTGCCTGATCGCCGTGCTGTCGGCGCGCCAGGCCCTGCCGCAACTGTCGATACTGAGCTGGCCCATGCTGTACGGGGCGGCCCTGATGGGCGCGGTACTTTCGTTGCGAACCCGACGCGCGTACATGGTGTTGGCCTGCAGCCTGGGAGCCTTGGCCCTGCTGATCTGGGCCGGACAGAAAAGCCTGCCCTGAGGGCTCGGGATACCGTTCTCCCAGTGTTGCACGCCCCGTTTTGTCCGATACGGAGGGACAAGACCGAGCCTCCAGCAGGCCCTGTTCTTGACATGCGTAAAAAGAGCCCCTACAAGTGGGGCGACGCGCTCGTAGCTCAGTTGGATAGAGCGATAGCCTCCTAAGCTGTAGGCCGCAGGTTCGATTCCTGCCGGGCGCACCAGTCATGAACGCAGGCAGTTGCATTTTTGCGGCTGCCTGTTTTTTTATGCGGCCGGCAATTCAAGCGTCGGAAAAGGGAACACTCATGGCGAATACCGAAATCCGGCTTTATTGCTTTATCTTCTGCGTCGTTGTGGCCTGCTGTTTGTCTCCTCTGGCGGTCTGGAGCCGGACCGATAAGCCAGCCAACATTGAGGATGCATACACTTTTGAACATCTCTGGCAGGGCACGCCCGCCGATCAGCGGCGTGCCCTGCCCAACAACATCGCCCCACCGGAACGGCGTCTGCCGCATATGCAGTTGCCGCCCCTGCCGCCTCAGGAAGAGGGGACCATTCGGCGGGTGATGCTGCCTGAGGGCACGAAGGCCGTGGCATTGACATTTGATCTCTGCGAACTGGCAACGACCACCACGGGCTATGACGCGGACGCCATCAATTTCCTGCGGCGCGAACATATCCCGGCCACGCTGTTCATGGGCGGCAAATGGATGCGCACCCATGCGGAGCGCGCCAAGCAGCTCATGGCCGACCCTCTGTTCGAGATCGGCAACCATGCCTGGTCGCACGGTAATTTCGGGATTATGGATCCGCAAAACATGCGTGATCAGGTTCTCTGGACGCAGGCGGAATATGAAATTCTGCGCGGGGAACTCCTCCGGGGCGCAGCGGAAAAAGGCGCATCCTTGCCGGACATAGCCGCTGTACCGAATTTGTTTCGCCTGCCGTACGGGCGCTGTACGGATCAGGCCCTGGCACTCCTGGCCCATCTGGGGCTGCAGGTCATCCAATGGGATGTGGTGGCTGAGACCATTGCGGATAACAGCCGTCCTGAACTGGCTGCGGATGTGGCACGCCGGGTGCGTCCCGGTTCCATTCTTCTCTTTCATGCCAATCGCGTGCCCAAGGGCACAGCGGCCTTGTTGTCAGGTGTGGTGCGTGAATTACGCGGCAGAGGATATCATTTCGTGACTGCGGGAAAGCTGTTGGCCATGGGGCAGCCTTGGCGCACGCGAGACGGTTACTTTAACAAACCCGGCGACAATAAGGCTCTGGACACTCGCTTTGGCGTGGACGGCACTGGTCGGAGGGCGTCCACAAAAGGAAAGGCGGAGTAGCCGCCCCATCACCGGATTCTCAGTTGTTCTCTGAACACCGGTTCCGGTGCGGTTTGTGCTATCCCATGGGAGCGTTGTCTCCGTTTTTTCTCAAAACTTTTTTATCTTCTTTGACCTTTTCCTTCACGGATCGCATAGATCCAATCCTGGGGGAATCATCTGAAACGTATAATAATCTATATTTATATTCAAATTTTTAATATTCCTAATTTGCTAAAATAGTTCAAAAAATATAGATTTAACGCAAGTGTGACAATTTTTTCCGGCTTCTGTCTTTATTGAAAGGCGTTAGCCTATAGGGATTGTTTTTGCTGCCGATAGGATTGGAAAAGTTTTTCATAAATATAATCTTAGTAAAAAACTATTCTTTGAGCGTAGGATATAATTTGGGGCCAGCGGGATAGTTGGGATTGCCTCGTTTGGCTTGACCGCCATAAGTTAGCGGTTGGTGACGCAGACGGAGAAGAAAAAAGTGTTTTTGCACTGGATCGACCAACGATCCGTTTTCTCTATACCCAATAGTATAACTGTGCGGTTATGCGCTGTCGTTGTCAAACAGTGTGTGGCTGTGCTCAGAATGAGGAGGTTTTTTTGCTGTCCATGTCTGGGAAATATACGGCATATTTCTCAGGTGTTCTTTAATGCGCTATCCGAAAGAGGTAAAACATCATGTGGAGGTCATTGCGGGTTCATTACAAGCTGCTGGCTTGTAATGCGGTTTGCATTGCGTTCATCATCACATTAGTCTGCATAGCCACATCCGGCTTGCAGCAAATGCCGGGACAGTCCACGTCCCAGGCCGACAACGTGTTTTGGCTCTGGGGTTGGGCCGCCGTATTTTGCGTCTGTGTGTTGCTTATGGGATTTTTGGTGGGCATGGATATCGACAGGCCCATCCAGCGCGGTAAAGCCTTTGCCCGGAAGCTGGCCTCCGGAAATTTTGAAGTCCGCTGGCAGGAGACGGCCGGTAGCGAGTTGGGCGATATGGCCGAAGCCCTGAATCAGGCTCTGGATATCGTGCTGGATCAGTCGTCGCAGTACAGGGATATTCTCAATTCACTGCCCAATCCTCTGGCGACGCTGGATAAAGAGCGAAATTTCACCTTTGTCAACACGGCGGCGGAAAAGCAGTTCGGCATGCTGTGCGGGGATTTGCTGGGCAAACAGTGCTCCACCTGGGGGGCGGTTGTCTGCCAAACCGAGCACTGTGCCTTGGAATGCTATTTGCGCGGCATCAAGGATGTGGTTTTCCAGCAGCCAGGCATGGGTACGCTCAAAGCCATGGTGGTCCCGCTGAATAACTGCGCGGGAGAGCATGTCGGCTATATCGACATGGTTTTTGATATTACCGAGGAATACAGCAACCGTCAGCGTATTGCCTCGTTGCACGACACCATCGCGGAATCCGCCAGCGAGGCACAGGCAATTGCCCAGCGTCAGTCTCAGGTCTTCGACACGGTCATTGCCCAACTTGCCACCACCTCCGGCATCGCCCGCGAGCAGGACGAAGCCTCCAGGCAGACCTCCGGCGAGGTCGAGGACATGAACGCGACCATGACGCATATCGCCGAACGTGCCGCGGATGCCACGCGCAATGCGCAGGCTTCGGAGGAGGAAGCTGGGCGCGGCGCGGCCATGGTCGAGCAAGCCATTGAGGGCGTCGGGCGGCTCACGGAGCAGATCCATGCTCTGGCGGGCAATATGGGCAAGCTGAATGAGCATTCCACCAATGTCAGCCATGTGATCACACTCATTGAGGATATTGCGGACCAAACCAATCTGCTGGCCTTGAACGCGGCCATTGAGGCGGCGCGGGCCGGAGAAGCCGGCCGGGGTTTTGCGGTGGTGGCCGACGAAGTGCGCAAGCTGGCGGAAAAGACCATGCAGGCCACCGGAGAGGTGGCCCAGGCGGTCAAAGCCATCCAGTCCAGCACGCAGACAAGTTCGCGGTCCACCAGTCAGGCTGTGGAGCTTTCCACGGAATCAAAGGAATTTATCAGTCAGTTCGGAGCGATTCTCAACCGCATTCTGGACATGGCCCGTAAAACGGCTGTTGAAATCCACTCCATCGCGTCCGCCGCCGAAACGCAGAGTTCCATTACCGGCAGCATCAGGGAGCGGATGCAGAGCCTGAGTTCCAGCGCACAGGAATCCGCCGCCAATATGGCGGAAAGCACCCAGCAGGTGACGGAACTGGGTGAACTCTCCCAGCAGCTCAGGCGCATTATTGATTCCATGCGCGACGACAAGCGCCGAGCCGAGCGCATTCCACTGGAAAGCCCCACGGAAGGCCATATCCAATACCAAGGACGGAAGGTGCGACTTTTTGTGGTCAACATCAGCACTACCGGCATTTGCGTGCAGTATCTGGATCCGTTGCGGGCAAAACAGGACGAACAGGTGGAGATCGTAGTGGAACAGTCCCCTTGGCATTTGCACGAGCAGGCCACGCTCGTCTGGAAGGATGACCAGTATTGCGGCCTGCAATGGATTCAGCCCCTGGCGCTCAGTACGGAGCAACTCAAGAAGAATGCGGCGGCCTGTCTTCCAATTTCGTAACAAATGCGGTGCGTTGAATCCGCGCGGTCATAATACGTAACAAGCCTCGGAAACGAGACTTGTTACGTATTATGACTCAGACTCAGGCTTTGATCACCAGACCTTGGGATGGTGGGGGAAGGGCTTCTCGCTGAACTTTCCGTTGCGGGTCCAGCGCCCACTGGGCGGCGTCAAAGACGAAGTCTTTATTTGAGCTGTTGGCTATTTGCCAGCGCACGCGCAGCCTTCCGAGATTTTCCGCCCGCCCGGCGACCCCGGCCGAAAGCATGGAAAATTGGGCATCGCTGTGCGGTATGGCTCCCGGAGGCGTCTGGCGGAAAAGCTGCTCCAGATGCACCCGGCTGTCGGCGGAAAAATTCACCCCCGGCACCAGCGGAGCGAGCCCCCGGCCGCCTTCGGTCCTGCCGGTGGCCGTGCGGCGCACCTGCCGCAGCAGAGCAGCGCCGCCGGGCATGGCCGCATTGAGCAGTCGCTTTTCAGCACTGCCCAATTCATCGCCCCAGGAATTTTGTTTGGCGTCCGCCGTACGGATGGCCCAGACCACATTCTGAAAATCGGCGGCATAACCCGCATGTTGCCTGCCAGCCATGTGCAGCACTTTATAAAAGAGGCGGCGCAAGCGGAAGTTGATCAGGCCAGCCATGGGCACAAAACGCATGGGTTCGCCTTCTGATGGGGCCGGGCGGTCCGGATCAAGGCAGTAGCCTTGGGCTTCAAATTGGAGCACTTCGCCGGGGTGGATCGTGATGACGCCGTTCACCGCACTGCGGACGTCGCCCACGCGGGCACGTGAAGCGACCGAAGGAACAGCGGGCTTGTTCTCTTTTGGGATGGGCGCTTTCCGGCCGGATGCCGCGTCCGCGCGTCCAGCAGACTGTTTGGGGGCGACAGGGGCGGTTTTTTCAGCAGGCTTGGCTGCCAATCTGCCCTTTTGAGCGCCGTGGGCGGGTACTGTGCCCGTTTCCGGCGCGGCGGGTGGTTGGGCGGCACTGTCTCCGGATACTTCCGTAGCGGCATTGCTCAGCCAACGGCTTTCTTCCGTATCTTCCGCCACATCTTCCGCATGTAGGGGGGAAGGCTCATCCCAGGTCGCGTCCGTGAATTCCTTAAAAATCTCCTTGGCTTCAGAGGAAGAATTCGGACTGTACGCCGCACCGGCATCAGTGGGCGGCAGGCCGGAGTCTGTCGTGCCGACCCCGGATTGCGTACGGGATACGCAGCCAGTGCCCGCCAGGGTGCCCAGGGCCATCCATAAAAAAGCGCGCCGATTCATATTTCCTCCTGCCTCAGGGCCGCAAGCAAACGATATTGTCACTCAGTATTTTGCAGATCGGCTTTTTTGCGAAGATAGCCTCGGGGCAAGGCTTTGTCCACGCGGTGAGGGCATGCCGCCCAAGGCGATCACATTGACGGGGACGCCTTGGATGCCTACTCTACAACAGTACAGCAAAGCTGTTTTTTTATCTCTTATCCATGACAAGGTTTTTCATGACATATACACATATTTTTTTTGATCTCGACGGCACGCTGACGGATTCCAAGCCCGGCATCATCCGTTCCGTGGAGCATGCTTTGGATTTTTTTCATATTCATGTGCCGCCGGAACAACTGATCCCCTTTATCGGACCTCCGCTACGCGATTCCTTTGCGCCTTTTTTCGAAAATGACACAGCGCGCGTGGATATGGCTATTCAAAAATACCGCGAATACTACAGCGCCAAGGGCATTTTTGAAAATAGCCTTTATGACGGCATTACGGACCTTTTGCGCGGGCTTCAGGCTCTGGGCCGCCGACTCTGCGTCGCCACCTCGAAGCCGGAACCCTTTGCCAGGCGGGTTCTGGAGCATTTCCGGATCGACGGCTTTTTCTCCTTTGTGGCCGGGGCTGAACTGCACGGCCCGCGCAACAACAAAACGGAAGTCCTGCGCTATGCCTGTACACAGTTGGGCATTGAGGACATGAACCCCTGCCTGATGGTCGGGGATCGCAAATACGACGTACGCGGCGCGCATAACGTAGGCATGGCCTGCGCGGGCGTTTTATACGGATACGGCCCACGCGAGGAACTGACAGAAGCCCGCGCGGAGTATCTGTGCGCCAGCGTGGACGATCTGGAAAAGTTACTGCTGGCCGATGCGCCGGGAGCCTGAACCGGAAACAGAATGAAAAAGCGTCCCGCTGTCTATAGACAGCGGGACGCATCATTTTTACGTTCGCGGGGTTAGAGCAATTTGTACTTGAAAATATCGCTTAACGGCGGAGTAAATTGGCCTTGCGATAATTTCGCGGTGCGGATTTTCACGGAAAATCCGCACCGAGCGTTGAGACATTTTCAATATCAAAACGCTCTAAAAGGCTAACAGCCGATGTCCCAGTCCAGCCCGAAGGTGTCGTGCAGAATACGCACGGCCAATTCAACATATTTTTCCTGGATAAGGATGGTAATCTTGATTTCCGAGGTGCTGATCATCAGGATATTGATGCCTTCCTGGGTCAGGGCCGCGAAAGCCCGCGCCGCCACACCGGAATGATTGCGCATGCCCACGCCGATGGCCGAAACCTTGGCCACGCTCACGTCGTGCAGCACTTCTGAGGCTCCGGTCTTCCGGGCCACTTCGGTCATCAGCTCCAGGGTCTGCGGCAGGTCCTTGCGGGAGATGGTGAAGGTCATGTCGGTATGGCCGTCCTGGCTGGTATTCTGGACGATCATATCCACCAGAACGCCTTTTTCAGAGAGCGGGCCGAATACCGCCGCAGCCATTCCCGGCACGTCGGGAAGATCGCGCAGGGTCACGCGGGCCTGGTCTTTGTCATAGGCAATGCCGGAAACAAGCACAGCTTCCATGCTGGAGTCCTCCTGGGTGACAAGAGTGCCGGGATCATCACTGAATGTGGAACGCACGCGTACAGGGACTTTGTATTTCTTGGCAAATTCCACGGAACGGATATGCAGAACCTTGGCCCCCATACTGGCCATTTCCAGCATTTCCTCATAGGCCACGCGGTCCATTTTGCGGGCAGTGGAGCAGATGTTGGGGTCCGTGGTGTAAACGCCGTCCACATCCGTATAGATTTCACATTCCGCCGAATCCAGAGAGGCTGCCAGAGCCACGGCCGAGGTGTCCGAACCGCCGCGGCCGAGGGTGGTAATGCGCCCGTCCTGGGTGCAGCCCTGGAAACCGGCCACCACCAGCACATCGTACTGGTCGAGGTAGTTGCGCAGGGTCTTGCTGTCAATGGCGAGAATGCGCGCACGGCCGAAATCGTCGTCCGTGGTGACGGGAATCTGCCCGCCCAGCAATGAACGGGCGCGGATTCCGGCATCTTTGAGCAGCATGGTGAAAAGGCTGATGGAAACCTGCTCGCCGGTGGAAACCAGCACATCGCATTCCGCCTTGTCCGGCGCGGGCGACCACTCATCGGCCAGGGCCAGCAGTTTATTGGTGTCCCCGGAGCGCGCCGAAAGCACGGCGACGACCTTGCTGCCGCGCTTGAGGCCGTCCTGCACCTTTTCACGCACCTGTTTCATGCACTCCAGAGTAGCCACGGAAGTGCCGCCGAATTTCTGTACGAGAATTTTCATGCCTGTATCCATTGTCCACGATTTGTTACAGTGTGCAGACGTTCCCTGCACATCGGGACTCATCCGTCGCCCTCCGGCCACTGCGCGCACAGGTCGCACAAAAGCTTCGCAGCGCTGGAACCGTGGGCTTGCAGCGTCAACAGGCGACTTTTTTCGCATGCCTTCAGCGAGATGTCCAGAATTTCTTCCGGCAGATCCGCCGGAGAAAGGTATTCGGCCCATTCCACCACGGTCAGGACGGCGGGATCTTCCAGACCGTCCAGAATTTCATCGGGCAGGCCGCCGACACTGCGGTACAGATCGCAGTGCAGTACTGCCGGTGTGGTGGGGTAGTGATTACAGAGTGTGAAGGAAGGGCTGGCTGTTTCCGCTTTGTCGCCGCCGGGCAAAGCCTGGACCAGCGCGCTGGTCAGAGTGGTTTTGCCGCTGCCCAGCGGACCGCGCAGCAGCAGCGCCCGCACGCCGGAGCCCGGCAGATGATCGGCCAGCCAGCGCCCCAGACGGCGCGTCTCTTCAAGATTGTCCAGTCTTATTCCGGCCACGGCAGCACCTCCCGCTCCGCCTTGTCCGGATTGCCGTGCGCGAAACGCGCCCGCACCCGAGGCAGGGTGTCGGCCAGTTCAGAGGCCCTGTTGCCGCGTTCCGGCCAGAAGGCGGCGCAGGCCCGTCCCGCCAAAGCATGCAAGGCCACGCCCAGGCCCGCCGTACACAGACTGGGCCGGGCGGAGGCGTCGCCGAGTGCCAGCAGTCCGCCTAAACAACCCGCCAGTACATCGCCCGAGCCGCCCATAGCCAGCTGGGGCACATCGTAGGGGCTGATCAGCAGAGGCGCGTCAGCTTGGCCGACGAGAGTGCCCGCGCCCTTCAGAACTATAACTCCCGCGCAACGGGTGCGAAGAGTGCTTAGAGCGGCCGGTCTGTCGGCCTGGACAACGGCCGTGTCGCACGCCAGCAGGGCGGCGGCCTCGCCGGGATGCGGCGTCAGGATGTCACGGCTTGTTATCCGTTCCAGCAAATCCGGGCGGCGGCCCAGCAGTATCAGGGCGTCGGCGTCGAAAACCGTGGGCGGACGCCGGGGCATATCCAGCAGGGCGGCCAGGAAGCGGGCGGCATCCTCACCGCGCCCCATGCCGGGGCCCACGACCAGGGCCGTACAACGCGCGCAGAGTTCCCTGAACTCTTCGGGCAGCGTGCCGGGCCATTGGCGCTCGCCGGGTTCGGTCAAGGCCAGAGTCATGATTTCCGGCCAGCCGCTTTTGATCTCCGGCAGCGATGCGGCAGGGGCCGCCGCCGTCACCAGACCGGCACCCGCGCGCAAGGCGGCCCGCGCAGCCAGGTGAGCCGCGCCGCTGAGTCCCGGCGCTCCGCCCAGCACCAGCACATGGCCGAAACTGTTTTTATAGCTGTTTTCCGGCAGCGCGGGCAGGGCGTTCAGGCAATGCCCGTCCAGGAGATATGCGCTACAGGGGCTCGTGGCGCGCACCACAGCCGGAATGCCGATGGCGCGGACATGCAGGCGGCCGGTCCAGGGACGCGCCCAAGGCAGAACCAAACCGGGCTTGGCCGCCGCGAAGCTGACCGTGGCCGTGGCCTGGACCGCTACGGGCGAAGGCCGCCCGCTCACGCCGTTAAGCCCGGAGGGAATATCCAAGGCCAGCACAAAGCAGGAGGGCGCAAGCCGGTTGATGCGTTCAATAACCTCCCGCAGGGCGGGCCTCAACTCACCGCTGAAGCCGGTGCCCAGTAGGCCGTCCACCATGATGGCCGGAGCCTCATGCCGGTCGTGCCAATCGTGACGGCCCAGCGAAGAGAACGGCACCCCGGCGGCCCTGGCTATACGGATGTGTTTGGCGGTAACGCCTTTGTAAGCGCCCAGGGCCTTGGCGTGCAGTACCTGCGGCCGCGCTCCGGCATCCAGCAGATGGCGGGCCAGGCAGGCGGCGTCGCCGCCGTTGTTGCCGCTGCCCATGAACAGCCAGACCGTCTGCCCGGAAAGTTTCGGGCAATAGGCGCGCAGCACGTCAAAGGCCGCCCGGGCCGCATTTTCCATCAGCATGACTTCCGGCAGGCCCAGCCGTATCGCCGCCGCGTCCCAGGCCCGCATTTCCTCGGGAAACGGCAAGGGGGGCAGAGCGTTCGGAAATTCGCGAAGACTGCGCATTATGCCTCCAGAATGACGACGGCCACCGCCACGCTGCGCTCATGACTGATAGAGAGACGACAGTGCCGGACGCCCAGGCTTTGGGCCCGCTCAAGGGCCTGATCCAGAAAGCGGAGCAGGGGTTCCCCGAGCGCAGTGCGACCCGTTTCAATCTGCCGGGGGCCGATGCCCTGGCTGAAGCCCGTGCCCAGAGCCTTGACCGCCGCTTCTTTGGCCGCAAAGCGCCCGGCGATGTAGGGCAGGGCCTGAACGGGCAGGGCAGCCAGCTCCGCCGGGGTAAGAATTTTTTCCAGAAAGCGGCGTCCGAATTTGTCGTACACCTTGGCAAGGCGCGCCATTTCGGCAATGTCGATGCCCAGTCCGACGATCATGACTCTACCCCCGGCAGTCTGCTTACCCGACGGTTGCCCGCTGAAAAAAATTAACATATACTATGATATTCAAGAACACTATTCTGACCCGTTCAAGGCCGGGACGTCAAGCGTGGCGCAAGGCCGGAGAACACAGGGAGAACAGCATACCATGAAATTGTGCATTGTCGGTACAGGCTATGTGGGACTGGTCAGCGCCGCCTGCTTTGCGGAAATGGGCAATACCGTGACCTGCGTGGACGTGAACCCCGCCGTGGTGGAAAAACTCAATGCCGGTTCCGTGCATATTTTTGAACCCGGCCTTGAGCCCATGGTGCAGCGCAGCCGCGCCGACGGCCGGTTGTCCTTCACCACCAGCCTTGAACAGGGCATTGCCGACGCGGACTGCGCCTTTATCTGCGTGGGCACGCCGCCGCAGCCGGACGGCTCCTGCGATCTGAGTTACGTGCGCCAGGTAGCCGCTGAAATCGGCCGTCATATGCAAAAGGAACTGGTGGTGGTGGACAAATCCACCGTGCCCGTGGGCACCGCCGACATGGTGCGCGGCATTATCGAGAAAGAACTGGCATCGCGCGGCCTGGACCTGCGGGTGGACGTGGTGTCCAATCCGGAATTCCTCAAGGAAGGCGACGCCATTTCGGACTTCATGAAACCGGACCGCGTGGTTCTGGGCACGGATTCCGAGCGGGCTGCTTCCATTATGCGCGAATTGTACGCTCCCTTTGCCCGTACCCGCGAAAAGCTCATCGTGATGCGCGTGCGCAGCGCGGAAATGACCAAATACGCCGCCAACTGCATGCTGGCGACCAAGATTTCCTTTATCAATGAAATCGCCACGATCTGCGAAAAGGTGGGAGCCGACGTGCGCGACGTGCGCACGGGCATCGGCTCTGACTCGCGCATCGGTTACCAGTTCATCTATCCGGGCGTGGGCTACGGCGGCTCCTGTTTCCCCAAGGACGTCAAAGCCCTGATCCAGACGGCGGAAAGTGCCGGGGTGGAGCCCATGCTGCTCAATGCCGTGGAAGCGGTCAACGCCCGGCAGAAAAAGCATATGGCCGAACGCATTCAGGACTATTTCGCGCCCCAGGGCGGCGTCAAGGGCAAAACCCTGGCGCTCTGGGGACTGGCTTTCAAGGCCAATACCGATGACATGCGCGAGGCGGCCTCCATCAGCATTGTGAACGCGCTGACCGCCGCGGGCATGAAGATCCGCGCTTTCGACCCTGTGGCTGCGGATAACGCGCGCCGTATTTTCAAGGATAATGCCCTGGTGGAGATTCTGGACGACCAGTACGGCGTTTGCCGGGATGCCCAGGCTCTGCTGGTGGTGACGGAGTGGAACCAGTTCCGCAATCCGGATTTTGACCGCGTCAAATCCCTGCTGACCGCGCCCCTGCTGTTTGACGGGCGCAACCTCTATTCTCCCTCGGCCATGGCCGAGCGCGGCTTTGCCTATTTTTGCATCGGCCGCCCCACGGCGGCTGTGTAGCCCTTATTCGATCAGAACGTGAGCAGCCGGGGCTGTGAAGTCCCGGCCGCTGCTCATTTCATATCTCCTTACATGGTGCCGAAAGCCCACCACCAGGCCAGTACGGGCAGCGCAAGGGCCAACAGGCCAGCCGGAATCTGCGGCAGTGCGGGCCAACCGCGCCGTAAACGCCAGCCTTCAGCCAGGCCCAAAGCCAACCCGCAGACCAAGCCTGCCACATGGGCCGCGTAATCGGTATTTTCACCTTCCGTTCCCAGCATGGCCAGCAGGGCCGCGCCCGCCGCAATGGGCAGGACAGCCTTGCGTCGTTGCGCTTCGCGGCTGGCCATCAGACCCGCCAGAGCGCCCACCGACGCAAACAGGGCCGTGGAAAAGCCCAGGCTCACGACGGCCCGGGGTCGCAGGAGCACGGTCAGAGCGTTGCCCAGGATGCCGCCCAGCATTGTCAGCCAGACGGCCCGGCCCACACCGGTAAGACGCGCCAGCAGGGCCAGAAAAAGCGCGCCGAAGGCCACATTGCCCCAGAGATGGCGCAGGTCGGCGTGCAGGGTCAAAGCCGTGGCCAGGCGGTAGAATTGTCCGTAAACACGCACCAGCACGTTGTCCAGCACGCCGACACTGAACCAGGTTTGCGGCGGCGGCAGAAAATCCGGTGCGGGCCACCAGCCCATGCGCAGGCCGTGCCAGAGGATCAGCGGCAAAAGGAAAAAGGCCGTTAGACCGCCATAGGGATGCACGGGCAAAGGGGGCAGAGCAGAGGCAGACCCCCCGCGCTCGGCATCGAAATCCGTCACTTCCCTGAGCGCCGCCTGTTCCAGCAGAGGCGGCACATAGATGTATTCCCGTCCCTGAAACACGCTCAGCACATGCGGTATGCTGCAGGCGCTGAGCACAAGTCGCCAATCGCGCCGCTGGGTATAGTCGGCCAGGCCGGTAGGGCCGGTAATGTTGCGCCAGAAGGACGGCAGACTGCCCGGCCTGCGCCGGACGGCCCAACGGCTTCGGACATGAAGACGGAGTGAGGAGGGGGAATATGCGGGCATTGATAAAAAAAGCCCCGGCAGCGGACTGACGGGGCCTATTGCGACAGCCTAAAGAAAAACTAACCCTGCTTGCGCGCCGCGGGCTTGGTCACGGCACCCGAACGCAGGCAACGGGTACAAACGGTCAGGGTACGCACGCTGCCGTCCGGGAACTGATGACGCACGCGCTGCAAATTGGGGTTGAAGCGGCGTTTGGTCTTGATATTGGAATGGCTCACGAGATTGCCGACCTGGGGCTTTTTGCCGCAGAAATCGCATTCCTTGCTCATACAATCCTCCGTATATGCAAAAAACAGTTCACTTCAATGCGGCAAAACCGTGGCCCGGCGCTGTGACGACAACAGCATTCATTAGCGGGCATGACCGCGCGAAACGATTCTGTAGCGCATGGGGCGGAAAAAGGCAAGACTTTTCCTAAAAAGAAAAGCAAGCCCGCAACTATGCCGCCCCGCCGTTCAGGAAACGGTTCTGAAAAACCGTGGCGGGCATGGGCCGCCCGAAAAAGTAGCCCTGGATATAGTCCAACTGCATGGGACGCACCAGTTGCAGTTCTTCTTCCCGCTCCACGCCTTCGAGGCAGACCTTGATGTCCAGATCGTGGCAGAGTGCCACGACAAAGCGGATGAATGTGGCGTCAAAGCGGCTGTTGAGGATATCGCGCACAAAGGCGCGGTCAATTTTAACGGTATCAGCAGGGGAAGTTTTCAGCATGCTCAGCGAGGAATAGCCGGTGCCGAAATCATCCATGGCGATACGGATGCCCAGGCTGCGGATTTTTCTGAAAATCTCCTGCAAGACCGCATTTTCCCGGATCATGCAGCTTTCGGTGAATTCCACCACCACATTGGCGGCGTTGAGGCCGGTCTTTTCCAGGGTAGTTTTGATGAAGGGCAGCATATCGCTGGAAATAACCTGCAAGTAGGAAAGATTGACGCTGATGATAAAATCCGGCCGCCATTGCGTCCATTCCTTGCACTGGCGCAGAGCCTCCTTGAAAACCCATTGGCCGAAAGGCACGATCAGGCCGCTGTGCTCCATGAGCGGAATAAATTCGGCAGGGGAGACCGCGCCGTATTTTTTGCAGTTCCAGCGCGCCAAGGCCTCGGCACCCACCAGTCGGCCGCCGGTCGCCGTAACCTGCGGCTGATAGAAAAGCTCAAAGCCTTCAAACTGGCATTCGATGCTCTCACGCAACAATTCCGTAAGGTCCAGAGCGCGCTTCTGGTCCTTGCCGAGTTGCTTGTTGAAAAAAGTGATCCGGTTGCGTCCGTTCCGTTTGGAGCTGGCAAGAGCGCATAAGGCGGCCTGCAACAATTCTTCATGGCTTGAGGCGTCGTCAGGATAGCGCGCGTAACCGGCGGAAAGCGGGCAGAAGTATTTCTTGCCGTCATATTCCTGCTGATAGCGGAAGCTTTCAGCCACGGCGTTGTAGAATTTCTGCGCGTCGTCCGAATTCTCGTAGCGGACGACGGCGAACACATCTCCGTCCAGGCGGTAGAGCGACGCGGCTTCAGGCAGCATGACCTGGAGTTTCTGGGCAATGATCCGCAACACCTCGTCGCCGAACGTCCGGTTGTGCAGGTCATTAATGTGCGTGAAGTTATCCACGCCCAGCAGCATGAGACTCAGAGACGCGGACGGGCGGTTGTGTATCGCCTCTGTGACGTCTTCTTCAAATTTTATCTTGTTGTGCAGGCCGGTAATGTGGTCGATTTTGTTTTTCTGGCCCAGGTTGGTGATGAAACCGGCAAAAAGCGTCGGCTCACCGTTTTCATCCCGTTCCAGATACCCACGGCAGCGTACCCAGACCCATTGCCCGTCGCGGTTTTTCACCCGGTATTCCACGCAGTGCGTGTCGGACCGGCCGTCGGCGATGATCTGGTTGGATTCAAGAAAGGCGGCCTTGTCGTCAGGATGGACCCGTTCGCCCCAGACTGCGGCGGCATTGGGAACAACTTCGCCCGGCAGGCCGAAATCATTGACCATGGCTTTGGAATAACGGAAGACGCCCGATGGCACTTTGGAGACATAGACATAGGCGTCCGTGCTGCGGGAGAGGGCGTCGTAAAGCTGGGCGGCGCCGCAGCTCAGGCTGTCCTCGACAGCGGCGGGGCATGCTTCGCGCAGCCGCCGGGCGGCCAGTTTGATATGAGCCTGTTTTTTCTGCTCATACATGCTTTCATCGGCCTTGGAGAGAATGGCCGTCAGGGCCAGCTGCATGTCCGGGCGTACCTCAAAACAGCCGAAGCAGAAACTCAATTCGTGTTCCAGGCGCAGCGCGGCTCTTCTCGCTTCCAGATTATGAAGCACATTTTTAAGGCTGAGGGCCGCCGTGTGGCGGTCCAGTTCATGAAAAACAACCACGAACTCGTCGCCGCTCAGGCGGAAACAGAAATCCGCCCCGGACAGACCGGCTTCAATCTCCCGCGCCACAAGGTTGATGGCCGCGTCGCCGACCATGTGCCCGAAGGTGTCGTTGATATTTTTAAGGTCATTGAGGTCAAGAAGGGCCACGATAAGCGACGCGTCTCCGGCCCTGGCCTCGTCGATAGCCTGGGCCAGCCTTTCAAGACCGGCCCGGCGGTTCAGCAGGCCCGTGAGATCGTCGCGGGAGGCCTCGCGCCGCAGGCGTTTGCTGTCGGTGATGTCAATGGATTGCTGCAAATGCACCAGCGATCCGTCGCTCCAGCGCATCAGGCTGTCGTAGTTTTCAAAGAAACGGCCCGTCCGCGTATTATGTTCTTCCCAGCGGTATACGGAGTGATCGTCAAGATGAGCGCTCAGATGGTTCACAGGGCAGAATTCGCAACGCCGTGACTTGTCGTTCTGCAAAACTTGCCAGCAGATTTTACCCTCAGGCTTTTCAAGCTGGAAGATATCCTTCATGAACTGGTTCATGTAAAGGATACGGTCCGTCTGGGGATCCGTAATGTAAATGCAGACCTTTACCCGGTCCATGGCGGCATTGAAAATACGATTATGGAAGGCTTGGTGAGAGCAGTAGGCCTGACCGGCGCTGAAAAGACCCAGCAGTGTGGCGAACAATTCCATATAGCGGCGCTGTTCGGCATCCCAGGGCGCATCCCCAGGCGCTCGGCTGAAAAGCGCAAAGCCCAGCGCCTGTCTGTTCTGGTCCCGCAGAGGCCATGCCATGCCATGAAAAACTTTTTGAAGGGAACCGGGCAGACAGGCGCGCAATGCGCCCGCTGTGGCGTCCGGCTGATCTTGCAGGCCGCACAAGCGTTCAAAAATTTCCTGCCCGCTGAATGCCCGGCAGAGCTTCTCCTCCGGCAGATCGGGCGAGACGCTCCAGGCAACCGGGTTGAGGTGGAGATCGTCTTTGTCCCGGCGCAGAACAATCAGGGCGTTGAGGGGCAGATATGCGCGCAGAATTTCGACCAGTGACGGCAGAAGGGCGGTCAGGGATTTTTCATAATCCAATCGCCCGGTTACCGCATCAATAAAGCCGAACAGCGCGGCATCGTTGCGCATATGGTCCATTTCCGTCCCTTTGATGCTGTATGTAGTTAATCATTTTCCGGGCCCGCCTCCCTTTCGTCAAGTAAAAAATCCGAAGTTACTCGGAAATTTTCACCGCCACGGTAGTGACAAAGAAGAAGAAAAAACGAAAAAAGTTTTTCTCGTGGAGAGTCGTGCAGGAGCCTCAACGATAGGTATAAGATCAATTATGGCACTGGCTAGTGGCGACTTTGCAGGCAGCCTGAAGCATCTGCGTTGCCTTGACCCCTGACGGCGCATCAGCTCCGGCTCCGCTGATGCGGCCAATTCATCGCGCTCAGCTCCCGAGTAAGTTCGTCCGCAAGCTCTTCCCTGCCCGGCAGCACGGCCAGACCAAGCTGAACCCGCAGCAGCGCGGCTTCTGCCAACGGCGCAAAGACAAGGCCTTTCCGCTGGATGGCCGCAAAGGAAACCGGCAGCAGTCCCAGGCCCTCGCCGGAAGCAATGCGCGCCAGCAGAACATCATATTCCGCCGGTTCTTCCAGATAGGTGGGGGCAAAGCCCACATGGGCGAACACGCCCCGCATATGATCAAAAAAGGCCGGATTGCTCTCCCGGCGGAACCAGAACAAAGACTTGCCGCTCAACGCCCTGAGAGGCGGGCTGCCATGCCGGGCTTCGGGCCAGCTTTCGGGCAGAACCGCCTGCAGCGGTTCGGCATACGGCAAAGGCCGGAGGGCGAGGCCGGGGGCTTCCAAAGGCAGAGCCACCAGCGCCGCGTCCAGCCCGCCCCTGCGCACGGCCCGCGCCAGACGGGGCGAGGTTTCCCGCGTCACGCGCAGCCGTTCGCCGTACCGGCCGCGCAAATGCGCTTCCATGCCGGAAAAAACTCCCTGTTCAAAAGCGGTGGTCAGACCCAGAGCAATAATGTTTCCCACGGGCTGCGCCAGATCCGCCAACCGCGCGAAGGTTTTTTCCTGCAGGCGCAAAAGCGGCCGGATGATCTCCAGCACCCGCGCGCCGTCCTTTGTCAGGGTCAGCCCCTTGGTATGCCGGACAAAGAGCGTCAGCCCCAGGCGCTCTTCCAGCTTTTTGATCAAGCGGCTCAAGGGAGGCTGGGAGATCAGCAGCCGTTGCGCCGCCCGGTGCAGATTGCTTTCCTCGGCCGCGACGGCAAAACAGCGCAGTGCGTGCATGTCTGATGCATTGGGCGGAATATTTGTCATACCTGAAAGGTATCGCAAACAACGCACGATGAAAAGCCTGGACAGGCTCCTATAACGGGGAAAAAGGAGAAAGACATGCATTCCGAACGTTACGCGACCGGTCTGAACATTCTGCGTCAAGTGGACGGCAAGAGCGGCGAAGTCGTGCTGGAAAGCCTGCGGGATATCGCGCCCGACTTTGCCCGCTACCTCATTGAATTTCCGTTTGGAGACATCTACGCCCGTCCCGGACTCGATCTGAAGAGCAGGGAAATCGCGGTGGTCGCCGCCCTGACCGCCTTGGGCAACGCAAGTCCACAGCTCAAGGTGCATATCTCCGCCGCGCTGCATGTGGGCTGCACGCGGGAAGAGATTGTGGAAGTCATCATGCAGATGGCCGTATACGCCGGATTCCCGGCGGCTCTGAACGGCCTGTTCGCCGCCAGGGAGGTTTTTGCGGTTCACGCTGAGGCCTGAACAAAGCAATCCGGACGGGTGAACGCTTCGCGGCGCTCACCCGCCGCCGGAAGCGTGTGCATCGCTCCCGTCCGGAGCGCCTGCGGGGCGCCTCTTGTCCGGCAGGCATGCGAGCCCGATCCCCAGCAGCACAAACAACAGACCGAACCAGTAGGCTCCGCTGATACTCTCATGCAGCACCGCCCACGAAAGCAACACGCCGGTGAGCGGAACCAGGCCGGTGAACGAAGCGGCAATCCCCGCCGGAACAACGGCAATACCTTTAAACCAGAACACATAGGACAGAAAGGACACGAAAATTCCGTAATAACCGATGTAGAGAGCCGTGGAAAACGGCATGGCCGCAAAATCATATTCTCTGGCCTCATACACGGCGCAGGGCAGCAGGCAGAGGAAGGCGTACAGGGAAATCAGCGCGGTTCTGCGTAGCGCCGTCAGCTGCCCGCATTTTGCCCTGCTCATGACTGAAAAGCCGGATTCGCAAAGAACGGCGGCCAGAATCAGACAGTTCCCCAGAATGGCATCGGCCGCCTGAGAGGCGTCATTCAAAAAAGGATGGAGATTGACGGCCAGAATGCCGATGGACACGCTGACGGCCCCGATCACGCGCTTTCCGGATATTTTTTCGCGCAGCAGCACAAAAGCCAGAAACGCGATGAGCGCCGGGGCCGCGCTGCTGATGAGCCCGCCCGCCGCCGCTGTGGTGTGGCGCAGCCCCAGGAAGATGAATGCACGGTACAGAACGATCCCGAACAGGGCCTGCAACAGAAGCGCAAGATGGGTTTTGCCGTCTGTTTTCCATGGACCGCGCCGCTGCCGGAAGGCCAAAGGCAGCAGGATCAGCAGGCTGACGAAGATGCCCAGCTCCGCGGCGAGAAAGACCGGCATAGACGCGACCATGCATTTTCCGGCCACTACGGCGCTCCCCGCAATGCTCATAGCCGTTGCGAGAAAAAGATACGCCTTTATTCGCTCGTTTTTCATTGTCCAGCCCGGATGTGATGCTAAAAAATCCGAGGGAAGGCTCCGGCATCCTTGCCAGAGCCGCCTTGCCTCTTTCCGGCGGCCACTGTAGTGTGGACAAAGTGGATAAAAAAGATCCACTTTCAAAGAACTTTGACCATACCACTTGAGGTGGTTGATTATGTGGCTGGAGCTGCGAACAGGCATTGGCGTACCGTTGAGCAGGCAGGTTTACGAGCAGGTAAAGGCCCTGATTCTGCGCGGCGATCTGAAAGCGGAAGAAAAACTGCCCTCCAGCCGCGCCCTGGGCAAAGATCTGGGAATAGCGCGGCACACCGTGCTTGAGGCATACGAGCAGTTGCTTGCCGAGGGCTATCTGGAAACGCGCCACGGCTCCGGAACCCGCGTTGCCCACGGCATAGCCGCCGTCATGCTGAAGCCGGGAACCGCCGTCCCCCTCCCGGCGCAAAGACGGCCGCAAGCCCACGTTATTGAAACAGGCTGCGTCAATTTCCGTTCAGGCATTCCGGCCCTGGAGAACTTTCCTCAAAAGGAGTGGGGCAGACTGTACCGGGGTATTTGTGAGAGTCTGCCCGGCCGCGCCTTTCGCTACAGCAGTCCCGGCGGCGTATGGGAGTTGCGTGAAGCCATTGCGGCCTATCTTTTCAGGGTGCGCGGCATCCGCGTGCCGCCGGAGCGGGTGATGATCACTTCCGGCTCCACGCAGGGTTTACGGATTGTGGCCGGGCTCCTGCGCGGGGATGGCGACACGGTGCTGGTGGAAGATCCCGTCCACACGGGACTGCTGGAGGTCGTCGCCAGGGCCGGATACGCCGTGGAGGGGCTGCGGGCTGATGAGCGCGGCATGGATACTTCCGCCCTGGAGACATTCAATCGGGAAAAAGCGGCACGCATCGCCTTTGCCTATGTGACGCCATCACACCAATATCCCTTGGGCGGTGTGCTGCCAGTGCAACGCCGCCAAGCCCTGATCAGTTTTGCCCAAGCGTTTGGATGCCGCATTGTGGAGGACGATTACGACAGCGAATTCCGCTATGAAGGCGCTCCCCTCAGTTCTTTGTATGAACTCGCTCCTGAGACAGTGGTCTATCTGGGCTCATTCAGCAAAATACTCGCACCTGCCATGCGCCTGGGCTTCGCCATCGTGCCGGAAACTCTGCAAGAGCCTTGGAGGCGGGAAAAGCTATACACTGACGTGCACACAGACGCCCTGTCGCAACATGCGCTGGCCGCTTTCATCAGCGGGGGCGGTCTGGAACGGCATATCTGGAAAATGCGAAAGCTGTATCAGCGCAAACGGGCGCGCCTGCTGCAAAGCCTGGTGCGGCACTTCGGCGATCGCTTCGAGCTCAGAGGACAGGCTGCGGGCCTGCATCTGGTGGCGGCTTTTCCGGGTGTTGTTTTTACAAAGGAACTTCTGGCCCGGCTTCACCAGCGCGGCGTCTCGGTCGTGCCGGTTGAGGCATATTCCCTCTGCCGGGACGGCGCGCACGGGCACGAACTTATCCTGGGCTATGCGCACTTGAGCGAGGAAGAGCTGGACAGGGGCGTGGAGTTGCTCAAGGAGGGGCTTGCCGCCTGTTAGAGACGCGACCGCGTTTGCAATCCCTATTTCCGCAACAGCCTCAAAACCTCGCTGTTGTCTTCAACTGTTTCAAACGCTGCGCGCAGCTCGTCGGGCAGTCGGATCGGCCTGCCGCTTTTAAGGTCGATATAGACCCAGTTGGTTTCCGCCTCGGCAAGCAGCGTCTTGTCCGCGCCGCGCCAGAACAGATAGCGGCGCAGGCTCTGCCGTGGCGCGAATGCAGAAACCCAGGTGGCCGCCGTGATGACTTCGCCCAGAAACGCCGGGCGCTTGTAGGAAATGGTGTGCTGCCTGACCACCCAGCTCTGGCCCACGGCCTCGTAGCGCTCCATGCTCCAGCCCACGGAAGTGGAGTGCTGTATTGCCAAATCCTGCATCCACTGCACATAGCACAGATTGCTCACACGCTTCTGAATGTCAATATCCTGAGCTTCGACTATAATTTCTTGTGTAAATATGCGCATTACTTTCTCCCTGGTCCATAGGGGACGAAAACGAACGGTCGTTCTCGTATCCTTTCAGTATTTCATAAGATCCTCACTACTTCAACGGTCCTGTCACCTGCTTTCATCAGGGCATTTTTACAGGATCATTCCGCACCGCCTGATCCGGCAGAATCGCCGTTATAAATAGAAGATTCCCGGTTGGATAGAGCAAAAAAGAAATACCGGGGAATACTATTTTTCTATAGCAATCTGTCTATGTTTTGCTATATTGAAACCATCAGACCCATCTGATGATATTATTCAAAGGAGGGTGTTTATGTTGATGGAAGCGGAATGCGAAACCTTGGTAGCTGACTTCGACCGTGAAACTCGTCTTGCCCTGGCCCATTCAGCCTGCCTGATGCTGGCGCTGGACCGGGAGCTGTCCCCCAAAGATGCGGTAGCCGATGCATGCCAGGTTTTTTCCACCGTATTCCCAAAGAATGAGAAGGAATAATCAGAAGGCCGGAGCGCTGGAGGATCGTCCTTATCTGCGCAAGCCCCCGGTTCCACCGGAACCGGGGGCTCTTCATTATTCGTTGGAATTTCTTCACGCGGTTCCGGAGGACGCATGTTCGGATGATCCGGCTTCTGGTCCGACCGCTTATCCGGTTGCGGTTTCATATCAAGATGAGACTTTTTGTCCGGGCCGGCTTTGCATGGGCGGGCTTGTTCGGGGCCGGTTCACGTCGGGGCGGTTGCGACTTGTGCTTCGCCTCTTTCGGGAACAAGGGGCTCAGTCGGTGCGGAAAGCGCCATTCCGAACGCGCCCACAAAGCCCAAAAAGGCCATTACAAAAATCGCTATGAATTTTTTCATGCTGGAACTCCTTTGAGCTAGGTAAAACTCTGTGACCTTATGGGAATAATGAAAAAATTTATAACGCATTGTTTTTTTATATGAAAATTTGCAGAGCACCAACTTACGGTGCCTTTTTTATTTTAACGGCGTGCAGCTTGACTTTTTCCAATCTTCCCGCATAGACTTTTCTTACTACTTCTAGGCAGCGGGTGTACGGCTGGTTTTTATCGTGCACACTGCCCGGCGTTTTATGCTGGGTTTTCTTTTGTGCGACTTGTCGCCATCAGCATACTATTGCCGGGTCGATAGCTCCTAATACAATACCTGCAAGGGGAATAAGAGCAGCGTTCCTAGAACGTAGTTGAGTCCCGGCATTTCTCATTTCTAATGCCGAAAACTAAATCTAGGAGTTTTTCATGTCTGAACCCATCTCCCTTTCTTCCCCATCCGGCCCAGGCAATCCCAGAGACGGCGACCAGTACCGGGAATATTACATCCCGATAAGAAGCGTTGAAGAAGAACAGGAACTATTGGAAGAATACGAAACGGATAGATTCGCCCACGCTTTGCGGGAAATCTACAATGAATTTTATTTGATGATAGAGCTAATGCGGGGCTATGCGGAAAACAATAACGATGAAGATTATACTTATTTTCTGCTTGCGCAAAACCTCCAAAAACCCTTGGACAGGCTGAGTCTTGCTTGTTCCACGATTGTGGATTGGGAATTAGTTTGTAGGAGGACTATCGGGGTAACCTCTTAGGCGGCTCCTAAATTTGTTAGAGAAAGGCCCCCCGACATAGCCGGGGGGCCTTTTCGCGCGCTTGTGCGCTCAACTGGCTAACGCCATAAACAAAAAGGCTCACGGGTTTCATTGAAACACCGTGAGCCTTGCTGAAACAGGGGGTGGTGGAGGCGGGGGGAATCGAACCCCCGTCCGCGAATACTCCACGCGAAGCATCTACAGGCTTAGGCCAGGATTAAATCTCGCCGCGCTGGTGGCCCCTGACCAAGCGCAACGCGGCAAGCCCGCCGGTGACATTCTCACGGAAAACCCCGGCGAGCGCCGGTTTCCGCCAGCCTGATAAATGTCGCCGCTCGGGATTATCAGGCGTGGTCCCGAGCAGCGCGACCGGCTATGCGGTCAGTTGCCTCGCTGACTAGGCAGCGTAAGCGTAGTCGTAATCGTTGTTGGCAATTACTGTGTTGCCGCTTTTTTACGAGGCCAGCGGCGCCTCGGCCTGCCGCTCCGGCTTCTACATCCACGTCGAAACCAGTGCGCCCCCATATTCGGGTAGGTAAATAGAATAAGCCGCTTGCGCTCGCTTGGCAAGCTCAGCGGACATAAAAATGCGAAAGCGGGCCCTTGAGACACATATGATAGCGGCTGAACAAGGGGTTGTCGGCCTCCTGTTCCGGTTCCCGCAAGGCGGTGTGGGCCTGACAGGCCACTTCCACGCCATGCGAGAGCAGGGCCAGCCGGGCCAGTTCCTGAAAGCGGCGTTGCAAGGCGGGTTTGCGGGAAATGAGTTCACAGACTTTTTCCGCATCGTTGTCGCTGCCTTCAACCACCAAGCGGCCCTCCGGCGAGAGGTAAAGATGCAGGCGTTCTTCCAGCTCCAGCTTCCCGGCGTCCAGTTGCCCGTGCAACAGGGCCATGAACGATTCCTGCAGGCTGTCCAAATGCGCCTCCAGGGCTTGCGAAAGTTCACGGCCATCCCGGCTCAGGCTTTGCAGGGCGTGGGATGCTCTGCCCCCCAGCGACAGCGGCGCAACATCGCCGGAATCGGACTCCACAGCCGCCGCAACCGAGGCGGAAACGCCGGACTGCATATGGACCATGCTGGTGAGGTGGTTCTGACTGTCGGTATTCACGAACTCCTCCAGTGGAGTGATTTCTCCGGCATACAATGCTCTTGGATGTCCCCGGCTGTTTGCACGAACATCCACGGCTATTTTTTCCCTTGCGTGTGCTTACCCCGCACTTAAGCAAAATAGGTGCCAGCACGGCTTGAGCTTTCCATCGCCCTTAAAAGTCTAGAGAAATTTAAGAGAGGCGGCCCAGCCTATGGGAAAAGCAGGGCTATGCCGTATGCGTTCCCGGTTCCGACGGCGCGTTTTTGACGACTTTTCCACGGGAGATTTCAGTCCGAGAGCGACGGAAGACCGGCAGTGCGGCAAAATTTGCCAGTGGCTGTGTGTGGGGAAGGGAGCGAAAAAGAAAAGCAGTGGAACAGCGGAATCAGGCTTCCAAACTGCGCGCCAGGGCTTCACCCTGAGGGCCGCCGCCCGCCATCCGGGCCAATTCCTCATGCCGGGCCGGGCCGTCAAGCGGCGAGCAAAGCGTAAAGGTGGCATCCTCGCGGACCACTTTACTGATCTGAAAATGTTTGCGCGCCCGCGCGGCCAGTTGGGGCCAGTGGGTGATCAGCAACATCTGGCGCTGTTCGGCCAGGGCATTGAGCTTTTCCGCCAGCTTGTTCAAGGTCAGGCCGCCCACACCGGCGTCCACCTCATCAAAGATATATGTGGCGCTTTCCGCGTCCCGGCGCACGCTGGTGAGGGCCAGCAAAAAGCGTGACAGCTCGCCGCCCGAAGCGATGCGGTCCAAGGGCTGTGGAGGCTGGCCCGGATTGGGGGCCCAGAGAATGCGTACCCGTTCATCCGCGACGCCCGGCCAGAGTTCCTGCGGCACAAAATCGGGAATCACCCGCACCTGTTCGGAAAAGCCCAGATCGCGTAACTGGTCTTCCAGGCTATGGGCAAAAGAGCTTGCGGCTTCCCGGCGTACAGGCCGGATACGTTCCACCACGGCCGCCAGTTTTTCCGCCAGCGCGGCTTCTTCTTTGGCAAGGCGCGAGAGGTCCAGCGCACAGACGTCCAGAAAAGAGAGGTTCTCTTCGATTTCTCCGCGCAGGGCGAGGATTTCCGGCAGGCTGCGCCGCAGCTTGCGCTTAAGCTGGGCCAAAGCAAAGAGGCGTTCCTCCACCTTGTCCATGTCCATTTCCTCATCGGGCAGGGGAGGGCGGCGCAAATGATTGCCAAGGTGCACCAGTTGCTGACGCAGAGCGGCAACAGCCTCGGCCTCCGGGGCCAGAACCGCGTCGTCCCGGCTCATGGTATGGATGAGGCGTTCAAAGCGCCCAAGCATATCAAGCAGGCCCGGTCCGTCCTCGCCGTGCAGCAGCGTCAGGGCGTTCTCATAATTCTCCCGCAGATGCTCCTGCGAGCGGAGCTGGGCGCGCAATTCTTCCAGATGCTCTTCCTCGCCTTCTTCAGGCGATACTTTATCTATCTCCTGCTGCTGCATTTCCAGCAGGTCGCGCCTGTCGGCCAAGCTGGCCTGCTTTGCCGACAGGGCCTTACGCCGGGATGAAACTTCCTGTAGTTGGCCGAGCAGGGCGTCGCGCTCTTCCAGCAGCTCGGGCCGGGGAAAGGCGCTCTCCATCAGTTTGGCCTGAAAAGCGGGCTGCAAAAGTTGCTGCTGGCCGTGCTGGCTGGTGTGCGTCACCAGACGCGCGCGCAGATCACGCAGGCTTTCCTGTGAACTCAGGGCGTCGTTGATGTATAAGCGGCTGCGGCCGCTCTCGGCCAGCAGTTCGCGCCGCAACACCAGATCCTGATCGTCAAGGGTGAACAGCGCCTCCACCTGGGCCCGTTGCGCGCCGGGGCGCACCATTTCGGCGCTCAGCCTGTCGCCCAGCAGAAAGCCCAGAGCCTTGAGGATAAAACTTTTACCCGCGCCGGTTTCGCCGGTAAGCACATTCATGCCCGGCGAAAAGTCCAGCTCCATATCTTCGATCAGGGCCAGATTACGGATGCGCAGATATTCCAGCATGGTTGTTTACAACTTCAAGCGATAGATTAAATATGTGCCGCTTTTCAGGCCGCACAGGCCTATGCCGCCGCATTCATACTAACAAAACAGGTTGCCCAAGGCAAAAGGACTATTGCTTGAGACGCGGGTCCAGCAGATCGCGCAGGCTTTCACCCAGAAGATTATAACCGAGTACAGTGATCAGA
This sequence comes from Desulfovibrio fairfieldensis, assembly GCF_001553605.1. Classification (NCBI taxonomy): domain Bacteria; kingdom Pseudomonadati; phylum Thermodesulfobacteriota; class Desulfovibrionia; order Desulfovibrionales; family Desulfovibrionaceae; genus Desulfovibrio; species Desulfovibrio fairfieldensis. Next base: position 1,450,195 of record NZ_CP014229.1, read on the forward strand.
ATAGCCAGGCCCGGATAAACCGAGAGCCAGGGCGCGTTTTCGATGACGGTTTTGCCTTCCATGAGCATATTGCCCCAGCTGGCCGTGGGTGGCTGTACGCCCAGTCCCAGAAAACTCAGGCTCGACTCCACCAGAATGGCTCCGGCCACGCCGAGAGTGGCGGTGATCAGCACCGGCGCGAGGGCATTGGGCAGAATATGGCGGAATAAAATCCGCCGGGTGGGGCTGCCCGCCAAGCGTGCGGCGGCCACAAATTCGCGTTCGCGCAGGCTGAGGGCCTCGGCGCGCACCAGACGGGTTACGCCCATCCAGGAGGTCAGGCCTATGACAACCATGATATTGGTAAGGTCGGGCTCCAGAAAGGCAATGACCGCCAGGATCAGGAAAAAGGAGGGGAAGCAGAGCATGATGTCCACCATGCGCATAATGGCTTCATCCACCCAGCGCCGGAAGTAGCCGCTGATCAGGCCCAGCACCGTACCGATGCTGATGGAGATGCCCACGGCCACGAAGCCCACCCAGAGAGACACGCGCCCCCCGTAGAGCAGGCGGGAAAAGACATCCCGCCCCAGACGGTCGGTGCCCAGCCAGAAACGGGAGGAGGGCGGTTCCAGAATGTTGTCCAGATGCTGGGCCGTGGACGGATAGGGCGCGATCAGCGGGGCGCAGAGGGCCGCCAGAGACATGAACAGCACAATGCCCAGGCCCAGGGTAAGCATGAGGTTGCGCCCGAGCAAGCGCTTTACGGCGGCGGGCAGCATCAGTTCTGCTCCCCGGAGGCGCGGATTCGCGGGTCGGCCAAGCCGTAACAGACGTCGGCCAGAAGATTGCCCGCCAGGGTGAGCACCGCGCCCAGCACCAGATTGCCCATGATCATAGTGTAGTCGCGGGCCATGACCGCCGAGTAAAAGAGCTGCCCCAGGCCGGGCAGGGCGAAAATGGATTCAATGATCACGCTGCCGCCGATGAGTCCCGGCACGGAAAGGCCCAGCAGGGTGATGACCGGCAGCAGGGCGTTGCGCAGGGCGTGTCGCCGGATGATCAGGCTCGGCGGCAAACCTTTGGCTTTGGCCGTGAGGATGTAATCCTGGCGCAGCACTTCCAGCATGCAGGCGCGCATATAGCGCGACATGCCGGCCAGACCGCCGATGGTGTAGACCAGAATGGGCAGCGCCAGATGCCGGGCCAGATCACAGAGTTTCCCCCAAGGGCTCAGGCTGGCGTAATCCATAGACGTCAGGCCGGAAATAGGCAGCCACTGAAGATCGATGCCGAAGAACATCATCAACAGCAGGGCCAGCCAGAAGGAGGGCATGGCGAAACCCAGAAAGACCAGCACGGTCACGCTGCGGTCCAGCAAGGAGTTACGCTTGCAGGCCGAGAGTATGCCCACGGGAATGGCGATGATCAGGGTCAGCACCAGGGAAATCACATTCATGGACACGGTCAGGGGCAAGCGTTCCAGAATTTTGTCCAGCACGGGCCGCGCGTCCGCGGACATGGAATTGCCGAAATCAAAATGCAGCAGGCGCAGCAGCCAGTCCCCGTACTGAATATAGAGGGGGCGATCCAGGCCGTAGAGCGCTTCCAGCCGCTGGCGTGCCGCTTCGCCCGCCAGGGGGTTCAGGGTGGTTTCCATGTCCGTCGGTGAGCCGGGGGCCAGATGGATGACCCAGAAGGAGATCAGGGTGATGCCCCAGAGCACCAGTAACATCCAGAGGGTTTTTCTGGCGGCTCTCAGGGCAATGGCCGCGATGCGGCCCCGACGGCCGCGGACAGGGGAAGGGGACTGACTCATAGAGGGAAGGGCGGCTTACTCCGTCCGCGTCAGCCACTGGCGCATATCCGCCACTTCCTTTTGCCACTCCGGCGAAAGGCGCAGCTTGAGAAAGCGGGCGTACAGAGAGTCCAGCAGGCCGACGCAGACCTCCATCAGATAAAATTTTTCCAGCAGCAGGGCGTCGGGATCGTCATCGCTGTCGCCCTTGTCCAGTTTGGGCGTCTTGAGGCTGCCCAAGCCGAAGTCCTCGGCCTTGAGCGTGAGCTGAAAAGCCAGTTCTTCTTTTTCCAGGCGGATCAGGGCCCGGCTGACCTTCTTGCCCGTGCCCAGGCCGAAGCGCGCCTCGCGCAGGGGTGAAAGCGAGCCGGAAACCGAGGCGGTTTCCTTGGCGTCGCCTTCACCGCCCTGAACCACGATGCGCTGTTCCATGGAAACGGCAAAAGGCGAGCCTTCGCTGTCCGTGAAAGCGCCGGGCGCGGTATCGCTCTGGTACCAGAGCCAGGTCAGAAATTCCTGCCCCAGAATACTGTCGGTGGATTCGCCGGAAATGGGCATATTCATTTTATAGAGTTCTCCCTGCTAGTGTCCAATTTGAAAAATTAGACACGGTAAAGCCGCCGTGAGTCCACGAAAAACCAGGGTTTTTCGCGGACGATCCTGCTAAAATTGAGAGCATAATCATGCTCGAAATTTTGCAATCAGACACTAGGTGAGCAGCGCGAATTGGGTTGCTTCAAGCTGGTCCAGACGGATGAGGCTTTCCTCGTCCAGCATGGCGGCCGCCAGATTATACGGCGTCAGTTGCTCCAGATGCAACTCAAAGGTTTTCAGAAATTCCTCCATGAAGAGGTCGATCATCTTATTCTGTGTGGAGGCGAACCAGACTTCATTTTTGTCCGTGGCCCAAAGCACGTTGAATTCGCCCGGCACCGGCAGGAAACGCTGACGCAGGCGCAGCATGACCTGCTCCTTGAGTTCCTTTTTGCGTTCACGGGAGATAAAGGTCTTGTTCTGTTCGCGCATACGCTCTTTTTCCTGGCGCAGGGCCAGGGCCAGATGCTTTTTCACCACGCCCGCCGGAATGCGCCGCATGTCCAGGCGCAGGGAAAAGACGATATAAGCTCCTTTCTGAGGCGGTGCGGCGGCCCATTCCGAATCCAGCATATCCTCAAAGCTGACCCAGCCCTGAGCCTGCATTTCAGGGATATCGTCAATGTCGCGAAAGGCGGATTGCTTGAGCTTATCTGGAATCTGCTGCCAGAGCTCGGAGGACACGGGGTCCAGAATACGGAACCGGGTAAAACTGCAGGTGCTGTTGGCAAAGCCCATGAAAACTCCTTGGGATTGGAACACAAGACCGGTTTGTGTTGTACGTCAGAGCCGCCTTGTCGGCAAGCCCCGGCCCCGACCATCCCGGCAGTTCATCCCGAAGATGTGGGTGCGGGCGATCTACGTCTTCAGAGGTGGAGACGAGCCCTTCCCTAGGTCGACGTAAATTGAGATAAATGTCCCATAATGATAATTATGTAAACTTTTGATTCCCAAGCGGCGAATCAGGGAATCGCGCTTGACGCGGTCCCCCTCTTCCAGCACGATGCCCTCACAAGCCAGCCAGGAGCCATTCATGTTCGGAAAATCAAGGCCTCACACCGTCTCCACACGACGCCCGTCACAGGCGCCGCGCACGCATGCCGCCGACCGGGCTGATGTTCGCCGCGCCGCAAGCGCGCCGCCGGAAAGTGCAACCAGGGACTATGTGACAAACGGCGTGCGCCTGAACAAGGCCATTGCCGCCGCCGGTCTGTGCTCACGGCGCAAGGCCGACGAGCTTATTCTTGCGGGTCAGGTACGGATCAACGGCACTCTGGAGGAAAATCCGGCCCGGCGTGTACTGCCCGGTGATCGCATCGCGGTCAATGACCGGGAGCTCGCCGCCGCTCAAGAATATTATTATCTGTTGCTGCACAAACCCGTGCAGACGGTCTGCACGGTGAATGATCCCGAGGGGCGGCCCACGGTCATGGCATATCTGCCGCCCGAGGTGCGTCATCTGCGGCTCTATCCCGTGGGACGCCTGGATTATTTTTCAGAAGGCCTGCTGCTGCTGACCAATGACGGCGAACTGGCCCAACGGCTTACTCATCCCCGGCATCACCAGCCCAAGACCTATGAGGTGCTGATTCGCGGGTCTGTGCCGGAAACGGCTCTGGCGGTCATGCGCCGGGGCATGCGCCTGGACGAAGGCCAAGCCTTGCTGCCGGTGGATGTGGAAGCGAAAACGGCTGAGAACGGCAATACCCTGTTGCGCATGGTATTACGCCAAGGCGTCAATCGCCAGATACGGCGCATGTGCCGGGATCTGGGCCTGACTATTCTGCGTCTGCGCCGCGTGGCTCAGGGGCCATTGGCTTTGGGCAGCCTTAAGCCGGGCGCTGCCAGGGCATTGGCCCCCGGAGAAGTGGCCGGTCTCAGGCAAAGCGTCGGCTTGCCGTCCCAAGTGTAACCGCCCTGCTCCAGGACAATTTAACACTTGAAATGCTCGTTTACGGCGAGCAAACCCGCCTACGCGCTTCGTGGCAAGGATTTGCAGACATCGCGCATGCAATGCGTCAACTGCCCTATTGCTGGGCGTATTGCGCAATGCCGATGACCCAAAGCGCCGAGAGGACCAGATGGATCTGGAAAAGGCGTGGCCTCTTGGCGTTGAGGCTCAGTCCCATCCCCACGAGATACCAGAGAACCTCTCCGGCCATGCAGCTCACATAGACCGCACGCGAATGATACCACGGCAGACCGCTGACAGCCTCACTGCCGAACAGCCACTGGTATTGCGGATCGTGGAATGCATTCCGGATTTCATTTAGGTCCATGATGCAGAAAAAAGCGCAGACAGCGGCCCACAAAACGCGCGGAAACATGCCGACACGAAAGTTGCTGTGGCAGGCCTGCCCGTCCCCGCTTTTCACCATGCCCTACCCTTCTTTTTTCAGCTGGCGTTCCAAAAAGTCGATGGCGTCCTTTTGCAGAGCGCAGAGCTGGGCTTCGCCTTTGAAACTTTCAGTATAAACCTTGCAGATGGCTTCCGTACCTGAAGGGCGCACGGCAAACCAGCCGTCTTCGCTGCTGACTTTGACCCCGCCGATGGGCGCGTCATTGCCGGGCGCACGGGTCAGCACACTGGTCACCGGCGAGCCTCCCAAGGTTTTCAGATGCACGCTCTCCGGCGTCAAAGCCTTGAGCAGCGCGCGGGTGCGGTCGTCGGCGGGCGCGTCCAGACGCTGATAGACCGGTGCGCCGAGCTTTTCGGTCAGCTTTTGGTAGATTTCACTGGGAGATGCCTGTTCCTTGGCCATGATCTCAGCGGCCAGAAGGCACATCAAGGGGCCGTCCTTGTCCGTGCTCCAGGGGGAGCCGTCAAAACAGAGGAAGGAAGCCCCGGCGCTCTCCTCGCAGCCCAGGCCGCACCGCCCGTTGAGCAGATAGGGCACAAACCACTTGAAGCCCACGGGCACTTCCACCACGGGCCGCCCCAGCTCCTTCCCCACTCTGTCCAGCATGGCGCTGGTCACCAGGGTTTTGCCGATGCCGCAATCCTTTGGCCAGCCCGTACGGGTACGGAAAAGATGCCAAGCCGCCACAGTCAAATAGTGATTGGGGTTCATCAGTTCCTGGCGGGTCACAATGCCGTGGCGGTCGGAATCCGGATCGCAGGCAAAGGCCAGATCAAAGTCGTCGCGTATCTCCAGCAGGCGACTCATGGCATAGGGCGAGGAACAATCCATGCGGATTAAGCCGTCTTTGTCGCAGGGCACAAAACGGAAGGTGGGGTCCACCTCCTTGTTGACCACGGTCAGGTCCAGGCCATAGGTCTCGGCAATGGGTTCCCAAAGCGGCAGGCTGGCCCCGCCCAAAGGGTCCACGCCCAGCTTGAGGCCGGAAGCGGCAATGGCCTTCATGTCCAACACCTTGGGCAGATCTTCCACATAGGCGCGGGTAAAGTCGTACTCCTCCACCAGGGAGGATCTCTGCGCCGCGCGCAAATGCACGAGCTGGACGTTGCGGTTGCCGCTGTCCAGATAGGCGTTGGCGCTTTTTTCAATCCAGGCCGTGACTTCGGTTTCGGCCGGCCCGCCGTGCGGAGGATTGTATTTGAAGCCGCCGTCGCGCGGCGGGTTATGAGATGGGGTGATAATAATGCCGTCGGCCAGACCGCTGCTCCGTCCGGCGTTCCAGCGCAAGATGGCGTGCGAGACGGCTGGGGTTGCGGTAAACTCGCCGTTTCTGGCGATGCGCACACTCACGCCGTTGGCCACCAGCACTTCCAGGGCCGAGCGGAAGGCAGCCTCGGACAGGGCATGCGTATCCCCGCCCAGAAAAAGCGGGCCGTCAACGCCCTTGGCTTTGCGGTAGTCGCAGACGGCCTGAGTGATGGCGTAAATATGCTCTTCGTTGAAGGTATGCAGCACCGATGAGCCGCGATGCCCGGAAGTGCCGAACGACACGCGCTGAGCCGGGATCTTGGGATTGGGAAATTCGGTGTAATAGGCGCTCATCAGCGCGGGGATGCGTTCCAGCTTTTCAGGAGCGGGCAAATGCCCCGCGTCGCAATGGACAACAGCCATAAAGAACCTCCGGCATAGATACGTTATCTCTACGCCGGAACGAAGCGCGCTGCAATCCTTGGGCGAGCGCTCAAACGGACCTTTGCCTTTCCCCGCATTTTTTTACGCATGGATAAAAGGAACCCCCCGGCATAGCCGGGGGTTCTTCATATGCGCCTGTAAGGCTTTCTTACCAGCTGCGCCCTAGCAGGCGCTCTTGCGATCTGACATTTGCATTTCTGTTACTTGCGGCCCGTAAACGGGCTCCTTGGGTAGGGTAGGCTCAACTGATCGCCAAGTTTATCCGACTCCAGCTGATGCTTGATGTAATCCTGAATCTTGGCCTTATTCTTGCCCACTGTATCGACGTAATACCCACGGCACCAAAATTCTCGATTGCGGTATTTGAACTTCAAATCCCCAAATTGTTCATAGATCATGAGACTACTCTTACCCTTTAGATAGCCCATAAAACTCGACACACTCATTTTGGGGGGAATCTCAAGCAGCATGTGGATGTGGTCTGGGCAACATTCTGCCTCCACTATTTTTACATCCTTCCATTCGCACAACTTGCGCAGAATTTCGCCAATGGCGCGCTTCTTTTCACCATAGAACACCTGGCGGCGATATTTAGGCGCAAAAACAATGTAATATTTGCAGTTCCACCTTGTGTGGGCTAAACTTTTGGCGTCACCCATCGTGACCTCCTTTTGATTTGTTGACTCGCAGTTGCCAGACCGCGAGACTTTTTAACAAATCAAAAGGAGTTTTACTGACATGGGCAAAGCTGTAAGCTTTTTAGAACCCCCCGCCTAGCGGGGGGTTTTCTCCATACAAAAAAGGGCTGTCTCACTGGGAGACAGCCCTGGTTGTCATTGGAAGGGCGCTTACTTGCCGAGGGGGATGGTGCGGAAGTACACATCTCCGCGCCGTTCAATCTGCAGCATAATGGCCCCGCGCTTCACGCCCACTTCTTTGACGATCTTGGAAAGGGCTTCCCCGCTGTTCACGGGCTTCAGGTTGGCCTTGAGGATCACGTCGCCGGGACGCAGATCCGCTTCAGCGGCGGGCTTGTCGGGATCGACGTCCACAATCAGCAGGCCTTCATCCTTGCTGAACTTCATCTCGCGGCGTTCCTCCTCCTTGAGGGGGCGCACCGAGAGGCCCAGAAGGCCTTCGTCCTGCTGCTTCTGGCCCATGCCGGGACGACCGTCGTTCTGGCCGCTCTTGCGTTCGCCCAGCGTCACCTTGAGGTCGAAGTTCTTGCCGTCGCGCCACACGGTCAGCACAGCGGTGCTGCCCGGGGCCTTGTCGGCAATGGCGCGCAGCAGCGCCGCGGCGTCTTCGACATCCTTCTTGTCCACGGCGATGATCACGTCGCCGTCCTGCACGCCGCCCTTGGCGGCGGGCTCATTTTCCATGACGCTGCCCACCAGGGCACCCGAGGGCTCTTTCATGCCCAGAGCCTTGGCGGTGTTTTCATCCATGTCCTGGATGCTCACGCCGATCCAGCCGCGGCTGATCTTTTTGCCGCTCTTGATCTGATTGATAATCTTGGCGGCCATATTGCTGGGAATGGCAAAGCCGATACCCTGGCCGCTGGCGATGATGGCCGTGTTGATGCCCACCACCTGACCGGCCATATTCAGCAGCGGACCACCGCTGTTGCCGGGGTTGATGGAGGCGTCGGTCTGGAGGAAGTTGTCAAACGGCCCGGAACGGATATTGCGGCCCTTGGCCGAAAGGATACCCGCGGTCACAGTGTGGTCCAGGCCGAAGGGATTGCCGATGGCCAGCAGCCATTCACCCACCTTGAGCGCGTCGGAATCGCCGAAGGTCAGGAACGGCAGGGGCTTTTTGGCGTCCACTTTCAGCAGGGCCAGGTCGGTTTCCTCATCGGAACCGATCAGCGTGGCCTTGAGGGTTTCGCTTTTGCCGTTGTCTTCATCCAGAGTGACGTGGATCACATCGGCGTCGGCCACCACGTGGTTGTTGGTCACAATGTAGCCGTCAGCGGACACGAGAAAACCGGAACCCAGCGATTTCTGCTTCTGCTGGGGCCGCTTGCCGCCGCGCCCTTTGCCGCCGAACTGGTCAAAAAACTTTTCAAAGCCGGGGGGCATATTGCGGAACATTTCACCGAAGAAATCTTCAGGGCCGCCCCCGGAGGCCTTGCGTTCCGTGCCTATATTGACCACAGCCGGGCCGCTTTTCGCCGCCAGCTCGCTGAAGTCGGGCAGATCCGCCGCCTGCGAAAGCTGTGCCGAGGCCAGGAAGGCCACGGTAAGCAGTGCGGCGAGGTATTTTTTTACAATCATGGAACCACTCCTCGTTACTTTTTTTGCATGGCCTTTTGCAAAGCCTGTGCCATAATGCCCATTCCGTTGCCGGAAGAGGGCGACCCGGCGGAGGCATGCTGCTTCCAGGCTTTGTCCTCGGCGGACGCGACGGCTTCGGAGCCTTCCGGGGCCAAGCTGATGCGGCGAGCGGCACTGTCCAGATTTTGAACAATCAGGGTCACGTTGTCGTCCTTATCCAGCTTGCTGAACTGAGCGGCGTTTTTGGCGTTCTTGATCACGCCTGCGGGCAGCAGACCGGTGATGCCGGGGGCCAGGGTCACAAACAGGCCATACTGGGTGCGACTTTCCACCGTGCCGGTCACCGTGGAGCCCACGGCAAAGCGCTGGGCCGCGTCCTGCCAGGGGTCGCCCTCGGCGTCGCGCAGGCTCAAGGCAATGCGCCGCGTCTCGGTGTTGACGTCCTTGATCTTGACGGAGACGGTCTCGCCCGCGCTGAGCACTTCCTCGGGCTTGTTAACCCGCTTGGCCCAGGACATTTCGGAAACATGAATCAGGCCTTCCACGCCTGGCAGCAGCTCGACGAAAGCGCCAAAGGGAGCCAGGCGCACCACCTTGCCCTGCACCACGGCGCCCGCGCTCAAGCGTTCCGGGGCATCCAGCCAGGGATCGCCCTCGGCCTGCTTGCGCGAAAGAGAAATTCGGATCTGGCCCTTGTCGTTTTTGCTGATGCCGAGCACCTTGACCCGGACAAGGTCGCCGGGGGACACCGCTTCGTCCGCCGCGCCCACGCGGGACCAGGACAGCTCGGAAAGATGGATCATGCCTTCCACCGCCGGAGCCAGCTCCATGAACGCGCCGAAGGGAGCCAAGCGGGTGATCCGCCCTTCCACGGTGTCGCCTTCCTTGAGGGTTTCCAGCAGTTTGTCCAGATTTTCCTGGCGCTCGCGTTCCAGCAGCGCACGCCGCGAAACCACGACGTTCCGGCCCCGGTTTTCAACCCGGATGATCAGGAACTGCATGCCGCGCCCCACCAGGGAGTCGGCGTCGCCCGAGGAAGCGTCCATCTGGCTGCCGGGACAGAAAGCCGTCTTGCCCAGCACTTCCACCGTGTAACCGCCCTTACAAACGGCGGTCACCCTGCCGTCCACCGGCAGGGCGGCGTCGCGGGCCTCTTCCAGCGCGGCCACCCCGCTGCCGCTCATGGAGCGGGACAGGCGGATTTCCTGCGGGGAGACAGCAATGACCCAGGCTTCCACGCTGTCGCCAGGTCCCGCGCTTTCCTTGCCCTCGGCATCCAGAATGTCCTTGCGCTCCATGATGCCGTCCACCTTGATGCCCATATCCACAAAGACGCTGTCGCCGGTGATGGCAATGACGGTGCCGCTGACCTTCTGGCCCGGCTGCAAACGGCCGGAAGAAGCGCTGTGCGCCGCCAGCATGGCGGCGAAATCTTCAGTGGCTTCTTCCTGCGCGGGGCTTTCTATTTTTTCCTCAGTCATATTTCCTGCTCCTCCAAACTGGGCATTTTGTTAAGTTGGTAATCATAGCCTATCCTTTTACGGATGACAATGAAGACCCAGGCCGCGCGGCGTGCGGATTGCGGCCCGCCATATGGTTTCCGGGGCATAAGGGGACGGAATTTTTTCTAGAAACTGAATGAAAATTTTACACATGCATAATTTTTGACCAGCAGTCGGGCGGAAGAGATCGCAGCAGGCTATCCGGATTTTTCAGCGACACAAGCACACATCCCGTTTTGCGGCAAATTTTTCTTTATGGAAAACTTGAAATATTTTTTTACAACCTCACCATGAGCGACGCTGCTCAACGGGCGGAATCGAACCTGCGCATCAATAGAACCGGCACGGCGGCCACCGCCGCCACCACCGCCATGATCGCATAGATGGCATTCATGCTCCAGGCGGAGGCCAGGAAGCCGAAAAGAAGCGGGGTCAGCATGTTGGTTATGCCGCGCAGAAAGGAATTGATGGAGAACACGTCGCCGTAGGAGGCGGCATCCCGTACGGGTTCGGTGATGATGGCCTGGATGACCGGAACGGTGCCCTTGGTCACAATGCCGAGCAGCAAGGCGATGCTAACGATGAGGACAAGCTGGTCCGCCATGATCAGGGCACAGAGCAGGACCGTCAGCAGCAGTTCGGCGGCCACGAAAACCTTTCGCGGTCCGAAACTGTCCACAAAGCGGCCGCAGGCCATCTTGCCGAGAAAAGAGCCCACCGAAAACCCCAGGGCGAAGGAACCGATGATTTTAGGGTCCACCCCCTTGCCGATCAGCAGCAAGGGCAGAAACGTGAATATTCGATCGTTGCTGAACGCGTTCAGAATGCTGGCAAGCATGGCCAGGAATATTTCCCTGTCCTTGAAGATACCGAACGCGGGAAAGCTTCTGCCTCCGTAGGCTTCCTCCCTTGTTTCGGGGCGTTCGCCCCGGCAGGAAAAAAAGAGCCAGAGCGCGGCAGCGAGCGCCGCCGCCCCGTATGTGATGCAGACGACCCTCCAGCCCGGAAAGCCCCCGAATGAATATGCGGCGGCAAAGGCCGCCAGGGAAACCAGGGGGATTCTGCCCACATCGCCGATGGCGGTGAAATCGCTCATGACTCTGCCCAGGCGGCGTCTTTCGGTGTGCAGCGTAAGATAGGAAAAGGCAATATTATGAAAGACGTTGTAGCCCGCCACGGCCAGGATAAAGCACAGGCCGGCGACCACGATGTTGCCGGAGAAGGTGGCCGCGCAAAATCCGGCCCCGCACACGGCTGTCACCAGGGTGATGGTCTGCATGAAGCCCAGTTTCCGGGACAGAAGCAACGTGCCCAGACCGGCTGCCGTACCCGCGGCGGTGCCCACGGAGACGATCAGACCCACCGCTTTTTCGCCTTCGCCAAAGGAAATGACCATAAAAGCGAGCAGAATGGGAACCGCGTCAAAAAGCCCGTCAATCAGGATATGGTAGGCATTGAGCAAAATATAGCGGGCGCGGGAAAGCATGGCATCTTCCTGTGCGGGAATTGTGCGGACGCTGTCCACAAGCGGTTCAGGCAAGCCGCGCCGATAAGGCTGACGCGCGGGCGGATATGGCGTCCGTTCTCGCGGCCGCCCAGCGGATATTTTTTATGTTAATCCACCCAAACAACACCACTTTTATCCAGCTGTCAAAGGCTTTCTGAACGCGAGGGAAGTTCGGCGCGGAAACGCCAGGGGCCTTGTGTTTTATAGCGGCGCAAGACCCTTGGGGCGAGGGTTTTCCATGGAAGTTGCCCTGCCCTCCGGTCACGAGGATAGGCCCACAGACCATACACGCTTATCGCCGGGAGGATTGCGGAGTTTTTCCCGGTGGTCGGCAACAGGATAGAAAAAACCCTGAACAATTATGCTGTTCAGGGTTTTTTCTATCCTGTTCAGGACGAAATTTGGTAGCAAGGGAGGGATTTGAACCCCCGACACTGCGGGTATGAACCGCATGCTCTGACCAACTGAGCTACCTTGCCGTATTGCGCCCCCATAGTGGCGCGTCGAATTCTTTATACAATTTGCCTGGGCTTGGCAAGCGCTTTTTGTACCATCCGTCAATTAACCATAAAATAATAGACAAAGGGCGCGAGCAGCAAACGATAGACGGCAAAGGGCACCAGGGTCATCCGCCCCACCAGGGCCACGAAAACTTTGACCGCCAACAGGGCGGAAATAAAGGAGCCCACTATGCCCACCGCGAAAAAGGGAATGTCCGCCGAGGTGAACAGGCTGAGATTCTTCAGCATGTCAAAGCCCGTGGCGGCCACCATGATGGGCACCGCCGCGATAAAGGAATATTCCGCCGCCAGCGGCCGCTTGGCCCCCAGCAGCATGCCGCCCATGATAGTGGCCGCCGAGCGCGAAAAACCGGGCCAGAGGGCCAGGCACTGGAAACAGCCGATGCCCAGGGCCAGACGCGGCGTCATGTCGTCCAGGCTGATGCAGGTGGGCTTATGCTTGCGCCGTTCCACAAGAATCATGCACACGGCCCCCACCACCAAGGCGATAAGCACGGTGGAAGGCCGGAACAGATATTCCTTGATCAGGGAGTGGAACAACAGGCCCATCACGCAGGCGGGCAGCGAGGTGAGGACCAGCAGCCAGATGCCGCGCATGCCCGCGAAGCGCACGTAGGGCTGCGGCTGGACCAGGCCCCAGAAGCGTTTCCAGTACAGCACCACCACGGCCATAATGGCCCCGAGTTGAATCACAACCTCAAAGGTGGCGGCCCGCTCTCCTACAAAATTAAGCAGATCGCCCACAAGAATCAGATGCCCCGAGGAGGAGACCGGCAGAAATTCAGTCAGGCCTTCCACGATGCTCAGAATAAGGGCGGTGAGCAGATTATCCATATTGGGTCTCCGGGCGGCCCGCCGCGCTGCGCGGCAGTCCGCTGCTTTTCGATCCGGCCGTGGCACAGTCGTTTACAACGTGGCATTGCCAAAAAGCCGCGTCGTGGCTATCTAACAGAAAAAGTGAGGATACCCCGATGCCGACCATCATGCCCCAGAGCGAACTTGTGCGCAAAGCTATTGCCTATCTGAATGAGGAACACAAACGCGACCCCCACAAAAGCCTGTCCAGCCTGCTGGACGAAGCGGGCATGCGTTTCAACCTTACGCCTGTGGACGCGGAAGCTCTGGAGTTTCTTTTCCGCAAGGAGCAGAAACGCGACTAAGATCCGCTTTTTTTCTTTGCTAGGGCCTCCTGACACTACTGGGATTTTGTTCGCTGGCAAGGAGAACGAGCCTTTTATGCAGGGAGTGTACTTCTTATGGTACTCGACCGGAATAAAAGGCGAAGTTCAACAAAGCCAGCGGGCAAAAGAACGTAGTGTCAAAAAGGTTCTAGGCGATTTCGCTGCCGTCGGGAACGGCCTTGGCCACAGCCAGCAGGCTGAGCTCGTCCCCGCCTTGGGCGGTAAGCACCATGCCGTGGGACATCAGGCCCCGGATCTTGCGCGGCGCCAGATTCAGCACGGCGCAGACCTGTTTGCCCACCAGATCATCGGGGGCGTAATATTCCGCCAGTCCTGAAAGGATCTGGCGCAACTGCCCTTCCCCGAAATCGATTTCCAGACGGAGAATACGGTCCGCGTTGGGATGCCGTTCCGCCACGCGTACCGTGCCCACCCGCAGGTCCAGAGCCTTAAAGTGATCAAAGTCCACCTCGGGCCGCCCCGCTGTTGCGGCGGGCGCGAGAGCTGCGGCTTTGGCCTCGGCGGGCTTGTCCGCTTTCTTTTCTTTATGTTTTTCTTTAACCTTCGGCGCGGGCGCCTTGTCCCCGTCCGCGTCGGTATTTTTCTTCACGTCGATGCGCGGGAAAAGATTGGACGTTGCCGACACCTGCGTGCCAGCTGACAGCCCGCCGAAGCAAATGATTTCATCATCCAGGTTGGGCACCGGGGGCAACCCCTCTTCCACGGGCTGGCCCAATTGTTCCAGCATCCGGCGGGACGCGGCGGGCATGACCGGCCAGAGGCAGAGCGCAACTTTGCGCATGGCCGCCAGCAGAATGTACATGACCGTGGCCAGCCGCTCCATATTGCCCTGCTTGTGCAGGGCCCAGGGGGCCTGGCTGTCCACATATTTGTTCAGGGCCCGCACCAGCTCCCAGAGCGACTCCAGAGCTTGGGCGAACTGCACGTTGCCGAACAACTGGGAGAAATTGCGCATGGCCGTGGCGCACAGTTCCACCATGGCCTCGTCTTCCGGCTCGCGCTGTTTGGGCTGGGGCACGCAACTACCGAAGTATTTGGCTGTCATGGAGAGCACCCGGCTGAAAAGATTGCCCAGGTCGTTGGCCAAGTCAGCGTTGATCCTGCCGATCAGGGATTCCTCGCTGAAACTGGCGTCCGAGCCGAAGTGCATCTCGCGCAACAGGAAGTAGCGGAAGGCGTCCAGCCCGAAACGTCGGCCCGTCTCCAGGGGGTCCACCACATTCCCCAGAGATTTGGACATCTTGGTATCCCGCGAAAGCCAGTAGCCGTGCACATTGAGGTGCTTGTACAACGGCAGGCCGGCGGCCTTGAGCATGGTGGGCCAGAATACGGCGTGCGGCTTGAGGATGTCTTTCGCCACCAGATGTTCGCCGGGCCAGTAACGGACGTATTCGGCCCCGTCAGGCCAGCCCAGAGCGCTGATGTAGTTGATCAGGGCGTCGAACCAGACGTAGCAGACGTAATTCTTGTCAAACGGCAACTCAATGCCCCAGGTCAGACGCGTTTTCGGGCGGGAGATGCACAGATCCTCCAGCGCGCCTGATTCCAGCATGGCCAGCACTTCCGAGCGGTAGCGCTCGGGCCGGATAAAATCCGGATGCTGGCTGATATACTCCCGCAGCCAGGGCAGATATTTGGACATGCGGAAGAAGTAATTCTTTTCGCTGATGAATTCCGGCTTGGTCAGATGCTGGGGGCAGAGGCCGTTTTCCAGCTCCTTTTCCGTGTAGAAGCGTTCACAGCCGTAACAGTAATGGCCGCCGAACTCGCCGAAATAGATGTCGCCGGCGTCATACACTTTTTGCAGAAAGTCCTGCACCGTGCGCTTGTGCGCCTCGTCCGTAGTGCGCACGAAACGGTCATTGGCAATGCCCAGTTGCGGCCAGAGCGCCCGGAAACGGCCGCTGATATCGTCCACGAATTCCTTGGGAGTCTGTCCCTGTTTTTCGGCGGCCTGCACGATCTTGTCGCCGTGCTCGTCCGTGCCAGTCAGGAAGAGCGTGTCCTCGCCCAGCAGTTTATGGAAGCGGGCCAGGGAATCCGCCACAATGGTGGTGTAAGCGTGCCCCAGATGGGGATTGGCATTGACGTAGTAAATGGGCGTGGTGATGAAAAAACTTTTCACACAAGGCTCCGTGCTGTTGACTTGAACCCAAATACGCTATTCGTTTTCCGGGCGTTGCGCAGGCTTGCGCCGACGCTTGCGGCGGCCTTTGCCCGCTTCGCCGGCTCCCGATGGCCCGGCTGGTCCGGCGGGCGCGCCGCCCTTCTCTTCCCGGTTTTCCGCAAAATTCGCCGTATCCGGCCGCTCAGCAGCCTGCCCGTCCTCATGGGCCCGGCTTTCGTCCGGAGGCAGCAGGTCATCAAACAGACCAGGGTCTTCCACCGTGTCGGGCGTCACGGAAACCACCAGCAAACCGTCCCCCTGCCGAGGCTTGGCGGTCGGCTTGGGTTGGCCGCCCTGCTGCTGGGGCTCGGGCCGGTGGGGAGCGAGAGCCTGCCATTCGTCCAGGCTCAGTTCCAGCTCCTCGTTATTTTCCGTGATCACGGACAGGGAATTGCGGAACATATTGGCCCGCAGCACCTTCATGCCTCCCCGGTCGGTCTGGTATTTCTTGCCCAGGCGCGGGCAATGGCGGTGGAAATGGTCGTAATTTTCCTGCTCATAGGAAAGGCAGCAGAGCAGCCGACCGCAGATGCCGGAAATTTTGGCCGGATTGAGAAAAAGGTTCTGCTCCTTGGCCATACAGATGGTCACCGGGGCGAACTTGCGCAAATAGCGACGGCAACAGCAGACCATGCCGCAATTGCCCACCGCGCCCACCATCTGGGTTTCATGACGGACGCCGATCTGGCGCAGCTCAATGCGGGCGCGGTATTCTCGCACCAGATCCTTCACCAGATCGCGGAAGTCAATGCGCGCGGGCGCCGTGAAGTAAAAGATCAGCTTGCTGCGATCAAAAAAGACCTCCACGTCCACCAGCTTCATGTCCAGACGGCGGTCGCGGATGCACTGGCGGCAATAGGCCGTGGCCTCTCGGGCCAGTGCATCGTTTTCCCTGCCGGTTTCCAGATCCGTGGAGCCCGCCTGGCGCAGAATATCGGGCAGGTCCTGCTCTTCCATGCCGGGCAGGCCCTCAAGCGGGCCGGAAACAACCTCGGCCAGGGTCAGGCCCTGATCGGCCTCAATCAGAACATGGTCGCCGCGCTTGAGCTCCGGCGGGCCGGAATAGTAGCTCGTCTGCCCGAGCTCACGAAATTTAATACCAAATATGGGCATAAGCATCACTGCGGTAAAACGTCAGAAGAATGTGTCTAAGACATTGCTTTTCGGCCATATTGCCCCTGCTGTCAACAGCGGCGGGTCGCGGTGCGCTTCGTTTAAGCTTATCCGGTCATCTGTCGCTGCCCCGCGCGGAGGAGAAGGCGGCAGGCAAACGCGCGGACACGGTCTCGGCATCCCCATATCTTTTGAGACCCCGGCCTTTCTCAATCTTGCCGTCTCGCCTTGCCATCGTTGCGCCCCTGTTTTACATTTAGAGCATAAAGGGGGCCTGATGATGATTGAACGAGACGAAGCTCTGAAGCTGCTGGCGGACCAGGGCACGCCGGTATCGTTGCTGCAGCACGCTTTGGCCGCGGAGGCCATTATGCGGTCTCTGGCGCGCCGTTTCGGCGAGGATGAGGATCTTTGGGGCCTGACCGGGCTGCTGCACGACCTGGACTATCCCACCACCGCTGAAGCGCCTGAACGACATGGCCTGGAAAGCGCGACCATGCTGATCGGCAAGCTGCCGGAAGAGGCTCTGGCCGCTATCCGCGCTCATAACGGCGAAATGAACGGCACTGCTCCGCAATGCCGCTTTGATTACGCCCTGCGTTGCGGCGAGACGGTCACGGGGCTCATTGGCGCGGCGGCGCGCATGCGCCCCACCGGCCTGGAGGGCATGGAGCCCAAAAGCATCAAGAAAAAGATGAAGGACAAAGCCTTTGCCGCCAGCGTGAACCGCGACAATATCCGCCAGTGCGCCGACGCCGGGCTGGAATTGGACGATTTTCTGGCTCTGTCCATTGAAGCCATGCACGGCAAGGCCGCGGAACTGGGCCTGAGCAAATAGCGTTTTTACTTTTTTATGAGGCAGATCATGGAAGAATGCGCGCTGGATACAAGCATCCGCACCCTAGGGCCCTGCAAGCTGGAATCGCATCTGCCCTACCGCACCTGGGCCGACGACAAACGTATTCAGATTTTTGTGGACGAGGAACTGAGCGAACACAACGGAGAGGCCTGCTGCGTCTGTTTCGAGGCGGCAGGACCACGCAAAAAGCTCTATTTCGACTCTTCCCGCGCCAAGTGCGCCATCGTCACCTGCGGCGGCCTGTGCCCCGGCATCAACGACGTGATCCGCGCCATCGTCATGGAGGCCTACCACGCCTACAATGTGCCTTCCATTGTGGGCATTCCCTACGGCCTGGAAGGTTTCATCCCCAAGTACCGGCACGCCCTGCGGGAGCTGACCCCGGACGTGGTGGCCGACATCCATCGCTTCGGCGGCACCATTCTGGGCTCGTCGCGCGGGCCGCAGTCGCCCGAGGAAATCGTGGACACCCTTGAGCGCTGCAACGTCAACGCCCTTTTCGTCATCGGCGGCGACGGCACCATGAAGGCGGCGCTTTCCATCAGCCGGGAAGTGCAGAACCGGGGCCTGAAGATCGCGGTGATCGGCATTCCCAAAACCATTGACAACGACATTAATTTCATCCCCCAGTCGTTTGGTTTTGAAACCGCCGTATTCAAGGCAACCGAGGCTATTGAGTGCGCCCATACCGAAGCCTGCGGCACGCCCAACGGCATCGGTCTGGTCAAACTCATGGGCCGGGAGTCCGGCTTCATCGCCGCGCGGGCCACGCTGGCCCTCAAGGAAGTGAACTTCGTGCTGATTCCGGAAGCGCCTTTCACCCTGGAGGGGGAAGGCGGCCTGCTGCCCGCCCTGGAAGAACGCCTGCGGTCCAGAGGGCATGCGGTCATTGTGGCGGCCGAGGGCGCGGGTCAGCATCTGCTGAAGCACAGCGCGGGCACCGACGCCTCAGGCAATCCCGTGCTGGGCGAAGTGGCCGACCTTTTGCGCAAGGAAATCAATACCTATCTCAACGCCCGCCAGATGGAGCATTCCATCAAATACATCGACCCCAGCTACATCATCCGCTCCGTACCGGCTAACGCCAACGACAAGGTTTACTGCGGCTTTCTGGGCCAGTACGCGGTGCATGCGGCCATGGCCGGGCGTACGGACATGGTGGTGGCCAAACTGCAGGACCGCTATGTGCATCTGCCTCTGCAACTGGTCACCCAAACGCGCCGCAAGCTGAACATTTATTCCGATCTCTGGCGCGCGGTGCTGGAATCCACGGGCCAAGGCATGCTCAAGGGCATGCTGCCGCCCGAATAGAGCCGCTCTCCACATGTCTCGTCTCTGCCAGGTCAAGGCCTCGGCCGGTTCCGGCAAAACCTATGAGCTGACCCGCTGTTTTCTGTTGCGCCTGATGGAGTGCGGGCATGCCTCGGGTGTGGCGGCCTCTCCGGCCTGCGCACTGGCGCCGGAGGGCCGCCAATGCGGCTGGGGCGACATCCTGGCCGTCACTTTTACCAACGCCGCGGCCGCTGAAATGCGCGACCGCGTCATCCGCCACCTGAAAAGCGCGGCTCTGGGTGCGCGCGCGGAAGACATCCCCCTTGATGCGGACGAGGCCCGCCGCTGGGTGGATGTGATCATGCGCGATCTGAGCGCCCTGAACATCCGCACCATTGACAGCCTGCTGCATCTTATCGTGCGGGCCGCCGCCCTGGAGCTGAATCTCCATCCCGATTTTCAGCCCGTCTTCGCCACTGAGGAGGCTCTGGCCCCCTACCTGGACCTTTTTATGGAACGGGCCTGGCGGGAAGACGCGGCCATGCGCGATCTGTTGCGCGAGGCCTGCCGGGCTCTGGTAGTGCACGGCCAAAGCAAGGGTTTTCTGGCCGGGGAAAAACTGCTCCGCCAACTGCGGGATTTGCTGGACGATGTGCTGCTGGGGCGGTTCGAGGATCTGACGTCGGAGGCCGTTCTTAAAGAAAAACTTCAAGAAATGGATGAGGCCGCCGTGCAGGCCGCGCAGGAATTTCTGGCCTCCGCGCAGGCTGCGGGCCTGCGCTGGAAAAAACCGGCTCTGGGCGCTGTGGAACAGCTTTCCTGGGGCCAGGTGGAAAAATGTTCTTCCGCCTTTGCAAGCAAGGAAACAGCTGAAGAACTCTTTCTCAAAAATACCGTGGTGACGGAAGCAACCGCGCAGGCCTTTGCCGCTTACTCGGCCCACGCCTGTCGCCGGGCCGGGGAAGGCTCGCTGATTGTCCAGGCCTTGCGCATCGCCCCTTTTGTGCGCCTGGCACATGCTCTGGTGGCCGCTTTTCTGCAAAATCAGGAACAGGAAGGCGCGCTGCCCGGCCTACTGGTGCCGCGCCTGGCCCGTGAAGTGCTGGAGGGCGAGCGCGGCGTGCCGGAAGCGCTCTGCCGCCTGGGCACGCGCCTGACCCATTTTCTGGTGGATGAATTTCAGGACACCAGCCGCGAGCAATGGCAAGCCCTGCGTCCCTTGCTTGAAGAGGCCCTGTCGCGCGGCGGCTCCCTGACCTGGGTGGGCGACGTCAAGCAATCCATCTACGGTTGGCGCGGCGGCGAGCCGGAGCTGTTCGACGCGGTCTTTGACGATCAGGGTCTGACGCGGCTGGCTCCCGGCGGGGAACGCCGCAATCTGCCCCGCAACTGGCGCAGCCGCCGGGAAGTGGTGGAGCACAACAACCGGATTTTTGCCCCACTGGAAAATGCAGCTACGGCCCAACGAGTGCTGGCCGCCCTGCTGCCCGGCGATACGCCCCCGGAAGTTCTGACTACGGCCACGCGACGCTTGAGCCGGGCCTTTGCGGGCGCGGCGCAGCAATGTCCGCCCAAGACCCGGGAAGGCGGCCTGGTACGGGCCGAAGAGATTCAGGGCGCCACGCAGGACGACTTGCGGGATTGTGTGCTGGAACGCCTTTGCGATTTGCTGCGGGACGAAATCGGCCCGCGCAGGCCCTGGTCCGACGTGCTGGTGCTGGTGCGCGGCAATGAAACAGCCCGCGTGACCGCCGAAGGTCTGGTACATGAGGGCATTCCGGTCATCACGGAAAACAGCCTGCTGCTGGCGGAACACCCGCTCATTGTACAGACTGTGGCTTTGCTGGCTTTTCTGGACAATCCCGACGACGACATCGCCTTTTGGACCATGCTCACGGGTTCCATCGTGCTTGAACACCCGCAGGCGGCGGAACTCGACTGGGAAATACTGCACGGCTGGTGCGCGGAGCCGGGCCAAGGGCCATTTCATCTGCGTTTCAGACGGCGCTGGCCGCTGATCTGGCGGAACCTGCTGGCCCCCTTTCACAGTCAGTCCGGCCTGATGACCCCCTATGACACGGTGCTGGAATGGTTTACGCGCCTGGACGTGGAAGCACGCTTTCCGGAAGCCCGGACGTTCCTGCGCCGTTTTATGGAAGTATTGTACAGCGCTGAAGAAAAAGGCCTTGCTACCCTGTCCACGTTTCTCGAGCACTGGCAAGACAAAAGCGGTGAAGAAAAAGTGCCCATGCCCGAAAACATGAATGCCGTTCGCGTCATGACTATCCACAAATCCAAAGGGCTGGAAGCTCCGGTGGTGATTCTGCCCTGGACCAGCTTCAACGTGCGCCCGTCAGGACGTCCCGTTCTGCTGGAGCGCGACGGCCTGCGCATGGCGGTGCCCAATCGCAAGGCTCTGGGCGAAATCTACTATGAGGATCTGGCGCGGCAGGCTTGCGAAAATCTGGATCTGCTCTATGTGGCCTTTACCAGGGCCAGGGACGAACTGCACATTTTCCGTACCGGCACGCCGGGTCTGGACAACAAAAGCGGCTCGCTCTGCGCGGCCTTGGATATTCTCTGGCAGGAGGCCGAGTTGAGGCTGCCCTACAGCCGGGGCACGCCGGTGGAGTGCCCGCGCAACGGGGCAACGGACGACGAGATCTGCCCCGAGCCGCTTACCGAGGCGGCTGTACCGGAACAGAAATGGCGGCCCATGCAGTGGCTGCCCCGTTTAAAGATCTTCCGCAATCCGCTGGGCGGCTTTGCCTTCAAGGCCGAAGACCGCGGCAGCCTGCTCCATTTCTGCCTGGAGCATCTGCGCGTTACCGGACAGGCGGAGGAGGACGCCAGGGCCGCCCTCTCTTTCGGCCTGCGCAACTACCCCCTGCCTGTGCCGGATGATCCGGCCCTGCGCGACTCACTGGCCGGGGCTCTGGCCTGGTTCGCGTCCCAGCCCGAGGCAGGGCGCTGGCTTGAGCGGGGCTGGCCCGAACAGTCGCTTATGGACGAACAGGGCCATGTGCTGCGCATGGATCTGCTGGTGCGCGAATCCTGGGGACCGCTGGTCATCGACTATAAAAGCGGCCGCCTCGAAGCGGAGCACATCAGCCAAGTGCGCCGCTATCTGAGCTGCCTCGAACAGAGCGGCGACTACGGCGGCACGGCGCGCGGCCTGCTGGTCTATCTGGATCAGCGGCGTTTCCAACTGGTGGAAGCGGCGTGGGTTTCGCCTCTGTGCGAGACGTGCGGCGAGCTCCTGCCGTCGCCGGAGACCGGATTATGAACGGTTCGCCCTTTCTGATTTTTCCCTGGCAGCGGCCTTTTCTGCCCGATCTGAAAGCCGTGCTGGAAGATTGCAGCGGCGGCCGTTCCGGTTCCGCGCTGCTGATTGTGCCGCATAACCGCCCCTGGCGTTATCTTTTGCAGCTCTATGCCAAAGAGAGAAAGCCGCGCCTGCTGCCGAAGGTTCTCACCCTGGCTGATATGGTCAAGGTCTGGCGGGCCGGCACCAGCGACGTGCCCCTGCATACGGCCAACATGCTGGACCGCGTGGCTTTGCTGCACGGCTGCGTGCAGAACCTGACCGAGGATGACGCGGCTCTTTCCGCCCGGTTCGCGCGCATGGACATGGCGCTTTTTCTGCCTTGGGGCCTGCGCTTGGCCGCCCTGCTGGAAGAAATGCTCGGCCAGGGCCTGGAAACCGCGGACCTGGCCTATGTGGAGAATGAAGTGGCCGCGCCCGCGGCGGCTCTGCTGGGAGCCCTGGGGCGGATCGGCCGCGCCTATCTGGCGGCCCTGAACGAACGCCGATGGACCACGCCGGGGCTGGATCAGTACATGGCCAGCCGCCAGGCTTCACATATTCCGCCTCTGCTCGTGCCCGGTGCCGAAAGGCCGGTGCTGGTGGCGGGATTTTCCGTGCTGAGCGGTACGGAGGATGTGCTGCTGCGCTCGCTCTGGCGGGCCGGAGCGCATATCTGCCTGCATACTGATCCTGCCTTGGCCGGAAATGAACCAGCGCACTGGGCCTGCGCCGAACACGCGGCTTGGCTGCGTCGCTGGCAGGCCAGGGCCAAACCGGCTGTGGAGCCCGCCGCGCTGGAAGCGGCGCACAAGCCACGTCTGTCCTTTTTCGCCGGTTATGACTGCCATTCACAGCTTCAGGCCATGCGTGACACGCTGGAAAAGGATACGAAGACGAACGGCCGCATGCCCTCCACCGCCGTGTTGCTCACAGACAGCGCCCTGCTCATGCCAGTGCTGCACCATCTGCCGGACAAGGACGTCAACGTATCCATGGGTTATCCTCTGACCCGCTCGCCCCTCAACCGCCTGCTGGACGCTCTGCTGCGCCTGCAGGAGAGACGGTCCGAGGATGGGCGCTATTACTGGCGTACCTTGCTGCAATGCCTGCGGCACCCCTATCTGAATATGCTGCGGATAGAGGACGAGAGCGGCCGAACGCTCTTTTTACGCGACGCCTTGCGCCGCCTGGAAGCTCTAGTCCGCACGGGCAACCGTTTTGTGGATCCGGCGGCTCTGGCCGACGAATGCCGCGCCGCTCTGCCCGCCCCGCTGGACACGTTGCTCTCCCAGTGCCTGGCCATCACGGTGGAAGCCTTGGCCGCCGCCCGCAGCACGGAAGATATAGCCGAATGCCTGCACGGCATCTGCGACTTTCTGTTGGCCTACGGCGGCGATATGTGGCGGCATTTTCCTCTGGACGCGGAGGCCATGTTCCGTCTCATGCGCCACGCCGCGCCCATCTTGCGTGAAACCTGTCTTGCACAGACCCCTTTTCCTCCGGCCGTACTGCACGGCATCACCCGACAGGTACTGGAACAGGAGCGCGTGCCCTTTGAGGCCGAACCGCTCACAGGCCTGCAGGTGCTCGGCATGCTGGAAACCCGCCTGCTGCATTTTGAGCGAGTGCTGATCGTGGACGCCACGGACGACAAGCTGCCCGGCAATCCGGCCCAGGACCCACTGCTGCCGGATTCCCTGCGCCAGGTCCTCGGCTTGCCCGACGCCCGGCGGCGCGAGCGTACGGCGGCGCATACCCTCTATCGCCTGTGCGCCGGGGCGGAGGAAGTTCATTTTTTCTGGCAGGAAGGCATCACCCGCTCCGCCCTTTTTGACGGCAAAAAAAGCCGCAGCCGCTTTGTGGAGCAACTGATCTGGGAGGAGGAACAACGCCGGGGAGCGCTGCTCACGCCCGGAGAGGAGCCTCTGGCCGGGGCACGTTGTACGGTGCGCGCCAGTCAGGTCTTGCCCAAAAGCCTGCCGCGCGGCGCGGGCCTGGACACGGCCTTGCAACATCTCTTGCGCGAGCCGCTTTCCGCCACCCGGCTGGATGTCTATCTGCAATGCCCCCTGCGCTTCGCCTGGCAATATCTCTGCCGTCTCGCGCCCCAGCGGGAGATCAACGAGGGCGATGATCCGGCGGCGGTGGGAATATGCATTCATAATACCCTGCGCGCGCTGTACGAGCCCTATCTGCACAAGGAAGTAAGGCGGGGCGATATCTCCATGGAAACCGTGCGGGCCCGCTTTTACGAAACTCTGGAAGCGGCGGACCTGCGCCGGCTTTTGCCCGCGGACAGTTGCCTGATGCTGGAAACAGCCGCGCCGTTAAGGCTGGAACGCTTTCTGGCGCGGCAGCCCGAAAGCGCGCTGATCCTGGCTCTGGAAGAAAAACTGAACGTGGATCTGGACCTCAACGGACAACGCTATGCCTTTACCGGCACCCTGGACCGCCTGGACCGGCGCGACGGCCTGCTGTATGTACTGGATTATAAGACCGGCACCATCAAACGCCATGACGGCAGCCTCTGGACCGACGCACCCTTCTTCGAAAGAGTGGCCCAGGCCTGCTCTGTCCCGGGAATAAAAGCGCAAACAGCCATGGGGGAAGATCCCATGTCGGCACTGTTTGAGGAGTTGCGCCAACGCCTGCCCAGCCTGCAACTGCCCTGCTACCTGTCCATGATCAAGGCAAAAAATATGGGCGCTCCCGGCGATGCGGCCCTGGCCGAACTCAAGGAAGACGGGGCGGAAATTCCCCTGTTCGGCGGCCTTGCGGAAGAAGACCTGACGGCTGCCCTTGCTTATTGCGATCTCAGCCTGGCCTTGGTCCTGCGCCATTTGGAAAGCGCCCCGCACTTCGCGGCCCGGCCGGACCGGCATTGCGCCTGGTGCCCCTATGCCGGTTTGTGCATGGCCTGAATCACGCAGCGTGAAAATCCGTTTGCAATGATGGATTGCTTCTGCCGGCTGCCTTGCTTTTTCATAATCAGGCTTTACCCTTGCTGACGTCACGGCATAAAAAAGACAACATTCCGCGCAACTGCGCTCCCCTTTTTGAACTTTGTGAAAATATCCGCGAAACCAGCGGGAGACATTTTTTCGACATCACTCAAAAGGTCAGGCAGCGCCCGCGCTTGAATATAAATCAGATCATCTTTGTTTCCCACGGCTATGGAGAGATCACGGCCTCTTTCAATCTGCAAACCGATCTGAACGAATACTGGGATATCTCATATTCATTCGATGGATATACGAAAGAAAACCTTGTTGATTCGGTTATGGAGAGTCTGATGGAGCATAGAAAATCATGTAAAACGATGAAGGTGGCACATTTTTGTGAAGAACCCGCTGTTGAAAACAGCTTTTCCTGTTATAGTTAGTAAGTCGCTGCATTTCGCAGTGGACCGAATAGCGCGGCATTGCCCCACCCGGCATAAAAAAAATGCCGCTTTCCGGCGCATCTTATTGCGTCTTGTGACTTTTCCCGCTATGCTTTCTGCCAGATGGTTGGGGATAACCGTCCCATGCCGACCGGGGGGGTCGGCGGCGGTAACCCCGCACTGGTTCAAGACGGAGGTCTTGTCATAATGCCCTTCCCTTCTTTGCAAATCGGCAATCTCACGGCTAAAGTGCCCGTTATCCAGGGCGGCATGGGCGTGGGTATCTCTCTTTCCGGCCTTGCGTCGGCGGTCGCCAATCAGGGCGGCATCGGCGTTATTGCCGGAGCCATGATCGGCATGAAAGAACCGGACGTGGCCAAAAACCCTCTGGAAGCCAATCTGCGCGCTCTGCGCAATGAAATTATCAAGGCCCGTGAACTTTCCAACGGCATCATCGGCGTCAACGTCATGGTGGCCCTGACCACCTTCAGCCAGATGGTGCGCACGGCCATTGAAAACAAGGCGGACATCATTTTCTCCGGCGCGGGTCTGCCGCTGGAAATGCCGCGCCATTTGCTGCAGCTTTGCGAGGAAAAGAAGGAGGAGTTCAAGACTAAGCTCGTCCCCATTGTTTCCTCGGCCAGAGCCGCCACCGTCATTGCCAAAAAATGGCTTTCCCGTTTCAATTACCTGCCGGACGCCTTTGTGGTGGAAGGCCCCAAGGCTGGCGGCCATTTGGGCTTCAAACCCGAAGAGATTCAGGATCCCGCCCATGCCTTGGAGGTGCTGGTGCCCCAGGTGGTGGATGCGGTTAAGCCCTTTGAGGACCAGTACGGCCGCGCCGTGCCGGTCATTGCCGCAGGCGGCGTCTATACCGGCGCGGACATCAAGAGATTCCTGGATCTGGGAGCTGCCGGAGTCCAGATGGGAACGCGCTTTGTGGCTACACATGAATGCGATGCGGACGAGCGCTTCAAGCAGAGCTATCTTGCGGCCAAACAGGAAGATGTGACCATCATCCGCAGCCCTGTGGGCATGCCGGGCCGTGCCTTGTGCAACGACTTCATCAGCGCCGCGCGCGAAGGCCTGAAAAAGCCCTTCAAGTGCATCTTCCACTGCGTGAGCACCTGCCAGCAGGAAAAGACCCCGTATTGCATCGCCCAGGCCCTGATCAACGCCATGCGCGGCAATCTGGAGCGCGGTTTTGCCTTCTGCGGAGCCAATGTTTTCCGGGTGAACAAGATCATTACCGTGGGCGAACTTATGGATTCCCTGCAGCACGAATTCGACGAGGCCATGAACTCGTTGAGCAAGAGCGTGCAGAATGTACAGTCCATACTAGGCTACGGCAACAAGGCGGAGCAGACGCTGTAAAACGGATTCGTAATAAGCAAAAACCGGCAGGGTGAGCATGATTAAAGAATTTCATGCACCTTGCCGGTTTTTCATTTTTGTGTCATCTGTCAGACAACAGTGCAATTTCAAAGTGAAATTGTTCTTGCGGCCGGGTAAGCAGACACCCGCCGCGTAGGCGTAGCGTAATTTATTTGCGCTATAAGCGACGATCGGCAATGTAAGACGCCGTGGTACCCTGGGATTGCAGGGGCACCACGGCGTTTTGTGAGCAGCTTCGGCACGCCGGTCTTTTCAGTTCTTCTAGGCCAATGGCGCGACCGGTTCAACCTGAAAATGTTCAGGCTTACTTGAACAATTCCCGTTCCGGCACGTCATGGTCGATACGGTCCTCCACCTCAATACCCTTGGGCGGTGTAAAGCTGAAATCCGAGGCCTTGAGTCGCACGTCGGGCTTGAAGGAAGTAAAACGCACCTCATTGGTGTTGCCGTAAAAATCCACGATGCTGGCCCGGCGGATGTAACCATTGCCCGGTTCCACCCAGATTAGGGCCTCCACCATCTGCGGAGCGGGTTCCTTGGGGTAGAGGCGCAACTTGTCCAGACCTTGTTCGCTGCCTTCGGGCTTGACGTCAAAATCCTTAGTCAGCGCCGCCTGGCCGGTGATCACCTGAATGATGCTGCGCGAATCCCGCACAAGGCTGGGCGGATAGCGGTAGGCCACTTCTTCATCCGGCAGATAATCCCAGATTTCCTTGGCCGTGACCACCAGGGTTTCCTCATGGGGTTTGGCGGTCTGCCAGCGGATCAACAGGGGTTTCTGAAACAAGAGGCTGCCCTGCCGCCGCTCCACCGAGCCGCTTTCCTTATGGGTGAGAGTCTGCTCAAAATCCGCTGAAAAGGAGTTCAGGGTCTCGTAGCGCTGCTGGATGACGGCGGCCAGATCCGCCGCATTGGCGGCGGGAGTCAGCCAGAGCAAGGCGCAGAGGGCCGTGGCCGCCGCAATGAACATGCCGGATATACGCATGGAACCTCCGCTGAAACGTCAGCTCGTTATCTGACCACGGGCCGGGGCTTGCTGCCGTCGGCCGGGCCGATGATGCCGTCCTGCTCCAGTTGTTCCACCAGACGGGCGGCACGATTGAAACCGATTTTGAAACGCCGCTGCACCAGAGATATGGATGCCCGGCCCTGTTCGCTGACAAAGGCCTGCACTTCAGGGTACAGCGGGTCCTGGGCCGCGTCGCCGCCGCCCACGCCCTGGCCCGTGGCGGTTTCCACGCCCCACTGGGCGAAGTCCACCTGGTAAGAGGGGCTCAGATGCCGCTTCCAGTGGGCCACCACGGACTGTACTTCCTCATCGCTCAAAAAAGGCCCGTGCAGGCGCTGCAACCGGCCGCCGCTGGGTTTGAAGAGCATGTCGCCCCTGCCCAGCAGATGTTCCGCGCCCACCTGATCCAGAATGGTGCGCGAGTCGTGCTTGGACGTGACCTGGAAAGAAATGCGGCAAGGGAAGTTGGCCTTGATCAGACCGGTGACCACATCCACGCTGGGACGCTGGGTAGCCAGAATCATGTGAATACCCGCCGCGCGCGCCAGCTGGGCCAGACGCACGATACTGGTTTCCACCTCACGGGCGGCAGTCATCATCAGGTCCGCCAGCTCGTCGATGACAACAACCAAATAGGGTAAGGGCTCCAGATCCGCGAAATCCGGCGGCAGTTCATTCTTGAAGGCCGCCAGCTTCTGGTTGAAGCCTGCCACATTTCGCACGCCCAGGCGGGCCATGGCCTCATAGCGGCGGTCCATTTCATGCACGGCCCAGTCCAAAGCGTTCTTGGCCTCGGCCATTTCCGTGACCACGGGGTGCACCAGATGCGGCTCATCAGCGTAAACCGCCATCTCGATGCGCTTGGGGTCCACCAGCAAAAGGCGCATATCCTGAGGCTGGGTGCGATACAGCAGGCTGATCAGAATGCCGTTGAGGCAGACGCTTTTGCCCGCGCCCGTGGCTCCGGCCACCAGCAGATGCGGCATGCGGGTCAGATCGGCCATGAAAGGCTTGCCTGCAATGTCCTTGCCGAGAATCATGGTCAGCGGCCCGCATCCCTTGCGAAAAGGTTCGGAGGCGGCCAGTTCACGGAAATTGACGGTCTCGCGATTGTCGTTGGGGATTTCAATGCCCACGGTGTCCGAACCGGGAATGGGGGCCTGTATACGCACGGCCATGGCCTTGAGCGCCAGGGCCAGATCGTCACTGAGATTGGCGATGCGGCTGACGCGGACGCCTGGGGCCGGGCGCACCTCATACATGGTCACCACGGGTCCGGGCGTAATACGCACCAGCTCGCCTTGAATGTCGAAATCCTTAAGGCAGGCCATCAAGGCCTTGCCTTTGCCTTCGCGGTCCTCACGGCTGCCGCTGTGAGCGGCCTTGGGAGGCGGCGTCAACAGATCCAGAGCGGGCAACGGCACCGGGGCTTTTTTGCCCAATGCGGCGGAGATCAGATTGTCCCAGACA
This sequence comes from Desulfovibrio fairfieldensis, assembly GCF_001553605.1. Lineage (NCBI taxonomy): Bacteria > Pseudomonadati > Thermodesulfobacteriota > Desulfovibrionia > Desulfovibrionales > Desulfovibrionaceae > Desulfovibrio > Desulfovibrio fairfieldensis. The sequence continues at coordinate 1,479,603 of NZ_CP014229.1, forward strand.
CGTTTCTCGGGCGCGGCCTCACCCTTTACGCTTGCCGCCTTGTCCGCCTGAACGGGCTGGCGAACTTCAGGAGCGGCGGGCGCGCTCTCCTCAGGCGCGGCTTCCGGTTCTTTTTCCGGGTTCGCCGCCGTGGAGACAAGGGGCGCGCCGCTCAAGTCCTCGGCCACGGCAAAGGGATCGTCGCTGTCGGCATCCACGGGCACAGCGGATACGGCAGGCTCGGCTTTGCCTGCCCCGCTCTTGGCGGAACGCTTTTCCTCGTAGACCTCGGGCAGTGAATCCGCCGTGGGACGGATATCTCCCAGTTTATCCCGCCATTGGGTCAGAAAGCTCCATTGCGGCAGGCGCAACCCGGGCAGTTTCCAGGCTGAGCGGGGCATTTCAGGTTCAGAATTTTTTTCAGCACTCTTGAACCTGCCGTCAATACGTTTGCCAAGCTGACCACGCAACCAATGCCCGAAACGCGCGGCCAGGCTGAACCAGGAGATATTGCAGGCCAGTTGCAAACCCACCAGCAGGACGAACAGCCATAAGAGGGCCGAACCGCCGGGGCTCAGATAACGGCTGGCATTGTCGTGCAGGGCGCTGCCCACCATGCCGCCGCCCCAGAGATCGCCCAGTGAGAGATCCCAGGCCGCGCCCATGACCAGCAGGCAGATTGTCAGCAGGAAAAAACCACACCAGCGCCACCAGTGCAGGGCATAGGCAGGAGAAACATAAGCCGCTCCCAGCGCGCCGAAGACCAGCGGCCAGAGAAAGGCGGCCACGCCGAAGACATCATTGAGAAAACCCGCCGCGTAGGCACCGAACAATCCGGCTTTGTTCTGCACTTCCACGGAGCCGCTGACCACGTGATTGAGGCTGGGATCATTGGCGTCGAAGCTGGCAAGACTGAGCAGCAACAACAATGCCCAGAAGAGCAAAAAAAGGCCGAACAGTTCACGGCTGAATTTGTGGGCGTCCGTAGGGCTACCCTCCCGGACAAAGGACGGCTGCAATCATTCCCGGCCCAAATATTCCTTGGTGCGGGTATCTACCTTGATCCGGTCGCCGGTGTTCACGAAAATCGGCACCTGCACCGTGATGCCGGTTTCCAGCTTGGCGGCCTTGGTGACGTTGCTCACCGTGTCGCCCTTGGCACCGGGTTCGGTTTCCGTGACTTCCAGCACCAGGCTCAACGGGATGTCGATATCCAGAGGGCTGCCCTTGTAAAGCAGCACGCGGCATTCCTGACCGTCCTTGAGAAAACCTTCCTTGCCGCCGGTGGAGGCGACAGGCATCTGCACCTGCTCATAGGTGGTCATATCCATGAAAATCAGTTCGTCGTCCTGGCGATAAAGAAACTGCATGTCGCGGGTTTCCATGTCGGGCTTGCCCACTTTTTCGCCGGAACGAAACGTGATGTCCTGCATGCGTCCGGTAAGGATATTGCGCAGTTTGGTACGGACCATGGCCCCGCCCTTGCCGGGCTTGAAGTGCTGGAAATCCACTATTTCGTAGGGCGTGCCCTCCACTTCGATTTTAAGGCCCTTGCGAAAGTCGGTGGTTGAATACATGCGTCCCTCCTGCCATGCCGCGGCATGTTCTGTATTGGCAAAATTGCGCCGGTCTCAATTGCCAAGCGGCGCGAGAGCGGCTACCGTATGGCGGAAGTGTTCTTCCGCGAACATGTGTAGTTCCGAATTGAATATATTTGTTGAAAACAGCCGTGTTGTCAAGGCACAAAGTTCAAGTTATACATGAGGTTTTTATGAACATCAGTCTGACGCTTGAAACCACAGCCTATACCCTGGATCAGCTCCTGGCCCTGCCGGAAGCGCAAATCGCCCTGGCCGGGCGTTCCAATGTGGGCAAATCTTCCCTGATCAACGCTCTGGCCGGACGCAAAAAACTTGCCAAGGTCAGCGCCACACCGGGGAAAACGCGCTCCGTCAATTTTTACCGGGTGGAGCCCTACAACTTTTATCTGGTGGATCTGCCCGGCTATGGCTACGCCAGGGCCAGTCATGAGGAACGCCGGAAGTGGGCGAAACTGCTGGAGCACTATCTTGCGGATTGCAAGACTCTCAAGGCGCTGGCCCTGCTGCTGGATTGTCGCCTGCCTCCGCAAAAGCTTGATCTGGAACTGGCGTCCTTTGCCCGTGGCTGTTGCCTGCCGCTGCTGCCCGTGCTGACCAAGGCCGACAAATGCAGCCAGCGTGAACGCGCCGCCCGGCAAAAAGAATGGCAGGAACTGCTGGATGTCAAACCGGTACTGACTTCCTCCAGCAGCCGCCTGGGTATGGAGGAACTCTGGCGTGCCCTGGTCGCGGCAGCCGGAACCGCTGAAGCCGATGGAGATACAGCCGGAGAGTCGGAAGACGGCACCCCGACTATGTCGAGCTAGAGGAGATCTGCTTTGAAATGCCGTGCATTTCAAAGGTAACGTCATGCTTACTCCGCCACTTAAGCATGCTGTCTTGCACGCAACGATCGAGGACTCGCAAGAGGAGAACAGCGCAAATAAATTACGCTTACGGTTCGTAGCGCAAGGCTGCTCCCGAGCCTCTCGCCAGACTCAGTCCGCCTGCTGCTCCGCCGAGACGGCGTCCGGCTCCATGTGAATGATGATTCTGCCCAGCAGCGGCACGGCGACGCGCAGCTGTTTTTCCAGACGCACGCAGATGTTATGGACCTCCACCACGCTCAGCTCGCCGTTGATGCCGCAATGGAAGGAAATGCAGATGCCCTGCTCCGGCAGCTCATAGGTGGAAAACTTGTGAGGGTCGCAGACCAGCGGTTCTTTTTCCACCGCCGCATGCACTTCCCGCCAGGCCAGCTCGGACAGGGGCACGGAAACGGCGGCTCCGGCATGCAGTGCGCTGGCCGCGCCCTCAGGTTCCAGATGGCTGACCACTTCCGCACCGGGCAGGGCTTGGCGCAAGTCTTCTTCAAAGGGACGCACCCGCGCGTAGGCCTCGGCAAAAGGCTGGGTGCCGGGCAGCTCCACATGCAGTTCAATGTGGAACAAAGCGCCGGTGCGCAGCACATGCACGTTATGCACCGCCAGGCCATGCTCCGAAGCCGTGCGCTGCACCAGAGAAAAAGGATTCTCGTCCTTCCGGGAGCGTGAGCTTAAGGGCTCCACGTGTACGGTCACATCCGAGCCCGGCAGGATGGCGGCCGCAGCCTGTTCAGCGTCATGGGCCAGCTTGTGGCCGTCGCGGACGCGGATGCCCGGTTCCACGCCAATGGTCAGATCCACAAAGGTCTGCGGGCCGCTATTGCGCAAGCGTATCCGCCGCACCGCCGTGATGCCGGGCACCTGCCGCACGGCCTTGACCACCGCCCCCTGCTCCTTGGTCGAGCCCGAATCCATCAGCGTGTTAATGGACTCCACAGCCATGCGCAGACTGGCGCGGAAAATAAGCAGGGCCACCACCAAGGCCGCCACAGTATCGGCTTGGGCCAGCACCTGATAAAGCGGTTCCGGCAGATTCAGGGCAGCGGCCAGCCAGACGGCCAGCACGCCGACCAGAACCACGGCCGAGGACAAAATGTCCGTGGAGAAGTGCAGGGCGTCGGCCTCCAGCGCCTGGCTTCTGTATTGGCGGGCCACCTTCCGCAGAACGCGCACGCGGTTGATATCAATGCCCATGGAAACAGCCATGACGGCCACGCCCCAGAGCGAAGGAGTTATGGGACTGACACCCCCCAGAAGCCGCTGCACGCCTTCATAGACCACCCAGAAGCAGGTCAGGAACAACAACAAGGTTTCCGCCAGGGCGGAAAGATTTTCAACCTTGCCGTGCCCATAGGGATGCCGACTGTCGGCCGGGCGGGCCGAAATGCGCACCGCCGCAAGGGTCATGGCCGCCGCCAGCAAATCAAGGCCGCTGTGAAGCGCTTCGGAAAGAATGCCCAGGCTGTTGGTGTACAGCCCCACGGCCAACTTCAAACCGGTCAGGGCAAAGGCCGCGAACAGCGAGGCCAGCGCGGCGCGGTGTTTTTCGGCGGCGCCGTCTTCGTGCCGAAGGCTCTCCATAACTACTCCCGATAAAAAAAGCCCCCGAAGGGGCTTTTTCGCTTCCTTTAGAGCATGCAAACTTGAAATGCTCGTTTACGGCGAGCAAAGCCCGCCTACTCGCATTTCGTGGCAAGGATTTGCAGACAAGTCCTTGCAGAGCAGTTCACGCATTTCATGTGTGAACTGCTCTAGCACGCCACTACAACCAAGTGAACCACTCCCGCCAGGAACCCTGACGCTTTTCGCGCGTCTCCGCGGCCTGTTCCTCGCGGTAGTTGTGGTAAGCGGCCAAGCTCTTTTCCTTGGCGTGTTCCGCCACTTCCGGCACGTCCTTGAAGTTTTCCATGATGAATTCATACCGCCGCCAAGCCGGGCCGTATTTTTTCATGTGCCAGAACACGTCGGCAATGTACAATTCGTGTTCGGCCATGAGTTTGCGGCAGGTATGCATGTGTTCTTCCGCGCCCTTGGCGTAGGGCGAATCGGGATACATCTGAGAGAGGCGGTTGAAGTAATCGTAGGCCTCCTGCAATTCCGTGGTAGCCCGGTCAATGGAGCGGAATTGCTTCATGAGCGACATGCCCGTCTGATACAGCACATAAGGTATGGCTTCATGACGGGGATGGAGCGACTCGAAATCCTTGTAGGTTTCGGCGGCCAGCTCGTATTCCTCATCCAGAAAATAGGCGTCACCCAGCGAAAGTTCAGCATCAATGGTATAAGGGCTGAACGGATACGCGTCGCGCAATTTGTTGTACAGCTCCACGGCGCGCACGTAGTTCTTTTCACTCATGGCGTCGTTGGCGGCTTCAAAGATCTCCTGCGCGGTGTCTTCAGCCGGCGGCAGATAGATCATATCAATGATGCCGCAACCGGACACGGCAAACAAACTGACGGCAAGCACAAAGCAGCGAAGCAGTTTTTTATGCATGGAGCTGTTCCAAAAAGACAAAAGCCGCTTGCGCAGCCGTTGCGCCGTCACCAGCAGCGGTGATTACCTGACGGCAGAGTTTGGAGCGAATATCCCCGGCGGCGAAAATGCCGGGAATACTTGTGCGCATTTCCGTATCCGTTACGATGAAGCCCTGGTCGTCGCGCTGAAGTTCCTGAGGCAGAAAAGAGGTTACCGGTGCAAATCCCACATAGACGAAAAGTCCGTCCACCGGCAGCTCTTCTTCCGCGCCGTTCTGAATGTTGTGCAGGTTGAGGCTTGTCAGCTGCTCATCGCCATTCAGGCTTGTGATGACCGTGTTACGGTGGATTTCCACCTTGTCGGGCATGCTCTCCAGCCTGTCCTGATAGACTTTAAGGCCTCGAAAGCCCTCGCGACGATGGATCAGGTGCAGCTTGCCCACGATTTTGGCAAGGTACAGCGATTCTTCAAGGGCGGCATTGCCGCCGCCCACTACCGCCACCGTCTGCCCACGGAAGAAATTACCGTCGCAGAGGGCACAGTAGGAGACGCCGCGTCCGACCAGACGATCCTCATTCTCCAGCCCCAACTGGCGATGACGCGCCCCGGAACAGACGAGCACCGTTTTGGCGGCGTATTCCTCACCGCCTCCGGCGCGCACATTGAACCGGCCTGCCGCGCCGGAAACGGATTCCACGGCGCCGGTAGGCCGGTCAATGTCGAGGCCGTCCAGATGGGCGGCAAAAAGATCGGCCAGCTCATAACCCTTGATGCCCTGGGGGTAGCCGGGGTAATTTTCAAGGGACTCGGTCTGCAGAACCTGGCCGCCCGGAGTCAGCTGCTCAAAGAACGACACTGAACAACCGGAGCGCGCCAGGTAAAGGGCAGCCGTAATGCCGGCCGGTCCGCCGCCGATAACAACGGCGTCGTATGCCTTCATGCCAGGACCTTTGAATCAAGCAGTTCCTTCATGGCCACCTTGGTGACGGCGCCGGTGATCTGTTCCACCGTTTCGCCGTTTTTGAAGACCACCAGGGTGGGGATGGCGCGGATGCCGAATTTTGTCGGCGTGGCGGGATTCTCATCCACATTCATTTTAACCACACGCACCTTGCCTTCGTATTCCTTGGCGAGTTCGTCAATGATCGGACCCACCGCGCGGCAGGGGCCGCACCAGGGAGCCCAGAAGTCAAGCAGAACCGGCAGATCGGATTTCAGAACAAGGCTCTCGAAAGTGGCATCAGTGACCTGTTCAGCCATATGATTACTCCTTGGGTTGCTTAGGGTCGCGCACGGCGGCTCGGCAATGCCAATGGCCGCGCGGCGCGCATTGCACAGACGGACCGACGGGGGCGCCGCGTCCGCTTCTGTGCCTGTTGCAGAGTAGATATCTAACGTCCCGGTGTCAAGACAATCTGCGCGTTTCAGGCGGGTTCCCCGACCTGTGCCGTATCCGCGCAACACACCATATCCTCGGGCACCGCCCTGCCGCGCGGAATGGTTTCCATGCGCAGGTCATGGCAAAAACCGGCCTGACCCAACAGCCAGCCGGCATAGGCCGTCATGGCGGCATTATCCGTACATAAGGTCGGGTTCGGCACAAGGATGTCGCCGCCCCGTCGCCGCATGAGCTCAACCATGCGGCTGCGCAACAGCGAATTGGCGGCAACCCCACCGGCCACAATCAGCGTGCGCAGATCCGGCTGTCGGTCAAGAGCGCGCTCAACCTTGACGCACAGCGTATCCACCACCGCCAAGTTGAAAGACGCGCAGCAGTCCCTCAGAGCCTCGGGCGCATCTTCAACCTTCTGTAACGGATGCGGCCAGAGGCCGTCCAGATGCTGCTCAATATAGAAGGCGGCCGCTGTTTTCAGGCCGCTGAAACTGAAATCCAGATTGTCGTTGTCAAGATACGGGCGCGGAAAAAGTCCGGCATCCGCCCTGCCGGCGGTGGCCAATGCGTCCATGAGGCGTCCGCCGGGGTAGGCCAGGCCCAACAGTTTGCCCACTTTGTCAAAGGCCTCACCCGCCGCGTCATCCAGAGTCCGGCCCAGCGGCAGGCAACGCCAGGGCGACTCAAGCCGGTAAATATGGGTGTGACCGCCGGAAACCAGCAAACCTAAACAGGGAAAACGCAGCTCCCGCTCCAGCCCCACTGCCAGCAAATGCGCGTGCAGATGGTTGAGGCCCAGGAAGCGCGCCCCCAATCCCAGAGCCAGGCCCTTGGCAAAGGCCACCCCCACCAGCAGACTGCCCAGCAGACCCGGACCGCGCGCCACGCTCACAAGATCAATGTCAACGGCTTGGCGTCGGCAACGGCGCATCAGTTCGTCGAAAAGCGGCCCGATATAGCGGTAGTGCTCCCGCGAGGCCAATTCCGGCACCACTCCGCCGAACAAAGCATGCACGTCCGCCTGGCTGGCAAGAACCGAGGCCAGCAGTCGACCGTCTTCCACCAGAGCCAGAGCCGTCTCATCACAGGAGCTTTCAATGCCGAGACAAAGCATGGATCACAGCCCCCGCGCCGCTAGGGCCTCAGGCCTTGGCATGTTGTGCATACGTGCGCTCCACGGCTTCCACATCCTTGCGCGAACCGATGAACAGGGGCGTACGCGCGTGCAGGCGCTCGGGCTTGCGCTCCAGAATGCGTCCCCGTCCGTCGCTGGCCTTGCCGCCCGCCTGTTCCGCCAGGAACGAAAGAGGTGAGGCCTCGCACATCAGGCGCAGCTTGCCGTCAGGCTTGTGGGCGTCCGGCGGGTACATGTAGATACCGCCGTAAATCAGGGTGCGGTGAAAGTCCGCCACTAGCGCGCCCACATAGCGGGAGGAATAGGGTTTACCGTCCTGGCTCTCGCAGGTGTGGAACCAGTTCACGGCTTCGCGTGTGGCTTCGTCCCAGTATTGCCAGTAGCCTTCATTGACGGAATAGATATGCCCCTGTTCCGGAATGCGCATATCGGGATGGGAAAGCAAAAATTCTCCCACGCCCGGATCCAGCGTGAAGCCGTGCACGCCCTGTCCGGTGCTCAACACCAGCATGGTTGACGGCCCGTACAGAATATAGCCGGCCCCGACCTGCTGTACGCCCGGTTGCAGCACTTCATCGAGCGTCACTTCACCCGTATGTCCCTCGGGCCGACGCAGGATGGAGAAAATAGTGCCCACATTGATGTTGACGTCGATGTTGGAGGAACCGTCCAGCGGGTCAAAAATCAGAATATAATCGCCGCGCGGGAACTCCGGACTGACGCGGATGAGCTCGGCCTCTTCCTCGGAACTCATGGCGCAAAGCGCGCCGCAACGTTCCATGCGGTAAATCATGATCCGGTTGGCGATAGCGTCCATTTTCTGAACATTTTCGCCCTGAACGTTCACTTCGCCGGTGCCCCCCAGAATATCGAGCAGACCGGCCTTGTTGATGCGGCGGGAAATGGACTTGCCGGAAAGAATGAGATCATAAAGCAGGCCGGTGAACTGCCCGGTAGCCTGCGGCGTGCGCTTTTGGTGTAGCAGAAGGTGCTCGGTAACCGTGATGTCAGCCATGAGAGCCTCCTTAATAACGTCCCGGAAGCGGAATTACTCCGGGGCCGGAAAGGCATGCGCCACCCTGGGGGCGGCGCATGCCGGCATTCTGCGATGCGTCAGTTCTGTGGACCGAAAGGACTCGGCCGTCCGCCCGGCAGTGTTGCGGGCGCTTGCGGCTCGCCTTCTTTTTCCGGGGCCTGTTCCGTCGCAGCGCCGCTTGCGGCAGGCGACTGTTCGGCGGATGGGGCCGCGTCCTGCTTCGGCTCCTGGGTCTGAGTCGACGGCGTTTGAGCCGGAGACTCTTGCTTTGTCGCGGGAGCGGCCTCTTCCCCGGCAGGCATGGCCGGGCTTTCCGTATGGGGGCCGAAGGGGCTCGGGCGCTTGATGACCGGAGCTTCTTCACGCGGCCCAAAGGGACTCGGACGGCCGCCCGGCAACGTGGGCATATCAGCGTCCGGAACCAGGTCCGGAGACGGCACGCTGCGGCGCGGCTGCTGCGGTGCGGCCTTTCTGGGGCGCTGTACCCGCTCTACCGGCACATTTTCGCCTTCCAGCTGACGTTCCTGCACGCGCGACTTTTCGGCGCCCTTGCCTTTCAGCAACATGCTGTCACGACTGCCCGGCTGGATTTCATTGGACGGCTTGCCCGCGGTTCTGCCGGGCGTGCCCATATCGGCGGCCGGAGCGCCCTCTTCCGACGGAGCGCCAAAGCTCGGCGCGCCGGACATATCAGCCTTATCTTTGTGCTCCGGCTGCGGTGGGGGCGGCAGTTTTTCACGTTCTTTGGGGAAGAAAGGCAGACCCTGCTCCAGATCGCCCTTGCCCTCGGGGAAGGTGCCGGATTCAGCCACGGCGAACACCAGGGGCAGATTGCCCAGATAGCGTACCATGTAATAGAAGGAGCCCGTGGCGTTGGTGCAGGTGCCGGACGAACTTTTGCTCACCACTTCAGACCAGTCGACGCCGGCCAGCGGCGTGGCCGCGAAATCGTACTTGCCGGGCCAGAGCAGAGCTTGGGGAGACAAAATCACCATATTTTCCGGGCTGCCGGAATATTGCATCAGAGCCCGCATGTCGAAATAGGCCACTACCACGCCCAGGAAATCCACGCCATCATACAGCGGCGCTGCCAGCATGACCTCCGGCCCCAACGGCGTATTCTGCACATCGGCGCGCAAAGCGCGGCTGTTCTGCTTTTTATCCTCATAGAGCAGAGGAATAAAATCCAGATCCTTCATGGAAGTGGCCGGCTCCTGTCCCAGGATGGTGCCGTCATACTTGACGCCGGCAAAGCCGCTGATCCAAGGGAAGGTGGCAAAAAAATTGCTGATCCATTCCCGCGTCGGGGGCTTGTCCGCGTTGAGCATGACCCGCTCCAGGCGGCCCAGTTCCACGTCGATGCCCATCATGCAGTTGGTCAGAGCCAGCGCTCGGGGAGAAAGATCGCCCTTTTCGTCATAATCCACGCTGGCCGGAGGACTGACATAGGTATTCCAGAAGCCCTTGGTGCTCTTCCAGGCGTTTTTGGTGGGCTGGTAGGAACTGCAGCCAGCCGCCAGAGACACGGCCATCAGCAGCAGAAAACAACGCAAAAAAGAATTCGACACCATATTCCCCCGTGCATTAGAGCATTTTACGCTTGAGAAGCTTGCGCAACGGCGGGCCGCACCCGCCTGCAAACACATCCCGGCAAGGATTTGAGGGCAAATCCTCATCGAGCAGCTCAATATTACGAAGTTAACCCGCTCTAGAGCAGATTACCTTTGAAAAGCTTTGCGTTTCAAAGGGGGCATTCCGGAAAAAACGCGGTTTTTTCCGGAATCCACGCCGCTTCGCGGCGCGCCTCACCGTGTTTGGCGTTAGGCATTTCAAAGTTGAAATGCTCTAGGAGCTGTTTCTAAATTGTCCTTTCGCCCTCTGCCGGCGCCAAGCTCGCCCGTGCGAAGGTCGAATATGTTTGAATATACTCCCTCCGCCCAAGGCTCGCCTTTCTTGGCAGAGAACGAAAATCCTCATTTAGAAACAGCCCCTAGTCTTGCGCCCTGGCTTCCACGCGCTCCGCTAACGCCTCAAGCATGCTGATCAGCTTGTCTTTGCCGCTGGCGGATTCCTCCTGTTGCGGAGGCTGTTCCTGTTCCATCTCCTGCGCGCTGCCGAGGCGCGCGCTCAAGGTGGCAATACGCTGCTGCAGGTCGGCGCTCTCCTCCGGGGCCACCGCCACCGCAGCCAACTCATGGTAAATATCCAGCGCTCCCTTGATATCCCCCTGCTCCGCCAGAACTTCGGCCATGGAGCGGGTACGCAGAGAAAAGCGCTCTTCGCTGTCGTCAGCGTCGTCCGCGTTGCTCGCCGGTTGCGTGTCCGCGACATCGGAGGCCTGAACCGTTACGGCAGCAGTTTTTTCCCTGCCCGGCATTTCCAAAGGCTCCGGCAGGGCCTCGTCTTCGGCCATGGCCGTGTCGGGATCAAAACCTTCTCCGTCCGCTTCCTCAAAAGGGACGTCGTCATCCTCAACCGCTGTTCCGGCGGAAAATTTCTTGAGAGTCAGGTCAAGCTTCAGATCGTCTTCCTCCGGCAACAACGGCAGAGGCGCGCTTTCACTCAGGAGCGCGTCCTGGCCCGGTGCAGGCTGACCCGGCATTTGCGCGGCGGCGTCCACTGTCCGGGACCGAAAACCAGAAGAATTTTGCTGCGATTGCGGCTCATCCAGCAACGAGGCAATGCCGCGGTCCAGCACTTCATGCAGGGAGATGGGGCCACGCATGAAATGCGCGGCCAGAAAACGCAGCACCGAGGCGGTATCCGGCGAACCGTCCGACGCGGACAGGCAGGCGGCCCAGGCCTGCCAGAAACCCGCATATGCGGAAAACATGGAACTGAGTTTGTCTATTTGCCTGGCGCAGGCCTCGCGGCGGCCAGTTTCATGCAAAAGCTCAATAAAAAAAAGACGCGCTTCCAAAAACTCGCCATGGCGCTCCAGTCCATGTTCCAGCACGGCCACGGCTTCGTCAAAGCGCTGCTCCTCAGCCAGCATGCGCGCCAGAGGGAAAAAAACCTTGGAATTGGGCTCCAGTTCCAGAACCTCTTTATACCATTCAATTTTTTCCGTCATTGTCCGCGGCTCCCTGTCCGGTTTTGGCCGACTTTCCAAAAAGATACAGCACTTCGTTATCCCGCACGTAATGCAGGCGCTGGCGAATCATTTTTTCCACATACTGGTTATCGGACTGCAGCAGACGGATTTCCCGGCTCAGCGCCAGATTTTCCGCGTCCAGACCGGCGACCTGCTCCTGCAGAGCGGCATACTGCCTCTTGAGTTCGCGGTATTCCATAAGACCGGTGGGCCCCCAGATCATGCGACTGAACAGAACCACATTGATGAGCCCCAGAGCCACGAGAATGAACACACGCCAGAACATGATTACTGCAAAAGACGTTTCTGTTGCGGCTGCCCCCTGCGGGAAAGCCTGAGTTCAGCGAGAAAACTGGCCGTGGCGTTTTCAAGACGTTGCACGTCGTCCTCCGCCAGATTCATACGGTCCACGCGCTGTAAATAGTCCTTGAGGGTGGAAAGCTCTTCGTCGAAATGTCGCCCCCAGATCTCGGCACGCATGTCGGGCTCCAGATCCAGAATGGTCTGGATGCAGTTTTTGAGGCGGATCTGCAACGTGCTCATGCAACCTTCCCGGGCTGAACCTTATCGCAGGCATGCCGGTAAAAATAATAACAGTAGTTGACGCCGGAGATCAGAGCCAGGGCCAAGGCCACATAGAGCAGCACTTCGCCGATGGGCCAGAGCGCGACGCCGAACAGGGGATAATGCAGGATCAAGGGCACGATGGCCACAATCTGCAGCACGGTTTTGGCCTTGCCGAACTTGTCGGCGGCCAGCACGATGCCCTCGTCGATGGCCATGGCGCGCAAGCCGGTCACCACCAGTTCCCGGCAGACGATGACGATCACCACCCAGGCCGGAGCCCAGCCCAGCTTGACGAACATGATCAGCACCGAGCAGATCAGCACTTTGTCGGCCAGCGGATCCAGAAATTTGCCCATGCTGGTGACCATGTTTTCACGCCGGGCGATGTAGCCGTCCATCCAGTCGGTTATGGCGGCGAAAATAAAGGCCAGCGCGGCCAATATGCAAAATGCGGGGCCTTCAAAATACAGCAGAACAACGACCAGAGGCGCCATCAGAATGCGCAACAAGGTAATTTTATTGGCAAGGTTGAGCATTGTTCCTCTCTGGCGTTTCCATCGGAATTTTTTGCTTTTCTAGCACAAAAGCGCGGGGGAGAAAAGAAGAAATATCCCGCCTTGCGGCGGACTCGCGCGGTCTCGGCATGAAAAAGGGGCCCCTCCGGCTGAAGGGACCCCTGAAGCTCAGGAATTGGGGCTGGACAGGGCTTCCAGGCTGTTGTCCGCAGCCTCCGCAATGGCATCGGCCAGAGCCAGAAAGGCCGACTTGGCCGGGCCGTCGCTTTCCAGATAGACCACGGGCACGCCCCGGTCGGCGGCCACCACCGTGGCCGGGTCCAGGGGAATGGCTCCCAGGAACTTGAGCCCGTAACGCCGGGCCAGCTCCTCGCCGCCGCCCTTCTTAAAGAGATCAATCTCAGTGTGGCAATGCGGGCAGACCAGTCCGCTCATATTTTCCACCACGCCCAGCACGTTGGCATTGGCATACTGGAGGAAATTCACCGCCTTGCGTACGTCGGCCAGGGAAATTTCCTGCGGGGTTGTCACCACCACGCAAAGCGCGTCGGGGATGCTCTTGAGCACGGTCATGTGCTCGTCGCCGGTGCCGGGAGGCGAATCGATCAGCAGGAAGTCGAGATTGCCCCATTTCACGTCCGCGAGAAACTGGCGGATGGCGGAGGACTTTTTGGGTCCGCGCCAGAGAATGGCCTGGTCCTTATCCTGCAACAGCGAGTCCATGGAAATGACGGATAGATTCTCATTGTAGGCGGCGGGCAGCATCAGCTCGCTACCGGGGTCCACTTCAACGGTGCTGGTGAGGCCCAGCAGGTTGGGCACGCTGGGGCCGTGCATATCCACATCCAGGATGCCCACTTTGAAGCCGCGCCGGGCCAGGGCGGCGGCGGTGTTCACCGTCACCGAGCTTTTGCCCACGCCGCCCTTACCGCTCATGACGAAAATTTTATGGCGGATATGCCCTAAAGTGGCGGCAATGACCCTGTCCTGGCGGGCCATCAGATCATTGCAGTTCCCATCGCCCCCCTTGTCCGTGGAACTGGAGCAGGATGAAGCGGAAGAACAGGAAGAACAGGAAGACATGACATCTCCTTCATTATGTTGGCGGAATTCCAGAAACTCAGCGGGACGACGGTTGCCAGCCGTGGTCGCCTACCAGATCCACAAAAATGACCGAGCCGAGATCCTCGCTGCAGATGCGGCCCTGTTCTTTGCGCAGGCGCATCAGCCGTTGCGTGCGCGGCCGCGTGCCCACGGGGATGAGCAAAATGCCGCCCTCATCCAACTGCTCCAGCAAAGGACGGGGGATTTCGGGGCCGCCTGCGGTAACGATGATGCGCTCAAACGGAGCCGCCTCAGGAACCCCCAGAGTACCGTCACGCCGCTGCATGTGGATACCGCGAAGGCCCAGTTGCCGCAAGAGGGCGCCGGTATTCAGGTAGAGTTCGCGCAGACGCTCCACGGTAAAGACGGTGCAGCCCATGGTGGCCAGCACGGCCGCCTGATAACCGGAGCCGGTGCCGATTTCCAGTACGCGCATGCCCCGCTCCACTTCCAGCAGCTCGCTCATCAGAGCGACGATATAGGGCTGGGAAATGGTCTGACCATAACCGATGGGCAGGGGGGTATCCTCATAAGCCTGGGCGCGCAGAGCCTCCTGCACGAAAAGATGCCGGGGCACGGCGGCCATGGCCGCCAGCACGCCGGGATGGCTGATGCCTCTGGCCTCCAGCTGCTCGCGCACCATCCGGCGGCGCAAGCGCTTGGGGTCTACCTGCTGGTCCCGCGCGCCCTGCGCGTTGGGGAAAGCCTGGCCATATGGATATCTGCCGCTCTGCATACTGCGGAAGAAGAAACAGATTTTAGCAGTCAAGTCAATGCGCGGGCACGCCGACGGACAGGGGCGCTTCATGCACGGTCAAGAAAATATCAAGACTTTTCCTTGAAAATCACCGTTCTTTGTGCAAACATTTCAAACACCGTCACGAGGAGTTCCTGATGCGCAAAAAAGGTATATTTTCCACTGTGTTAGTTCTGCTGGTCGTAGCCGCCCTGGTTGTCGGCGGCTATACTTTTTTTAAGGATATGGACGGCCCGGTCGTCCAGGTTTCGCCTAATACCGGCAGAGTCTCGCCGGCCACAGTGCTGCAGATCCGCATGGACGATCCCTCCGGCATCCGCGCGCTGACTGTGGGCATTCGCAAAAACAACGTGCTCAATGTGATCTTCAACAAGCATTTTGAAGAGTACCTGCCTGAGCGGGTGGTGAACGTCCCCCTGAAGGACGCCAACCTGCGCGAAGGAGCTTTTGATTTGGAAATCCGCGCCACGGACGGCTCTCTGGCGGGCTTCGGCCAGGGCAACACCCGCACCGTGCAACTGCCCATGCGCCTGGACACCCAGCCGCCGCGCATTTCCGTCAAAACCCTGCCGCCCAATGTGCGCCGGGGCGGGTCGGCGGTGGTTCGCTACACCATTGATGAAGACGTAAGCAACAGCGGCGTGCTTGTGGCAGGCTATTTTGTGCCCGGCTTCCTGCAAAAGGACGGCAGCTACCTCTGCTTCTTCCCCTTCCCCTATACCATGACCGCCCGCGACTTCAAAAACGCGGTGGAGATCACGGCCACAGACTTGGCCGGCAATGTGACTAAAAGTCGCCTGACGGTCATGGCCTATGAACGCAACTTCAAAAGCGACAGCCTGGAACTGAAGGACGATTTTCTGCTTTCGGTGGAGAACAAACTGCGCAATCTGGCCCCCAACGCCGCCAATCCGCTTGAATGCTACCTCTATATCAACAATCAGGTACGCGCCGCCAATGTGCAGACCCTGCGTGAAATCGGCAAGGATACCGCGGCGGCCATGCTCTGGAGCGGCGCCTTCACGCGGCTGCCCCGCTCCGCCGCGCGGGCCGGTTTTGCCGATCACCGTTTCTTCCATTATCAGGGCAAACTGGTGGGCGAATCCTTCCACCTGGGTTTCGACCTGGCTTCAGTGCGCAATGCCGACGTGCCCGCCGCCAACAGCGGCCGCGTCGTCTATACGGGCGATCTGGGTATTTACGGCAACCTCGTGGTCATTGACCACGGCCTCGGGCTCATGTCCCTGTACTCCCATTTGAGTGAAATCCAGGTCAACAAGGGCGACGTGGTCAAGAAGGGTCAGACCATCGCCCGCACGGGCAGCACCGGCCTGGCTTTCGGAGATCATCTGCATTTCGGCATGCTGGTGGGCGGTGTTGAAGTGACGCCTTTGGAATGGATCGACCCCAAGTGGGTGCGCGACAATATCACCGGCAGGTTGGAAGCCGCTGCCAATTAGAGCAATTTCACTTTGAAATTGCTCTAATACCGAACACTGTGGTGATGCGCGCCGCGAAGCGGCGTGGATTCCGGCGAAAACCACGTTTTTTGCCGGGATGATCCCTTTGAAACGTATAGCGTTTCAAAGGCAATCTGCTCTAAGGCAAAAAGACTCCGCGCAGACGGCGACGCAAGCATGCTCTTGCCGCAGATGCTGCCAGGGAAGCTGCATAATTCCAGTTAACGAAACAGCCCCGCTGATGCAGAAGACATCAGCGGGGCTGTTAATTTTGACTGCGGATCGGCGAGTCGGACCAAAGGCAGATATGCGCCTCTGCCTTGCGCGGCGGCGAAGCAGAAATTATTCGCGGGGAGGCAGTTCGCGGCCGCCTTCTTCCAGGCGCTGCAGGAATTTGTCCCGACAGTCATAGCTGCAAAAGCGATATACCTTGTCGCCGTCGCGCACGGAGATATTACCGTCCACTGAAACATAGGTCCCGCACTCGGGATCCTTGACCATTTCACCGGCGGCCACTTTGCGTTCCAAGTCAGCGGCGCTCTCTTCCTTGTTTATCTTTTTTTTCTTAAGCACGTCATTGGCGAAGAGACGGTACAGAACATAGATCGCCACGATCAAAATAAGCCATTTCAACATTCGTTATGCTCCTTTCACCGTTCCGAGCATGCTGCG
The DNA here is from genome assembly GCF_001553605.1 of Desulfovibrio fairfieldensis. NCBI lineage: Bacteria > Pseudomonadati > Thermodesulfobacteriota > Desulfovibrionia > Desulfovibrionales > Desulfovibrionaceae > Desulfovibrio > Desulfovibrio fairfieldensis. Next base: position 1,496,255 of record NZ_CP014229.1, read on the forward strand.
CCGCAACGGAATATGGCGTATGGTTCGCGCGGAGCTTGTGCTCCACGTCTTTCGGGCGTCATGCCGCTTCGGACCGCTGACGACATTAGCACAGAGAGGGGAACGCGTCACTGAAAAATTCTGCACCCGTCCAGCCTGTAGTTCAGGCGCGCCAGCCATTGCGTGGCGGCGGTTCCCTCAATGCGGACCTGAGGTGCGATATCCAGAAGAGGCACCAGAGCAAAGGCTCGTTGCGTCAGACGCGGATGCGGTACGCGACAGGCGGGATCGGAACAATGCTCCTCGCCGAAGAGCAGAAGGTCCGCATCAATGGCGCGCGGGCCGTAACGCAAAGCCGGGTCCGGGCTGCGGACACGCCCGAGGGTGCTTTCCAGCCGGAGCATGGCCGCCAACAGACGCCGTGGACGCCATACCGGCGCGAGTATGAGTTCCACCACCTGGTTCAGAAACCAAGGCTGCTCCGTATACCCCTGCGGTTCCGTGCTGTACAAGGGCGACGCCGCACTCAGGCGCAATTCCGGCAGGCGGGAAAGTCCTTCACGAGCCCGCGCCAGCATGGCCTCCGCCTCGGGGCTGTTGGAACCCAGCCCCACATACGCCCGAATCTCTTCATGCAGCGCCGTGTGATTTTCCGTCATAGGTATCGCCGCGAAGGTTCAAAGCAACTGTTTCATGGCCCGCTTGCGGGCGTAAAGACGGCTGTCCGCCCGCTTGATGAGGTCGGAAAGCGTATGGTCCTGGCCTTTTTTGAAAAAAGCGTGCCCCGCCGCAAAACTGAGGCGGGTGGTATTGGCCATATTGTAGGCTTCCTTGCGGTCTTCCAGATCCCGGAGCGCCCGCTCCAAAATGCCGTTGTCGACGTCGGGCAGAAAAACCGCAAACTCGTCGCCGCCATATCGGTACACTTTGGCTGTGGCAGGCATGGACTCCTTGAGCAGGAAGGCGAAACTGCGGATCAGCTGATCGCCCGCAAGATGCCCCAAGCTGTCATTGATCAGCTTCAGGTTATTGAGATCAAACAGAACCATAGCCAGCGAATCTATTTCCGACAGACGCCCGGAAAGCTCAAGCAGATCGGTTTCATAGGCGTTGCGGTTGCCCAATTGCGTAAGGCTGTCGGTAAAAGCCAATTGATGGGTGCTGGCTATATATTCATAGGCTTCCTTGCCGAAGCGGAAAGGAAAATACTCGTCCGGGTCTGTAACTTCATAAGGATGGGAAAGGTGCATATGCACCACTTTAAGCCGGTCGCCGAACAGGCGGTAGAAAAAACTCACCCGTTGGTGGCAGCGGATGAAGAGTTTGGTCTCCGGGTCCGACGTCACGTAATAACAGCCGGACACAATACAGGATTCCTCATCCTCATAGGGCACCAGATACTCTTCCTGCTCCATGGTGAAGGTTACGTCCTTCTCCTGGTCCAGAAGCGCCTTGGCCTTATCCAGGCCGGTGACGAACTGGGAACGCAGGGGGCCGATCCACATCACGTTTTCCACAAGCTGGTCCCAGACGAATTCTTCGTCACGGACATAGTGACGGTTCATGATCTCGCTGGTCAGCGCCACGCCGCGCCGCCCCAGCGCGCCAACACTTGCTTCATTGTGAATGATATACATGATGCTTTGAACATAGCCGATTCGTCGGCCGGAGGGAAGCCCGCCAAGCCCCGGACAGCCGTTTTTTTCTACAGCATTTACCACTTGAAATGTTCGTTTGCGGCAGGAAAAGCCCGTCTACCCGCATTTCGCGACAAGGATTCGCAGACCAATTCTTGCGCCGAGCGTTGCATGCGTAACGACACGGTTACATCGCCGCAATCACTGTCGCCTTCGCAGGCAAGCTCTGCCTGCTTATGGATAGCGCGCAAAGCCGTTGGCTCATTCTATTCGTGAACTGCTCTAAAAGGGCACTTGCCCGGCGCGGGCAAGGCGGCTAGCATGACAGGCATGGAACAATCGCAAGCTGTCCCTCCCCTCTCCAATCAGCTCCCGGCTTGGCTGGACTATTTACTGGCGCAGCGCGGTCTTTCGCCCCGGACAGTGGAATCCTACGGTCAGGATCTGGAAAGTTTTTTTCTGTTTGAAGAAGAACTGGCCCAAAGCGGCGGCAGTGCCTCCTGCCCGGACGAGCAGGAAATTTTTTTGTATCTGGCCTGGCTGCGGTCCAGAGGCAACACCGGGCGCACGTTGGCCCGCCGCCTTTCCGCCCTGAGGGCGTTCTTCGCCTTTGCCGTGGAGGAAGGAGCCCTGAAAGCCAATCCAGCGCTTTTACTGGAAAATCCCAAGCTACCCCAGCATCTGCCGGAAGTGCTCAGCCGCGAGGAAATGGAAAAACTGCTGGCACTGCCGGATATGGACGAAAAAAGCGGCCGACGCGACCGTTGCATGCTGGAGATGCTCTATGCCGCCGGTCTGCGGGTGTCGGAACTCTGCAATCTGAGTGTGGCCGACCTGGATCTGCAACGGGGACTGGTACGCATATTCGGCAAGGGGGCCAAAGAACGTCTGGTGCCCCTGCATGACATGATCCAGGCTCTGCTGGACGACTATCTGCGCTCCTGGCGGCCGCTGTTTTCCCCCGGCGGCAACCAGCTTTTCGTCAACCGTTCAGGCCGGGCTCTGAGCCGTCAGTATATCTGGAAAATGGTCAAGAAATACACCCTGCTGGCGGGTATCCGTCGAGCAGTCTCTCCCCATACCTTCCGGCATTCCTTTGCCACACACCTGCTGGAAGGCGGCGCGGACCTGCGCGCGGTGCAGCTCCTGCTCGGGCACGCGGACATCAGCGCCACGGAAATCTATACCCATGTCCAGGCGGAACGCCTGCGCGGCATTCATCATCAATTCCATCCCCGGAGCCAGCTGTGAGCGCCGCTACGGCCACTTTGATCACCTGTCACGCCAATGCCGACTTCGACGCCTTTGCGGCCATGCTGGCCGCGCGGCATCTCTATGCGCCCTGCATGCTTCTTTTCCCCGGCAGCCAGGAGCGTGGCCTGCAAAAAGTATACGCCAATCTGAACCCCGTCGCCTATGGCTTTGCCGAGGCCGCCGACCTGCGCTGGGAGGATTTCGACCGGCTGGTACTGGTGGACACCCGCCAGCGCAGCCGTGTGGGGCATGTGGCCCCCCTGCTGGAGCGACCCGGCATACGCATCGAAGCATGGGATCACCACCCCGACTCGCCGGACGATATCGCGGCGGATGCGGTGCATCTGGCCCAGGTGGGCGCGGTGACCAGCCTGCTGGTCCAGAACCTGGAGACGCAAAACGTCCGTCTGGGTAGCGACGAGGCCACGCTGCTGGGGCTGGGCATTTACGGAGACACGGGTTCGTTCACCTACTCCTCCACCACGGCGGAAGATTTTCAGGCCGCGGCCTGGCTGCTCGGCCAGGGCATGGACGTCAATCAGATCAATGAGATGGCGGCCCATGAGTTGACCAGCCTGCACATCCAGGCCTTGAACAGCCTGCTGGAATCGGCGCGTACCTATACCATCAACAATACGCCTGTGGTCCTGGCCGAAGCCTCCATGGAACACTACCTGGGGGACTTCGCCTATCTGGCCCACCGGCTGATGGAAATGGAAAAATTTTCTGTCCTGTTCGCCATCGGGATCATGGGCGACCGCATCCAGGTGGTGGCGCGCAGCCGCAGCGACGCGGTGAACGTGGGCGACATCTGCGCGGAACTGGGCGGCGGCGGCCATGCCTATGCGGCATCGGCCTCCGTCCGTTCCATGACCATCAATGAAGTGCGCGAAACCATTTTGCGCCGTCTGTACGATCAGGCCAATCCGGACAAAACGGCGCGCGAATACATGTCCGCGCCTGCGGTGGGCATTGAATCCGCCTCCAGCATTCAGGAGGCCGACGAGCTGATGCTCCACTTCGGTCTCAAGGCCGTGCCGGTGTTTAGACCGGGCACGCGTTCCTGTGTGGGCCTGCTGGATGCCCAGACCGCTTCCCGGGCCAGCGCTCACGGCCTGGGCGACTCGCCGGTGGAGGACTATATGCAGCGTCGGGTGCGCACCCTGCCGCCCGACGCCAGCCTGAAGGAGCTCACCGCGGTCATCGTGGACGCGCGCCAGCGCCTGGTGCCCATTGTGGAAGGTGAAAAAGTGGTGGGCGTGGTCACCCGCACGGACCTGATCAACGTCTTTGCCGACGAGCCGGGCCGCCTGCTGGACCGCAAAAGCCAGAACAGCAAGGAACGCAATATCGGCAAGCTCATCCAGGACCGCCTGCCGGCTGAAATCCGGGAGCTTCTGCATCTGGCCGGGCAATTGGGCAGAAAACTGGGCCTGCCGGTCTATGCTGTGGGCGGTTTTGTACGGGACCTGCTGCTGGACAGGCCCAATCAGGACATCGACCTGGTGGTGGAGGGCAACGGCATCGCACTGGCCAAGGCCCTGGCGGCTGAATTGAACGGCCGGGTGCGCGAGCATCAGAAATTCCTGACCTCTGTGGTCATCTTCCACGACAGCAAGGGCATTGAGTCGCGCATCGACGTGGCCACGGCCCGGCTGGAATATTATGAATACCCGGCGGCCCTGCCCACGGTGGAACTCTCCTCCATCAAGATGGATCTCTTCCGACGAGATTTTACCATCAACGCCCTGGCCGTGCGTCTGGACAGCACGCCCTTCGGCCAGCTGGTGGATTTTTTCGGAGGCCAGCGCGACATCAAGGAGCGCGTCATCCGCGTGTTGCACACCTTGAGCTTTGTGGAGGACCCCACCCGCTGCCTCAGGGCCGTGCGCTTTGAGCAGCGCTATAAGTTCCGCATCGGCCCGGGAGCGGAAAAGCTGATCAAGAACGCCCTGTCCCTCAAGCTCATGGACCGTCTCTCCGGGGCGCGCCTGTTCAACGAATATCAGCATATCTGCGATGAGGAGGATCCTCCGGCCTGTTTTTCCCGCCTGGACGAACTGTGCATTTTGCAGGCCATTGCGCCCCAGCTCGGCCTGACGCCCAACAGGCGGAATCTTTTGCACCGCCTGAAGGAAATGCTTACCTGGTACCGTCTGCTCTATTTCGATGAAACCGCGCAGGCCTGGCTGGTCTATTTTCTGGGGCTCAACCTTAACATGAACTATGCGGACACTTCAGCCCATTACCTGCGGCTGGGTCTGCCGCAGGTAAAGAAGGCCGAAATCCTGGGGCAGCGTGAACAGATGCGCGCCGTGCGCGGCAAACTGGAGGCCTGGCAGCGCCAGGACGACATGGGCACGGCCAAAGTCAGCGCCCTGTGCGCCCTGTTGCGTCCCATTGCTCTGGAGTGCCTGCTGTATATCATGGCCTCCACGGACAATCCCGGCCTGCAGAAAAACCTCTCGCGCTACATCACCCAATGGCGGCGGGAAAGAGCCGACATCGGCGGTGCGGAACTGCGCCGTCTCGGGCTCGCGCCGGGGCCGCTGTATGGCCGCATTCTGAAAGCCGTACTTGTCGCCAAGCTGGACGGCGAAGCCCCCAACGTGGAAAGCCAGCTCAACCTGGCCCGCCGACTGGCGCAGAATGCGTCCGAAAACAACGATAAACGCCCGTGACCGGAGCATGTGCGAGCAATCAACGCTTGCTCCCTCCTCCCATACAGTGTATGCTAGTCTGGTCATGAAACAACTTTGGGCGCCTTGGCGCATTGAATACATCCTCGGACCCAAGCCCGATACCTGTGTTTTTTGTCTGCCCGATACCACGGACGAAGACGAGGAGCGGCTGGTGCTCTATCGCGGCACGCGGGCTTTTGTGATCATGAATAAATATCCCTATAACAACGGGCATATCATGGTCTGTCCGTACCGGCACATTATGGCTCTTGCCGATCTGGCCGCCGAGGAAACCCACGAAATCATGGATCTGATCCAGCGCTGCACGGTGATCCTCAAGGAGCACTTCAACTGCGAGGGCATCAATATAGGTCTCAATCAGGGCCAGGCCGCAGGCGCGGGCATCCGGGAGCATCTGCATTTTCATCTGGTGCCGCGCTGGAACGGAGATTCATCCTTTATGGCCGTATTTGATGAAGTACGTACCATGCCGGAACATCTCAGCCGCACCTATGCGGCTTTGCGGCCCTATTTCAGCCGCGACGGAAAAGAGGCCTGATCGTCTGCCTCCCCTTCGGTTGCCATCGGATGGAATTGAGCGCGGCGATAACACGAATGGATAGAGCTTCCGACGCGCCTGACAGCGCATTTGCATCTTAATCTGCTTACGATGTGCTCAGCGCTTTGCCGTCAGGCAAAGCGGTTTTCTCAAAATGCCTTGGTAGCGATTCACGCTTGAAATGAGTGAATTGCCCTGGTGGTCGCGTGAGCGGACCCCGTGCCCAAGTGCGAGGAAGCGACCGGAGGCGACCTGACGTGCCCGTTAGCCCAAAGGGCTTACGGGCATTGATGGCAGCGATAAACCGCGTTTTAGCATTGCTGTCGGTATCCGTACGGCTCGAAGACTCGCCAACGGCTACCGCTTCCGCAGTACGCGGGCGGCGTAGAGTTTGAAGTGCGCAACATTTCAAACGCAAAATGCGGTAAAAGAATTTTGGGACAGCTTGTAGCCTCGAGGAGTATATCTATGCGGTATGTCAAGGTTCTGTTGCTCGCCATCCTTTTTTTCCTGGCTCTGGTCTTCTTTTTCCAGAACCAGAACGCCCTTTCCCAAAATCTGGTGCTGACGCTCAATCTTTTCTTCCTGCCACCCATGGCCTCCATTCCCCTGCCGTTCTATTTCCTGATCGTAGCGGCCTTTTTTGTGGGCGCCGTGCTGGCGCTCGCCTTCCTGGTCTGGGACAAGGTCAATCTTTCCGCGCGCCTTATGAAGAGCAAGTGGCGCGTCAGCAGCCTTGAGCGCGAAATGGAAAAACTGCGCAAGCAACTGGGCGCGGAAACCTCGCGCAGCTCGTTTTTGCGCAAGACGCAAAGTACTTCGCCCAATGCCGACAAGTCCGCAGGGGAAAACAAGCCCACAGCCGCGCCCAGTGCTCTGCCCGAAGACGTTCAGGCTCCTGATCCCGATAAAGCATAATTGATCCCGCCTGACCGCGCCCGGTCCCCCGGGCGCGGTTCTCTTTTTTATATGGTTTACGCGATGGCGCAAATAGGTTATCGTTTATAACTAAACGATTGCAACACCTTTTAGCGCAGCGTAACTACCATGCCAGAAACTCCCACCAAACTGACGCCCATGTTCGAACAATATATGCACATCAAGGCTGACTACCCTGATGCTTTGCTTTTTTATCGTATGGGCGATTTTTATGAATTGTTTTTCGATGATGCCGTGACTGCGGCGCGCGAATTACAGATCGCACTGACCAGCCGCAGCAAGGACAGCGAAAATCCTGTGCCCATGTGCGGCGTCCCCTGGCATGCCGTGCAGAGCTATGTAGCCCAGCTTATCGATAAGGGCTTCCACGTAGCCATCTGCGACCAGACCGAAGACCCCAAGGCCGCCAAGGGCCTGGTCAAACGGGCCGTCACCTGCGTGATCACGCCGGGCACGGTTCTGGAAGACGCCAATCTGAACACCAAAAGCCACAACTATCTGGGCGCGCTTTGCTACGATACGGGCCAAGGCCGGGGTGGTTTCGCCTGGGCGGACATTTCCACCGGGCAGTGGTCAGGCGTGGAGTTCAAACGTCAGGCAGAGCTCTGGCAATGGGCTCAGAAGCTGGCGCCGCGCGAACTTCTGGTGCCGGAAGGGCTGGAACTGCCGCCCCACTGCCTGCTGGAAGGTGTGCGCATGGTGCGCATGCCCGCCGCGCATTTTGACCTCAAACGCGCCACGGAGCGCACCCTCAGGGCACAGGGCGTACAGGAAGCCGGAGCGCTGGGTCTGCAAGGCAAAAACGAACTGATGCGTTCCTGCGGCGCGCTCTTGGTTTATCTGGATCAAACCCAGAAGCGCGATCCAGATCATCTCATGCCGTTTAAACCGCTGGACCTGAGCCGTCGCCTGCTGATCGACGAAGTGACCGAGCGCAACCTGGAAATCTTTACCCGCCTCAACGGCCGCAAGGGCAAGGGCACGTTACGCCACGTACTGGACGATACCATGACGCCCATGGGCGGCCGCTTTCTGGAAGACATGCTCCGCCATCCCTGGCGGGAGACCGGACCCATCGCGCGCATTCAGGAAGCCGTGGCCTTTTTCCATGACGACGACAACCGCCGCGCCGCATTGCGGGAAGCCCTGCGCGAAGTCTACGATCTGGAGCGCCTTTCCACCCGGATCAGTCTCAATCGCGGCGGCCCGCGTGATTTCATTGCCCTGCGCAACAGCCTCGCCGCCCTGCCCAAGGTCCATAACGCCCTGATCACAAGCACGGACGGCAGTTATGCCACGGAGGCCCAGTCTCTGGGGCACGAATTGCCGCAAAGCCTTTACCAGATAGTCAAAACCTGGGACCATCTGGAGGACTGCACAACCCTGCTGAGTGCGGCCCTGGTGGACAGCCCCCCCACCGTGATTACCGACGGCGGTTTGTTCAAAAGCGGTTATAATGCCGAGTTGGACAAACTGCTGGATCTTGTGGAGCATGGCGAACAAAAACTTCAAGAGTTACTTGAAGAAGAGCAGAAAAAAACCGGCATCGCCAAGTTAAAAATGGGCTATAACCGTGTATTCGGTTATTATTACGAAGTAACGCGGGCTTCCCATTCGGGCCCAATGCCGGAACATTTCATCCGCCGCCAGACCCTGGCCAATGCGGAACGCTTCACCACCGTGCAACTCAAGGAACTGGAAGAAGAGCTGCTTTCCGCCGCGGACAAGCGTAAGAGTCTGGAATACAAAATGTTCCAGGATCTGCGGGAGCATATGGCTCGTCAGCGCGAGCGTATCGTGCACATGGCGGATCTGGTGGCCCAGCTGGATTACTGGCAAAGCCTTGCCCAGGTGGGACGGCAGAACAACTGGTGCCGTCCCCGGCTCACGGACAGCGCGCATCTGGACATCCGCGAAGGTCGCCATCCGGTGGTGGAAGGCATGCTGGGCAGCGCCAACTTTGTGCCCAATAATTTCCGTCTGGACCAGAAGCGCCGCCTCTGCCTGTTGACCGGCCCCAATATGGCGGGCAAGTCCACGGTGCTGCGGCAGGTTGCCATTATTTGCCTGCTGGCCCAGATGGGTTCCATGGTCCCGGCGGCCGAGGCCACGCTGGGGCTGGTGGACCGTCTCTTTTCCCGCGTGGGCGCTTCGGATAATCTGGCCCAGGGTCAGAGCACATTCATGGTCGAGATGATGGAAACCGCGCGCATTCTGCGCCAGGCCACCCGGCGCAGCCTGGTCATTCTGGACGAAATCGGGCGCGGCACCAGCACCTATGACGGCGTGGCCCTGGCCTGGGCCGTTGTGGAGGATCTGGCCAGGCGCGCCGGCGGCGAACTGCGCACGCTTTTCGCCACGCACTACCATGAGCTCACGGCGCTGGAGGGACGCATTCCCGGCGTTTTCACCATGAATATCGCCATTCGCGAGTACAACAACGACATTCTGTTCCTGCATAAGCTGGTGCCCGGCCCGTCGGACCGCAGTTACGGCGTGGAGGTGGCGCGTTTGGCGGGCGTGCCCGTCCCCGTGGTGCAGCGGGCCAGGACCATCCTGGCCGGTCTGGAGCGGGGCCGCGAAGGCTCGCGTAAAGCCGTGTCCGTGGCGTCCATGTCCCTGCCCGGCCTGGATCTGCCTAAAGCGAAAACGGAAGCTGACGCCGATCTGCCGGAGATCAATGCCGCGCCGCCCGCAGCGGAACATCCTCTGGTGCGCTTGTTGTACGATCTCACGCCGGAGACGCTCAGCCCGCTGGACGCGCTCAAACTTCTGATGGAATGGAAAAGCCTCTGGGGCACGGAGCCGGATACGGATGCCAATGACGGCGATCAGAACGAGGAAGCATGAGCGACGCCAATCCCTGGTCGGTCATTCAGTTCATCGCTGAAAAGCGTATTGAAGAGGCGCAGGCCAAGGGAGAATTCGACAATCTCCCCGGCCGGGGCAGGCCTCTGGAATTGGAGGATATGAGCCATGTGCCCGAGGAATTGCGCATGGCCTATAAAATCCTGCGCAATGCGGGCTGTCTGCCGCCGGAACTGGCCGAGCGCAAGGAGATCAGCCGCCTTGTGGATATGCTGGAACAGTGCGAGGATGAGCAGGAACGCGTGCGCCAGATGCAGAAACTGCGCTTCATGATCCAACAGGCCCGGATGCGCCGCCAGCACTCCATCCAGATTGAACAGGATGATCCCTACTATGCGCGTCTACTGAAGCGGATCACCGTTCTGAGCAAGCGGCATCAGAAGTAAGTGCACTTTGAAATCACTTCAGGGTCTGTAGTCCTTCGGACAACGGCTGCCGCATGCAGCGAGCGGGCAAAAAGGCATAGTGTCAGCAGACCCTAGTACAAATCCGCGTCTGCGGGCATGCGCTCCCAATAAATCCGGCCTTTTTTACGGTACTTGCGCAGCAGCACATAGACACTGCCCGGACCGCCGTCATGGGATTGCGCCGTGCAGAAAGCCAGCACCACCCGCTTGAAAGGATCCTGAGTCAGCCAGCTTTGCAGCTTTTCACGCAGCACGCCCATCCCGTCAGGCGAATTGCGGCCCCGCCCGGGCACCACCAGCACAGTGCGAAGCCCCTTGTACCAGCAGCCGCGCATGAAACCCCGCAGGGCTTCAAAAGCCTGCACGGCATTCAGGCCGTGCAGATCCAGATGCGCTTCCGGACTCAGCCCACCGGCACGCAGCTTGTTCATGATCATCTGATCCAGGCCCACCACATGCCCCTCCAGATATTCATCCGTAAAGGAAAGGGCGAACTCCAGCTTGCCGTCCATGAAATCCTGCAGACTCAGCTCGCCCTGCGGCGGCGGGGTGGTCGGTTGCGGTTCAGGGCTGACTTCGCGGCCCCGCGCCTGCAAGGGACGCACTTCTCCCATGACCCGCAAAAAAGCCAAGGCGTCAGCGTCGTCCGCGTTGGCGGTCGCCTGCTGCTGCGTCGCTTCCCCTGCCGCTTCCGGCTCCACAGGACCGGCCTGCTCTCCACAAACACGCTCTGGGGCAACAGATGTCCTTTGCGCGGCCTCGCCCGCAGCGGCCCGGTTCTCTTTACGGACCTTTTTGCGCCCACCGGCGTCAGGCAGGGAGCACTGTTCTTCCAGGCGGAAACCATGCGTGCCGCCTTTTCCTTTTTTACCTTCCCGCCGCACGCGACTCATGGCTTGCATGAACAGTTCAGTTTCTTCGGGATTCAGTGTGGCATCATCCACGTTATCCTGCGCTGCCCCCGCGTGCACCCGCTGTTTTCCCCGCCCTTTCTCCGGTCGCAAGACGCATTTTTTCGCTGCGGCGGCTTTTTTTCTGTCGGGAAAATTCTTGAGATCCAGAGCGCGGAAAGGATTTTCCGCAAAAATATCATTGTCGGACATGGCGATACCGGAGGACTTTCATAAATGGTAAAAAAAGCCGCGGCATGGCCGCGGCTCAACACTGTCGTCTGCAGAAAACTTATGGCGCTTTGGGGGCGTCAGCCGGTGCCTGGCCGCTCTGCGGAACCGCCGCAGGCTGCTGCGGCGCGGGAGCGACCTGCCCGGCATTCTGATCGGGCTTGGGCGCGGGAGTCACAGGCGCAGCCGGGGCCGGAGATGCGGGTTCCTCAATCTTGACGTTCAGAATGGTGGACTCGCTGCTGGGACGGGAACTCGTCACATAGGTGTAGCTCAAAGAGGTGATCATGAAAATGACGGCCATCAGCGTGGTAAGTTTGGCCAGAATGCCTCCCGCGCCGCCGCTGCCGAACACCGAGGTGTTGCCGCCGCCGAAAATAACGCCCATGCCTTCCTTACCCGATTGAAGCAGGACCAGAATAACCAGCAATACGCACACAATGATATGCAGCGTAAGAATAAGAGTCTGCACGAATTCCTCCTCACCACCCGGCACAACCCGGCGGCGCGCCAGAAAAAAGGATACACCGGCCTCACATCGCGCAAACGCCGCGCGACAACCCGGTAGTTGCGTATGCCCCGCCGTCAATCAACGAAGCCGTAATCAAAGCGTCCCGACCCAGCTGCTTCCGCCTGCGGGCAAACGCGGCGGGACGGGCGTTCACTACGATCCGATAATCTGCAGGAAACTTTGCGCCTCTAAAGAAGCGCCTCCTACCAGAAGACCGTCCACATTGTCAAGCCCGACCAAGGCGGAAGCATTGTCCGGTTTGACGCTGCCGCCATACAGAATGGGCAGTTCCGCAGCCGTTGCGCCGATCAGGTCCGTAAGCAGGGCGCGCAGAACAGCATGCGCCTCCTGTACCTCCACCGGGCCAGCGACCTTGCCCGTGCCGATAGCCCAGACAGGCTCATAGGCAAGGGCGAGCCGACCGGGCAACGTCCCGCGCAGGGCTTCCGGCAGAGGCTCCAGAGCCGTGGCAAGCTGGCGGGCAAGCACGTCCCTGAGTTGCCCCGCCTCACGCTCATGCAGCATTTCCCCCACGCAAAGCATGACCTTAAAGTCCTGCGTCAGGGCAAAAGCCGTCTTGCGGGCCACCAGCTCATCGCTTTCACCAAAGACATGGCGGCGTTCGGAATGACCGGCCAGAACCCATGTCGCGCCCGTATCACGCAGCATGTCCGCTGAGATCTCGCCGGTAAAGGCGCCCTGCTCCGCAGGATAAAAATTCTGGCCGCCCACAGCCAGATTTTTCTTGCCGGTAAAGGCCTCCGCCACGGCAGTTATGTCCGTGAACGGCGGAAACACCAGCACCAATCTGTCGTGAGGCGTTCCGTCAGCCAGAGCTTCGGCCAGTTCTCGAGCGGTTTGCGCGGCTTCAACACGGGTTTTGTACATCTTCCAGTTGGCGGCGATGATTTTTTGCATAACAGCACCTTTGGCTGGGATCATTCTTGCAGAAGGCAGACATAGATAAGCGCATCTTCGCCGGTATCCGTATAGTAACGCGGGCGCACGCCCACTTGGCGGAAACCGCTGCCCTGATACAGACCGATGGCCGCGTGATTGCCCACGCGCACCTCCAGCAGAACTTTTTGCATACCCATTTTGCGGGCCACTTGCAAGGCCATGCCCAGAATCCGTCGCCCGAAGCCCTTGCGGCGCTCTTCGGGCCTGACGGCCAGGTTGAGTATTTCCAGCTCGTCCAGGGTATGGTATACGGACGTATAGGCCAGCAGGTCCATACCCCGAAAAAGGCCGAAAGCCGCGAAAGCCGGTTGCTCAAATGCCGCGCGGCACTGCGCCTCGGACCAGGGCAGGGAAAAACAGCGCTGCTCAAGCTCCCGCATGGCCACGGCATGACGCGCGTCAAGGCGCTGGAAGGCTACCGGGACCGACGCGTCAGAAGAAACGGATGCATACATGGATCAAAGCCTTTATCCGGGATTGAAAAACGCCGCTTCTTTCCTGGAGGTGGTGGACGGGCGCAATGCGCCGCTCTGCATCATGGCTGAAAAAGACGTGCTGCGCCAGCGTCTGCGTCATCGCGCCACGGCCCTGCTGATCCGCGACAGCACGGGCCGGGCCTTACTGAGTTTCCGCGAGGGACAAGGCTGGGGCTTTTCGTCCTTTGCCATGTTGCGGGCCGGGCAATCTTTTGAAGAGTGCGCCCGCGACATGCTCCAGGAGGACTGGGGCGAGCAAGGCGGACGTTTATTGTCTCTGGGCCTCTGCCCGCCCTGCCGGGAAAGCCGCCAAGCCTTTGTGGCCCTGTTTGAAGCCCGCCTGCCCGCCGCCCTGGCCGTCCAAAAAGCCCTGGATCCGGACCGGAGCATGCTGCTGGACTATGATGAACTCAAGGGCCTGGGCGCGCATTTCGGCGATTTGCTCTCGCCGTTTATGCGGGTGGCCGTTCAGGGCGGCTACGTGCGCCCGCGCTGAACCTACAGCATTTCCCGTTTAATAATATTATACATTTCAAACTGTACGTCGCCCGCGTGCTGCGGAAGCGGCAGCCGTTGGCGAGGCTTCGTGCCGCAGGATACCGACAGGAATGCCTTCGATCGCATCCTTGCACGCGGGCACCAGAGCAATCCACATTTGAAATGAGTGAATTGCTCTAATTCCGGGAAGACTCAGGCCGTTTTTAGCAGAAGCGCCGCCATGGCGTCGTGCAGACGGCCGTTGCTGGCAAGAAGCGCTTCGCCGAAGCACAGAGGCTCATTGCGCAGATTGCTGACCCTGCCGCCCGCTTCTTCCACCAGAAGCCAGCCTGCCGCCATGTCCCAGGGCTTCAGGCCCGCCTCATAAAAGGCGTCCAGACGACCACAGGCCAGATAGGCCAGATCCACCGACGCGGCCCCGATGCGCCGCAGGCCCTGGGTTACGGGCAGGACGGCGGCGAGCCGCTCCAACACTTCCGGCAGACGCGCGGCCACATCATAGGGAAAGCCCGTGCCCACCAGCGCATCGGCAAGTGTGGCGGCTTCGGAAACGGCAATGGGCCGGTCGTTGCAGAAAGCCCCCTGCCCGCGTACGGCCCGGAAGCATTCGTCCAGCATGGGCACATTGACCACGCCCAGAACCACCCGATCTTCCTGCCAGAGCGCCACGGAAGTGCCGACCTGCGGGACGCGGTGCACGAAATTGGTGGTGCCGTCCACCGGATCGATAATCCAGCAAAGCGAGCCCGGCTGCTGGTCCGGGGCACTGCTCTCTTCAGCCATAAATGACGCCTCGGGCAGCAGGGCGGCCAACTTTTCCTTGAGAAAGGCCTCCACAGCCAGATCCGTTTCCGTCACCAGATCAATGCTGCCCTTATGCCGCACACAGCGCGGCCGGGACCAGTGATCGCGGATGATGGCGCCGCTCCGACGCACGATATCCACGCACTCGCGCAAAATGGACGCCGCCTGGAACATGGCAAATCCTTGTCAGTTGATGAACACAGAGTGATAGGCCCGGCGGTCGAGCATGGCCCTGGCCGTGCCGCGCAGAACGGTGGTCAGCGGCTCTTTGTCCACAAAGACCTTGAGGCGGGTCTCGCGGGCGATGAATTGATCCAGCCCCTTGAGCAGAGAACCGCCTCCGGCCATGAGCATGCCGTTGCGGTAGATATCGGCGGAAAGTTCGGGCGGCGTTTTTTCCAAGGCACGCAGCACGGTTTCCAGAATGGCCTGTATGGGTTCGCGCAGGGCTTCGCGGATGTGCCCCTCGCTCACCGTCACCACTCTGGGCGTGCCCTGCACCAGGTCCTTGCCGGAGACTTCCAGGGCCGGGGCATTGGCTTGAGGCATGGCCGAGCCCAGGATTTTTTTGACATTCTCCGCTGTGTTTTCGCCCAAATCCATGCGGAACACATCGCGCATATAGCGCTGTACGGCCAGATTCATGGCATCGCCGGCCACCCGGATGGACTGGGCGTTGGCGATGCCCCCCAGGGAAATGACCGCCACCTCGCTGGTGCCGCCGCCGATGTCCAGCACCAAATTGCCCAGCGGCTCGTGAATGGGCAGGTCGGCCCCGATGGCCGCAGCCATGGGTTCCTCCACCAGGCTCACGTCGGCCGCGCCCGCCAGCAGGGCGGCATCTATGACGGCCTTTTTTTCCACCTGCGTGATGCCCATGGGAATGCAGATGACCATGGAGGGCTTGACCAGACGCAGGCCGTCGATGGCCTTGCGCACGAAATAGGCGATCATTTCGCGGGTGACGTCAAAATCCGCGATGACCCCGTCCTTCATGGGGCGGATGGCCCGGATGCGCTGAGGCGTGCGGCCCAGAAATTCCTTGGCTCCGGCGCCCACGGCCAGAACGGCGTTTTTTTGCACGTCAATGGCGACCACCGACGGCTCATTAATCACAATGCCGTGGGTCCGGGTATAGAGCAGGGTGTTGGCCGTGCCCAGATCCATGGCAATGTCTTTGGAAAAAAAGCGAAAAAAACGCTGCAGGAACATAATTACAGTTCTTTGCGCGGCGGCATGGGCGCGGTATCCGGGTCATAGGCCTGCGGTCCGTCGCTGTGCACCTGGGCCTTGGGCAGCATAGTCCGCAGGCGGGTTTTGAGGTACAGATTCTCCAGAAAAAGCGCCAGATGATCCACTGCCTGGCGCACGAAGCTGCGCATGCTCTCGTCGATCTGGCGGGGACTGGTGTGCGCCAGGCACAACACGCCGCGCGTGCTCTTGTTGACCATCACCGGCATGCACATGGCGGCCTGAAAATCCGGCATGTCCGGCAGCTTGCCGAACAGTACCGAAGCCGGAGCCCCCTCCACGCCCTCGGCCACCACGGGCTGGTCGTTACGGAACACCCAGCCGGTAATGCCGCTGCCCATGGGCAGGATCAACGGTTCGCCGTCCATCAGCAGCAGGCGGGCCGACTCGCACTCCACGCAATACGTTTCGCCGGGCGCGTCCACCGAAGCAAAGGCGCAGTAGTCAAAGCCCGTGGCGTCGGCCATGGTGCGCAGATAATTCTGCAAGAATTGCGGCCAGCGTTTGTAGCGGAAGCGCAGGTCCTGAATAACGCCCAGTTCGGCGAAGTAGCGGGGAATGTCCCCGGCCAGTTCCTGTCGGCCGCGGCTGCCCTGCTGGCGGGAGATCAGCTCCGCGAAGAGCTGCAGTATCTTGTGGTCCTTGTCGGAAAAGGAATACTGCCGCTTGCTGTCCACGCACAGCGCGCCGCCCGTGGGCACCGGGCAGCCCATGAAAGCCTTGATGCTGGCTTCCTCGCCGTCGGCGTAATAGCCCAGATTGCTCTGGCGCTGGTCGAAATTGGGCACCAGCAGGGGCTGCCGATTGCGGATGATCCAGCCCACCAGTCCCCTGCCCGGCAGAATGGAGACGTCGGGAGAAATCTTGTCGCCCAGACTGAAGGCCGCGGACAGATAGTGGGCCTCGCCTTCCTCGTCGGGCAGGAACAATACGGCTGAATAGGCGTCAAAAACACTACAAACAATGCTCAGAATATGTTTTTCAAGAGAATTTGCGGTCATAGCGCGTGGGGTTGAAGGTGACGGGGCGCGGCGGCCTAGGCAACGGCCCGCACACGCTGGCTTGTTGTAGCAAAGCGTTTCCGGCGTCGCAACTGCTTTTGCGCCGCGCGCGGGCCGTGCGCCGTAAGGAAAAAACGGAGCGGAAAATCCGCAAAGCCATACTCTGCGTACTGGAATTATTCCGAAAAAAAGGGTAACAAAATAAAAAAAATTGTTACAGGAATCGCGGATGATAAAATGGCAAGAGGTTTTCAGCAAAGACGGGCTGCCCTGGCAGGATGCCGCGACGTTGTCCGAACCTGTTGCCGTCAGCGACCTGGACGGTCTCAAGCGCTTTCTGGACGCCGTCCATATCCGTTTCTGCCTTGTCAAACCCTATCAGGAAAATAAAAATTATCCACTGGTGGAAGGGCGCGAGCTGCTGCCCTCCTTTGACAACGACATGTTCGAATACAAGGACCTGCCGGGCTTCGCCCTGGTGGCCTTTGCCCGCCAGCTGGACTATTTTTCCGAGATATTTCAATTCGACAAACTGCACCCGGTCATCACCGAGGCGGACGGCGCCTGCTGCCCGCTGGAAAATCAGGTCATTGACCTGAACATTCAGACTCTGGCGTCGCGCCTGCCGCGCATTCATCAGGATATTTTCCGCCAGCAGTTCCGTTACGTGGATACGGTTCTTCTGGATAATTATCCTTCCCTCATGCCCTATCTGCTGAACATGGACAGAGCCCAGGTGCTGGCCTGGGATGCGGACAAGTTCTTTCATCTGGCCGGGGTCTTCGCCTCCTTCCCCTCGGACATCGACAGCGAGCTCAAGCGCTTCGGCATCCGTATCGGCAAGTTCGTCTACGGCGACAGCGACATGTATGAACGCAACCGCATGTTCGTCTATCAATACCTCATGGAACTGTACGGCTTTCCCATCGTCTCGGAGCGACGCACTTCCAGTGCGCTCTTCGCCCGCAAACTGCACAAGATGGGCGAGCGTTTTCTCTTGCGCGTCATGGGCCAGACCGACCGCACGCTGACCACGTACATCTCCAACGGCGAAAACCGACGCTATCCCATGCTGGAAAAAATAGCCCTGGTGGCTGTGGACGAAGATCAGGAAGAGGCCCTGGACATCATCGACAAAGACGGCTTTTTTCTGGACAAGGCCAAGCGGGTGGTGATCATCCGGATCACCTACCGCCAGCACCGTTTCGACTCCAGCAACGTGCGCCAGGACCGCGCCCTTTCCGTGGCCGGTCAGGAAGTGCTGCACCCGCTCACCGGCGAACCTCTGCGCGGCCTGAACATCATCAAGGACGCCAGCAATATGTTTTTGCGCCTCAACGATATCGTCCGGGGCGAATTCACGGGCCGCATTGTCTACAAGCGTACGGAAGTGGTGGAAAACACCGACACGGACGAAAAACGCCTCAAATTTCTGTACACCTGGCTGAGCAAGCACCAGCGCCGGATGATCAGCTACAGCGACGAATTTTTCGCCAATGTCAGCAAAGTCCTGTCCGGTTATCTTTTCGCGCCGGAAAACAGCGAAGTGTTCGATAACATGCGCGACCTGTACCAGGAAGTCTGCACGCGCTTCAGCTATATTCAGCAGGCCCGGCGAGTGCGCATTCTGGAAGACATCTGCCAGCGCACTTTCAAGGGCGCGCGCATCACCTACCGGCAGATGATGCGCGAGGCCGTGGATCTGCTTAACGAACTCAAATTTGAGATCGTCAATTTCTTCCCGGCGCTGGTGGACGACATCATCGGCTGCGTGGAAAAAATTCTGCGCGACCGGTATTTGCAGCGTAATTATCTGGATGTGCCTGAAAGCTCGCTGACCAAGGCCGGCTTGGAAATACGCAAGAACTACGGGCGCCTGGTCTCGCTGCAGGACGGCTTCAAGGCCGTGCGCAAGGCGCGCCTGGGCACGGAAGCCAAGGTAATGAAGGAAGTGATTGTGGCATGAGCGGACCGTTTTTTTATCTGCCGCCCGAAGCCTGGGGGCGGGAAGTCAGCCTGGAAGGGCAGGAAGCCAAGCATCTGGGACAGGTGTTGCGCCTTGTGCCGGGCGACGAGGTGAGTTTGCTGGACGGGCAAGGCCGCACGGGTCGCTTTGCTGTCCGCGCGGTGAGCAAAAAAAGCGCCCACCTGGAATGCCTGCGTGAATCTTTTACGCCCCGGCCCGCATCCCTGGCTGTCATGGCTCTGGCCTTCAGCAAGGCCGTGCGGCGCGGTTTTTTTATGGAAAAGGCCGTGGAACTGGGCGCGCATGCCGTCTGGCTCTGGCAGGGCGACCACAGCCAGGGCAAACTGCCGGCCGGCGCGCGCGATTCCTGTCAGGGGCAGATGATCGCCGGCGCCAAGCAGAGCGGCAACCCCTGGCTGCCGGAAGTGCGGGCTTTGACCGGGGGCGTGGACGAGCTTGTGGAACTTTCCCGCGTCGCCGACCAGCGTATTCTGCCTTGGGAAATGCAGGAAAATGTGCCCATGCTGACACCGGATCTGGCGGGCAGGACGGGTGTGACCGTCTATATCATCGGGCCGGAGGGCGGTTTTTCCGCGCGGGAACTGGATGCCCTGCGCGCGGCGGGTTTTGCGGCGGTCAGCTTGGGAGCCCGGATTCTGCGTTGTGAAACGGCTGCCACCCTTTGTCTGGGCATTCACTGGTGGGCCTCGCAATTGCCGGGCCGAAATGCGGAACACGCGGAGAGCTGAACATGGCTATCAGCAAGCCGCTGCCCGAACGCATGCGCCCCGACGATGTGGCGCAGTTCTTGGGTCAGAGCCATCTGGCGGATCGGCTGCGTTCATTAATGCAGGCCAAGCGCCTGCCCAGCCTGCTTTTTTTCGGCCCTCCCGGCTGCGGTAAATCCACCCTGGCCCTGCTGCTGGCTAAATCCACAGGTAAAAAATATCTGCGGCTCAGTGCGCCCGAGGCGGGTTTGCAGCATTTGCGCCGCGCTCTGGCCGGGGTGGAAATTCTGGTGCTGGACGAACTGCACCGTTTTTCCAAAGCGCAGCAGGATTTCTTTCTGCCCCTGGTGGAATCGGGCGAGCTGACCCTGCTGGCCACGACCACGGAAAATCCTTCTTTCAGTGTCACCCGCCAGCTCCTTTCTCGCCTGCATGTGCTGCGCCTGCGCCCTCTGGGCCGGGCTGAGCTGATGCAGCTGGCGCGGCGCGGCGCGCAGGATCTTCAGGTAGAGTTGAACGATGAGGTGCTGGACCTGTTGGCGGGAGTGGCCCACGGCGACGCCCGCAGCCTGCTCAATCTTGTGGAATACGTGGCAGCCCTGCCCGAGGACAAGCGTGACCTGGAGCAGATCAAGGCCGCCCTGCCCGAAGTGCTGGTCCGCCACGACAAAGACGGCGACAGCCATTACGAACTGGCCTCGGCCCTGATCAAATCCATTCGCGGCAGCGATGTGGACGCGGCTCTCTATTATTTGGCCTGCCTGCTGGAAGGCGGCGAAGACCCCCGTTTCGTCTGCCGCCGCCTGATTCTTTCCGCCTCCGAGGACGTGGGGCTGGCCGACCCCGGCGCTCTGCCCCTGGCTGTGGCCTGCCAGCAGGCCGTGGAGTTCGTGGGCATGCCGGAAGGTTTCATCCCCCTCGCCGAAACCGTGGTCTATCTGGCCCTGGCCCGAAAAAGCAACGCCTCCTATGCGGCCTACCTCAATGCCGCGCGCGAGGTGAAGCTCAACGGCGCACGGCCCGTACCCCTGCATCTGCGCAATCCTTCCACACAAATGCAGAAGGAATGGGGCTACGGCAAGGAATACAAATATCCCCACAATTACCCCGATTCCTGGGTGGAACAGCCCTATCTGCCGCCCGAACTGGAGGGCAGGCGCTTTTACCAGCCGCGCGACAACGGCGAGGAGCCGCGCCTTTCCCAGTGGTGGCGCAAAATCCATAAAATCAAAAAGACGGATGAGCAGTCATGATCCCCCAGCATGTTGACGGCGTTTTTCTTAAAAAATTCCTCACCGGCGACGTTTACCGCAGCCCGGAAGTCCGGGCGGGCGCGTTCAGCCGCCTGCTGCCCTCGCTCTCCTTTTACAGCCGCCTTTTTCTGGGGCCCGTTCGCTGGCTCTGCCGCCGGGCCTCTCAAGGCAGATGCGACGACGCTGCCTGGGTTTATGCCAGTATCTGGACGGCGGATCTCATGGAACGCATGGGCTGCCCCATTGAGGTGGAAGGCATGGACGCCATCAATGCCGTGGACGGCCCCTGCCTCTTTGTGGCCAACCACATGAGCACTCTGGAAACGTTCATGCTGCCGGGCATGATTCGCCCAAGACGCCCCGTGACCTTTGTGGTTAAGAAAAGCCTGACCACCATGCCCTTTTTCGGCGCGGTAATGCGCTCGCGCGACCCCATCGTGGTAGGCCGGGTTAACCCCCGCGAGGATCTTTCGGCCGTACTGAACGGCGGCGTGGAACGTCTCAAAAAAGGCGTTTCCATCATTGTTTTTCCGCAGAGTACGCGATCCAGCGTCTTTGACGAGCGGCACTTCAACAGCATCGGCGTCAAGCTGGCCCGGAGGGCCGGGGTGCCCATCGTGCCGCTGGCGCTCAAGACGGACGCCTGGGGCCAGGGTAAAAAAATCAAGGAGCTGGGACCGGTCAAGGCGGGCATGACTGTACGCTACCGTTTTGCCAGACCCATATGCGTCCAGGGCCAGGGCAAGGAAGAACACACTGCCATCTGCAACTATATTTCCAGCACCCTGGCCGTCTGGCAGGAACGGGACGGCATCAACCGCTGACCTGTCGACCCGGCCCCGGCTGAAAAATTCTCCGTGGCCGCAGCCTGACAGGCGTGCGGCACCCGCCCTGCACGGCAAGTGCGGCATATGCAATGAAAACGCAGAGCCGAGCGGAGAACGCTGAGACTGAGCCGGAGGTTTCAGAAATAAAAAATGGAAAAGGGCTTGCGTGGACACGCAAGCCCTGAGTTTCCTGGTCGGGATGGCGCGATTTGAACGCGCGGCCTCAGCGTCCCGAACGCTGCGCTCTAGCCAAGCTGAGCCACATCCCGTTAAGAAAGGCACTTTACGCCGGACGAATACATTTGGCAAGGCTTTTTTTTGTTTGTCAAATCAACCCTCCTGGCGTAACATGGCCGATGTATTCTCGGAACGCGGGAAAACTTCATTCCGGAGCGAGCGTTTTTATGATCCGTGTCCTTGTTGTGGATGATTCAACTTTCATGCGCCATGCCCTGGTTTCCCTCTTGGAGCAGGATCCGGAAATCAAAGTGGCCGGTACGGCACGCGACGGCCAGGAGGCTCTGCAGAAAGCCGGAGAGCTGGACGCCGACGTCATGACTCTGGATGTGGAAATGCCGCGTCTTGACGGCCTGGCGACCCTTCAGGAACTTATGAAAACGCACCCCATGCCGGTGCTGATGGTCAGTTCGCTCACGGAAAGCGGCGCTGAAAGCACCTTGAAAGCCATGGAATACGGGGCTCTGGATTTTATTCTCAAAACCATGAGCAACGACCGCGATTGTTTCGGGGACGAGTTGCGTCGCAAGGTCAAGGCGATTGCCCGTAAAAAAACCATCGTCAAGCTGAAATACCGCCGCATCAACCATATCGTGCAACCTCTTGCCCATCGCAGCCAACCTTCGCAACCCGCGGACTATGTCCAGACGCCCTGCCACGGACCGCGCGATCTGGTGGTCATCGGCGTTTCCACGGGCGGACCGCCGGTCGTGCAGAAAGTTCTTTCCGCCCTGCCCGCTGATCTTCCGGCCTGCATCCTCATCGCCCAGCATATGCCGGCCACCTTTACCGGTCCTTTTGCCAAGCGCCTGGACAGCGTATGCAACATCTCGGTTTCCGAGGCGGTCAACGGCGACAAATTTAAAAACGGCCACGCCTATGTCTGCCCGGGCGGCAAGCATATCGGCGTGCGCATGCGCGGCCCCCTGCCCGAAGTGGCCGTGACCGATGAGCCGCGCGACGCGCTGTACAAGCCCACAGTCAACGTGCTCATGGAAACGGCGGGGCGCTGTCTTGGGCGCCGTACCATGGGGGTCATGCTCACGGGCATGGGTTCCGACGGCTGCGAAGGGGCCCGTATTCTCAAGGAAAAGGGTGGCTGCCTCATTGCCCAGAATGAGGCATCCTGCGTGGTCTACGGCATGCCCAAGGCCGTGGTGGACGCCAGACTCGCCAATCTGATTCTGGATGCCGACGATATAGCTCAAGCCATTATCTCTACGGTCAAAGGCTGACCCGTATTTCATCAGGATACCCCACTATGAGCATGGAAAATTCGCAATACAGCGCGGCGCAGGTTCTCGAAGCCCTTCGATCCGGTGACAACGACAACGCCCGCAGCGCGGCTTTCAGCGCGGGCGATATGGGCATGGAAGAGGCTGTGCCCCTGCTCTGCGAACGAATCAAAAGCGAAAACATCGGCGTGCAGGAAGCCGCGGAATACGGCCTGCGCAAAATACGCGGGCCGCAAGCCATTGAGGCTTTGCTGCCTTTGCTGCGTAGCGACGAAGCGCCGGTGCGCAATGTAGCCATGGACATCCTGCGGGAAATCGGGGTGGACAGTATTGAAAGCATGCAGCCCTACCTCCGCGACGACGATCCCGACCTGCGCATCTTCATCGCCGATATTCTAGGTTATTGCCGCAGCCACCAGTCCGCGCTGCTGCTCGGCGACGCGCTGCTCAAGGATCCGGAAGTCAATGTGCGCTACCAGGCGGCCGTCAGTCTGGGCAACCTGGCCTTCCCCGAGTCCGTGGGCGACCTCTGCCAGGCCATGCACGATGAGGAATGGGTGCAGTTTGCCGTGGTGGAGGCCCTGGCCAAAATCAAGGATCCGTCAGCCATCAACGCTCTGGTGCAACTGCTGCCGCAATCTTCCATGCTGGTCAGCTCGGCCATCATTGACGCGTTGGGCGGTCTGGGCGACATCAAAACCATCCCTCTGCTGTTTAATTCTCTGGAAAACGTCAGCGTGATTCTGCGCCACAAGATCGTCAAGGCCATTGTCCAGATTCTGAGCGGGCGCTCGCTCTCCCTCCTGGCCGCCAAATCCCAGGAGCGCCTGCGCGCCTACCTCCTGGATGCGCTTTCCGACAATGACGAGGATATTCAGATGGCCGCCCTGCAGGGCCTCAGCGCCATCGGCAAGGAAGAGGCCAGCAGCGCCATCCTCGACTTGGCATCCGAGCTGGACCCGGAACGTAAGGCCGAGCTGTATGAGGCCGCCATCAGGGCCCTGGCTTCCATCGGCTACAACGATATTGTGCGCGACGCCTTGCGTAGCGCGGACGAAAATCGGATCATGATCGCCATGGAAGCCTGCCAGCTCATGGACGACCACCGCCCGGTGGAGGAAATCAAGAACCTCTTCTGGCGCGTGAGCCGCGAACTGCAACGCGCCGCCGTGGCGGAAGTGGCGCAGTTGGGCAGTTGCGACGATATGCCCTTCTTCCTCTCCATCATCGACGAATGCGAAGACGCCGAAGTGCTTAAAAGCGCGTTGGTCTTTTTCGGCAATCAGCATACCTGTCCGGACGTGGAGGACGTGGTCTTCAGCCAGCTCGAACACCGCTATGTGGACGTGAAGGAAATGGCCCTGGAGGCTTGCATCAACCTGCACAGTTCCAAGTTGAACGAGCGCTTCAAAGAGCGCTTCCGCAGCGACGATGCCATGCAGCGCATGATGGCCGTGTATGCTCTGGGGCGTTACAGCGTATCCGAGAACCTTTCGGAAATCACGGAAGCTTTGGAGGACGCGGATCCCGCCATCCGCCGGGTGGCGGTGGAGTCCTTTCTGAACATGGGCGGCGCGGCGGAGCGCTATCTGCCTCGCCTGCTGCCCCGGTTGTTTGACGAAGACAAAGATGTGCGCGTGGCACTGGTGGATCTTCTGGGGCAAATCGGCACATCGGCGGTCATGCCGCATCTGGTCACCGCCCTCAGGGATGAGAACGACTGGGTACGTATCCGCGCCATTGAAGCCTTGGGCGTGAATAAAAATACCGAAGCCGTGCCCACCCTGGCGCAGATGCTGGAACACGCGAGTCCCATGATCGCTTTTAAGATCATTGAAGCGCTGGGCAGGATCGGCGGCAATGTCGCCTTCAGCGTATTGCTGGGCATGATGGATCACGAAGATCTCGAAATCCAGCATGCGGCGGCTGATGCCGTGGCCGCCATTCAGGCGGAACAGGAGTAATTATGGCTACCCCTCCCACGCTTTTTCCCAAAACGTCCTTATTCAAAAACGGCGAATCGGACTCCAAGGCAGAGGCCTCCGAGAATAAGCCCGGCGCTCAAGCCGCCGCCACGGGCGTTGCGGAGCGGCCCACCTCGCTGTACAAGCCCAGACAGCCATCCGCGTTTTCCGGCGCCGGACAAAACCAGCCCGGATCGGCTTTCAGAACGCCTGCCCCGGCCGCTGACGCACCCGCGAGCTCGCCGTTCAGATCCGCGCAAAGTACACCCGCCGCTCCCCAGACCGGCACGCGCCCGTTTTCCGCCTTCCGACCCGCCGGTCAGCCGCCTGCGGACGGACAGAGCCAGACGACACCTCCGTTGCGCTCCTTTGCCAAGCCCGCCGCCAGGGCGGACGGAACAGCGCCGACATCGGCTTTCGGTACGACCAGCGCCGCGCGTCCTTCCCTGCTCCGTCAGCAGACCGCCGAACCCCAGCGCCCGACGCTGCAGCCCGGTTCGGCCTTCAGGCCACAGGGGCAGACGGTTCCCGCGTTCCGGGCCGCCTCGCCCTTTCGCAAGGATTTGCAGATTTCCGACGAGGAATTCTTGCTGCTGCGCGATTTCATCTATCTGCAATGTGGCATTTTTATTGCCGAAAACCGCAAATATCTTGTGGAAAACCGGCTCTCCAACCGGATCAAGGAACTGAATCTCAAAAGTTACAATGAATATTACAATTTTCTGCGTTTCGACGCCAACCGGCGCAAGGAGCTGAACAAGCTCTTTGAGGTGGTCACCACCAATGAAACCAGTTTTTTCCGCAATCCGCCGCAGCTGGAGGTTTTCCAGAAGTCCGTGCTGGCCGAAACCCTGGAGCAATGCAGAAAGTCCGGCCAGAAGAAGTTGAGGATCTGGTCCGCCGGATGTTCCACGGGCGAAGAGCCCTACACGCTGGCTATCATCCTGCATGAGGTGCTCAAGAGCGACATCCGCACCTGGGACATCAAGATCACGGCCAACGACCTTTCGGATGCCGTGCTCGCCGCGGCCCGGCGCGGCGTGTACAATGAATACGCCCTGCGCACCACGCCCAAGGAAATTGTCTCCACCTACTTCGGCAAGGAAGGCAATCTCTACAAGGTGGATCCCATGCTCAAGCGGCTCATCTCCTTCGGGCAGATCAACCTGAGCGACAAGGAACAGCTCCGGCGGGTGGAGAAATCGCAGATCGTATTCTGCCGCAATGTCATCATTTACTTTGACGACGAAATGAAGCGGAAGGTCATCAATGCCTTTTACGATAATCTGGAACCCAGCGGCGCGTTGCTCATCGGCCATTCGGAATCGCTGCACAATATCAGCCGCGCGTTCCAGCTTGAGCATCACAAGGGTACAATCGTCTACCGCAAACTGGGTTGATGCCATGCCGTCATGGGCGCGAAAATTCTGGCCATAGCCAATCAGAAAGGCGGGGTGGGCAAAACCACCACATCCTTGACGCTGGGCAGCGCGCTGGCACGCCGCGGTAAAAAGATCCTGCTACTGGATCTTGACCCGCATGCCTGCGCTACGCTGCACGCCAAGATTTATCCGGAGGAACTGCGCACCAGCCTGTATGATATTTTTCTGGCGCGGGACGGCGCCTGGCCTGAAATCTGGCCGGAGCTCATCCGCCCGGCGGTCTTGCAGGGGATGGATATCGCGCCGGGAAGCATCCGTCTTTCGGAGCTGGAAGTGGATTTCCGGGAGCGCAGCGCCAAGGGCAGCGTACTGGCCCGCAGCTTATGCAGCCTCACGGACGGCTATGACTTTGTGGTGCTGGATTGTCCGCCGCATGTGGGCATTTTGCTGGTCAACGCCCTGGTGGCGGCCGACCTGCTGATTATCCCCATTCAGACGGATTTTCTGGCTCTGCACGGCCTTAAATTACTGTTTGACACATTGCACACGTTGAACAAGGTGCTGCCGACTCCCGTCCGTTATCGGGCGGTGCCCACCATGTATGATAAAAGGGCCAAGGCCTGCACCAGAGTGCTGGAATTGATGCGGCGCAAAATGGGACATGCCCTCTTCACAACAATCATCGGCGTGGACACGCATTTTCGCGAAGCCAGCGCCTTGGGCTGCACTATTTACGATATTAACGCGCAATCCAGGGGCGCGCTGAGTTATGACGCCCTGGCTGAGGAAGTGCTCGGTTTATGGTAAAGACGCCGGAAGAATATTTTTCCGACCAGTGCTTTGAGGCACTGGATTCTCGTTGCACGCACGACGGGTTGAGCGACGCTGAGCAGGCTTTCGTCCAGAAGTATCTCGGCAATGACGCTCTGGCCGGTCTGCCCGTGTTGGAACCGGACGCGGCGTTGCCGGTCGCCAGAGAGACAGCGGCGACGACGCAACAGCTTTCACTGAAGCAAAGGTTGCGGAACGAAGCCCGCGTTCAGATGGTTTCATTTTTTGTGCGGGAGCAGACCTTTCTGTTGCCCGTGACGGCCATTCAGGAAGTATTGCGGCATATGCCACTGGTCAGGCTGCCCTTGGCCCCGCAGTTTGTGGCCGGGGTCGTTAACTTGCGCGGGCGCGTAACCCCCCTGCTCCATTTGGACGCCCTGCTCACCCTGGAGCGGGACTATCGCTACACGCCGCAGAGTTTCATCATTGTCTGCACCGCTGAACAAATGCAACTAGGTCTGATTATCGACAAAGTGCAAACTATGCATACTGTTGAACAAGATAAAATAACCTGGAATGCAGAAGTTCAGCTGGGCACCAGTGCAGATTTTTTATGCGGGATAGCCGATATAAATGATCATGTATGCGGCATTCTTGCTCCTGACATGATTGTGCAAAAACTTCTTGCAACCTGATATGCCGTGTTTTTGCATCATTACAAATAATTTTTTCAGAAAGACCTGCTTGCAAAAGTGACAAAGACTGACTAACGTGTCCAGATATATTCCGGAATCCATGACAGTCCCACATATGACGGACAGGAACGAATTATGCCTAAACACATTATGGTCGTTGATGACTCCAAGACCATCCGCAATCTAGTGGCTTTTGTGCTCAAGTCCGAAGGCTTCAAAGTCAGTACCGCCGAAGACGGGCTGGACGCCATTGAAAAACTGTACAGCCTTGAGCCGGTGGATTTGATCGTCTCAGACGTCAATATGCCGCGTATGGACGGTTTCACCTTCATCAAGACCATTCGCACGCAGGACGCCTATAAGGATATCCCCATCATCGTGCTTTCCACCGAAGGCCAGGAACAGGACATCCAGACCGGCATGAGCCTGGGAGCCAACCTGTACATGGTCAAACCCGCCCAGCCGGAAAAAATGGTCCGGAACATAAAGATGCTTCTTGGCTAGCCGATAAGAAAAGCAGTATGTGCCCCACCTGGAGCACTTCTGCTCTTTCAGCCAAACGAAGGTATGGGTATGAGCCAGGAATTTTTTGATCCGGAACTTTTCGCGGATTTTATCGCTGAAGCCAAGGAACACCTCGAAACCATCGAGCCGAATCTGCTGGAGCTTGAAAAAACTCCGGACAACTTGGCCTTGCTCAACGATATTTTCCGGCCCATGCACTCTCTCAAGGGAGCTTCCGGCTTTCTGGGCTTGAACCGTATCAACCAGCTGGCTCACAAATCCGAAAATATCCTGGATGAACTGCGCAAAGGCAGCATGGTGGTGACCTCGGAGATCATGGATGTAATCCTGGCCTCCACGGACGCCCTGCGCCAGATGATCGACAATCTCGAAGTCACCAATGCCGAAGGCGATGTGGAAATCGAGCACATCATGGCGCAGATCGAAGCCATTATGGCTGGCGACAGCACGCCCCAACCGGAACCCGCCGCGCCGCAAGAGGCCGCGCCTCCGATGGGAGACGCTCCGCTTGCCGCCGAAGCTCTCGAACCGGTGGCGAAAGCCGAGGCATCGGCACAGTCTGCAGGAAGCCCGGCTGAAGACAATGACAGCCCGGGTCTGAGCACCAAGGAATGGGTCGCCGCTCTGCCCTGTCGCGAGTCCTACGCGCTTACCGCTTTTGGCGAAGGCCATCTCAAGGATTTCATCGACGAATCCTATGAAATTATCGCGAGCCTGAATGACGGGTTGCTGGAACTGGAAGAAAACCCCACCGGCCGGGACGATCTGGTCAACGATCTCTTCCGTTTTTTCCACAACATGAAGGGCAACAGCGGCATTATCGGCTACAATGAGCTCAATGCCCTGACCCATGAAGCCGAAACGCTGCTCAACAATGTGCGCCAGGGCAAAATCACGCCCAGCCATGAGCTTATTGACCTGCTCCTGCTGGTTGCGGACGTGATGGAAGGCCTGGTGCAAAAAATCGAGGTCGCCAGCGGCCAAGCCACGCCTTTCGACACCAGCCCGGTCATCAAACAGTTACAGCAGGTTCTGGCCGGGGGCGCTATTTCTCTGCCCGAAGAATTGCTGGCTGCCCAGAACGGGACGCCCGGCATGGCGGACAACGGCAGCGACACGCAGGACGAGGTTCCGGAAAAAGAGGCCGCGCCTGTGGAAGTAGTCAATCCCACCATTATTCCCGTAGGTTCCGAGGGCGACGACGTCGATGTCTTTCGCGTGACGGTGCGCCAGCAGATCGAAATCATCCGCGCCGCTCTGGCAACCCTGCAAAAAGACGGCAGTCACAAGGAATCCATAGACGCTGTATACCGTTGTCTTGTCGCCGTCAGAAACGCCTGCAGCTTTGTGGGCCAGACGGAAATCAAGGTCTACGCTGAACGCACGGCGGGCATTGTGGATCAGGGCCGCATCAGCGGCATAGATTTCGGACTGATGGTTGACCTGCTGAGCCAGGAAGTAAGCATTATCGACGATATGGTGCAAAAGGCGCTGGACGAAGGTAAAATCGGCCCTGACGTGGGTTCCTCCGCCCAGACTCCCGAAGCCTCTTCCGCACCCGAGGTTTCTTCCAAGACTCCCGAAGCCCGGGCGACTTCCGCCGTAACGGCACCACCCAAGCCGGAGGCGGCCAAGCAGCACCCCACTCCCTCGCCTGCCGGGGAAGTCAAAACCGAGCCCACGCCTAAAACTTCGGCGCGACCAAACCCATCAGCTCCCTCCGCTCCGGCCCCAGCCGCCCAAACGGCTCCCGCCCCCGCGGCGGCCGCCGCCAAGCCCAAACCCATGACTTCCGCCGCAAAGGCAGCGTCGGCTGCCGCTCCGGCGGGTGAAGCGCACAAGAGTTCCTCCACTATCCGCGTAGATCACGAGCGCCTTGATCATTTGATGAATCTGATCGGCGAGCTGATCATCAACCGCAACCGTTACACCCTTATTGCCCGCTCCCTTGAAGGCGGCGGCGAGAACGTGAATATTTCGGAAGTGGCCCAGAGCCTTTCGGAAACCACCTACGCCATGGCCCGTATTTCCGACGATTTGCAGGACACCATCATGAAAGTCCGCATGGTGCCCGTTTCTTCGGTCTTTTCGCGCTTCCCCCGCCTGGTCCGCGACCTTTCGCGCAAAAGCGGCAAGGAAGTAGATCTGATCATGGAAGGCGAAGAAACGGAACTGGACAAGAGCGTGGTGGAGGTTATCGGCGATCCTCTGGTGCATCTGATCCGCAACTCCGTGGACCACGGCATTGAATCGGAAGACGTGCGAGTTGCTGCGGGCAAGGCGCCCAAGGGCAAGGTCACCCTGCGCGCCTTTCACAAGGGCAATTCCGTCGCCATTGAGATTGAAGACGACGGCAAGGGCATTGACCCGGATAAAATGCGCGAAGTGGCTATCCGCAAGGGCGTCATCACGCCCGAGGAAGCGGCGCAGCTGGATGACCGTGAGGCCATGGAACTGATTTTCGCGCCGGGATTCTCCTCCGCCGAAAAAATCACGGATATTTCCGGGCGCGGCGTGGGCATGGATGTGGTGCGCACCAACATCAAAAATCTCAAAGGCAGCGTCAACACCTATTCCGAAGTGGGCAAGGGCACGCGCTTCACCTTGAGCCTGCCGTTGACCCTGGCGATCATCGACGCTCTGATGGTCAATGTGTCCGGCCAGATGTACGCCATTCCGCTGGACGCCGTGTCGGAAACCACCAAGATAGAATTTGAACGTCTCACCGACGTCAAGGGACGTAAGGCCGTCACCCTGCGCGGCGAAGTGCTGGGCATTGTGGAACTTTCGGAAATGCTCGGCCTGCCGCGTACCGACCCTCTGCCCGATGTCCTGTCCGTGGTGGTCATCCATGATAATGAACGCCGTCTGGGTCTGGTCGTGGATCAACTTCTGGAACGCCAGGAAATCGTCATCAAGCCCCTGGGTGCGTATCTTGGCGATCTCAAAGGCATTTCCGGGGCCACTATCATGGGCGACGGCTCCGTGATTCTGATCCTTGACCCGCATGAGATCTACCTTATGTCCACCTCCAAGGCCGTGAGTATGGGGCCTGGCGGAGACCAGGGCAAACAGCAGCAACAATTTGCCGCCACGGCAAAGCAATAACAATGAAGGGGAGCTCAAGCTCCCCTTTTCATCTGTCGCCCCTCTCATTCCTCCCCTGCGGCAGCAGAAATTCGAGCCGCTCGCACATAGCGTGTGAGCAATTCACATTTGAAATGGTGAATTGCCTTGGTGGTGCAGTGCTTTCATAATCACCACAGGCAACAATCTTCCCCCCCCAAAAAAAAAGAGGCCCGGATCCCGTAGGACCCTGGCCACTTTCAGTATATTCCGTTTTTTAGAGTAGATTAACTAAAAGCTAGGCATTCAGCTCGCGGGAGATCTCCAACGCCTTGGCCTGCTCATCGAAGTTCTCAAAACCAGACTGATGCAGGGCATCCAGCACGGTATCGTCCCAATTCCAGGTGGCGTAGATCACCGGCTTGTGGAAGGTGGAACGGAAGCTCTGCAACTCGGCGCGGTAGAAGCCTTCCTTGGGCGTGTCCAGATGCTCGCGCAACTGTTCATGCCGCCGCTGCAGCTCGCCTTCGTACCATTCCTGAATGTCCTGCGGTTCCGTGTATTTCTTGAGAATATGCCCGTAACCGGCGGTTTCCATAAGCTCCGCCAGCCGCTTATGGTGCTGCTGTCCAAGCCATTTGCCGAGCTGGGAAGTGGGGATGTTTTCCTTTTCCACAGCCGCGATGTCAAAGACGGTCTGGTAATAGGTGTCCGGCACCACCGAGGCCGAGGTAATCCCGGCAATAGCCACCAAGCCGCGCAGAATGACGCTGTTGGAAACGCCCTGACCGCAGAAGCCCACCTTCTTGCCGTACTTCTGGCCGGTAAAGATGCTGACCAGGATGGCCCAGACCACCGCCGGGTCCTCTTCATCATAAATATGGGCAAGGCGCGCGTTGTCACGGTCCGTGGCCAGCACCATCTGGGTCATGTCGTTGGAGCCGATGGAGAAGCCGTCAAACTCGCTGACGAACTGCTTCGCCAGAATGGCGTTGGAGGGCAGTTCGGACATGAGGATGATCTTCAGGCCGTCGTGGCCGCTCTTGAGCTTGTGCACCTGGTCCAGATAGCAGCGCATGGAGCGGGCTTCCTCAAGGGTACGCACAAAGGGCAGCATCATACGCAGATTGCTGCCGCCGTAAACGCCGCGCGCCAACTTGAAGGCCTCTATTTCCCAGTCATGGATATTCCGCGAAACGCCACGATAACCCAGCATGGGATTGGCTTCCTGATGCTCGAAAAGATTGCCGCCCAGAAGGTTGCGGTATTCGTTGCTCTTGAAGTCCGTGGTGCGGTAGGTAATGGGTTTGCCGTAGAAGGCCATGGCAAAAAGGGCCAGATTCTGGGCCAGGGTCTGGACATAGTGCTCCTTGCCGGTGCGGAAACCGCGCGCCTTGATAAGGCCGCGGATTTTTTCCGGCAGGTTGCGCACATCGTCCATTTCCTTTTTAAGCCCGGTACGCAGGCCAATCTCCTCGCGCAGATGGAGGATGTTTTCCAGCAGCTTGACCACAGCGGGCAGATCCTGAATCCGCTGCACATGCGCTTCCACGCTGGCTTCGATTTCCGCAGCGCGCTTGGCCGATTCCGAATCAGCGGACGGCAGCAGGGCCAGCTCGTCGTCGTAGCCCATGATGATCCGCACATGATCCGCCAGATCGGGCGAAGTCTTCAGCACCTCGATACGGCGCGAGGCCATCTCCATGTGCTGGTCAATCTTGTGGTCCAACTCGCGCATTTTGCGATGCTGCAGCAGGACTTCCTCGGCGCTCAGGCTCTTGTCGGCATCGGCCAGAGCGCTGACCTCAGCGGACAGGCCGGTGATTTCACCCACGTATTCGCGCAGATTGAAATTAAAGACAATCAGACCGGCGGCCATCTGCTCGCGCAACACCTTGGAAAGACGATTCTCCAGCTCCTTGACCTTGGCCTGGACAACTCCGTCCAGTTCGCCGTTGTCAAAGGCCTCCAGCGCCTGGGGATGGATGCTGATGTTGCCCAGCATGAATTCCGCCCGCAACAGACCCACTTCAAACTGGGGATGGTTACGCAGACGCGAAAGGAAGAGCGCCTGACCCACATCGGCCAGCACCAAGCCCACTTTGGTCTTTGTAGGCGGCAGTTTCGCCACATCCATTTCGCCGCCCACCTGATGCAGGGGCAGCAAGCCGCGGTAGACCCGCCCTCGCGTACCGTCTACGGTCACTTCCGCGCCGTCCAGGGCGCGCAGCACGTCCACCCGCTGAATGCCGATGACCGCCGCTATGCCCAGTTCGCGCGACGTGATGGCGGCATGGCTGGTGTCGCCGCCCACGTCCGCCATGATGGCGGAGGCCACGCGCATACCCGGCACCATGTCCGGATCTGTGCGTTCAGCGGCCAGCACGTCGCCCTTGGCAATCTTATTCAGCTCAAGGGCGGAGCGCAGAAAACGCACCGTGCCCTGACCCGCCCCGCGTGAAGCGCCGTTGCCCTCCACCAGAATTTCCGCTTCGGCCGCAGCCTTGGCGTCCACCTCGCGGCGACGCATGAAAATGGTGGTGGGATGCAGTTCCAGATCTTCGTTCCAGCGGGTTTCAGGCCGGGCCTGCACGAACCAGAGCTTGTCGTTGGCGTCGATACAGAATTCCGTATCCATAATCATGCCGCCGTAGGCCTTGCTCACGGCGCGCACGCCCTTGGCAACCCGTTCAGCCTGGCTCAGAGACAAAGCCCAGCGCAGGGCTTCCAGCTCGGGCACGGGCACTTCGCGCGTGCCGCCCTTTTCGTCATAGACGATTTTCATATCCTTGCAGCCCATCTGGCGGATAACCACCTCGCTGCCGTCGTCGCGCTGGAAGACATAGAGCTTGTCAGGCGTCACCTTGCCGCCCACCACGGCCTCGCCGAGGCCATAGCTGGCGTCGATGCTCACCAGATCCTTGCGATCCGTGCCCCGGCAGCCTGTGGCCGTATCGGCGGAAAAGGCCGTGCCGGAAATCACGGGATTGATCATCTGCATCATGCAGACGGAGAGAGACGTATGTTCAATGGCCCATTCCTGTTTTGCCATTTCGGCAATGGATTCGTCGCCGGTTTCTTCGGCACGGGCCAGAGCGTCCAGGATGGCTTCTCGCCGGTAGGTCATGGAGCGCAGATTGTAAGCAGAGGAACAGTCCCAGTGATAGGCTTCCACCACCTTATCCGCACCTACCATGTTCAGATAAGTATCTTGCAGACCGGCAAAAGCTTTTTTGCGCGAATCTTCGCCGGCGGCGGAAGAACGCACGGCCACAGGGGTCATGTCGTCGCCGTTTTCCTCACAGATGGCTTTGTAGGCCCCGCGCACGGCCTCATCCACTTCAGCGGGCATATCCACGGAAAGAATGGCGGCCTGCACCATCACCGAGCGCTTGCGCAGCTGGTCGATACCCTCAGGAGATGTGGCAAAACCTTCCACAATATTATTAATAAAAGTTCGCAATTTTGTATGCGACTGCTCTCCCTCGGCCTTGGCGGCGTCATGGCTCTGCTTGCCCAACTGGCGTACAAATTTTTGCAGGAAATCGGGATCCTGATTTATTTCCGGATCGTTCCAGTCAATGCGACCATACTCTTTATCCACCACAGAGCGCACTACACGGCCATTGACCTTGGTTTCATCCAGCAGACGATGAAAGGCCAGCGAAGAAACCGCACGAAAATGCGGCGCCTGAATACCCTCAATCTGGCTGATCAGGGCCGTATTATAGTTCTTGCCGCCGACAAGCAATTCCGCCTCGGGCCCGAGCTTCACGATGTCCGCGCCGGTCAGCACTAGCTTCTTCTGAATCAATTCGGCAGAATTGGTTTTGGGCTTGGCCTGCGCTGTTTTAGCGGCGGGACTTTTAGCCATGATTTCCTCCGGTATGACGGGAAAGAAAAAGCGCTCTTCTATGCGACATATACCAGTAATGCAAAACTGTCCATAGCTTCTAACCCACGCGAGAACCGCAGTAGGGACAGAATGCCGCGTTTTCCATGGGAATGGGCTGTCCGCAGGCTTCATTGCTGCACATGCGCGGCACCGGCCCGAGTTCCACGATCAGTTCCCCTTCGCGCACAGAAACCATCTGCTTGCTTTCCTTGAAGTCGGCGGTCTTGAGCACGCGTTTGACGATGCCGTCCACCGGGGCCAGCACAGCCTTTTCCTGCTTCATGATCGAGACATTGAAGAGTTCTTCGCCGGCCTTTACCACCTCGCCGGGATGGACGTACATGACCCACAGGTCGCCGTTGCTGGGCGCGGCCACATGGTATCGGTTGGAGGGATCGGCCATCAGCGTGCCCTTGCCCTTCTGGGCGGAGGGCTGGCTGACCTGCACTTCGCAGCTCATGAATTCCGAATCCAGCACGTAGCGGCAGATGGAAATGCCCGCTTCGTTGGGACGGGAAATGCTCAGCAGAGCCAGATGGTGCGGCTTGCCGCTGGTATCGTTGAAATAGAGATCCTGTCCCACTTTCAGCCCTTCGAACCAGACATGCAGCGGCAGATTGTTGGGATCGCCGAACTTGGCCTTGAACTGGACTGTTTTCAGAGCGTCGGCCGGATGGTTGAGGTAGAGCACAAACTCTTCTTCATTGGGCCGCCGCTTGAGAATTTCGGTGCAGGCCTTTTCCTCCGCGGCCAGATTGGCGTCCGGCAGCGTTTCCAGAGGCGAGTTTTCGGTGCGCCTGGCAATGGCGGACTTCCAATCGGAACCAAAGGCGCTTTCATATACCCAGTCCGCCGGGAACCCCAGAGGCAGTTTACCGAATTTGCCCAGCAGCAGATTGCGGAAGGCGTCGTTGCAGTCCTGGTAGATAGAAAGCCGGGCCTTGTGCATTTCCGGCGAGAGTTCCGCCTCGGGGGTGCGGGTCACTTCGCCCAGCACTTCGAGAAGAAAGCGCACTTCTTCCTCGCCGCCGCGCTTCCAGGCCCCGGTGACGGCCAGAAAAGCCGTATTCCAGGTGATCTGCGAACCGGGCGTCACATCATGGTAGCGCACGATCTGGCGGGTGCCTTCCAGGAATTTGAGCATATAGGGCAGCAGATGGATGTAGCCCTGCTTCATGGCCCCTTCCTGCGAGGAGGATGTGGCCCCGCCGGGCATGCCGTGCAGGGTGACGTCATAGTCGATGCCCTGGAAATAGGGCGCGCAGTAACGGTCATAGTAGGGCATGATCTGCTTGCAGACGAAGTTGGCGTCGCGGAGGGCATTTTTGTTCAAGTGGCACTGGAGGCCCAGTTCGTCCTCAAGATATGCCATGGTGGAGAGCACGTCGCCCTGCCCGTAGGAACGCACCGCCGCGCCCAGGCCCACATCAAGGATGTGGGCTCCGGCCTTGGCCGCCGCGCCGCAGGCCGGTACGAAAAGACCGTCCGTGTAATGGCGATGGTAATGCAGAACCAGTTCCGGCCAGGCCTTGCGCAGGGCGCCGACCAAAGCGGTCATGAAGCGCGGCGGGCAGACGCCGCCCATATCCTTGAGCCCCAGGATGATATGGCGTGAAGCCTCCTTGGGGTCCACGCCCATGACGTCGCCCACCATGCGCAGAATTGCTTCGGTGACGTTGAGGTAATGGGCCACGTCAAAACCCTTGGCCCAGGACATGGACAAAGCGGGCTGGAAGATGACGTCCTTGCGGGACATCACCACTTCAGCGATGGGCCGCATGTTTTCAACATGGTTGAGGAAGTCGAAACAGCGCACCACCTGGTAGTAATCGCAGATCATTTCCCCGGTCTTGCGCATCAGGTTGCGCGGCTGGGGCGTATAGCCCAGCACGTTGGTGGAGCGCACCAGCAGCTGCTTGAGCGTCTTGGGGGCGAAGCTGTTCCACTCGCGGGCTTCGGTGAAGGGATAGGTCATATTGGCCATCATGGCCACATGGAAGTGAGCGCCGCCGCCATTCTCAATGGAGAAATAGCCCACATTGTCCAGGTAAGGACCGATGAGCCTGTCCTCGGCCAAGCGGAAGCGGTTGCCGGAATTGGACTGGGTGAAGTCGCGCGGCGTGGTGTCCGTAAAGTGCACGTAGCCGGAATCACGAATGAAATCCAGGGTCGCCAGTCTGTCGCCCTGCGGGTAGGGCGAGGGCTGTCGCCGGGCGGCCGTGCTGATGGTCGGCAGCACCGGCTCGAAGGGGCCGAGACAGGGCGTGGTGGCAGAACGGTATTCCCCGAGCTGCACATAGGGATTGAAGCCCTTGGCCGAAATTTCAGCCACCAGCCGGGCCAGGCGCTCCCCTTCCGGGGCCAGATCCGTATAGAGCATCAGCTCGGGATGGTCGGCGATGAAATTGGTATTGATGTCGCCCTTGCGGAACAAAGGATTCTTGATGACCTTGCGGAAGAAAGGAATCGTGGTCTTGATGCCGCCGATGACGTATTCGCCCAGAGCGCGGTCCATGATGCCCAGGGTCTTTTCCCAGTCATGGGCGTAGGCGATCAGGAGCGCGCCCGCGGAATCATAGTTGGCCGGGAACTCATAGCCAGCACTGATATTGGAGTCCAGGCGCACACCCAGGCCGCCGGGCGAAACATAACGCGAGATCAGGCCGGAGTTGGGCGCGAAGTTGTCCTGCGGATTTTCGCAATTGATACGCACCTGCATGGCGCAGTAGGAAGGCCGCAGGTTTTCCTCGCGGTAGCGCAGCTCGGCGCCGAAAGCCACGGCGATCTGCTCTTCCACCAAGTCGATGCCGTAGCGGCACTCGGTGATGCCGTGTTCCACCTGCAGACGGGTATTCACTTCAATCAGATACGGCGTACCCTCGGCCGTAACCAGAAATTCCACCGTGGCCAGAGAATGGTATCCCACGGCGCGCACCAGGCGGCGGGAATAATCCTTGAGGCGCTCACGCAGCTCGCGGGTTACACCCGGCCAGGGCGAAGGCGTGATTTCGATCAGCTTCTGATGGTTGCGCTGCACGGTGCAGTCGCGTTCATCAAAGGCGAAGACATTGCCGTACATGTCGGCGATG
This sequence comes from Desulfovibrio fairfieldensis, assembly GCF_001553605.1. Lineage (NCBI taxonomy): Bacteria > Pseudomonadati > Thermodesulfobacteriota > Desulfovibrionia > Desulfovibrionales > Desulfovibrionaceae > Desulfovibrio > Desulfovibrio fairfieldensis. The sequence continues at coordinate 1,534,834 of NZ_CP014229.1, forward strand.
ACCTGGATTTCAATGTGGCGCACGCCGCTCAGAAATTTTTCCACAAAAAGACGCGGGTTGCCGAACGAGGCCTGGGCCATGGAAGAGGCCTTGAAAAAGGCGTCTTCCAGCTCGGCTTCGTTATGAATGGCGAAAATGCCCCGGCCGCCGCCGCCGCCCTCGGCCTTGAGCATGATGGGCAGGCCAATCTCGCTGATCAGACGGCGGGCCGTGGAAATATCCACCGCTCCGTCGGAACCGGGCACCACGGGAATGCCCAGTTTACGGGCCACCTCGCGCGCCTGGACCTTGTTGCCCAAGAGGTTCATGGCCTCGGCCGTGGCGCCGATAAAGGTAATACCGGCTTCCTTGCAGCGTTGAGGAAAGCGCGTGTCCTCGGAGGCGAAGCCCCAGCCGGGATGGATGCCCACCACGCCGCGCTGCTTGGCCATGTCGATGATTCTGTCGATGTCCAGATACGCGCGCGGCTCGCTGCCCAGCAGCACCAACTCCTGGGCCGTGGAGGCGGCAGGAGCGGTCTTGTCCACGTCTGTGGCGGTCATGGCCGCCACCGCGTCAAAGCGCTCCCGGATGGAACGGCAAATGCGCCGGGCCGGAATGCCCCGGTTCGCCACCAGAATGACCTTGCCCTTCAGAAAATCCTGCACTTCCGCGAATGTCTTGTTGGCCATGCCTTTTCAGCCCTTTATGATAATCTTTCGGAAAGCCGGAGGCTTCCGCTTAACCATTCCTCACAGCGGCCGTTGCGCAACAGGCGCAGCCCCCCCGCCGGGGTCAGACCTTCCAGTCTGCCGCGGACGCTACGACCTCCGTCGATCAGCTCCACGTCCCTGCCGCGCCAGAGCAGCAATTGTTCAGCCCGTGTTTTCCACTGCTCGGAAAGAGAGTGGCCGTTGTTATATGCCGAATGCACATGCTTTACAAGCCGCTGCCACAGTTCTTCGGCCAGAGGCGCTGGACGTCCCGGAACAGGGTGCCGGTCCAAGCTGGCGGCGCGCAGGGCCGCGTCGGCTCGCAACGCATTGTCGGGCGGCGCAAAGGACACATTGACGCCGATGCCGGCCAGCAGCACGCCGCCCCGCTCTTCCAACAGAATGCCAGCCAGCTTGCGGGGGCCTTCAGGCAGGGAGAGCACCAAGTCATTAGGCCATTTGAGCAGCACGGGCCAGCCTTCGGCGCGCAGGGCGCAGGCCAGCAGCAGGCCCGTGGCCGGGGCCGCGGCCGTGCCGTCAAAGGGCGGCAGCGAGGGCAGACGCAGGGCGGCATAGATATTGCCCGGCGGCGATACCCAGTGCCGCCGCAACTGCCCGCGTCCCGACGTCTGGCTGACGGCTTGGACGCTGTCCCAGACGTCCAGCCACCCGCGCCCGGACAACAAAAAAGCCACGTCCAGGCTGGACGAGACCTCGCCGAAACGCCAGACAAAAGGCGGTCGGACAGAGCCGCCGCCGTTCGCGGCGGGCACGGAGGCGCTTTCCCCGCGCTCCGGGCTGTGGCATACTGAACTCATGGAACTTTACCTCGTGGGCGGGGCCGTGCGCGACCTCTTGCTGGGCCGCGTGCCCGTTGAGCTGGATTTCGCTTTTTCCGGCGACATGGCCGATTTTCTGGCCGCCCATCCCGACGCCCGGCCGGTGGGCAAAAGCGTGCGTGTCTGCCTCTGGCGCGGCCGGGAATGCATGCCCCTGCGCGGCGGCAGCCTGGAAGCGGACCTTCTGGCCAGGGATCTCACCGTCAATGCCATGGCTCTGGACAGCCGCGGCCTGTTGCGCTTCCATCCCGAGGCCCTGGCCGATCTGCGCGCCCGCCGCCTGCGGCCCGCCTCGTCCACGGCCCTGGCCGACGACCCGGCGCGGGTCTTCCGTCTGGCCCGCTTCGCGGCCCAGTGGCCGGACTGGCAAGTGGACGACGCTGCCTACGGACAGATGCGCGCCCTGCCCGCCGCCACTCTGGCGGCCATCCCGGCGGAACGGGTCTGCCGCGAACTGCGCAAAGCCTTGGCCGCGCCCGCACCCGCGCGTTTTTTTGAAATCCTGGCAAAGGGAAACGCGCTGTCTCCCTGGTTCACGGAGCTGGAGGCCGCCCGCGATATTCCGGCCGGACCGGCGCGCTGGCATAAAAATTCCGTCCTGGGCCATACGCTGCGGATCATGAATCTCACCGCAGGCGACGCCCTGGCCGCCTGGATGGCGATGTGCCATGACCTGGGCAAAGTCAGCACGGACCCGTCCCTGCTCCCGCACCATTACGGCCACGAGCGACGCGGCGTCGCTCCGGCACTGGCCCTGGCCGAGCGTCTGCGCCTGCCCGTGCTTTTTCGCAAGGCGGGCGCGCTGGCCGCCGCCGAGCACATGAAAGCCGGGATGTTCCCGACCCTGCGTCCCGGCACCCGGCGCGACCTGCTCTGGCGCGTGCATCAGGCCGGTCTGAGCGCGCCGTTCTGGCGGCTGGCCGACGCGGACAGCAACAGCCGCGTCAGCATTGAAGCACGCCGACAGTTGGCCGCCCTGCTGGCCGTCAGCCTGCCGCCGGATTGGCGAAACAAAGGCGAACAGTCCGCGCGCAAGCTGCGCGAACTGCACTGCCGGGCTCTGGCGGAACTGCCCGCTGACCCCGCTTCAACGCACTGATGCCTTAGAGCGTTTTGATATTGAAAATATCTCAACGCGTTAGAGCATTTCAACTTTGAAATGCTCTAACGCCGAACACGATGAGGCGCACCGCGAAGACCGACCCGACGGGCGGCCCGTAGGGCCGTGCCTGTAACCCAAAGGGCGTACAGGCATCAAGAGCAATGCGGCGTGGATTCCGGAAAAGCGACCGAAGGCAGCCCGAAGGGCTGTCCCCGTTGGCGACAACGGAACCATACGGGGATCGACAGCAGCGATAACCGCTTTTTTCTGGAATGCCCCCTTTGAAACGCAAAGCGTTTCAAAGGTAATCTGCTCTAGACGCGCAGAGCCTGCCGCGCGGCATCAAAACAGGCCGCGCACACCCGGTCCATGGCCGGGCCGTGGTCCAAACCCGCCAGGTGGCCCATGCCGTGGGCCAGCAGCCGCAAGGCGTGCTCCGCCGGCTCCTGTCCGTAAAGCAGGCATTCCCGCGCCAGCGTATCCAGAGAAAGCAGCAATATGCCCGGCAGGTCCTCGCCGCCGGGAAAAGAAAGCACATTGGTGGGCCCCATGCAGTTCATGAAACGCCGGTTGGCCGCGCTGACGGCCGCGTCGTCCAACAGATGCAGCTCCACGCTGTCAGGCGCGCCGCTTTCGGCATCGGCCAGGGCGCGCAACATGATCCGCAGGGCCAAAGCCAGCTCGCGGCGGTTCAGGGGCAACAGCCAGGCATGAGCGGCGTAATGGGGCAGTATCCGCACCCGCTCCGCGCATCGCGCGGCTTGCGTATGGACTTTCGCCAGGGCCATGGCCTCAATTTCCGCTGCCGGACTGCGGCTCGGTCGCCGGGGTTCCCGGGCGGCCGGTCTCGTTTTTGCGCGTCTTGGCAGCGGGCAGACCAAGGGGTTCCCCGCCGGGGCGAGCAAGCGGCGCGCCGTTTTTGCCGCAGGGCTGGGTCTTGCCGTCGCAAGGCTTGGCCTCCGTCCTGCTCTTGTCGGCCTGAGTCACGTCCTTGATCTTGGCTTCCGGATAGGCGATGCGCTGATGGAAAATACCCGTCAGGATACGCTGAAAGTTTTCGCTCAGGAAATGCAGATCCTTAAAGGTCAATTCGGATTCGTCCAACTGCCCTTCCGAAAAAATGCCCTTGATAATAGTGTCGATATGGCTTTTGATCCGCGCGGGCGTGGGATCGGTCAGGGTACGGCTGCTGGCCTCCACGGAATCCGCCAGCATCAGGATGGCCGCTTCCTTGGTCTGCGGACGCGGGCCGGGATAGCTGTAATCCGACTCGCGCGGCTTTTCGCCCAGGTTCAGAGCCTTCTGATAGAAGAAACGGACCAGACGCGTGCCGTGGTGCTGGCGGATGATGTCCGTGATTTCCTGGCCCAACTTATAGCGCTCGGCCAGCTCCGTGCCTTTTTTGACGTGCGAGAGCAGAATCAGGGCGCTCATGGACGGGGCCAGCTTGTCATGCTTGTTGGGGCCGCCGAACTGATTCTCGATGAAATATTCCGGATAGGAGAGCTTGCCCACATCGTGATACAGGGCCGCCACCTTGCAGAGCAGGCTGTTGGCGCCGATAGCCTTGGCCCCGGCCTCCACCATGTTGGCCACCACCAAGGAGTGATGGTAGGTGCCGGGAATGGTGACCATCAGTTCCTGCATCAGGGGCTGTTCCAGGCTCATCAGCTCCATAAGGCGGAAGCGCGTGCTGTAGCCGAAGGTCAGCTCCAGCACCGGGCTCACGGCGAAAAGCAGAATCAGGGAAAGCAGGCTGTTGATAGCCACGGCGGTCAACTGCACGGGGATTTCCGCCGGAGGCGTCTGGGCCAGCAGCGTCGTGCCGAACCAGATCAAAATCTGGCCCACGGTCAGGGGAATCACGCTCCAGACCACATCCTGGCGGCTCTGCGCGCTGGTCACCAGCCAGGTCGCCAGCATGCCGCCCAGAAAATAGTAAATGAAGAGCGGATAGTCCGCCTGAAACATGAGCATGCAGAGGAGAGAAAGCAACAGGCCCATGGTACAGTAGCGCCGGGCCGCGAACACCATAGCTACCAGACCCACGGCCCCGGCCACGGGAAAAGCTGCGGCAAAGGAATTGAGCAGACTTACGCTGTCCATGCGCAGACCCAGCAGATAGACGCTCTTGGCGCCCACGCCGAACAGGAAGAGCAAAAGGGCGATGAGCAGCATGTCCTTGCAGCGCAACGGCGTGCCGGGCTTGCCGCTGGGGGCCACAAAAAAGCCCACGGAAAGCAGTAGAGTGCAGAGAAACGCGCCGCCCGCCGTGCTCCAGCGCATGGGATCAGAGGCGGATTTGTACAGGGTCTGCAATTTGATCTGCTGCTCGCGGCTCACGCGCTCGCCCTTGCGCAGCACCAGCTCACCCTTCTGGATCTGATAATAAACCGGCTCCACCGTCGCCACCACGGCCGCGCCGCGTTTCTGGGTAGCCTCGCGGTTCAGGGTCAGGGAAGCGGGCAAGGTGGCTGAGAGCAAAATATTGATGGCCCGGCGGGACTGCGGATTAAGGCTGGGAGCCTGCCGGATCTGCGAGGATATCTCGGCCAGGAAGGATTGCACGTCCGGCAGGGAGTTGACGTCCGGGCGCAAAATTTCCGCATTGGTGTCAAGATTACGGATGATCACGCCGGAGCGTCCCACCCGCGCCGAGCGGATGTCGCCCACCAAGCCTTCGGCCATGTGCTCGCGGATTTGAGGCAGCAGTTTTTTGAGCAGATAGGTCTGCACTTCGGGCAGGGCCAGTTCCGGCAGCACTTCGTCGGCCACGGCGGGAGTCAGCTCTTCCACCAGGCGCTGCAAGGGGGCGTCGGGCACGGGCCTCTGCTCGCCCGCATTGTTCAGGCTGCGCAGGATTTCCAGAACCCGGCTCTGAAACTGGGTATAGGGCTCAAGGCTCAGGTCATAGACCGGAGGTTGCAGCAAGAGCACCTGTTTGCGGCGGGCCTTGGTAGCCTGGGTGTCCTCCACCAAAATATCCCGGTCCGCGATGACGTCGTTTTCCGCCACCTGACCGGCCACGTAAATCCGCTGCACGGCCTCGAAATTGGCCCCGGCCAGCAGGGCCAGAAAAAGCAGCGTGCCGATCAGCGCCCACAGGCCCCAACCGCAGTGATGCCGCACTTTCAGCGTTTGGATAAGCGCCAGGATGCTAGCCGGACGCACCGTCTTTTTCTGCGTGGTCATAAGCGCTGACAATGGCTCCTACAAGGGGGTGACGCACGACGTCGGCCTTGCTGAAACGATGAACGGCAAGGCCGGGCACGTTATGCAGGACGTTCAGGGCATGGATCAGGCCCGAGCGCGGCCGGGCGCCGCCGGGCTGCATGGGCAGGTCGATCTGGGTGGTGTCGCCGGTGACCACCATGCGCGAGCCGAAGCCCATGCGGGTCAGGAACATCTTCATCTGCTCCTGGGTGGTGTTCTGGGCCTCGTCCAGAATGATGAAGGCGTCGTTGAGGGTACGCCCGCGCATAAAAGCCAAGGGGGCCACTTCAATAGAGCCCACTTCCAGCATGGAGGCCACCTTGGCCTGGGGCATCATGTCGTGCAGGGCGTCATACAGGGGCCGCAGATACGGGTTCACCTTATCGGCCAGGTCGCCGGGCAGGAAGCCCAGGCGTTCGCCCGCCTCCACAGCCGGCCTGGTCAACACGATACGTTTGACCCGGTGCTGCTGAAACATGGACAGGGCCATGGCCACGGCCAGATAGGTCTTGCCTGTGCCCGCGGGCCCCACGGCGAAAACCAACTCATGCCGCCGCAAAAGTTCCAGATAGGTCTTTTGCGCCACATTGCGCGCGGTGACGGTTTTGCGCGGCGTATTCACAAAGACGGCGTCACGGAAGACCTGGCCGAGGTTCAAGCCGGGATCGGCCCTGAGCATCTCGTAGGCACGGGCCATGTCCTGTTGGCTCAGCGCAAGGCCGCCGCGCAGAAGATCGTAGAGCTGCACAAAGACATTGCACAGGCTCTGCCGCACGTCCGGATCCGGGCTCTCAATAAAGATGCTGGCCCCGCGATTGCCGATATGCGCGCCGCTGGCTGCCGCCAAGAGGTCGAGATGCGCATTGTGGGGACCGAAAAGCTGGTTGGCTAGGGCGGGGTCGTCAAACTCCACTGTCTCCAGCATGGAGGAATGTACTGCCATAGGCCATATCTAGCCTATTTCAGCGGGACTGTCCATCTTTTCAAACGACAGGCCCGGTCGGCGGCATGCCTGGAAGCCGACCCGCATCGTTCCTGGCCCGATATTTGCAAAATTGTCTGCGGCAGGCCCGCGCGCCGGGCACAGGCAAAATCTGCCGGGAGGAACCATGAGCATATCAGGCATCGGCAACTATAACAACATTCTGCTCCAGTGGCAGGGCCAGCAATTGAAGAGCACGGGCTCGGGCAGCTCCAAGAGCTCCTCCGCCAACAGCCTGAACAGCCTCTTCGGCAACACGTCCATGACCAACCAGCTTTCCAGCATGGTGGAGCTGACCAAATATGCCATGGATGCCATGGGGCTTTCCAGCGACAGCCGGGTGACCTTCAACCAGATCACCAAATACCGCGAACAGTTGCAGAACGAGTTCAGCGCAAGCGTTAAAAACGGCTTGGCCGGGATAGGCATTGATGACATCAACGGCCTGAGTTTCAGCCTGGATAAAAACGGCAAGCTGACCGCCGCGAGCGACGACGCCTCGGACAGAAAGGCCGCGCAGGCCTGGCTGGACGCCAATCCCGCCTTGGGCAAGGATCTGCGCAAAGCTCTGACCGATGCCGGCATTGACGCCGAAAGCGCGGTGGATCTGCGCGTCGGTTCCGGCGGCAAGCTCAGTGTGATCAATACTACCGCCGACAATATGCAGTCGGCACTGAACAGCAATGCGGACCTGACCAACGATCTGCGCGCGGCGCTTAAGAAAATGGGCGTGGATATGACCAACGGCCTGAACTTCAAATTAGACGACGAAGGCAATCTGGCTGTCGGCAATGATGTGGAGCAGGCCGAGGCCATCAACCAATGGCTGAAGGAAAATCCCAAACTGGCCGACGCGGTCAAGGCGCAATTGGAAAAACGCGATGTAGACGCCTCGGCCGTGAGTCTGCGCCTGAACAGCGAAGGCCCTGTGCAGATCAGCGTGAATAATGCCGGACTCAATGATATCCAGGCCGTGCTGGACAAGCAGGGCGAGGCGGGCAAAAAACTCCATGACGGCCTGGACAGCCTGGGCGTTGACCCGAACATCAAGTTTTCCATCCAGGTCAATGACGACGGCAGCGTGACCGTCATCAGCGACCATGCCGACCGCGACAAGGTACAGCAGTTTTTTGACGACAACCCCGATCTGATCAAGAAATACCGGCAGATCGAAACCCTGTCCGGCATTGACGACGCCCGCAAAGCCATGCAGGTTTCGCCCACGGCCATGCGCAAACGCATCCAGATCGAATCCATGGCCGCCTGGTGGGCGGATTCGGGCAGCGCCAGTTCCTATTTCGGCAATTACTCGGGCGGTAATCTCTCCCTGCTGTCCGGGTTGAACCTCAATGTTTAGCCTTTTCTCCGACCTCGAAACCAACAGAGCGCCCTGACGAAAAAACGGGCCTGCGGACGACATCGCCGACAGGCCCGAGTCTTTTATTCACTTGAACCCGGTTTTGCCAGAGCATTTAACACGCTACTCACATTTCGCGGCAAGAAGTTGCAGACAAATCCTTGCAGAGCAATTGACGCATTTCATGCGTGAACTGCTCTATTGCAGCTTTTTGTTCAGCAGCTCGTTGACCAGTGCGGGATTGGCCTTGCCCTTGGTGGCGCGCATGATCAGGCCCACAAAGAAGCTGATCAGCTTGGTCTTGCCGCCTTTATAGGCCTCCACTTCCGCCGGGTTGGCGGCAATTACCGCATCCACGGCGGCTTCCAGGGCCGAGGAATCGGAAATCTGTCCCAGGCCCTTTTCCCTGACGTAGGCTTCGGGCATGGCGCCGTTGCTGAACAGGTCGCCGAAGATGTCATTAGCGATCTTCGCGCTGATCAACCCTTGATCCACAATACGCACCAACTCCGCCAGGGCTTCGGGCTTCATGGCCCACCGGGCCGGGTCGCCAGTGGGTACGTTGCGCGCGTTGCATTCGCGCAACAGCGGTCCCAGTACGTAATTGGCCACCTTGCGGGGATCGGCCTTCTGCGCGGCGGCCTCAAAGAAGTCGGCCAAAGCCCGGCTTTGCACCAGCACTTCCACTTCCGCCTCGGGCAGGCCGGTCAGCTCCATGAAACGACCGGCACGGGGCTGAGGCAATTCGGGCAGTTCGGCCCGCCAGCGTTCCAGTTCCGCGGCTTCTATTTCCACGGGCAACAGATCCGGGTCCGGGAAGTAACGATAATCGTGGGCCTCTTCCTTGCTGCGCATGGAGGCGGTAAGATTTTTCACCGCGTCGTACAGGCGCGTTTCCTGCACCACGCTGTCGCCGTCGTCCAGCACATCCTGCTGGCGGGCTATTTCGTATTCAATGGCCCGCTGGACGTTGCGGAAGGAATTGAGATTTTTGAGCTCGGTGCGCGTGCCGAAGGCCGTCGCGCCCACCGGCCGGAGGGAAACATTGGCGTCGCAGCGAAAGCTGCCCTCCTCCATATTGCCGTCGCAGACGCCCAGATAGGTCACGATGCCGTAGAGCGTCTTGAGATAGGCCACGGCTTCGGCGGCGGAACGCATGTCCGGCTCGGAAACGATCTCCACCAGGGGCGTGCCCGCGCGGTTCAGATCCACGTAGCTGGCGTTCTCTCCCTGGGCGTGGATGTTTTTGCCCGCGTCATTTTCCATGTGGATGCGGGTAATGCCGATGCGCTTGCTTTGGCCTTCCGCCACGATATCCAGGTGGCCGTGCTCGCAGATGGGCAGATCAAACTGCGAGATCTGGTAACCCGCGGGCAGATCCGGATAAAAATAGTTTTTACGGGCGAAGATGGAGCGGCGGTTGATGGCGCAATTGGTGGCCAGGCCCACCAGCGCGGCGTAATGCACGGCCTGGCGGTTGGGGACGGGCAGCGCGCCGGGCATGCCCGCGCAGACTTCGCAGACATTGGTGTTGGGCGGCTGGCCGAATCTGGTGGAACAGGAACAGAACAGCTTGGAGGCCGTTGCCAGTTGCACATGCACTTCCAGGCCGATAACGGCTTCATAGGCGGCCATGATCTCAATCCACTCCCTGTCGCGGGGGCTGGAACCCGCATGCTTTGTGTTGCGGCCGAACCTCAACGGCCCGTGGGCCGGCTGATGCTGGCGTCAAAATATTTGCCCACCCCGTACTCGCCCCGGCGGAAAAAGAGCCGGGGCTCAGGCCCGATGATCTGCATTTCGCGATTCTTGGCCTGCATGTCCAGGGCGATGCGCATTTCCTTGGTGCAACCCGTGGAATAGGTGGCGTCCTTACCGGACCAGGACGGCGGCACCTTGCGTCCCAGCAAGGCGAAACTTTCCTCAATGTCCTCCACGGTCTGGAAGCGCCAGACGTCGATGAGGCCGCTGCGCTGCACCCGCTCCCACATGAACATCAGGTCGTCCCCGTCCATGCCTTCCACGAAGTGCTCCGCCGGGTTGATAATCAAAATATTATCCATTTTTTTTCGCAGATTGTCCACAAAGGTCCGCGCCAGGGTCACGGCCACGGACGTCTGGCCGGGAATGCTGCCGATGACGCAGCTGTAGAACATGACCGAGCGGCCTTCACTGTGGGCCGCGCGCATCTCCTTGATAATGGCGTCGGCCTGGGCGGCGATGTCTTCCTCGCTGAATTTGCGCGCCGCGGCCGCGTGCCTGCGCAATTCGATGCGAAAGCCGCTTTCGTCCCGCCAATAGCAGACAATGTCGCGGGTGAATTCATGGCTGCTGCCCAAAAAAATGTCCGCCGCGCGCCAGCCTTTGCACAGCACCACGTCGGCCTCTTTCCAGGCCCGGGAAAAGGTCACGGAGACCCGGTAGAGATTCAGGCGCTCGCGCGTGCCGTCGTCAATAACCACCAGCCGGTGTTCGCGCAGATGCCGCAAAAGGTCATTTTTGCCGAGTTGGGTTTCCCGCAGCACAATGCCGCCGCGCAGCCAGCGCTCCAGCGTGGGATCGCTTTCCATATCGTCCATGGTCGGCGCGAAAAAATAAAAACCGGATTTGACCGCGCAAATGACCCGGTGCCCCATGCGGATCAGGCTTTGCAACATAGCCAGATCAAAAAGGATGCCGCCGTCGGCGTCGCACAAAAAAAGCACGGTTGCCGAGCGCCCGGCGGTGCGCGAAAAATAGCCGCGCAGCGGCGCGGCCGCCTGTTCGGCCTCGCGCATGGCTCTATGGATGCCCTGGGCCGAAGGCAAGCGCTCCTGCCATTCCTTGGCCATGGCCGAAAGGCAGAAAAAGCGGACCAGTTCCAGGCTGTCGAGCAACTGCCGGGTTTCACACATATCGGCGGGCAGTTTGCCGCGCGGCATGGCTTCCAGGTTGTTTCTGATCTCGGGCATATCCAGCATTTCCTGCTGGCGCAATGTGGAAGCGCTGCGGCGTTCCCGCCAGGGATCGCCCAGGCTGTAGCTCTGGGCCAGAACCAGATCTGTCATCCGCTTGACCAGACGCGACGGAATCAGCGTCCGCTGGGCAATATACTGCAAAAAACGGTAGCGGCAGAAATGCAGGATGCGCCGCCGCTCCACGCGGTCCTGCACCATGGAGCGGATCAGGCGCATGATGATGCGCCAGGCGCGGTTATACTGGGCCTGCAGTTTCGGCAACAGATTATCGGCGCGCAGCATGGCGAAAGTGGCATCGGAACAGGGCAGATACACCTGATTGTCGTCCAGCTGGATCATGAACGCCAGTTGTTCCGGGCTCGCGATGATGTCCGGGTTCATCCGGTAGGCCAAGTTGTTGTCCATCAGCATGCTGTAAAGCCAGGCGTCGAAACAGACGTCCCGGCCCAGGCGAATGTCGCGCACGCTGGACGGCTCGCGGGATTTTTTCATGCTTTCTCCGCACCGGCGCCGGAGGCCCGCTCAAGCACAAAACCCCGCGTGCGCAGACGCTCGAAAAAGGAAATTTCATCGCCCATGAAGCGCACGGCCGCGGGCAGCCCGGTGACTTCCACCAGATCGCCGATCTCCAGCCGTTGGCCCTCCTGTCCGTCCACGGTGATGTAGCAATCCGTGGAACCGGCTTCAATGCGCATGCTGAACACGGTCTTGCCCGGAAAGACCATGGGGGAAATAGTATTCAAAAAAGGACAGATGGGCGTGAAAGCCACGGCGTTCATCCCGGAATAGAGCAAGGGGCCGCCGGCGGAAACGCTGTAGCCCGAGCTGCCCACCGGCGTGGAAAGAATTATCCCGTCGCTGCGCAGCAGGCCCATACGCTGTCCGTCCACGGTGATGTTCACGCAGACCAGGCGGGAAAGGGAACCCCGGCTCAAGACCACGTCATTGACGGCGGAGCCGCCGGCCTGCAGGCTGCCGCCGCGCGTGAGCTTCCAGCTCAAGGCCAGACAGGTGCGCACCGCCAGTTCGCCCTTGAGGCAGGCCACCAGCCGCTCTTCCCAGTGCTCGGGCTGGGCGTCGGTCAAAAAACCCACCCGGCCGAAATTGATGCCGAACAGGGGCACAGACCGCCCCACCATGCGACGGGCCACGCCCAGCATGGTGCCGTCGCCGCCGAGCACGACCACGAAATCGAGTTCGACGGCATAGGCGGAATCCTCATGTCCCGCTTCAATCATCACCGCTGTGTGCCCTTGTGCGCGCAACCATTGCAGGATTTCGCAACCGAGCTCCCAGGCGCGTTCGTGGCGGGCCTTGCAGACCAGAAGTACATGCCGGAAGACTGTATTTTGCATAAGCAGGTAATTTACGTTATCAGGGCCGCGACCGCAAGTACGTGTTCCGGGCGCGCTTGTCAGCCGCGCCGCTTTGGCATAAGTATAGGCATCCCGAAATCAAACGGCGTTCGCGCGGCACTCGCCGGGAACTGTTTCAAATTTGTCCTTTCGCCCTCTGCCTGCAACAGGCTCACCCGCGTGAAGGTCAACAATTTGAAGATACTCCCTCTGCCCGAAGCTCGCCTTTCCGGGCAGAGAACAAAAATCCTTATTGGAGCATTTCATGCATGAAATGCGTTAATTGCTCTGCAAGGATTTGCAGACAAAATCCTTGCCGCGACATGCGAGTAGACGGCCCTTGGCCGCCGTAAACGAATATTTCAAGTGTGAATGCTCTAGACACAAGCCCTGGAGCAATTCACGATTGAATGAGTGAATTACTCTAGTGGTCGCGTGAGCGGGCACCCACGCCCAAGTGCAAGGGAGCGACCGGAGGCGGCGCAGCCGTGCCCGTTAGCCCAAAAGGGCTTACGGGCATCGACAGCGGCGATAAACCGCGTTTCAGCATTGCTGTCGGTATCCGTATGGCTCGAAGACTCGCCAACGGCTACCGCTTCCGCAGCACGCGGGCGGCGTACTGTTTGAAATGTGTAACATTTCAAACGCAAAATGCTCTTAAGGATGCGCAGCATGAAAGACTCTGCCTTGGAGATCATAGCCCGCCATGCCCAGGACGGCGCGCGCCTGCGTGAAGAATTTTTCCGCGCGCGGGCTTCCGATCTGCGCGAGGCCGCCTTGCGCGCGGCCCTTTGCTTGGCCGGGGGCGGCAAGATTCTGCTCTGCGGCAACGGCGGCAGCGCGGCCGACGCCCAGCATCTGGCCGCCGAATTCGTGAACCGCTTTCTGATGGACCGCCCAGCCCTGCCGGCACTGGCCTTGAGCACGGATACATCGGCCCTGACCGCCATCGGCAATGATCTGGATTTCAGCCAGATTTTCGCGCGGCAGGTGGAGGCGTTGGGGCGCAAAGGCGATCTGCTGGTGGGCATTTCGACCTCCGGCAACAGCGCCAATGTGCTCGCGGCCCTGCAGACGGCCCGGCGGACCGGGCTGTTCACCGTGGGGCTCACGGGCCAGGGCGGCGGCGGAATGGCCCCGCTCTGCCATATCCTGCTGGAAACGCCCACGCGGCACACGCCGCTCGTTCAGGAGCTGCATATTGCCGCCGGACATCTTTTCTGCCAGCTCACTGATTATTATCTGTTTGAAAATGTTACGGCGCTTACGCCGTATTTCCAATCAGACCAGGAACAGAAGGATTGAGCATGCCCATTTATGAGTACAGCTGCGAAAAATGCGGCCGGGAATTTGAGGAACTGGTTTTTGACGACGCCGCGCCCGTCTGCCCCCACTGCGGCTCGCGTGAAACGCACAAGCTCATGTCCCGTTGCGCCCATTGCACGGGCGGCAGCGACGGCGGCGAGTATGCCGCGCCGTCCTCCGGCGGAGGCGGCGGCTGCGCCGGATGCTCCGGCGGCAATTGCGCCAGTTGCGGGCATTAAACCACGCGCGCGCCGCGCCGGCCAAAACTGACATGGGCATCGCCCTTCACTAGTGTCTAATTTGAAAAATTAGACACACAAAATCCGAAGGATTTTGCGGCGGCGTAGCCGTGAGTCAACGAAAAACCACGCTTTTTCGCTGACGATCCTGCAAAAATTGAGAGCACAAATATGTTCGAAATTTTTGTAATCAGACACTAGGAACAAAGAACAGGAAGCTATGCGCAAGCATCTCGTCATCGCCACCCGCGGCAGCCGTCTGGCTCTCTGGCAGGCCGAACATGTCAAAAGCCGCCTGGAAGCCCAGGATCCGGGGCTCACGGTTTCGCTCAACGTCATCAAAACAAAAGGCGACATCATTCTGGACGTGCCCCTCTCCAAAGTGGGCGGCAAGGGGCTGTTCGTGAAAGAAATTGAGGAAGCCCTGCTGGACGGGCGGGCGGATCTTGCCGTGCACAGCATCAAGGACGTGCCCATGGTCCTTCCGGAAGGACTGATTCTGGGCTGCGTGCCGCAGCGCGAGGCCTGCACCGACTGCTTCCTTTCCGTCCACTATGCCGACCCGGACGCCCTGCCGCAAAAGGCCCATGTGGGCACCAGCAGCCTGCGGCGGCAGGCACAGCTCTTGTCCATGCGGCCGGATCTGCGTATTTCCAGCCTGCGCGGCAATGTGGACACGCGCTTGCGCAAACTGCAGAATGGGGAATACGACGCCATCATCCTGGCCTCCGCCGGACTCAATCGTCTGGGGCTCAGTGCGCCGTACATGGCCCCTTTGGACCCCGAACGCTTTCTGCCCGCCGTGGGCCAGGGCGCGCTGGGCATTGAATGCCGCGAAGACAATTATGATCTGCTCGTCCTGCTGGCGAGCCTGGAAGATCGCGCCACCCGCGTCTGCGTGGATGCCGAGCGCGGCTTTCTGGCCGGACTGGAAGGCGGCTGCCAGGTGCCCATCGCCGGGCATGCCCGCCTTGTGGACGAGGAAACCGTCAGCCTCAAGGGACTGGTGGCCGAAGTGGACGGCAGCCTGATCCTGCGCGGCGAAAAAAACGGCAATGCCGCGGACGCCCGCGCCCTGGGCCTGGAACTGGCCGGGGAACTCCTGAACAAGGGCGGCCGCGCCATTTTGGAAAAACTTTACCAACAACAGTAAGAACTATATATTTATGCCAAGCATCACACCTCTGCCCACCACCCGGCTGCATGCCACGTTTGATCCGGCCCGCATTCCCTGGGAGGACAGCCGGGCCATTCCGCTGCCGCGCAACGGCAACAGCCGCAAGAATCCCTTCCAGCCACGGGCTATGCAGGCTCTGGACTTGGCCCTGCAAATCCGCACAGCCGGTTACAACATCTATCTTTCCGGCGAAGCGGACCTCGGCCGCAGCTATATGCTGCTTTCCTATCTGCGGCCCCAGGCGCGCAAGGCTCCTACGCCGCCGGATCTGGTATATGTGCAGAACTTC
Source organism: Desulfovibrio fairfieldensis (assembly GCF_001553605.1). Classification (NCBI taxonomy): domain Bacteria; kingdom Pseudomonadati; phylum Thermodesulfobacteriota; class Desulfovibrionia; order Desulfovibrionales; family Desulfovibrionaceae; genus Desulfovibrio; species Desulfovibrio fairfieldensis. Next base: position 1,550,341 of record NZ_CP014229.1, read on the forward strand.
GCGGACCCGGACCGTCCCAGCCTGCTGGCCCTGCCCGCCGGACAAGGTAAAAAGTTCAAGCAATCCCTGAAAGAAACGCTGGAAAACGTCGGCAAAGAGCTGGCCCGGCGTTTTGAGGCCACAACCTACGTCAAGCAGCGGGCCAAGCTGGTGGACCAGTTCCAGAACGTGCGCATCGGTCTTCTGCACAAGATGAACTCGGTGGCCGTGCATAAAGGTTTCAATCTGGACATGGACGAAAACGGCGGCCTGACCCTCTACCCTCTGGTGGAAGGCAAGCGCCTGAGCGAAGAGGAGTTCGAGCGCCTGGACAATACGGTGCGCCTCAACCTCAAGCGTCGTGGCGACAGTCTGGTGCAGGCCATGGCCGGTTTCATGCGCCAACTGAACAAGGCCGAGGAATCCTTTCACGACGATGAACGCGACCTGGAACGCCAAGCCATGGCCCAGGTGCTGGACGCCCTGCTCACTCCGGCGCAACAGCGCATCCTGAAGGCCTGCCCCGTGCCGGGGCTGGCGGACTATTTCGCGGCCCTGCGCGAAGATATCCTCAAAAACACCGAATCCTTTCTGCCGCGCGACGGCATGCCGGGACAGCCCGGCGGCGAAGGGCACGCCCTGCCGCCCATGGAAAACATTTTCTACCGCTACGAAGTCAACCTGCTGGTGGACAACAGCGGGCAGAACGGCGCGCCCATTGTGGTGGAGGACCACCCCACGGCGATCAATCTGCTGGGCTGCGTGGAACGTGAGTCGGAAATGGGCGCGCTGGTCACGGACTTCACCCTGATCAAGGCGGGCAGCCTGCACAAGGCCAACGGCGGCTTCCTGGTCCTGCACATTGAGGACCTTCTCCAGCATCCCAATGCCTGGGAAGGCCTGTTGCGCGCGCTGCGCTCCAATCAGGCGCGCATTGAGGACACCGGCGACACGCCGGATACGGCCATCCGCACCAAGGGCATCACTCCTGAACCCCTGGCGCTCGATCTCAAGGTGGTGCTGATCGGCGGCGAAGAACTTTACGAAACCCTGCTGGTCAATGACGACCGCTTTGCCAAGCTCTTCCGCATCAAGGCCCACATGGCCGACGTGACTGAGCGCAACGCCGAGAATATCCGTATTTATCTGAGCCAGATCGCCAGGATCATCGAGGAAAACAAGCTGCGGCCCTTTGACCGCACGGCTCTGGCCTGGCTGGTGGATCTGGGCTCGCATCTCTGCGAGGACCAGCGCCGCCTTTCACTTAAATTCCCCCTGTTACGCGAGCTGATGATCGAAGCGGCGGCCTTGGCCGAGATGCGCCAGTTGCCTCTGGTCAGCGCCGCCATTCTGGAAGAAGCCTATGCCGCGCGTACCTATCGCGCCAATCTGGTGGAAGAAATCTTCATGGAGGAATACGACCGCGAGATGATCAAGGTGCGTACCTCCGGCTCGGCCGTGGGGCAGGTCAACGGGCTTTCGGTCACCTGGCACGGCGACTTTGAATTCGGCCTGCCGCACCGTATTTCCTGCACAGTGGGCGTGGGGCACGAAGGCATCATCGACCTGGAGCGCGAGGCGGAACTGGGCGGCCCCATTCATACCAAGGCCATGATGATTCTGAAAAGCTATCTCACGGACCTTTTCGCCCGTAAAAAACCGCTGGTGCTTTCCGGTTCGCTCTATTTTGAACAGAGTTACGCCGGCATTGAAGGCGATTCGGCCTCGGGCGCGGAACTGGTGGCCCTGCTCTCGGCCCTGGCCGACGTGCCGGTGCGCCTGGATCTGGCCTTTACCGGCGCGGTGAGCCATTCCGGCCAGATCATGGCCGTGGGCGGAGTAACCCGCAAAATCGAGGGCTTTTACAAGGTTTGCGCCCGGCACGGGCTTACTGGCTCGCAGGGCGTCATCATCCCCCGCGACAATGTGGACCATTTGATGCTTGCGCCGGACGTGCTGACGGCGGTGGAGAAAAAACAGTTTGCCATTTATCCGGTACGCCGCATTGAAGAAGCGCTGACCTTGCTCACCGGCCTGCCCGCCGGACGGCGACGCAAAAGCGGCGGTTTTACGTCGGGCAGTCTGTATGATCTGGCGGACAGACGTCTGGAACGCCTGGGGGGATATGCGCAAAATGCCTTCCGCAGGCCCCGCAAAAGTTGAAAATCGGTTCTTTTATTGACTTTGCCGTTCCCAGGCGGTAATGGTTTTCGGCCCTGACAATACTTCAGCCCGGCCTTGTACCAGCGCCACGAAATGAATATGAACAAAAGCAAAAAAGAAGCATTGCTCCAGGCGGCCAAGGAGCTTTTCGGCGAATGCGGCTATGTGGAAACCACATTCAAGAAAATCTCCGACCGGGCTGGCGTGGCTCTGGGCCTTCTGACCCATCATTACGGAAATAAAGAAAAACTGTTTCTGGCCTCCGGGCTGGATGTGCTGGAGCACTTCCTGACCAAACTGCGCGAGGCCACCGCTGACGCGGATTCCGGTTTTGACGCCGTGATGCACTTCTGCAAAGCTTATCTTGATTTTTCCATCGATAAAAACTCCAACTGGCTGGTTCTGGTGCGCTGCTCGCCCTACAGCGACATGAAGACCAAGACCGACCGCGACCTGATGGACTCCATGTTCTCACAGGTCCATCAGTTGCTGGAAACACTCATCGCGCGCGGCATCAATGACGGCAGCCTGGCCAGGGTGGACAGCAGGGCCACGGCCCAGGTAATCATTTCGCTGATGGTCGGGGCCAACCGTACTCAGGTGCTGACCCCGTACGCCCTGCCCTCACTGTACAGCGACGTGCTGGACTTTGTGGCCCGCTCCATCAAAGCCTGATCTTTTCCGGCGTATTCCACTGCGGGGGCATTGACAGCCCGCCCGGCGGAGGATAAGGGTACAGTCATGAATGCAGCCACGACGTTTCGATTTTTTCGATATTACGTCGCCAGAGTCAATCACTGACCCCGGTTCGGATGCGTCGCCGTTTTTTCAGACAGCATGCAAAGATGGTATATACCGCCGACCAATGGGGCCGGCGGTTTTTTTATGCCTGAAGGAGGCTCCATGGATACTCTCTCCACGCTTTTGCTGGCCGATACCGCCGTGTGCATAGCCATTCTCTCTCTGGCCGGGTCGTTGCTGCTGGCCCTGGTCGGCCTGGGCCGCCAGGTCCGCCGCCGGAGCTGACCATGCTGCTTGATGCCCTGATATGGATCGCCTACATCGCTGTTTTTGTCTGGCTGGCCCGCAAAGGCCAAGGGCATGACGCCCTGACTTCGGGTCGCGTGGGCTTCGGCATTCAGGCCTTTGCCTACGTGGCGACCTACATTTCTGCCGTGGCTCTGGTGGGCTTCGGCGGTCTGGCCTATGCCTACGGCCTGCAAATGCTCCTGGTGGCCGCAGGCAACGTCTGGCTGGGCACCTGGATCGTATACCGTTTTCTGGCCTGGCCCACCCGGGTCTGCCAGCGCAACCTCCAGGCCCGCACTCCCACCCAGCTCCTGGCAAAAGGGCACAAAAGCCCGTTTCTGGGCAAAGCGCTGGCTCTGCTCCTCGCGGTCTTTCTGGGCGTCTATGCTTCGGCGGTCATCAAGGGCGCGGCCCTGTTGCTGGCCCAGATTCTGCCGCTGCCGCTCTGGTCCCTGATCTGGCTGGTGGCCCTGCTGGTGGGCTTCGCCGTCTTTGTGGGCGGGCTGCGCGGCGTGCTCTACACCGAAGCCATGCAAGGCCTTGTTATGCTGCTGGGCATCTGCATGCTGGTCTGGGCCGTGTTCAGTAAAGTAGGCGGCCCCATCCAGGGCATTGCCGATCTGGCCCAGCTGGCTCCCACGGCCCAGGCCAATGAAGGGTTCCTGGCCCTGTCCAGCGGCGAACAAGGCTGGTTCATCATTTCCCTGGTGGTGGTGACCTCCATTGCCGTCTGGGCCCAGCCGCAGATGATCCAGCGCCATTTCGCCCTGAATTCGGCGAAGCAGGTCAACAAAATCACGCCTCTGGCCATGCTGGTGCTTACCGTGCTGGTGGGCGGAGCCTACTTCGTGGCCTCGCTTTCCCGCCTGATCCTGCCGGAAGTGGCCTCGCCGGATGACGTGATGCCCACTCTGGTCAAAATGCTGCTGCCCAACGTGGGCCTGCAGATTTTTGTGCTGGCTATTGTCTCGGCCTCGCTTTCCACGGCCACGGCCATCTTTCATATCGCCGTCTCGGCCATTGCCGAGGATCTGCCGGGGCGCAAGGCCTCGCGCTCCATGTGGCTGCTGGGTATCGCCTTCTGCGTGCTGCTGTCCGGGGGCTGCGCCCAGATCAAGGGCCAGCTCATCGCCCTGCTCTGCACCACCAGCTGGAGCATCGTGGGCGCCACTGTTCTGGTGGCCTACGTGGCCCTGGTGCGCTTCGGCAAGCGCAGCTCCCTGGCTGCCTGGATAAGCTGCGTGGCGGGCTTCACCAGCTGCATGCTCTGGTATCTGCTGGCGCACAAAAGTTTCGCGCTGACCCCCCTGCTCTGGGAACAGGCCGCGCTGATTCCGCCTTTCTTTGTGGGTTTCGCCTTCTCCCTGGCCGGCTGGCTGCTGGGCTGGGCCCTGGACAGAGAAGGCCGCAAGGCCTCATCTTTCTGGCCCGCGGCAAGCGCCTGAGCATGCACGCCGATAAAACCCGGCCTCTCGTTTTGATCAAACTGAAGCGCGGCGCGAAAACTCGCCCCCCAGCGGCGTAATAACTCACGGACTATAGCGTTGCACGGGGCGCAACAAAATTGCAAAGGCGGAGTTTTTACTCCGCCTTTTTATCATGCCCGCTTACGCCCCTCACTATGTAAATCAAATCGGTGAATGCCGCAAAAAGGCGGGGCCGAAGCCCCGCCCGTGATGGTATAGCTCTGTCGCCCGGCTGTGATCAGCGGCAGCCGATCCAGTGGCCGTCCTTGTCATATCCGCGCGACGCCAACTCCTCTTCGAGCAGTGCTCTGGCGTCCACCTCGCCATTGACCACCGCCAGCAGGAACGCCTTGCTCAGAAGCTGAATGCCGCCGTAGTCCTTATCCATGCTCAGGCCCAAGGCCGGATCGACTGTCTTGTACATGGTATAACCTCCGTGACATCAGACATGGCGTACTCAAGGATGAATATCCACTCTTATCCGCGTTCGGAGTGCAGAGTTTCCAGCCGCGCCCGGCTGATCTCAAAATACTCCCGCGACAACTCCACGCCGACATAGCCGCGGCCTGTCCTGATACACCCCTCGCCCACGCTGCCGCCGCCCATGAACGGATCAAGGATGGTTGCGCCCGGCGCTGTCACGGCCAGCAAGTCCTCAATCAGCGTCACCGGCTTACTGGTCAGGTGGAGCTTCCGCGCCGCGATCACCGGGCAGGAGAACACCCCTGGCAGGCAGACCCGTGTATGGGCGATAAAACGCCCCTTGGTGGCAAAAACCACATATTCACACTGTTGTCGAAATTTGCCGATTTGCGGCCGGGTGCTCCGTTTGTCCCAAGCCACGATGCCGCGCCAGGCCCAGCCCGCCGCCTGCACGGCATCCGTCAGGGCCGGGAGTTGTCGCCAGTCGGTAAACACCATGAGTGGCGCGCCGTCCTGGGCGATACGCCAGCACTCCGAAAGCCAGAGCGTGGACCACAAGGTCCAGCTCCGCTGATCCTTGTTATCGCCCAGCATGGGCGGATACTGACGCTTTGTGCCGCTCTGTTGATATTTCTGCGCCGGGTCCGCTTGGCGGGCCGACATGGACTGTCCGCCGCTGGAATACGGCGGATCAGTCAGCACCGCGTCCACACTGGCGTCCGTCAGGGTCGTGAGAACGCGCAAGGCATCCCCGTGAAACAGAGTAACGTTGCCCGATGAAAAATCCATAACCATGCCTCTGCTCCAAAACGGCCGTCCGGCGGCTCGGAGCAGGGGCGCGTGGCCCTCAGTATGTTTGGATTACGGCCTGGGCGGCACGGGCAGGCCCTCGGCCTGAAGGATGCAGGCCGCGACGGCATAGGACTGCCGCGGGGTTATGCCGTTGCCCAGAGCTTTGAGGCGCGGCACCCATGCCCGCGCTGTGGCCGTATCTACCCGGCCGATTTTATGGGCGTGACCAGGCTGGGGCCGTCCGGTTCCGTCCAGCCCGCAGAGACGCCCATCATCCACTCGATAAAGGACGGGGCCGGGATAGACTTCCAGGGCGGACGCTTTTCGCGCCCGGTCAATCCGCAGGCCCAGCCAAGCAAAAAGCTGCGGAGATTGGTTGACGTTTCCCAGGTTTCCCTGGAGCGGAGACAGCAACCGATGCCCTCCGTCAGACAGGCGACCGTGGGGGTAGGCAACAATGAATACCCGCTCCCGATGGTGCGGGGCACCAAGGGCGGCTGCGGGCAGCACTTCCCATTCCGCATCGTACCCGAGCGCGGCCAGATCCCGCAGGACGATCTCAATACCGCGGGAGAGCAGGCCCCGCACGTTTTCAATGATGACGTAACGGGGCCGGATTTCCCCGATAATCCGCGCATACTCATACCACAAACCGCTCCTTGTCCCTTGCTTGATACCCGCGCGGCCGCCCGCGCTGCTGACGTCCTGACATGGAAAACCACCGCACAACACGTCCACCGGCGGCAGATCTGTTCCTTTGAGGCCGGACACGTCATTATATATGAGGGTGTCCGGCCAGTGCCTGGCGAGGATGGCCCGGCAGAACGGGTCGATCTCGCAAAACCATTGATGTTCAAAGCCCGCCCAGGTGAGGCCCAGGTCACACAGACCGGCCCCGCTGAACAGACTGCCTACTTTCAGCAAGCATTACTCCGTGGCAGGCCGTCCGGCGGCTCGGAGTCGGGGCGCTCGGCCCTCACGATGGTGAAAGCCCCGCAGCGGGGGGCATTTGAATTCCATTTCTCTGGCCTGGCCTTTGGCCAGGAGTTTGCCGCAATGGCAACATCTGATTTCTTCGCGCTTGTCCTTTTGCATGGTATGTAATTGTGTTGCGCCCCATGCAACGGCCTGCTAGCGTGTTTACGCCCTCTCGTCAGGGTAAACAGCAGGCGGTTACTCTGCGGATGGTGGTGTGTTTTTCCATCCGTGGGGCCGTGGTCCGGCTTCCCCAGCCGGGCCGGTGGGGGCGGCTTCAACGCCCCCGCCTCTGCCAAAACTACTCCAGCCCCAGCGACGGGGCCGCGTTTACCGCCTTGCGACGCTGCTTGGCGCTGGTATGGCGATAAAATCTCACAATCATTTTTTCATCGCTGTGCCCCATGACCTCGGCCACGCATTTAAGGTCCGCATCATGATCCAGAGCCCGGCTGGCGAAAGCGTGGCGCAGGTCATAGGGCCGGATGCGCCGCTCAATGCCCGCCCGGCGCAGGGTATTGTGCCAAGCTCGGCTGATACTGCGCACGGGGCGTCCTCTGTAGTGGATGACCCATGGACAGCCTAGGGCAGCGTCCTCCGCTTCCCAGCGCCGCAGCAGGCGCAGAACATCCTGCCGCAAGGGCACCTCACGGGCCTCGGCCCGTGCGCCCTTGGCCGCATTAGGCATGCGTAGCACGGCTCCGCGCGTATCGATATCCGTCCAGCGGAGCCGAAAAAGCTCACTGGGGCCGATACGCGCGCCGGTGGCCATGCCCAGGGCGATCACCCGCTGCACATGCGGCGCGGCCGTCGCATAAAGCATCCGAGCTTCACGGGCCGTGGGCGGGTCCGGTGTCTGCGGCGCGGGGCTGGCCAGTTGCAGGCCCGCCAGTGGATTGGTGGGCAGCAAGCCCCAGCGGGCCGCCCAGTGATAGGCGGCCCGGACGATGCCCATGCGGCGGCAGGCTGTGCTTTTGCTCACGCCGCGCTGCTGCTGCAACGTGAGAAACGCCCCCACGTCCTCCAAAGTCAGACAGTGGGCCTTGCGCTGGCCGTAGATGTCCGCAAACAGCCGCAGATGATACGCGCTGGCGGCCCTAGTGGACGGATTGCCCAGGCTGCCCAGATAACGATCCAGCATATCCGCAATCGTGGGACTCGCCGGGCGGCCCTGGGCTCTCCGCCGCCGCACGGCCTTGATGATGGCCCGCTCCCGCTCATAGAGCGATGCCTGGGCATCCTCAAAAGCGCGGGCCTCGGCCTCGGCCGCAAAAGCCCGCTGGCGAGGCCTGCCGCTCCACGGCTCGCGGTATTTGACCACCCAGGGCTTGCGTTTGTACTTCAGGCACACAACAGGCATGACAACCTCCTTTTGTGTGCCTTATCGGTCAAATCTCTATGTGGTTGTCAAAGAGCGGTCCGGCCGGGCCTGATTACGGACTACACCGCATAGCTGACCTCAACGTCGGCCAGGGCGGCGGTGGAATCGGCTGCGGCCACGGCGGCCAGCAGTTCGTCGCGGCGGGCCGTGTGCAGAGCCAGCAGCGTATCCGGTCCGTCCGGGTCGATACTGGCCAGCGAGGCTGCGGCCACGGCGACCTCGGCGGAGGACGGCGCGGACGTGGGCATGGTCAGGCTGGCCACAATGGCCGCGTCGCAAGCCGCCGTGATCTCGCGCTCCTTTTCGGCCTTGAGGACGGACAGCGGTTTTTCCGGGCGTTCCGTCACGGCCCCCTCGGGCAGCGGGCCGAGTTCCTCAGTGTAACGCGGAGGACTTTGCCAGTCGTCGCCTTCTGCGGGCTGCCAATAGGGCGTGCCGCCGATTTTGGTGCCCTTTTCGTCCATGTGCTGGCGGTGATCCTCCACTACCTCCCAAGCGCTGCCCGTCCAGCAGGCCGCGTGTCCGGTCGGGATATCGGTAGGCGGGGCCACGGGCGTGGCCCCAGCGCAGATGGTCAGCTCTTTGCCGCCTACAACCTGGGCGGGCCGGGAGCCGGTCAGAGCGCCGGTGCGCAAATCGAACGTGTACATAGTGGTGCTCATAGTATCTCCTTGGATGGTTGAGGGTTATTGTTTTGCACTTCGCCTTTCCGAGCTTGGGTGCTGGGCGGGGACGGAAGTGCGGGCGTGTGGGAAGCACATCAGACCGAAGCCCTTTGTGCGCGGGTTGGCTATTTCAATAATTTTGACGGCGTATATATGCGTACTGTTAGCGCACCGTTTATTGCCAACCTTTGGAATGGCAATAATCAGAGCTGGAGCACTGTTGAACAGCCGCAGTACCCTTCGCCTGTGTCATCAAAGGTTGATCCGCTTGGTTCTGGTATAACCGTTCCACCCAACATCTGGCAGCCCATCATCCTCTACCTCGGGCGGCCCAGGTAGATAATCACCGGCTGCCAGATATGGGGAGGCACATTCATGGGGCCAGTGGGGACGGCATTGGAAAAAGCAAACTTGGGCAATAAATAGTTGCCCGGTGACACACTACCCGAAGAGGCAACGACAGTCGTCTTCGAGGTGTCCGTCTTCCAAAGCCCGTCTCCATAAAAGTTATATCCTGCACTACCCGGCATAGGGAGCACAGCGAAGTGGCCTTCAGCATTCCGTATCTCATCTCTTCCCCACGCGCCCGCCGTCCCATCGACTCCCAGCGCCCAATTTCGGAAAGGCCGAGGGCCGGGGCATAACCGGAGGAAACACTATACAATTTTCAAAGAGCTTCCGCCTTTCCGAAATTGGACGCTCGGGACAGGTAGAGAGGCCGGGAGCTGGGGCCGGGATGAGGTCAGAAATATCCGAGGAGCAATCCCCCCGTATGACCCCGGAGGGCTTCCCGCAGGCATAGAGAGAGGGGCCTTTTGCCAAGTTGAGGGAGGCGGGAATGTACCTACCGGAGCTAGCGGACAGCGTTTCTACCATGTATTGGATATTTCCTGTGTCGTCCCTACCGGCCCGCAAAACGTGCCCCAGCACGTGTGGCAACCCGTAGTCATTTACCTCGGACGGCCCAAGTAGATGATAACCGGCTGTGCGATATTGACAGGGCGTGTTTCACTTTCGCCAAACATGCCTGTTGTTCGGGTTTGCGTATATTGCAGCACAGCTGAATAACTGCCACTGGCTCCCCCATATTGAGTCTGGTGCCCGACGTACTCGTGGGCATGTGATTTAAGAGTATCCTCTTGCCAGCTCCCGGCCTCTCTACCTGTCCCGAGCGTCCAATTTCGGAAAGGCCGGGGGCCAGCAGAGAAACCATTTAACCCTATGGAGTTTTCAAAGAGCCGTGCGCGTTTCCGAAATTGGGTGCTCGGGGCCGATAGAAGCGCGGGGGCTTGGGGCCGGGACGAGATCCGCAATATCACCGGGGCAATCGGGAAGGAAATACGTGATGACACAACCAATCTCGGAGTTTTTTCTAAATCCAAAGCCAGTAGCATAACGGGGATGACTCTGGTCACATCTGGGAGTGGTACCGCCGCAGCCCTATCTCACTCCGTCTCAACATTTGCCACATCCAACATGATCCCACCGGCCCCGCGAACGTCCCCAGCATATCTGGCAGCCCATCATCATTTATTTGGGCCGCCCGAGGTAGAGGATTATGGGAATATTAACACTGGGCGGCATGATCGTGGTAGATGCGCCGTAGAGCCTATTTGCGCTAGAGGCTAAAAATTTTAGTCTCCAAGTTGTGTATGAGCCTGATGCATAAGCTGGGACGGGGCCTGATAGTTGCGTTCCTTTTGCGAATACGCCTGAGAGTTCCCGTTGAAAATAGCGCCGCATCCTGCTTGGGATACATACTCACCGGTGAGCTCCGGCAACCCCGGCGCATTATAACTGCCCGCCGTCCCATCGACTCCCAGCGCCCAATTTCGGAAAAACTGGCCGCCGTGCAAAGGAAGATATAATCCCGTGGGGTTAGCGCTGTTCGGGCGATACTTGCCGAGGTTGGCCGCCTGCTCTTCAGTATCGGCATCCCAAGGCATAACAAGGCCGGTAAACCCGCCTTGCTCATAGACCTCGCCGAACTCCGGCCAGTCGTCGAACTCGATGAAGGAGCCGTCCGACCAGGCGTGGTCGTCGGGCAGTACTGTGGAGCGATGGAACTTGGGCGCGCCGATGGAAAGTTTATTCAAGAATTCGGCTCTCTCAATCCTGGCGTCCGCCGCTTGGTTGACGGACAGCACGCCGTTTTTGTCCACGGTGAGCGAGGTCCCGTCAGGTTTAATGATGCCCGCCCTGGCCGCTGTGGCCAACAGAACAGACAACACGCCTTTTGCATCCACCGTGCAGGTTTTATCGTCTGGGCTCATGATGCCGGGCGTGCCTACTTTCGCCAGGGGCACCTTGACGCCGATGATTTTGATGATGGCCTGCAAGAGTTGGGTCAAATCGTTATCGCTGGGCGTAAGCCCGGCTTCCTGAATGACCTTCACAACTTCGCGCTGGGGAGATTCCACGGCTTTCGCCGGTACAACAGACCCCAGGATGCCATGTTCCGGATTGCCGTCGGTATAGGAGGCATTTTCCGCCTCGCCCAAGGGGGTGTGTATTTCATGCAATTTTCCCCGTTGATTGTTCTTCGTATCCGATAATGACCACCACATGCGCCGGGGCGTAAAGGCGGATCAGGCACTCCAGATCCTCGCGCCGCGCGAAGTCCAGCAGACGCTCTCCGCAGACCGATTGACCACAACGAAAGCGGGTGACGCGCTGTCCCTTGACGACCACTGACCAGCAAAACCGCACGTCGTACGGGCCGTTGAGACGGTCGCCGCAACGTGAAATTCCGCTAATAAAGGGTTTGTACTCCGTGCTCTCGATTTCCAGGTCCAGCAGGGCGGCAAGATTTTTGTAAAAAGCGGCTGTCTGGCCGCCCATGCCGGTGAGCTGGGCCACCACTGCGGCGCGCCGGGCTTGAAGTGAACTGTCCCAGGATATGGGGCAGTCTCCGGGCAGGCCGCAGACCCGTTCCCAGTCCGGCAAAAGCTCGATTGCCTGGCGTGGATCGGACTCGCGCGTCAAATCATCCGCGCGGGAGTCGATACGGGCCGGCTCCTGGGCCAGGGCGTCCAGCAAGCGGCCCCAGACGCTTTCCGGATCAGCGGGCAGCGCCCGGCCCGGCGGCTGCAGGGCGAAAAACTGCTCAAGATAGTCAGACATCATCGCCCCAGCTGATTATGCCCGGCACCGCCATTTCCCCCACCGGCAGCTGAATGTTGGCCGCCGGACTCAGCAGGGTGTGGTCCTCCTCACCGTCCGCCAAGCTGATGGCCTCGTTAAGGTGGGAGGTGACAACTAGGCCGCCGGGTTCAGCCTCGCGGCGTAGCTGCGCCCAGGCGGCCTCCTCCACGGTCACGCGCACGCGGGGCGTGTCCGGGCTGATGCGTAAATCAAGGTCAATGGGATGAGACACCGGGGCCACCACGTAGACGTCTGCCGTCACCGGCCTTACGGAGTCGATAAAGGCTTTGACCCGCGCCACGTCGTCGGCATGGGGGATGCCGTCCGCATACGTATTATCCATGACAAAGCGCACAGTGACGCTGCCCCGGCCCATTTCGCCGGGATAGCACCAGGCGCGGGTGACGCCGGGCACGGACAGCGCCCAGGTTATATAATCACGCGCGGCCCCGCCGCTGGGCTGGTTGCGGATGCGATCCAGCAGGCGAGCGCGCAGAGAGGTTTCACTCTCTTCCTCCGCGCCGCCGGTTATCTCGCCGTCCGCCGCTCCCTGGGCTTCCAGCCCCAGAATCGGCGAGGTGAGTTGCAGGGGGGTGCTCGCAGCGGCATTGCCGGTGATACCCGGCTCCACCGCCTCAACGGCCACGCGCACACGCCCGTCCCGCGCTACAGCATCGGCCAATGCGATGTAGCGCACGCCGTCCGGTCGCTGCATTTCGGTTCCGGAGGGCAGCACTGTGCCGTCAATACCCGGAAACGCTGCATAGCTCTGTGCTTTCGTGGCGGGTTTACATCCCTCCTCCAGCCAGATGGAGGCCCAGCGCTCCAGGTGCTCCCCCTCCGCCGTGTCCGGCATGAGCTGCAGAGCCAGCCAGTCCAGATAGCCATAGATACCATGAGACACGCCGCCTTCCATGCGGGCCAGAACGGCCAACAGGCGACGACGCAGCCAGGGAGAGCCCCCCAGACGGGAATCCATATCAGCTTGGGCGCGCTCAATAAGAGTAGGAAGATCGGGACGATTAAAAGGCATGTCTGGAACATGCCCCAGGCGGGAGTGAGAATCTTTTGGGGATTCTCACAAAAAAGGTCTATATATAATGATACTGAAAATCCTGCCTGTACTCGCTCCCGTCCGGCAGGACAATACGGATATCCAGGGCCAGCCAACCTTGACGGGGAACGGACGCCGCAACGCTGACAGCCGTAGCCTCGCCGTCCTCCACCAGCCATTGCAGGGCTTCCTCGGCGTAATCTTTGGCCCGGCGCAGCACATCCGGCAACTGTTTTTCGCGCGCCAAGAGCCAGAGCCGTGAGCCCAGACGGTCACGCCGGGCCTGGCCGTCCTCACGCCGGTTAAGGCCCGTGGCGGCCAGAGGCGCAATGGTATCCGCCCACCAGCCACGTTTATTGCCCGTGCCGTCGGGAATTACGTCATCATCGCGGGCGCAGGCGTCGCAAAACAGGGAGAGGATCACAGCGGTTTCCAGGCTGTTCTCGCCCAGCAGATCGCCGCCGTCCATCCGGCAATCAGAGGCCAGGTCCTGCCAATAGAGCCGCAGATCATTAGTATCGGCGCTCATTGCGGCGCTCCGGTGCTCCCGCCCTGGCAGCCGGGGTGCGTGTGTCCAGTCTGGCTGATGCCGCCCGCCACTTGGTCACCGGTGGAGGTGATGGACCCGTTCTGAGTCGTGTTACCCGTGATGGCCATATTCGCGGAGATGGCAGCGGCACAGCCTCCTGTACCGCCCAACTGATAGGAAGGCGTCTGATAGGCCACGCCGCCGCTGGCCTTGACTGTATAAGTTTTGGTTTCCATCGCTATGTCTTCCTCGGCCTTGACCAGCAAGTGCAGGGTTTCCACCTCCATATGCCGGTCCCGCTTGAGCGTGATCTTATCGCCCTCGTCGGTAAAAATGCAGACTTCGCCGCTTTTCAGGCCCGTGACCCGCACGCTCCGGTTGCCGAAATTGAGGCCCACGGCGGCCCCGCGCTGACCGGCCACATTAAGGATAACGCCCTCGGCCCCGGCGGGCGGATTGGAAGTAAAGCCGTAAGGCTCCATGTGTTCCACATCCACCTGGGGCTCGTCGGCCAGAATGGTCACTTGCAGAGTCTGGCAGCCCGGCGCGGCATTGACGGCCGCCAGCACAGCTCTGCTGACCAGGGTGGCGATACGGCGGCGGATCGGATCAAGCAGGCGATTCAGGTTCATTCGTGCAATCCTGGCCAGCTCGCCGTGCTTTTGCCCTTGCCCTTTTTCCCCTTGGGGGCAATGGGAATCAGGTCATAGGCCTCGCGCGGGTTCAGGGTCAGCTCGGTGATGCAGCCGCCGTCATCCATGCGCCATGTCACTTCTGTGATCAACCAGGTGGCCAGCACGCGGCCCTTGTCTCCCAGAATGTCCACCAGACAGTTGGGTTGCCAGAGCTCGCCGGGTTTGGCGTACCAGCCGCAAACCCGCGCCCGGCCGGAATGCCCCTTGCCGTAGCGGATATTGACCTCATGCTGGGCTCGGGTGGCGGCTGACCCGTATTCCTCTTGCTCGGCCACTAGGGTCAGCGGCCGGTAGCGCGGCACGGCCGGATCGCGGGCTACGCCCTTGGCCTGGGCGTTGGGGGACGCGTTCCAGCCGGTGCTGCCCGCGCTCTGGCCCTTGACCGTGACTTCCGAAAACCGGTCTTTCATGCTGGACTGGAGCGACAGATAGAGCAGATTGCCGCCCATTTGCAGGCCCGCCCCGGCTTTTTGCGCACCGGCGCGGGTGATGACCAAGCGGCCCTCGCCGTCGCTGGTCAGCATAACGGCATTGGCGCGTGCCAGTTTTTCCAGCATGTCAAAGCAGGTGTCGCCCTCATCCGTCTTGAAAGACGGCACCGGCTTGTTGCACGAGGCGGCTACCACCACCTCGATGCCGAATAGCGCGGCCCAGCGCCGGGCCAGATCAGGCAGAGCGGCGGCCTTGAGTTGCGTGGACGGCGGGCAGCAGTCCACCAGGTCGGCCGTTTTGTCCCGGCCGGACACGCGGTAGCTGTGTGAGCGGGCGTCCCAGGCCGTTTCCACATCGTCTGCATAGCCGGTGATCACCGGCGCGCCGTCAATCAATACGCGGCAGGGAGCACCGGCGGCTATGGGGCGCGGATCATCCTGTCCAGGCCAACGGTCGGTGACGTCCATGCTGAAGGTGCCGGCGCATTGCTCCAAGCCGCGCGTAACCTCGGCAGAGGTCCAGCCACCGTAGCGCTGGCCGTCCACTTCCAGGCGGATGTCCGGGCGATCTTCACTCACTGAGCACCTCCAGAGAGGTATTACCGGGCACGCGACCCGGATGACGAATGTGGTTACGGGATACGATCTCGTCGGCGCGACCGGCGTCGCCGTGCAAGCGGTAAGCCGCCGCCAAAGCGGGCATGGTGGTCGGCAGCACGGCCCGGCGCACACGGGGCAACTCGCCGCCGCGTGTGGACAGGTCGCAGGCCACGGCCAGACGCAGGCCGGACAAGCCGAAAAAGACCTGATCTGCCACCAGGGGGGCCACGGCGTCCAGGCCGTCCAGGACCACATTGCGCGTGGCCAGGGCGTCGTCCGCCGTGTCAAAGGTCATGGAGGCGGTGGCCGCCGCGTCCTCCACTACGGCGATCTGGGCCAGGTGTCGCCTGATGGCCGTGGCCGGAGCGATGGCGGTCACAGGATTGACGGCCGTGAGCTTTTCCAGGGCCGCCGTGTTCCGGGCGGGTACGGCCGGGCGCGCACCGTAACTGAAATATCCGTATTCATCCCGGCCGCCGCCCAGAATGTTGAGGTCAAAGCCCAGGGTCAGGGCAGATGCCGCGTCCAGACTGCCCAGCAGACCGCCGAACAGGCCGGTCAGGGCGTTAAACAGGGAAAGCGGCGTGGCGATCAGGCTCGCTGCAAAGACAAGGCCCTCGGAGATCAGGGCCTGGGGCAAGGAAAGATAATCCATGACCAGCGCCGCGCCGTCATTGAGGGCCGTAAGGCATTGCGCCAACTCTTGGGGCAGGGGCAGATAAGCGAAAGAAAAGCTCGCACTCAGCGAATCCCGGCAGGCGGCCGCGCCGGAGGCCACAATGGCCGCCGTATCGGTTGTGGCGCTGGGATTATCCCGCTGGCCGGACTCCACAAAGTCAATGTCGAACTCGCAGCAGCCGCCCTCGCGCGTGGTTTCGCGCAAGGAGTAGCGGTCCACGGCCACGGTCATTTCCCCCAACCAGGGGTGGATCAGCGTGCCGGAGCCATAGGCATTGAGCGCCTTGCGCAAATCGTCGCGGGCCTGGGCATAGTCGTATTTGCGGCCCCGGATGATGAAAGCCTGGATGCGCCATTCCCCGGCCTTGCGCCCCAGATCCTCGGCAAAGGGCAGATCCCGCAGCGGATACTCATGCCGGGCCAGGCGGCGGCCGCCGGATTCGTCGGCGTCTTCCACCTCAAAGGGCGCACCCCGGAAACTGGCCTCGCGCAGGGTGTCAAAAAAGGATGCACCGCGCAACTCAACGCCCTCCCAAGAGTTTGCCGTGGGAAGCGCCGCTGTACAAGTTGACCTCTCCCGCCCCCCGCGCAATGGTGGCCGTGGCGTTGCCCAGCACGTTGACGTCAACGCCTATGCCCTTGGCGGCTGTCTGCTGCAGCAGGGCGGCCGCCTGTTGCATTTGTAGCGCGGCCTGGGCCATGACGTCCGCCGAGGGCTGCTTTTCCTTGCCCGTGAACCAGTCGGCGGCGCTGGAAAACCAGCCTTTGGCCGTGTCCGCGATAGTCTGGCCCAGCGTAGACCCGGCGATGCCGCCCACAATGCCGCCCAACGCGCCGCCGATAGCCGTGCCTAGTCCCGGCACAATGGCTGTGCCGATGGCCGCGCCCACCTTGGCCCCTAGCGCGCCGCCAGCCCAGCCGCCCAGCGCCTGGCCACCGGCATCGGCAATGGCCCCGGCTTTGTCGCCGACGCTGGCCTGATCGTCGGAAAGGATCTGATAGCCCTCATAGGCGGCATAGGCCGCCGAGGCCATACCGCCCGCGCGGCCCGCAAAGCGGCTCCAGCGGCCGCCGCGAACTTTGCCTCCTTTCCTCTTTTTCCCCGCGCCGCCCGCGTCGGGCACAATGCCGCCGTCCTTGCCCAGCATGGCGTCGCGGGTCAGGCTCATCTGCTTGTTGACCACATAGACCGGCAAGGGCAACTTGAGACCGGCCAGCCCCCCGGAAAGTCCGCCCGCCGCGCTGTTTATGGCCGCCCCTGCGCCTCCTGCTTTCTTCCCCCCGGAAAACCAGCCACGCACGGTCATACCGGCGTTGATCAGCTTATAGGCGGCCACCGCGCCGCCCAGGGTTATGGCCAGCTTGCCCGCTCTGTCCAGGGCGGTTTCCAGCCTGCCCGGTTCAATAGCGTTCAGGGCGTCGGCCACTTTCTGGATCGGCCCGGACAGATTGGAATCCGCGAATTTGCCCCAGGTGGTTTTGAGGCTCTGCAGGGCGGCATTGGCGGTGGCGGCGGCACGGGCCGAATCGCGCTGCACGGTGGTCCCGTCGCCCTCAATGCGCATCAACTCCTGCAGCTTGTCGATCCCCACTTTGTCCATGATCGCGTTGAAGGCCCTGATGGCCTCGGCATCAAATACGTCGGAAAGATTGATGCGGCTGTTGCCTGCGGCCTTGAGGATTTCCACCATCAGCTCATTGGCCGCGCGCAGGCTGCCGTCTTTGTTGAAGAGCTTTACGCCCTGCTTTTCCAGAAACTGGACCTTTTTGCGGTCACTGAAAGTGCGCAGCATGGCTTCCCAGGCCGTGGTGGCCTGTTCGGATGATCCGGTGGACATGCGGATCATCTGCAACACTGCTCCCATTTCCTTCATGGCCCGTGGACCGCTACGGCCCAGAGCCGTGTAGGACGTGACTACACGCGGACCAAGCGAGGCCAGATCCTTGAGCGTGAACGCCCCGGCCTTGCCCTGGGCAATGAGCACGTCCACGCTGGCCAGAGCGTCCTTGGCGCTCATACCCTGTTTCTGAAACTCGGCGAAAATGTCGCCGATGGCCGCGCCGTCCGCGCCGCTGGCCTGGATAGCCAGGCCGATATTGCGGATATTCTCCTGGGCGAATTTAAGGTCGCCCGTCTTTTCCATGACGGAATCCACGGCGGCCAGGATCTGGGACGGGTCCACGCGGATGTCCGGCGCATTGGCCGCGTCCAGAATGGAATTGTGCAGTCCTTTGATTATCTCATCACTGGCGTCCGCCGTGATGCCCAGGCGCGTGAGCTGCTCCTGAATGTTCATGGTGCCGCGCACGGCTATGGCGGCGGCTCCGCCGCCCAGCAGGGCCGTATAACGGTTACCCAGCTTGTCCAGGCCGCGTCCGGCGAGTTGGGCCGCGCTGGAGAGCCCGCGCATGGCGGCCCGGCCGCGACTGGCCAGGCCGCCCAAAGCGGAACCATACTGGCGGGCGCGGGTCTGAATGTTACCGGCCAGGTCGATGATCAGCGAGGTTTTCAGGGCCATTGAACGCCTCTCAGTGCATGGAGAATATGCAGCAAGCGGGACACAGGCAGGGTCAGGGCATCCTTAAACGGCATTCCGGTTTTGCGGGCTGCCGTCGTCGCCAGCAGCAGCATCGTCTCCGCCGCCCGCAGCAGATCGCCCCCTGTCCCGCAATGCCTCCGCCGTTGTAGCGGCTACCGAATCCAGCAATTCCGTACCGGCCTGCAGGGCGGCCAGATCCCGGCCGGAAAGGCGGCTCAATTCCTCCACGCTCAAGGGGCCGTCATAGGATTCGCCGCTTTCGCCTTCCAGGCGGGCAATCTGGCGGCGCAGCGCTTCCCGGCCCATGCGCGCCGGGGACATGACCAGGGAGAGCGCACCGTCCCTGGCGTAGACCAGACGCTCGGCCTCTTCTTGGGCCGCCAGAATGTCACCGGCGTTCAACTGGCGCAGCACGGCGCGCGCATAGCGGGTCCGGCCCAGATCCAGACCGTCGGTGAGAGGCACGTTGACACGCCCGGTATCGGCCAGGATAGCGCCTTCTACAATCCGGGCGTCGGCGACAGTAGTTTTGTCCATAGTCCCTCCCTTACAATCGTTCGCAGCTCATGCCGCTGAATTTGACGGCAATAGTGCCGTCCTTGGCTTCCAGCTTGCCGGGCTCCAGCACAAAGGCGTTGCGCAGTACATAGCGGTCGCCGGTATCGGTTTCAAACAATACGGTGGCGTCGATGATTTTGTTGATGGCCGTTACGTCCGTGTCCTTGGTATGGTAGGCCTTGCACTCCAATTCCGGGGGTACGGTCTCCTCGGTGTAGCCGTGGACCTTGCCGCCCCCGGCCTTGGCCTCGCGCTTGACGCCGCCCACGTCCAGGCTGGCTCCATCCTCACAGCGCCATTCCTGGCCGTCCACTCGGATAATGGCTTTTCCGGTCAGTTGCATTGATTCCTCCTACAAAATGAAACGGGTCTGCATGGCGAAAACGCGGAACTGGTTGACCAGATCCGGCGGAGCCAGCACATCCAGACGATTACGGTCATCCTTGTTGCGCTCCACAATCAGGCCAGACTTGAAGGCTTCCAGATTTTCCAAGAGGCCTTTTTCTTCCATTTCGCCGAGCAGGGCGATGAGTTCCGCACGGATGACCGAGGGTGTCACAATGGCCTGACCCGGCCCATAGCGCGTGCCGTCGTCAGCCAGCTTATGGCGGGAATACTTCTGGAGGATACGGCTGCGCACGGCGTAGCGCCAATAGCCCAGAGTGGCCGGGGTCTGCACGTCCAGGTAGGAGGGATCGGCCATGCCCCAGGAATTTTTCTGGTACATGGTCACTTCGCGTTCGATCTGCACGGTGTCGTCGCTGGCTACCATGAACGTGGCCATGCCGTCATAGAGCAGGATGTTGCGCTCTTCCATGTTCCAGCGGTCCTCGCGGCGCGGGGTTTTGAGGCCGGTCAGTTCCAGGGTCTGCAGGGGGCGGGCCGGATCGTCGGCCAGGGACGTGGCCGCGCGCATGGCATAGGCCGCCGCCGCGTCCCACGGACTGGAAGGCATGGCCCCGATGGCCAGAACGGAGACAAGCTCGGAATTACCGGCGTTACCGTAGGCCGAGGCCTCGGCCAGCGTGCCCCGGAACGCCCCGAACACCTGACATTCCTGCTGGCGCAGGGGGCCGAACTGCGCGTCCAGCCACTCCTCCAGGATATCGCGCTCGGCCTTGCGGAGATACGGGCAGGACATGGCCTTCCACCAGGTATCGCCCAAGGCGGCCACAATGGCGGCCATGTCCGGGTCACCCGCGCCGCCGGACATGGAGCCGCAGGCCACGCGCAGGCCCTGGGGCAGAGCGTCGTCCGTGCCGTAATTGATCTGCAAGTCGATATCGTTGCCCGTGGCTCCTTTCCAGCGGCAGGTCAGCTTGATCACGCCGAGCTGATCCTCAGCCGTTGAGGCGGTCACGGGCAGCTCACCATTTTCATTGATGGTGGCGGCCAAGCGCGCGGCCGTGACCGTGAGGGCCTCCCCGGCCTGGGCCAGGGCGCGCACACGCTCGCCGCCGATATACAGGCTGATGACGCCCGAGGCCGAGCAGGACCCGGAAAGCGTCACATCGCCTCCCGCCGCCACGGCCGCCTCGGGATCGGGCACGGCCAGACCCCAGGTTTCCAGGATGCCGCCCTGGCGTTTCGCGTAGCGAAACATGGACGCGAGCATGGAGCCCTGGCCCCAGAGTTTCGCCGCCTGATCCGCCGAAGTGATCAGCGTGGGCGTGAGCAGCGGGCCTTCACAATCGGCGGCGGCCTGGCCCACGAGCAACAGTCTCCACTCCATGACCGGCGTGCTGGTCAGCGCGCCGGAATTGTCGAATTCCACATAGCAAAGGGGCACACGGATGGAGGACGGGATCTGGTTGAAAGATACGGCCATGCCTTATTCCTCCTTGGCGGCTTGTTTGTTTCGCGCCCCGCCGGAAGTAGCCGGAGCAGTAGCAACGGCTAAAGCATCGTTGCTGTCTTTATCCATAGCTTCCTTCGTCGCAACGGCTAACGCGTCGCCGTCCTTGATCCTGCGCAGCCAGAACACGCGATAGGGGCCGAGGGTGACGGCCGCGCCTTCCGGCGGGATGATTTCGCCCGTGGCCGGATTGCGCAGCAGAACGCCGTCGCGGGTGGGTTTGACGTACATAGTTTCAGGCATTTTCATTCTCCGCGCCCGGCGTAGGGCCGGACAGGTTGATTTCAACGGTGGTCGGCCCGTCGGGCTTTTCCCGCACAAAGCAGCGCAGAAAATCATCCAGCTCCTGGGCCTGAATATTGTTGCTCACATCCGCGGACTGTTTCCAGGTGACGGCCCAGAGCGCCGTGTGCCCGGCGTCCAGCTCGCCGCTGTACAGGTTTTCCGCGCGCACCGACGCGGGCTTGTCCACATCGCAGCCGAAACGGTTACCTTCCAGGACTTCCAGCACCGCGCCGACCAGGGAAAGCGCGCCCTCCTCGGCAAGTTCCCCCTGATTGCCCGTGCCGGTCACCACAAAGGCGGCCAGGCTGAACACGGCATAGGGCGCGCCGCCTTTACTTTCCAGACCGTCCGCGCCCAGCACGGCCACCCGCACGGCGGGAGAGGCCAGACAGAGGCGCTTCAACTCCGCTTCGTCAAGGCGGCCGCCCAGCGCGTCCACATCCGTGACGGGCGGCAGTTTTTCTTTAAAATCGGCCACCACGGCCGCGCGCAAGTCTTTAGGATTCATATATTCACCAACTTTTTGAGCCAGCGCTCGGTCAGATCCGATATCTCCGCTTCATCCTGGACGGAGAGCCCCAGGAAGGGGCGGGCCTGGATTTCGCCGCCCGGATGATTGACCCGGCGGCGCGGTCCCACGCCGGGGACCATCAGGGCTTTTTTGTTGCGCGGTTCGATAACGTGTGGCGGGATCACGGCCCCGAACTGGTGGGCGTCCGCGTATTCCACGTTGGTGCCCACTTCCACGGACGTGGCGTCCACCAGGGGGGCGGCATCCGCGATGGAATCCCGCAGACGGCCCGTCAGGATCAGGGTCTGGCCGCCGAACAGCAGCACTCGCTGGGATTTGGGCCAAGTGGAACCGTCCGGGGCTTTGCTCTGCTGGAAACGGAGTGTAGTGCTTTCCCGCAGGCTACCGCCGATATCCCGCAGCAGCGGTTTATAATCCGCACGGCGCAAGGCCCGCTCCAGGCGGGAGGCCATGCGTTGCAACTCCGCGTCTTCGTATTTCAGGGTCAGGGTCGCGCCGGACATTACAGCTCATCCAGTTTCTGGCGAAAATCCGAGGCCGGAAAACTATAAGCCATGCCGCCGGAGCCTTGGGCCGGAGCCGGGGGCGTGTCCGCCCCCAGGCTCACATCGCCCGCCGCGATGGACTGCAGGAGCGCCCGCGCCTCCCGGCCGCGCCGCTCATAGAGCGACGCCTCGGAAGAGCCGTTGCGCGGCAGGGCCGCCACGGCCAGATCAACGCAGACGCGCCGCAAGACGCTGGGGGCCGGGCTGACGGGCACGGCGTAGCGGGCGGAGAGGGTGATGTCTATCTCGCTGGAGGCTTCCTCCAGAGCGCGGGTTACGGCGGCCTCGTCCAGATCCCCGGCCTCGGTCTTCCCGGCCAGGGCAAACAGCTCTTTGCCGTAACGGTTTCTGACGTCCTCTACAGTGGCGTACATGCTCGGCCCCGCTATGCCGCGATCACGTTCTGGATCAGGCAGCCCGCGTCCTTGGCCAGCACCAGCTCCTTGAGGCTTTCACCGGCGCGCACGCGCACGCCGCCGCGTAGGCCGATATTGCCGTCCGGCGTGGCCCCGGCGATCTGGGTGCCGTAAGGCACGGTGACGCCCCAGGTCACGCCGCGCTGTTCCGTGGCCGCCAGGTCGCGGTAGTGAAACGCCATGTGCGGTCCCCAGACGCGCTCCAGGGTGGGCTCCTTGCCCTTGGGCGCGCGGGAGACGCGGGCCGGGCCGATCAGCAGACTTTGGAGCTCAAAGTGGGCCGTAAATTCCTCGGGCGTGACTTTGGTGCTGCCGAGGCTCCCCTTGATGGCTTTGACCAGTTTGGCGTTGCGGGAGAGCTTGCTCCAGACCAGCCGGGACATGATGCCGATGTTCGGACGGACCAGCGGGGTTTCCAGCATGTCGAAAATCAGGCCTTCGGCGTCGGTCTCGTCATTGTCCACGCCCGAGTCCGCAGCCAATTTTTTGGTATTGGCCGCCGCGTAGTTGGCCGTATTCTGGGCCAGCGCGGCCACGCGGCATTCCCGGTCCAGACGCAGCAGGCCCATAATGTATTCCGTGGACTCGCCCGTGACGTTGCGGCCGTCCTTCGCGCCCTGGTCGACATCATCTTGGGGAATGGGATCTTCCAGACCGTAATCCTCCACGGCGGCGGTTTCTTCGCGGCTGGCCCAGCTCACTTCATTGGGGCGGCCCTTGCGGCCCACGCGGGTGTCCGGCCGGGCATAGGATTCCAGGCCGTAGACCTGATACTTGAACTCGCGCTTGCCCACGGCTTTGACGCGGGGCAGGACCAGGTCGGCAATGAAGTCCGACGGCTGCTGCATGTGAGCAATGGCAATGGCCGTCAGTTCCGGCTGGGTGACAAAAGGTGTGGTTCCGGCCATGATTTAAGCTCCTTCAGGCGGGGTAACGGGCTCGGCGGCCAGTGCCAGCGTGCCCGGCGCGAACTGATAGTCGATGATTTCACCGCTGCTCTGGGCAGCGGTCAGGGCAAAACCGATAATACGTTGACCGCTTTCCGTGGCCTTGACGGCCCGGCCCTCGGCGTCGCTGGTCAGGGGATCGCCACAGGCCACGGCGGCCCCGGCCTCTACTTCCGGCAGATCGGACATGGCCACGTCGGCCCGGCCGTTGGGCTGTTTGCCCAGCTCGTCCGTGGTGCCGATCAGGGCATCCGTGGGGGCGGCGGCCTGGGCGATCATCCCGGCCGTGGCGGCATGAGCGGCAATCCGGTAGGGGGACAGATCGCCGGAAACATCGTAGGTTTTAAAAAGGCGGGTAACGGGCATGACTTACTCCTTTGCCCTGGCGGCACCGGCTTTGACGGCATCCAGGGCCTCGGTGACACTGACCACAATGCCTTTTTGCCGCATATCTTCCTGGTAACAGAGCGCCTGCCGCGCGGCTTCCTGAGGGGTCAGGCCGTCCACGCCGTCGTGGGCGTCTTTGCTGACCTCGGCAAAGCTCACTTGTTGGGGCAGGCGAGCGAGGAATGCGGCCATAAAGGCGGCGGGCGAGGCGGAAACGGTTTTGTCGCCTTCCGCGAACTCGAAAATCCGCTCTTCTTCCAGTCCGGCCATAAAGTCCGCAAGACCCACGGACTGCGCCGGAGTAATGCGCCCCTCGGCCACTGTGTTGTCCACTACGGCCCGCGCACGGGCGCGGCGGGCATCGGCCGCCAGGGCCGCAACCTGCTTTTCCAGTTCCGCCGCGCGGGCCTGGGATTCGGCAAAAGCCGGGTCAACGGCGGGCGGCTTATTCCCTTCCGCGTCGGGGGCGGTCGGGGTGGTATTGGATTTGGGCATATCTTCCTCCTTTTTTTCGGACTCCGTAAAAGCCGGGATGTCGGCGGTTTTGGCCGCCTCGGCGGCCGTATCCTCTTGCAGCCAGTCCATAGTCCAGGACGGGATGGCCTTGTCGGCGGCTTCCTGGCCGTCTTTGTCGATGATGTAATCCCGCATCCCACGAAACAGACCCGCCATGCGTTTCAGCAGCGCTGCGATGCCGCCGCCTTCCGCGAATTCCACGGTCACACAGCCCTCTCCCGTGTCGCCCTCGGCGAACTGGACCGGGGCAAGCCCTTTGACCGCCGGGGGCTGCGCGCCCAAAAAACCCACATGGCGCAGATAGTAGACGCCGGGCTTGGGGTTGTGGGGTGAGTCCGGGGCGTAGAAGGATGCGGAAACCTTTTTGTAGCGGCCGGAGCGCACCTCTTCGGCAAAGGCCGGTTCGAGCTGGCGCGGCGCGGCAAAAAGTCCGCCGGGGCCAGCCGTGAGTCCGGCCACCCAGCCGTAAGCCGGGGCGTCGGCCGCCGGATGGCCGATAACCAGCGGGGCTTCATGCAGGGCTGGATTGTAGGCGGCCGCCGTGGCGGCAAGGTCCGCTTCGCCGAAGTCGAGACTTTGCCCCTGCATGGCCGTGTGGCGGCCGGGGCGGAATATATGTATGGGGGCGGGTTGCTGTGCCTTGGGCATAATGACCTCCTGAAGGTCAGCATGCCCAAGATACGAAGGAGAATCTTTTGGGGATTCCCACAAAAACAAAAACCCCGGCGCAGGGCCGGGGCTGTGAGGTAAATATGGTGGATAGGGGATGTGGCGTCAATGCCTGGTTTTATTCATGCATGGGCATGTGTTTACGCGCGTTTATAAACGGGTCAGGGGCGGCGTAATGGAGCCGGGGCGGGCAAGCCTTTGTCCGAACTCATTCAGGCCCGCAGAAGGCAAATTTGACATTTTCCGCCGAAGGGCTATCCTGATTTTAAGGCTGTGTATCAGCTCAGAATCCCCCCCGCAGGGGGAACTCCCCTCCACCGAAAGGCCGGAGGGGTTTTATTTTTTCCGGCCCCAGACCAGGATACCGGCGCGCTGTTTTTGCAATTCCCTTTTCCGGCTGCTGGCGACGGCCGTCACGTTTTCCAGTTCGCCCTTGCGGTATTCGGCAATAAACCAAGAGTAGGCAGCCTTACCCAGGGCCAGCGCCTTGATGTAGCGCCGCCGCAGTTCCACCCGGCCGGTAAGCCTGTCCCGATACGGCATGAGCCAGATCTCGAAAGGCTCTTCGATGATTTCAGGGATCAGCGGCACCAGGGACGCGCGGTCAGTCTTGAGATGCTCGCCGAGGGAGGCCGCCGTAATGCCCACCGTCAGGCCGTCCGGTCCGACGAAGGCCCGGCCCGCGCCGCCCAGCATCTTTCGTACCGCCGTTCTTACCGCCTCACGGTTTTCCGCCGTAGGGCCAGGGGATGCCACGGGCTTATCCAGGGGTACGTCCGCCGGGCGCTTATAGTAGGCGTGATCCCGTGTTGCAATGACCGGCTCCCATTCCGCCTTTTCCGGCCCGGTGGAAACGCGCCCGGCCTGGCCCACGTTATAGGCCCATTCCTCCGGCACGTCGCCGGGGAAGGTGGGCGCGCTTTCGCTGACATGCCAGCCCTCGGCCCTGATCCGGGCGTCGCCGACGCCCACAGCGGTGCAGAGTCAGCCCCAGCCGTTGGGTGGATAGTGCGTGGTCCAGAATGGATCGTCGATGGGCAGGATCAGCCCATGCCATTGAGAATGCTCCGGCCTTCTGCTGGGCCGCTGGACCTGCTGGTACAGAAGATACGGCCGGGCCTCGCGCTCATCCCAGAGTTTTTGCCAGCGCCCGGCCATGTAACTGGTGCGCATGTTGGTATTGATAATGACCGAACTGCGCCAGCCGGGCTTGCCCCGGTACTGCCAGCCGTGGGCCGCCACGATACTGTCGAAATCCTCGCTGAACTTGGCCGTGCTTGCGCCGCTGTCCATGTATTTCTGGATGGCGGCCTGGAAATCGGCCAGCAGCGCGTCGTTATCGGCCCCGGCGATCATAAATGCCTTGGCGTGGCATTCCCCGGCAAGATCACGGTAAGTCTTGACAGGCAGGCGGACCTTGTTGCGGAAGTGGTCGTTCGCCTCTTTGAACGGCGTATCCTTGGCGGCGACGGAGACGGCAGGCACGGGCTACTCCTCCCCGGCCCGACCGGCCAGATGCGCGGTCAGCAGCGCGCCGGAAAAGACATTGGCCAGATCGTCCACGCCGTCCAGCACATTCAGCGTCAGCACGCGCTCGGCGAAATCGGCCAGACTCTCGCCGCGCGCCACGGCTTTATCCAGTTCCGCGCGGATGACGCCGATCATGGCGCTTTGCGGCGCGTCTGTCAGCGCTTCCACCTGGTCGCTCAGCTCTTCGCTGTACCGGCGCGGAGCGGCCTCTGAAAAATCCGCGAGCGCGGGCGCAGCGCCCTGAATCCGCGCCGCTCCCCGCTGCCAGCCCCCGCCGAAGCGGCGCTCTATCTCCTCGTCGGTCAGCTCAAGCCCGAGGGCCGCTATATCCCTGTCGCGCTCAGCCTGCGCCTTGATCTTGGCCGGATCTTCCACCTTGCGCCAGACCTGGGGCGGTTTTGCGCCGGGGAAATTCCACTCCGTCAGCCAGGCGGCCGGACCGGTATTGAAGGACTGGCAGAGCTGATCCGCGTCCGCCTTGACCACGCTGGCGGAAATGCCGCTGTGCACCTCGGCCGTGCCGCTGTACTGGCCGATGCGGGAAGTGCCGGTCTGGGAAAGTATGACCTTGGCAATGGCATCGTCCCAATAGGAGAGAAAATCCTTGAAGTCCCCACTGCCCTTGCTGGTGGACTCCACCAGGGCGATGTCAAAGCCGGTGGGCATGGCCACCGCGCCCTCGCTGCGCAGAGCCAGGGCTGCCTCCAGGGCCGCGCGTTTGCGCTTGTCGTTTTCGGCGTCGGAATCAGCCTGCTCATAGGTAGCCTTGGTGGTGGGCACGCCGAAACGGTCCAGATAGGCGGCCCAGAAGCGCGAGCCGTTGCGCTTGAGGTAAACCGGCCACCAAAGCATATGCCCCAGGCCCACGCCGTATGGGCTGTCGTCATCTTCCGCGCCCCAGGTGGTCAACCAGAATTTGCGCGGCGGCATGGGGCGGTACTCGGTCTGAACTATGAGTTTGAGCTGGCCGTCCTTGCCGAAAC
This sequence comes from Desulfovibrio fairfieldensis, assembly GCF_001553605.1. NCBI lineage: Bacteria > Pseudomonadati > Thermodesulfobacteriota > Desulfovibrionia > Desulfovibrionales > Desulfovibrionaceae > Desulfovibrio > Desulfovibrio fairfieldensis. The sequence goes on from NZ_CP014229.1 coordinate 1,578,108, forward strand.
CGAATCGCCAGGGAGCGCGCACCTTGATGTCCGCTAGATAGACGCTGTTGCCGTCGCGGCCCCAGAGACACTCCGCCACGCCGTAGCCGTAAAGCACTGAACCGTGCATTTTGCGGCTGGCCTGGTCGAACTGTATCGCGCTCAAGTTGTCCCGCAGGAAGTCCGCCGCAGCCTTGTCGCGTGCGTCCTCCCCGCCGGGCACCACCTCCAATTCCGATTCCACCAGTTTGTCCTGGCGCTGCTGCATGAGCGCGGCTACCTGGTCATCCCGGCGTAATTTTTGGTATTCTTTGAGACTGCCGCCCAGGGAAACAAGCACCGGGTCCGTGCTGGGCAGGATCTCGCCCACAAAATTGGCCAGATCCAGGGAACCGTCCGCGCGAACGGTCATATCCGCCTTGGCGGGCAGCGTATTGGGGTTGACGAGCATGTCAGCCATCAGAAAGACCTCCGGAAGGACATAAAGCCGGAATCGGGATCGCGGAAGCGGGTCGAAACGTCCGTATGCAGGCCCAGAGTACGGGGAGTGGCGTGATCCGGCAGCACAGCGCCTGGAGTGCTGGCCGCGCTGACCGCCAGAAAGCAGGCCCAGGCCCGGTCCGCATGGCCGCCCGAATCGGATTCCGCCACAAAGCGAGGGCTCCCCGTGGGGCCGAAGACCTTTTGCAGCTTGTGCAGATCCCGGCGTAGCGGCTCGTTGCTCATGGGGATGCGGATGCGGCGATCCTCAAAAGCCTGTTTGCCGACAGTGGCCAGGGCCAGCTTGTTGGGGCCGGTGAACAGCACCCCCTCCACCCGGTTGGAGCTGTGACGGTTCTGCGCGTCTTCCACGGGCTTTTCGCCCATGCCGGTCTGGTCCATGCAGCAGCGCAAAAGCCGGTAACGGGAAAAAACATCATCCAGCAGGGCGTCCTGCTCGGCGAATGTCGCGCCGCGAGCCTCAACGATCTCCCTTGTCCAGAGCACGTCGCCCACTTCCTCCAGCACCCAGATCACGAAAAGGTCATGGCGGCGGCCGATATCCACGCCAATGTAAACAGGCCCGCCCGTGTAATTCTCCGGGATGCCCGCGCGGGCATGCTCGGCGGCGTTGATCAGGTCAAAGGACAGCCAGGCGCTGGCCTCGTCCAGCCATTGCAGCTCGTATTCCTGCGCCCAGGTATCCGGATCGCCGCAACCAGCTTTCAGTTCCTCAATATCGCGGGGCAGGCCATCGGCCACGGCCTGGTAAATATCAACGATATGCTTTGACCAGCCGTTGTCGCGGGTCACCAGATCATAGAACTTGTTGCCCTTGCCGTTGGGCGTGGACACCACGCGTAAGCGCAGGCCGGGCTTGCTGATGACAGGAAAAAGAGCCTGCCAGATCTTGCGGCTGTCCTTGTGAAAGGCGAATTCGTCAAGAAGCACGTTGGCGCTGAAGCCGCGCGCCGTGTCCGGGTTGGCGGGCAGCGCCGTGACCCGGCTGCCGTGGCGGGTGATGACCTCCAGAGCCTTGCAGGTTGTCGCGTTCGAAAGGCGAAACTCCGACTCTTCTATGTCAAAGGCCGTGTTCATAGCCCGCAAGTGGAGATGGAGCCCCTCGTCCATAGCCTCTTTAGCCTGGCGCTCGCCACGCGAGAGAATGACCCAACGGGTGCGGATCTTGCGCAATTCGGCGGCTACCAGATCCTCCCCGATTTCCAAGGTGGACGTGAAGGTCTTGCCGGTCTGGCGGGCGAACATCCCGAGCTTGAAGCGGCTGTGATCGTCCACATAGCGCCGCTGATAGGGCAACAGGATTGCGGGCACGGCTACGCCTCGCCCCGGTAAATGGCCTGGACGCGACGGAAAATCTCTTCCGGGGTGGCTTTTGGTCCGCCCTCCCTGGCGGCGGCGTCCACGGCCTTTTTCAAATCCTCTTCCGCCTCACGCCGGGCAGCCTCACGCAGTTTGACATCATAATCCTGCGTGGCGCGGGCGGCCTGCGCGCGTTCCTTAATGGCGCGGGACAAAGCGCGCAGCTCCTTCACTTCCATCTCAGCGTCAGGCTCGTCCAGACGGCGCACCATATAGTCCGTGGTCAGGGTGGTGAGCATCTGAATCAGCGCGGCCCCTCCCTTGCCTGTGGCCGCGTCCGCGCCCATGCGATCCATGATCGCGTCTGCCATATTACGGCTTTCGCGCAGGCGCTGCGCCACCTTGTCCACCTGTTGCTTGTAACGGCCAAGGCCGGATCGGGAAACATCCGCCCCCAGGCTTTTGAGGTGGGCAGTGATCTCGTCCAGGGTATGCCCGGCGTCCAGCATGGCATGGAGCTGCTCGCGCAATTCCGGCGGCAGGCGGCGCACTTTTCCGGTACGGCCCATATCCGCCCCCTACCTCGGCAGAGGACGGTCAACGCCCGGATGAGAGGCCACGCCGCGCGCCACGTCCACGCCGCGCGCGCTGATCCGCAGCACCGTCACGGGGAGATTGTCCAGCCGCTCCATTGTGGCCAGACCCTGCTCGGCCAGCCAGGCCGCGTCGGCTTCCACCACATCGCGGGACACGCCGTGGCCGATGGCCGCCAGGGCGGACTGCAAGACCGAGGTGTTCAGGCTGTAATCCTGGTCTTCAGCCAGGAAGCGCAGGATGGCCAGACGGCGGTTTTTGGTGAATATGTCCTGTACGTTGTTCATTATTTCCTCTCCATACGGTCACGCATCAGCAGCGTCGTCTGATTCTCCACCCGTTCCAGAATGTCGCGCATGCCGCGCAGCTCCTCGGCAAGGCGGCTCTGTTCGCCCTCAATGCGCACGAGTTTAAGATCAATACTGTGCAGACGGTCCTGGTCAGGCACGGCTTTGAGCTTGAGCGTCAGCTCGCGCATGGAATTTTCATGCGCCGCCATCAACTCGGAAAAGCGCTCGCGGGCCAGGGCGTCCTCCTTGCGATGCAGGACGCAGTCTTCGCGCGTGACGAATTTTTTCCGCAGGCTCCAGGCTATCCAGCCGAAAAGCAGGTTGACGCCGATTGCGCCGAACCAGCCGAAAGCCCTGACATATTCCATAGGGGCGTCCATCAGCGGGCCTCCTGCTTCGAGGGAAGCTGCGCATCGCTGCTGTCGCAATCCGCAGCTTCCTTCGTCGCAACGGCTTGCGCCTCATAGCAATCCAGCGCGTCTTCCAGCCCGGCCAGATAGGCCCGCAGGCGCGTGTCACGCAGCTTCAAGAGGGCGTAGCCCTCCCGGCTTTCCAAAAGCGGCAGACCTGCCAGCTTGGGCAGGTCCGGTTTCGCCGGGCGTGCGCAACGGGCCGGGTAACCTATGACCGGGGCGGGTTCCGGCGCGGACTCAGTTCGCCCGGAGCAGCCGCTACAAAGGCTTATCAAGATCAGTAAGCAAAGCGCGGCGCGTCGCATCATCCGGCACTCCTGTTTTTTCCGCGTCGCTCATCTCGCGGATCTGCATTGCATCCATGACGGCCCGCCACTGGTCCGCGTCGGCCTGGGCGGCCGCCTCACGGTCAAGGCAGGCCTGGGCCTGTCCGGCCAGGGCGGTCTGCCCGGCGCGGGCCTGGTCCGCCGTCAGTTTCCAGGCGGCGGCCTCCTTGCGGGCGGCGGCCAGATCCTTTTCGAGCAGGATCACGCGGGCCTCGGCGCGCTGGAGGCGTATGTGCTGCACGGCATAGCCGCCGCCGATGACCAGCACGCCGATCAGGACCGGAATGAAAGATTTCATCATAAGCCCTCCCCCTCGGAAGGATCGCGGCCCGCCCCGTACAATCCGCCCCGGCCCGCCTCAAAGCGCAGTTGCGCGGCCTTGGCTCCTTGGCTGCCGCCGATAAGCGTCACCATTTCCCAGCTTATGGGGATCAGGCGGCCCTCCATGAAACAAAATGCCACCCACATGCCCAGCACCACCACGCAGACCAGCATGGTGGCGATCCGCATGGTGGACCATTGTCCGTTGACGCCCTGAAACGTCTGGGCCAGGGCGGCGCGGGCGCTCATGCGTATTCTCCCGTGCGCATCTGGCGGGCCAGCTCATCGGCGCGGCGGCCCACTTGTTTGGCCCACAAGGAATTGAGCATGCCGTCGGCCACGCGGGCATAAGAGGCGTGACTTTCTATGGCGGACCGCAGCAGCGCCAGGGTATTTTTAAATTTCAGCAAGCCGTCCACGCCCAGATTGAAGGCCATGTTCAGCAGCGCCTCGGCGCGGGGGATCTCCTCGATCTCGACCAGGCGTACGAATTCAGGGCAGCGTGCCGCCAGTTGCCGCTTGCAGGCGTTCACCTCTTCATGCAGGGCGGTCGCGGCCTCTTCCTCGGTCCAGCGCATGCCGCGCGCCCGCAGGGCGTTACGCAAGAGCAGACCCTTCAGACGGCCGGAACGGGCGGCACATTCCAGATCGGGATACGGGATGTATTGCGGATGGGCCTGAAGGTTGGTGCCGTAGCCGATGGTGCAGGCCCTGGCCGTGCAGAGATAGGGCACTGCCCGAAAACCTTCCTGGCGTTTGAGTTGGACGATCAGGGGCGTGGTGGGAAGAGATGCAAGAGGCATGGTGGCTCCGGGCTAGCGATGCTGCCTTTATCCGTACGGCTCACAAGTTCGCCTACGGCTAAAGCGAGGTTCCCGGAGGGAGAAGAAGCGGCCCCTCCGGGGCGCGGGCGCTCTGCCAAGGGAATGAGGGGGAGAACGCCGCGCGCAGGACCACCATATGGTGGTCCACGGGGTCGGGCCTATTGTGGATTCTCAGGAAAGATGAAGAAAAGAAAAAACCCGCCGGGAGGCGGGTTGCAGGAAACAAAAAAGGGACCTATTGGCATTACCGAATTTGGGGCGGCATATAACGCCCGCTGCTGCGGATAGGCTACCATGCAGAGGCGGGAAAGCGCCTTTAGGCGAAGGTTAAAAACTTTCCTTCTGCCCCTCCATCTGCCGTTTCATATCTTTAAGGGCAGCCTTGGGAGCGATAAACCGTACAGACATCCCATCTTCAGAAACTTCGAATTCTGTTGCACGCAAAGAATCCGGGGCGTTCAGAACAAACTGGGCATAACTACCCAATTTGGCTGCCCCCTTCATCGCGTCCTTAGCAGCGAAAGTGTAAGTAAGACCTGTGTCGCCATTGAGGGCGGAGGCTTCAAAAGCCGTTAAGCCTGCCACTGCAGCCTTCTCTCCTTTCTCATGCAGAACCTTTATGAAATCAAACAGCTTGTCGCCTGACTGCAAGGCAGCAAGGATAAAGCCATTATTTGTCATCGCGCCGAGAACTTTGGTGTAAAGGGCATTATCCGTAGGTCCGGCCAAGGCAACCAAGGTCAGCTTGCCATCGTTGAACAGAAAGGCCTGATCCCAACCGTCATACCCGGCAAAAGACTGCTTTTGCCGACAAAGCGCTCCCTTTTCCACATCATCGCAGGGTGTGATACCCGGCAATTTTTGAATTTCCACACGGGGTTGCCCGTAAGAAAATTCCTTAAACAGCGTTGGGCCCGCCGCATAGGCGGGAAGAGTCCATACCAGTAAAACCAATACGGCCACCCCAATTTTCATCACTCCCTCCTTTCATAGAACGCGTTGAATATTCACCAGTAGTCGCCACGCCGCGTCTGTTCTTACGCCACTGCCAAGGCGGCAGGGGGTTTTCTTGTTTCCACAGCCCACGCCGGGCGCTCCGCGCGGCGGCCTCGTCGTCGCTCCATTTCGCGCACTCCGGGCGCTTGCAGTATTGCACATAGACCCAGGCCAAGCCGTTCACGAGCAGCTCACGATTCAAAACCCGGCCGCTCGGCCCGGACACAATGCCCAGCGTCCGCCCATAGCGATCACGCCCCAAGGGCTCCACCTGCACATCCCGCCCGAAGACGGCCGCCCCCGTGAAATCCCTGGCCCGGTCGCCGTAAGCCTGTTTCTTCTCCGGGCAGTCTATGCCGTACAGGCGGACTTTGATCTGCTGCTTGTTAGCTGTCAGCACTGTGATGGTGTCGCCGTCCGCAACGCCCACCACTCGGCCGGAAAGTGCCCAGGCCGGGGCGGACAGCAGGAGGAAGAAAAGCAGAGAGAAGACAATGCGGGTCATTTTGTATCCTCAAGAGCTCGGCGGATGTTCACCAGCAGCCGAAGCACCGCGCTACCCGGCCGCCGCTCTTCCCGTGTCCAGCAGGTTTTGCCTGCTTTGCGGGGCTTTAAGAGCCTCCGCAAGCTGGCGCTCCAGCTCGGCTATGCGGGCGTCGCGACGCTCAACGTCCATGCGCAGGCGCTCCACCTCCACGCGGAGGTCGCCGTTTTGGCGAAGCAGGTCGGCGTTCTCGCGCAATACTTGGATTAGATCCACTTCACAACTGGCGACGTCGCCAGTACTAATTTTATTATTCTTAATAAAATTAGCCTGTTGTATTCTCTCATTCTGTTCACAACTGGCGACTGTCGCCAGCCCTCTATCCAGATCGCAGCTCGAGCGTTGAAGTAACGGAGAGATATTTTTCTCGCGTAAATCTGGGTGCAACTCCATTTGCCCTTGTCCAAATTTCACCCACTCAATATTTACCTTTTCACCCTCTGCTAAGGCCATCAAAAATGCCTCAGAAGGTGTGCGCAGTCCCTTTTCCCATCGTTCTAGTGTGTTTCTATGAATATGATATTTATTTGAAAAGGACTCTCTCGAAGCCTTTCCTCTAAGCTGTCGTATGCGATCACCCACACCAGCCATTTTTTACACCCACCCTATTGACTTTTGCATCCATTGGGTGCAAATTACACCCAACGACATCCGCCAATATCCGCCGAAATTTTCTTCTTACCTACAGGAAGGCGGGCGGCGACACAAGGGAAGGGGTATGGACGATTTATTTCTGGAGAAGATTACGAGCGGCATGCGCGCCATTACCGCTGCCGCCATCAGGGCACCCATCGGGGCCGCTACGGACGAAATTCTTGATGCCCTCCTGTCGATGTCGAAGCCCGTAGCAATCGCCGCTTTGGCAGGATTGTGCGGTGAATTTGCCGACAGGTTGAAACAGGCCGGTATCAGCCTCCCCAACAAACCGACCGCCAAATGGAAAACGGAGAAGTGACCATGAAGAGCCCCACCGGACAACTGTACTGCGATTTCTGCGGCAAGGGCGAGGAAGCCTGCGATCATCTTATCGTTTCTGACCCCTTGGGCCCCGGCTGCGCAATCTGCTCGAAATGCGTGCTGGAGTGCACCCAGATTCTCATAGACAGCGCCGGGAAAGCTGAGAGGCATTTTCTGGGCCGCCCGGCGGCCTCGGGTGCGGAATAGTTTTTGGTGCGGGCCATTCCCGCTGGCTACCGCAGCAGGCTGTCGCTATCCGTAAGCCGCTGCGCGGCAACGGCTACCGCGCCCGTGTAGACCCCGACGCCGCCTATCCACGTCGGGCGTAGCGCAACGGCGAATTCCGCTCTTTACACCTCGGGCGGGACGTTCCCCGGCACGGCAGAAGCCGGGGTTCAAAAAAATAGAAAAGGAGAAGGAGATATGAGCGGAAAGAAGAAACTGCGCACCCCGGAGGACATCCGCCAGGAGCTGAAGCGCAAGGGCATGCCTATCGCGGTCCTGGCGAGGAAGTACGGTCTGTCGGCGCGTACAGTCTATGACGTACTGGCCGGGCGCAACAGGGGCAGCTATGGCGAGGCGCACAAAGCCGCCGTAATCCTGGGCCTCAAGGAGGGCGAGATCGAACAGCGGGAGGCGGTGTAATGGCCACCCGTAACAACACGGCAGCCGTTTGCCGCGTCAGCGGCATTACGGATGGCGACAGCAACGATAAAAAACGGCGGAACCGTCTGCACCGGCCCCGCCGCAACACAAGGGAGATAACCTTATGTCAAAACAGAATCTTGATAACAGACAGCTGGGCGTAAAGCAATACAACTCACCGCTGGCTCGCGACCTGGAAAGCTGTGCCGCAAGTCTGGCCGCTCTGGCCGGGCGCGTGGGCGTGGAAGAATGGACGGAGATCAGCCTGATCCGCATGCAGATCCGCGCCCTGGCCGGGCAGGTGGAAGGGTTGCTGATCCCGGATAACGAAGAGGCGGCGTAACCATGAGCGAACATCTTTGCCATTGGACCCGGAAAGACATGCGCCGCGTGGCCGATGCCTGCGAACAGCTCGACGTCGATATTGAGCACGTCATCGTGCTGGACCTGCTCTCGGGACCAGAATGTTCTATTTTTGACGACCCGGTGGACGATCTGCTGGATACCGAAGACCCCGAAGAACTGGAAGCCGTTTTTGGCAAGCCGCTCGGCGGCCATGTCTATAAGGCCGGGGCGGGGCCCGAAGGTCGTGGGCTCTTGCGTGACATCGGCGGTTTTCTTGTCCTCGGCTATTTTCAGCCTCCGGACAAGGAATGCGTATGCCTGGATGATGCCGACGAGGTTTGCGGGTACGGCCTGGAACCATACCAGACGCCGTGTCGGGCATGGAGTCCCTATCTGCATACGGCTATCGCGAAATGTCTGGCCCAGGCGGCCAGAGCTAAACGAAAGACCCTGCGCGAGGGACGTGAAATAGCCCTGCGCAAGAGGGAGGCGTGATCATGTCCATGCAACGGTACATCTGCATCGCGGAAAGCCTGTACGAAGACAAGGTATCTTGGCTGGCCTTTGGAATAGAGCTCATGAACACGAATCCCTCCAGCGCGGCCTGGAGATTTGTCGAATGCTGCCCCAAAGAGTCCGGGGCGGAGGATTTCATCTGCGACGAAGCGGAGCCGATCCCCGTCCTTGTGAAAAATGCCGACACCGGGGAAGTCGTCCGCGTCATAGTGGAGATAGAATGGCGTATCGCCGTCACCGAAGCCGTCATCGACAAGAGTTTCACCCCGCCCAAGGAGTAGGCCATGCGTTTCTGCAATCCTGATTGCCTCATTGACTGGCGGGTGGTGGAGCCGCCCAGGTACAAAAAGGACTATGTGGGCAAGCTCGTGCGGGTGACGGAATTTGACCGCCGATTTCTCTCTGACAGCGCGGCCCTCCCGCCTGACGGCGCGGTCTGCAAAATCACGCGACGCAGCAACGATTATGGCGGCGGCGAGTTCAAGTTGACGCTACGCTGGCGTTGCCCGGCCTGCGACATGGCCCATGAAAAGCTGATTCAGGAAGCGTGGATTGCCGAAGGCAAGGCCCATTTCGTGGAACCCGCAGGCCTGGCCGACAATACTCAGGCGCTGGGCGATGACCGGCCGGTCATGCTGTACCTCGCCACCTCCTACAGCCATCCGGACCCGGCCAAACGCGCGGCGCGCGCGAATCTTGCCAGCGAGTGCGCGGCGTGGCTCATGCGCAAAGGTTGGAGCGTGGCCTCGCCGCTCTCTATGGGACATGCCATCTGGACAGCCTACCCCAACCTGGAGACCGACTTCGCCGCCTGGCGAGAACCCTGCCTGCGCATGTTGGAAATGTCCGATGCCCTGGTAGTGCTTTTGCTTGACGGCATCCGCGAGAGCGTGGGCGTAGCCTCTGAAATCGACCACGCCCGCAAACTGGGCATCCCGCTCAATCAGGTCAAACTGGCTGGAGAAGATGCGGCGAAGGGCGGCGAGTCCTTTGAGGTGGTCCCGCAGCCGAAGTGGTGGAGGTGAGTATGCCCAGGCTGACTGATCAGGCCCCACTGCGGATCATCAAGATTACGGAAACCCTTTTCCGCGCCGTGCTGGACGGCATGAGCAATAAAGAGCTGGCCACGGCCACGGGCTACTCTCCCTCTAATATCAGCCGGGACATGCGGCTCTTGTGCGAGGTGGGCTGGGCCAGACAACTGGACAACGGCCGCTGGGCTGTGAGCGAAAAACCCGTGGCCCTGATGAAAATGTATCAACTCTACATGAGCGACCTGGCCGAACGCGGCAGGAATTTCGACCTGCGCGTCACGGCCCAGGCCCGGCAACTGATGCCGTAATACAGGAGGCAGACATGGCACAGGCAAGAACCGAAGAACAATGTGCGGTTCTCAATTTTGACGCTACGCCCGAGGCCGAGCAGGCCGCCGTCGAATCATGGGCCGGTGATATGAAGATCGAGACCGCCCAGCCCCGACGCGGGCGCAAGCCCATTGTAGGCAGGCCCGCCGCTATGGGCAGCGTGAACGCCGAGGTGGTCGAGGCGGCCCAGGCGGCCGCGCCCGCCATCGCGGAGATCCGCGCCAATACCGTGAGCATGCCCAAGGCCGAGCTGGCGCAGAGTCTTTCACTCGCCCAAGGGCTTGGGATGTTTCAAGCCTTTGATCTGATGAATCAGTTCAGCGGGCTTGCCCGCCTCAAATGGTTGTCCGAGCGCAAGCAGAGCGGGGATTACAAGGGCGTCACCGTTATGGACCGGCAAGGTCAAAGCTGTACACTTAATACGTTTGAGGACTTGTGCTCCTACATCGGCCCATCCCGCCGCAAGGTGGACGAAGACCTGCAAAACCTCGCGCTTCTTGGCGAAGACTTCATGTCCACGGCCGAATCTCTGGGCCTCGGCTACCGAGATCTGCGCCTCTTGCGCAAGGGCATTGCTCAGCTCCCGCCGGAAGAGCGCCAGGCTATCCTGGACGAGGTGCAAAGCGCCGAGGGACCGGAAGAGCTGAAGGACAGACTGGCGGACCTGCGCACGGAGCTGGCCGAGGTCAAAGCCAAGACGCATGAGCTTTCCGCCACGCTGAAGGCCAAGGAAGAGGTCTCCAAGAAAAAAAGCGCCCAGCTTGAAGAATTGGAGACGCGCCTGGAGCGCCTGGACAGTATGTTGCCGGACGAGAAGGTCAGGGCGCTTGACGAAATCAACGCCAAAGCCCGCGCGGATGTGGACAAAGCCTGCCAGGACGCTTTTGTGGCGGCCATAGCCCTTTGTTCGCAGTGCGCCGCCGTTTTCCGCGATGAACGCTCCAGCGAGGACGCCTGCGCTTATATCCATGAGCGGGTCAGCCTGTTGATGAACAATATCGCCGACGCTGTGCTGGGCGCGGGCGTTGACGTGGATCTGCGGCAACGCTTTGAGATTCCGGGCGACGACGACCCCGCTGATCTCGCTTAGAGGGGGGGGGCGGAGCCGTGTCTCTCACACCCGCGCAAACAGGTTTTTTGCATGACCTGGCCCGCGAAATGGCGGCGGCCCCGGCTTCGGGCGGCGCGCGCACGGCCCTTGTGGCGCGCGCCGCCGAGACCCTGGGCAAGAGCCCCAAGACGGTCTACGGCCTGCTCAAAAAATACGCGGGCTGGGAGAGCGGGAGAAAAGTCCGGGCGGACAAGGGCGAGACCTGCGTGGACCGTGACCTTGCCCAACTGGCCGGGGGGCTCTCCTACCTGAGCAACCGCCAGTCCGGCAAGCGGATCACCACTATCAAGGCCGCCCGTGAGCGTCTGGCCGCCGACGGCTACGGCATCGTCAACACGGAAACCGGAGAAGTGACCATGCCAAGCTCTGAAACCATATCCCGCGCCATGCGCCGCTACGGCTGCCATCCGGACCAGCTCGGCGCGGCCCGGCCCGCCGTGGAGTTGCGCAGCCTGCACCCCAACCATGTTTGGGAAATCGACGCCTCGGTCTGCGTGCTCTACCAACTCAAGGGGGGCGGCGTGCGCCTTGTCAACGAGCGGGACTACAACGAGCACAAGCCCGGCAAGCTGATCGAGATCGCCGGGCAGCGGATTATCCGTTATCTGGCGGTGGATCACTACAGTGCCGCCATCTATCTGCATTATGAGCAGGCCAGAGGCGAGGATGCGCGCGGCGTTATCACCACTCTGGTGGAGGCCATCAGCGACCGGGGCGAGCGCGATCCCATGCATGGGGTGCCCCTGCAAGTCTACATGGACCCCGGCAGCGGCAACAAATCCTCGCTGGTGACGCAGTTTCTACGCGACCTTGAAATTGCGCCGCTCTGGCACGAGGCGGGCAATGCGCGCGCCACCGGCGCGGTGGAAGCGGCCCAGAATATCGTGGAAACAGGCTTTGAATCCCGTCTGCGTTTCATGGATACCCCCTCCGTGGAGGAATTGCAGGCCCAGGCCGACCGCTGGCGGCGGCATTTCAACGCCCACGCCGTCCTGGCGCGGGCCAAAAAGCCCCGCAATCAGCTCTGGATATCCATCACGGACGAGCAACTCCGCGTTGTGGAGCGGCCCGTGCTGGAGGCCATCGCCCATTGGGGCGACGAGGCGCGCCGGATCGACAACCGTTTCCGGATCAGCGTCAACACCCGTTCCCACGGTGTACATGAGTATGACCTGCGGGAGCTTGGCTATCACGGCCTATCCTCCGGCGATACGGTGACGGTACGGCTCAACCCCTTCCGCGCGCCGGACATCATGGTCATCAAGGAGATGCCGGACGGCGAGGAGCTGCGTTTTGAGGTGTCGCCTATCGTCAAGGGCGAGGACGGGCGGGACATCACGGCCCCGGTTATCGGGCAGGAGTACCGCAGGCCGCCGGAGACGTTGGCCGAAAAAAATCTCAAGGACATCAAGAAGATGGCCTACGGCACGGACAGCCTGGAAGAGGCGGAAAAAGCCCACAAGGCCCGCAACCGGCGGCCCTTCGCGGATATCGACCCGATGGCCGACGTGCGGGAGGCCCCGCAGTATCTGCGCCGCCAGGGCACCAGGATGGACGTGGAGGCCAAGACCGCCGCGCCCCTGCCGCTCAACCGCGCGCAGGCCGCCGCCCGCCTGGCCCAGATGTGCGGCGAGGCCTGGGCGGCGAACCCCACGGCCTGCAACGATATGATCAAGGCGAGATACGGCGAATCGGTGCCGGAGGCCGCATTGCCGGAGCTGGCCGAGGCCATCACAGCCCGTTTCGCTCCCCGGCCCGCCACCGTACTGCGCTTTAACGCACAACAAAGGGGCACGGCATGCGCAAACTGACGCTGAAGGCGCTACTGGCCTCGGCCAAGGCAAGCCAGCGCGACGCGGCCAAGGCGGCGGGCCTATCACCGGCGGCCGTCAATCTGCTCTGCAACGGCAAGGCTCTGCCGAAAAACGGCTGGCCCGACGCCCGTAAAAAGCTCTCCGCGTGGCTGCACACGCGCGGAGTGAACCCCGAGGCCGTGGAAACGGCCCTGGCCGAAAGCGAACAGGCCGCCAGTGCGGCGGCACATACCAGCAACAAGGGAGACGACGATATGATATTGCGCAAACAGGTACTTTCCATGCGCGCCCGGCAACAGTTCAAGTTGCTGCACGATCCCTTTGACGATCCCCAGTGCCCGGAGGACGTCTATCTCTCGCCCGAGAGCCGCTATGTCCGCGAGTTTATGTACGACGCGGCGCGGCACGGCAATTTTCTGGCCGTGGTGGGCGAATCCGGCTCCGGCAAATCCACCCTGCGGGAAGATCTTATCGAGCGCCTCAAGGAAGACGGCGACGGGGTGGTGATCATTGAGCCCTACACCCTGAGTATGAGCGGCGGGCAAAACGGCAAGCCTATGCTGGCCCGGCATATCGCCGAGGCCATTATCGCCACGCTCGCGCCCGGCGCGTCCATTCCGCGCAGCCAAGAGGTGCGCGACCGCCGCCTCCACCAGCTTCTGAAAGACTCCAACGGGGCGGGCATGCGCCATGTGCTGATCATCGAGGAGGCCCACGATCTGCACACCCAAACCCTGAAGGCGCTCAAGCGTTTCTGGGAGCTCAAGGACGGCCTCAAGCGGCTGCTCTCCATCATCCTGATCGGTCAGACCGAACTCATGGACAAGCTCGGCAGCAATCAGGCCGACGTGCGCGAGGTAGTGCAGCGCTGCGTGCCCGTCAAACTGGAACCGGTCAAAAACCCGGCCGACTTTCTGGCGCACCGGTTCAATCGGGCCGGGGCTGACCTTGCCGCCATTTTTGAACCGGACGCCTTGGAGGCCCTGCGCGACCGGCTCATCGTGGCCAGGGATATGTCCGGCAAGGGCATTTACAAGGGCTATCCGCTCGCAATCAGCAATCTCGCCAGCGCCGCCATGAACCTGGCCGCCGGACTCGGTGAGAGGACGGTCACGGCCGATGTGGTCCGGCAGATTCGGGCGTAACATTATATATAGGAGTATATTATGGCCAAGCGCGTTAAACCTGTATTGCGGATCCTCGCTATAGATTCCCTGGAAGAGGCCGACGCCGTTCTGGCGGAAATCGCCGGACGCAAACGTCAGATCGCCTTGTACGAGATCCGCTTCAAGGAAGAGGTAGACCGCCTGAAAGCCGAGTGCGCCGCCAATTGCGAACCGATCAGACAGGGTATCGCCGAGCGTGAACAGGCTCTTGTCCAGTTCGGCATTGCCCGCAGGGAAGAGCTTTTCCGGGGGAAGAAATCCCTGGACCTCAATTTCGGCACCATCGGCTTCCGCGCCTCGTCGGCGCTCAAAACCGTCAAGAAACTCACCTGGGAGCGAGTACTGGGGCTCATTAAGGAAAAAGGCCTGCCCTGCGTCCGCGTCAAGGAGGAGGTGGACAAGGAAGCCCTGCGCGCCCTGGCCCCGGAGAAGCTGGCGGAAGTGGGTTGCAAACTGGAGCAGGCGGACGACTTCTTTTATGAACTCAACGAAACCGAGCTGGCAGACTCGTCGCCCGCTTCATAGGAGGCCGTATGTCTCTCATGGGTATGATCCGCGTGGCCAGGGCGCAGCTTGGCATGGATGAGGAGGCTTACCGGAATCTTCTGTTCGACACATTGGGCAAGAGGTCGCTGGAGGGCAGCACGGCCAAGGAGCAGTGGCGCGTGGTTGAGGAACTCAAGGCACGGGGCTTTCAGCCAAGCCCCTTTCACAAGGGCAAGGAGCTTGTAGCCGATCCTCAAGCGAGAAAAATCCGCGCGCTCTGGCTCACAATGGCCGACTGCGGCATCGTCAGGGACCGCTCCGAAAAGGCCCTGAATAACTATGTTCGACGCTTCACCGGTCGGACATTGGAGGATGCCACGGTCAAACAGTGCCAGGCCGTGATTGAGATACTCAAACAGCATTTTGATCGTTGTGATGACCCCAAAAAACGCGCCATTTGCCTCGCCATTCTGAAAGGCGAGGGCACGCCGCCCGTTCTGGACGGCAGAGCCGTGGTCGGAGGTATATATGGCGGGGTCCATCAGTAATCGCGGTTCCGAACTGCTCAACCAGATCGAGGCCATCATCGACGAGGAACTCCGGCGGGGCACCGAGCGTCTGGGCAGGCGCGTCACTACCCGCATCGCTCTCGAATTCGGCGGGGGCTCGGTCTATTTTCCGTTCGACAAGGCCCGCCGGGACGCGCGGCTCTATGAAGAGTATACCGGCAACAATATTTCCGAGCTGCGGGCGCGCTACAAGTTGAATGAGTCCACCGTGTACCAGATTATCCGCCAGGAACGCGCCCGGCGGCGTCAGAAGCAAACCATACTGCCCGGCGTAACGATGGGAGATACACCCTATGACTGATCCGAAAGAGCAATTCCTCGCACGGAACACCTTTCGTTGCGAGCCCATGCATGCCCTTATTTCAGCCGCACAGTATGCGGCCGCAAGGAGCACACGGAAGCAGCCTATAACGCCACGGAGGCCAGCCATGACTGATAAACAAAAAAACAAGGTAGGCGAAATCGCTCGGCATATTGGGGGCCCACATCCCTGTGATAACGGGGTGTCATATGACGAGCCACAATGTGGTCGGTGCAACACAAGCAGAGCCGTTGTAGTTTATAGTGTCCACGTTGAACCGCTGGAATGCGAACTTCAGCGCCTACAGGCCGAGAACGCACTGATGCAAAGCATGATTGCTGCTCTGGCGAGAAAGGTTGCAAATCTTACTCGGAGATGGGCCAAGGCGGGCAACGTAGACAACAGTGCAGAATATTGGACGTCATGGGCGAGACATGACGCCGAAGCAGCCTACATCGCCACGGAGGACCACCATGACCAACTCCCCTGACGTGGTCATCGCCACCATCGACGAACTGCTGCGGCTGCGGGCGGAGAATGAGAGACTGGAGCGGGAACTTGTGCGGGCGATTGAGGTTATGGAATGCCTGTTAGCGGGTAAACCCGGTGGAGTGTATTTCCAAAAGTACCAAGGCGGCCTGCAAATAGCTTTACGCTCTGCGCAACGCGCTCTTTCAGGAGCCGCCCGCAAGGCCGTGAAGGAGGCCCTCAATGCCCAAAATTGATTCCATCGATAAAGCGGCCCTGCTCATGCTAATCGAAAACCATTGGGAAGAATTTGTGGAGTATTCCGGCGGCGAGGAGTCGGCGGAAATGACGCTACGCGCTCTTAAATACGTGGCGGGGATGGTATAGCAGATGGCCGTCTCCACGGCATGAAAAAGAGGGGGTTCCGGCCCCCTCTTTCCGTTGCATCCTGTGCAACAAAATTGCAAACACAGTCCCGATATATTCCGTCTGGTTTCTGATTATCCCGCATTTTTCCCTTCAGTTATTACGCCGTGAATCATCAAACAAAGGGCGCGGCATCATCAGTGATGCCGCGCCCTTTGTTTGATCCGTGTTACGCGATCAGCGAGCAGTTTTGTGCCTACTATCTCAGTCCGTCGCCTCGATCAGTCACTCGACGCAAAGCCGGACTTACGCCGCGACCGCTTCCGGATGCCGGGGCCCTTCCTTGAATACCTTCTGCAAGACATAGACCGCCGCCATCAAGCTAAGGCCGATGATATCCGTAACCAGTCCCGGCGTGATCAGCGTAATGGCCGCGGCCACCAGCACCAGGCGTTCCCAGAGATAAAGGTTGCGCAGCCAGTAGCCCACACTCGCGAAGGAGAGTGAGGCAATGCCCACGGCTGCGGTGCAGACGATGAAAACAATCTCCGTATTGCTGGCGCCGATCATCAGCAGGCCCGGATTGTAGCAGAAGATATAGGGTATCAGAAAACCCGCCAGAGCCAGTTTAACGGCCATAAAGCCCGTGGCGTTGGGTTCCGACCGGGCAATGCCCGCCGCCGCATACGCGGCCAAGGCCACCGGCGGAGTCAGGTCGGCCAGGATGCCGAAGTACATGATGAAGAGATGCGCGGCCAGCATGGGTACGCCGAAAGTCTGAATGGCCGGGGCTGCAATGGTGGCCAGCACGATATACTTGGCCGTGGTGGGCAGGCCCATGCCCAGCACAATGGAGGCCAGCATGGTGAAGAAGAGCGTCAGGGCAAAGCTGCCGGCGGAAAGGGTCAGAATGGCATTAGCCAGCTTGAGCCCCACGCCGGTGAGCGTCACCACGCCGATGACAAAGCCCGTGCAGGCGCAGGCCGCGGCCACGCCCAAGGCCAGGCGGCCGCCGTTTTCCATGGCCTGCAGGATATCCTTCCCGGCCTGGCGGTTGCACTGCGCAAGGGAATGCCTGACATTCAGGCCGCTGGAGCTGGCTCCGGCCCAGGCCTTCCAGTTATTGGCCACCAGGGAAATGATCACGGTCGCCAGAATGCAGTAATAAGCCGACTTGAGCGGCGTATAGCCCTGAATAAGCAGATAGATGAGCACGAAAATGGGAATGAGCAGATAGCCGCCCTGGCGCAGCACGAACCAGGCGCGCGGCAGGCGTTCCTTGGGAATACCCTTGAGGCCCAGGCGCTTGGCTTCCATGTGGACCATGAAGCCCACGGCCAGATAATACAACAGGGCCGGGATCAGCGCGGCCTTGGCGATTTCCACATAGCCCACGCCCAGAAACTGGGCCATGATGAAGGCCGCCGCGCCCATGATCGGGGGCATGATCTGGCCGCCCGTGGAGGAAGCCGCTTCCACCGCGCCGGCAAAAGCTCCCCGGTAGCCCACGCTTTTCATCAGAGGGATGGTGAAGGTGCCCGTGGACACGGTATTCGCCACGGAAGAACCGGAGATGGTGCCGAAAAAGCCGCTCGCCAGCACGGCCACCTTGGCCGGGCCGCCCACAAAGCGCCCGGCGGCTGCCAGAGCCAGGTCAATGAAAAACTTGCCCAGGCCCGTACTGTGCAGAAACGCGCCGAACAGAATGAACAGAAAGACGAAGGAGGCCGAAACGCCCAGCGGCATGCCGAACAGGCCCTCCGTGGTCAGATACATATGGGCCACGATGCGTTTCATCGAGAAGCCGGGATGGCCCATCATGCCGGGGATCAGATTGCCGAACTTGGCGTAGAGCAGAAAGCAGACGGCAACCAGGGTGATGGGCAGCCCCACGATGCGCCGCGTGGCTTCCAGCACCAACAGAATGGAAGCGCAGCCAAAAATAAAGTCCATCTCGGTGGGCGGCCCGGCATCCAGCACGATCACGTCGTAATTCCAGACGATATAGCCGCAGACCGCCGCACCGGCAGCGGCCAGCAACACGTCGTACCAGGCGAGCTTATGCTTGCTGCCTGTGGCCCGCGCCGGATACAGCAGATAGATCAGCACCAGCACAAAGCCCAGGTGCACGGCGCGCTGGATTTGCGGCGGGTATGCGCCGGTGGCCGCTGTAAAAAGATGGAATCCGGAAAGGGCGATGCAGAGCACGCGGATAAAAACTTCCAGTCCGCCCCTGAACGTACGATAGGCTGATTCCTTATCATACTTGGCTACGATTTCGGAAACGTCGACGGTGCCCTGCACCTTTTCCACCGTGGCGGAATCCAGCTTTTCCGCCTCTTCCAAGGCAAAACCTCCGGACCCCTCCTGTTCGATAACCTTCATCCGCTCTTTATGGCTCATCCTTACCTGCCTCAAAACTAAACGTTGTCATACGCTGCGGCGGCACCCATTCCGCTCACCGGATCACAACCCCCGCGCGGACGCGTGGAGACAGCGTAAAGGTGACGGCGCTGCCCGGCGGAGCCAGTTCCGCCAAAGGAATCTCGCGCGTCATGCCGCGCGCGGATTTTCCTTCAGCCGCGTCCTCCAGCGGCAACAGCAGCGTATGCTGCGCAATGCGCCCCACGCGCACATCAAAAGAAGGCAGCGCCTTGTGATAACCGCTGATTACAATGTGCCCGTCGCCGGTGGACATGGTCTGCCCCGGCCCCGGAGTGTGCGGCAGGCCCGCCCCGAAATCCTGATAAACCGTTTTTTCCAGAAAAATTGTCTGCTGACTGACGCGGAACCAGTCTTCCACCGGGCTTTTGGCCACGGAATGGATGTAACGAATGCCGAAGCTCAGTCCTTCCCGCGCCGGACAGGAAAAAAGCACAGCACCGTCAGCATTTTTCAGCACCAGGTCGCCGTCCGCTCCGTCCGGGGAAGCCGCCCGCGCTGCCCCTGCCCAGAGCAGTGTGCAGAGACACAGCAAAGCTGTCGGCATGTACAAAAAAAATTTCGGCATGTCCATTCCGCCCGCAGGCCGCATCGGGCGGAAGCCCCGCCCCGGCCGTCATCGTCTACAGCATTTTGCGTTTGAAATAGCTCTAAAACGAAACAGGGCGAGGGAAAGCCCCTCGCCCTGAGGTTTTTACTTCAACGCGCCTTTTTCCTTGAGGTACTTTGCCGCGCCGGGATGGAAGGGAATGGTCACGCCGTCAGCCGCATGCTGCAGCGAAATCTCCGCGCCCTTGTTGTGGGCCTTGGCAACGTCGCCCAGATTTTCAAACAAGGTCTTGGTCAGGGCGTAGGCCACGTCGTCGGGCATATTCTTGTTGGCCACCAGAATGGCCTGCACCGAAAGCGTGGGCACGGCATTTTCCTGGCCTTTGTAGGTCTTGGCCGGGATGGCGTCCTTCACCAGATAGGGGAACTTGGCCACGATTTCATCGGCCTTGGCCCCGTCCAGCGGCACGAAAACCACTTCCTGGGCCGTGGTGATGTCCTGGATGGCCGGATTCGGGGTGCCGATGGTAAAGACGAAGCCGTCCAGCTGGCGGTCCTTGAACTGGTCGGCGGTTTCGCCGTAGGGCAAAAAGATGGGCTCCACGTTCTTGTAGTCCAGGCCGTAGAAGCCGAAGATCTGACGGCAGTTCACTTCATTGCCGCTGCCGCGCGCGCCCACGGAAACCTTCTTGCCCTTGAAGTCTTCCAGCTTGGTCACGCCGCTGTCCTTACTGGCGACCACGTGCAGGTATTCAGGATAGAGACGGGCAATGGCGCGCACGTCCTCGAGCTTGGTACGGAAAGGGGCCTTGCCGTTGAAGGCGGAGTCAGCCACATCGTTCTGCACGATGGCGAAATCCACGTCGCCGGCCTCCACCAGGCGCATATTTTCGCCCGAGGCGCCCGTGGCCTGCGCGGTGATCGCCAGAGCCCCGTTGCTTTTGGAGGTGAGCACCTGACCGATGGCGCCGCCCAGGGGAAAGTAGACCCCGGAGGTGCCGCCGGTGGCCAGGGTCAGGCGTTTGGCATCGGCAAAAGCCGTGGCGGCGGCCAGAATCAAAGCGCCGGCCAGAACAAGGCTGAAAACTTTTTTCATCTGGGGATACTCCTTGAACAGGGTTGACCCGTCAGACAGGCGGGCCGCGTCCAATGCGACCGCCGTGAGCCACGGGTGGAAAAACGATGGGAACTATGTATGCATACACCAGTGAGGTGCCAAAAGCAAATCAAGAGCGCTCCGGCGCGCCTGAACCAGGCTCTGGCGTCGGTCGGCGCGACAGAGGATTGCCGCTTGCCGTTTACCATTGCTTTGCAGTAAAATGCAAAAATACGTGGGTATTTCATAACCGCATCCGAGGAGGCCGTCCCATGCAACACCGCGTTTTTCTTCCGGGCCTGGCTCTGCTTCTGGCGGGCAGCCTGCTGCTCACCGGCTGCGCCAGCCAGTACGGCGCGCAAAAAACCAAGGTCAACTATTATCCGCAGTGTTACCAGCCCGTGGCCCAGTTGCGGCAGGATGAGAACAGCACCGGCACCAGCACCGCCGTCGGCGCGGCCGGGGGCGCTTTGCTGGGCGCGCTGATCGGCGGCCTGGCTACCGGCAAAGTGGAAGGCGCGGTGGCCGGTGCGGCCGTGGGCGGCGTGTCCGGCGCGGTGGCCGGCAACATTTACGGCAAATCCCAGGCCCGGGACCGGGACGCGGCCTATCTTCAGGCCTATTCGCGCCAGCTGGGTTCCGAAGCGGCCAGCATGAACCGCGCCACGGCGGCGGCCAAGGTGGCGGCCAAGTGTTATGACGAACAGTTTCAGCTGGCGGCCAATCAGTTCAAGGCCGGACAGATCACCCGGCTGGACTTTCAGGACCGCTACAATGAGATCCGCAGCGGCCTGGAGGAGACGTCCTTCATCCTGAACAGCACGGCTACGACCATGGCCCAGAAGGACAGCGAATATCAGCGGGCTCTGGCCGAACAATACACCGCCGCCGAACCGGCCTCCGCCAAGCGCGCCAGCACGGCCAAAAGCGGCAAGCGCGCGACCGGACGCCCGGCTCCGGCCCCGAGCCAGAGCAACGTCACGGCCCAGGCCGAACAGTGGAAGACCTCCCGCGAGGAACTGGAAAGCACGCGACAGGATGTGGACTCGCGCCTGAACGCCTATCAGCAGACAGTGGACAATCTCTTGATCTGACCCGCGCCGTCCCGCTCCGCACTTCCGTTGCGGGCGGGACGCGTTTTGCCCTGCCGGGCAGCTTGTGAAAGTGGAGCTTGCGCATGACAGACGGCGAAAATAAGACTTCCGGCTCCACTGCCGGTACAACGCCCCTCCCGATGGAAAACGTCGCGCCCCGGACGCCGCCCGTGGCGATACCCTGGTACCGGCGACCCTGGTTCTGGGGTCTGCTGCTTTTTCTGTGCCTCCTGTTGCTGGCGGCCTGGCTGCTCCGGAAGGAATGGCAGGGCGCGGAAGCCCGGCGTGCGGCCTTGGAAAAACAAACAGCGGAAGCCCGGCACAACAACGAGGCGCGCGAGGCTTTTTTACGGCAACTGCGCTTGCTGCTTGAAAAAGACCCCTGCGATATCCAGCGCGAGCTGAACAGGCTCAGCCCGCCGCCGGGCGTGGTCTGGCCGCCGCTGTCCACGCCCTCCCCTTCTCCGGCCGCCACGCCTGAAGCTCCTGTGGCAACGCCCGCGTCGCCCCCGGCTGTCCAACCGCAGGCCTCGACGCCCGCCCCGCCGACCAGCGTGGCAGAACTTCTGGAGCAGGGCACGGTACTGGTGCTGGCCCAGAGAAAGGAAGGACTCTCCATGGGCTCCGGCTTTTTTGTGGCTCCCGGCTACATTGTAACCAATGCCCATGTGGTGGGCGACGCCACCCAGGCCATTGTCACCAACAAAGCCACCAGGGGCCTGCTGACCGCCAAAGTTCTGCGCACTACCCAGTCCGGCGGACGCGATTTCGCCGTGCTTCAGGTGCAGGGCGCGCCCTCGATCACGCCGCTCAAGCTGGCCGCCGACATCAAACGCACCGAACGGGTCAGCGCCTGGGGCTTCCCCGGCGCGGTCACCGTGGATGATCCCAAATTCGCGGCCCTCTTGCAGGGCAATGCCGCCGCCGCGCCGGAAGTCGTTTATACCGACGGCTCGGTGAGCGTGATCCTGCAACGCGATCCGCCGCTCATCGTGCACACGGCCACGGTTTCCCAAGGCAACAGCGGCGGCCCGCTGGTCAACGACAAAGGCGAGGTGGCGGGCATCAATACCTTCATCAAGCTGGACGACGAATCCTACCGCCAGTCCAGCCTGGCTATCGTCAGCGCCAGCCTGGCCGACTACCTGCGTTCCGTGGGGATTCCATTCAGTCTGGCGGCCCCGCCCGCCGCTCCGGCGGCCAAAGCCGCCGGAGGTGGCAAGCCATGAGCGCCCGGATTGCCGTCAGCCTGCGCGGTCAGATGCGGGCCCTTGCCAGCCAGGGTATTTTCGCCACGGATTGCTATGCCCAGATGCGGGCCATCCTGCTTCAGAAACTGGGGCCGGAGCACGCGGCCCTGCTGGCCGAACCCCAGCACGACGCGGAAGGCCGCAATGTGGACTGGTATGCCGCAGGCCAGGGAGAGGCACGGCCCGTCAAAGAACTGCCTGAAGCCGAGGCCCAGGCCCTGCGCGCCAAAGCCGGCGGCCTCGCCAAGGATATCCTGAACCTTTCCCGGTCCCTGACCGCCGAGGCCCAGGCCCGGCAGGCTCTTTCAGGCCAACTGCTGCAACTGGCCCTGCAGCACCCGACAGAAGATGATCTCTGGTCCGTGGGCGGCAAACCGGTCCTGATCAACTGGGGTTTCGCGCCCGGAGCCGTGGGCGCCCAACCCGAGGATCTTTCCCGCCTGGGGGCCGTACCGCCCCCCGCGCCAGTGGCCGTCCCCACGCCTCCGCCGCCCCCGAGCCGAAGCGGCTGCCTGCCCTGGTTGTTGCCCCTGCTTTTGCTCCTGCTTCTGCTCTGGTTGCTGCTGGCGGCTCTGGGCATTCTGCCCTCGCCTCTTCCGACCTCCTGCTTCAGAACGGACACAGCGGCTCTGGAAACCGAAAAAAGCCGCGCCGCTCAACTGGACGACGAGCTGGCCCGACTCTGGCAGCAATTGCAGGAACGCGCGGCCCTCTGTAAGCCCGTGATCCCGCCGGTGGCGGCGAAGGAACCGGAAAAACCGGCCACAGAACCCAAAAAGGAACCGGAAGTCGTGGAACCCTTCCTGGGTGAAACCCCGCCGGAGCCGGAAAAACCCAAGGTTGAGAAGCCCAAACAGGAAAAGCCCCAAAAGCAGGAGCCCAAGCCCGAACCTCCTGCCCCCAGGCCAGCGCCCAAAAAGAACGAGGACCTGAACATCCCCAGCGATGCGGCCAAAAAGAACGACCTCACCTTTTTGGAAGGCTGCTGGACCAGTGAGACGGGCCTGTATTCGCATCCTTCCAACGAGCCGATCATTGCCGAATACTGCTTTGACAAGAACGGCAAGGGCCGCCGTTTCGTGCGCGAACGCAATGGACAGGTCTGCAGTGGCTCGGCCAGCGCGCGCTTCCAGGGCAACCGCCTGCTCTTTGATTCCGATCCGGCCCGTTGCCCGCGCGGCGGCACCTATGTGCCCCAGAAAGTGGAGTGCACGGGCAGTGAAAGCAGCACCCAGTGCAAAGGCAATGAACTGGGCGGGGCCCGCCACAAGTGGGACGCCCGTTTCAGAAGGAAATAAGCATGGACGCCATTCCCCGTTATCTCTCGCCCGTCAGCATCATTCCCGGCGGCTGCCCGCAGTTTCTGGATTTCGCCCTCCCGGAGGAAGCCATCCACCGCCTGCGCCGCTATTTCCGCGAGGAAAAAAAGCAGGAGGGCGACGCCGGGGGCCGCTATACCCACCATCTGCGTTGCCTGGTGGAAACGGAAAACGGCTTTGTGGACCAGTTGACCGGCCAGCCCTGCGACTACGACTACGACATGGACGCCCGCCGCGCCCTGGACGTCTGGGAAGGACACTGGCTGCCCATTCCCTTTCTGCGCACCCTGGACCAGCTCTGGCCCGACGGCGGCAGGCGCTTTGAATGCGGCCCCTCCAACTGGGCGCGGGCCAGAATCATGCGTTCGGAGCAGCATCCCGGCCGGTTGCGCGTCGTACTGGCTTTTGACACCAACGTGGAGCCGCGTCCCGCCGAAGGAGAGGAATATTACGCCCTTTCGCCGCAGGACGTGGCGGCCCACGGACATTTCATGCTGGCCTGTCAGGTGCGCGACAATTCCTGGTTCCTCAACGCTGCCTGGGTGGATGAATGGCTTTCCGGCATTTACAGCGCCTGGCGGCAGGGCAAACACCACGGGCGCGGCTCCTGGCAGGAGGAAACGCCCTATGTTCTTGAACACCTGGCCAGCTATCTGACCTGGCTGGAAGTGGTGCGCCTGGCTCTCGACGATCTGGCCGCCCAAGTCATCAATCCGGACCGCGACACACCGGTGGATGTGGACCTGATTCTGGATATCGGCAATTCCCGCACCACGGGCATACTGGTGGAAACCCTGCCCCAGCGCGTCACCAATCTCAATGACAGCTATCTGCTGGAATTGCGTGATCTCAGCCAGCCCGACCGGATCTACGCCGAGCCCTTTGAAACCCGCGTCGAATTTGTGGACGCGGCTTTCGGCAACGACGCCCTTTCCCGGCGTTCGGGCCGCCAGAGCCCGGCCTTTGCCTGGCCTGCGGCCGTGCGTATCGGGCCGGAGGCCGCGCGCCTGGCAACCCAGGCCGTCTGCGCTGAAGGCACCACCGGCATGTCCAGCCCCAAACGCTATCTCTGGGACGAGCGCCCCTGGCAGCAGAGCTGGCGCTACAACACCGGCGGCAAGGCCGAGCCCATGGTCAGCCGCGGGCTGTTCGCCCGCCAGCTCAATCCCCAAGGCACGCCCCTGGCCTGCTTTGACGATCCGCTGTTCAAGAAAAGCCCTGCCCTGCAAAAACAACAGGCCGAGCCCATTTTTGAGTCCCTGTTCACCCGTTCGTCCCTGATGCTCTTTATGATGGGCGAGATCCTCACCCAGGCCCTGGTGACCATCAATTCCCCGGCCACCCGGGCACGGCGGGAACTGCCCAATCTGCCCCGGCGACTGCGGCGGCTGATTTTCACCGTGCCCACGGCCATGCCCGTGGCGGAAAAACGCATTTTCCGCCGCTGGGTGCTCTGGGCCGTGAGGGTGGTCTGGGACGCCCTGGGCTGGGGCCAATGGTATCTGCCCCAGCAACAGAACAAGGGCCAGAGCGGAGATTACCGCCTGAGCCCGCAGGTGCGTTGCGACTGGGACGAAGCCAGTTGTTCGCAGCTGGTCCTGCTCTACAATGAGCTGGCCGTCAAACAGCACGGCGACGCCCACCATCTTTTCCGGCTGATGGGCAAACCGCGTGCCGCCTACGGCAATCATCCCTGCGTGCGCGTTGCCTCCATCGACATCGGCGGCGGCACCACGGATCTCTCCATTACCACCTATGAGCTGGCCAGCGGCGAGGGCGACACGGCCCGTATCGTGCCGCATACGGAATTCCGCGACGGCTTTAATATCGCGGGTGATGAAGTTTTACGTGAAGTTGTCGCAAATCACGTCATCCCGGCCATCGGCGAAGCTCTGGTCAAGCAGGGCCTGGCGGAACCGCGCGGACTGCTGGGCCAGCTGTTCGGACGCGACGCCATCGGCATGTCCCAGGAGGAACGAAATACCCGCGTGCGCCTGGTGCGCCAGATCGCCGTGCCCGTGGCTCTGGGCCTGCTGGCCGCCTGCGAGAATCCGGACATGCGGGACGACAGTTACAGCTGCGTTCTGGGCGACTTTTTTGAGCCGGATCCTTTGGCCGCGGCCACCGCCGCTCCTTCCCCGGATGACGAAGGTGGCGGCGGCTTCACTCCGGTCGTACGCGCTCCCCGGCCTCAGGCCGCCATTTTGCGTGCCGTGGATCACCTGGTGCGCCGCGCGGCGCCCTTCATCCAAAACTTTAATATTCTCGACGTGCCCATTCAGGTCCGCCCGCGCGCGGTGGACGCCACTATCCGCGCCACCCTGGGTCCCACCCTGTCCGCGCTCTGCGAATTGGTCCATTTGTACGACAGTGATGTGCTTCTGCTCACAGGACGCCCCAGCGCCTGGCAGGGCGTCATCGCGCCGGTGCTCGCCAAGCTGCCCGTGCCGCCGGACAGGATCATTCCCATGCGCCAGTATCATGTGGGCAGCTGGTATCCTTTTGCCGACGCCCTGGGTCGAATCACGGACCCCAAAACCACGGTTGTGGTGGGGGCCATTCTCTGCGCCCTGGCCGACGGCCATTTGGAGGGCTTTTCCTTTGATTCCGGTGCGTTGCACCTGACATCCACAGCCCGTTATATCGGCGAGATGGACATCAACAGCCAGCTCAAACGTCCCAAGGTCTGGTTTGAGGTGGATGTGGAAAGCAAGGACGGCACGGAACAGAGCCGCCAGGTGGCTTTCAGCGGCCCGCTGTCCATCGGCTACCGCCAGCTGGACACCGAACGCTGGCCCACCACGCGTTATCACTTGTTGGCTTTTGCCAGCGAGGAGGCCCGCTCCCGCGCTTCCGGGCGGTTGCCCTACACGGTGGAAGTACGCCTGCGCGTGGAGGACGTCTGGGATGACGCCCCGCGCACGGACGACGACAAGGAACGCCGTAGCGAAGGCGAATTCAGCATTGATGCCATTACGGACAACCAAGGCCGTAGCGTGGACCGCCGCGATCTGGAAATCCGTCTGCAAACCCTGAAACTGGACGAAGGCTACTGGCTGGATACCGGCATTGTGACCGACGCCGGCTAAACGAGGATGACCATGCAGCAGCAGGATACCGATCTGGCTCGGCTTTGTCGCGATCTGGCAAAGGAATCCCGCCAGGCCGTGGCTTGGCTTCAGGACAATTGCGAACTGGTGGGCAACGAATGCGCGGCCCTGCAAAAGGACATGCGCCATGCCGCCCGCTTTTTTCACAAATGCGAGCAGGCCGCGCGCCGCAAAATGTGCGTGGGCGTTTTTGGTCCCAGCCAGTCCGGCAAATCCTATCTTATTTCGGCTCTGGCCCGCGATGCCAAAGGCTCCTTGCTGGCGGACTTCGGGGGCAAGTCCTATGATTTCATCACCCAGATCAATCCCGAGGGCGGCAAGGAATCCACCGGCCTGGTGACCCGCTTCACCACAACGCCGCCCGAAGGTTTGAGCGAAGGTTTTCCCATCCGCCTGCGTCTGCTTACGGAGACGGACGTGGCCCGCGTGCTGGCCAACACCTATTACGCCGATTGCGAACACAAGGAAGCCCCGCAGCCCGAAGCCCTGACAGCGGCCCTGGACGCCCTGGAAGTCCGCGCCGCCCAATCTCCTGTCAGCGCGGGCGCGCTGAGCGGCGATGACCTGGAAGACTTAAGGGATTACATTAACAAAAATTTCAGTTCCCGGCCGCGCGTACAGATGCTGCAAAAAGGATTCTGGCTGCGAGCTGTGGAACTGGCTCCGCGCCTGGGCCTGGAAGACAGGGCGCAACTGCTGGGCCTGATCTGGGACAATGTGCCGCAATTTCAGAGCCTCTATCTGCAACTCTGCGGCGCGCTGCGCGATCTGGGCAATCCGGCGGAAGCAGGATGTCCCATTGAGGCCCTGATTCCGCGCAAGACCAGCATCATCGACGTGGCCCTGCTGCACGGACTCAGCGAACCCGCCACGGACATGCTGACGATTCTGGGAACCGAGGGCCGCAAGGCCTCGCTGCCGCGCGCGGTGGTCACGGCCCTGACCGCTGAAATCACTATCCACATGCGCGAAAAGCCGGACGACTTCTTTGACCACACCGACCTGCTGGACTTCCCCGGCTACCGTTCGCGCCTGAAACTCGAAAATCTCAATCAGGAGCTGGAACGACCCGGCACGCTGGAAAACCTCTTTCTGCGCGGCAAGGTGGCCTACCTTTTCGAGCGCTACTGCGAGGAAAAGGAACTCACCAGCATGCTGCTCTGCATCGGACCCGGCAATCAGGAGGTACAGGACCTGCCTCGCGCCGTGTACGAATGGATCTGCTCCACTCACGGCGAAAACCCGGCCCACCGTGCGGGCAAAGCCCCGGCTCTCTTCTTTGTGCTGACCAAGATGGACATGGAGTTTGAAAAGAAAAAGGGCACGCCCTCCGTGGAAACGCGCTGGACCACGCGCCTGCAATCCTCCCTTCTGGACTTCTTCGGCAAACAGCACGACTGGCCGGAAAACTGGGACGGCAGCCATCCTTTCAATAATGTCTTTCTGCTGCGCAATCCCAATTTCCGCAGCGAAGCCATTTTCAGCTTTGACGGCGACAAGGAGAGCGGCATCCGCCCGGAACAGACACTGTACGTGGAAGAGGTGCGTCAGGCCTTTTTGCAGTCGCCCCTGGTCCAGCGCCATGTGGCCGAGCCGGAAATTGTCTGGCAGGCGGCCATGACCCTCAATGACGGCGGCGTGGCCCTGCTGCGCGAAAGACTGCGTCCGCTCTGCAATCCCGAGCTCAAACGCCGCCAGATCACGGTCAGCCTGGACGAAAAACGCGAGCAGGTCCTGACCAAGCTCACCCCCTTTTATAAAAGCGACGACCGCGAGGAATTGCGCCGTCGGCAGGAACAGCTTTCGCACACCCTTGTGGCCTTGCTGGCCCGGCTGGCGGAGAAGCAGCTTTTCGGCGAATTTCTGCGCGCCCTGCAGGTGCGGGACTTTGACCTCTATGAAATCTGCTTCCGGGCCGGACAAAGCCCGGAGCAGGGGGCGGCTTCCGTCGCGCCCGCGCCGGTGGTAGGCGCGCGGGTTTCCGCCGACGACATTCTGGGCGACATTTTCGGCGACGCCCAGGCAGTATCGGCGGCATCCGCAATACAAGAAGAGGACCGCGCCCGCGACACGGCCGCCATTTTCGCCAATCTGGCGCTGGAGCACTGGATCGGGCGGTTACGCGATCTGGCCGGTGATGCGGAGGCCCGCAACTATTTCGGCCTGCCCGCCAAGGAGCTGGACCAGTTCTGCCACGAACTGATCACGGCCGCCGCACGCTGCAAGCTGCGCCAAAACCTGGAAACCGAACTGCGGCGAAGTTCCGCCTACAGCAATATGGCCCGCGAACGTCTGGTCTGGAAGCAGGTCAGCCTGGCAGCCGACGCCATCAACGCCTTTGTGGACTGGCTGGGCTTTGACCCGCGCTTCAAGGATCAGGCGGCGCGTACAGTTTTGTTCGGCGGCAAAAGCGTCAGCCTGTTCAATCCGCCGCCGGTCATCACGGGCGAGCCGCATATCGCGGAAGAAGAATCGCCCTATGACCGCCTCTGGTATACGGACTGGTTGCGGGCCCTGGCCTACAGCGTGACGGCCAATGTGGACTTTGACGGCCGACAGACCGTCAACCCGGAACAAAACAACCGCCTGCGTGATATTTTGCGGGCGTTCAAGGAATAGCGCATGCGCGCCACAATCACAGCGGACCCTTCGCGCGGTCCCGGTTACGGCATTATTGAAATCCACGACGCGGGCAATGTGTCCGCCCCCGCTTTCGTGCTGCGCCGGGGCTCGGACGGCAAAACCCTTTCCAGCGGCGGCTGGCAGGAAAGCGAAACGGCGCTCACGCCCGACGCCTGGGACAATGACGGCGGCAGCCTGCGCCTGGCCGTGGGCCCGGCCGTGGTCGATGAGATGGACAATCTGGACGCCTACCGCATCAGCCTGACCGGCGCGGGGGCCTGTGTACTGGTGGTTCAGAATCTGGTTTATTCGCATATCAGCGGCGGCCAGGGCGTGGGCGTCTATGCGCCGCCGACCGAGCCTTTGCAGGCCGTGCCGGAAACAGAGCCCACAGTGGAAGAACACGAACCGGAGCCGGAGGAAAGTCCGGAACCGGCTCCCGTCCCGGAGCCTGTTGTTACTGAGCCTCCCTTGCGGATGGCCCGGGAACCGGGTGAGGGAAAAAGCGGTAAGGGCGGCCTGCTGGTCGGCCTTGCGCTGCTTGTGCTGGTGATAGGCGTCGCTGTGTGGTGGTTTATGCTGCGCACACCGGAAAAACCGCCTCTGCCGTCAGCCCCCACGGCGGCCCAGAACCAGACAGCACCCGCCGCATCCGCAAATCAATCTCCCCTGGCCGCCGCCCGCGAACAATTGCGCGGCGAAGCCCGGCCTGAAATGAGTCTGGCCCTGGCCAAACCCATGCGCAAGGCCGGAGCCGGAGCGGAAGAAAGCGACGCGGCCTTTCTGCTGTTGGAAGACGCGGCCCAGAAGGGCAATGCCGAGGCCATGCTGCTGGTGGGGCAATTTTATGACCCGGTCAGCTCCTTGCCGCGCGGCAGCATTCCCGTGGACATGGGACAGGCCAAACACTGGTATGAACAGGCTAGGCAGAAAGGCCAGGCCGAAGCGGCCAACGCTCTGGACTCCCTGCGCATCCATGTGCAGGCCGAAGCGGACAAGGGCAATGCCGAGGCCCGGAGTTTGCTGCAAAACTGGAATTAGAGCGTGCCACAGGGCGCGCCGGGAGAGAATAATGCGTATGTCCGTCCGTCTGTGGCCGGCGTTGCTTGCGGCCTTGTGTCTGAGTCTGGCCGCCATGGCGGTTCAGGCCGAGCCGTCTCCGGCTTCCGTCAGCCCGTTGCTGCAACAGGGCAAAAAAAGCCTTTTCCAGCGGGTGGTCAGCCATCCGGGGGCCAGACTGCTGGCAGAACCCAAGGCCGACGCCAAGGTGCTGCAGGAAGCGGTCGTCCCCTTTACCGTGCTCTATGTCTATGCCCGCAAGGACGCATGGTTGCAGGTGGGTCCCTCCACCACCCAGCCTGCCGGGTGGCTGGAGGCCGCCAAAGCCACGGACTGGAACCAGTCCCTGACCCTGCTGTTCACCCCGCGCACGGGACGCGACCCGGTGCTCTTTTTCAAAACCGAGCAGGATCTCAATGCCCTCTGCTCGGCCGCCGACATGGAGAAACGCCTGGGTACACTGCTGTCCGCCGCGGCCCAGGCCGCCAAGGGGGGAACGGTTCCCGCCGACCTGCCCATTGTGGCCAGCGAGCCCGAGGGAAGTCAGGGGGCCGTTTCGGAAAAGCGTTTTTATCTCATGCCCATTCTGGCCATGCAGGACCCCTTTGACGGAGTAAAATTCCTGCGCGTGGCCTCCATTGACCCCGGCGACTATGCGAAAAACAAGAACGGCGGCAAAAACGGGCCGCCCAAAACCGGCATAGCCCTGGTCATCGATACATCTATTTCCATGAAGCCCTATATTGAGCAGAGCCTCAATGTGGTCCGCCAGATCTACGACAAGATTGAAACGGACAAGATGGCCGACAATGTGGGCTTCGCGGTGGTCGCGTTTCGCAGCAGCACCACAGCCACGCCCGGTCTGGAATATGTGTCCAAAGTGGTCAGCGACTTCGCTACGGCCAAAAACCGCAAGAGTCTGGAGGACAAACTGGCCCAGGTGCGAGAGGCCGCGGTTTCCAGCCACGACTTTAACGAAGACTCTCTGGCCGGGGTGTACAAGGCCGTGGAAGCCCTGAACTGGGGCGATTATTCCTCGCGTCTGATCCTCCTGATCACCGACGCGGGCCCCCTGAAAAACGGGGATAAATACGCCTCGGTGACAATGGGCGTCAACGAGCTCAACGACTTTGCACGCCAGAAAGGCATCTGGATTACGGTGCTGCATATCAAAAGCCCTGGCGGCGCCAAAAATTACGGCTACGCCGAGCAGAGCTACCGCGCCCTGAGCAAACTTTCCGGCAACCGCTCCAACTACCAGGCCGTGGCCGCGCCCACCCCGGCGGAGGGCGCGCGCCAGTTCGCGGCCGTGGCCAAGGCCCTGGCCACCGGCATGGTGGACATGGTCAAGAATACGGCCGCCGGCAAGATCATGACCCGCCCCAAGGATGAAACGCCGCAGCAGGCCACGCCCGAGCAGCGGGCGGAGCAACTGGCCGCTACCCTGGGGTACGCCATGCAACTGGAATATCTGGGCCGCGCGCGCGAGAACCAGGCCCCCAGCGTGGTCAATTCCTGGATCGCGGATATGGACCTCAAGCGGCTGGCCAAACATGAACAGAGCCCCAGCGTGGAAGTGGCCGTACTGCTGACCAAGAACCAGCTCAACGACCTCAGCGCGCAGCTCAAGGCCATTATCGACAATGCCGAACGCACCAAGAAGACCGACTCGCGCGATTTTTTCCAGGGCATTCTTTCGGCTTCCACGCGCATGGCCCGCGATCCCAATCTGCCCACGCAGGGCAAGAACCTGGCCGAGTTGGGCGTGTTGTCCGAATTCCTGGACGGCCTGCCCTACAAGAGCGACATCATGCTGCTGCGCGAAGAGGACTGGTACCGCATGAGCATCGGCGAGCAGACGGCCTTCATCAACCGCCTCAAGTCCCGTCTGGCCCGCTACGAGGAGTATGACCGGGACCGCGCCAACTGGGAGAGCTTCGGCCAGCCCAACGCCGGAGACTGGGTCTACCGCGTGCCCCTGAACATGCTGCCGTAGCCCGGACCACGAATATGGAAGATACGGGCGATCTGGTCTTTTCCCTGCGCGGCGTAAGCAAACGCCGTCCCGGCCATGAGGGTTTTCATCTGCGCCTCGCGGCCTTTGACGCGCCGCGCGGCAGCCTGCTCGCCCTGGCCGGGCCCAGCGGCTGCGGCAAAAGCACGGCTCTGGATCTGCTGGCCTGCATACTCAGACCGGATATTCCGGCGGCGGACGCGGAACAAGACAACATCCGCTTTTCCTTCGCCCCCACGCCTGAACGGCGCGAGGATGTACTGGCCGCCTGGCGGCGCGGCGGCACGGATGCTCTGGCGGCCCTGCGCCTGCGGCATCTGGGCTATGTTTTGCAGACCGGCGGTCTGCTGCCCTTCTTGTCCGCCAGGGAGAACATCCTCCTGCACTGCCGCAGCCTGGGCATTGTCAGACAGCGCGGGGAAGCCGTGGACGCCATTGTGGAACGCCTGGGCATCCGCCATCTGCTCGGGCAATATCCGGGCACGCTTTCCGTGGGGGAACGCCAGCGGGTAGCTATCGCCCGTGCTCTGGCCCACGGCCCCGGCGTGGTGCTGGCCGACGAACCCACCGCCGCCCTGGACCCCTGGCACGCCCGCAATGCGCTGCATCTGTTCACGGATCTGACGCGGGAACTGGGCATTACCATGATCATGGTTACGCACGCCCCGGACATGGCGGCGGATGTTGGTTTCACCCTGGTCCGCTTTGCCGTGGAATCCGGTCCCGACGGCGTTGTGGCCGATGTGCGCCATAAGGCCGGGAGGGGGTAAGCGTATGCGGACAGTCGCCCGCGCCTGCCTGCTGGCGCTCAGGGATTATGCCCATGAAGGTCTGCTGTCGGCCTGTTCCGTGCTGGGACTGGCCGCCGTACTCACGCCGCTGCTGGTGCTTTACGGGGTCAAGTTCGGCGTGGTCCAGACCCTTACGGACCGCCTGCTGGAGGACCCGCGCACGCTGGAAATCTCGCCCGTGACCAGCGGACATTATACGCCCGACTATCTGGCCCGCCTGGCCGCGCACCCGGATGTGAGCTTTGTGCTGCCGCGTACCCGCTCCATTGCCGCCACCATGGATCTCAGCCACGGCGAGGGGCAGGCGCGTAAAACTCTGGTGGCCTCTCTGGAACCCACAGCCCCCGGCGACCCCCTTCTGGCCCGCTACCATGCGACCGTCCCGGCTCTGCCCACAGCCGGGGGAAAAAGTAATGCGGACGGCGATGCAGCGTCCCCGGCCCTCACGCCCATCGGCGTGGCGCTTTCCGCCACCGCCGCTGAAAAGCTGGGTGTGCGCCAGGGCGACCCGCTGCTGGGGCGGGTGGAACGCCGCTATCAGGGACAGGTGCAGAGCGCCCGCGTGCCCCTGCGGGTAGTTGCCGTGCTGCCCCTGGCGGCGCAGCAGAAAGATGTGGCCTATGTGCCCCTGCCTCTGCTGGAAGCCGCCGAGGACTTCCGCGACGGGCGCGCCGTGCCGGAGTTGGGCGCGGGCAACGGCTGGACGGGCGAGCCCCGGCCCGACGGCCCGCGCGTGTATCCCGGCTTCCGCCTGTACGCCCGCAACATGGCGGCGGTGAGCAGCCTGCGCCAGGGCTTTGCCCGGCAAAAGCTGGACGTGTATACCCACGCCGAGGAAATTGAGCAGGTCAGCACCCTGGCCCGGGCCCTGAATCTGATCTTCGGCCTGATCTGCGCGGCGGCGGCCGCCGGTTTTCTGGCCTCCACAGCCAGCAGCGCCCTGGCCGGAGTCAAACGCAAGGAACGGATTCTGGGTCTGTTGCGGCTCACGGGCTTTGCCACGGGCGCGCTGATGCTCTTTCCCCTGATGCAGGCTCTGCTCACCGCCCTGCTGGGCACGACCCTGGCCGCGGGCATCTACGCCGTGGCCGCTGCGGTCATCAACCATCTTTTCGCCGCCAGCCTCAACGGCATGGAGCAGGTCTGCCGCTTGCTGCCAGAGCATTTTCTGCTGGCCTTCGCCCTGGTGGCCGGGCTTTCCCTGCTGGCAGCCCTGGGACCAGCCCTGCGCGCCGCGCGCGTGGAACCTTCGGAGGTGATCCGCGATGTCTGATGTAAAGCGCCGTCTTCGGCCGCTCTGCCTTTGCCTTCTGGCGCTGGGCCTGATCCTCGGCGGCGTCCGTCCCGCCGATGCGGCTCTGGCCCGTAAAGGCAGCGTCAACCTGACCGACGCCTATAACCCGCAGCCTGCTGACGATGATATCGTACTGCCCATGCCCTGCGACCTGAGCATGGTGTTCAAGCTGGTGGCCGTACCGGCCAAGGGCTTTCTCTGGGACATGCCCGTGCGCCCCGGCCTGGACGACAGCGCCAACGCCGAGCGGGCGTTTTACGACCGGCGCTACAACGCCGCTCTTTCCGGCCCCTTCGCCCTGGAGGACCTGCCCGCCGCCTGGCGCAAGCCGGCCCCACAGGGGCAGAATTACTACTATCTTATCGCCAAATACGAAGTCACCAATCTGCAATGGCACGCCGTCATGGACGCCTCCTGCCCGGACAGTCAGAATCTTCCGGCGGACGCGGCTAGGCCCGTGACCGACGTGAGCTGGTACGACGCCGTGGACTTCACCCGCCGCTACACGGCCTGGCTGCTGAAAAACGCGCCGGACGCCCTGCCCCGCTTCGCCGGAGACAGCCGCAATGTGGGTTTTGTGCGTCTGCCCACGGAAACCGAATGGGAATACGCGGCGCGCGGCGGCCAGACAGCGGGCAGCCAACAACTCTTGCAGGAGGATTTCTTCCCGCTGCCGCAAGGGGACGGCAAAGGGGATTACGCTGTGTACCGCCCCGAAGGCGCGGCCCATATTCCCGAAAGCACGGCCCGCATCGGCTCGCGCAAGCCCAACCCCCTGGGCCTTTACGATACGGCGGGCAATGCGGCGGAAATGGTGCTGGACAGCTTCCGCTTTTCTCTGGCCGGGCGCCTGCACGGTTCCGCCGGGGGCTTTGTGCGCAAGGGCGGCTCCTTTCTCTCCGGCGATGCGGAAATTCTGCCGGGCCGCCGCGAGGAAACGCCCTTCTTTCTGGCCGACGGACCGGCTCACGCCCGCGATCTGGGCTTCAGGCTGGTGATTTCAGGCATCAACACGCCGGGCGGCAACCGCCCCGAGGAACTGCTGGCCGAATGGAACAAGGCCGGTGAAAGCATGACTCCCGGCATGCAGGCGGCCCGCAATCCCTTGGAGGAACTGGACCGCATGCTGGCCCTGGCTCAGGATCCGGCGGTCAAAAGCAATCTGCAGAAGCTGCGCGACACCATCAAGGAAAACAACATCATGCTGGAGCGGCAAAAGCAGTTGGAGGCCCAATCTCTGCTGCGCACCGGCGTCTATATGATTGAAACCATCCGCAATTACGCCAGCCGCCGCAACAGCCTGCAAAGCCAGTTGCAGAGCATGGAACGCGACAGCAAGACCGCCAAGGGGCAGACCCTTGAAAAACTGCGCCAGATCATGGATACTGCCCGTAGAGGCCTTGCCATGCTGGACACCAGTCTGGACAAGTCCCTGACCTTTTACCGCAGCAAGGTGGAAGACGGCACGCAGCTTGCGCCGGACGCCCTGGCCGCCGCCGAGGAATTGCTCGGCAAGGATTTCAGCGGCAGCGATCCCTTTAATGAAAATATGCGCCGCAATCTGACCTTGTTCCGCAAGCACGTGGATTTGTTCCGCAAGAACAAACCGCTCGCGCGCGAGGCCATGCAAAAGGAAATTCTGGAACGCCGTTTCCAGTAGCAAAGGAGCACGACAATGGCGGAAAAATTGCGTATCGGCTGGATCGGCACCGGCGTCATGGGTTCGTCCATGGCCGGTCATCTGCTGGCGGCCGGCTGGCCGCTGACCGTTTACAGCCGCACCAAAGCCAAGGCCGACAGCCTGCTCGCCCAAGGCGCGCAATGGGCCGAGAGTCCGCGCGCCGTGGCCGCCGCCTCGGATATTGTTTTTTCCATTGTGGGTTTTCCCAAGGATGTGGAAGAAGTCATGTTGGGCGAAAATGGTGCGTTGTGCGGCCTGACCAAGGGCGGCATCGTCTGCGACATGACCACCTCCAGCCCGGCTCTGGCCCAGCGCATTGCCGAAGCGGCCGCCGCCCAGGGCTGCGCCGCGCTGGACGCGCCCGTGACCGGCGGCGACGTGGGCGCGCGTGAAGCCCGGCTCTCCATTTTCGTGGGCGGCGACAAGGCGGCCTTTGAGCGCGTTGAACCCTGCTTTTCCAAGATGGGCCAGCGCCTGATGCACTGCGGCCCGGCCGGTTCCGGCCAGAAGGCCAAACTGGCCAATCAGGTGGCTGTGGCCGGGGTGATGTTCAGCGTTTGCGAATCCCTGCTCTTTGCCCAGGAAGCGGGTCTGGATGTGGCCCAATGGCTGGAATTGGTGGTGCCCGGCGCGGCAGGCAGCACGGCCATGGGCACGCTGGGCCGCCGCCTGCTCAAAACCGATTACGCCCCCGGCTTCTTCATCGACCATTTCATCAAGGATCTGGGCCTCTGCCTGGAGGAATGCCGCCGCATGCGTCTGGTGCTGCCGGGCGTGACCCTGGCCGAGGAGTTCTACCGCATGATGCAGGCCCAGGGCCACGGCCGCCTGGGCACACAGGCTCTGATCCAGTGTCTGGCCACGCTTTCCGGCAAGGAATGGCGCAAGCACGAATAATCTTTGCCCAGCCCGGCTGACGTCCCGGCATGATGTGGACGTCGGCCGGGGCCGCCGCATGCCGCGCCTGAGCCCCGCTGCTGTCGGGCTGCAACCACGCTGACAGACGTCTTTGTGAGGCCGCCATGCCCATTCTCCCGCCTCAGAATCCACTTGAAGACCCGGCCCTGGAACCGTACCGGGTTTTCCTGCTGCGCCGCAGCCGCCGTTTCACGGACGAGCTGCTGCGCATCACCACGCAATA
Source organism: Desulfovibrio fairfieldensis (assembly GCF_001553605.1). Lineage (NCBI taxonomy): Bacteria > Pseudomonadati > Thermodesulfobacteriota > Desulfovibrionia > Desulfovibrionales > Desulfovibrionaceae > Desulfovibrio > Desulfovibrio fairfieldensis. The sequence continues at coordinate 1,615,765 of NZ_CP014229.1, forward strand.
CGGCTCATTGCGCGCCTATGCCAATCTGCACACCAGCCTGGGCCTGCACCGCGTCAGCAATGCCAGGGGCGAAACCCGCTGGCGCTGGCGCGAGTATATGCCCCAGGCCGAAGCCGTCTGGCTGACCACGGACAAACTGAATTTTCAGCGCCATGCCAGCCACCGTTTCCAACGCAAACAGAACGGCATCTTTGAGCTGACCCTGCCGCTTGAGGCGCTCGCGCACGGCGACTACCTGGAACTGCGCGTGCTGCCCCTTGAGGCGCAGAATCAGCCGGACCAGCCGAACCAATCGGACATGACTGCGGGCAGGCCCGGCACGCCGCCGTTGCGCCGCGTGCCCGCCTTTGCCCACTGGGTGGAACAGGACAAAGTTGTGCCTACCCAATGGTGCGCGCGGCTCTGGACGCCCGGGCAGCCTTACCGCTTCCGCCACCGCCGCCCCGGCGCGCCGGTCTTTCCCCGTATCTATGAGGCCCATGTGGGCATGGCCCAGTCCTCCCTGACCCATCACGACGAAAGCGTGGGCAGCTACGACGAGTTCAGCGGTTCCGTTCTGCCCCGGATCAAGGCCGACGGCTATACCGCCGTGCAGCTTATGGGCATTCTGGAGCATCCCCTGTACCGCTCTTTCGGCTATCAGGTCAGCAGCTATTTCGCGCCCAGCTCGCGCTACGGCACGCCGGACCAGTTCAAGGCCCTGGTGGATACGGCGCACGGCCTGGGCCTGGCCGTGATTCTGGATATCACCCACGGCCATGCCTGCCCCAATACGGAGCAGGGCCTGGCCCGCTATGACGGCAGCCGGTATTTTTTCAGCGAAAAATTCAATCAGTGGGGCACGCCCTCCTTTGATTACAGCCGGGAGATGACGCGGCGCTTTCTGCTCTCCAACTGCCGTTACTGGCTGGAGGAATTCCGCGTGGACGGTTTCCGCTTTGACGCGGTGGGCAATATGCTCTACCGCGACCACGGCGTGGACGATGATTTTTCGCATGTGGGGCGCTGCTTTTACGGCAAGGACGGCGAGCCGCGCGCGGATGAGGACGGCGAGCTCTATCTCTGCCTTGCCAACGCCCTGACCCACGAACTGCGGCCCCAGGCCGTGACCATTGCCGAGGAATTTTCCGGCATGCCCGGCCTGACCTGCCCGCCGCAGGAAGGCGGCCTGGGCTTTGACTACCGCTTTGCCATGGGCATTCCCGACTACTGGGAAAAGTGCATTGAGGCCCCGCGCGACATGGGCAGCCTGTGGTACGAGATGACCAATCACCGCCCCTATGACCGCACCATCAGCTATGTGGAATGCCACGACCAGTGCATCAACGGCGATGACGCCATGATCTGGCGGCTGCTGGGCGACGATATGTACCACTATATGTCCGTGGGCACGGAGAGCTGGAATGTTTCGCGCGGGCTGGCCTTTTACCGCCTGATGCGGCTGATCACCCTGGCCACGGCGGACGCGGGCTATCTCAACTTCATGGGCAATGAGTTCGGGCATCCGGAATGGCTGGACGCCGAGGCTCACGCCCACCGTCAGTGGTATCTGGCGGACCGCCCCGACCTCAAGTATGTGGGCCTGGCCGCCTGGGACAAGGCCCAGTTGTGGGATCTGGCGGCCGCGCACATGGAGGATTTCCAGCAGGCTCCGCTGTTCCGCTTCATTCATGAGGAAGAACGCCTGCTGGCCTTTGAGCGCGGGCGGCTGCTCTTCGCCTTCAACTTCCATGAGCTGGAGGCCAGGCAGGACCTGACCTTTGCCGTGACGCCGGGCAAGTATGTGGAGCTGCTCTCCTCCGACGAAGAGCGCTTTGCCGGGCACGGCAACCTGAGCGTGACGCGCCCGCCGGTGGAACATTTCACCAGGCCCCTGCCTGACCGCCATGAACAGGACGTGACCCTGTATCTGCCGCCGTTGGTGGCTCTGGTGCTGCGGCGCGAAGATTAAAAAAACAAAAAAATCTTGACAGGAAGGGCCGTGCCGCGTAGTTACTTCTCTTGCGTCGGGATGTAGCGCAGTCTGGGAGCGCACTTGAATGGGGTTCAAGGGGTCGAAGGTTCAAATCCTTTCATCCCGACCAGAATTTAGGACTTACGGTGAATGCCGTAAGTCCTTTTTCTGTTTGGGGCTATTTGGCCCCGCTCTGGCCCCGCGCATATTCAAACAACCTTGAGCCGCCCTCTTGGGCCCTCAACAGTTCTTTTCCCTGGCGGAATAGCAATAAGCCTACCATCACGGCCCTGTGCCGCTCTATAGCCCGTTGGCACATTTATAGCTTTACCGTCTCGTCCTGTGACTCTTCTCATAGCTCCCCCATAAAAATCTAGAATGGCGCGACAGTAGCAAGAGTCAAGTAGCTATACCTATTGTTAATGGTTTCAAAATGGAAAACATGAGGATTTCCATTTACATCTCGCAAAATTTCAGCTTTTTCACCGGCAAAATACCTCGCATTCGGGCGAACATATGAATTAAGAATTTTATTTACTTCACCATCTTGTATATTTGAAAATTGCGCAGAGAATAATGCTGATTTAACAAAATGAGTATCACTTTCCGCCCCAGGCGTGGCATAAAGACCATCAGGGGAGTGGTTTGGACAAATATACGCTAATACAGGCATATCATCAGAAGATTCTACTATCCGCCACAAGGTCGAAGTTAGCGAATTTTTGTAGCTTTTACTTAAATCTGCGGCTGTTCTAATTGAACAAGGCAAATCAGCAAGTTCTTCAGTAAAGCGGTTCCCAGCAAAAAGAAGTCTTCCTGTCCCATAATTAGCCTCTGCCTCTAGCTTTTCCCTGCATACTTGAGTCAAAGTATGTTTATCGTCTCCCATCATATAATTCTGGTGCCAAGGTAGAAGGCCGTGAACACACTCATGAGTCTCCCCCCATCTCTTTTTAAATGGATGAAGTTCGCCGTCCACATAAATACGCTTAATGTCGGGAATATAGGCGGCCCTTAAGCTTCTCGACTCAATCATGTCTTTCAAGATGCTAGGGCGCTGCAAAATCTGCTTTGTACCACGTTTTAAGCGACTCCATACTTCGCTAATGATACCTGGATCATCTTTTTGAAAGTAAGCCATATCCAGTCGCAGAGCTTCTCTAATCATCACATGAGGAATTGGCGGTGCAGGGTTTCCAATTTCTTTTAGCACTCGGTCTACGCGTTTCTCTATGTCCTGCATCGTGCTCTGTGACAGAAGTAGTTTACTCATTATGCAATCCCCTTTCATGCAGTACCGCAAGATATTGTTCAAATATTTCTATTGATATATCAGAGCAATCTCTAATCTTCCCAGAATTTGCAGCAAAGGCGTAAATTTGCTGTTCAAAGGATTTGTCTCTGATTTCCTTATAACCAGCAATTTCAGCAATATAATTTGAATTTATATTCAAAAAACGTGCAATATAATCAAGGGATCTAATATCTGGATTATATTTGCTGTCTTCTTCTATCTTAATAATATCATCAATATCAACGCCACACTTTCTGGCAAATTCTTGCTGCGTAAGAGCCATATGCTTCCTTGCGTTCCATATAAGAGCCCCAAGCGGAGACATTTCTCTACCAGAAAATTTATTTGAACAAACGCGAGGAGGTTGCTTTTCCTGCTTTGCTATTGCGCTTAAAAAATCAAAATTCATCGCTTTCATTTTACTAACCTCTTTAGCGCCTCTTGTGCGGCTTGGGTAGTGAGTTCGAAATATTTTAATGGGCTGTTACTTGAATTCTTTGCAACCTGGATCATTCCTTTTGCACGGTAGAATGGTTCACTTTGCGGTAGAGATTCAAGGCCAATACGCCCATCAAACCCACATGACGCGCTATAGTTAACGGCAGTCATAAATAATATCGATCCCACCCCCTGATAATATCCAACGCTTGCGTCTTTGTAGTAATTCCATGGTGCGACCTCCAAAAACTGGACATAAATGTTTCCTTCCCCGTTATCATCTGCATGGCAGGAAGAACTTTCATCCAATATCATCAACCCTTGCGTGTCGCCATTTGCCTTAATCCAGAAGAAAAGGTCATCTTTATTATTTAAAACCGCGACTGTGGCCTTTCGAACCCAATTCCAATGGGCATGCTCAGGGCGTTGTTTACCTGACTTAAGATACGCGTCTAAAGACGGAGCCCATTTATTCTTCCAGCACTCGATAAATGACATGGAAAAGCCTTTGTGCAATTCAGCATGAATCAAAGTTTTTCCGTTAAGATATAAGGGAATTTCTTGGATAAGTTCACTCATAACAGCAATAACTCCGCCTTTTCACCAGTTTTATCATCTTCCGAAAATATCTTTTCGCCGCTTTCAATGCGTAAGTTAATAATATAGTAGAGTTTAATGGCTGCTTTCAGGATGGAAGTCTTGGACACATCTTTACGGGTTGCCAGAGCATCCAAAATATCCATTTCATCTTTCGTTAAGTTGAGGGTCATGGTTTTTCTTTCAGAGGTCATGTTCAAACTCCCTTATGGATATAATAACCAGCAGGCACAAAAAGTCAACGTTTTTTAGCTAAAAAATATGTATCATTTTTTTTGACTTGGGCAATGATTTTGTCCAGAAAGTCGGAACTTGACATAGTGAAGCTTCCGGATTATGTATTTTTTACTATTTCCGTTGGCAGCGTCCACACCGCTGGATAAATCAGGTGTGAACATGCCCGGCACTTTGCTGGGTTTCTTTTTGGGTTCGTGCCCGCCAGCATATAATTGCCGGGATGATAGCTCCGAATAAAATACCTTTTGGGGAAATAAGAGCAGCGCTTCCAACGGGCGTAGTTGAGTCCCGGCATTTCTCATTTTCCAAGTGCCGCCACTACTAAACCGTTGGAGTTCTTATGTCCGATGCAACCAGTTCCAGCCGTTGCGAGTTCCCTTTTGATGCATTTTTAGTCCTGGCGGGCAAACTACAGGAAACGGCGGAAGCAATGCTGGCCTTTTGCCGTTCCGCGAGTGCTGAAAAGGATTCATCAAAAACGGAAGACGACGCGGAGCTCGCCGAGCACGGATGTAAGCCGGGAGAATACCGGCAATACCACTTGCCGCCGTATGCCCTCACGGAAGAAGGCGAGCTTCTTGACCGATATAAGGCCGAGAATATCGCCGCCGCTCTGGACGCCATTTACAACGACCTTTTCGCCACGGTCTTTCTTATGAAGGGCTATGACGCCGATACCAGGATAACCAACTTCACTCTTTACCAGATTGGAGAGCTGTTGTCGCGTTCGTTAAGGATGTTGAGCAAAACCGGTTCCGTCCTGGCTGATTATAACTTGATGCATGTAAAGCGGATTCCAACTGCGTAACATGAAGGCGGCCCCGAAAATTTTCCGGGACCGCCTTTTGCTCTTTATTCCCTGGAGCCGTTGACGCATGAAATGCGTCAACGGCTCCAGGGAAACACAAAAAATGGGGCAGCGTGGCGTAAGATTAAAGTAATCCAATCTGTTTCAGCAACTGAACAGGATCTTTTTGCAAAGCCTCGGCAATAGCAAAAAACTCCAGGATATCCAGCCGCCGTTCACCGTTTTCATATTTCGATACAAACGATTGCGGCTTGCCCAAGCGATCCGCAATATATTGTTGGCTGAATCCTTGGCTTTTTCTCGCTTGGATCAGCACAGCCAGCATTACGGCATAGTCTTTGGCAAAAACTGACTTCACACTCATTTTTGTAAATCTCGTTAACTTCACATATCACCACGAGAATCACATTTTTTTCATACAGTCGCAGTCAATAAAAAATTCCTCGGGATTTACGCCAAGGGCCGTGGCAATCTTTACAATATTCAGAAGGCCCAGATTCCTGCGTCCTTGTTCGACACCTCCAATATATGTTCGATGAAGGCCCGCCCTCTCCGCCAACTTTTCTTGCGAAATATGCAATGCCTCTCGTTTGGCTCCGAGAGCCGCACCAAACTGTTTCAAAATCTCAGCGTCAGCTTTGCAGTATCCCGGCATGAATCCTCCATCATTGCATGATCCCCATGCAGATGTACCCATGTCACGCTAATTTTTTTCAGCCTCATCAACCAGCGCATCCAACAGCTCGCCGGGGCGTACTTCCAGCGACCGCGCGATCTTGATAAGCAGATTGAGATTAGGCGCGCGGTATCCGAGCTCCAAAGAAGAGACATAGCTCTTGGTTATGCCCACTCTGTCGGCGAGCTGCCGTTGGGAAAGTCCGGCCGCATCCCGATACCGTCTGAGCACCGCAGGCATGAAGGTTTTTGCCAGATTATCTTCGTCGAATTTGGGTTTCATGCCTCCCACATACAATGCCTATTTACAAACTCGACCGACTATAGTAGGTCGATTGGCTAGCAATAGTTGGTCGCCCCTCTGACTAATAGTTATCTAGGCGCGCGCCGCTCTACGTGGTCAACGCCCAAAAGCATGAGCGCCATCCCGGCGGAATACTGCCGGTATCGGTCGGCATGTCAGAAACGAAGCGAGGAAAGGAGCGAAGGGAACCGCGCGGGCGCTGACGCCCTCTTCGGGCTCGTCTCGGAGGATATAATGATAAAGGGCTCCGCCTATTGAGATGCGGCACAATACGGAGTCAGCCGTCAGACAGCTCTCGCAGCAACTTGTAGGCCAATTGCAGATTGGGACGCGAAAACCCGACAAGCATTCGACACAATTCGTCACGGATTGCCTCGTCATCCGCATGGTGTTCAAAGTCAAAAAATTCTTTCATTGAGACGCCAAGGGCAAAAGTGAGCTGTTCCATGACCTGAAAACTCGGATTTGATTCTCCCCGCTCCATTTCACTGATATGGCGAGAGCTGATGCCGGACAGTTCGGAAAGTTTTTCCTGCGACAAGCCGTGTTTTACTCGCAATTCCCTGATTCGTTTTCCAAGCAAAATTAAGCTATTACCGTTCATGCCGCCCTCCGGAGAGGAAGGGTAACTTTCTTTTGTAGGGCACAACATGAACCAGACATCTTTACCAAGCCTAGATTTTGATTTACAAATCAAAACATAGCTTATCTTATTATCAAGTAGATCTTCGATACAAGGAAGGCACTTTTCAGACCCGCAATAAGGTAAGCCAGGTCAGAAAATAATTTTCGACCGATAGATGTAAAGGCACAATTATCAAAATAAATTAATCAGTTATCTGGTAGTGAAGTAATGATATACGCAGAAAACCCATCCCCATTCATCGAACAACTTAAACGTATTCACCAGATTACCGGCACGCACAGCCAGACCGGGCTTGCCGCTTATCTGAGCGTGCGCCGTTCTGCCGTAACCAATGCCAAGCGCACGGGCATGATCCCGGCGGAATGGCTGTTGACCTTGCTGCGTGTGGCAAACGTCAATCCGGAATGGATTCTGAGCGGGGCCGGTCCCTGCCGGTTCCGGCGACAGACGGAGGATGTTTACGAGGACGGAGAAACGGCGTGGGAACGCCAAAAAGACTATGAGGCCCTGCAACGGCTGTCCTCACGCGCGCTGGCGGACGAGCTGGTCCGGCGCATCGCCGTGGCGGAAGCGGAACGGTTTCTGTCTCCATCCGCGTAGGCGCGCCCTCAATCACGGCGCGGATGTCGTCATAAGCACGCAACAAGCACGTTCCACAGCAAACAAAAGCAGCCCGAAAAACCGCGATTGACGCTGTTTTCCGGGCTGCTCTCTATGAGTTATTTCGTCAGACGGCTATTTCAGGCCGTTCAGATACACGGCGATATCCTTGAGATCCTGATCGGAGAGCGGCTTCAGCGCTTCCTGCATTTGCTCCACCTTCTCATTGGGCGGCGGAGTCAGACTTTTCACCTTGTTCATCTTGGCGACCAGACCGTCCACGGGCTGGCCCATCATCTTGGCGGGTTTTTCCGTATGGCAGATGGCGCAGAGGTCGTCGTACAACTTCTGGCCTTCCGCCGCCCTGTCTTCCTGGGCGGCCTGGGACTGCACGGCCACAAACAGAAAGGCCGCTATGGCGAATCCGCCGATTTGTTTCCATTTTATTGACATATATGGCACTCCTTCTGGGAACGTCTCCGTTCCAGGCAAGAGGTTACAACGTGATGATGCCGCGCGCGAACAGATAGATCGCGACCAGCGCCGCCAGTACCAGCAGCACCAGAATGACCTTTTCATAGTTCTTGAACAGCGGCGTCTGATCCGGATGCTGCTTGCGGCTCCAGATGTATACGGGAATGCCCAGGGCGATCAGCACCATGGCCATCAGCATATAGTGCAGACCGGCGGCGTAGATCAGCCAGAAGCCATACAGCGTGCCCAGCGCGGCGCAGGCCAGGGCCGCGGCACGCCCGGTGGGGGCCTTCTGGGGGTATTGCCCGTCCTCGCAGGTCTTCCAGAGGAAGAGCATGGAAATCAGGTAGGCGGGCAGCACCATCACGCCGGTGATGCTCAGCATCATGCTCCAGGCGTTGTTGGAGAAATAAACCAGCAGAAGCGCCAGCTGCATCAGCAGGCTGGTGACCCACAGGGACACGGACGGCGCCCCGGCCGCGTTTTCCTTGCTGAACTGGCGGGGGAAGGTGCCGTTCTTGGACGCGGCATACGGCATTTCAGCGGTGATCAGGGTCCAGGCCAGCCAACTGGCCAGCACGGCGATGATCAGGCCCACATTCATCAGCCAGCTTCCCCACGGACCCACGGCACGCTCCAGCACACCGGCGGTGGACGGCGTGGGCACGGCGGAAAGTTCCGCCTGGGTCATGAAGCCGTACGGCAGCACGGACAGCAGAATGTAGACCACCAGGCAGCCCAGAAAGCCCATAACCGTGGCCTTGCCCACGTCATCCGGGGTCCTGGCCTTGTCGGACAGCACCACCGCGCCCTCAATGCCGATAAAGGCCCAGAGGGTCACCAGCATGGTGCTCTTGACCTGCGCGCCCAGGCCGCCGAGGTGGTGGCCGTTGTCCACGGCCAGCTTGCCGAAGAAGTCGAAATCAAACTTGTCGATATTGAACATGAACACCATCACGATAATAAAGATAAACAGCGGGATCAGCTTGCCGATGGTGCCGATGGTGTTGATGATGGCGGCCTGATGCGTGCCGCGCAGCACGACGAAGTTGAACATCCAGATCAGGATGGAACCGCCGATAATGGACTGGATGGTATTGCCGCCCTGGAAATACGGCGGGAAAAAGTAATTCAGGGCGTCCATGGTAATGACGGCGTAGCCCACATTGCCGAAGATCTGGCAAAGCCAGTAGCCCCAGGCGATGAGGAAGCCCACAAAGGGGCCGAAACCCTCGCGCCCGTACATATAAATGCCCGCTTTGAGGTCCGGGCGGATATCCGAAAGAATGCGGAAGGAATTGGCCAGAAAATACATGCCCAGGCCTGTGATCACCCAGGCAATGAGTACCGCGCCCACGGAAGCGGCGGCGGCCATATTCTGCGGCAGGCTGTAAATGCCCCCGCCGACCATGGAGCTGACCACCACGCTGGCCAGCGCCACGACCCCGAGTTTTTTGGTTGTGCTTTGCGCCATTGCTCTATCCTCTATATGTTAAACCTCGCCCTTGTGCCGGCGTGGCTTCATGGAAATAATTTACTTAAAGGCCGACCGGGCGGAACAAAGTCCGGATCGGGTCTGCGTCGGAGCCGTGCCGCCCGGCGGCGGCAAAAGTTCCTAAAACAAACGCCCGGCCCACGCTAACAATCCGTCGCGGGCCGGGCGCACAAAGGCTCACGGACAGGCCGGAGCGGTTTTCTTAGTTTTTCACCACAACGGGATCGGCGAATTCAAAGTTGAGGAAGCCCATGACCGTCAGGCAGTAGCCGTAGGGCTTGGTGATGTTCAGATAGTTGTGCCAGAACTGGAATTCGCTGTGCTTTTCCACGCCGCGCAGGGTCAGTTCATGGTTGAGGGATTTATTCAGCCACATTTCGGCGTGGGATTTGGCGATGTCGTCGTCGATCCATGTGGGGAAGTATTCCACGTATTCAGCGGCCCAGCCGCCGATGAGCTTGCCGTCCTTTTTGCCCCAGCAGATGCCGAGACCGGTGGCAATGGCGCGGTGGTCCTCAATGCGCGCTCCGTTGGCGGCCATGATCACTTCCAGCACGGCGCCGTGCTTGAAGTTTTTTTCCACTTTGTCCACGGGCAGGATGTTGCCGTAGAGTTCCTTGGGAAGAACCGAGGTATAGGGGATAACGTTGAAGTTTTCAATTTTTGCCTGCAACAGGGCGGAATCGTAGCAGAAAGTTTCAAAGGGCTGCGGCGGGATGCCGTCATCCGCTTCGCCAACACCGCCGGAAATAAACGCCAAGGTGGGATATCTCGTACCAAGAGTGGTCATGTTTGTATCCTTATTGTTTGGTCTATACAGGCGACTGTAAAAATTATTGCCACCTGTATAACAATTATACAGAACAACAGGTTGCGCAAAACGGTCCATATGGCCTGCGTGAAGCGGTCCGCGGCGGCCCACAACGCCATTTTCCAAGAATGTGGGCGCGAACCGCCTTGTCCAACCTGTCCAACAAAAGCCCTTTGTCCGGCCTAGCCGGCCAAACGTTAAGTAGATATGCAATGTCCGGGCCAGAAAGAGATTTTACGAATCCGGCGCGCGGGGCGGAGGACGGCCTGCCGGTGCGCGGAAACCAAACCAGAAACGCCGCCCCGGCGCACGGAAACGGCGAGGGGCGGCGAAACAGGCGTAAAGAAAGAGGAGACGAAATTTCAGGCTGGCGGCCGGGAACACCGGATGCCGCTACCGCCCTTCGCCCCAGGCAGGGATGGGCGGCGGGCTGTAATTCTCCAGTGTTTTGAGGTCTCCTATGCGCGCGGGCCGTCCGTTACGGCCCCGGATTACCGGGCCGCACTGCTGCGGCGTGAGTTCAGCGGGAATCTGCCCGGGCGCGGGGCGCAACAACTGCTCGGCGCTGCGCAGATACGGCAGGGGGTCCACCAGCTCCCCCTTGGCGTTTTGCAGGCCGAAATGCAGATGCGCGCCCGTGGTCCTGCCGGTACAGCCCACCAGGCCCACGGCTTCGCCGCGCCGCACCCGCCGTCCCGCAGAAACCAGGACCTTCTGCAGATGGGCATAGCGCGCGGTCATGCCGTCATCCTGCCGGATTTCCACCACTATGCCGGAAAGGCCGTGCGGCCCGGCATGGCTGACCATGCCGCCGTCAAAAGCCACCACAGGCCAGCCCAGCCGGGCACGGATATCCAGGCCGGAATGCTCGCGCATCACCATGCCGCGCCGGCTCAGCCAGCCGGGCATACGCCGCCGCCCGAAGGGCGAGGTGATCATTTCCGCCAGGGGCGGCAGTTTGCCCGCTTCCCGCGCTGCGGGCAAGGGCGGCGCAACCGTTGCCGCGCCGTCGCCATCAGCGGCCGGAGGCAAGGCCGGAGTTTGCGGCACGCCGCTCTCCTCCGCCGCCAGGCAAGGCAAGGCGGCCGACAGAGCTAGGAACAAAGCCGCAACGGCGACATGGTGCAGCATGGTTGTCAAACTCGGCCTCCCATAATGGATATTATATACCTTTTTGTCCGCCTAAGGGCTTGCGCGTCAAGTCCCGCTATGGCAAGGGAACACGAAACGTTTTTTTCTCGCAATCTTAAAAAAATTACTGGCTGATAAGGATGTTACCCTAAAACTTTTCTGATTTCTGGCGATCTATCAGGCAAACGCGAACTTTCGTAATAAAATTTACCTCTGCCTCGGGAGTAATAGCATGAGCATCAGCAAGGCCTCATCCGCCATAAACGCTGGGATTATTATCCTGACATGCCTTGTGGGTTATTTTGTCTTCCAGCTGTATTACGCCATTCAAAATAATCTGGATCTCGCGCGCAACAAGGAAATAGCCGTCCAGCTTGCCGGTGAGCTGATGGAATCCTCCAAGCAGCTCACCAGCTATGTCCGCCAGTACGCCGCTACCGGCGACAGCCGGTATGAAAAAATCTATTTCGGCATTGTGGACGAGCGGGCGGGCAAAACGCCCCGCGCGGCCAGCCGCGACGTGGCTCCGGGCCAGAAAATCGCGCTTACTGATCTGATGAAACAGTACGGAGTCACCGCCGACGAATTCACCCTGGTTGAAAAAGGCAACCAGCTTTCCGACGCGCTGATCGCTCTGGAAACCGAGGCCATGAACGCCGTCAAAGGCATCTACAAAGATGCCAAGGGCGACTACACGGTCAAGGGCGAACCCAATATGGAACGGGCTCGTGAGCTGGTCTTTGGTCCGGCGTATAATGCGGAAACCGAAAAAATCATGGCTCCGCTCAATGAATTTTTCGCCACATTGGAAAAGCGCACCAGCGCACAGGTGGCCGCCAGCGTCGAGCGCGTCGATCGCAACGGGCTCTTCCTCTGTTTTGCTCTGGCCCTGACTCTGCTGCTCAGTCTGATTTCAGCCGTCTACGCCCGCAAGGGCATCTGCCGACCCTTGGAGCGTCTTTCCGATTTTGCCCAAAAAGTCATGGCCGGCGATTACGCTTCGCGTATTGAAACCCATTCGAACAATGAAATCGGAACGCTGTCCAGAGCCCTCGACGCCATGCTGGACAAGCTGGAAAGCCAGCTCGCTTTCTCGCGCGGCGTGCTGGAGACCCTGCCCGTGCCCTGCGCCGTGTTCGACACGGAAGACAAACTGGCTTTCGCCAATGCTCCCATGCTGAGCACTTTTGAGCATCCGGGAAAGATGGAAGACTTCATCGGCATGGCGTCCGGCAAATTTTATTACAATGACGAGACACGCGCCACTTCCATCACCCGGTGCCTGGAAAGCGGAGAAGCCGCCAGCATGGACTTCGTTGTCGAGAGGAAAACGGGCAAACCCATGCATGCGGACATTTTTACCAAGCCCATGCTCGACGACAAGGGCCGGTTGTCGCATGCCATTCTGATTCTGCTGGACACCACCACAACTTTTGAGCAGCAGGAAGCCATCAAACGCAACAGCGAAACTATGCGCGGCGTGGCCGCCTCGGTGCTGGATCTGCTGCAAGCGGCCAATGCGGCCTGCGAACAGCTGGTCAGCGTGCTGGTGAAAACCGACAAGGCTACTGCCGAAACAACGGAACGCATGCACGATACGCTCACCGCCATGGAACAAATGAATATGGCCGTGCTGGACATTTCCAAAAACGCCAGCGACGCGGCCGCCAGTTCCGACAATATGCGCAATACGGCCACGGACGGCCAGAACATCGTGGGGCAGGTGGTTTCCTCCATTAACCTGGTGCAGAAGAACTCTCTGGCTCTGCGCGCCGACATGGAAAAGCTGAGCGACGAAGCCCAGAGCATCAATCAGATCATGACCGTGATCTCGGATATCGCCGACCAGACCAATCTGCTGGCGCTCAATGCGGCCATTGAAGCCGCACGCGCAGGCGATGCAGGGCGCGGGTTTGCCGTGGTGGCCGACGAGGTGCGCAAGCTGGCGGAAAAAACCATGAGCGCCACCACGGAAGTGGGCAGCGCCATTGAAAACATCCAGCAGGGCACCCGCCGCAATATGGAGCATGTGGACCGTGCCGTGGTCAGCATCGAGGAAGTGACCGGCCTTGCAAACACATCGGGCGACCGGCTCAAGGACATTGTGGAAATCACGGCCCTGTCCGCCGATATGGTGCGGGCCATTGCCACGGCCTCGGAACAGCAGTCCGCTTCGTCGGCGCAGATCAACGAAGCCGTGGAAGCGGTGGACAGCACACTCAAGGATGTGGCCGTGGTCATTGCCGACGCCAACAACGCCGCCCAGCAACTCAACGGCCAGATGGCCGAAATCCGGCAGTTGATGGACAAGCTCAAGCCCTGAGAGCGACCAGCCCGGACAGTCTTCGCATCCTCCCCGGTTACCGCCGGGGAGTTTTTTTATGCCTGCCGCTCCACCACTGGACAGTCTGTTTTTCGGAATTATATGCAATCCGACAGGATTGCATGGCGGCAGCCGCGCTGCCGCCGCCGGGCTAGCGTTACGTCCGCTCCTCCGGCTCCGAAGCGCAATCCTTTTTTTGCCGGGGACGTTGCCCCAGGGGCCGCGTGATCCGGTTACATATATATTTCCTTTCCGCCGCCATGCGGCGCATGGAGCGGCCGGGAAAAGGAGCGCACCATGAAATACCGCACTATTAAAAGCGATGTTACCGGCCATCCCGCCATTGACGGCGCGGGTGTGCATCTGGTCCGCGTTTTGGGTTCCCCCACTGTAAGAAGTTTTGATCCTTTTCTGATGCTGGACGCTTTCGACTCCCGCAATCCCGCTGACTACATCAAGGGCTTTCCCATGCACCCGCATCGGGGCATTGAAACCTTCACCTACCTTATCCAGGGCGAGATCGACCATAAGGACAGCCTGGGCAATTCGGGCAAGATTCTGGACGGCTGCTGCCAGTGGATGACTGCGGGCAGCGGCATTCTGCACCAGGAAATGCCGCAGGCCAGCGACAGGATTCTGGGCCTGCAGCTCTGGATCAACCTGCCCCGCAAGGACAAGATGGTAGAGCCCAAATACCGCGACATCACAGTGGACATGGTGCCCAAGGTGGAAGAAGAGGCGGGCACCGTGGCTGTGGTGGCCGGGCGGTATAAGAATGTGGAAGGCGCAACCAAGGGCGACTATGTGGATGTGCGTTTTCTGGATATGACCCTCAAGCCGGGCTACACCTGGACCGTGGAGACCAAGCCCTCGCATACGGTCTTTGCCTATCTGGTGGAAGGCACCTGCGCGCTTACGGAAAACAACGCCATGTTGTCGGCCAAGCATGCCTATCTCTTTACGGAAGGCGACGCCGTGGCTTTGACCGGCGGCCTGGAGGGCGCGCGCCTGGTACTGGTATCCGGCAAGCCCCTGCACGAAGCCGTGGCCTGGGGCGGCCCCATCGTTATGAACAGCGAGGATGAACTGCGCGAAGCCTTCCAGGAACTGGAGGACGGCACCTTCATCAAGCACGCCAAAAAGACTGCGGGAGCTCGCGCGTAATCGTATACGCCGTACCAATACTTCTGACTCCGGGGCCGGTGAAAGGATGGCATGACCTCCTTTCACCGGCCCCTTCCGTTATGCTTTGGCGGCGCTGGATATAATGTTCCACTCGGTTGCCCCCCCTCCCTCAAGCCGGTAAAGCTGGACTAATCACGGCTCCGGCAACCGGCTGAAGGAGACAGGTGAACAGGCATGGGGATGCCAAACTCACGGCCAGAGATCGAGAGGAAATGGTGCGGCGAACGAGCTGCCGGCCCGCGGCTTCAACGTACAAGAGATTATCGAACGGCTGCATGAAAAAGCATCACCGTGAAGCCCCCTCGCCAGATATCTGAACAAGTTCAGACAAGGAAAGAGACAGGAGAAAAACATACCCCGCCCCGGCTAAAGCACGCCCCGCTGTCCACTTCGGGACGCACCCGGTAACGGCGCGTGCTGTCCGGAACGCGTTTGATTGCGGCCGGGAGAGGAGAAGATGCTCCCGGCCGCAATCCCGCGCTTACGCTTCTTTCAGTTCCTGAATCAGGGCCGTGAGGCCCTGAGCCTGGGCCGCCAGATCGGACACGGCCTTGGCCGCCTCGCCCATGGCGTCGGCGGTCTGCTTGGCCATGTCGTTGACCTGGACGATGGACTGGTTGATTTCTTCGGAAGCGGCGGACTGTTCCTCGCTGGCCGTGGCAATGGCGTTGACCTGATCCGACGTGGCCTCCACCGTGCTCACAATCTCCTGCAGGGCGCGCCCGGATTGATTGGCCAGTTCCGTGGCCTCGCCGATGCGTTGTACGGCGTTGTCCACCCCGGTCATGCTCTTGGTCGTGCTTTCCTGAATGGCCTTGATGGCGTTGCCCACATCCTGAGTCGAGGCCATGGTTTTTTCAGCCAGCTTGCGCACTTCGTCGGCCACCACGGCAAAGCCCCGTCCGGCCTCTCCGGCCCGTGCCGCCTCAATGGCGGCATTCAGGGCCAGCAGGTTGGTCTGGTCCGCGATGTCCGAAATCACGGCCATAATCCGGCTGATGTCCTGGGCGTGCTCGTTGAGCTGGGTCATGTCTTCCTTGAGTTCCAGGGACAAGTGATGAACTTCCTCAATGCTGTGGACGGCCTTTTCCACCACCTGCGCGCCCGCCTCGGCTCTCTGTTTGGTTTCGGCGGACGCGGAAGAGGCGTTGCCCGCATTCTTGGCAACTTCCTGCACTGTGGCGTTCATTTCGTTCATGGCTGTGGCCGCTTCGGACAGGCGCTGCGCGGATTCCGCCGCGCCCCGGTCGGACTGCTCGATCTGGGCCGAAAGCTCGGTGGAGGCCGAGGAAACCACCACACCCACCTGTTCCAGCTTGTCGGCGGCCACCAGCATGGCTTCGGTCTTGGCCTGGGCTTCGGCACTGGCGGCATTGGCCTGTTCCATGGCCTCCTGGGCCTTGCGGGACTGTTCCTTGGCGTTTTCCGACTCGCGTTGGGCGTTCTCAATATGTTCTTTCAGGGCATTGACCATTTCCACAATGGAACTATAGACGCCCATTTTTTTCCCGCCGTCATCCACATTATAGTCGCCGTCCACCACGCGCTTGGCGATGACGTTCAGTTCACCTGGGTCCTTGCCCAATTGGCGCAGGGTATTGCGCACCAGCAGCAAGGTCAGGATGACGGCGGTCAGCACGGCAAACACCACCAGAATAATGCCCAGCAGGCGCGAATTGGCGTACATTTCATCGCCCGCGATATTGCTCTCCGTGATGGTATTGTTGATTGCCGCCAAGAGCGTGTCGAGGGCCTCGCTCATCTTGTCGTATTGCGCGCGCGAGTCGCCGAATAACACGGCAACGGCTTCCTGTGTGCGGTTTTCCCGTGAGAGCGTGAGCATCTGTTTGTGCACATCCTGAAACTCCTGCCGGGCCGCCAGATACGCTTGAAGAGCCTGTTTGGCCTGGGGACTGAAAAGCATACCCTCAAGTTTTTTAACGTCCCCGGCGATGAGTGCCGCCCATTTCCCCTGCCTTTCTTCGTATTCCCGCATTTGAGCGGGTTCTGTGGAGTAAAGATGCAGCACTTCGGCCAGACGGTATTCCGTAGCCGCATTGTTCATCTCGTCCGCCGCCTTTACTATCGGAATCAGCCGATCCGCCATCTCATTGTTCACATCATTGACTTTGGCCATCTGCATGATCAGATACACGCCCAGGATGCCCATGAGCACAGCCACACAGCCCATACTCGCCGCAATTTTTGTCGAGAGTTTCATTTGCCTTCTCCTTCGTTTTGGGGGCTGAACATCCCCACCTGACTGTTACAGTTGTCAAATTGCTGGTGACGGAAAAACAAAAGGCCTCGCCCCGGAAAGGGGCAAGGCCTTATTGTTTGCAAACGCAAAAAATCGGAAAGCCGCGCGACGCTCAGTTACGGGCGCAATCAGCAGAGAGAGAGAGAGAGAGAGAGAGAGAGAGAGAGAGAGAGAGAGAGAGAGAGAGAATCCGCCCCCGCGTCAATACCCTCTTGTAATTTCTTTTATGCGCAATCGGTCCCCGCGCCAAAGGCAAGTGAAGGAAAGCGTGAGAGCACATGGCATTTTGAGAAAAAAGGCCGAACATGAGCCTGCCTCCCCTTGCATCGCTTCGCAAACGTCCAGCCTGCGGCGACCATTCCACGCTTCATGGCTCCCCGGTCTGGGGGGAGTCTTTTCTCTCCCGCGCAGCACACGCTGTAAAAAAACACACTCTATACTTTCTTCTATCGGAACAAAAAATCATATCTTTAGGCAGAGCGGGGAATATAAGATAACATATCGTCCCCTATCAGCGGCTAACGCCCGATAAGATTTTCCGTAATCTTTTATAATCCTAACTATCCGGAAAAAAGGAATGCTCCTGCCGAAACGTCACCGCCAGCGCCGCAATCTGCCTCAAGTCCTTGCTTTTTCCTTTTTTACCGGCCCCAAATGTACGGAAAGTGAATGCTTGTCCCGGCGCGTTGGTTGAGAAGAGCCCATATGGTCCACCCAACCCCATAGAAACTGTTGGCATTAAAGCTGACAGGAAAATCTTACTACCTATTTTTACAATATATTCTAATACATCATTAACACAACTCTGCTTTGAAATACGCTAACGCCAAACACGGTGGGCGCGCCGCGAAGACCGACCCGACGGGCGGCCCGTAGGGCCGTGCCTGTAGCCCAAAGGGCATACAGGCATCGAGAGCAATGCGGCGTGGGTTCCGGCAAAGCGACCGAAGGGCTGTAGCCATATGGGGATCGACAGCAGCGGTAACCACGTTTTTTGCCGGAAAAAAGGAACCCCCCGGCATAGCCGGGGGTTCTTCATATGCGCCTGTAAGGCTTTCTTACCAGCTGCGCCCTAGCAGGCGCTCTTGCGATCTGACATTTGCATTTCTGTTACTTGCGGCCCGTAAACGGGCTCCTTGGGTAGGGTAGGCTCAACTGATCGCCAAGTTTATCCGACTCCAGCTGATGCTTGATGTAATCCTGAATCTTGGCCTTATTCTTGCCCACTGTATCGACGTAATACCCACGGCACCAAAATTCTCGATTGCGGTATTTGAACTTCAAATCCCCAAATTGTTCATAGATCATGAGACTACTCTTACCCTTCAGATAGCCCATAAAACTCGACACACTCATTTTGGGGGGAATCTCAAGCAGCATGTGGATGTGGTCTGGGCAACATTCTGCCTCCACTATTTTTACATCCTTCCATTCGCACAACTTGCGCAGAATTTCGCCAATGGCGCGCTTCTTTTCACCATAGAACACCTGGCGGCGATATTTAGGCGCAAAAACAATGTGATATTTGCAGTTCCACCTTGTGTGGGCTAAACTTTTGGCGTCACCCATCGTGACCTCCTTTTGATTTGTTGACTCGCAGTTGCCAGACCGCGAGACTTTTTAACAAATCAAAAGGAGTTTTACTGACATGGGCAAAGCTGTAAGCTTTTTAGAACCCCCCGCCTAGCGGGGGGTTTTCTCCATACAATGAACCCTTTGAAACGTGTAGCGTTTCAAAGGGGATCAGATCTAGAGCGCAGCCAGCAGGCGGCGCACCAGCTCCAGGTCAGCGGGATAATTGATGTTGAAAAAAGGCAGGGCTTCGCCCTGGCTGTAGGCGATGCGCTCCTGCCGTTCCAGGGGAATGATGCGGCTCAACTTGCGCTCGCCCCGGGCCAGGGCCTTGTCGAACAAGGGCAGCGCCGCCACTTCATAGATGGCCGTGAGCGCCTCGATAAAACCCGTTTCGGTCTGGCAGAATGTTGTGAGCAGACGGTCGGAGGACGCGACATCGCGCGCGGCCAGCAGGCGGCGCAAGGTGGCGTCGTCCATGAAAGGCAGATCGCAGGACAAGGCCAGTACGGCGGCATACCCCTGTTGCGCGGCCCCGCGCAGGGCCGCATGCACGCCGCTGAACGGGCCCAGGCCCTCCACCTGATCATAAAGACAGTCATAGCCCGGACGCGGGCGTCCCGGACGGCAGGCCACCCAGCATTGGGGTAAAAGCGCGGTCAAAAGGTTGTGCGTGCGGCACAGCAGATCCGGGTGTTCCCGGCCGTGCACCCGCAAGAGGGCTTTTTCCTGCCCCAGGCGGGAAGAAAGTCCTCCGGCCAGCACCACACCGGCCACGTCGCCCCTGGTGGTTTTGGTCATGCCGTCACCCGCCCGGCACTGTCGCAGAACACGGTCAACCGTTCCTCCGCGGGGCGGCAAAAGCCCACCAGAGTTATGTCCTGGGCCATGGCCGCTGTCAGGGCCGCGCCGGTCACCGCGCCCCGGCTGACCAGCAACGCGAAGCCTGCCCGCCGGGCCTTGGCATACAGGCTGCCGGTGATCCGGGCGGAGATAAACAGCGCATACGCGGCGGATTCAAGGTTCTGTCGGGCGCAGAATCCGGCCAGGCGGTCCAGACAATTGTGGCGTCCGATATCTTCGGCCACCCGTACCAGCCCTTTTTCAGGGTGGAACAAGCCCGCGCGGTGGAACGAACCCGTGCCGTCCCAGAGACCCGGTTCGGCAAAAAAATCATTCATCCGCGCCAGCAGAGCGGCGGCGCCGAGGCGCGGCGTCGCGGCAGGGGCAGCGGGATCAGCCGAAGAAAGCTCCAAGCACACCCGCAGGCAATGCCGTCCCTCTGGCGTGTCCAGACGCTCCACCCGCCCGGCTCGCAGGGGCACGGGCCTGTCCCCCAAGACATTCCCCTGCCCTTGGTCAGAGCGGAATACCGCCGTTCTGCATGGGGAGCAGTCCAGCAGCACATGCCCCAAGGCCAGATCCTCCAGCTCGTGCGGCCAAGCCCAGAGGTCGGCGCTTCCGCCGGGATGAAGCACGCGTACGGCTTCTTCACGGGCGGCCACCTCAGGCAGATCCTCCCAGCGGCCGCGCCGGAAGCGCCGGGCCCGCACATCCAGAGGGGCCGGGCCGGACGGCCATCCGCCGCGGGCGCTATGCATCAGAAACCCCAGGCCGACGGCGTCGGGCGACTGTAGCCCTCCTGCCGGGCCAGCATGTCCAGCGGCAGCGAAGCCAGATCACTCAGGGCCGCCGGCAGGGCTTCGTCCTGTTCACGCAGATCGGCCAGCTTTATGTAGTTGTTACAGGTCTTGCAAACATGCACTTCAAAGAACGGCAGGCTGTCGGTGGTAAACATGCGTAACTTGTCCTCTCCACGCTCCAGGCAGAAGGGGCATTGCAGCCTGGCCGCTCTGTAGCTCGCGCCGCAGAATGAACAGGTATGCCGGCGCAGGCCTTCCTTGCCGTGCAGTTCGCCCATGAAGGGCGGACGGCCGCAGTGCGGGCAATGCCCGTGTTCCCAGACGCGCCGGTCGTCGCGCGCGGTGGCCAGAGCATCGGTCACGGCGGCCAGTTGCGGAGTCAGGGTGGCCTGGGCCAGAAAATGAATCAGGGCCGGGGCCTGCGGCAGGCGGGCGGCCCAGGCGGAGAAAAAGGCTTCATCGTTTTGCATGAAGGCCGCAAAGGCTTTGGCGGGCAGCATCTCATCCGCCGCGGTTTCCCGGCGCAGGGTTTGCACGGCCTCGGCCGGGCTGCCCCGGAGCGAGGCCAGGAGGGTGCAGAGTTCGTCCCAGAGCGGACTGGCCGGAGCAGGGTCATAGGGAAAGTCTGCGGCGGGCAGCCAGGGCGCGCCCTGGGCCCGGGCCTCGGGTCCGGCTACAGCAAGGCGCGCCGCATCCGGCGGGTTCAGGCTGCTGCGAGCCGCCCGTTGCAGACGCAGCGTGCCGCCCACAATTTCCAGCAGGGCTCCGGGCAGCCAGGCCAGGGAAGCAAGACGCTCCAGGCGGCGGCTCAGGGCGGCGTCATCAAGAGAAAAGAGAGTGACCATATATTTCTTCCATAGGCGCTGAGGGTGCCGGGTAAAAGCAGCAGAACCACGGAGGATACGGGACAATCCCCCGCTCGTGCTATACGACAGAAGCCGGAACCGTGCAACCGCGCGAAAAATTTTACGCGTCGCCTTGGCCGCCTCCGAGGCCCTTTGTCCCGCCCGTATCTGACAATACGTCGGAATTTATAACAGCGGAAGTTGAGAGGCAATCATGAATTTTTTTTCACTATATTGACATGGCAGCAAGGCACATATACCGTTACCATAACGCAGCATACCCCATGATGACTGTCATTTTCATCGCTTAAGGAAGAAGTATATGAGGATGGCGAGAATATTCTGATGGCGTGAGTGCGTTATACACAAATTTTTTATTATGTTTTTTAAAGCATAATAAAATAAAGAATGCCGGACAGCGCATTCCTCTACCAAGGAGAAGAGCATATGCAATTTTCGCGCAGAGGCTTTCTGAAGCTGGGCGCGGGCGCCACCGCCAGTGTGGCCTTCGGCGGTCTGGGCATCAGCCTGACTCCGGTGGCCGCGGCGGCGCAGGACGCCAAGCTGAAATGGACCAGGCAGACCACCTCGGTCTGCTGCTATTGCGCCGTGGGCTGCGGGTTGCTGGTCAGCACCAGCGCCGAAGGGCACCCCGACGGGCCGGGCAAGGCCATCAACGTGGAAGGCAACCCAGACCATCCCATCAATGAAGGCAGCCTGTGCGCCAAAGGCGCGTCCACCTTCCAGTTGGCGTCCAATAAAGACCGGCCCCAAAAGCCGCTGTATCGCGCGCCCGGCGCCACGGAATGGAAGGAAGTGGAATGGAGCTGGGCCCTGCCGGAGATCGCCAAGCGCGTCAAAGCCACCCGCGACGCCACCTTTACGGAGAAAAACGCGGCCGGTCAGGTGGTCAACCGCACCGAGGCCATTGCCTCCCTGGGTTCCGCCGCTCTGGACAATGAAGAATGCTGGGCCCTTCAGGCCATGCAGCGCGCCCTGGGCCTGGTGTATATCGAGCACCAGGCGCGTCTCTGACACAGCTCCACAGTCAAGGCTCTGGCAGAGTCTTTCGGACGCGGTGCGATGACGAATCACTGGAACGATATCGCCAACAGTGATTGTGTGTTGATCATGGGCAGCAATGCTGCCGAAAACCATCCCATTTCCTTTAAGTGGGTGTTGCGCGCCAAAGACAAGGGCGCCACGCTCATCCATGTGGACCCGCGCTTCACGCGTACCTC
Organism: Desulfovibrio fairfieldensis; assembly: GCF_001553605.1. Classification (NCBI taxonomy): domain Bacteria; kingdom Pseudomonadati; phylum Thermodesulfobacteriota; class Desulfovibrionia; order Desulfovibrionales; family Desulfovibrionaceae; genus Desulfovibrio; species Desulfovibrio fairfieldensis. The sequence goes on from NZ_CP014229.1 coordinate 1,638,298, forward strand.
GGGCCTGTGCCACCATCATGTGGGCCTGCGCCCCGGCTCGGACATCGCCTTTCTGGGCGGGATGATCAAATACATCCTCGACAATAAGCTCTATTTCGAGGAATACGTGCGCGAATACACCAACGCCCCTCTGGTGGTGAACAAGAAGTACGGCTTTAAAAACGGCCTGTTCGCGGGCTTTGACGCCAAGAAAGCCGCGTACGACAAAAAGGCCTGGGCCTTTGAGCTGGACGACAAGGGCGTGCCCGTGCGTGACGCGAGCTTCAAGAACCCGCGTTGCGTGCTCAACCTGCTGCGCGGCCATTACAAGCGCTACAGCATCACCGCCGTGGCCAAGGCCACGGGCACTCCGGCCAAGGATCTGGAAACCGTCTACAAGGCCTTTGCCGCCACCGGCAGGCCGGACAAGGCGGGCACCATTCTGTACGCCATGGGCTGGACCCAGCACACCTACGGCGTGCAGAACATCCGCACCATGTCCATGGTCCAGCTGCTGCTGGGCAACATCGGCGTGGCCGGAGGCGGCGTCAACGCCCTGCGCGGCGAATCCAACGTGCAGGGCTCCACGGACCACGGCCTGCTCTCCTCCAGCTTCCCCGGCTATCTGCCCGGCCCCACCAGCGCCCATGCGACCCTGGCGGATTACAACGCGACCACGCCCAAGTCCGCCGACCCCATGAGCGTGAACTGGTGGCAGCACCGGCCCAAGTACATGGCCAGCCTGATCAAGTCTTTCTTCCCGGCGCTTTCGCCCGAGGAGGGCTATGCCCTGCTGCCGCGCGTGGACGCGGGCAAATCCCTGCTGGACTACTACTGGCAGTCCGTCTTCCACAAGATGGGCCAGGGGGAGATCAAGGGCCTGTTCGCCTGGGGTATGAACCCGGCCTGCTCCGGCCCCAACTCCAACAAGCACCGCCAGGCCATGACCAAGCTGGACTGGCTGGTCAACGTCAATCTTTTTGACAATGAAACCGGCTCGTTCTGGCGCGGTCCAGGCATGGATCCCACCCAGATCAAGACCGAGGTCTTCCTGCTGCCCTGCGCCGTTTCCATTGAAAAAGAAGGCTCGGTGAGCAACTCCGGGCGCTGGATCCAGTGGCGCTATGCCGGGCCCGCCCCATGGGGCGAAACCAAGCCCGACGGCGACATCATGCTGGAGCTGATGGAGGAAATCCGCAAGCTCTACCAGCAGGGCGGCGCTTTCCCGGAGCCGGTGCTGCAACTGGGCATCGACGGCTGGAAGGAAGGCCATGCCTTCAGCCCGACCAAGGTGGCCAAGATCATGAACGGTTACTTCACCCGCGACGTGAAGATCGGCGACAAGGAATACAAAGCCGGAGAGCAGGTGCCCAACTTTGTGGTGCTTCAGGCTGACGGCTCCACGGCCAGCGGCAACTGGCTGCATTCCGGCGCGTGGACCGAAAAGGGCAATCTGATGGCCCGGCAGGAGCACAGCCAGACAGAGGACCAGGCCCGCATCGGCCTGTTCCCCAACTGGTCCTTCTCCTGGCCCGCCAACCGCCGGATCATCTACAACCGTGCCTCGGTGGACAAAAACGGCAAACCCTGGAATCCGGACAAGGCGGTCATCACCTGGGACGGCAAGACCTGGGTAGGCGACATCGTGGACGGCGGCGGCGGTCCGGGGGCCAAGCATCCCTTCATTATGCAGAAGGACGGCTTCGGGGCCATTTACGGGCCGGGCTGCGCCGACGGGCCCTTCCCCGAATATTACGAACCCGCCGAATCTCCCTTCGCCAAGCACGACTTCTCGTCCCAGGCGCGCAGTCCGGTCTATTACAAGGCTCCGGGTGAGCAACTGGCCGTGAATGACAAAAAATACCCCTACATCGGCACCACCTACCGGGTGACCGAGCACTGGCAGACCGGCCTGATGACCCGTCGCGTGCCCTGGCTCACCGAGGCCGAGCCCCAGAATTTCGCGGAGCTGGACCCGGTACTGGCCAAGGCCAAGGGCATCAAAAACGGCGACAAGGTCGTGCTGACCAGCCCCCGGGGCAAGATAGAATGCGTGGCCATGGTCACCCCGCGCCTGAAGCCTTACACCGCCAACGGCAAGACAGTGCACGTCATCGGCACGTCCTGGCACTTCGGCTGGCTGGTTCCGGAAGACGGCGGCGACGCCGCCAACCTGCTCACCGCCATGGTGGGCGACCCGAACACGGGTATTCCGGAAAGCAAGGCCTTTATGGTCAACATTGAAAAGAAGGCGGGCTAGTCATGGGCAAGATGTTCTTTGTGGATTTGACGCGCTGTACAGCCTGCCGTGGCTGTCAGATCGCCTGTAAGCAATGGAAAAACCTGCCCGCTGAAAAAACCCGCAACAGCGGTTCGCACCAGAACCCGCCCGATCTCTCGGGGCAGACCATCAGGGTGGTGCGTTTCAAGGAAACAGCGGACAAGAACGGCAAGGTCAGCTGGAACTTCTTCCCCGAGCAGTGCCGCCACTGCGTGGATGCCCCCTGCAAAGCACAGGCGGATATGGAATCGGAAAGCGCCTTTTTGCACGATGAAGCCACCGGGGCCGTGGTGCCCATGCCGGATTCGGCCAAAGTGGACTTTGAAGGCGTGCGCTCGGCCTGTCCCTATGACATTCCCCGCAAAGACGAGGAAAGCGGCCGGATCACCAAGTGCGACATGTGCTTTGACCGCATTACTCAGGGCATGGTTCCGGCCTGCGTGGCCTCATGCCCCACAGGCTGCATGAACTTCGGCGACGAGGAAGAAATGCAGGCCCTCGCCGGGAAGCGCCTGGAGGAAGTCAAAAAAGACTGGCCCGAGGCCAGCCTGGGGGATGCGGACAGCGTGCGCGTCATCTATCTCTTCAAAGAAGCCCCGGCCGCCTATTTTGAGCATGCCGTGGCCGACGCCTCACGGACCATGCTGGCCAGCACCGAAAAAACGCAGCCCGCCCGGAACATCTCCCGCCGGGACCTGTTCCAGCGCGTGCTGCGCGGCTAGGAGCTGTCTCTAATTGTTCTTTCGCTCTCTGCCGGCGTCAGGCTCGCCCGTGCGACGGTCGAATATGTTTGAATATGCTCCCTCCGCCCAGGATTCGCCTTTCTTGGCAGAGAACGAAAATCCTAATTTAGAAACAGCTCCCAGAGCATCAGCGAATCATTATCGAAAACCGGAGGCCGGGAGCGTTGACAATCAACGCTCCCGGCCTCTCCTTATCCCTGCTTCAGTTCCATGATCAATTGCCGCAGCACTTCTTCCTGTGCCGCAAGGCTTTCCAAAGCCCGCGAAGCCTCGCGCATGGCTTCGGCCACATCGCCGGAAATACCGTTCACCCGGCCCACGGCTCTGGTGATCTCTTCCGAAGCCGAAGACTGCTCTTCAGCGGCCGTGGCTATGGTGCGCACCTTGTCCGAAGCCTCAACGGCCATGGAGACGATCTCTTCCAGAGCCGCGCCGGAGCTGTCCGCCAGGGTCGAGGTGCTGACGATCATTGCGACGGTCTGTTCCACATGCCGGATATTGTTGCCTGTGGCCTTTTGAATGTCGCCGATGGCGCTGCCCACTTCCGTGGTGGCGCTCATGGTTTTTTCCGCCAGCTTGCGCACTTCGTCGGCCACCACGGCAAAACCGCGTCCCGCGTCCCCGGCCCGCGCCGCCTCAATGGCGGCGTTCAGAGCCAAAAGATTGGTCTGGTCGGCAATGTCCGAGATAGTGGTCATAATCCGGCTGATGCCCTCGGCCTGCTCGCCGAGCGCTTCCATGGCTTCTTTGAGCACCGAGGCCTGATTACGGGCTTTTTCAATGCCGTTCACGGCGTCACGCACCACACCCGCGCCTTCGTGGGCGCGGCTGCGCATCCTGTCGCTGAACGAAGCCGTTTCAGAAGCATTGCGCGCCACCTCTGAGACCGTGGCGTTCATCTCATCCATGGCGGTAGAGGTTTCGCCCATGCCCGCCGCGGCATCTTCCGCTCCGGCCCCGGCTCCGGCAATGCGGCTGCTCAGAATCTCCGATGCCTCGGACACGGCGCGCACAATGTCCTCCATCCGCGCGGCCGCGGACTGGATGCCCTCCCTGCGGGCGCTGTCGGCAGCCTTGCGCGCGGCATGGGCTTCCTCCAAGGCCAGCCGGGCTTCCTCGCCCTTGCGGCGCGCCTGTTCCGACTGTTCGGTCACTTCCGCCAGACGCTGCCGCAGGCTGCCCACCATGCTGCGCAAGGCATCGGCCAGACGGCCGGTTTCATCCCGTGCGTGCAGAGCCAGTTCCTGGTCCAGATTACCGGCCGCCACTCCCTGAGCGAAATCCACTGTCGCGCGCAGGGGCTTGGTGATCATACGCGTAATGCCCACAGCCAGCGCGGCGCCCAAAAGCAATACCGCCGCCAGAATAATCAGGCTGTTGCGAACGGTGGATTTCAGATCCTCGTAATTGCTGTTGACAATGCCTTCGGCAATGCGCAAGCCCGTTACCCCGATATCGTGCGTCAGACGGCTTGTGGCTGCGGCATGGTCTGCCAGCCGCGTCGAAATCTCAGCCTCTTTGCCTTTGGCCGCGAACATTTCGCGCGCGCCGGTCATATATTCGCTCATGCTTTTTTCCGCCCGCGCAAAGGCTTCCTGACAGGCGGGCTTGACCAGCCTTCCCTTTACTGTCGCGGCAAGCGCGTTCATACGCGTGAAAATTTCTTCCGCCGCGGCAAAAGCCGCCGCATCATTGTTGTATATAACGCCTTTCATCAACAGGCGGATTTCCTGGGTCATGGCGTAAAGACGCGCCGCGTCACGCTGATTGTCGGCATATTGCAGACTCATGGCCGTATTGCCGGCCTCGACAAACTCGCGGGTGGTTTCCCGGACCAGATCTTCCAGAGCCGTCAGGGATTCCAGAGCCGCCGCGCCGAGCCCCTCCATACGCGCTATGACGGAGCGCGTGTGTTCCCCGGTTTCGATAGTTTCCCGGGTGGATGCTGCCAGAGCTTCAAACGGCGCCGGGAAATCGCGCACGAATTCCACCAAGGGCACATGCGAGGGGTATTTTATGGAATGCTCGCGCATTTTTTCAAAGTCGGCCCGCACTTTTTCCAGAGCCTGTAACGCCTCCTGTCCGGCCTGTTCGCTTCCGGGGGCCTCATTGATGCGCGTCAACGCGTCGTTGAGGCTCCAGCCCAGGTTGAGGGCGAATTTGACCTTGGGAATATATTCGGCGGCCACGCGCCGGGAATCATCGGCCGCCCGCCGCATTTCCGCCGAAGAAAGATAGCCCGCCAGACAGGCGAGCAGAAGAAGCAGCGCGAAACCGCTGCCGATTTTTTTGCCTATACTGCTCGTAAACATAAGAACGCCTCGTTATGTGGAGAAACCCGCTTCATTGCGGTATATAGACGCACGGCCGCAACGTCCGCGGCTGTGCGCTGAAGTCCTTCGCAACGGGTCGACCTGAACCACGGGCCCATGAATGCCTCCGGCCCGGAACAGGCAAACGCCTTGCCTTCATATGATCATATTTATTAAAAGATATATATGGGAGATTGCTGGTCGACCCCGGTTATTTTGTCTGTCGGCAATCGTTCCCGGCGGAACTTCATAAGGGTCATCCCAAGTGTTTGATGCGGCTTATTGAACGAGCCGAAACCCCGGTATCCGGGCCGCCCCAGGGGGGTCCGGATACCGGGAAAAAAAGATTATATGAGGAGGGCCGGGAGAAAAGGCAAACAGACAAGAGGCCGGACAGTGGATCAGTGGGGGACAGCGGAGATAGGTCAACGGGGATATGTCAGCGGGTCCGGTCCCATACGTCCCTGCCCGTCCGGTAGTTCCAGGTCATCCAAGGCCGCCACCTGCTCCGAGGTCAGTCGGAAATCAAAAACCTCGCTGTTTTCCCTGATCCGTTCCCGATGGACGGATTTGGGAATGGGCAAAAGACCTTTTTCCAGATGCCAGCGCAGCAGTATCTGAGCCGGTGTTTTGTTGAGCGTGGCGGCCAGTTCCCGCACAACGGGCTGCTCCATGTCCCGTCCCCGGCCCAACGGGCTCCAGGAAACGACCTGGATGCCGCATTGGGCGCAGAAACGGCAGAGCCCCGCCTGGCTGAACAAAGGGTGGACTTCAATCTGGTTGAGCGCAGGCCAGAAACCGAAGGTGTCGCGCATCTCGCTGAGATGCTCGGCCAGAAAATTGGAAACGCCCAGGACGCGGATCTTGCCCTGCTCTTTCTGGCGCAACAACTGCTCAAAAGCGCGCAGCCGCCGGGCGTCGTCCAGGCCCGGCCAGTGCAGCAGACAGCCGTCCAGATAATCCAGGCCCAACAGCTTGAGGCTCTGTTCCAGAGCGCGTACCGGCTCGGCAAAGTCCGTGGGCCAGATTTTGGAAAGCACGAACAGCGTTTCGCGCGGTTGGCCGCTCTGCCGCAAGGCTTCGCCCACCGTGTCTTCATTGTGGTAATACGCGGCCGTGTCAATATAACGGTAGCCGCAGGCCACGGCCTCCCGCACGGCCAGAGCCAGTTCAGGTCCTGAAGCCTTATAACAGCCGAAACCGAAACCGGGCATCTCCATGCCGTCATTAAGACGCAACAAAGCGGAAATATTTTCAATCATATAAAACTCCCGCCGTACCGGATTGTTCCGGCACGGCCTGCTGTCATTAGAATATTTTAGGTTTGAAATGTGACACAGTTCAAACTCTACGCCGCCCGCATGCCGGGCATGCACGTCTTTTCAGAATACTGTGGGCGAGGCGGCCCGGCAAGCCCCGGCAACGTCGCAGGCCCGTCCGCCGCCTTGACAGCGCCCATTTCGGGTCTTATGAAAGGTAGTCTTGTTACTATCTTAACCGTGGAATACCGCCATGTCAGCACATTCCGCCGCGCCGGGCCGCCCGCCTGCCCGTCTGCCCCATATTCTGCTTGTCCTGGCTGTTCTGGCCGGGCTTTTTTTCAGCATGCGGCCCCAACCCGTGCAGGCCGCGCCGCCCCAAGCCTCCGGCCAACCCGCTGAACTGCGCGTGCTGGCGACCACGTTTCCGGTATATCTGTTCACCCGTAATGTGGCCCACAGCCGCCCCTATGTGCGGGTGGAGCTGCTGATTCCGGCTCAGGCCGGTTGCCCCCATGACTACGCCCCCACGCCCCGCGATCTGCAAAAATTGGCGCAGGCCCAGGTGGTGGTAATGAACGGCCTGGGGCTGGAAGAGTTCCTGGCCGCCCCCCTGAAAAAAATCAACGCCAAGGCCACGGTCATTGACAGCAGCAAAGGCATTGATCCTCTGCCCCTGCCGCGCGGCATGTCGCCTTCTCCGCATGCCGGACACGACCACGGCAATGTCAATCCGCACATTTTTGCCGGACCGCGGCAAGCCGCCGCCATGGTCTATAATATCGCCGCAGGCCTGGCCCGCGTTGATCCTCAAGGGGCGGCGGCCTATCGTGCCGCCGCCGAGGACTATGCCGCGCGCCTGCTTTCCGTGGGCCGCCGTCTTGCCGAGGTGGGGGCCTGCGCCCCGCGCAAGGGCATTGTGCTGCAACACGACGCGCTGGCCTATCTGGTCCATGACGCGGGCCTGGAGGTTATGGACGTGATTCAGGAAAGCGAGGACGTTCAACCCTCGGCGGCCCGGCTCATGGAACTGGTGCGGCGCATCCGCAAAGAAAAGCCCGTGCTCATTGCCGGCGAGCCGCAGTATTCGGACAAACCCGCCCAGACCCTGGCGCGCGAAACCGGCGTGCCCGCAGCGCAGCTTGATCCCGTGGCCTCGGGTCCCGCCGATGCGCCCCTGAGCTACTATGAGGCCGTCATGACCGCCAATTGCAAAACCCTTGAGCGTTACTTTGACCCGCGTTGAAGGTTCCGCCCCGGCCATCGTCTTTGAGCATCTGAGCGTACGCCGGGGAAACAATCAGATTCTTGAGGACATCTGCGCCAGCGTGCCGCGTGGCGGCAATACCGTGCTGGTGGGCCCCAACGGCGCGGGCAAGACCACCCTGCTGCTCTGCCTCATCGGCGAAGCGCCCTATACCGGGCGCATCCTTCCCGACGGCAGGCGCGGCGCGGCCTGGCCGCGCCTGGCTTATGTGCCCCAGCAATTGCAGATGGACGGCGGCCTGCCGTTGCTGGTCAGCGAATTTCTGTCTCTGGAGCGCCAGCGCAGGCCGCTCTGGCTGGGACTGAAAGCCGGGGCGCGCGCACGGGCTCGCCGCCTGCTGGCTCTGGTACGGGCCGAGCATCTGGAAAACCGCCGCCTGGGCGACCTCTCCGGCGGCGAACTGCGCCGGGTGCTGCTGGCAGCGGCTCTGGGGCATGAGCCGGAGCTGCTGGTGCTGGACGAGCCGGAAGCGGGCGTGGACTTTCAGGGCGAACGCCTGTTCTGGGAAGTGCTGGACACGGCCCGGCGCGAATACGGCTTTACCCAGCTCATGGTCAGCCACAATCTGCCCTTGGCGGCCCATTACGCCACGCATGTGATCTGCCTGAACAAATGTGTGCGCGCCGAGGGTCCGCCGCGCACCACCCTGACCGCCGCCACCTTGCTGAATCTCTTCGGTGTGCCCATCCACCTCTATCCGGACCAGTGCGACGGCGCGGACCCGGCCTGCCCCCAGTGCGGGGCGCTGCACGGGCCGGATCATCTGCCGTCCGATCCGGGACAGCGGCTGAACGTCCTGGCCCCCCTGCCCTGCCGGGGCTGCGCTCTGCACATGCCCCCGGCGGCCACGGCAGCGCCGGACAATCCGGCCGAAGCGGGCAATACCGCCGGGGGAAATCCTCATGCCTGATTTCTCGCCGGTTTACACGCTGATCGGCCTGTTGCCCCTGGACTGCCTGCAGGCCCGCTTCATGCAACAGGCCCTGCTGGGTCTGTTGCTGCTCACGCCCATGGCAGCCGTGCTGGGCGTGGAGGTCATCAATTTCCGCATGGCCTTCTTTTCCGACGCCATCGGGCACTCGGCCTTCGCCGGAGTGGCCCTGGGCCTGATTCTGGCTGTGAACCCCCGGCTGTCCATGCCGCTTTTCGGCGTGCTGGTGGGGCTGGCGGTCATGGTCGTGCGCCGCAAAAGCAATCTCTCCGCCGATACGGCCATCGGCATCGTGTTTTCAGCGGTGGTGGCCTTCGGCCTGGCCGTGGTCAGCCGGGCCAGCGGCGTGGCCCGCGACATGCAGCAATTCCTCTACGGCGACATCCTGACCATCAGCGAAGGCGAAATCGCCTTTCTGGGCCTGCTCTTCCTGGGCATGTTGCTCTTTCAGGCCGTGGGCTACAACCGCCTCCTGGCTATAGCCCTCAATCCGGTCATGGCCAGGGTGCACGGCATACGCGTGGCTCTCTGGCAATATCTTTTCGCGGGCCTGCTGGCCCTGGTGGTCATGTTTTCGGTCTGGGCCGTGGGCGTGCTGCTGGTCACGGCGATGCTCATCGTACCGGCGGCCACTGCCCGCAATCTGGCCCGCACCGCAGGCGGCATGTTCTGGTGGGCGTTGCTGGCGGGCATCAGTTCCGGCTTCGCCGGGCTGACTCTGTCCGCCCAGGATTGGCTGGCCACGTCCAGTGGAGCCACCATAATTCTGGTTTCCTGCTGCTGGTTCGCGGCAAGCTGCGTCTGGGCCGCCCTGCGCGGGCACCGGCGGGCCTGAACCCGCGCGCTGCCATGTCCCCCTGGCCCACTCTTCAGATCACCACAGCCCACGGCCCGAGCCGGGCCGTGGCCCCGTATGTCATTTCAGCCAGCCGGGCCACGGACATTCCGGCTTTTCACGTCCGCTGGCTGCTGGAACGCCTGCGCGCCGGATATTGCCTCTGGCGCAATCCCTTTAACGCCGGACAAGGACAATACGTTTCCTTCGAGCGTTGCAGGCTGCTGGTCTTCTGGAGCAAAAATCCCCTGCCCCTGCTGCCGCATCTGTCGGAAATCGAGGATTACGGCTTCAAGTATTACTTTCAGTTCACGCTCAACAATTATGAAGCCGAGGGCCTGGAGCCGGGCCTGCCCCCGCTGGAGCAGCGCCTGGAAACCTTCTGCCGCCTGTCGGAACGGCTCGGCAGGCAGCGGGTGATCTGGCGCTGGGACCCGCTGCTGCTGGCCGCGCAACTGCCTCCGGAAGCCCTGCTGGAACGCCTGGACGCCCTGGGCCGCAGGATCAGCCCGTATACGGACAAGCTGGTAATCAGCTTTCTGGATATGTATCTGAAGATCAGAAGCCGTCTGGCCGCCCATACCACAGTGCCGCGCGCGCCTTCGGAAGCGGAAATGCTGGCCCTGGCTCAAGGCCTGGCCCGCCGCAACGCCGCGTGGCCGCATCCCTTGGCGCTGAGCACCTGCGCCGAAGCTCTGAATCTTTCCGCCCTGGGCATCGCGTCCAATGCCTGCGTGGATCCGGCATTGGTCAGTCGCCTCTGCCCGGACGACGCGGAGATCCAGCGGTTCTGCGGCCTGGACCCGACACGCGCGTCCTTACTGCCTGCAAGCAGACCCGGCAAGGCCGCCAAAGATCCCAGCCGCCGCAAGCACTGCCAATGCCTGCCCGCCAAGGATATCGGCGCGTACAGCACCTGCGCCCACGCCTGCGTCTATTGTTATGCCAATCAATCCCAGGCTGTGGTCCGGGCCCGGCTGTTGTCGCGGCGGCCCGGCGCGGAAAGCCTGATCTGAATCCTCGGGCACAGTGCGTTACACGGCCTCGGGCGGGGGCAGGCCCTCACGCTTCAGACGGCGCATACTCGCGTAATAAGCGATGCCCAAGGGCAACGCGGCCCCCAGCCAGGCCAGGGGATTGGCCAGGCAAACCCCGTTGAAGCCCCACCAGACAGCCAGCACCACGGCGGCCAGCGCGCGCATAAGCAGCTCCATGACACCGGCCAGCGTGGGGATCAGACTTTGCCCGAGACCCTGGAGGGTATTACGGTAAATAAAGAGCAGTGCCAGCACCCAGTACATGCAACCGCTGATCTCCAGATAAGTCTGCCCCATCTCGATGACCCGCTCCTGCCCCCCACCCACGAAAAGCGCGATAAGATGGTGCCCGCCCGTAATATTGACCACGGCAATAGCGATACTGAAACCCACGGACATGAAACAGCACTGGCGCACGCCCTGCCGGATGCGCTCCAGATTGCGCGCGCCGTAGTTCTGTCCCGTGTAGGTGGCCATGGCCAGACCAAAGGACATCATGGGCAGCACGGCCACCATGTCGATTTTCTGCGCGGCGGTGTAGGCGGCCACGGCCAGGGGGCCCAGGCTGTTCAGGGCCGCCTGCAGAATGATCGCGCCCACGGCGATGACCGACATCTGGAAGCCCATGGGCAAGCCGATGCGCATGGGTTTCCAGATATCCTTGAAGCCGAGTTTCCAGTCCTTGGCGTGCGGCCGCAGCAGGGGCTGCTTGTTGAGGATGTAGCCCACGCAGAGCAGGCCCGATACCACCTGGGCCAGCACTGTGGCCCAGGCCGCGCCCGCCACGCCCATCTTAAAGTAAAGAATGAAGATGAAATCCAGAATAATATTCAGGAGGCAGGCGATGATCAGGAAAAACAGCGGGGTCTTGCTGTCGCCCAGGGCCATGATCATGTTGGAGAGCAGATTGAAAAGCACGGCCGCGCCGATGCCCCAGGAAATGACGATGATATAACTGTGGGCGTCCTCCATGATCTCTGGCGGCGTGAGCATGAGTACAAGCACCGTGCGTGAAAGCAACACGCCGGAGATCGTCAGAACGGCCGCCACAACCGCGCTGAGCAGAATACCGGCGCAAAAACTGCGCCGCACGCCCACCTTGTTGCAGGCGCCGAAAAACTGGGCCGTGACAATGGAAAACCCCGAAGTCATGCCCATGACAAAGCCCAGGACCAGAAACAGCAGGCTGCCGGTGCTGCCCACGCCCGCCAGGGCCGTGACCCCGATAGTCCTCCCCACGATCAGGGTATCGGCCATATTGTAGATCTGCTGGAAAAGATTGCCGATAAAGAGCGGCAGCGCGAAGAAAAAAATCAGCTTCGCCGGGCTGCCCTGAGTCAGATTTTTAGCCATGTCTCCATCACAATAAATACGTTCGATGCATCCGGACGGCCGAAAAGACGCCTCCCGAATGCAACATTTCAAATTACCACCTGAACCATGCCGCCCGCAAGCATTGCGGCGCCATGTCCCAGGGCAGACGCATCTAAAAAAAGTCTATAAAAAGGAGGCATGCAAGAAACTCATGAACTCATTCTGACGATTTTTAGGGGACTGCCTGATCCTCGGGTAGAGCGGACGAAGATACATAGTCTTGAAGTTATTTTGTTTATTTCCTTATGCTCGTACCTGTCAGGCGCAGAGGGCTTCTATGACATGGAAGATTATGCACATGCCAAGCAAGAGTGGCTACGCAAGCACATAGGCATGCAAAGTGTTCCAAGTCACGATACCTTCAACCGAGTATTTCAGGCGATTTCCCCCTCCTGTTTCGGGGAGTGCCTTATGGAGTTATCACGGCGACTGCGTGAGCAGGTGTGTGGCGACATAGTTGCCTTTGATGGCAAAACGCACCGTCGCACGGGGACTAAGGCCAACAACGCCTTACACATGCTTAATGCCTGGTCGGTGGAAAATCGTCTGGTACTCGGACAAATGGCGGTTGAGGAGAAAAGCAATGAAATAACGGCTGTTCCTCAACTGATGGATATGCTGGATCTTAAGGGATGTGTCGTTACAGCAGATGCGCTTAACTGCCAGAAAGCCGTAGCAGCCAAGGCCATAGAAAAGAAAGCCGATTATCTTTTGGCGCTTAAGGCTAACCACCAAGTATTATTTGACGAGGTAAGCGCCTATATGGATGATCTTTCCGGGCAATCGCCTCCAGGTTTTGAACAAGTAGAGAAAGACCATGGGCGAATTGAAACTCGGCGGTGCTGGCAGTCAGCCTCCGTTGATTGGCACGCGGGTAAGGCGGAATGGCCAGGCTTACGGAGCTTTGTGCTTATCGAATCCATACGGGAGCACGGAGATACTGTCGAAACAAGCCGCCGTTATTACATAAGCAGTCTGCCCCAGGGCGAATCTTACGCCGCCCAAAGCGCTCGTGCACATTGGCAGATAGAAAACTCACTGCACTGGTGCCTGGATGTCGTTTTTAACGAGGATCAAAGTCGGGCACGAACCCGTAACGCAGCCAAGAATTTAGGAACACTGCGAAGTATCTGTCTGAATTTACTGCGACGTATCCCCGGGAAGTCAAGTCTGAAGGGTAAACGCTTCAAAATATCCTTGAATGACGACTTCCTCCTTGAAGCTCTCAAAATTTAGATGCGTCTGCCCTGCGCCATGTCCGCCCCGTGCTTGACAACAGTGCGGCTTTAGGCAAGCTCAAAATAAAAATATTTTTATCCCACCTCCAAGCCCGGAGAATCAGCATGTCCACGCCCGAGCTCATTTTCGGCACTGTGCGCAACAGGCTTGTATTTGCCCTTTTTCTGTTGTTCCTGTCTGTTGGAAACGCCTGGGCCGCGCCGAAATACAAGACTCCGATCCCCCAGAAGGTCAACGGCCTGATCAGTTACTGGCGTTTTGAAGGCCCGGTGGAGCAACCCGGCGGCCGGGAAAGGCTGGAACTGGGCTTCAGCATGGACAAGCAAAAGTGCCGGGATGCCTACGGCGAGGACGGCGAATCGGTCTGTCGGCGTAATTTCGGCAGACGGCCCGCGCCCGAAGTAACGATCACGCCGCCCATTCCGGGCCACTGGGAATGGAGCGGAGACCGCCTGCTCTTTTTCCCGGAAAAAGGCTGGCCCGTGGACACGGCCTACAAGGTGGATATCAGCCGGGCCCTGCCGCCGCGCACAGCCGTGTCCGGCGCGGTGACCTTCCGCAGCGCGCCTTTGCGCGCAAAAATTACGGGCAGCTTCAAATTTGATCCTGAAAATCTCAAAACCATGACCGTCAGCGGCGAAATACACTTCAATTCGTCTGTGGACAAAACCGGCGTGGAGAGCCGTTTCAGCGCCACTCCCCAGGGCGAAGGCCTCTTGCTGGGTGAGCCCGTGCTGCATTTCAACGGTGATGATCGTCTGAACTACAGCCTGCCGGTCCTGCGCCTGGCGGCAAAAGACGCGGGCCTGCGCGTCTCCCTGGCGCCGGGCTTCACGGCGGTGCACGGTGGCCCCCCTTCCAAGGGCGAGGACTTTTTCGTGCGCCTGCCCACTATCGACAACCTGTTCACACTGAACGCCGCTGATCTCAGCGTTGCCACCCGACCCGACCTGCGGGCGCAGATGGTGCTTGCGCTGCATTTTTCCCTGCCGGTCAAGCCTTCGGAGGTTCTGGGCAAGCTGGACGTGCGCCTCTTGCCGCCGGGCCTGGAAAGTGAGGAACAAAGACAGCCCGACAACGAAGACGAAGAGGGCGATGGAAACGAAAAATCCCGGCGAGCCCCGGCCTGGACCATGGAACAGCTCACTCCGGAAATAGTCTCCCAGGCTCCCCGGCTCGCATTGCAAGCCGGGGATGAGGAGGACAAGCCGTCCACGGATATTTTCTTCGCTATTGCCGACAACCTGGAGGCCGACCGCAGCCTGTTGTTGTGCCTGCCCCAGGGCCTGGCCAGCGCCGCGGGGCTGCATTCCGGCGCGGAAAGCCGGAAGCTGCTGCAAACGCCCGCCTTTCCCGAAGCTCTGCGTATTATGCAGAAGGGCGGCGTGCTGGCTCTGACCGGCGACGCCGTGGTCTCCATCTACAGCCGCAATCTGGATGCCGTGGACTATGAAGTGGCCCAGATCCGGCCCGAATTTCTCAATACCTTTCTGCTGGCCAACCTGGATCAACTGGACTACGACAATTACGATTATGACCAGGCCTATACCGGCAGCCGCCCGGATCTTGACAATCTGAGCGTCATCAGCCGGGGCAGCCTGCCGCTGCAGCGGCGTGACGCCATGTCGGCCCAGTTCAGCGCGCTCAATCTGCGCCCCCTGCTCCGCGACGGTCAGAAAGGCCTGTTCTATCTCAGCCTCACGGGTCGGCGCGACGCCGACAGCGTGAGTAAAGAAAACCGCTTTGTGCTGATGACGGACCTGGGCCTGATCCATAAGACCTCCGCCCAGGGCGGAAGTGTGGTCTATGCCGTCAGCCTGGCCGACGGCAAACCGCGCGGCAATGTGAACGTCCAGGTGATCGGAGCCAATGGCCTGCCTGTGTTCAGCGCCAGAACCGATGCGCGCGGCAAGGCCGTGCTGCCCTCTCTCGCGGGCTTCACGCGCGAAAAGAAGCCCCTGGCCCTGGCGGCGGCCCAGGGGAGCGATCTGGCCTTCCTGCCCCTGGAGCAATATGCACGCAAGCTCAATTATTCGCGCTTCGACGTGGGCGGCAACCGGCTTTCCGACCAGGGGCTCAACGCCTATCTGTTCAGCCAGCGCGGCATGTACCGTCCCGGTGAAAGCCTGCATTTCGGCTATCTGGTCAAACAGGGACAATGGGGCTCCACGGAGCTTGCGGGCCTGCCGTTGCGGGCCACGCTGTACAATCCGCGCGGCAACAAGGCGGCCGGTAAAAAAATCACGCTGGCGGCCGAGGGTTTCGGCGAACTATCTTTCCCCCTGGAGGAAATAGCCCCCACCGGCCCTTGGGAATTGCGCCTGAGCACCGCCGACGGCGGACAGCGCGGCGAAGTTTTGCGCGTTTCCAGGGTCATGGTGGAGGAATTCCAGCCCGAAACCCTTCGCCTGCAATTGCGGCTCACGCCCGGCGCGGGCAAGGGCTGGCTGCGGCCCCAGGACCTGAAACAAGGGCCGGAAAAGGATCAGGAAAACGGCCTGTCCGCGCGGGTGAATCTGGTCAATCTCTTCGGCGCGCCCGCTGTGGGCCACGACGTCAAACTGCAAGTGCGCTTCGCGCCCGCAGCGTTTCACTTCCGCGAATATGCCGACTACAACTTTTACAATGCGGCCCGGAGTCTGAACGGCCAATCGGCGGAAGTGCCGACCCGGCAGACCGACGACCAGGGGGACGCCGTGTTCGCCCTGGATCTGGCGGGCTACGAGAACTCCACCTTCCGGTTGAGCGCCCTGGCCGAAGGCATGGACGCCGGCGGCGGGCGCAGCGTCATGGCCGACGCTTCCCTGCTGTTTTCGCCTCTGGAATCAGTAGTGGGCTGGCGTAGCGACGCCGACCTGAACTATCTGCCCCAGCACGGCAAAGCCCGGCTGGACCTGCTGGCCGTGGACCATAAACTCGCCCTCGTGGACCTGGGAGAACTGGAACTGAGCTTTGTGGGCATCAGTTATACGCGCAGTCTGACCCGCGACGGCCAGGGACAGTACCGCTATCAGAATCTGCCCCGGCGCAAGCCGTTGGGCACGCAAAAGCTTCGCATGGACAAAAAGGCGGTTGTGGACCTGCGCCTGGACGAACCGGGCCCGCATCTGCTGGAAGCCCGCGACAAGACCGGCAATCTGGTCCTGCGAGTGCCCTACGAAGTAGCCGGTACGGCCCAGGCGCGCCTGGGCGAGGAGCACGAGGCCAGGCTTACCGCAAAACTCAGCAAGCAGGACTACGCCCCGGGCGAAACCATGGAAATAGCCCTGAACACGCCTTACAAAGGCGCGGGCCTGATTACGGTGGAGCGGGAAGACGTGCTGGCTGAAACATGGTTCACAGCCCAGGCCGGACAGAGCGTGCAGCGCCTGACCCTGCCCAGGGGGACTGAAGGCCGGGTATATTGCAATATCACCTACTTCCGGTCCATGGACGACGCGGATATCTTTACCCAACCTCAGGCCAGCGTGGTGCTGCCGTTCAGCATCAATATGCGGGGACGCGATCTGGGCCTGAGCGTGCGCACCGAAGCGGACGCCGCACGCGCGGCAAGCCGGGTGGTCAGGCCGGGGCAGACCCTCCCCGTGCGGGTGCGCGCCGAACAACCGTCCAAAGCCATTGTCTTCGCCGTGGACGAAGGCATTTTGCAGCTCACCTCCTACGCCACGCCCGACCCCCTGCGGGCACTGCTGGGCGACCGGGCCCTGGAGGTGGACACCTATCAGTATTTCGACCTGCTGATGCCGGAATACCGCCACCTGCGCGGCATGATTTCGGCCTTTGGCGGCGGCGAAGCTCCCGCTCCGCCGAATCAAGCCGCCCTGGGTCAGAACCCGTTCCGCAGGCCCGGCGAAGCGCCCATGGTCTTCTGGTCCGGCGTGCTTGACGTGGGGCCCGAGGAAAGCCTGGTCCAGATCCCGGTGCCGCCGCAATTCAACGGCAAACTGCGGATCATGGCCGTGGGCTGCGCGCCCGGAGCCGTGGGCGCGGCCCGGACCGAGGCCGTGTCCAGGGCCGAAGTCGTCATTCAACCCATGCTGCCGCTTTTCGTGACGCCGGGCGATGTCTTTGAGGCCTCCGTCAGCCTGACGGACATGCTGGAACGTCCGGAGGGTCAGGAGGACACAGCGCGCCGGGTGGCTCTTGGCGTGCGGAGCGACGGCGGCTGCACGCTGCTGGACGCTCTGCCCGAGCCCCTGGATCTTAAACCGGCACGGCAACAGACTGTGCGCCTGCGCTTCCGCGCCGAGGACCTGCCGGGAGGGCACGAGCTGAGCTTTATTGCCACGCCCCTGCCCGGCCAGCCCGGCGAAACGGTGACGCGGCCCATGGGCCTTTCCATCCGGCCCGCGCTGCCGCGCTCCACCGACGTGCTTCTGGGCCGGGTCGGGCAGGCCCCGTACACGGCCGAGGCCAAGTCGCCCCGCCGACTCTACCCGCAGTTCGCGGAACTGCGCGCCTCCATCTCCGCCCTGCCGTTGCCGCTGGCCCACGGCCTGATGCGCTGGCTGGCCGCGTATCCTTACGGCTGCACGGAGCAACGCGTCAGCGCGGCTTTTCCCGACCTGGCGCTTCTGGCCCGGCCCGAATTGACGCCGCCTGACGCCCGCTACACGCCACAGAAAATTCGTGCCTGGGTGTTGGAAACCATGCAGATGCTTCAAGCCCGGCAGCTGGATGAAGGGCATTTCGCGACCTGGCCCGGTGGCGGCAGAGGCGATCTCTTCCTTTCCGCCTATGCGGCGGACTTCCTGACCACCGCCAGGGCGGCGGGCCTCTCTCTGGCCGGAGGCCTGGACAAAGGATTCCTGGCCGCTCTGGAACAGGAGGCCATGCAGAGCCCCGACAGCCTGGAAGACGCCCGCGTCAAGGCCTATGCGACATGGGTGCTGACCCGCAACGGCGTACTGACCAGCAACATCCTGGCCACACTCTCGGCCTGGCTGGAGCGTTATGGGCCGGAGCAGTGGCGCAATGACCTGACCACCGTGTTCATGGCCGGCAGCTGGAAACTGATGAGAGAAGACAAACTGGCCGGAGAGTTGATCAGGGGATACCGTCCCGAGGCCGCGAAATCCTTCCGGGCGGATTATCCTTTCGACGGCTTGAGCTCCCGCGCCCTGTTTCTTACGGTGCTGGCAGGACAATTCCCGGAGGAACTCCGGGGGCAGAAGGCCCAGGACATGCTCGACGACATCTTCGACCTGGCGGCGCAACAGCGCTATACGACCATCTCGGCGGCGCAGGCGGCCAGGGCCTTGATGGCGTACAGCCAGAGCCTGGACGCCGGGCTGGCGCAGGCCTCGGTCAGCGGGCTGGATCAGACAGGCCAAACGCTTGCTCTGCCGCCGCTTCAGGGCCAGGGCGTGCGCGCCCTGGCCCTGGACAGCGAAAGCGGCGCGCCCTCCCGCGCGCTGCTGGAGCAACTGGCCGGGCTGAGCTTCACGGCGGACGCGCCCTTTTTCTGGCAACTGGAAAACGTGGGCTTCGGGCGGGATCTGCCCACGCAGGCCGTCAGCAAAGGGCTCAGCATACGGCGCGAACTGCGCACGCCCGAAGGCGATCCCGTCACAGCCCCCCGGCAGGGCGACGAGGTGGTGGTAGCTGTCATTGCCCGCGCCTTTGACAGAGAGCGGGAGAATATCGCCCTTGTGGACATGCTGCCCGGCTGCTTTGAATTTGTGGTCAGCCAGAGCGGAGAAAGCGCGGAACTGGCCACAAATCAGGGAAGCGTCCACGAGGACCGGGACATGGAGCCCGATTATGCCGAACGCCGGGAAGACCGGATGCTGATTTTCACGGATCTGGCGACGAGCGAGCGGGTTTTCCGCTACCGGGTCAAGATCACGGGCCGGGGCGAATTTACCTGGCCGCCCGTGCAGGCCGAAGCCATGTACGACCCGGAAGCCCGGGCCTTGAGCCTGCCGGAGAAGATAGTCATTGAGGAGTAAACGGCGTTCGTGCGGGAGGCTGGTCCTTGTCGGCCTCCCGCTTTCGCTCTGCTGCGCGGCGCTGGCCTTTGTGCTGGCGCTGCATGCCGCGCCCAGGCCCGACCTTTACGGCAAGGCGGGCTTCTCGCGCATTTTTCTGGACCGCCGGGACCGCGTGCTGCGCATTACCCTGGCCCCGGACGGCACATACCGTATTTTCACGCCCCTGACGGCCATGCCCCCGGAACTCATGGAAGCCACCCTGCTCTACGAGGACCGTTCCTTTTATCGCCACCCCGGCGTCAATCCGCTGGCCCTGCTGCGTTCCGTGGCCCAGATGGCTCTCGGGGGCCGCCGCATGGGCGGCTCCACCATCAGCATGCAGGTGGTGCGCCTGACCCGGAAGTTCTCCACGGCCAGCATTCCCGGCAAACTGCGCCAGATCTGGCAGGCTCTGGTGCTGGAACGGCATTACGGCAAGGATGAAATTCTCGAAGCCTACCTCAATCTTGCGCCCTACGGCGCCAATGTGGAAGGCGTGGGCGCGGCGGCGCGCATCTGGTTCCACAAGGAGGCCGCCGAACTCAGCCTGCCCGAAATTCTGGCCCTCGCACCGGTGCCCCAGCACCCGGCTGCGCGCAATCCCCTGGCAAGCCGGGGCCGCGCCCTGTCCCTGGCCCGTGCGCGCCTGGACAGAATCTGGCGCGAGGCCCATCCGCAGGATGCCGGCCAAGGCCTGCCCAATGTGCCTTTGCGGGTGCATGCGCTTTCAGAGCTGCCCTTTGCCGCGCCGCATGCCGTGGACAGCCTGCTGGCCGGAAGCGAACTGCCCCAAGGCCGTATCTCCACCACCCTGGATCTCGGCCTGCAACGCCTGCTGGAGCGCCAGTTGCGCCGGGCCGTGGAGGCCGGACGGCTGTGGGGCATGGACAATGCCGCCGCCCTGCTGCTGGACTGGCGCAGCTGTGAAATCCTCGCCCTGGCCGGATCAGCCGATTATTTCAACGCCGCGATCCAGGGGCAGGTGGACGGCACGGCGGCGCGACGCTCGCCCGGCTCCACCCTGAAGCCCTTTATTTACGCCCTGGCCCTGCAGGAGGGACTGATCCATCCGGAAACCCTGCTTTCCGACACGCCGCGCGCGTTCAAAGGCTATGAGCCGGAAAATGCCGACGGCGGTTTTCGCGGCCCTATCAGCGCGCGTATGGCCCTGCTGGGCAGTCGCAACATCCCCGCCATCGCTCTGGCCAGCCAGTTGCCCGCGCCGGGCCTGTACGGTTTTTTGGGCAAAGCCGGGGTGCGTTTCGAGCACGGACCGGAGCATTACGGACTGGCCCTGGTTCTGGGCGGCGCGGAGGTGAGCATGCGCGAGCTGGCCGGGCTGTATGCCCTGCTGCCCAACCGGGGCATCTGGCGCGCTCCCGTGCTCCGGCGAGACGAACACGCGACCGGTCCGCTTCCCCTGCTCAAGCCCGAAGCGGCCTTTGTGGCTCTGCAAATGTTGCGCGCGCCGTCGCCCCAAGGCTTTGACCGCACGCCGACCTACTGGAAAACCGGCACGTCCAACGGCCTGCGCGACGCCTGGACCGCCGGGGTTTTCGGGCCTTACGTCCTGGTAGTCTGGGTGGGCCGTTTTGACGGCGCGGCCAATCCCGGCTTCAATGGCCTGCACGCGGCGACCCCCATTTTCTTCAGTATCCGGCGCTCCCTTGAGGCCCTGAACCCGACCGGCGCTTTGCCGGATCCGGCCGCCGACGACGAGGGCTTGAATATCCGCCGTATCGCCGTCTGCACGGCCACGGGCGATACGGACCTCAGCCTCTGCCCGGAACCATCGCGCCAGACCGGCACCTGGTTCATCCCCGGCATCTCGCCCATCCGCGATTCGGGCATTCTGCGACGCATCCTGGTGGATGATGCGACGGGCTTTCGTCAATGCCGGGCCGTGCCGGGACGCACCAGGGAAGTCGTCTGGGAATTCTGGCCCGCCGACCTGCGTCGTCTTTTCAGTCAGGCCGGCGTACGCAAGCCCCCGGCCCCACCTCTGGCTCCGGAATGCCGCGAGACGGATACCCCCTGGCAGGTTCCCGGCCGCGCCCCGCTGATTTCTTCGCCCAAACCGGGCTTGGTCTATGCGGCGAGCCTCAAACATCCGCAAAAAATTCCCCTGCTGGCCGACGCGGACGCCGACGCGGGCTGCGTCTACTGGTTCGCGGATACGCGCTATCTTGGCCGCAGCGAGCCGGACGAACCGCTGCTCTGGCAGGCCGCGCCGGGCGTCACCCGGCTCACGGCCGTTGACGACCTGGGCCGGGCGAGCAGCGTACGGGTGGTGACGGAAAGCTTGCCCTGAGTGCGTGCCCGCCATGCGCGCACGGCGTCGTCCGGCTGTTTGCTTTGACAAGAATTGGCCGAGACCATATCCTGTTTCCCCCTTTTGTTTCGGAACCCGTTGGGGAAACTTCCGTGCCAAGGCAATTCACTCATTTCAAATGTTAATTGCTCTGGCGGTCGCGTGAGCGGACCCCGCAGCACTCGGGCGGTGTAGAGTTTGAGATGTGTAACATTTCAAACGCAAAATGTTGTAATGGCCGGAGCCGGTTTTTCATGGACAGGTTGCTGCTCACTCTCGGGATCATTTTCGTCAGCCTGGCGGCGGGCTATGCCTTCCGGCACGCCGTCACGACCGGGCGCGTCCGCCTTTCCGAGGGAACCCTGATCCTTGCGCGTCAACGCCTGCAGACAGCGGCGGTCTTTGTGCTGATTCCCATCTCGGCCATGCTCTCCCTCTGGGGCCTGCCCTCGCCGGACACGCGCCTGCTGGCCCTCCCCCTGCTGGGCCTTGCCGCCTGGATCTGGGGCGGCGCCCTCTCGCTGCTCTTCGCCCGCTGGCTCAGGCTGGACCGGGCCCAGACCGGCAGCCTGTACTGCTGCGGCACCTTCACCAACATCGGCGCCGTGGGCTCACTGGTCTGCGTGCTCTTTCTCGGCGAAAGCGCCATCGCCCTGGTGGCCTTGTACCGGCTCTGCGAGGAACTGTTTTATTTCAGCGTTTCCTTTCCTATCGCCCGCTGGTACAGCCGGGAAAACGGCGGCCAACGGCTTTCCTTCCGCAATCTGCGCTTTGATCCCATTTTAAAAGTGGTGCTCAGCGCCCTTCTGCTCGGCATCGCGCTCAATCTGCTGCATGTGCCCCGCCCGGAATTCTGCGGCCGCCTGGCCTCCGGCTTTATGATTCTGGCTACCGTGCTTTTTCTGTTTGCCATCGGTCTGAGCCTGCGGCTGTCGCGCCTGGCCCGGTATACCCGCCAGAGCCTTGCCGTGTGCGCCATAAAATTCATCGGCGTGCCGCTGTTGATCACCGGCATTGCCAAGGCAGTCGGTTACGGGGCCATCGACAACGGCCTGCCCCTGAAAGTGGTGGCCGTGCTCTCATCCATGCCCGTGGCCATGACCGCGCTGGTGCCCCCGTCCCTGTTCAGTCTGGACCTGGATCTGGCCAATGCCTGCTGGATTTTCAGCACCCTGGCTCTGGTGGCGGTGCTGCCCGCTCTGCTTCTGGTCCTGCCGCGGCTCTGACGCCCGGCGCGCCGCAGTCGATCCCGCGATAAAATATCTGATTTTACCGCGCATATCTTCAGAGGAGGTTTTACTGATGAAACGCTGTTTGCTCCGGAGCGCCCTGGCGCTCTGCGCCTGTCTGCTGGCCGCGCCGCTCCCGTCCCCGGCGGCCCCTTACAAAGCCGAGTACAAACTGAGCGTGGTGCCCGGCGCCACGTCCGGCTGGGGCATGACCGCCGCGTATTTCGCCGACCTTGTGCGCGAACGCTCGCAGGGGCGCATCAACATCAAGGTCTATCCTTCCAGCCAGCTGCTGGCGGGCAAGCAGACCTCGGAATTCCTGATGCTGCGCAACGGGGCCATTGACTTCGCCCTGGCTTCGACCATCAACTGGTCCCCCCAGATCAAGGAACTGAACCTCACGGCCCTGCCCTTCTTCCTGGCCGTGCAGCCGGACCGCTACAAGGCCATGGACGCCGTCATGGCGGGCAAATCCGGCAAGATGATGGTTGACGCCATTGAGAAAAAGGGCGTGAAAATCATCGGCTGGGCCGAGAACGGCTTTCGCGAAATGACCACCAGCAAGGGCCCCATCAGCAAGCCCGAGGACATGAGCGGGCTCAAGATCCGGGTGGTGGGCAGCCCCATCTTCATTGAGACCTTCCGGGCGCTGGGCGCCAATCCCGTGAACATGAACTGGAGCGAAGCCACCACCGGCTTCCAGCAGGGCGTGGTGGACGGGCAGGAAAACCCCACCAACGGCATCAATATCCCGCTGAAAATCTGGGATTATCACAAGTATCACTGCGACTGGCACTACATCATCGACCCGCTGCTCATGGGCGTGAACCCCACGGTCTGGAAGAGCTTCAGCCCCGAGGACCAGAAACTGCTTCTGGAATGCGCCGCGGAAACCGAAAAATACGGCAAGGCGCTTTCCCGCCTGTGCATGGACGACGGCTCTTCCCTGGCCTACCTGAAGAGCATCGACAAGCTGCCGGAAGTGACCGAGCCCTACGCCTTCATGGAACAACAGGGCATGATCGTCACCCGGTTGAGCCCGGAACAGATCGCCAAGTTCCATGAGGCCACCCAAAAGGTGCGCGCGGACTGGACCGCCAAGATCGGCCCGGATCTGGTCAAAGCCGCTGAAGAGGACATGGCCGCCGCCAAGTAACTAGAGCAGATTAACTTTGAAATTTTACAAATTTCAAAGTCGGCATTCTGGCGAAAAACGTGGTTTTCACCAGAATCCACGCCGCTTCGCGGCGCGCCGCACCGTGTACGGCGTTAGGGCGGTTTCAAAGTGGAAATGCTCTAAAGAGTCGGGCGGATGCCGAAGCTCAGCGCCTGTTGGCGAACGGGCCTTTGCTCCGGCATCCGCGCCGGAATGCGGAGAGCAGGATGTTGCGTTTTCTGGATACGCGCTTTGAGGAACTTCTCGGCTCGCTGTTGCTGGCGGTCATGGTGAGCATCGCGTTCATCAATGTGATCGTGCGCTACTGCACGTCTTTTTCCTTTGCCTGGACCGAGGAGCTGACCGTCAATTTTTTTGTCTGGGTGGTGCTGCTGGGCACGGCGCGCTCTTTCCGGGAAGGGAGCCACCTGGGCATGAACCTGCTCTATGACGCACTGCCGCGCAACGCGCGCCGGATCTGCTACTGGCTCGGCATGCTGCTCTGCATCGCCTTTTTCGGGGCGCTGTGCTGGACCGGCACGCTGGAAGTGCTGGACGAGTACGATCTGGAATCCATTTCCGAGTCCCTGGGCATTCCGGTCTGGTGGTACACTATCGCCACGCCGCTCTTTTCCCTGCTGATTATTTTCCGCATGCTGCAACGGTCCTGCGCCGATCTGCGCTCGGGCAACTACTAGAGGGGGTCGTCATGGAAACAACCTTGTTTCAGGACCCCGCGTTCTGGCTGCTCACGCTCTTTCTGATCCCCCTGCTGCTCAGGGTGCCCATCGCCCTTTCCCTGGGCTTTGCGGCCCTGGTGGTCGTCTGGAAGTGGGACATGGGCTTCAGCATGCTCTCCTACAACTTTTTCGCGGGCATCGCCAAATTTCCCCTCCTGGCCATCCCCTTCTTCATCCTGGCGGGCTATATCATGGAGCGCGCGGGCATCGCGGCGCGCATTGTGGCCCTGATGGAAGCCCTGACCGGCTCCATGACCGGCGGCCTGGCCGTGGCTACCGTGGCCGTGGCCACCTTCTGGGGAGCGGTAAGCGGCTCCGGCCCGGCCACGGTGGCCGCGCTGGGCCTGATCCTGATCCCCGGCATGGCCATGGCGGGCTATGACAAAGCCTTTGCCGCGGCCACGGTTTCCGTGACCTCGGGTCTGGCCATCGTCATTCCGCCGAGCATCGCCTTCATCGTCTACGGCGGCGTGGCCAATGTCTCGGTACCGGCGCTGTTCGCGGCGGGCTTTATCCCCGGCGTCATTGTGGCCTTGTTCATCATGGGCGCGGTGCTGATCATTTCGCGCAAAAAGGGCTACCGGGGCGAAAAGCGCGGCCAGCCGGTGAGCAAGGCCTTGCGCGAGGCCTTCTGGGGCATAATGACGCCTGTGGTCATTCTCGGCGGCATTTACGGCGGCGTGTTCACGCCCACCGAGGCCGCGGCTGTGGCCGTGTTCTATGGCCTGTTCGTGGGCGTGTTCATTTACCGCACCATCAACAGCCTGAACATGCTGTTCGAAATTTTTTCCGCCAGCATGCGGGCCACAGCCGTGGTCATGATTGTGGTGACCTGCGCGGGCCTTTATTCCTGGGTGGCCTCCACCGTGGGCCTGGTGGAAAAAGGTTCGGCCGTGCTGCTCTCCCTGTCGGACAACCAGTGGGTTGTGCTGCTGATGATCAACATCATCCTGCTGCTGGCAGGCATGCTGCTGGACGCCATCTCCATTTATTACGTTTTTCTGCCCTTCATGCTGCCCATCATGGCCCACTTTCACTGGGATCCCATCTGGTTCGGCATCATGATGACGGTCAACCTGGCCGTGGGACAAGTCACGCCGCCCGTGGCGGTCAATCTGTATGTGGGGGCCAACATCAGCGGCCTGAGCATGGAGCAGATCAGCAAACCGGCCCTGCCGCTGATTTTCGCGGCATTGCTGGCCCTGGTCGTCATTGTGCTCTTCCCCCGGCTTTCCACATTCCTGCCGCAACTGCTCGGCCTGTCATAGCCGACATTCTACTTGAAAGGCTCTAAACGCGACAAAGCCCCCGTCCTAGATTCGAACGGGGGCTTTGCCGCCAATGTCTTACAAAGATGAATCGCTACATATGCCGAGGCATTCCCGCAGCGCTTCCTCATGGGCCATACGGGAAGCCGGGGAAAAACAAACCAGCCGCACCTCGTCCGGTTCCGGGTGATCGCGCAGGAAATCCAGCACCGTGGCCACGGCGATATGAGCCGCCTCCCGTGCCGGATAGCCGTAAACACCGGTGGAAATGGCCGGAAAGGCCACAACCCGCGCCTTGACGCCCACGGCCTCTTCCAGAGCGCGTCGGTATGCCGAGGCCAACAGACGCGCTTCGCCGTGCGTGCCGCCCCGCCAGACCGGGCCCACTGTGTGGATGACATAGCGCGCGGGAAGGCGAAAGCCGGGCGTGACTTTGGCCTCGCCCGTGGGACAACCGCCCAGAGGACGGCAGACGGCCAGGAGTTCCGGTCCGGCGGCACGGTGAATGGCTTCGTCCACGCCGCCTCCGCCCAGCAGGCCTTCATTGGCGGCATTGACAACGACATCCACTGCTTGGCGGGTGATGTCGCCTTCCATAATGCGCAACCGTCGCGCGGCCTTTTCCATATGATTTGCTTTCGGCATGGCATTGCGGCTTCAGGGCCGACAATATCCTCCCACAGCCCCGTGCGGGCTGAGTACGATCTGCCACAATTGCAGATCACGCGCGCGGAACGCCCCGGCGCAACTCAGCAAATAGTAATGAAACATACGAAACACGCTTTCCGAGCAAGAGAATTTTCCCTCTTCCCGTCCTCGTCTGAAGTTCTCGGCCCAGGCCATCAGAGTCTTGTCGTAATCGGCCCCGAAATTGTGCCAGTCTTCCATGACAAAACGTCCGGCAATGGCATTACCGATCTCGGCAATGCTGGGCAGGATGCCGTTGCGGAAGATATATTTTTCAATCCACGGGTCCACGGAAAGGCGTTTCTGATTGGCGCCGATGGTGTGCAGCAGAAAAAGGCCGTCCTCACGGAGCAGATGATAGGCCGAATCCATGAACACGGCATAGTTTTTGTGGCCCACATGCTCGAACATGCCCACGGAAACAACGCGCTCATACTTCCCGATCAGGGAACGATAGTCTTTCAGCAGCCACTCCACATCCAGGCCCTGGCTGTGGCTCTCGGCATATTGGGCCTGAGCCCAGGAAACTGTGACGCCCGTCACATGCACACCATACTGCTGTGCCATGTAGCGCCCCAGGCCGCCCCAGCCGCAGCCGATGTCCAGGACGCGCATACCCGGCTTTAACTGCAATTTGCGGCAGATCAGCTCCATTTTATCCTGCTGGGCCCGCTCCAGGCTGTCGGCGTGTTCCCAATAACCGCAGCTATACTGCATGAATGGGTCGAGCATGGCTTCAAACATGTCGTTGTCAAAGTCATAATGCCCTCTGGCCACCATGCGTGCGCGGGCCACGCTTTGCAAATTACGCAAGGCATAGGCGGCAATGCCCAGCAAGACCGGCAGTGTCAGCCGGAAATGCTTTTCCAGGTCGCCGCGCATAATCCGGTAAAAGAGCTGGTCCAGGGCTTGGCAGTCCCACCAGCCTTCCATATAGGCTTCGCCGAGGCCCAGGCTGCCCTGGCGGATGACCCGGTCCCAAAGGCGATGGTTATGTATTTGAATATCCCAAGGTCGGGATCCGTTTATCTGTACGTCAATCTTGGCCAGCATCTCCTTGATGACCGACTCTGTCATGGTTATGGCTCCAAATGCTTTTTCCGCCGCTCTGTATTGTCAAAAAGCCGCCGCCGAAAAAGAACAGCGGAAACAAAAAGAAGGTCAGGGGCAACAGCTTTTTCATATATTACCTTATACTTCTTTTGAAGTATCCCCATCCGCGCCTGTTGACAAGAGGCGCATGTTCTAAAAATACCTTATTATTTATTATAGTTAAATAAAAAATTTACGGCCTTGCACTTGTGCATAACAAAAGGCTACGGGGTACGCGGCGAACTTTGCCTTGCGGAACGGATTTTGCTATTACTTCGGACATATCACTATGCTTCTGTCCCACAGGATGAATTGATGGCACATACTCTTCTGGTTACGGGCGGCGCGGGCTTCATCGGCTCGGCTGTAGTCCGCGAGATGCTTTCGGCCAGCGCTTGGCGCGTGGTCAACGTGGACAAACTCACCTACTCCGGCAATCCGGCCTCCCTGGCCGATGTGGCGGACAATTCGCGTTATAATTTCATCCAGGCCGACATCGCGGATGCTGCGGCCATGCGCGCGGCCTTTGAAATTTTTGAGCCGGACGCGGTCATGCATCTGGCGGCGGAAAGCCATGTGGACCGCTCCATTGACAGCCCGGCGGCCTTTCTGGAAACCAACGTGCACGGCACCTTTGTCCTGCTGGAAGAGGCCCGTCGCTACTGGAAAAGCCTGACTGCCTCGGGTTCCCCCAAGGCTCGGGATTTTCGTTTCCATCATATTTCCACAGATGAGGTTTTCGGCGATCTGAGCGGCGGCCAGGGCTTTTTCACTGAAGAGACGCCCTATGCGCCCAGTTCGCCCTATTCGGCCAGCAAAGCGGCTTCGGACCATCTGGTGCGGGCCTGGCAGCGCACTTACGGCCTGCCAACTCTGGTGACCAATTGCTCCAATAATTACGGGCCGCGCCAATTTCCGGAAAAATTGATTCCTCTGACCATTCTCAATGCCCTGGCCGGGCGGGAGCTGCCTGTGTATGGCGACGGCGGCCAGATCCGCGACTGGCTCCATGTGGAGGATCATGTGCGCGCCCTGCTCCTGGTGCTGGCGCGCGGGTGTGTGGGCGAAACGTATGCCGTGGGTGGGCACTGCGAAAAAAGGAATATCGACGTGGTGCGCGCCATTTGTGAACTTCTGGAAGAAATGGCGCCTCAGAAACCGGCGGGGGTCAGCCGCTATGCGGATCTGATCAGCTTTGTGCGCGACCGGCCCGGCCATGACAGTCGCTATGCCATTGACGCCTCCAAGATCGCCACGGAGCTGGGCTGGCGGCCGCGCGAAAGTTTTGCCACCGGCCTGCGCAAAACCGTGCGCTGGTACCTCGACAATGAGGCTTGGTGGCGGGCCGTTCTGGACGGCAGTTATCGTTGCGAACGCCTGGGCACCCGGGTCTGAGGAGAGGGAGGCATGGACTACAAAGGCATTGTTCTGGCCGGCGGCACGGGCACGCGCCTGCACCCCATTACCCTGGGCGTGTCCAAACAGCTTCTGCCCATTTACGACAAACCCATGATCTATTATCCCCTGTCCGTGCTCATGCTGGCGGGAATCAGGGAAATACTGGTCATTTCCACCCCCTTGGACCTGCCCCAGTACCAGCGCCTGCTGGGAGACGGCTCCCGTTTCGGACTGAGCCTGAGTTATGCCGTGCAGCCCGAACCCGCGGGCATTGCCCAAGCCTTTCTCATCGGCGAGCGTTTTCTGGAGTCGTCGCCGGTTTGCCTGATTCTGGGCGACAATATCTTTCACGGCCAGCATTTCACCGAAAAACTGTTGCGCGCCGCCTCCCAGCGGCAGGGAGCCACCATTTTCGGCTATATGGTCAAAGACCCCGAACGCTTCGGCGTGGTGAGCTTTGACGATGCGGGTAAAGCCATGGCTATCGTGGAGAAGCCGACCAAGCCCCTGTCGCCTTTTGCCGTCACCGGACTGTATTTTTATGACCACGCTGTAGTGGACATCGCCAAGAAGATCCTTCCCTCGGCGCGCGGCGAGCTGGAAATCACCAGTGTCAACCAAGCCTATCTTGAACGCGGCCAACTGCGCGTGGAAAAACTGGGACGCGGCTTTGCCTGGCTGGATACAGGCACACACGCCAGCCTTCTGGAAGCCTCGGCCTATGTCCAGACCATTGAGGAACGCCAGGGGCTCAAAGTAGCCTGCCTGGAAGAAATCGCCTGGCGACAGGGCTGGATAGACGACACGGCCATGGAACAAGCCGGACATTTCTTTGCCAAAACCGGTTACGGCCAATATCTATTGCGCCTGTTGCAGGCGCGCTGAAGGGAAAAAGATGGAATTCAAGACGTTGGCCCCTAATGGTCCAGTGCTGATGATCCCGGTTGTCCACGGCGACGAACGCGGTTTTTTTATGGAAACTTTTCGTCAGAATGAATTTGAGGCCCAATGCGGCCCGCATACTTTTGTTCAGGACAATCACAGCAAGTCCCGTCAAGGCGTCCTGCGCGGCATGCACTATCAGCTCCGGCAGCCTCAGGGCAAGCTGGTGCGGGTGGTTCACGGGCAAGTTTACGATGTGGTCGTTGATCTGCGTGTTTCCTCGCCCACGTTCGGCCAAAACTTCGCCGCTCTCCTCGATGATGCGAATCGCCATATGCTCTGGGTACCGCCCGGCTTTGCGCACGGCTTTCTGGTACTGAGTTCAGAGGCGGAATTCATATACAAGTGCACAACGTATTACGCGCCTGATGACGAATACTGTCTGCGCTGGGATGATCCAGTTCCCGGCATTACGTGGCCATTACTCGCCGAAGCCCTTGTCGTCTCCGCCAAAGACCGGGAAGGACTTGCCTTCGGGGATTGTCCCAAATATCGCTGACAGGAAATGAATATGATAAGCACGCCGTGCCGCATTTCAGTCATTATCCCCTGCTACAATTACGGTCGCTTCTTGCCCGACGCCGTCAACAGCGTGCTGGGTCAGAAAAAAGACGGGCTGGCAGTAGAAATCATTGTCGTGGACGACGGCTCCACGGACGACACTGCTGCCGTGGCTCAACGTCTCGGGTCGTCCATCCAGTATATCTATCAGGAAAATCAGGGGCTTTCAGCGGCGCGCAATACAGGAATCCGGGCCGCTAAAGGTGATTACCTTGTTTTTTTGGATGCTGACGACCTACTGACCGCCGGAACGCTGGCAAGCCATCTGGACAATTTTACAGCCCATCCGGAATTGGACGTCAGCGTCTGCCTGAGCCTTCAAACCTTTGAAAATAAGAACGGCTCGACGGCAAATTATTTATGGCCTCTCAAATGCGCCCATCTGGACATGCACCTCTGCCGCAGCAACATTTCTCCAGTGCATACCTTTATGCTGCGCGCCAACGCCGCACAGGAAATCGGTTTTTTTGATCCTGACCTCAAGGCCTGTGAAGATCAGGACTATTGGCTGCGTTGCGCCGCTCTGGGCAAACGTTTTGGAGTCAATCCCGAGGGCTTGGTCATTTACCGGCAGCACGGCCAAAGCATGACCAGCCAGATGCCACGACAGTTGGCCCACGATGCCGCTATTCGTTTTAAAATCAGTATGCTGCTGGAAACCAGGCCGGATTTTCCCCGGGCCGGAAAATTTTACGGCTGGCTGGCGCACGCCGCCGGAACTATCTGCAGCGCCTGCGGACTCTACTCAAGCGCGCCTCAGTTCGCTCTAAAACTGCTGGACGAATCGTCCAAAGCCATACTGAGGACCGCTGCGCTTGCAGCACAGACGAAGATAGAAGATGCCCATCTGATTCTGGCGGAACGCTACTTCGCCGGCGAATATTTCTTGCGGGCCAGTGGCTTTGCCGCTCATTTCTGCCGTACTCTTGAAAAAGCGACAGGTTTTCTTTCAACTCGCCACCCGCAGCTTGCCGCTCTAAGTACCGACTTATTGGATGCCAAACAAAAAAATATTTTTTTACGACTGTGCTGTGATTACCAGCGGATGGCGGCAACAGTCAAAAAAAAATTATCCTCTCAGTCTCCGAATCGATACGCTCAGCCATGATGCCATTCCCTTCAAAAGATGGCTCTGTCCTTTCACCGGCAAACATTACTTCGGCATAAACATTGCTTAAAACCTGTTACCGTAAAAACATCGGCACCCTCCAACCAATGTCTATGGGATTATATATGGCTGAGCACACACCACATTGCGCAGATTTACAGAAAAAATATTTGCATCATGAATGTCCCGAACACGGTTTGGAGTATTTTCTTTATGATGAAACCGTGCTTGCTGTACTTTTGCGAACTGCTTACAAAAACAAAGATATTAAATTTTTTACTCCGAGCACATTCTCTCAACAACTCGGCTACATGAATCGCCCCATAGGATACGATATTCCTCCGCATGATCATAATCCGGTTTCCCGCAAAGTGGAATGGACGCAGGAAACCCTATTTATCCGTTCGGGGCGCGTCCGACTTGATCTCTATGCGCCTGGCACACGAAACCATCTCGGCAGCTGTGAACTGCTGCCCGGAGATGTCGTTTTGCTGGCTCACGGCGGACATGGTTTCCATATGCTGGAACCAAGTGAAATGATTGAAGTCAAGCAAGGACCGTACGCCGGTGACATGGACAAAACACGTTTTGTGCCGCAAGACGGTCCGCTAGCGAGGAGCAATGCTCATGAATGACTTTCTCCCTGTTTGCGAACCGCTTCTTGCGGGCAACGAGCTCAAATATGTCACCGATGCGGTGGCAAGCGGCTGGATTTCCTCCTCGGGTTCATACGTTTCGGCTTTTGAGCAGGCTTTTGCAGACTATTGTGGCGTACGGCACGGCATAGCCGTATGCAACGGCACGGTGGCCCTGCATCTTGCCCTGACGGCCTTGGGCGTGGGCAAAGGGGATGAGGTGATTATTCCAGATTTCACCATGATCTCCTCCGCCCTTGCCGTTTGCGGTACCGGTGCCGTGCCCGTATTCGTTGACGCCGACGCGGACACCTGGAACATTTCGCCCCGTGAAGTGGAAAAATTGATCACGCCACGCACAAAAGCCATCATGGCCGTACATATTTTCGGCACCCCTTGCGACATGGCCGCGCTGGAGGAAATCGCCTCCCGTTACAACGTCGCTCTCATGGAAGACGCAGCGGAAGCCCACGGCGCGACTTTTCAGGGACGCAAGGCGGGCGCGCTCTCGCGTATCGCTGGCTTCAGTTTTTTTGCCAATAAAAACATCACCACTGGCGAAGGCGGTATGGTTGTCACCGATGACGATGCGCTTGCCAACGCCTGCCGCTACTACAAGAATGTCTGTTTTCCCTTGGACGCCCCGCGAACCTATCTGCATGAAGACCTGGGATTCAACTACCGCATGAGCAACCTGCACGCCGCTCTCGGCCTTGCTCAAACGGAAAAAGCGGAGGAATATTGGTGCCTGAGGGTAGAGCACGGCCATATGTACCGCGAGCGACTCGCCGCTATCCCCGGCGTCCGTCTTCAGCGCCAACAAGAAAGAGGCGAAAGCGTCTTCTGGATGAACGGCATTGCCCTATCCCCCAATTATGGCAAGGGAAGAGATGAACTCATCGCCCATCTGCGGCAACAGGGAATCGACACACGACTTTTCTTCAACGGCATGCACCGCCAGCCCGCTTTGAAGCGATATGGCTGCGATTGTGCGAGGTCATACCCGGTTTCTGACTATCTGGCGGACAATGGTTTCTATCTTCCCAGCGGCAGCGGGCTAACAGAAGCGGATATTGATCGCGTCTGTGCGGCTATCCGCGCATTCCGCGCATAACGAGGGATGGTAAGCCATGTTCGAGGATTATGCCAAGTACTATAATCTGCTGTACCAGGACAAAAATTACGCGGAAGAAACGGATTTTGTACTGGGGCTGTTGACCAATGATAATCGCGCGCTCCACAGCCTACTTGACCTTGGCTGCGGCACAGGCCGCCATGCTCTGGAGCTGGGCAAGAAGGGACTTGCCGTGGAAGGGGTGGACATCTCGGAAACAATGCTTGACATGGGCCGCCAGATGCTTTCGGCCGTACGGCCCGCGCCTGCCGATCTTCCCGTGCTCCGTGAAGGCGACATCCGCGCTGTGCGACTAGGCAAAACCTTTGATGCCGTCATCTGTCTGTTTCACGTCATGAGTTACCAAAACAACGACGAAGACGCCCGCGCTCTCTTGAGCACCGCGTGGGAGCATCTGAAGCCGGGCGGCCTTTTTCTCTTTGATTTCTGGCACGCCCCCTGCGTGTTCAAGGTTCAACCGGAACACCGCATCAAAGTCATGGAAAATGAAGAAATACACATCCTCAGGGAAGCTACACCCACATGGAATAGTGCGGGCAATATCGTCACTGTGCACTATGACATGACCCAGACCCGCAAGGAGGACGGCAGCGTTTTTACCTTCAGCGAGGACCACCCCATGCGCTGCTGGTATCCTGAGGAGCTGCGCGGCCTCGCCCGCACCGGCTTTGCCTTCCTGGCCGAAGACGGCTGGCTCAAAGAGCAAGCGCCTATTGATGAGGATTGGGCTGCCTGGATGCTGTTGCGGAAAACACCACAAAAAAATCTACTATGAAAACACGCATTGCAGTCTATTCCCGAACCCGAAGCTTTTGGGGTGGCTCTTTCCAGTACGCCAAGGCCTTCGTCGAGGCTCTTGCCGGGCTTGATCCTAACTTCTTCGAAGTTCAGGTCTGGCATGAAGATGACGGAGACTGGAAGGAGTTATGTTCGCGCCTGAACTTTCCAGGGCATATTCTTGGCACATATAAGTTCCCCCCGCAATTTCTCCCTGTAGCAAAAAAAATTCTTGAGGCACTGAAGAACATCGGAGAAGACGACGATGCGCATCGAGGCTCTTTGTTGACCTCACTTCTCCCATTTTCCGAGGACGCAGCCATAGATGTTTACCGCCCTCATGTGGTGATCTCACCACAAATGGGTTGCCCCCGCTATGTGAAGGGTGCGCGGCATATTGGCGTCATTCACGATCTCATGCATAGATATGAATCGCGCTTTCCCGAAGTTGGAACGCCAACTGAAATCGCAATGAGAGAAAGCCTGTTTCAAGGTATGGTTTCACGCTGTGAGACCATCCTGGTGGATTCACACACAGGACTTTGCCATGTACGCGAATGCTACCATCAAGTCCGCGAGGAACAGCTCAAGATCCTGCCCTTCGCGGCATTCGATGAAGTCACACAATGCGTGCCGCGCCGCCCCGGATGCTATCTGCCTGAAAAATTTTTCTTCTATCCCGCCCAGTTCTGGTTGCATAAAAACCATGTAGGACTGACTCGGGCAGTCGCCCGGCTCAAAATCGAGATTCCCGATCTTGTGGTAGTGGCGGCGGGCAACACAAAACAAAACGGCTTTGAACCCTTCATGGCGATTCTCAATAGCGAAGGTTTAGGACAGCATTTCATTTTGCCCGGCTATCTTCCGGTGGAAGAGCTGGCATGGTGCTATCATCATGCACGAGCACTTGTCATGCCAACCTTTTTCGGCCCCACCAACATTCCGCCGCTTGAGGCCATGGCCCTAGGGTGCCCGTTGGCTGTTTCAAATATTTACGGCATGCCGGATCAATGCGGCAACGCGGCGCTCTATTTCAAACCGGATGACTCTGCCGACATGGCTCATGTTCTGCACCGACTCTGGACGGACGATGCCTTGTGTCTTGACCTCAAAAAAAAAGGATTAAGCCGCACACACTTATACAATATTTCAAATTTCAAAAAGCAGGTGCTGCGCATAGTGCAGGGAGTATGTTCTGCGCTATATTCATAAATTTATCACTAAGTTATGATACATAATTAAAGATATTGGTAATATAAATATAATATTTTATATTATCTACACACTATGGAGGTGGAGATGCTATGAGTAAAGAAGTACGCGATATATTAGAGATACACCAAAAAAGCGGAAAAATTGTCTCTATGCTTGAACAACAGTATCGTGAACAGGCATATCGTAAATATCTTGAAGCGGGAAGAGTACCTTGGTCTGAAGGTTACAATGTTGCCCACGATATTTTCGTACGGAAAACGTTGAACTCACGCAACCTAATGCAAATTTTTGCTGACTCTTGCGCGTCCCTTCCCCCGAACTATGGTCAAAATCTAGATGAGCGGATAGTAGAATGGCCTTGGATTCTGACGCATCTTCCCCCCAAAAGTTACCGCATTTTGGATGCCGGATCCGCCATGAACCATGAACATGTACTATCCTACCCAGTATGGAAGAATAAAAAGCTGGATATTATGACCTTGGCTCCAGAAGCATTCTGCGCGTGGAAGCAGGGTATCTCCTATATTTTTCACGACTTACGGGATACGCCCTATCGCGACGAAGAATTTGATGTTATTATCTCGGTCTCTACCCTCGAACATGTCGGCATGGACAACCGGCAGTATGATGGCCATAGCTGTGAACATTCGTTGAATGATGTTTTTAGGGTATTGCATGAATTTCAAAGGATTCTTAAACCATGGGGTACACTACTTTTTACTGTTCCTTTTGGAAGATACGAAGATCACGATAAATTTCAACAATTTGACTCTGACCTACTAGAACGGTGTGCTAAAGCTTTTGCACCAATCTCCAGACAGGAAACATTTTTTCTGTATACAAAAGAGGGATGGAAAAAGGCCGTACGCGAAGATTGCAGTGAAGCTCGATATGCTTTTCCCCATGTTGAGAATGGCAGATTAGAGGATAACGCTGCGGCAGCCCGCTGTGTTGCCTGCTGCGAATGGCATAAAAAAGGATCATCCTAACATCGCCTTTGAATGGTCACGGAGCAGATTCTTGTGGCTAACGGCCGATTCTGTATTCATGGAAGGTATCACAGGATTAATCCCCACGACATTTTTACAAGACACTAGTTTATTAAACTTTTGCCTCGAACTTCATCGTTATCCCCGATTGTGGGTGCAGACTTAACAACTTTTCCAGAAAGGTTTATTGATGAGTGAAACAGAAAGACAAGAGGGCCATGACATCGGCAAGGATATGACGACATGGCTGCAAAATATGCCTGAGATAGAAAAGCCAAAGGCCAGCTTAAGGTTGCGCAGACTTTTAGGGAAAATCCTGCAAAAGGGAGATACGCCACTTGCCGTAAAATTAGGCGGTTTGGTGGCCGCGCACGGCTTGCAGGCGCCGGGCCTGCATTACCTCGTGGCCTTGGCCATGCTGAAAGATGGTCGCCCCTACTCTGCCCAAGCAGCGTTGGCGCTCTCAGAGAGCCAAGATTATCCTCAAGAATCAGCCGAACTGGCTTTGGAGATCAAAAACTATCTGACCAGACTAAACTTACCACTGCAGGCATCATACGGGAATTTGACATGTACGAATCTCGCATATGCGAATCGCTATCTAGGGCAACGCTGTTTTATTCTTGGCAACGCACCTTCCCTAAAAAACCATAACCTCAAATTATTATGCCATGATGTTGTCTTCTCAGTCTCCAATGGCTACCTCCATTCCGATTATGCGATATATAGACCACACTTTCACTGCCTACCTACGATCCCTTATGATGAAATGCGC
Source organism: Desulfovibrio fairfieldensis (assembly GCF_001553605.1). Lineage (NCBI taxonomy): Bacteria > Pseudomonadati > Thermodesulfobacteriota > Desulfovibrionia > Desulfovibrionales > Desulfovibrionaceae > Desulfovibrio > Desulfovibrio fairfieldensis. The sequence goes on from NZ_CP014229.1 coordinate 1,675,545, forward strand.
CTGACACACGATCATGCGGCCAAATGGCTGGCCGATATGGACGAGAAGATTTGGGACGCCACCATAACTCTCAGCGTGGCGGACTTCACGCTTGCGCATGAACGGGGTATTTTTGCCAACAGGTCACACCTCTGCATGGATATGAGCCTACCGTGGCAAGCATTGCCACTAAACCCCTGTGATATTTGCGGACCAATGTCCGGTGTGCAAAGTGTGCCTATCATGGCACTGATGTTAGCCTTCTTTATGGGCTTTGAGAAAATATATCTTCTTGGAATTGATCACACTGATTTGATAACAAGACGATACAATTATTTTTATAAAAAAAGTATGAATACAGGGCTTGAGAGAGGTGTTGACACTAAAGGTAACATTACAGATGACAATTTTACTTTAATCAAGTGTATGTATAAACTTTTTTCACAGTATAGTTTCTTAAAAAATGAATCAATCAAACGCAATACACATATATACAATACAAATCCACACAGTTTTCTCGATATATTTCCACTTGTCGAATATAATCATCTTTTTTAATTAGTTAAAATATAAAATTATTATTCAAATATGAAATAGAATATTACGATATTGATTCTATTTCAGGGTCGTCACCACAGTCATAAACTGACGGAGAAGATCATGAAAAAAGTATTAGTTACCGGAGCTGATGGTTTTATCGGTTCTCATCTTGTGGAATTTTTGCTGAATAAGGGATATGATGTTCGCGCCTTTGTCCTGTATAACTCTTGGGGCAAATGCGGCTGGCTGGACACGTTACCTGCTCATATACTCAACGATCTTGATATCTTCAGCGGCGATGTGCGTGATCCCAATGGGGTGCGCATGGCCCTTCGCGGCTGTGGTAGTGTACTGCACTTAGCAGCTCTAATCGGCATCCCTTACTCTTATAATTCTCCAGACTCCTATGTAGACACCAACATCACCGGTACACTCAATATTCTGCAGGCTGCACGAGATCTGGAGATAGACCGTGTGGTTCACACCTCCACTAGTGAGGTCTATGGTACCGCGCAGCAGGTGCCTATTACTGAAGACCACCCTTTACAGGCCCAATCCCCTTACGCTGCGACTAAAATTGCCGCCGACCAATTGGCTTTGTCGTTTTACCGTAGCTTCGGACTACCCATCAGCATATTGCGCCCCTTCAATACCTACGGTCCGCGTCAGTCAGCTCGGGCAGTCATTCCATCCATTATCAACCAAATTTCTTCCGGCATGCGCACGTTGCATTTAGGGGCGCTGCATCCTACGCGCGATTTTAGTTTTGTGACCGATACCACTGCGGCTTTTGAGGCCGTCTTGCGCTGTCCAGAGGCCGTGGGACGAGTTCTGAACGGAGGGAGTGGTTTCGAAATCAGCATACTCAATGTAGCCAACCTGATCGCGGCCCGCATGGGCGCGGAGATAAAAATTACCTGCGACACTGACCGTCTGCGCCCTAAGAAAAGTGAAATTGAGCGTTTATGTGCTGATAATAACCAACTGCGCACTATCACAAATTGGGAACCGGAGTTTTGCGGTCTTGAAGGATTTTCCCGAGGGATTGACAGAACAATTGATTGGTTTACGAGGGAAGGTAACATTGTGCAGCGTAAGAATAGGTATATCATATGATCCGCAAAATATCCGATATAGATTTACAACAATGCCTTTGTCCTGTAAGTTGTAGTCTTCTTGAAGCTATCAAACGTCTTGCAACACAACGTCATAAAATTGTCTTTGTGTTGGATGCTGAAGGACGCTTGCAAGGCACACTAGTAGATGGCGACGTACGGCGCGCTCTTTTACGAGGTGTGGCGCTAGAAGCCCCGATTTCTCAATCTATGTTCCGCCAGCCATGGGTAATCCGATCAAAAGATGAGCTAGGCGCGACTCAACTGGCCCTAGACAAAGCCCCCCGATACATTCCACTGATTAATGCTCAGGGCCATGTGCTGGCCGTGTATGACGTGTTCGCATCCGTACAGGTGAAGGCTGAACATCCTAATATAGTTGTTCTTATGGCCGGGGGCTTAGGAAGCCGTCTGGGTAGTCTCACCCGTGATTGCCCCAAACCAATGCTGAAACTTGGTGGCAAACCAATTTTGCAGCACATTCTTGAAAAATTCATACATCAGGGTTTTTGTTCCTTTTATATTTCAGTAAATTATAAACGAGAAGTTATTGAACATTACTTTGGCGATGGACAGCAGTGGGGAGTTTCAATCCGGTATTTACGTGAAACAAAGCGTTTGGGGACAGCAGGCGCTCTTTCATTAATACAGAAACAAGAACAATATCCCATCATTGTCATGAATGGGGATGTACTCGCAGATGTGGATTTCGACAGCATATTGGATTTTCATGTTTTGTCAGGGGCATCTATAACATCTGTCTTGGGACGTCACCAAGAACAAATCCCCTTTGGAGTAGCTACAGTATGCCAAAATAGAATCGTAGAGCTCAGAGAAAAACCGCTCATCACATATTATGTCAATGCGGGCATCTATGTTCTAGATCCCAAGCGGGTTCATGATGTCCCAGCAGACACCTTTTACGACATGCCCGACCTCTTACAACGTTGTATTGAAGAGGGGGATTGCCCAGCAGCCTATCCATTGCACGAGCATTGGCAAGACATTGGTCGTCCGGAAGAACTGGAACGGGCTATAGTGTATACAGGGTAGCGGTTATGAGCACGAAAAAAGTGCTGGTGACGGGACATACGGGCTTTTTAGGACAAGCCCTCCGCATCAAGTTGGAGCGGCAAGGCCATATCGTAGTAGGTTGCTCCACCTCCACGGGTCAAAACCTTTTGCACGACGACTGGTATCACGATTTGCCTCATATAGGCTATGATTACGTATTTCACACAGCAGCAGCAACGTTCATTCCCCAAGCATGGGAGCACCCTGAAAATTTTTTTGCTCTTAATGTGGAGGGGACGCGGCGCGTCTTAGATTTTTGTGTCGAACAAAAAGCTTCATTGTGTTATGTTAGCGCTTACGTCTATGGCACCCCGCAACGTCTTCCCATTAATGAGGGCCATCCCGTTTACCCGGACAATCCCTATGGTCACAGTAAATTCCTCGGTGAACAACTTTGCCATTTTTATTGTACATACCGACACGTTCCATTGACCATTGTGCGTCCGTTCAATATTTATGGCCCTGGCCAGAGCGAACACTTTGTCATTCCGCATATTATCAAACAACTACAGGCCACAGGTGAGGTAGAACTCACTACAGCCCAAACTCGCCGGGACTTTATCTATGTGGACGACGTAGCACAGGCTCTTATAGCTTTGCTGGAGTCAAACGGAAAAGGCACCGTGTACAATCTTGGCAGCGGTGGATCTCGTTCTATTCGGAGTGTCGTTGAACATATTGCCTCCCTGATGGGCTATTCACCTACTATCCGCATCATTCCCGGCCAGCGGACGCATGACATCATGGATGCGGTGGCTGATATCTCCCGCTTTACGCGGGACTTCGGTCCCCTCAGTCTGACGAACTTCCATGAAGGGTTACGCCGTTGCGTGTCACACTTCTTACGTAACCTCCAATGACATTTTTGCCACAAGCAGCCCAAGTCGTTGCCGAATTTTTGTGTACTTCTGCTACGACAGCAGGCCTGAGTATAGGGATAAAATATGACGAATTACGTGAACAAAGGGAATTATAGTCTTGAGACTCCCGCCCGAGAGGCTGAGTTTGAACGGCGACGCGCCCATGGCTGGGAACCCGCCTACAGGGCCTATCGGCAAGAGTGGTTGGCTCGGGTGGAAAAACGCCGTTTCGGAGAATGGCCTCTGTTGGTCGATATGGAACTTTCTTCCATTTGTAATCTTCACTGCCCTATGTGCTACACTAACACCAGAACCTTTAAAAACACTGTGGATCGTCAATTTATGCCGGTGCAGCTTTTCCGCGATATTGTGGATGAAATTGCAGCGCATGTCCCTGCCTTGCGCCTTTCGTTCCGCGGTGAATCCACTTTACATCCACAATTTCTGGATTGCCTCGCCTACGCCAAACAGAAAGGTATAGGCGAAGTTTCTTTCTTAACCAATGCCAGTCGATTAGATAAAACCTTTATCCATGAAATTATCATGGCTGGAGCTGACTGGATTACCGTCTCACTTGACGGTCTGCACGAAATTTACGAGAATATCCGCAAACCACTGCGCTTTGAAGAGACTGTGGAAAAACTCAAATTTTTACGGGCATCGCGTGAACGTTTGTGTAAAGTGCGTCCGGTGGTCAAGGTACAGAGTGTATGGCCCGCCATCGCAAAAGATCCTTTGGCTTATTATAACTATTTAAGCCCTCTTGTGGATTTTGTGGCCTTCAACCCTCTCGTAGACTATCTGGAAGTAGATAGCTTGGATTCGATAATCTATGTACCGGACTTTTATTGTCCCATGCTGCACCAACGTCTTGTCATCACTTCCGATGGTATGGCCTTACCTTGCTCCAACGACAGCAAGGAAGGTCTGTCGTTAGGTAGCGTGAAAAGCAGGAGCGTATATGATATCTGGAATAGTGAAACTCTCCGCGCCCTGCGCGAGGCACATGCACGTTGTGACGGCTTCAAACAATATTCCCCATGCCGCCACTGCTATTTGCCTCGCGCTACGACAGATAGCTTTGTTCCTCTAGCCGATGGGCGTCGTATCATTGTGAAAAATTATCTAAATAGGGTTCAATCTATTGGAAAATAGGAGGAACTATGATTTTTAACCAAGCTTCATGCTATGTGGTGGCAGAAATAGGCGGTAATTTTTCAGATGTGGCTACAGGAATAAAACTAGTGGATGCGGCGGCCGATGCCGGTGCAGACGCTATTAAATTACAAACATACCGCAGTAAAACTATTACATCGCGTTACGCCATGTTCGACATGGAAAATACGAACTACCTTTCGCAGGAAGCTTTTTTCAGGCGGCATGAACTCTCAGAAGAAGCTCATAAGAGACTTTTCTCCCATGCTTCTCAACGCGGGCTAGGCTTTTTCTCCACGCCTTCACATCCAGAAGATGTAGAAATGCTCGAACGTCTTGGTGTGCCATGCTATAAAATAGGAGCGGATGACGCGAACAATTTACCATTCTTACGTTATGTTGCCAAAACAGGCAAGCCCGTCATTTTCTCAACAGGCATGTGCACAATACAGGAGGTGCGGAAAGCCGTAGAAACAATTATATCTGAAGGTAATAGACAAATTATATTACTGCACACCATTTCTGGCTACCCCACGCATCCACATGATGTAAATCTTAGGGCTATGCTATCCTTAAAACAGGAATTTCCGCAATTTCCAGTGGGCTTTTCTGACCATACTCTGGGGATCTGGGCATCTTTGGCAGCAGCCACTCTCGGTGCGGCACTGATTGAGCGCCATTTCACCTTGGATCGTCACTCCGATGGGCCTGATCATATGCTTTCGTCCGAGCCGCAGGAACTTGCCGTTCTCGTGCGCCAAATCCGTCTCATGGAATGTATGATGGGCAGCGACGTCAAAGGTCCCTATGGCCCGGAAGTAAAAAATCGTCGTAACAACCGCAAGAGTCTGGTGGCCATGCGCGCTATCGCCGCAGGTACTGTCCTTACCACTGAAGATATCTGGCCCAAGCGTCCGGGCACAGGCATTGAACCTAAATTTTTGGATATGTTCCTCGGACGCGCTGCCGCGCGCGACATTCCAGAGGATACTATTCTCACATGGAACGACATTCGATGAACGAAATGGCCGTTCATAATATAGGACTGATAGTGCAGGCGCGTATGGAGTCGACCCGCCTGCCGGGTAAAATTTTAATGCCCATAGGGAAATACCCATTACTTGAGCATATCTGTCGTCGTATGGCTGATGTGCCGGGAAAACTCGTTATCGCCACTTCCACCCGCCCGGCGAACGACGCAGTGGAAGCTTTCTGCCAAGAACGAAGCATAGCTTACTTTCGTGGTCCGGAAGAAAACGTATTAGAACGTTATGTATTATGTGCATGCCATTACGGCTTTCAACATGTGGTACGTCTGACTGGCGATAATCCTTTTCCTGACGCGTATGCTTTACAGCGGCTTGTACGTCTACACTTAACACAACAGGCTGATTTCTCAACTTCTTTCGGGGTATTGCCCATTGGCGTCGGCTGCGAGGTTTTTCGCCGAGAAATGCTGGAATACACTTTGCACAACGCAAATAAGCCTCACCACTTTGAGCATGTGGATGAATATTTACTGGAGCATAAAAGTGAAATTCGCAATGCCGCTTTGCCACCGGATGAGTCAACCTTTGCGCCTGAGGTGCGCCTAACCGTGGACTATGTTGAAGACTTAGTGCGGGCACGCTGCATCGTGGCTCACGCTGGCGAGATGGTGAACACTAAAGAGGCCATACGACTATGCAGAAGCGGGCAGTGCTGATTTGTGTTGAAGGTTCACATAGTAAAGGGTTAGGACATGTGTACCGCTCCCTACGCTTGGCGCGAGCTTTGCGTACAGCTGGCATCTCATCTTTCTTTGTCGCCAATGACGATATAACCTCCTGCAATATCTTACGAATGGAGGGCTTTGAAGTCTTCATAGCCCCAGTAGGAGAGAAGGACGGACAATGGGAAAGAGACTTGCTGGCACAGCGCCAAATCAATCTGTGGTGGAATGACCGGCTTGATACTACTCTGGCCCATGCCCAGGCATTACCGCCGGAACTGCCGCGCATACATATGGATGATGCCGGTGCTGGCTTGTTAGGGGCAACCGCTGTGGTACTAACCATGCCCTGCCACTTTACAGTTGCACGGAAAGCTCCTTGCCCCGCTTTTGTTGGACTTGAATACATGTTGCTCGAAGAAAATCTCGGCCTGAGTAAGTATGTTCGCAAAGAAGATAAACAATGGCGTATTTTAGTCAGTATGGGTGGGAGCGACACATGGGGTGGCAGTATTTTTGTCCTGCGCTGCCTCGCTCATGCTCGTTGGCAGGATAGGCTGTCCATAACGCTGATAACCGGCGCCGGTTACTCCCATGAAAACCAGTTGCGTCCACTGCTAGCCGCCCATCCAGCGTGGCGGCGTAAGGCCTGCGTCCCTGACATGGCGACAGAATTTTTACAAAGTGACCTGCTTATCTGTACAGGTGGTATGACCCCTTTTGAAGCCGCCGCCACAGGTCTGCCCGCGTGCATCGTGGCGTCTGAGCCCCATGAAGAGGACAATGCTGCTTTTTTGGAACAACAGGGGGCTGGCTTTGTAGGCGGCAGACGTAAGGGGAATTATTTTGAAGGTAACGTAGTTTTGGTAATGGAAAGATCACTGTCTTCACTAGAAAACATAAGTAAAAAAGCTGGAACATTATGTGACGGAATGGGATGCTCACGTTGCATAAACATCATCAAAGGTATACTTCATGCCTAAAGTTTCCAGTACAGTAGTCATCCACCAACCGGATTTTATTCCATATCTCGGTTTTTTTCATCGTTTATTGCAGACCGATATCTGGATAGTACTCGATCATATACAATTGAACAAAGCCGGGTGGGTACATCGGGACAAACTCAAAACCCCCAACGGTGTGAAGTGGATAAGCATTCCTCTGAAGAAATGCCATCTCTCCACGCGAATTATGGATGCCCTTATAGCAGAAGGGCCGTGGCGTGAAAAACATCTGAACCAGTGGCACAGTTTTTATCATACTACTCCATATTGGCAAAATATACTGCCATATCTGGAGGACATTTACGCCAATTCTTCTTCAACGCTCATGGGATTTACCATGTACTCGATTGAGGTCATGCTTAAACTGTTTGGAATTCATGTCCCGCGTATTATCTACAGTAGTGAATTACAACCTAAATATACAAGCAATGCTTTGGTGGCTGAATTAACGCGTAAGGTGGACAGCACTCGTTACCTCTCAGGTACCGGAGCCCGGAACTATTTTGAATCAACACCTTTTATCGAAGCGGGCGTGGAGGTTTTCTGGCAACATTTTACCCATCCGATTTATTCACAACCTTATGGAGCATTTGAGCCGAACCTCTCCGCATTTGATATACTTTTCAACTGTGGTATTGCCAAAAGTCGTATTTTGCTGCAGATGGCCTTAGAGGAGACCTCAATTTAGTTTTTACACGAAAACTAATATAAATATGTTTATTGGTATATGGGCCATAAAGATACGTAAATTATGTGACATACTCTCTCAGCGATAAAAACAATTATACTGTTGTATAACAATTTATCAATCATATTGTGTAGATTTTTTAATAAACATCTAGACTGACTATCTGCCATCATTATATTTTTCGCCATTAAAATGGTGCACTGCATACTAAAATAAATGGATAACTCATTTCTATTAATAAAAAATTATTCCTTAATGAAATATGCTATTTATTTTACATAAGTATTTGATGACATTCGCAAATGGTATAGCATTTTTAAATATGCGGATTTCGAGATGCTTGGTATATTGGTAAGAAATGTGTTATTTCAAGAAATACCATGATAGCAATAATAGGAAATTATACAAAGTGATTCCTTTGTTCAAATACTTAAGTATAGTCATACTTTTGAATACGGCACACCGATCAAAACCTAGAAGGCTATTATTGGCAAGTTTCCATAGACCTATTACTGGATTAGATAGAGAAGCCAAAACTTGAGGACAGACAATATCTTCATAGGAGATGGTGCAGTCAAGGAGCGAACAGTGGTCACATGATCCTGCTAATGCCGCAGCTGCGGGCATATCCGCCAACGTATTAAAAATGAGCTGCTGGGGGAAAGTTATATGAATATATTGGCTATCGGAGCCCATATTGACGATGTAGAACTGGGGTGCGGAGGCACACTCATTAAGCATGCCCGCCACGGCGAGGTAGTCCATATCATGATACTCTGCGATTCTGCATATTCTGCCCCAGACGGCACAGTCATCCGAAGAGCAGATACCGCAAGAGCAGAAGCCGAACAATCGGCTGCCATCATTGGAGCCACCCTGACAATACTTCCCAACAAAAACTTTTATATAGATTGTGATGAGAAAATGGTAAGCGCTATTTTGGCCTATATACAAAAAAATAATATTGACACTATCTATGCTCACTGGCCGCATGATACGCATCTAGATCATGTCAATGCAGCTAAAGCATCTATGATGGCTGGCCGCCATGTCCCTCGCTTTCTTATGTATCAATCTAACTGGTACGTATCGACTGAAATATTTAGAAATAATTTTTTTGTAGATATCACAAATACTTTTGATACTAAAATGCAAACTATTAAATGTTTTAAAACAGAATTACATCGTGTACATAATGCATGGATTGATTATTTTACAAATAAATGTATTAATGACGGCATGTTAATTGGTGTAAACTATGCTGAATCTTTTGAAATATTACGCTATCTTATGCCAGATTAAAGGGAATATAATGTCTATATAGAATAGTTTTTCAAAAATCCATAATTTATTAAATTATGGGACATCGCATCAAAAATAATCTCAGATATCGAAGTTTGTATGCATTATTGATGTTAAACAGACAAACTTCTGCAAGTTTACGTGCAGATTTTGTGAAACTAAAATAAAAAGCAATCATAAGACTACAAGAAGCTATGGCTATATACACATGCAACAAAATATCTGATGAAGTAATACCATACAAAATGTATTATATACTTTATAAGTTAGCCAGCATTACCCACAGCTGGCTGAGATAAGCAGATGCAAAAATATAATCTACTCATGCGCTTCACCACAAATGGTAGCCAGTTACACATGAAGATATACACCTCGTTGTTGATAATGATATAGATTCCATTAAATTTTCTTTCCAAGCTACAAGCTGAAAGACTTATCATAAAATATATGTATCGACTTTTATGACCAACTGTTTGAGAAAATAGACAAACTAAAAAATTCGCGGCAGTATAAAGATACCCTTCATTCAAATTTCTACAATAATCATTTTGCGGAATCTAAATGAAGGCTGTGTACTTCTCACGAAAAAAGTAAAAACCGAGATTTCCGCCTACTCAGGGAAATGCGCGCTAAAGAAATACGGATCTAATCGAAACCTAACACATCACGAATGCATCAACTTAAGCTTAACCTTTCTCACTCGATAAACCCGTGCTCCTGCCCAGAACTTTCGGCCGTTCCCATCAGGGCCGCAGTAAATTCTTCAATCCGCGGTTCCACCTTGGTTTTCAAAATCCGCAGGCGCTCCCTGAGTAGCTGTTTCCGTGAATTTTCACTACTGCTTATGCCGGTCAGTTCAAAAAAACTGACGCAGACCGGCAGACGAGCCAGATTGTCAAGGCGGATATGTTCCGCGCAAAAGGCGAAATCGCCAGCTATTTTATATATTCTGTCAAAAGGATGACTTTTGAGAAAGTCCGTCCGGATGAATGTTGCGGGAAACGGAAGCCCCATATCACTGATAAAAAGGGAAAAGACCTCATGTCGGCTTCTGTTCAGGATGCCGCTTACATTGCCGTTGGCACCCATCAGCAGCACGCCATAGGCGAAAATAATGTCGTCATCAAGTTTTCTCAAAAAATGAACGCATTGCGCAAGCACATTGTCATTCATCAGAAAATCGTCAGCGCCGAGAAAAAGTGCCCAGTCTCCGCTGGCCCTGGCCACAGCTTTATTCCAGGCGTCATAAATGCCCCGGTCCGGCTCGGAAACCCAAGAAACAGAAGCACGATGACTTTCAAGGATTTCCAGCGTGCCATCTGTTGATCCGCCGTCCTGCACAATGATTTCCCAATGGGGGTAACACTGCCTTTCCACTGAGCGCAAAGTACGTTCAAGCTGAGCGGCCGCATTGTAGGTTGCCATAAGGATGGAAATCCGAATATGTTGCTTCATAAGAACCCGCTGTTACGGCACTAAAAATAAAGAACATAGTTTCATTGTGCTATCTTCATTTATCCTATGTCATGGAAGCATAAATGGCAATGGAGCAGACAGCCCGGAGACAGCAGCCTATTCAACTTCAGCTTGACTGAGAAAAGCCTCTCCGCTTTGTTCCGTCAGCCATTGGAGATACTGAGGATATTGGCGTTGCAGCAACCCCAAGGCATTTGACTCGGCCAGCGCATAGCGCCGGGGGGTTTTATTGCCCGTGCCCACCCAGTGCTTCAGATACCGCGTAAGCTCGAAATGCCGGGCGCGCAAACCCAGCGCGTGCATGTCTCTGAACCAGGCCACGCCCGTATCAAGATTTTCCGTGCCGCAACGGCGAAATGCTCCCGGCGTGAATGCCGGGCCCTGTGGCGTGCAGAACGGGCGCGTCTTTTCCAGATCCAGCAGGCAGGCCCATTCGCTGACCCGGCATTCCGGCAGGGGCCAGGGCTGGGCGTCGAACATGCCCGCGAATCCCTCATCATAAGGCCTCACAAAAATGCCACGCTGTCGCGCCAGAGCATAAAGACGGCACAAGGCTTCATAATCCGGCCGGAACTCCGTATAGTGCAACGGGCCGCATGCGCCACAGCCCATAATTTCGCGCGTGAGTTCCTCACGCCGTGCCGGACAGTTCCAACATTGCCCCACTGCCCCCAGAGCGAAGGCGTCGCCCATTTCCCGCAGCATGTCGCCCAGAATATCGCGCAGCACCAGTACGTCGTTGTGCATCAGAAAAAGCTTGCGGCTCCGGCTCTGCTCAAAGGCATATTGATAACGGATGCCCAGCCGGTAGTCCGGATCGTCAAGCCGGGCGGGATCGACAGCTTCGCGTGCCAGCCAGAAATTCGGCTGGAATACCTCACAGCGCTCGTCCAACTCCTCTCGCAGATACCGGGCAATATAATACGGGCTGATGGCATCGTATCGCGAACCATACGGCTCAAACTGCAGCCAGATCACCCCCACATGCTCCCCACTGTGCTTGAGCAGCGACAGCAGCGAGAGTGCGGTCTGAAACGGTTTGGCGAAAATATTGACCGCCACGTCCACCGTTTCAGCGCCCTCGGAAAGGGGTACGGGAGGCATTTGCCTGTCATTCATAACGGCTTGCGCTCGCCTCTAATGCCGTGCGGGATCGATTTGCGACTCGCTCCTTTCATCCACCGGCCCGCCGCTTTCCTGCCCATCATCCGCCACAGGCGCTTCAATGGCCCGTTGCACGGCATCCGTCGGCAATAGTGCCAGCGCCGCCACCACAGCGGGATCAAAGCCGGGATCCTGGGAAAGCAGACGCACCGCCTCATCCGGGCTCATGCCCGCCCGGTAGGAACGCGCGCTGACCATGGCGCAGAAAGCGTTGACCACCGCCAGAATACGGGCATTGGCCACGATTTCCTCGCCCTTGAGGTGCCGGGGCTGGCCCGTGCCGTCCACGCGTTCACCCATCTGATAAACGGCTTCGGGCACCGGCAGGCCGAATTGCAGATCGTGCAGTGCTTTGTAGGCATATTCCGGTGCGCGCAGGACTTCCTGCTGTTCCTCGGGTGTGAGCTTGCCTTTCTTGGTCAGAAGATGATGCGGCACAAAGATCTTGCCCACCTGAGAGAGCCGCGCGGCCAAGCGCAGGGTTTCCCTGTCCTTGTCCGGCAGCCCCATGCTGGCGGACAATAATCCCGAAACTCGCTCCATTTTTTGCGAATGGCCGATCAGATTCACGTCCACGCTTTCAATGGCCCGTACCAGGGCGGCAATGCTGTTGGCCTGACGTTCGCGCGCGGCCTCGGCCCGACGGCGGAATTCCGTGATATCCTGGAAAATTCCCACGCAGCCGCCCTTGACCTTTGCCCCGTCTTCCTGATTGTCCTCAAAGGGAAAAAGCGTCACGCGGTAGAGGCGCGCGCCGTCAGGCCGGTCCAGAGAAATTTCAATGCTGTCCATCCGGCCGCTGCCGCTCACGCGCTCCATACCTTGGAGTAAATCAGATGCGGCCTTTTGCGGCAGCACGTCTGCCAGGGCCGCGTTAGCCATGTCCTCTTCGTTTCGGGCAGCGATCTGGCAAAATGCCGGATTGCAGACCTGCACACGGCCCTGGCCGTCCACCAGCAAGAGCCCGGCCTGCAGCGAGGCATTGATGCTGTCCAGCATCAGCTTCTGCTGGCGAATCACCGTATACAGATGCTGGAAATGGCGGGCCGTGGCCCGGTGCGACCGGCTGACCATGCTGGCCCAGACAAAAGCCAGCAACAGGGCGACACCCAGACTTCCCAGCACGCCCAGGCCGTAAATCTGGGTGGCCTGTCCTTCCAGTTGGGAATCCACCAGAGAGGCGGGCACCTCCACGACCAAGCACCAGTCCAGGTCTGTGAGTTTGGCGCCCAGAGAGTAGACTTCTCCACCGCCTGCCAGGGCGTTGCGACGCATAAAGGGCAGATTCAAGTCATTTCCCGGCTGAAAGGCGGCCGGTACAAGGACGGCTTTGCCGTCACGCAACAGCACAACCTCCAGGCCTTCGGGGCCCCGATCCCAAATGCGCGGCTGGAAATCCTCATGCTGCTCCGGGCTCTGGGTCAGAAAACCGATCATGGCTTTTTCCACGGGCACGGTGAGCAGCAGAAAGGCCACAGGTTTGGGGTCGCCCTCGCCCAGCACCTCATACAGCGGATCAACCATGTCCATGACCAGACCATCGCCCAGATTGCGCACAGGGCCGAAAGCCAGGGCCCTGGCCGTATCGGCGCGGCGCACCAGCGCGATCTGCGCCGGGCTGAGAGATGCGGCCTGTGCCGGGGCCACCAGTGAAGTCCCGTCCGGAGCCACCACGCGGGCGGCCGTCCAGCCCCTGCGGCGCACGAAATCCTGCAGGATATCCTGCATATAGGAGAGCTGCTCGGCCATGGAGCGCAGGGCCTCATCTTCGCTCCGGGCCACATCGGAAGCGGAGAGCCGGGCCAGCCTATCAGGCCCCAGGCCGCGCACATCCGCGGCGAACAGGCGGAACATTTCCGCCGAACTGATGAAACGCGCCTGCTCCACAAGTTTGTTGCGCCAGGCGCGGACGGATTCCAGAGATTTGTCCACCCAGGCCTGCTGGATGTCGCGCTGTTTGCTCAGAATCTCCTGGGTGGTGTACTTGAGCTGGAAATTGCAGAGCACAAAGGCCACGGCTGCCACCAGCACAAAAAGCAACAGGCCCACACTCACCACGACGGTCTTTTTCATGCGGTACTGCCTGGCTACGGCCTGCGCGTTCATTTCCTGCATTTCCATATCAGTTCACCTTATTTCAGCTTGCGGCCTTTGAGATGCGCCCAGCGCCCGAATTCATTGACCGAATATTGCGGGCTGTAGTGGCTGAAGCGCGTATGGGACAAAACGGCGTTGCTCAGGCTGTCGAGCACATAGGCGTCGTTGTTCATATACACCACCAGCACGGCATGGGCCATATTGCGGATCGTATCGCGCACCACCACTATACGCATTGTTTCGGGCGGAATGCCCAATTCCTTAAGCGTAAAATATTTGATGATCGAATAATCTTCGCAGTCGCCGGATTTCTTCAGAAATTCCGCAGGGATCTCCCAATAATCTTCCTGGCCCCAATTGTCTATGTCCTCACGATACGGCCAGGTGTTCCAGAAAGAATTGACGTAGCGCAGAAGATCCATGGCATTTTTACCCTTGGCTTTCTCCTTGAACTGCGCCCAGGTCACCTTCTTGTTGAAATGTTTTTCCGGCAGAAAAATGGGATCAGCCTGATTGCGCTTGAGCAGGTCCAGCCAGGCGGGCAGCGATGAAAGCGGCCGCTTGAATTCTACCGTGCCGAACAGTTTGATTTTCGACGCGGCAGATGCGGAAGACGCGGCCGGAGGTTCCGCAGCTGCCGCGGAAGGCAGATCGTCCTTTTCGGGCAGAACAGCGGGCGGCGCCCCCACCGTATCGGCGGAAACGGGTCGTCGGGCTTGTGCGGGAGAATATCCGTCACTATCGGGGGAGGTGGAATCTGGAGGGCTCTGAACGACCCGGGCAGCGGCATCGGGAGGCGGCGTCTCTGACGGCGCGACGTCCGGCATTCCGTCGGGCAAGGAGGCAGATTCATCTTTGGGGAGCGACGGCGGCACGACGCTGAAGGCGGACTCGTCCACCTGATCCAGCACCTTGGGACGCTCCGAAACAGCGCTGTCGCCGCCCGGAACAACTCCAGACGCGATATCCGCGGCAAAGCCGTAAGCGCCCGCTGCCAGCAGAAAGCACACAACGGCCACGGCCAGGGCAAAAGCCCCGCCGCGCCGTTTCAACGGCTTGTCAGACTGGAAAAATATGGGCATGCGCGCCGCCCGCTCCTGCTGGAACACGTGAGCCTGAAACAGACGGCCGCCAAGCCGCCTCGGCCTTGGGAACTACAAGGAAAAACCGCAATATTTTTCCCATATGAAACCGAAGATTATCGTTCTTTTATATATACGTTGCCCGCTGCGCCTTGTCCAGACGGGGAAAACCTCAGGCCTTTCAGCCGGTCAATACGAATGACTTGGCAAGCGGCCTTAAATGCTTACAAACAATATAACAGCCCATAACGGCTCAATAACGTGAACAAGGAGACCGACGATGCGGATGTGGCTGGTGCCGCCGTCACACATGTGCCGGAAGCACCTTTTGGGAGAACATGTGGAACTGCACATGCTTCTCGGCACCCTGAAAAAAGGGCAATCCATCACCGGCTTTCTGTCTGGCGGCTTGGTCGACCCGTGCCGGATGTACAAACGACATGGCGAACTGGTCCGGGAAATGGAGCGACGAGGCTATACGCACAACTCGCCGCTGACGGAAGAAGAATGTACCGAGGCGCTCCGGGATTATGACTGCTCCACGGCGCACATCGACATAAATGCCAATGCGCTGGAGTTGCGGCGGCGCTGCCGGGAGTGTGCCCGCCTGGTCCCGCCTGAGGCGGTTCAATCGTGAGAGGACCCGTGAAAAACAGTAAAGGAATCGGGCTGTTCCTCCAATGCCCTGCCGCTCGCCCTGTGGGTCCTCTTTTGAAGGATATTTCATCTGTGGCAGATCACCGGGCATAGTTCCGGCGTATCAACTGAACAATCAGGGCAGACGCATCTAAAAAGTCTTTATTCCCCGGTAGATCGGGGAACGAACAAAAAAAGCGAAGCCATCTTTGCTCCGCCGGAGCGAAGCGCAGGCGGATGGCTGGTGCCGGGAGAATCCTAAAAAATAAGATTTTTGCGCGCTGGCAAGAAAAATGGCACTTTTTGCGCGGAAACCGACCGGAAGGCGGCCCAAAGGGCCGTGCCCGTTGGCGAGCCGGGCGAGCCTTACGGGCATCGAGAGCAGAGCTGTACTCAAGTACATGAGCAGCAAAAAGCGCCAAGTGACGCAGCCAGCGCACAAAAGGCTGGTTTTGACGGATCATCACGGCAGATAAGGGGCCTGCAAGGGCTGGAATTAGATGCGTCTGCCCTGACTGAACAATTTCTCCGGCTTGCCATAACAACCATTCTGCCCCATCCTGCCAAAAGATCGCCTGAAGGAGCGGATATGCGTTTTTGTCTGCGGCGGGGACGGCTGAAACTGGAATTGCGCGTCCAGCATCTGGGACGCGATCTCCAGATAATTCTGAGCGGCGGCGCGGCGCACTTGGGAGCAGTTGCTCTGGCCGTGCCGGACAAGGCCTCTGAAACAGCTTTATTTGTTCTGCCCGGCCATAGGGAGGATCAACTGGCCCGACGCATGGCCCGGCGTATGGCCGACGCTTTAAAGTGCGTTGTCTGCGTGAGCGCGGGCATCCATTACAACGACATCAGCAGGGAAGAAATCGCCGCAGTGGAAGACATGGCCGACGCTCTGACCGAGCGCTGCCTGGTCGACTTGGCGGCGAAACAAAAGGATGCAACATGTTGACAGTCAACGATCTGGAAGAATTGGAAACCTACATGCGTTCCGGCGAACTGGAAGCGGATTTCAAGGACGGTTGCGAGAACGACCGTTTTTATCTGCTGGAACTGCTGGAAAAACTCATGGACGTGGCTGAGTTGGCCGACGCCACAGCCACGCGGCTCATCTTCCGGGGCCTGCCGGTGCCGCCGCCTCCCGCCGAATAACAGTCGTCTGGAACAGTTAGCACTTGAAATGCTCGTTTACGGCGAGAAAAGGCCGCCTACTCGCATTTCGCGACAAGGATTTGTCTGCACCCTGCGCCGCAACGGTCGGCGCGGGAGCTTTTGCCGCAGGCGAATTTGTGAGCTGTACGGATAAAGACAGCAACGCAGCTACGGACGGCGACAGCAATTAGTTACGTGGACAGACAGCCAAGGAAACTACTGTCTCTGTCCGTTAGCAGGCAGAGCCTGCTAACGGCTACCGCGCAGAGCAGTCGGCGCGTTTCATGCGTGAACGGCCCTAACTTCATGCGCAATGCACGCCCCGGCGCAGAGCCGTCTCCACAGCCGCGCAGAGCCGGGCGACATCCTCAATCGGGCTCACATAGGGCGGCATGAGGTAAATAAGGCGGTTGAACGGTCTGATCCAGACGCCCTGCTCCACAAAGCAATTCTGGAGGGCCGCCGTATTCACGGGCTGCTTCGTTTCCACCACGCCGATGCCGCCCAGCACCCGCACATCCTCCACGCCGGGCACGCGGCGGCAGGGTTCCAGTCCCCGGCGCATGGCTGTTTCCAGCCCGGCCACCTGCGCCTGCCAACGGTTTTCATCCAAAATGTCCAAGGCGGCCCCGGCCACGGCGCAGGCCAGGGCATTGGCCATAAAGGTGGGCCCGTGCATAAAGACCCGGCCTTCCCGGCAGATGCCTTGCGCGACTTCCCCTGTGCAGGCCGTGGCCGCCAGGGTGAGCATGCCGCCGGTCAGGGCCTTGCCGCAGCAAAGAATATCCGGCGTGATTCCGGCCCATTCAGCGGCGAAAAATCTGCCGGTGCGGCCGAAGCCCGTGGCGATCTCGTCAAAAATCAGCAGCACGCCGGCCTTACGGCAGAGGTCCGCCAAAGCTCGCAGATAGTCCGGGTGGTAAAACCACATACCGCCCGCGCCCTGCACCACGGGCTCCAGAATCACGGCCGCAATTTCTTCGCCGTGCCGTTCCAGCTGACAGCGGGCGTCGTCCAGACAGGCCGGATCAAAAGGCGCGTCAAAACGGCAGGACGGCCGTTCCATGAAGATCTGTTGCGGCAACAGGCCCGCAAACAGGCTGTGCATGCCCGTAACCGGGTCACAGACCGACATGGCCCCCAGAGTGTCGCCGTGATAACCGCCGCGCGGTGTCAGGAAACGCGTACGCCGAGTCTCTCCCCTGCCCTGCTGATATTGAAGGGCCATCTTCAGGGCCACTTCCACTGCCACGGAACCGGAATCGGCAAAAAAAACACGCTCCAGGCCTTGGGGCATGCGGCGCAGCAGGCGTTCGGCCAGATCCACCGCCGGAACATGCGTCAACCCGCCGAACATCACGTGCGGCATGCTTCCGGCCTGGGCCCGCAGCGCCGCCAGCAGCCGGGGATGATTGTAGCCATGCGCCGCCGCCCACCAGGAGGACATGCCGTCGATCAATTCCCGCCCATCGGCCAGGACAATGCGATTGCCGTGGCTGCGCCGAACCGCGCAAAGGGGCGGCAGATGCACGGCCGAGGCATAGGGATGCCAGACAGCGCCGTGGTCGCGTTCCACCAAATCCGAAACCTGCGGACCGCGCCCTTGCTCCGCCAGACGGCGCAACTTTTCCGCCAGAGGGGCCAGACCAGAGGCCAGGATTTGCCAACCCGCGCCGTCCAATCGTTCCAGACGGGGCAGTTCCAGCACGGGCGCGCCGCAACCGGCCTGAGCCAGCCTCGTGCGCAGAATTTGGGGATTGTCAGCCAGAATACAGGCTTCGTCGTCATCCGGCGCATCCGCGGCAGCGGGACACGTGGGAATCAGGGCCAGGGCACATAGCGACAGCCCCTTGTCGCGCAGAGAGGCCAGGGAAAGCAAGCTATGATTCAGCGCTCCCAGTCCGTTGCCGCCCACCAGCAGCACAGGCAGATCCAGGGCGGACATCAGATCCAGCATGTCCTCGCGCTCATTGAGCGGCACGCACAGGCCGCCCGCGCCTTCCAGCAGCAGGATATCCGCCGCTCCGTCCAGGCTTTCCCAATGATTCAGGATGGTCCGGGCCAGACCCGCCACATCCAGGCGCGCGCCCTCACGCGCGGCAGCCAAATGGGGCGAGGCAGGCAGGGAAAAACAACGCAGCACCGCCGCCGGAGCCAGCCCCGGCGGGGGCGGCAGATCGGCCACAGCCGCCGCGTACACCGGCGCGTCGGCTTGGGACGCGGCATATTCCTCCCCGGCGCGCACACCGGTCTGCACAGGCTTTACAGCCTGGGCCGCCACGCCCGCCAGGCGCAGAGCCCGCAACAGGGCCGCCGTGACAACGGTTTTGCCCACATCCGTCCCGGTGCCGCTGACAAAAACGGCGCACAAAGGGCGACGGACCGCATCCCGTCCGGATTCCGCATCACGCATCACCGCCCGCCTCCAGGCCCTGAGCCGCGATCATGGCCAAATCCTCTTCAATGCCCTGCCCGTGGGTGGTGAGATAATCGCCGGTCATCAGGGCATTGGCTCCGGCGGCGAAAATTTCATGCTGTCGTGCCCCCAGCGTCGTGGGCCGCCCTCCGCAGATCCGTAGCGTGGCTTCAGGCAGAATATGGCGGAACAAGGCAATGATCCGCAGGGCCTCGTCAGCGGAGAGCGGCTGCTGACCGGCCAAAGGCGTTTCCGGATGGGGATGCAGAAAATTCATGGGCACATTGCGTACGCCCAGGGCCTTGAGACTGAAAGCAAAGGCAATGCGCTCTTCCCAGCTCTCACCCAGGCCGAACAGGCCGCCGGTACAGGCTGTCAGACCGGCGCGCATGGCGTGGGCCACAGTGTCTCGACGCTGTTCCCAGGTCTGAGTGGTGCAGACGCGCGGGTAATGGCCTTGTGCCGTTTCCAGATTGTGGTGATAGCGCGTGAGCCCGGCCTGGGCCAATTGTTCGAGCTGGGCCGAGTTCAGCCGTCCCAGCGAGGCGCAGACGCGGGGCCGCACATTGTCAGGCAAGGCGGCCAGCACGGCGCGCAGTCGCGCCAGCTCCGCTTCGCTGAGCGCGGCACCGCTGGTGACGATGCCGATATGGTTTACGGGCAGAGCGGCCAATTCCAGAATGCGTTCCCGAAGCGTTTCGTCCGGTAAAAGATCGAAAACAGCTATGGGCGTGTGATTGTGCCGACTCTGGGAACAGAAGCGGCAGTCCATGGCGCAGTTGCCGCTGCGGGCGTTGATGATGGCGCAAAGATCCACCCTGCGCCCGAAGACCGCCTCGCGCAAACGCCCGGCCTGTTCGAAAAGCCGGGCAGCGGGCAAAGACAAAAGAGCCTGGGCCTGGGCGGGCGTTGCCGCCGGAAACATATTCATCGTACCAACCTTCGGAATTCATGAAAGTGCTCTCTCCGGCGCATGCCGGAGAGAGCATGGGGACCTTGAAATTCTTGCCGCGAAATGCGCGTCGGTGGGCTTTGCTCGCCGGAAACGAGCATTTTACGTAGTAAATACTCTAAAAAGAAAGCCGCGCCGCTGTTTGCTCACACGCGGCACAAAAAAAGGCACTTCGGCATACGCGCCTGCATCCGGCGCAACAGCGGATATGGAAAAGCCCGCCATACAGCGGGCTTTTTTTCCGTTTTATTTAACTTTACGCCGCTTTTCCCACAGCTTCATATCTTTCATCTTTTTGCGACGCTCGCGTTGCAGGGCTTTGCAAACAAGAGGCGCATCTTTCTTGAAGCCCCACTTTTCCCTGTACTCGGCGGTATCCATGCCGTGGCTGGCCAGATGCCGTTTGGTCAGGATCTTAAAGCTCTTTCCACATTCAAGGCAGGTAACGGATTTTTCTTTTACCGACTTGCGGGCTTCCTGAGCCATTTCCGCGCTGTCCAGCTCCACAGGAGCTTCGCCTTCGGCCACCGCACGGATGCCCATCGCCACCTTCTGAATAAAGGCCGCGATTTCCTCTTCAGTCATGATCCGTACACCGGCCTGCGCACGGGTTATTTCCAGCGCTTCTTTTAAATAATCGTCCATTACCTAACCCCTTCTTGGTATGTCTTCTGTTTTCAGCGCGACGCACGGTGCCTTAAAATGCAGAGCCGTGCCCCAGGACAGCTTTAGCCCCCACATACTATATGGTTTTTTACCCATACACACAGTTTTCCAACACGTCAATTGTATTGTGCTCTGTTGGGGTTGCTACAGCCATTTTTCATCCATTCAGAAGCGGATCAATTGGCGTTAAAAAAATCATACTTTGACACGGTGCCCAGGAAATTTTCATCCATGTACTGCCATTGCACGCCCTGGGCATAGCCCTGGCGCAGTTGGGAAAGGTCGGAGGGCACGGGCCCCACGCTGAACGTTTCCCGAGCCCGTTGCTCAAAGGCTCTGAGCGTATCGGCGGCACCCAGAGGCAAGGCCGAAAGAGATTCAATACCGGCGGGAAGCGGTTCACGATATTCCATAATGATTTTGTCGTCATTGAAATTATAGCGGGCCGCAAAGCCCCGCGCCAGCCAGCGCACGGGCTGTCCTGTCGTCGTCTTGTCGGCCACCAGAGCCCCGAAGGGGTCATGGCCGTTATCCACAATATAGGTGCAGGCCTGATATCCCACGCCGTCGAAAACCTCCACGCCTTCATCCACGCTGAACGGGCGGCGCATGATGCCGTCCCAGTACCAGCCCTGCGGCACTTCGGCCTGGGCCACCACAGCCATGGGGCTGATGTCGCCGGTTCCGTAAACGGCAAGCCAGACCCGAATGGGCAGACCGCCCATCATGCCGCTCCAGGTCAGATTGACCGAGCCCTGCCCTGCCGTGAGCAGCGGCATATTTTTAGCCTCCAAGGAAATAGCCGGGCGGGTTGTGGAAACATACGCTGAACCCAGCATGCCGCGTTGTTGTGCGGCATTACAGCCGGTCATCAGCAACACCAGAGCCGCCACACAGAAAAGACGCATGTGTTTTATCGCCATTGCGCAATGCTCCTCAAGATCGGCGTTCCACCGTTAATCCGGCCGGACGCCGGGTAACTGTTTCTTGTTCACTACAAACATATGCCAAGGCCCGGCGACTGGCAATCAGTATTATGAGAACAGTGGAACGGATGGCCGGATGCGGCCGAAAGAATGCCATTACGACGGCAGAAAAGAAAGGAAGCGCGGGAATCGGAGGATTTCAGAGTAAATTGCCCCGGCGGCCGCGAAGACAGCCGCCCGACGCGAGCGTCAGCCGTTGGCGGTTATGCCGCCTTATGGATGGCGACAGCAGAGATAGGTACAAGCGTAATGTACATGCGCCGGCCTGCCGGAGGGATCAGTTTCAACCTTTTGAGGTGTTACAATCTCAAAAGGTAACCTGCTCTATTGTTGTGCTGGCTGTTGCGCTTGGGAGGGCTGTTGTTGCGGCGCAGGGGTGCCCCCGGGCATGTAGTTCTGCAGATCGCGCGAAACCTCAAAAGTACGCAGTTCGGCGGCCGCGGCCTTGGCGAAGGGGGAGTCGGGGAAACGTCGGGCAAGGTCCTCCAGCAGGGCCTGGGCGCGGCTGGAATTGCCCAGTTTGCGGTAAAGGCGCGCCTCCCGGAAGCGCAGACCCGGATATTCCGACGAATTTTCCGGCACAAAATCATTGTAACGGTTCACCCATTGCAGGGCCTCGGGGATGCGGTTGCCCACCTCGCAAATATCCATCAGCGCGGCCACCGCTTCCTTAATACGTTGCGGATCGGCCTTGTCGGAGCGCTCATCCTGCAGCTGGGTGAACAGGTCAATAACCTTGCGGTTGAGCTCGTAGGAGCTTTTGATATCCTTGCGGTTTTCCGCGTCACGGGCCAGAAAATAGGTGGCATAGGCCCGCTGGTAGAGCGGAATATCGGGACGCGCCGCCAATTGTTGCCACATGGCCAACGCCGGTCCGGTCAGATTCAGATTCTGAGCGGAGAGAGCCAGTGCGTAATCCAGTTGCTTGCGCAACTGGGGCTTCATATCCCAGGTGGAAACCAGCTTGCCCAGGTCCAGAACCTTGTCCCAAGCCCCGGCCTTGAGATAACGGTTGAAAAATTCCGTAAAGGCCGCTTCGCCGTACTGCGGGTCCATGGGAGACTTCAAAAACTCTCCCAGCAGCTCAAAGGCCTTCTGCTCATTGCCGCGCTCCAGCCAACCCTGGGCCAGGGCGTAGCGCAAACGCGGGTCTGGCGCGCCGTAGCGCTCACGCACCAGGGGAAAGCCGTTCCACAGGATCAGAATACGGCCGTAATTCTGCTCGGCCAGGGAATTGGCCAGTTCCTTCTGAAAAGCCCGCCAGATGATTTCACGGGCCTGGGGCACGTCGGGATGTTCGGGGTAGCCGTCGATGAAATCCGCCGCTTTGCCCATGGCCTCGGTATACTGTTTGTCCCAGTACAGCCACATGGCCTGCTTGAGCCGGGCCAGCACGGCGTCCGGGGCTGTTTTGGAGGATTCGGCCAGCGCCGCGTAGGTCTGCCACAGCGGCGGCTCCCCACCCTTGGCGAAGACCTTGCTCATTTCCTCATAAGTGATGGGCGATTCGTAAATACCCTTTTCCGCAAGACGCAGCCGGGCCGTGGAGGCTGCGGGCGAGGCTGCGAAGCGGCGCTCCAGCTCGTGATAAATAAAGTCAGCGGCGGTGGCATTGCCCTGGCGCAGATAGGTGTCGCCCATCTTAAGCAGAATCGAGTCGTTGCCCTGGCGGCCGGGCTCCAGGTTGATGTAGAGCCAATAGAGATCCAGCGCCGTGTCGATCCTTTGCAGGGTCTCATCATTACCGGCCTGCAACAGCAGGAAGGAGGGCTCGCCAATATAGTAGCGCGGCCAGCGCTTGCTGATGAAATCCAGAATGATCTGGGCCTTGTCGGGTTTTTTCTGATTGAAAAACGCCTGTGCCAAGCCCACGGAGGCGGCCTGCAATTGGGAAGATTCGGGATATTTGTCCAGCACTATGGAAAAGGACTGCTCCGCTTCGGCATTGAGCTTCCGCTTGAGCTGCGCCTGCCCCAGGGCCGTGAAGCCCTGCGCCACACCGGGATAATCAGGATAACGCCGGAGCAGGGCCACAATATAGCCGCCCGCGTCCACCAGATTGCCCACATTGACGTTGGCAAGACCCAGACGCAGCAGGGCATCGGGTACGCGGGGCGAACGCAGGTCGGCGTTCATGGCTTCGTTGGTGGAAGAAACAATAGCCTCATAACCCGCCAGAGGGTTATCGGCATAGCGCGCCCAGAGGCAGTCGCTGATATAATAGAGCACCTTTTCCCGCATTTCAGGCGTGATGTCGGTCAGCGCGCGGATTTTCTCCAGCTGCGGCAGGGCTTCGTCAAATTTGTTCTCGCTGATCAGGCGTTCGGCCTCGGCCAGCATTTTATCGGGCTCCGGCGGCTTGGGCACAGGATTGCCCTGCTCATCCACGTAGATGACTTCCCGGGGCTTTTCCGCAGCCGCGTCTTTTTTCTCGTCCTTGTTTTCGCCCACAGACAGGCCCACGGCCCTCTTGTTCACCGCGCCGGAAGCCTCCGGCCCTTTATCCTGTACCAAAGGCGCGTCCGGGGCTTTTTCCCGGCTCTCCCGCGAAACAGTGTTCTGCGGAACTGGCGCATCCTGTCCGTCCTGACCGATTTGGGCGTCCTGGGGGGTCTGCGCTTCGGGGGTGGCAGCCACGGCATCGTCCGCAGCCTTCCGCTCCACAACGGGGGCGGAGGACGTTTCAGAGGCAACGGGTGGCGCGGTCTCACCGCTTTCTTGCGCGGGAGCCCCAGGCGCGGCAGTGGGTTGCGCCGCCTCAACGTTCTGCGTCGGAGCCGCGTTACCGTCGGCCCCGCCGGGACGGGCTTCTGTCCTGTTTTCATTATTTCCGGCGGATGCGGAGGCGCTCTTACCGGGTTCCGGCAATGTAGCCGTGGAGAGGCCGCCGGCTTCGGGCCAGTCTTCCGGGCCGCCGGTATTGACCTTGCCGAGCAGATCCTGGCGGGAGAGCATCATCCCCCTGTCGCCCAACTCTTTGGGGCCGTTGTTTTCCGGAACCTCAGCGGCATAGGCCGGTGCGGACCAGAAGCCTCCGCTTTCGGCCCCGGACGGGGAAAAATCCGGTATGGATCGCTGCTCAACCGCAACAGGCGAGGCCAAAGGCGTCGGCACATCCAGATCCGCCAGCCGGGAATACGGCAAAGCGCGTAATCCGCTCAACTGGCGGCGCAAAAGATCAGAAGGAATCTGCCCGACCGGAAGAATTACCGTGTTCCCGGCGTTCGCCAAGCCTGCGGAAAGCCGCGCCCGCGTGTCGACCGGGGCCGCGACCGGAGCGGCGGCCTGGGCAGGCGTATTCGTCGGATCCCCCGCAGCCGGGGCGGCAAAGAATTCCATAGCCACCCTGTCAGGCGCGGGGCGGGTCAGCACGTAATTGACGACGCGCGGGGAAAGGCGGATGCGCAGCCGCCCGTTGTCGAGCGCCAGAGCTTGCAGCAACGCGCCGGGCTCAGGGGCAACCCCGGCCTGACGCAAAGAATGGGCCGGGCTGTTCAGCAGCAGCTCCAGATCCACAGCGCCGGTGCGCGTCACGCTGCGGGCCTGGCCGGGGCTGTCCAGCACCAGGATCAGCCGTCCGGCATCCGCGCCGGGCAGCCATTGCCAGAGCATGGCCCACGCCTGCTCCGGCCGGAGCAGGCACACGCCCAACAGCAGGCAAAGCCACGGCAAAAAGCGGCGGAACGCACCCTGCACAACGGCGCTATGAGACCGGGACATTCCGGCGCTCGGGATTCTATTCACTGGCTATGGCAGTAAAATATGACGGATCAGACATCCGTCCCGTTTTATGCAAAAGATATGCCTGCGCATGGCGGAAAAGAAGCTCTTTCGCGCCATCGACATCAGGGATTGCGCTTTTTGAGCTTTTCAATGAGGGTGGTGCGCTTGATGCCCAGATATTCCGCGGCCTGGTTCTTCACGCCCTCGGCCCGGCTCAGCGCCTCGTCGATCAGGCGGCTTTCCACGGCGTCCAGAAAATCCTTGAGATTCAGCCCACGGGTTTCCAACACGCCCAGATCCGGCCAGACAAATTCCCCGGATCGGGCCGGTACGTGCCCGGGCTCCGCAGGGAGCGGCGCGCCCGGCAGCGATTGCGTGGACGTAGCAAGTTGCGGTGATGAGGCGGCATCCTCGGGCGCGCCCTGCTCTTCCACTTCCGGCAGAGCCGACACATCGCCCACCTGGTCCAGGATCTTGCGCGGCAGGTCCGAGGGCTGCACCACCGCGCCGTCCACCAGGATGCTCAGGCGCTCCATAAAATTTTCCAGCTCGCGCACATTGCCGGGCCAGGCATAAGCCGCCAGAACGCGGCGGGTATCCGGCGCGAGGGCCAGAGTCGGGCGGCATTTCTTACGGCAGAAATGATCCAGAAAATGCCGCGCGAGCAGCAATACGTCGCCGCCGCGCTCGCGCAGGGGAGGCAGATGCAGGGGGATCACGTTCAGACGGTAATAAAGGTCCTCTCGGAAGTGCCCGGCCTCCACTTCGGCTTCCAGGTCACGGTTGGTGGCCGCCACAATGCGCACATCCACCTTTTTGCAACCGCTGCCGCCCACGCGTTCGATTTCCTTTTCCTGGAGCACGCGCAGAATCTTCACCTGAAGACTCAGCTCCATCTCGCCGATTTCATCCAGAAAAATGGTGCCCCCGTCAGCCAGTTCAAAGCGGCCCGGCCTGGAGCGGATGGCATGGGTGAAGGCGCCCTTTTCATGCCCGAAAAGTTCGCTTTCCAGCAATTCCTTGGGGATGGCCCCGCAATTGATGGGCACAAAGGGCTTGTCGGCGCGGCGGCTGTTGGCGTGCAGGGCGCGCACCAGCAATTCCTTGCCTGTTCCGGATTCGCCGGTTACAAGCACAGTACTGTCCGTGGGGGCCACTTTGCCGAGAATTTTGAAGACTTCGGCCAGCGTGGTGCTTTGGCCGATAATGCCGCTTGTATTTAGCTCCATGGTCTCTTCCCCGCGTTACAGAGCTTTTCAGGTGTCAATACACTGACGCGCGCTGAATTGCCAGTGAAAAAAACAGGATGCCGATTTGTTTTGCCGCACCGGCGCAACTTTTTTACACATCGCCCATGAGCCAGATACCTTCCGCACCCACCCCGCCCGCTTCGCAAGAGCCATCCCGCCGTTCTTGTCCGCCCCGCCCTCCCTGGCCCCCCTGTCCCGTGGACGAACTGCGCCCCGAGCTGCTGCGCCTCCTGGGGAGCGGCGGCAGCCTGGTGCTCAGCGCCCCGCCCGGCGCGGGCAAGAGCAGCCGCGTGCCCCTCTGGCTGCTGGGCGCGCCCTGGCTGGCAGGCCGCAAGATTTTGCTGCTGGAGCCGCGCCGCGTGGCCGCACGGGCTCTGGGCCGCTACATGGCCCGCCTGCTCGGCGAGGAACCGGGGCACACCGTGGGCTGGCGCATGCGCGAGGAAAGCCTCATCGGCCCGGACACCCGCATTGAAGTCATTACCGAGGGCGTGCTGATCCGCCTGTTGCAGGCCGACCCGGAACTGCCCGAGGCAGCCTGCGTGATTTTCGACGAATTCCACGAGCGCTCGCTCCAGGCCGATCTGGGCCTGGCCCTCTGCCTGGAAAGCCGGGCCGCCCTGCGCCCCGACCTGCGCCTGCTGGTCATGTCCGCCACGCTGGACGTGCAGGCCGTGGCTCGGCTGCTGGGAAATTGTCCCGGCCTGAGCTGTGCAGGGCGCAGCTTTCCGGTGGAAACGCGGCGGCAGCCCTTGCGCGGCATGGGCACGCCCTTTGGCCCCGAACTCTGGCGGCATACAGCGGCGGTAATCCTGCAACTGCTGCGTGAGGAACCCGGCAGCCTGCTGGCCTTTCTGCCCGGTGCGGGCGAAATCCGGCAGGTGGCAGCCCTGCTGGAAAGCCGTTTGCCGCCGGACGCGCGTCTCTGCCCGCTGTACGGCAATCTCTCCGCCCGCGAACAGGACGCGGCCATTGCTCCGGCCCGGCCCGGCACGCGCAAGGTGGTGCTGGCCACAGCCATTGCCGAAACATCCCTGACCATTGAAGGCGTGCGCCTAGTGGTGGACGCGGGCCTGGCGCGCAGCGCGCGTTTTGATCCCTCCTGCGGCCTCAGCCGCCTGGTCACCGACCGTGTCTCCCTGGCCGGAGCGGCCCAGCGCGCGGGGCGGGCCGGGCGTACGGAACCGGGCATCTGCTGCCGCCTCTGGGCCAAAGAAGAGGAAAACGGCATGCGCCCGCAGATCCGGCCCGAAGTTCTGGATGCCGATCTGAGCGGCCTGCTGCTGCAGCTGGCGGTCTGGGGAACAGGAGGACCGGACGGAGTGTCCTCCCTGGCCTGGCTGGATCAGCCGCCCGCCGCCGGGCTGGCCGTGGCCCGGCAGACCCTGTGTGATCTGGGCGCGCTGGACAACCAGGGCCGCGCCACCGCCCTAGGCCGGAACATGGCCGCGCTGCCCGCAAGCCCGCGCCTGGCCCGGTTGCTGCTCCACGGCAAAGAACGCGGGCACGGGGCCCTGGCCTGCTGTCTGGCCGCTCTCCTGGAAGAGCGCGACCCGCTGCCGCGCGCGGGCCGGGAAGGCAACGGCGAAACAAGCAGCGATCTGGCCTGCCGCCTGGACTGGCTTTGCCGGGGCCGCGACGTGCCGGAAAAGACGCGCCCGCGCCGCTGGGCCCGGCGTTTGGCCGGTCTGCTAAACGTCCGGCAAGAAATTTTCGAGACCGCCCTGGCGGATCAGGACGCCGTGGGGCCGCTGCTGGCCCTGGCCTGGCCCGAATGGCTGGCCCAGCGTCTTCCCGTCCCCCAGCCCGGACAAGCCGGGGGACAAGCCATGGCTTCATTTCTGCTGCGTTCCGGCCGGGCCGCGCAATTGCCCGTGAGCGACGCCCTGGCCCGTTGCGAATTTCTGGCCGTGGCCGCCGTATCCGGCAACGGTTCGCGCGGGCGCATCCGTCTGGCCGCTCAGCTCAACCGCCAGCAACTGGAAGAACTCTTCGGCTCGCAGATCAGCACCGAGGACAGCGTCAGCGTTTCGGACGACGGTGCGGTACTGGCCCGCCGCCGTCAAACTCTGGGCAGTCTGCTGCTGCGAGACGAACCGCTGCCCCGCCCCGACGCCGGGACGTGCGCCGAGGCCTTGTGTGAATTCATACGCCAAGGCGGCCCGCAGATATTGGCCCGTCTGCCCTGGAACGACGAAATCCGCCAATGGCGGGCGCGGGTAAGTCTGCTGCACGAGTTGGACGGCGACCCCTGGCCGGATCTGAGCGATGCCGCCCTGCTGGGGCACCCTGAAACCTGGCTGGCTCCCTACCTTATGGACTGCGCCGCGCTGCGCCGGTTAACGTCCGGCCGCCTGCTGGAGGCCCTGCGGGCGCAATTGCCCTATGCTCTGGCCCGGCGGCTGGAGCAGGAAGCTCCCGACAGCTGGCAGGTGCCCTCGGGCGCAATGCGGCCCATTGTTTACGGAGAGGAAGGCGGCCCCTGGCTGGCCGCCAAACTGCAAGAGCTTTTCGGCTGTGAGGAAAGCCCGCGCATCGCGCGCGGCCGGATCGCCCTGACCTTGCGGCTGAACTCCCCGGCGGGGCGGCCCCTGCAGGTTACGCGTGATCTGGCCCATTTCTGGCGTAACGGCTACCAGGCCGTGCGCGCGGAAATGCGGGGCCGCTACCCCAAACATCCCTGGCCGGAAGATCCGCTCACGGCCACGGCCACGGCCCTGACCAAGAAAAAACTGGCTGCCGAAAACAAAGCCTGAGGGGCAAGGGACAGCCCTCACAGGAGGAGCCGCCCATAGCCCCCAGGCCGGTGGTGACGCTTAATCCGTAGCGCTTTCCGGTGGAAAGACCACAATCAGCAGCATTTTGAACGCCTCGGGGGCGCGCACGGCGTGCGGATGCCCGGCGGGCATGACAATGCACTCCCCGGCATGCAGCATATGCTTCGTGTCATCAATAGTGATTTCGCCCGTGCCGTCCAGGGCAATGACCAGCGCGTCGCCCGTGGAGCGGTGGGCGCTGATTTCCTCGCCCTTGTCGATGGCGAAAAGCGTCAGGCCAAAGGCGCTGTTCTGTGCCAGGGTCTTGCTGATGACCTGTCCCGGCAGATAGTCCACCTGCTGCGCCAGGGGGAGCGCTGCCGCGTAATCCAGATTTTTGAGATATTTTTCCATGCTAGGGCCTCCTGCATATATTCTTGAAGCATACAGTGGAAACAGCATTTGTCTCCCTGCCTTCAGGCGCGGGCGTCAGCTCATGACGCCAAAGCATCCCGCCTCTTCGAGATGCACATGCTCTGCCATTCTAGATAGGGCCGTCCGAACCGAAAGCAAGCCCCGCGGCTCAATTCCAGATCTCTTCCATGAACTCCAGAACCCGCTGCTCGCTGTAGTAGGGCTTTCCCCACGGCACAAAGCCCACGTGGCCGCCGTGCGGGGCCACTTCCAGACGCAGGAAGCTGTTTTCCCGCGCCGCGTCCCAAGGATAACAGGAGGGGGAACAAAAAGGGTCGTCGGCGGCCATCAACAGATAGAGAGGAATACGAACCGCAGGCAGATCAGCCAGCACGCTGTTTTTCTCCCAGTAGTCGCGCGCCGAGGCAAAGCCATAAACCGGCGCGGTAAAGCGCTCGTCGAATTCCGCGAAGGTGCGGATGCGCTCCAGGCCTTCCACGGAAGGATAGTGCGGGAAGCGAGCCGCCTTTTCCCGTACTTTGCGGCGCATGGTGCGCAGGAAGTAGGTCATGTACAGGCGGCAGGACGGCCCGTCCATGACCGGGGCAGCGCCCGCCAGATCACAGGGCACGGACACGGCCACCGCCGCGCGTACCAGCGGCGACACCGGCCCCCGCCCCAGATAGCGGCAGATCTGATTGCCGCCCATGCTGAAACCAGCCAGCAGAATGGGCAAGTCAAAGGACTCCGCATAGCGGACCACCGTGCCCAGGTCGCCGGTTTCGCCCATGTGATAGAGGCGGTCGGTGCGGTTGGCTTCGCCGGAGCAAGAACGCATATTCCAGGCCAGCACCTGAAAACCGCGTGCCGTCAGCAGCCGCGCCAGCCCCAGAATATACTTGCGGCGGCTGTTGCCTTCCAGGCCGTGGGAAAGGACGACCAGCCCACGCGGCGCGCCCGAAGCGCAGGGGTGCAGATCCAGATCCAGAAAATCGCCGTCCGGCCTGTCGATGCGGATGCACCGCAAATCGGCGGGCAAGCGGGGCCGGGGGCGGAAAAGCACCGGCCAGATGGTGTTCAGGTGAGCGTTGGCAAGGCCCGGCGGGGCCGTATAGCGGGAAGGAAGTATTGGCATGGGCAAAGGCCTCGTGTACGCTTGCGCCATGTGCGCAAAATATGATTCTAGCCTTCGCCGTGAAAAACTGTCAAATGCCGCTCCCCGGCGCGGCGAAACCAGACCCGCACGCCGGACGGATGCGTGCGAACAGGCGGATGTGCTCATTTTGGGGGCGGGGGCGGCCGGATTGTTCTGCGCGCGGGAGGCGGCCGGACGCGGCCTGCGCGTCGCGCTGCTGGAGCGGGCCGCCGTGCCGGGCCGCAAGCTGGCGGTCAGCGGCGGCGGCAAGGCCAATTTCACCAATCGCGGAATCACGCCGCGGGACTACCACTCGCACCGCGACGGCACCTTCAGCGTCCCGGCTCTGGCCGCCTTCAGGCCTGAGGACATGCTGTCCCTGGTGCGCGCCTGGAATCTGCCCGTGGAAGAACGCACCCACGGCCAATTATTTCTGACCGTTCCGGCTCAGCGCCTGGTTCAGGCCCTGGTCCGCAACTGCCGGGATCGCGGGTGCCGTCTGGTCTGCGGCGCGACCGTAACCAGCGTCAGCCACGACGGCGAGGGCTTCAGCGTGGAGGCCGGGGGCGCGCTTTGGCGCGGCAAAACCCTGGTACTGGCGATGGGCAGCCCGGCCTGGCCGCAGGCGGGCGGCAGCGGCTCCGGCTACAGGCTGGCCCAGAGCCTGGGGCATACGGTCATTCCGCCGCGCCCGGCCCTGGTTCCGTTGCGCCTGCCCGCCGATGATCCCGACAGCGCGGCCCTCTTGGAGCTTTCCGGCATCAGCCTTCCGGTGCGGATCAGTTTGCCGGAGGCAGGCAATCAGGAGCGGACCGTTTCGAACGTGGGATTGGAGCGCGCATGGCCCGAGCATACATGGGAAGACGACCTGCTTTTCACCCATGACGGCCTGAGCGGCCCGGCGGCGCTGAAAGCCTCGCTGTTCTGGCGGCCGGGCGCGCCCATGCGGCTGGATTTCCTGCCCGGTCGGGAGGTGGCGGCGCTGCTGGATGCGCCCGAAGCCGGACGCCAGACCCCGCGCGCCCTGCTGGCCCGCCATCTACCGCAACGACTCACGGACGCCCTGCTGCCCGCGCCTCTGGCCCGCCGCAAAATCGCCGAGCTGTCCCGCGCCGCGCGCAGCCGGATTGCGGAGGCCGTGCAGGCCCGCATGATAACGCCCGACGGCACGGCGGGCCTGAAAAAGGCCGAAGTTTGCGCCGGAGGCGTGGATACCCGCGAGGTGGACCCACGGAGCATGGCCAGTTTGCTGTGCCCGAACCTGTACATCGTGGGGGAATTGCTGGATGTGACCGGCCTGCTGGGCGGCTATAACCTACACTGGGCCTGGGCCAGCGGCATGGCTGCCGGACGGAATATAAGGAAGCAGTGATTAGTGGGCTTTTTGCCCTCTGCCCGCGTCAGGCTCACTTCGTGCGAAGGACACAAGCCTTTTTGAAACGGCTCAAATCCGGTCGCAATAGACGTTTTCGAGAAAGCGTTCCATGACTTCATCCGCCTGGCTGATATAGTCGTTGAGCGGGAATTGCGCCTTGCAGGCCGGACAACGCATGTAGGCTTCGTGGCAGGTGCGGGCGATGTGCAGGCGCGCTCCGCAGCGGGGGCAGGCGAGCGTGGTTTCAGCGTCACGGGCGGCGAAAAATGCCATGCGGCAACTCCTTTTCAGACCAGTAAGATGTCGCTCCGCCCGCGGCGGCGCGCAAGCCTTTACGGTTTTGCGACATGTGTCGTTTGACGCGGCTCCAGCGTGTGGAGGCTTCAAACCATGGGGCGGATGCCCAAGGTTGCCTCCAAAAGGGGATGCAAGTCAACGAAGTGTCGCAAAGTAAAAGTCCGCTTTGCCAACGGCATCGCGGACTTTAGAGCAAATTAACTTTGAGATTTTACAATCTCAAAATGTTGAGGACGCCCGCTCCGGCATGCAACAGCGCAAATAAATTGCGCTGTTGCCTTCGCGGCGGACGGCCGCTTTCGCAGCCGCCAGAGCAATTTCAGTCTGAAACTGCTCTGACAAATTTTACGCCCCGCACTGGGAGCCCCCCAATGGGGCTCCCGGCGGGCATTTCAGGGCCGAAGAGGCAAGCCCTGAAAATTGTAAACAGAGAAACTATGCCGCCCCAGGAGCTGTTTCTAGAGCGTTTTGATATTGAAAACATCTCAACGCCCTGTGCGGATTTTCCGTGAAAAACCGCACCGCGAAATTATCGCAAGGCGAATTTACTTCGCCGGTAAGCGATAATTTCAAACGCAAACTGCTCTAATCAGCCTGGGTCCGGATAAAGGTCGGAATTTCAAAATCGTCCTCATCATAGGTGAAGTCGTCCTGACCGGGGTTGTGCGGCCGACGGCGGCTCTGGCCCATGGCTTCGCGCTTGAGCAGATAGGGAGGACGATTGCTCTTTTCGTCGTACCAGCGCTCCACTTCCGAACGGCGAGTGGCGCGGGGCAGGCGCATTTCCGGCTCTTCCTGCGACTCCTGCACCAGGTTGCCCTGCTGCGAGCGCCCGAGCTGGCGGCGGCGCGGTTCGGCCATGACGGCGTCCGGGCCGGGCTGGCGGAAATTGGTCACCGTGGCGGCGGGAGCCTGCACGGGCTGCATGGCCTGGGGCGATTCAATGCCGGTGGCAATGACCGTCAGACGGATTTCGTCGCCGATGTTGTCGTCAAAGACCACACCGAAGATGATGTTGGCGTCCTCGGGCGTGGCATCGGCGATAATGTCGCCGATTTCGGCGATTTCCTCGGCCGTGATGTCCATGGGTGCGGTGATGTTGTAGAGCACTGCCTTGGCGCTCTCCAGGGAGACGTCTTCCAGCAGCGGACTCATGATGGCACGTTGGGCCGCCTCGCGGGCGCGGTTCTCGCCCGAGGCCATGCCCGTGCCCATGAGGGCCAGACCCGCTTCTGCCATAGTGGTGCGTACATCGGCAAAGTCAAGGTTGATCAGGCCGTCTCCCACAATCACGTCGGAAATACCCTTGACGGCGTAGTACAGCACGTCGTTGGCCTTTTGCAGCATTTCGGAGAACGGCGCTTTTTTGGGCGCAAAAGCCAGCAGGCGGTCGTTGGGGATGGTGATCAGGCAGTCCACATGCTGCTTGAATTCCTCCAGACCGGCCTCGGCCGCGCGTTTGCGTTTGACGCCTTCAAAGCTGAAGGGCTTGGTGACCACGCCCACGGTCAGCGCGCCCATTTCCTTGGCGGCCTGCGCCACCACCGGGGCCGCGCCCGTGCCCGTGCCGCCGCCCATACCGGCGGTGACGAAAACCATGTCCGCATCGCCGATGGCCTCGCGGATGGCGTTCACGCTTTCCACGGCGGCCTCACGCCCGATGGACGGATTGGCGCCAGCGCCCAGGCCTTTGGTCAATTTTTCGCCCAACTGCACCTTGAGCGGGGCAGTATTTTTTTTCAAAGCCTGCACGTCGGTGTTGGCGCAGACGAACTGCACACCGCGCAAGCCGGAATCAATCATGTTTTTCACGGCATTACCACCGCCGCCGCCTACGCCGATAACCTTGATTTTGGCGCTTCCGGCCAAGGAGGTGTCAATATCGTCAACGATTGACTGAGCCATGTTTCCTCTCCTGTTTTTGCTGTCCCCAAATGCCCGCTTGAGATTTATGAGATATCCGCGAACCATTTCTTCATGCGTGCGAGTACGCCGTCAAAGACGCCGGACTCGCTGCGCGTGGTGAACTTTTTCTGACCGGACATTTCCTTTTCCGCTCCGTAGCGCAACAGACCCACAGCCGTTGAAAACTTGGGGCTGTTGACCACATCTTTGAGACCGCCCACATTGCGCGGATAACCAATGCGCGTGGGCAGATTGAAAATTTGTTCGCCCAGTTCCTGGCAACCTTCCATCAGGGCCGTGCCGCCGGTCAGCACCACGCCCGCGCCGATCATGTCCTTGTAGCCGGAGCGCACCAGCGTCTGGTCCACCAGATAAAGGATCTCCTCCATGCGCGGCTCGCAGATTTCGGCCAGCACCTGGCGCGAAAGGCGGCGCGGCTCGCGTCCGCCCACGCTGGGCACTTCAATAAATTCGTCGTGGCGCACCAGATCGGCGAGAGCGCAGCCGTACTTGATCTTGATCTTTTCCGCCGAGGCAATGGGCGTGCGCAGGCCGAAGGCGATGTCGTTGGAAAGGTTCTGCCCGCCCAGAGCCAGCACCGCCGTGTGCTTGATGGCGTCGTTGGCAAAGACAGCGATATCCGTGGTGCCGCCGCCCAGATCCACCAGGGCCACGCCGATCTCACGTTCCTCCTCGGTGAGCACGGCCTTGGCCGAAGCCAGGGATTCCAGGGCGATATCCGACACTTCCAACTGGCTGCGATGGCAGGAGCGCACGATATTCTGCGCCGAAGACACGGCCCCGGTGACGATATGCACCTTGACCTCCAGGCGCACCCCGGCCATGCCCAAGGGGTCGGCAATGCCCCGCTGGTTGTCCACAATGTATTCCTGCGGCAGGATGTGGATCACCTCGCGGTCCGCCGGAATGGCCACGGCCCGCGCCGCGTCCAGAGCGCGCTCGACGTCGCGCTGGGCGACTTCGCCGCCCTTGACGGCAATGACGCCGTGGCTGTTGATGCCCATGATATGGCTGCCGGCAATGCCCACGTAGACCGAGTGGATCTCGCAGCCGGCCATGAGCTCCGCGTCTTCCACGGCCTTGCGGATGGACTGCACGGTCTGCTCGATGTTGACCACCACGCCCTTGCGCAGACCGGTGGAAACGCTTGTGCCGATGCCCACCACATCCACCAGACCCGACTCCGAAAGTTCGCCCACCACGGCGCAGATCTTTGTGGTGCCGATGTCAAGGCCTACGATGAGCTCGGACTTATTCATTATGTTCTCCTCACAACCGCCCGTCACGCGCCGGCTCAGTTTTGCGCGGACTGATTAAGAATGACCCAGACATTGCCGTTGACGGCGCGCACTTCGCGCACGTTTTTCAGCTCGTGCCGCCGCGCCAAGTCGCCGAGCGTCACGCTCATCCGGGCCAGATTGCCGCTCCAGTCGTCAGTGGCGATGGAAAGGCGCATTTCCCGGTCTTCCAGATAAATCTCCAAGCCCCTGCCCGGGCTCACGGTCACCGAGGCAATAGCCCCGGCCTCTATGGGCAGCGCGCCGCTCTGCATGTCTTTCATCAGGCGTGAGAGGTAGGGCGCGGCGTCCTCGGCTCCCGGTTCGATGCGCAGGGTGGGAAGGGAGAGAAAATTTTTGCTCTCCACCGGCGCGATAATCCCGCCGCGCTCATTGGCGTAGTACAAGACGCCGTCCTTGTGCACCCAGAAGGAGGGCATGCGCTCCTTCAATTTGATCACGAACCTGTCGGGCAGCAGGCGCTTGACCGAAACTTCCTCCACCCAGGGTGTCTGGCGCAGATTCCGCTCCACTTTGGCGATGCTCACGGCCAGACTGTTGTCGCCCTCTTTGATGCCGCCGTATTGCAGCACCATCTCGCGGGAAAGCCGCACATTGCCGGTCACATCCACATGCCTGGTGATGAAAAAGTCGCTGGTGACCGCTTTGTTATAGAGCCAGAGGGAGGCCGTGCCCACTCCTGCCAGTACCAGCATCGCCGCCAGCAGCAGGCCCGTCAGAACCGCGAGGCTTTTCAGGCCGCCCAAGCGCTTGAGCCAGCCGAACATCCCGGCAAGGAATTTCGGGAGGCGGACCGAAGGAAACAGGCTTCCTTTCGCCTTTGAGGGCTTTTCCTTCGTGTAGGCATTGCGGGCCTTGCGGCCGTTTTTCTTCAAGGCAAGCGGCACGGCACTATCCTGACCTCCGGCTCAAGCGCATAGCCGAAACGTTGCCGCACAGCCTCTTTGGCTTCATGCAGCAGGGTCAAAGCCGCTTCCGCGCTGCCCCTGCCTTCATTGATCAAAAAATTGGCGTGCAAGGTTGAAAAGGCCATGCCGCCCAGCTTCTTTCCCTTGTAGCCGGTCAGTTCCAAAAGCTTTCCGGCGGGCATATCCTGTGCGGGATTTTTAAATACGCAACCCGCGCTCCAGGCCGTCACAGGTTGTTTAGACTTTTTCTCAAAAAAGTTGTGACGCATGCGTTTAGAGATGCCATCCCTTGCGTCTTCGGTCAAGCCAAAAGTGGCTTCAACTACCATGAATCCCTCTTTTTCTTCTGAAATGGAGAGCCTACGATAGCCGTATTGCAGTGCATCAACAGTGACCCGTTGCACTGCTTCATTGCTAACTATCTGAATGGATTCGATATTTTTACATGTTTCCGTACCAAAGGAACCGGCGTTCATGGCCACGGCCCCCCCCACGCTGCCGGGTATGCCCACCAGCCCTTCCAGGCCGCTCAGGCCTTGTCCGGCGCAAAAACGCAACAGGCGCGGCAGGGGCACGCCCGCGCCGACCCGCACCAGAATTTTACCGTCCTTCTCGCCCGCGATTTCCGGCCCGCGCATAAAGCGCGGACGCAGCAACACCAGAGGCAGGTCACCGTCCCGGGCCAGAATGTTGCTGCCCGCGCCCAGGATCAGCGGACTGCCGCCCAGGGCGCGCAGCCGTTCGGGCAGAGCCGCCAGATCCGCCGCATCTTCCAGGACCAGCTCGGCAATGGCCGTGCCGCCCAGACGCAGGGTGGTCCGCTCCGCCAGGCTGGGGCGCATGACTTCACGCATGGCCGCGCCCCTCCAGCCAGGCCGGGCCGAGACGGGTGATGGAACCCGCGCCCAGGGTCAGCAGCACGTCGCCGGGCCGCAGCACTTCCGGCAGGGCCTGGGCCAGGGCGTCCAGCGTCTGGAAATACCGTACCGGCGTGGTGGAAACCTGCTGCACGCCCTGCGCCAGGCTCTGGCCGGAAACGCCGGGAATGGGTTTTTCCGAAGCCGCGTAAATTTCGGTCAGCAGAACTTCATCCACCTGATCAAAGACCTTGCAGAACTCGCCGAAATGGGCCTGCGTACGGCTGAAGCGGTGCGGCTGAAAGGCCGCCACAATGCGCCTGCCGGGAAAAACCTGGCGGGCCGTGGCCAGGGTGGCCGCGATTTCCGCCGGATGGTGGCCGTAATCGTCCACCACGGTCACGCCGTCCTTTTCGCCCTTGAACTCAAAACGCCGTCCCACGCCCCCGAAACCGCCCAGGCCCTGGGCGCAGCGTTCAAAAGCGATGTCCGCCTCCATGGCCGCGCCAATGGCGGCCAAGGCGTTCAGGATATTGTGGCGGCCCGGCTGGGGCAGGCTCACTTCGCCCAGTTTTTCGTCTTCGCGCCAGACCTCGAAGCGGCTGCGCAGCCCGCTTTCCAAGGGCACGGCGCGCAGATGGTTGTCCGCCGCGAAGCCGTAGGTCAGCACCGGACGCTTGACGCGCGGCAACAGGGCGCGCACGCCCGGGTCGTCGCCGCAGACCACATTGATGCCGTAGAAAGGCACATTGTTCATGAACCGCACAAAGGCCGCGTCAATGGCCTCGCGGCTTTTGTAGTGGTCCAGATGATCCTCGTCCACATTGGTGACCACATTGATGATGGGCAGCAGGCAGAGAAAGGAGCCGTCGGATTCGTCGGCCTCGGCGATAAGGTAGTCGCCGTGGCCCAGATGGGCATTGGTGCCGTAGACGTTGAGGCGGCCGCCGATGATCACTGTGGGGTCCAACCCGGCGGTGTCGAAGATGGAGGCGGTCAGCGAGGTGGTGGTGGTCTTGCCGTGGGTGCCCGCAATGGCTATGCCCTGGCGCAGGCGCATGAGTTCGGCCAGCATTTCGGCGCGCGGGATGATGGCGATGTTCCTGCGGCGGCCTTCCACCAGTTCGGGATTGTCGTCGCCGATGGCCGTGGATTTGACCAGCACCTGCACGTCGCCCACGTTTTCGGCGGCATGGCCCACGGCCACGCGCGCGCCCAGCTCGCGCAGATGCCTGACCACCGCCGAATCGCTCAGATCCGAACCGGAAATCTCGTAGCCCTGATTGAGCAGCACCTCGGCAATGCCGCTCATGCCCGCGCCGCCGATGCCCACCATGTGAATGTGCCGGATTTTGCTGTTCATATCTCAAACCTTTAGAAAAAATCTAGATATTTTGCGGAGATGCCTCCGCCTTCAAATGAAGCAAATTCACCTTGCGATACGGTATGCTCTCGGGAAACGCCGATTGATGAACATTTTTGTTCTCTGCCGAGCAGGACGAACCGCGAGCGGAGGACGAAAAGCCCATTAATCAGCGTTCCCTAAGCTCGTCCGGCGGCCACCTCGGCCAACACATCGGCCACCCGCGCGGCGGCGTCGGGCCGGGCCGCGTCCAGCGCCGCGCGGGACATGCGCGCGCGGCCTTCGCTATCGGCCAGCATCCGCGGCAGCACGCGCTCCAGATCCTTGTCCCGCAACTCCCCTTCCGGCACCAGCAGGGCCGCGCCCGCCTTTTCCAGCACCTGGGCGTTGCGGGTCTGATGGTCGTGGACGGCATGGGGAAAAGGCACCAGCACAGCGGGCAGACCGGCGGCGCAGAGTTCGGCCACAGTGCTGGCTCCGGAACGGCACAACGCCAGATCCGCCCAGGCATAGGCCTCGGCCATGTCGTCAACAAAAGCCGTCACGCAGGCCGGATCATACCCGGCCTGGGCATAGGCCGCGCGCGTGGCGTCCTCATCCTTGAGGCCGCTCTGGTGGCGGATTTCCACTCCGGCCTCCCGCAGTGCGGGCAGAATTTCCGGCAAAAAGGCATTCAGGGCGCGCGCGCCCTGGGAGCCGCCCATGACCAGCAGCCGCCGCGTCCGCCGTTCTCGGGGCCGACGCCCCACCTCGCTCACGGCCCGGCGTACCGGATTGCCGGTGAGCACGCTTTTCTCCGGCGCAAAGCCCCTGGTGCCGGGCAGGGACAGGCAGATCACCCTTGCCAGGCGGGCCAGCGTGCGGTTGCTGGTTCCGGCCACGGCATTCTGTTCGTGCAGGATGCCGGGAATGCCCTGAAGACGGGCCGCCAGCATGGGCGCAAAGGCCGCGTAGCCGCCGAAACCGGCCACGGCCTGCGGCCTGAAACGACGCACAATGCCGAGAGCCTTCCAGACCGCCAGGGTCATGCGCGCGCCCGCGCCCACGGCCCGCAGTCCACGGCCCAGAAAGCCGCGCACCGGCAGCCCGGCAAAGGGAATCCCGGCCTGGGCGGCCAGACGCTGCTCGGGCCCATAGAGCGAACCCACGAACAGCAGGTCCGCGCGCGGATTCCGCCGCCGGATTTCCTCGGCCACGGCCAGGGCAGGAAAGATGTGGCCGCCGGTGCCCCCGGTGGTCAGGAGGATTTTGTCCACGAGTCGGCCGTCCTTGAAAAGTTCATGAGCAGGCCCACGCAGAGCATGGTAGCCAGCAGGTTACTGCCGCCGTAACTCATCAGCGGCATGGGCACGCCCTTGGGCGGGGCCACGCCCATGACCACGGCCAGATTCATCACCGCGCCCATGACCAGAATGGTGGTGATGCCGAAGGCCGTGAAGCGGTCGCGCAGATTGTGTTGTCCCATGATGATCTTGTAGCAGCGCCAGAACAGCAGGGCAAAAAGGATCATGACCACGGTCACGCCCACAAAGCCCATCTCCTCGGCCAGCACGGCCATGATGAAGTCGTTGTGCGCTTCGGGCAGATAGAACATCTTCTGTTTGCTGGCCCCTACGCCCACGCCGAAAAAGCTGCCCGAGCCGATGGCCAGCAGGGACTGCACCAACTGGTAGCCCGTATTGTGGGCGTCCTGGAAGGGATCCAGAAAAGCCAGCAGGCGGCGCAGCCGGTAGGGAGAGGCAATGGCCAGGGCCATGGCTCCGGCGCAGGCCAGGGCCAGGGAGAAAAAGAGATAGATGAAGCGGGTGCCCCCGGCCACGCACATGAAAAAGAGAATCCCGGCCAGGACAACGGCGCTGCCGAAATCCGGCTGCAGGAGAAGCAGGAAACAGAACAGGCCGGTCACCGCGAAAGGCGGAATGACGCCCCGGCTGAACGTTTTGATCAGCTCCTGCTTGGAGCTCATGAAATAGGCCAGATAGAGCGCCAGGGCGATTTTCACGAATTCCATGGGCTGCACGGAAACGGGACCCAGCGGAATCCAGCGCTTGGCGCCGTTGATGGCCGGGGCAAAGGGCGACAGGGTGATCAGCAAAAGCAGCAGCGAGAAAAACAGGGCCGGATACTGCAATTTGTACAACCACTCGCGCGGCAGCAGAGCCGCGCCCCAGAGGGCCACGCCGCCGCCCGCGGCAAAGAGCAGCTGACGCTTGAAAAAGTAGTATTTGTCGCCGTTGACCTGCTCGGCCACAATGCCGCTGGCAGAGAGCACCATGACCAGACCGATGGCTAGGATGGTCAGCATGATGGTGAACAGCCACCAGTCAAAGGGGGTGCCGGGACCCTTTTCCGTAGCCCTGGCAAAGGCGCTGCGGGTTTTGCTCTTCTTGGTTTCGGTAAAACTGTTTTTCATGCCAGTTTGCTCACAATGCGTTTGAAATCGTCGCCACGAGCCATGTAATTGTCGTAAAGGTCAAAACTGGAGGTGGCCGGAGCCAGCAGCACCACGTCGCCCTCTTGGGCGGACGCGGCCAGGGCGCGCACGGCCTCTTCCAGAACCGGATGCCAGCTTATGGGCGCAAGGCCCTGCCAGGCTGTTTCAAAGTATTCGCGGCTCGCGCCGAACAGGGCCACTTCCCTGACCCGCTCCCTGATCAGGCCGCCCAGGGCCGCCAGATCGCCGCCCTTGAACTTGCCGCCGCAGAGCAGCCGCAACGGCCGGTCAAAAGCCTGCAACGCCACCTTGAGGGACGAAACCGTGGTGCACTTGGAATCATTGACATAGAGCACGCCGCAACGCTCGCGCACCAGCTCCAGACGGTGCGGCAAAGGCTTGAAGCGGGCCACGGCGCGGGCGGCATTGGCTTCGCTGACGCCGAAAAAGCGGCAAGCCTGCCAGGCCGCCTCCTCATTAAATTTGTTGTGCGCGCCCGGCAAGCCGCCTTGCGGAAAACGCTCGCTCTCGCGCACCCAGACCCGTCGGGCCCTGAGATTGAACCCCTGCGCCGGGCCATGCAGATCCGCGCCCAGTACGGCCAGGTCGCCCTCATCCTGGCAACGGAACAGACGGAATTTGGCTTCCGTGTATTCGGCCATGTCCTTGTGATAATCCAGGTGATTGGGCGTAATGTTCAGAAGTACACCCGCGCGCGGGCAGAAGGTGGAGCAGGCCTGGAGCTGGAAGCTGGAAATCTCCAGCACCAGCACGTCGGCCTTGCGGCCGGAGAGCACGTATTCCGAAAGGGGCGTGCCGATATTGCCGCCCAGAAAAACCGTATAGCCCTGCGCCTGGAGCATGGCGGCGGCCAGGGAAGCCGTGGTGGTCTTGCCGCTGGTGCCGGTGACGGCCAGCACGGGCTCGTCGTCCAGATAGCGCCAGGCCAGTTCCATTTCCGCCAGCACTTCCGGAGCTCCCGGCCGCGTGACGTCGCCCAGGTATCGGGCCAGCTTCGCCACGGGCATGCCGGGGCTGGGCACCACAAAGGCCGCGTGTTCGAACTGTTCCGGGCTGTGCTCGCCCAACCGCACGTCCACGCCCAGCTTGCGCAGGGCGGCGGCCTGTTCCGTCGAAAGCGCGTCGGCGTTGCGGTCCAGCAGGCGCACGCGCGCGCCCTCCCGGCTCAAAAGCCGCGCCGCGGCCAGGCCGGAACGTCCGGCCCCCACAACCACCGCCAATTCGCCGATCTGAATGCGTCTGCCGCGCGTCTTTTCCAGAGCCATGACTTTTTCCTCGCAGTACCAAGGGCTGTTTCCAAATGAGGATTTTCATTCTCTGCCAAGGAAAACGAGTCCT
Organism: Desulfovibrio fairfieldensis; assembly: GCF_001553605.1. Lineage (NCBI taxonomy): Bacteria > Pseudomonadati > Thermodesulfobacteriota > Desulfovibrionia > Desulfovibrionales > Desulfovibrionaceae > Desulfovibrio > Desulfovibrio fairfieldensis. Next base: position 1,718,695 of record NZ_CP014229.1, read on the forward strand.
GGGCGGAGGGAGTATATTCAAATATATTCGACCGCCGCACGGGACGAGTCTGACGCAGGCAGAGGGCGAAAGGACAATTTGGAAACAGTCCTTACCGCAGTTTCAGAACCGACAATGCCACCAGTCCCAGCAAAATGGACGTAATCCAGAACCTGATGATGATCTTGGATTCCGGCACGCCCTTGAGTTCAAAATGATGGTGCAGAGGGGCCATGCGAAAAATGCGTTTGCCGCCCGTCCAGCGGAAGTAGCCCACCTGCAGAATCACGGAAAGGGTTTCGGCCACGAACAGGCCGCCCACCACGGCCAGGACCAGTTCCTGCTTGCAGAGCAGGGCCAGGTAGCCCAACACGCCGCCGATGGAAAGCGAACCTACGTCGCCCATGAAGACCTGGGCCGGATAGGCGTTGAACCACAGAAAGCCCAGACCCGCGCCCACCAGGGCCGCGCAGAAGACCGTCACCTCGCCTACGCCGGGCATGTAGGGCACCAGCAGATAGCCGGAAAAACGCGCGTTGCCCGTGATGTAGATGAAAATGGAAAAAACCAGGCAGGCCACAATGGAGGGGCCGATGGCCAGGCCGTCCAGACCGTCGGTGAGGTTCACGGCATTGGAGGCCGCCACCATCACGAAAATGCCGAAAGGCACATAAAACCAGCCCAGGTCCGGCGTCCATTCCTTGAAAAAGGGAATGATCAGCTTGCTGCTGTAGGAAGGATTGTCGGCCAGCAGCCACATGGCCACAAAAGCCACCAGAATCTGGCCGCCGAATTTGGCCTTGGCGGAAATGCCCTTGTTCTTGTGGTGGCGCAGCTTGGAAAGATCGTCCCAGAGGCCCACGAGCCCGAAGCCCGCGAAAACGAAAAAGGTCTGCCAGATATAGGGATTGGTCAGGTCGGCCCAGAGCAGCAGGCTGACGCCCAGCGTGAAAAGCATGAGCAGGCCGCCCATGGTCGGCGTACCGGCCTTGGCCGCATGCGCCGCCACATCCTCATGGATGTACTGACCGCATTTCAGACGTCGCAGCCAGGCGATGAAACGCGGCCCGATGAGGATGGAAAGCAGCAGAGCCGTAATCAGGGCCGCCATGGAGCGGAAGGTGATGTAGCGGAAGACGTTGAACAGCGTCCATTCCGAAGCGAGAGGGGCCAGAAAATTATAAAACATGCCCGCTCTCCCCTGTCTTGCGTCCCCGCGCTTCCGTTGCCGCCATGGTTGTCATCCCTTCCCGAAATGCCGTCAGCAAAGTTTCCAGCCGGTTGAAATGCGATCCCTTGAAAAACAGCAGGCCGCCGCGCTTTCCGTCCAGCTTGCGCTCCGCAAGCTCCCGCCAGGCCGCCATAAAACTCTCGGGCCCGTCCACCGGCAACCAGGGGCCGTCATAGCCCCCGCGCGCGAGCCCGGCGCGCACCTCGTCCGCGTGTCCGCCCTTCCAGAACACGGCCGCCGGTCCGAGATCGGCCAGCAGCCTCCCCAGTTCCTCGTGCATGGCTTCGGCCACCGCCCCCAGCTCGCCCATTTCGCCCAGCACGGGCACAAAGACCCGGCCGCGGGCCTGCCCGGCCGCGGTCTCCAACATGCGCCGCATGGACAGGGGATTGGCGTTGTAGGTATCGTCAATGATCTCCCACGCGCCCACACGCTCACGGTTGAAGCGCTGGGGCGGCAACTGGGCCCTGCCGAGCCCCTCGGCTATTTCCGCCGGGCTCAGACCCAGCAGATGCGCGGCCGCCGCCACGGCAATGCTGTTTTCCGCGCCGTAGGCACCCTGAAAAGGAGTGACCGCGTCGCAGCGCACGCCGTCCAGCCAGAGCCGGTACAGGCCGCGGGTCGCGTCCTCCCCGCCCGCTTCGGTCGCGGGGCCAACATAGTCCGCGCGGTATTCGACCTCATGCGCTCCAGCGCTGAAAAAACGCAGTTTCGCGCCCGTGGCCCCGGCCTCGCGCACCAGGTCCGGATAGTCGGCGCTGACCAGGCCCAGGCCGCCCTGAGCCAGATGGGCCAGCAGCCGCGCCTTGTGCCAGGCCACGCCCCTGTCGCCCAGGCCTTCGGTGTGACCGGGGCCCACATTGAGAATCAGGCCCAGATCCGGGCGAATCACCGGGGCCAGTTCGTCCATGTCGCCCGCATGGCTGATGCCCGCCTCAATGACCCAGAAATCTTCATCCCCGTCCGTGTTCAGCACGGTGCAGGGCATGCCGATCTGATTGTTGTGGTTCAGGGCGTTGCGCGCGGTTTTGCCGCGCACGGCCAGTACCTGGGCCAGGGCTTCCTTGAGCGAGGTTTTACCCGCCGTGCCCGTGACGCCCACCACCTTGGCCCTGGTTTTGCCGCGCCAGAGCGCCGCCAGGCTGCCCAGAGCCCTGACTGTATCTTCCACCAGCAGCACGGGCGCAGCCACATCCAGCAAAGGCCGCGAGGCCAGCACCGCCGCCGCGCCCTGCTCCACGGCCCTGGCCGCGAAATCATGCCCGTCCGCCCGTTCGCCCGGCACGCAGACAAAGAGCGCGCCGGGACGGGCCTCACGGCTGTCCGTAACCACGCACGTCGCCATTGTCTCTCCGTTCCGATCGCCGGGGGGAGACATCAGGCCCAAATGTGCCGCCATTTCCGTAGTGCTCAAGCGCAATGCAGCAACTCCCGCACCACTTCCTGATCGCTGTAGTGATGCTTGACACCCTGGATGATCTGATAATCCTCATGGCCCTTGCCGGCGATCAGCAGGGCATCGTCCTTGCCCAGCATGTCCAGGGCCCTGGCCGTGGCCGCGTGACGGTCCACCTCCACCAGCACTTCACGCGCCTCCTTGAGGCCCGGCAGCACGTCCCGCAGAATGGCCTCCGGCTCCTCGAAGCGCGGATTGTCCGAGGTCAGCACGGCCACGTCCGCATAGCGCGCCACAGCCTCGCCCATGAGCGGGCGCTTGGTTCTGTCGCGGTTGCCGCCGCAGCCGAAGACCGTGATAATCCGCTTGAAGCCCGCGCCGCGCAGAGCCTTGAGCACATTGACCAAGGCGTCCGGAGTGTGGGCGTAATCCACAAAAACGTTCAGGCCTTGGGAATTTTCCACCCGCTCCAGCCTGCCGCAGACACCGGTAAAGCTCTCTAGGGCCTTGAACTGCCCGGGGTCCAGACCCGTTTCCAGAGCCAGGGCCTGCACGGTCAGCAGGTTGGAGGCGTTGAACGCGCCCACCAGGGGCGAGCGCAGTTCCCAGGTCCGGCCTTCCAGATGCATGCGCAGACGGCAGCCCTCGGTCCCGGCGGACAACAGTTCGCCCCAGAGGTGCCGCCGCCTGGGGGGACCCTGTTGCAGGCCGAAGGACAGGGCCCGCGGGCAAAGCTCCAGCAGGCGGCGGCCCCAAGGGTCGTCGGCGTTGACGGCCATGACCTTTTCCGCCCTGGGCAGCTCCAGAAACAGCCTGGCCTTGGTCTTGAAATAGTTTTCCATGTCCTTATGGAAATCAAGATGATCCTGGGTCAGGTTGGTAAAGGCCGCGCCCGCGAAGGGCACGCCGCAGACCCGCTGCTGGTCGATGGCGTGGGAAGAGACTTCCATCACGGCCACGTCCACGCCCGCCGCCTCCATTTGGGCCAGCATGGAATGCACGCGCAGGGGATCCGGCGTGGTCAGGGGCGCGGCTTCACTGTGGCCCGGCCAACGGTAGCTCACCGTGCCCAGCACGCCCACCTTGTGCCCGGCGTCCGTGAACAGGCGTTCCAGCAGATAGGTGCTGGTGGTCTTGCCGTTGGTGCCGGTGACGCCCAGAATCTTGACGCGCGACACATCCGTGCGCCAGCGGGCCTCGGCCAGACGCCAGAGGGCCTCGCGCGGATCTTCATGATAGACCACGCGGCAGCCTTCGGCCCGGACGGACGCCTGAAGCGCGGCATCCTCCGGCCCGCCGGGGCGGCAGACCACCACGGCGGCCCCGGCCTCCACGGCGGCGGGAATGAAACGCGCTCCGTCCTCATTGACGCCGGGCACGGCCACAAATATGTCGCCCTGCCCCACGACGCGTGAATCCGAACGCACTTCCACGCCGCCGCAACGGCATGTCTCCAGAAGAGCCGCAAAATCCCGCTGCATGCTTACCTCGTTATCCTTGCCGAAGACGACAGCTTCATCTTTCCGACAGCCAAAGAATATAGTCCACGTTCTGTCCATCCTCGGGCCAGGCCGTTCCGGCGGCCGGGCTCTGGCGCACTACCCGGCTGCCCGACCCCTTGAGTTCGGGCACCACGCCCGCACGGGCGAACAGCTCCACCGCGTTGCGCACGGATTTGCCCATGACGTCCGGCACCCGGCTGGCGGCCTTGGCCAGATGGCCGGGCAGCTGCATGACCGTGGCGCGCTGCGGCGCATCGGCGGTCCTGGCCAGATAGGGCACCTCCAGACCGGCCAGCTTCAGCCCGCGCTGACGGCGGACCGGGCCGGCGTCCTTTGTGCCGGAGGCTTCCGCCAGCCTGGTTTCGGAAAGGATGCCGGTATAGGTCAGAGCCCGGCCCGCGATTTCCTTGAACACGGGCGCGGCCACCACGCCGCCGAACTGGTTTCGCGCGGGCTCGTCCACCATGACCAGGATCAGGTAGCGGGGCTTGTCGGCGGGCAGAAAGCCCACAAAGGAGGCCAGACGCTTGCTGCCGTAAGTGCCCGTGCGGTGGTCGGCCTTCTGGGCCGTGCCGGTCTTGCCCGCCACTTCCACGCCCTCAATGCGCGCGCGTTTGCCCGTGCCGTCTTTCTCTTCCACTACATCGCGCATCATATCCATGACTTCGCGCACGGTCTTTTCGCTGAACACGCGTTCATGCGCTTCTTCCACATTGCCGTCTTCCCTGATCAGACGCAGGGGCTTGTAGACGCCTCCGTTCAGCAGGGTCAGATAGCCCTGGGCCATTTGCAGGCCCGTGACGGAAATACTCTGGCCGAAGGCCGTGGACATCAAGTCCACTTCACTCCAGTCGCGGGGGATGCGCAGAATGCCCCGGCTTTCGGACACCGGCACGCTGGTGCGCTCGCCGAAGCCCAGGGCGTGCAGATACTTATGAAACATGGGCGCGCCCAGGCTGAGGCCGATCTTGGCCATGCCGATATTGGAAGAATAGCGCAGCACCTTGCTGGCCGGCAGCATGCCCTGATTGGACGTATCCCGGATGGTGAAGTTTTTGCTGACCCACTTGCCGCGTTCGCAGTCGATGAGCGTATTGGGCGTGACCTTGCGCTCCTGCAGGGCCGCGGCCATCACAAAAGGCTTGAAGGTGGAGCCGGGCTCCAGGGCGTCGGCGGCCAGACGGTTGCGGTAGACCAGCGGCGAGGATTCCCGGTAGGTGTTGGGATTGAAGAAGGGATACTGGGCCCAGGCCAGAATGTCGCCCGTGGGCACGTCCACCACCAGCGCGCCGCTCCAGCGGGCGTCATAGTCGCGGGCCGCGCGGGCCACGGCTTCCTCGGCGATGAACTGCATCTGCACGTCAAGGGTCAGGGTCAGGTCCTGGCCGCGCGGCTCGGTCTGACCTTCCTCATGCAGATAAAAACGGCGGCCCATGGCGTCGCGCTGCACGATCTGACGGGTGGGAATGCAGCCCAGACGGGCCTCCAGGGAACGCTCGATGCCTTCCAGGCCCTTGTCGTCCAGACCCACAAAGCCCAGCAACTGCCCGGCCATATGCTTGAAGGGATAGACTCGGTCGTATTCCTTAGACAGGCCGATGCCCGAGAGATTAGCCTTGCGCACGGCCTCGGCGGTATAGTCGTCCACCTTGCGCTTGAGCCAGACGAAACGGCGCTTGGTCTTGGAAAGTTCGTCATAGAGCTTCTGGGGCTCCATGCCCAGAATGGGCCCCAGCGTATTCGCCATGACCAGGAAGTCCTCGACTTCCTGCGGCTTGGCATACACCGAGCGGGCTTCGACGCTGCGGGCCAGCACCTGGCCGTTGCGGTCGTAGATCATGCCCCGGCGGCCGGTGACCAGTTCGGAAGCCATGTGCTGGCGGCGGGCCCTGTCGGCCAGACGCGGCCCTTCGACCATCTGCAGATACCAGGCCCGTCCCCAGAGGCCAAACCAGAGCAAACAGAAAATGCAGACCACCGCGTTGATCCGCAGACGCCCCCAGTCCACCTTTTCCATCCAGACGGCACGGGTGCGCGGGCTTTTCCCGGCACCGGCGTTGCGGTTGACGCGCGGCGCCTTGTCGCGCCGGGGCGTAAAACTGGATCGGTTGCGTTTGCGTGACGAGAACTTGAACATGGTTTCCTCAAAAAAGACACAAGGCCTGAGACGGGGCAGTAAACGGCCAGAGCACTACCACTTGAATGCTCTAATGAATTTCCATACGCCTTACCTGCCCCGGCCTGGGCTCGCGCATGCCGAATTCCTCGGCCCGGCGGCGCAGTTCATAGGGGGAAAGCAGGCGTTCGCGTTCCACTTCCAGCTTGGCGCGCAGGGCACGGCGTTCACGCAGCTCGTTCTGCGCGATATTGATGAAATACGTGGTGTCCATGCGTTCGATATTGCTCCAGACCAGCACAAGGCCCATGACCATGCAGGCCAGCAGGCCCAGGGCCAGAGCCAGCAGCCAGCCCCGGCCGCCCCGTTGCTGATTGAGGGGGGCGTTTTTCTTCAACATCAAACTGCCGCCTCGGCGATTTTTTCCACGGCGCGCAGCTTGGCGCTGCCGGCGCGCGGGTTGACCGCGAGTTCTTCCGGCCCGGCCTGCAGCGGTTTTTTATGCAGAATGCGCACTTCCGGCTGATGACGGCAGACGCAGACCGGTACGTGCCGGGGGCAACGGCAGCCCTCGGCCCAGTGGCGCATGGCCTGTTTGACCATGCGGTCCTCCAGGGAATGAAAGGTGATGACCGCCAAGCGCCCGCCCACGGGCAGCCAGGCCAGAATCTGATCCAGAAAGCGCCGCAGTTCACCCAGCTCATCATTGACGGCCATGCGCAAAGCCTGAAAAGTGCGGGTGGCCGGATGCCGCCGGGCCTTGGCCCGCCAGGCGGGCGGATAGGCTTTTTCCACCAGGGCGGCCAGCTCCGCCGTGCTGTCGATGGGCGCTTTCTGCCGGGCCTCCACAATGACCCTGGCGATGCGCCCGGCCTGCGGCTCCTCGCCCAGGGTGGCTATGCACTCCTTGAGCCGGGCGAAACTTTCACGGTTGATCCAGTGCCAGGCCGAGAGCTCGCCGGAATGCTGGTCCATGCGCATGTCCAGCGGGCCGTCGCCGTAAAAACTGAAACCGCGTCCGTTTTCATCCAATTGCAGGGAGGACACGCCGATATCCAGCAGCGCGCCGTCCACCTTGTCCCACTGCAATTCCTTCAGGGCTTCGGCGAACCGGCTGTAGCGGCAGTGGAAAAAATGCGCCCGCCCGCCGAACGGGGCCAGACGCGCACGGGCCAGGTCCAGAGCCTGCTCGTCGCGGTCCAGGCCGCAGAGTTCGCTCCCGGGCGCGGCGGACAGCACGGCGGCGGCATGGCCGCCCATGCCCAGGGTGCCGTCCAGATAGCGACCGCCCGCGCGCGGGGCCAGAGCCTCCAGCGTTTCGGCGGGAAGCACCGGCACATGACGCGTCGACGCGCGTTCTTCCGTATCCTGCATGACCTGCGCCATAATTCCGCCCTCGCGGCTTACAAAGAAATATCCACGCCGCTGGCCGCCAGCTCTTCGGACACGTCCTCAAGCTGCAGAGCGTCAAAGCGGTTCTGATCCCAGATTTCAAACTTGTTGAGCATGCCCACCAGCATGACGTCCTTCTGCAGACCGGCTTCACGCATCAGAGACTGCGGAATGCGTACCCTGCCCTGCGGATCCGGGGCCAGCTCCTGCGCCAGGCCCATGACCTTGGTTTTAAAGTGCGACAGCTTGGGCGAGGGGAAGCGGATACGGCTCAACTGCTTGGTGACGGCCTCCCAGTCGGCGGGCAGATAGGCCACCAGCCGACCGTAAAAAGAGGTCAGCCAGAAAGTGCCCTGTTCACCATCCGCCGCGCCCGCGCAGAGCGCCTCGCGGTATTCCGGAGGCAGCATCAGCCGGCCCTTGGGGTCCAGGCTGCGGGAGAGGCTTTTGGTGAAGAGTTTTTGCACAGTTTACCACTTTCTTACTTGTTTTTCCCACTTTTTCCCACTTATGCCCCAAGGCTCCGGGGGTGTCAAGCAAGCCCGCTTCAAACGTTCGGTACATACCGCGCCACATTGAAAAAATGTACAAAATCCATACAGGATGCAGAGATGCCCATTCCGCCGCGCGCCCTTGACAATACCCTGGAAAACCCGGATGATTTACTGCAAAAATGCGCCTTGGGCCTTTTGCGTCCATTTCAAAAGCCATTGCCGGGACGCCCGGGAAGGAACGCCATGAGAACAAAAATCGTCGCCACCATTGGTCCGGCTTCCAACAGTAAAGAAAAACTCAAAGCGCTGGCCGAGGCGGGCGTCAGCGTGTTCCGGCTCAATTTTTCCCACGGCGGCGCTTCGGACTTCGTCAACATCATCAAATACATCCGCGAGGTCGAAAAAGAGCTGGGGCGTCCCATCACCATCATGCAGGATCTTTCCGGCCCCAAAATCCGCTTGGGCGTGGTGCCGGAAAACACCATCCAGGTCAGCAAGGGCATGCGGCTGCTGCTGGGCCCCAGCGCCCGGCGCGTGGACGAACTGCCCTACCTGCCCTTTGACCACGACGTTATTCTGGAAAGCCTGGAGCCCGGCGACCGTATGGTGCTGGCCGACGGCGGCCTGCAGTTCATCGTGCGGGAGCGCCGCTCCGACGGACTGGTGCTGCTGGAGGCCGACAACGCCGGTCTGGTGACCTCGCGCAAGGGCCTGGCCCTGCCCGGCAAGGCCACCAAGGTACGCGCCCTCACCGGCAAGGACAAAAAAGACCTGGCTGACGGCCTGCAACTGGGCGTGGACGCCGTGGCCATCTCTTACGTGCAGACCGCCGACGACGTGCGCGAAGCTAAATCGCTCATTGCGGCCGCCGGACGCCATGTGCCCGTGGTGGTCAAGCTGGAACGCCAGAGCGCGGTGGACAACCTGGACGAAATCCTTCAGGAAACGGACATTGTCATGGTGGCGCGCGGCGATCTGGGCGTGGAATGTCCCCTGCCCCAGCTCCCCGCCCTGCAGAAGCGGATCATCAGCGCCTGCAACAAGGCCTCCAAGCCGGTCATCGTGGCCACGCAGATGCTGCTTTCCATGGTCAACAGCCCCGCGCCCACCCGCGCCGAAACCACGGACGTCGCCAATGCCGTGCTGGACGGCGCCGATTGCGTGATGCTTTCCGAAGAAACGGCCATGGGCAACTTCCCGGTGGAAACCGTGCGCTATATGCGCAAGATCACCAATGAGGCCGAAAAGCTGTTGCTGGACAACCGCAAACTGGAAGAGCCGGACGCCGACAAGGGCATCCCCGAATTTCTGGCCTTTTCAGCCTGCCTGCTGGCCGACAAGGCTCATGCCCAGGCCATTGTCTCGCACAGTCTTTCCGGCGGTTCGGCCCGCCAGGTTTCCGCGCGCAGGCCGCCGCAGCGCATTTACGCCCTGACGCCCGACCCGGTGACCATCAAGGCCCTCAATTTCGTCTGGGGCATCACTCCCGTGTTCGTGGACAATCCGGAAGTGGAGCCCAGCCACCTGATCCGGGCCGAGGAATTCATTCATAACTGCCCGGACTTCAAGGCCGACGACTGCGCGGTGATCACCGCCGGTCAGCTCAAGGGGTCCTCGTCCACGCCGCGCGGCACCAATCTCGTCAAAATCTACTGGAAATAACCATGGCTGAGCAAAGCCGGCAGGCCCGCGATATTCCTCAGAACATCAATGAGGAATACTATCAGATCAGCACCGAGATTCTGGCGAGTTTCCCCAAATACCGCCCGCCGGTGGATCTGTTCAGTTTTCGTGAGGATATCAAGGTCCTGGCCCCCTATTCCAAGAAGGGCGTACGCCTGAGCAACGAGCAGGTGGAGGGAGTGGCCCGGCTCTGCGCCGCAGGCGATCTTTTCGTGTCGCGCTCCGACCACCCCATCTATTCCCGCCACATCGTCAAACAACTTGACCTTGTGCTCCAGGACAACAACCTCAAGGAATCCGAAATCGCGGATATCTGTATCCGCGCGCTGGCCATGCGCTTTACGGATTTCAGCGACCAGCCGGTCAAGGCGGTGTTTGAGCCGCTGTACCGCGACATTATGGTGGTCACCGAATATCTCTGGCAGGACAGGCACCACGTCAACGCCTTTGTGCGCCGCCTCTTCCGCCGCCACCAGCCCGCCCGCCACGCCATCAATACCATGTCCGTGGGGCTCTGGCTCTGGCTGCAGATTGTTTCGGATTTTCGCCGCAAGGATCTGGACCGCATGGCCCTGGCCCTTCTGCTGCACGACGTGGGCATGAGCAAGGTACCGGCTTTTCTGCTCAATAAACAGGGTCCCCTGAAACCCGAAGAGCGGGAAAAAGTGATTCTGCACCCCCTGGTGGGCGTAAAGCTGATGCAGAAAATGGACCTGACCTTTGAAGAACTGTTGCGGGCCTGCTTTGAGCACCACGAGCGCCTGGACGGCTCCGGCTATCCGCAAAAGCTCAAAGGCCCCCAGATCAGCAGGGTGGGCCGGATCACGGCCATTGCCGACTCCTTCTCGGCCATGATCTGCGAAAAGCCGTATGGCCAGGCCAAAGAACCGCTGGAAGCCGCGAAGGAGCTGGCGGCGGACCAGCAGCATTATGACCCGGAACTGACCAATTCGCTCATGTCGGCCTTTGCCACCGAGGGGTTCGGCCAATTCGTGGATATGGACAAGAACGCGGACGAACCCTTATAGGGCATTTCAAAGTTGAAATGCTCTAGGGTCTGTTAACACTATAGAATTTTTGTTCGCCTGCAAGGAATATAAATCTGCTTTGAGGGAGTGTACTCTTCTGGTACTCGACCGAAAAAGCAGGTGAAATCTGACGCGGCAGGAGGGCAAAAAGGCATAGCGTTAACAGGCCCTAACGAGGCTGCGAGAGCAGCCTCGCGCTACGATGCCGTAAGCGCAATTTATTTGCGCTTGCCTCTCCCGTTAGCGAGTCTTCGAGCTTTACGGACGAGGACAGCATAGCTAAGCGGCGGAGTAAGCGTATCTTTAAATTGGGGAATGCGCGGCATTTCAAAGCTAATATGCTCTGGAACCGTCACACAGTATATTGCCGCGGCCCGTTCGCCGCAAACGAGCCTGCGGGGCCGACGGACAAAGCAGTGCCGGGCAAGAGATCCTGCCGCACGCTGTCGACAGGCGGCAAACTCAAAAACAGAATGCTCCGGGATGCCTGCCTGACGGTGGGCATCCTTGTTTTCGGGGTCGCGCATCCCGCGTGTCCGCCCGGCCTTCCGATCCTCAAATCCCCATGGGTCTGTCGATACTATAAATTTTTGTTCGCTCGCAAGGAAGATAAGCCCGCTTTGCGGGAGTGTACTCTTTTGGTGCTCGCTTCAACCGTTGCGACGCAGGAGCTTTAGCCATACGGCTCACAAGTTCGCCTACGGCTAAGGCAAGGCCTTCGGACAACGGCTGCCGCGCGCAGCGAACGGGCAAAAAGGCATAGTATCAACAGGCTCATGACAATCGTCGGCAACATCTTTCAGGAGCACTGATGGACCTCATGGACCTGACCCAATGGAACGCCTCCCGCGCCAATGTCGACGCCAGCGGTGCGGGAGCCAAGATTCCCTGGGATGAACCGGACTTCAGCCGCAGAATGCTCGAACAGCATCTGAACCAGGAACACGATTGGGCCAGCAGACGCGGCCCGATCATTGCCGCGCATGCGGCCTGGATTGCGGAACAGTTGTCCGTTCCTTCCCGGATACTGGATATGGGTTGCGGTCCGGGCCTGTATACCCAGGCCCTGGCCGAACGGGGACATCAGTGCGTCGGCGTGGACTTTTCGCCCGCCTCCATAGAATACGCCCGGCAACGGAGCGCGGACTGTGATCCAAAGCCGGAATATATTCTCGGGGATATCCGCAACTACAGAAGCAATCAAAAATTTGACTGCATCATCATGACCTTTGGCGAGTTCAACGCCTTTATCAGAAAGGATGCCGCACTCCTGCTTGAGCATTGCGCTGAAATGCTGCCTGAAAACGGCCTGTTCATACTGGAAGCCCACACCTATGACGCGGTTCGCGCCATGGGTGAAGCCCCGGCCACCTGGCAGCGTCACGCAACGGGCCTGTTTTCCGCCGGACCACATCTCTGTCTGCGGGAAAACAGCTGGAACGCTGCCGAAGCAAGCGCGCTTTCGCGCTATTTCATTATTGACGCAGCCGACGCAACAGTACGGCAATACGCTTCTTTCATGCAGGCCTACCGACTTGAAAGCTATACGAAAATGCTCTCGTCGGCGGCCCTGCCCTTACAGCGGATTCTCAGCGAAAACGTCTGGAATTCCGGACAGGATTTCTATGATAAGCTGCAAACATTCATCTGCCGGAAAATCTGAACCCGCGTATCCGCAACAATGAGAGTCGCTGATGATCGAACCACAAACCTGGGTGGCCGACGCACTGGCCCGCATGAAAAAAGCCTTCGGCCCGCGCCTTGCGTATCTGGGGCTGCAGGGCAGCTACCGCCGGGGAGAGGCCACCGAAACAAGCGACATTGATCTTGTCGTGCTGCTGGACACAGTGGAACCGGCCGATCTTGATATCTACCGGAGCATCGTGCACGCCTTGCCCGAGGGGCATAAGGCCTGCGGTTTTTGCAGCGGAACCGAGGAATTTTTCCACTGGCCGCGACATGAGCTTTTGCCTTTCAGCATGGACACGGACGATTATTACGGCAGGCTGAAGGATTTCCTTCCGCCCTTGTCACAGGAGGACGCGCGGGCAGGGGCCAAAATCGGCGCATCCGCTCTCCTACACCTACTCACGCACAGCTATCTCTACGCGGAGCCGGAAGCCAGACCCGCTATCCTGAAAGACGCCTACAAGGCCGCCTTTTTCGTCATGCAGGTCGTGTACTACCTTGCCTCGGGACAATACTGCCGCAGTAAAAAAGAGCTGCTCGCCTGTCTGGACGGCGCGGAAAAGGAAATTCTCCAGGCCGGGCTGGATGTCCCGGCCTGGCTGGCCGCCCATACGGAAACACAGGCTTTTGCCCTGCTTCGCGGCTGGTGCGGCGGAGTTCTGACCGGAAATGAAAGCGTGTGAAATGCCCACACTACCACAAACGGCCACGGAGCAGGGGACATACGTGGTATATATATCCCCGGCCCGAGGCCGTCTGTTGACCCGGCCCAAATGGAGCACCAGCCCGATGGCCTATCCGGGCGTTATGGGCGTGTCAGTCTGCCGGGTGCTTGTCAAACAGCCTCTAGAGAAATAACTCCGGCTCCCGGCGGACGGTACACCTGCTTTCCAGCATGGCCCGGATCTTCGCCACATTGGGATCATCAAAATATTTGGCCTCCACCGGGCAGAATTTGACACAGGCGCAACAGCGGATGCAGCCCGCCGCCACCTGATGGGGATCATCCTCGCTGATGACGCCCATGGGGCAGCCCTGAACGCAGATCATGCATTGGGTACAGGCATCCGTGGTTTTGGGTCGGATATCCGTTGCCGGACCGCGCTCCTTGTAAGGCCGGTTGCCCTTGACGGACACGGGCGCGGGATTGCCAGCCGCGATTTTGGCGGCGGCGCGCCGGGCGAAATCCGCCAGCACGCACTTGTCTTCGGCGTCGGGACGGCCCGCGCCCACGCCGGGGGCCAGGGAATGCTCGGCGATAAAGGCTCCGGCCGCCGCCACCGTACAGCCCCGCCGCGTGAGCAGATCCACGGCTTCCAGCAGGGCATCGTCATAATCCCGGTTGCCGTATACGGCCGCCACGACCGCCGTCGCACCGTTACCGCGCACACGGGCCAGGGGCGCTTCCAGAAGTTGCGGTACGCGCCCCGCATAGACCGGAAAAGCGAAGACCAGCACATCGCCGGGCGCGCAGTCCAGGCTTTCTTCCCGCTCGGGCGGGAAGGTCAGGTCCCGGATTTTCTGCTCTCCTCCCAATGAGACGGCCAGGCCGTCCGCCAGGGTCCGGGCGATCTCCCGGCTGCTGTGGGTGGGGCTGAAAAAAAGCGTGTGAATGGTTCTGTTCATGCTGCCTCCTGCGGCTGAAGCGGGGATGGGGGGAAGAATGGCCGAAACGCCGCCCCGCTCGCGCCTGTAAAACGCAAACGGGCCGGAAAATCCGGCCCGCTGTTCAGTTTTGTTCAAGCATACGCCGCGCGGCGTTGCCCTGGCGAGTATCCGCAATTACCAGCGGTAATTTTTATCCTGCTGATGTCCCACAATGCCGCCGGCCAGCGCGCCCACACCGGCGCCGGCCAACGCGCCCCAACCGGCGGCTCCGCCGGAAATGGCCGCGATGCCCGCACCGCCCAGCGCGCCCAAGGCCGCGCCGCTGGCGACGCCCTGCTGGGTGCGGCTCATATTTGTGCAGCCGATGCCGGTGGCGAACATCATGGCCATCAGACCCACAATCAAAACTTTTTTCATAACTTTTCTCCTGAAAAAGGCTGACGCGAACGTCAGTTACAGGCGGCTACTTCGCGGCGGCAACGCGCGGCGCGATAAGTTCATTCCAGATAACGCTCAACACAGGCCGGTCAAGGCTCTTGGGATTGGCCGCGTACCATGCGTCCACCATCTTGATGATCTCAGTGCGGTTGACGTCCCTGAAGGCCTTCATCCAGCCCTTTTCAAAGGGCGACAGCGTATACACGGGACGTTTGCCGGCCTTGGCGGACTTTTCCGTCATCTTGGCGTTGACGAAATATTCCACGGTAATGGCCGACTCCACGCCAAACAGAAAAGCGGCCTTGTTGGACTCGGTGGTTTTTTCCCAGACAGCGCCGGTGAACTGGTCCACCGGATTGCCGGTCATGCCCGCAGCAGCATTATTTTCCGCCGCCTGCACGTTGACACAGGCCAAGGCAAGAACCAGAGCCAGCCCAAGGCTCAGAATTGATTTTTTCACGCGAAGCTCCTTTTATGTTGCGATCGTCGGCGGCCTTGGGGCCGCCACTGCTCTCCGGCTGCCTGCGGCCGCTGGGGGAGCATCCTGCTATCCCATTGTAGATTTCAGTATAGCCTCAACGGCCAGGCCATATCAAGAGATTTCCAGTGCCGGAGGCTCAGGCCCCCACGGCATTGCCGATCATTTCCCGGAAACGGCTGAAAAGATAATTGCCGTCGCGTGGGCCCGCCGCCGCCTCGGGGTGGTACTGCAGGCTCATGACCGGCAGCGTCTTGTGGCGCAAGCCTTCCAGGGTGTGGTCATTGAGATTGACGTGGGTGGCTTCCACATCGGGCACGCCGTCCAGCACCACATGGAAACCGTGGTTCTGGGAGGAGATTTCAATGCGACCGGTGGTCAGATCCTTGACAGGATGGTTGCAGCCGTGGTGCCCGAACTTGAGTTTGTCCGTGGTGCCGCCCAGGGCGTGGCCGATGAGCTGATGGCCCAGGCAGATGCCCGTGACCGGAAAGATCTTGATCAGATCCCGTACCACGGCGATTTCGTCGGTCAGCGAGGCCGGGTCGCCGGGGCCGTTGGAGAGAAAGACCGCCCGCGCGCCGCTGGCCTTGGCCGCCTGCGCGCTGAAGGTGGGCGGCACGGCCAGGGGTTCGAAGCCCGCCTCGCACAGATGCCGCAGGATGTTCCACTTGATGCCGAAATCATAGACCAGCAGGGGCAGGCCCGTGCCTCGCCAGGCATACGCGCCGTCAGGGCCGAACACAGCCTCCCGGGGCGCGTTGTCGTACCAGGCGTAGGGCTTTTGGGCCGCCACAAAGGGCACCAGGTTGCGGCCTTTCATGGCGGGTAGGGCCAGGGCCTTTTCCCGCAGGGCCCGCAGGTCGAACTCGCGGGTGGAGATAACCCCGCGCATGGCCCCGTTGATGCGCAGATGGCGGGTCAGGGCGCGGGTGTCCAGCCCCTCCATGCCCGGCTTCTCATAGCGCTTCAGAAAAGTGGGCAGAGACATGGTGGCCCGCCAGTTGGAGGGCTTTTTGCAGCACTCCTTGACCAGCAGGGCCCCGGCGTGCACCGCGGCGGACTCCATATCCTCGCGGGCGATGCCGTAGTTGCCGATGAGCGGATAGGTCATGCAGACCATCTGCCCGTAATAGGAAGGGTCGGTGAGCACTTCCTGATAGCCGGTCATGCCCGTGGTAAAAATCACTTCCCCGCCGGTTTCAAAATCGCCGGTAAAGGATTTGCCTTCCAGCGTGAACCCGTCTTCCAGCACCAGCAATGCTTTCATAACTTACCCCCGCGCTTCCCGCGCGTAGTATTCCTGCAGGCTTTCCACATGGGTTTCGTCCCGCCGCGAGCCGATGGCCGTGGCCGTGGCCCGGGCCGCCGCGATGGTGGTGCAGTACGGCACCTTGTAGGTCAGGGCCGCGCGCCGGATGGCCTTGGAATCCCTGGCCGTGTGCTTGCCCGAGGCCGTGTTGATGACCAGGTCCACCTCATGGTTGATGAGCAGGTCCACGATATTGGGCCGCCCTTCATAGACCTTGCGCACTTCCTCCACCTCAAGGCCGTGCTCGCGCAGCACATTTGCCGTGCCCTGCGTGGCCAGCAGCCGGAAGCCCAGCTTGGCGAACATGGCCGCCACTTCGGGCAGGAAGGGCTTGTCGCGGTCGTTGACCGAGAGAAAGATCTTGCCGCCCTGCGGCAACACCTGGCCCGCGCCCAGCTGGCTTTTGAGAAAAGCATCGCCGAAGTTGGAGCCCATGCCCATGACTTCGCCGGTGGAGTGCATTTCCGGTCCCAGGATAATGTCCACGCCGGGGAAGCGCTGAAAGGGCATGACCGCCTCTTTCACGCAGGTGAAACCGCCCTTGCGCATGCTCCAGGGGTCCAGTTCGTCCAGGCTCTTGCCCAGCATGACCTGGGTTGCCAGGTACGGCAGGGGCACGCCCGTGGCCTTGGAGACAAAGGGCGCGGTGCGCGAGGCGCGCGGATTGACTTCCAGAATATAGATGTCGTCGCCCTTGATGGCGAACTGAATGTTCATCAGACCCACGACCCTGAGTTCGCGAGCCAGGGCTTCGGCCTGGGCCGCGATGAGCGCCACATGGTCGTAGGAGAGCGAGAAGGAAGGCAGCACGCAGGCCGAGTCGCCGGAATGGATGCCCGCTTCCTCGATATGTTCCATGATCCCGGCCACATAAACTTCCCGGCCGTCAGAAAGGGCGTCCACGTCCACTTCCACGGCGTGTTCCAGGAATTTGTCGATGAGGATGGGATGTTCCGGCTTTTCCGGCACCTGTTCGCGGAAGTAATCGGCCAGTTCGGCGGCATCGTAGACCACGGCCATGGCCCGGCCGCCCAGCACGTAGCTGGGCCGCACCACCACGGGATAGGTGATGCGCTCGGCCACTTCCAGGGCTTCCTCCAGGTCCATGGCCGTGCCGTTGGGCGGCTGCAAAAGCCCCAGTTTCTGAATCAGGGCCTGGAAGCGCTCGCGGTCCTCGGCGCGGTCAATGGCGTCGGGCGAGGTGCCCAGAATGGGCACGCCCGCACGCATCAGGGGCACGGCCAGGTTCAGCGGGGTCTGCCCGCCGAACTGGACAATGACGCCTTCGGGTTTTTCCTTTTCCACGATGTTCATGACGTCCTCGAAGGTCAGGGGCTCGAAGTAGAGCCGGTCCGAGGTGTCATAGTCCGTGGACACGGTTTCCGGATTGGAGTTGGCCATGATGGCCATGATCCCGGCATCGCGCAGGGCGAAGGAGGCATGGCAGCAGCAGTAGTCGAACTCGATGCCCTGGCCGATGCGGTTGGGCCCGCCGCCCAGGATGAGCACCTTGCGGCAGTCCTTGACCGCCAGTTCGTCGCCGGTCTCGTAGGTGGAGTAAAAATAGGGGGTGTAGGCCTCGAATTCCGCGGCGCAGGTGTCCACCAGGTAATAAGTGGGCACGATGCCCATTTCCTTGCGCAGACGGCGGATATCGCCTTCGGGCCGCTTCCACATTTCGGAGAGCTGCCGGTCGGAGAAGCCGTATTCCTTGGCTTCGCGCAGCACCACGGCCAGATCGGGGTTGGCCGGGGTCATGTCGTTGGCCATGCCGAAATCGCGGATACGGGCCTCCATGTCCACGATGTCCTTGACCTGGCGGATAAACCAGGGATCAATGGCCGAAGCCGCGAAGATCTCCTCCTCGCTGATCCCGGCCACCAGGGCCTGGCGCAGGGTGAAGGCGCGGCGCGAATTGGGCCGGTGCAGGGCCTCCAGAATGGCTTCGCGCGAAGGCAGCTCGGCGCGGAAGTTGTAGCCCAGGCCCGGCGCGCCGATTTCCATGGAGCGCAGACCTTTTTGCAGGGCTTCCTTGAACGTGCGGCCGATGCTCATGGCCTCGCCCACGCTCTTCATGGAGGTGGTCAGCTCATCCTTGGCGCCGGGGAATTTCTCAAAGGTGAAGCGCGGGATCTTGACCACGCAGTAGTCGATGGCCGGTTCGAAGCTGGCCACGGTCTCGCGGGTGATGTCGTTGCGCAGCTCGTCAAGGGTATAGCCCACGGCCAGTTTGGCCGCGATCTTGGCGATGGGGAAGCCCGTGGCCTTGGAGGCCAGGGCCGAGGAACGCGACACGCGCGGGTTCATTTCAATGACCACAATGTCGCCGTTTGCCGGATCGACGCCGAACTGCACGTTGCTGCCGCCGGTTTCGACGCCGATCTCACGCATGATGGCGATGGAAGCGTCGCGGATCTTCTGGTATTCCATGTCGGACAAGGTCTGGACCGGAGCCACGGTAATGGAGTCGCCGGTATGCACGCCCATGGGGTCGAAGTTCTCGATGGAGCAGATGATCACGCAGTTGTCCTTCTGGTCGCGCATGACCTCCATCTCGATTTCCTTCCAGCCCAGCACGCTCTGCTCGATCATGACCTCCGAGGTGGGGCTGGCGGAAAGGCCGCGCGCGGCCACCTCCTCCAGATCCTCCAGATTGTAGGCCACGCCGCCGCCCGTGCCGCCCAGGGTAAAGGCCGGGCGCACAATGAGCGGGAAGGGCAGCACATTGCCCAGACGGCGCACGTCGTCCAGATTGCGGGCAATGCCGCTGGCGGGCATTTTCAGGCCGATGTTTTCCATGGCCTCGCGGAAGAGTTCTCGGCTTTCGGCCTTTTCAATGACCTCGGCGCGCGCGCCGATGAGCTCCACCCCGCATTCCGACAAAACGCCGCTCTTGGCAAGTCCAAGAGCGGCGTTCAATGCCGTCTGGCCGCCCAGGGTGGGCAGGAGGGCGTCCGGCCGTTCCTTGCGGATGATGGCCGCCAGAGTGTCCTGTTCAATGGGCTCCACGTAGGTGGCGTCGGCCATCTGCGGATCGGTCATGATGGTTGCCGGGTTGGAGTTGACCAGCACCACCTCATAGCCCTCTTCCTTGAGGGCCTTGACGGCCTGGGAACCGGAGTAGTCGAACTCGCAGCCCTGGCCGATGATGATGGGACCCGCGCCGATAACCAGAATTTTGTGTAAATCCGTACGCTTGGGCATGGGGTATTCCTGCGGATTTTAGGAGAGTCAGAAATAATGACAAAGTGCAGCCGTACCGTTGTGGCTCAAAACGATTATTTCTACGTTACGCCTGGCCTGTCAGTCAAGAATTTTCCTCCGGACGCCAGGACCGGGTCAGCCTCGGCGCGCCGATCCCAGGGCCAGCGCCGTCTGACGGGCGGCTTCCGCCAGATCTTCCGGCGTATGATCGCTGCGCAGCGTGACCCGCAGCCGGGCGCGCCCCCTGGCCACCGAAGGATAGCGGATGGCCGAAAGAAAATATCCGGCCTCAAAGAGCCGCTCCGCCGCGTTCAGAGCCACGCCCTCGTCGCCCACGAGCAGGGGCACGATGGCGCTTGAGGAATGCGCGTCCATACCCCGCTCCTTCAGGCTGGCGCAGAAAAAGGCCGTATTGTCCCGCAGACGCCGCACGCGCTCAGGCTCCCGGCAGAGGACATCCAGAGCCGCGAGGGCGGCGGCCACGGGCGCGGCCGACAGCGCGGTGGAAAAAATGAAACTGCGCGCGCTGTTTTTCAGATATTCGATGAGCCGCGCCTGGCCGCAGACAAAACCGCCCTCGCTGCCCAGGGCCTTGCTCAAGGTCCCGATGGTCACGTCCGGTGCGACGGCAAGGCCGAAATGCTCCGCCGTGCCGCGCCCCGTGGCCCCAAGAACGCCGGTGGCGTGCGCCTCGTCGAGCATGGAGAGAAAGCCGTAGCGGTCCGCGATGCGCAACAGTTCCGGCAAGGGAACCACATCCCCGTCCATGCTGAACACCGCGTCGCTGACGATCAGGCCCCGGCGGCCCGCATAACGGCGGGCCTTGGCCTCCAGATCCGCCATGTCATTGTGGCGGTAGACCACGATCTCCGCCCGGCTCTGGCGGCAGCCGTCAATAATGCTGGCATGGTTCAGCTCGTCGCTGAAAATCACGTCGCCCCGGCCGCAGAGGGCCGTGATCACGCCCACATTGGCCATGTAGCCGGTATTGAACAGCAGCGCGGCCTCCGCATGCTTGAACGCCGCCAAGCGTCGCTCCAGCTCGCTGTGCAGTTCCAGGCCGCCCGTGGTCAGGCGGGAGCCGCCCGTGCCCGCGCCCCAGGCCACGAGCGCTTCGGCGGCCCCGGCTTTGACCCGCGCGTCATCGGCCAGGCCCAGATAGTCGTTGGAGGCCAGCAGGAGCAGCTCCCGGCCTTCACAGCGCACGCGTGGACCGGGGGCCGAAGCCATGTCCCGGATATGACGGCGCAGGCCGTTTGCGCGCAGGCGCTCCAGGCGTTCGTCCAGAAAAGCCCACTTGTCCGCCCTGCCCGCCTTATCCGTCTTGTTCTCCGCATCATCCGGCGGACCGGAAACAGCCGCAACCGCGGAATCGCCCGCGCGAAAAACGGGCGCGTCCGGAAGGCTTTCCACCAGCACCGGCCGCCGCTCGATGAAGTCCAGCGTGGCGGCGAGCCGCTCCCTGGGACCCCGGTACAGGAAAATGCGTCCGCCCTCCGGCGAGCCGGGTTCCTTCATCCTGGCGATGCGCACATAGCCCAGCTCGCGCGAGGCCACATAGCCGGTCACATAATCCGGATCGTCCGAAATGCAGATCTCGGCAAGAATATGGGGCGCATGCGCCACCTTGGTGGCCAGCACCAGGGCTTCCTGATAGTGATTTTTTCCCGACGTGCCGGAAGGCGCGGAAAAAGATGCCGCGTCGGCCCTGTCCATATAGGTGGCGCGGACGCCGCGCGCCCTATCCGGCTCCAGCCGCTCCAGGCTGTCGGCATCCAGCAGCATGGCCCCGCGCAGGCCGCCCGCCGCGCGCATCAGGGCCAGCACGGCTTCCGGCGCGGGCACGCCCGCCTGCCGCAGCAGTCCGGCCGCCAGACGCAGCCCGGAGGCGGCGTCCGCGCAGTCCAGCGCGCGCACGGGCAGGGCCGACAGGCGCAGGCAGGCGGATTCCGGCACGGCCTCCACCTTGATGTTGATGAAATCGGGGTTTCCCTTGCCGTGGCGCTGGGCGCGGGTCACCAGATCATGGGTTAGCGCGGGCACGCCTTGCGCCCCGACAATGCGCTCCGCCCCGGAAATATGCTCTTCCTCACCCCGAACCTTTCGGCTGGCGCGCATTTTCACGCTGAACAACTGCATGCCTTATCCTGTCCTCGATTCTCATGGCCGCCCGTATCCGGCGCGGCCTGCCCAGCATGCCAGACTTGCCCCGCGCGGTCGAGAGGCCCGGCAAAAGGCTGAACGCAAGCCGGCGCGCAGGGCCTTCAGATATGACTCAGGCGCTCAAGGCTCCCTTCATCCGCATGACATTCCTGCGCGGCGGATTGCCGAACAGGCGCTTGTATTCCCTGATGAATTGCGTCGGGCTTTCGTAGCCCACGGCAAAAGCGGCCTGGGTCACATCGTGCCCGCCGGACAGCATGAGGCGCTGGGCTTCGCTGAGGCGCAGGCGCTTTTGGTACTGCAACGGGCTCAATGTGGTAATCTGCTTGAAATATTTGTGAAAAGTCGATGGAGCCATATTGGTTTGCCCGGCCAGCTTTTCCACCCGCAACGGCTCTTTGTAATTCTCTTTCAGCCAGGATATGGCCCGCGAAATCTGGTTGCCCTGTGAGCCCAGGGTATTGAGGCTGCGCAGAATGCCGCCGAACGGACCCGCAAGCAGCCGATAGTGGATTTCATCCAGCAGGAGGTTTTCCATGACAGGAATGTGCTCCGGCGTTTCTGTCAGTTCGAGCAGACGCAAAAACGCATCCAGCAAGCCGGGACCGACAGCCTGCACCGCCGCCCCCCTGGGCGCGGCGTCGCCGGGGGACGGCGGCGGCACCCTGGCCGCAAGATTCGCAATACGGGCGGCGTCCAGATTCAGCGACATGGACAGGTACGGCTTTTCCTCGCTGGCCTCCATGACGCAACTGGTGACCGGCATGTCCACCCCGGCCACAAAGCAGACATTTTCGCCGTAATGGTACTCATCCCCGCCGATTCTTACCAGCTTCCGGCCCTGGGCCACCACAATGATCACCGGCTGATAAAAGTTGGGCCAGGGATCGGCGCTGCTTGTATTGCAATGCAGCACGAAACCTTTGACCGCTGTGGGATAATTTCCCGCCCCCGGCGCGCCGCCGAGCAGTTTCGCCCTGAGCACGGCCCAGTTCCTGTTCGCATCCACACGTCTGTTTTCCGCCATACAACGCCTCCTTCCTGATCCGTTCTCTCCTCCGCCGCCGCTTCTCGCCGCAACATTTTCCAGGAGAATCAGGCAGCTGTGAGAGACTCCTCGCACATGCTTTTTCTGATACAGACGCACACATTCGTATAATTATCCGGATCACGGATCAAGTATTTTTCATTCAGCCATAGAGAAACAGGCAGAAAACAGAGAGGAATGTCTCTATCTCCCGGGCCGGGGCGCGGCTATAAGAGCATGCAACATTTGAAATGCTCGTTTGCGGCGGGCAAAGCCCGTCTACCCGCATTTCGCGGCAAGGATTTGTCTGCGAATCCTTGCGGAGCGGCTCACGCATGAAATGCGTCAACCGCTCTGGCGCATCCCATGAAACGCCGTTCGCATCGCGGACATAACCCTGAACACAGGAGAAAACAGATCATGAAAAAAAGACGGCTGGGAAAAAGCGGCCTGGAAGTATCGGCCATCGGCATGGGCTGCATGGGCTTCAGCCACGGCTACGGCGCTGTGCCCTCCGAAGGGGAATCCATCAGGCTTATGCGCAAAGCCTATGACGAATACGGCTGCACCCTGTTCGACACAGCCGAAGTGTATGCGACCTATGCCAATGAAGAGCTGGTGGGCAAAGCGCTGAAGCCCATTCGGGATAACGTGATCCTGACGACAAAGTTCATGCCCGTTTTCCTGCCCGGCCAGGAAATTCCGGAGGGAAAACTCAGCCGGAAAGGACTCAGGAACGCGCTTGAATCCTCTCTGAAACGCCTGCAAACCGAGTATATCGATCTCTACTACGAGCACCGGGTCCCCGAGGACAGCGATCCCGCTGAAGTCGCCTTCTGGATGGGCGAGCTCATCCAGGAGGGCAAAATCAGGGCTTGGGGGCAATCCGAACCGACGGCGGAACAGATCCGCATTGCGCACGCCGTAACGCCCCTGGCCGCCGTGCAGAATGAATATTCCCTCATGCAGCGGCGGCCCGAAAAAGAGGTGCTGGCGACCTGCCAGGAACTCGGCATCGGTTTTGAAGCCTACTCTCCCATGGGCGGCGGTTTTCTCAGCGGCAAATACGACAAGGATACGAAGTTTACGGGCGATGACGTGCGGCGCGTCATCACACGATACCGCAGGGAAAACATGGAAGCCAACCAGCCGCTTCTTGCCCTGCTGTGGGCCTATGCCGCGGAGAAGCGGGCCACGCCCGCGCAACTCGCCCTGGCCTGGCTGCTGCACAAAAAAGACTTTATCGTGCCCATTCCCGGTATGCGCAAGGACGAACGCCTGGCGGAAAACTTCGGCGCGGCGGACGTTGCCCTGTTGCCTGAAGAGCTTGCCGAGATCGACAAGGCCCTGGGCAAGATCGCCATACACGGCGACAGAAAAGACAGCGACATCGTCAAACTGGGTACGGTTCAATCCGTTATTCTCGAATAGCGATGCAACTCTCCGTACAGCAGAGATGATCGGAACGTGCACGAAACCGGGCAGAGAATAAACCGGGCGGCCTACGGCCCGACGCAAAAAAACGGGCCGGACGCGCGTCATATCGCGTCCGGCCTGGAAAACAGCTCACGCCCGAAGGCGGAGATACGGCTTTAAAACTTGGGGAAGAGTTTGGCGTCCACCGGCTTCAGGCCCTTGAGCAGAGCTTTGGCGCTGTCCAGGGAGCTGCCGAGCACCGTGGTCACGGCAAATTCCTTGCCGTTGGAGCCGAACCAGGACATGCCCTTGCCGGCCCCCTGGCTGAACGAACTCTCATACAGGCCGTTCTTTTCCACCGGATCGCTGGGCGACATGCCGCCGTTCTTCATATTGGCCACGGTCTGGGTGGCCGCGTCCTTGGCGGACATGCCGTTGGCCACCACCGTGATGGTCACGGCGCTGCCGTCCTTGCCGCTGACGAACAGGGCCATCAAAGCGCCGTTGCCTTCCTGCACGGGCTGGGGCTGGGTCCAGTCGGCGGGCAGGTCAATGCTGAAATATTTGGTTTTCACTTCCGCGGCCTGAGCCGGGGCGGCCAGAGCGACGGCCAGCACGGCGGTCGCGACCAGCAGGGAAATCCTGCCGAAAAATTGCAACATGAAAGTCTCCTTTTACAGAAAATACAAAAGATTATGACACGTGACAACGTCCGGCCAGACCTAATACCATCTCTCCCCGCTGGCAAGTAAAAAATCACGGACGACAGGGCCGCACCGCAATGCCTCCCCGCAGTTCCCGCGCCCGGTGCCGGGACTTGCGCCCCGGTCTTTTTTGGGCAATACTGCTCCCCCGAATCCACAAGGGGGCTCTAGCATGCAAGACGTCAAAAAAGTCGTGCTCGCCTATTCCGGCGGGCTGGATACATCCGTTATTCTCAAATGGCTCATTGAAACCTACCATTGCGAGGTCATCACCTGCACCGCCGACCTGGGCCAGCCCGAGGATCTTTCCGGCGTGGAGGAAAAAGCGCTGAAAACCGGCGCTTCCAAAGCCTATGTGGTAGACCTGCGCGAAGAAATGGCCCGCGACTTCGTCTTCCCCATGATGCGCGGCGCGGCCCGCTACGAAAATCGCTACATGCTGGGCACCTCTATCGCGCGCCCCTGCATCACCAAGGCCCTTATCGACATCGCCCGCAAGGAAGGCGCCGACGCCATCGCGCACGGCGCCACGGGCAAGGGCAATGATCAGGTGCGCTTCGAATTTTCCGCCAAGGCCCTGGCCCCGGAAATCCGGGTCATCGCGCCCTGGCGCGAGTGGGATCTCATGTCCCGCACGGCCCTGACCGCCTTTGCCGAAAAGCACGGCATCTTCATTTCCAAAGAGGCCAAGCGCTACAGCATGGACGCCAACATGCTGCACACTTCGTTTGAGGGCAGCGAACTGGAAAATCCCGGCAACGCGCCGCACGAAATCTGCCATGACCGCTGCGTGCCCGTGGAACAGGCCCCCAACGAACCTGAAGTTATCGAAGTGGGCTTTGAGGCGGGCAATCCCGTTTCCGTCAACGGCCGGAAGCTGTCGCCGTACACCATTATCAAAACCCTGGCCGAACTGGCGGGCAAGCACGGCATCGGCCGCGACGACATGGTGGAAAACCGCTATGTGGGCATGAAGTGCCGCGGCGTGTACGAAAATCCGGCGGGCACCCTGCTCTTCGCGCTGCACCGCGACCTGGAAGGCATCTGCATGGACCGCGAACTGCTCGGCATCCGCGACATGCTGGCCGTGCCCTATTCCCACGCCGTATACAACGGCTACTGGTTCTCGCCCGAGCGCGAAGCCATGCAGGCCTTTTTCGACAAGTCGCAGGAGACGGTCACCGGCACCGTGCGCGCCAAGCTCTACAAGGGCGGCGTGTGGCCCCTGGCCCGTACCTCTCCCTACTCGCTCTTCTCCGAGGATCTGGCCACGTTCGAAGGCGGCGACTACGATCACAAGGACGCGGCGGGCTTCATCCGCCTCAACGGCCTGCGCCTGGGTATGTACGCGGCCATCAGAAACAAGATGGCGAAATAGAGCATTCCAACTTTGAAATGCAACGCGTTTCAAAGATAATCCGGTCCAGTCCCGTGCCGGCACGACCGCAAGGCCCCGCTCCCGCTTCGGCACGGGCGGGGCTTTTTTATAACGGAAGCGCTGAGTAATGGTCTTTTTGCCCTCTGCCCGCGCCCGGCTCGCTCCGTGCGAAGGTCGAATATATTTGAATATACTCCCTTCGCCCGGAGTTTCCCGTCCTTGGCAGAGAACAAAAATCTTCATTAATCAGCGCTTCCAGCAATGAGGAACGCACGATGAAAACCAATCAGAGTTGGGGAGGCCGTTTCGCCGAAGGCCCCAAAGAAGCCGTGGCCCGCTATACGGATTCCCAGACCTACGACCGGGCGCTCTACGCCCAGGATATCCGCGCTTCCCGGGCTCACGCCCGCATGCTGGGCCGCCAAGGCGTGATCACCCCGGAAGAGGCGCAAATTCTGGCGGACGGCCTGGACAGGGTGCGCGCCGAGATCGAGTCCGGCGGCTTTGTCTGGAAGCCGGAACTGGAAGACGTGCACATGAACATCGAGGCCCGGCTCACCGAACTGACCGGCGATGTGGGCAAAAAGCTGCACACCGGCCGCAGCCGCAATGATCAGGTGGGTCTGAGCTTCCGCCTTTTCGTGGCCGACAGGCTGGACATCTGGCGGCAGCGCGCCGCCGCGCTCTGTGCCGTGCTGGTCAAACGCGCCGCCGAGCATCAGGGGGACATCCTGCCCGGCTGCACGCATCTGCAGCCCGCCCAGCCCGTGAGCCTGGCCCAGCATCTGCTGGCCTATGCCTGGATGTTCCGGCGCGACGCCCTGCGCCTGACCGACACGCTCAAGCGGGTGCGCATCTCGCCCCTGGGCGCGGCGGCCCTGGCCGGCACCACCTACCCCCTGGACCCGCAGAGCGTGGCCGACGAGGTGGGCTTTGCGGAAATTTACGGCAATTCCATGGACGCCGTATCCGACCGGGATTTCGTGCTGGAAGCCCTGTTCGACGGCTCCGCCGCCATGATGCACCTTTCCCGCCTCTGCGAGGAAATCATCCTCTGGGCCAATCCGGCCTTCGGCTTCGTGAAGCTGCCCGACGGCTACGCCACGGGCTCCTCCATCATGCCGCAGAAAAAAAATCCGGACGTGGCCGAACTGATGCGCGGCAAGACCGGCCGGGTTTACGGCGCGCTCACGGGCCTGCTCACGGTCATGAAAGGCCTGCCCCTGGCCTATAACCGCGACATGCAGGAAGACAAGGAAGGCTTCCTGGACGCGGACCGCACGGTGGAATCCTCCCTGCGGCTCATGGCCGGGATGCTGGAGGAACTGACCTTTCGCACGGACCGCATGCGCGAAGCCTGCAAGGCGGGCTTTCTCAACGCCACGGAACTGGCCGACTATCTGGTAGGCAGGGGCCTGCCCTTCCGCGAGGCGCATCATGTCACCGGCCAGGCCGTGGCCGCCGCCGAACGCGAAGGCAAGGGCCTGGAAGACCTCACCCTGCCCGAATTACAGGCCCTGGAACCGCGCATTGACAGCGACGTCTACGCGGTGTTGGATTACGCGGCGGCCGTGCGCCGCCGGGAAACGCCGGGCGGCACGGGTCCTCGCTCCGTGGCGCGTCAGCTGGAACAGCTTGAACTGTGGCTTGCCGAGCAGGAGCAACGATGAGCACGACCGGCTCCGACAAGGCCACGGGTTGGAAAATTCCGTTACTGTTCTGCGCCGCGGTGATTCTGATCGTGAGCGTTGTCGCTCTCTGGCGGTATCTGAGCCGCCCGGAGATTCCGACTCTGGAACCGGGCCTGCTGGAACAGGCCCGGGCCCTGCATATCGACCTTGAGGCCGACGCCTGGGGCCGATCTTTCAAAAATCTGCTCGTGGACAGCGCCGCCGGCTTTGCCGGGCACGCCCAGAAAGACGCCAAGGTGGAACTGCTGGCAAGGGAAGCCATGGGATCGGGCCGTTTCGACGGCGCTTGCGCGGCCTCGGCACTTGTTTATAATGATTACAAACGCGACGGCCTGCTGGCGGATATGGTACGCCGCGCGGCCAATGACTGCGCCGACCTGCCCTGGGGCGCCTTTGCCGCCAAAAAGATGAACGGCGCGGGCGTGCGGATCGACGCCCACGTTCTGCTCAACACTCGCTGGCGCGAATGTGCCGGTCGGACGGCGGACCGCTAGGAGTTATAGCACATAACGCATACGCGCGACCTGCCAACCAACGCCATAAGGAAAGAATCATGCCCAACGCCCTTCAGACGGAACTGACCCGGAAGCCGACGCCTGAGCCGGTTGAAGACACCGCCCGCTGGCCGGAATGGGCGGAAGAGGCGCGCCTGGACGACGAGCTGACGGCCAAGGCCTATGAGGCCACGCCGCCTTCCTGCCGGGCCGCCCTGAAAACCGGTCTGGCCCTGGCCCACATGCATTTCGGCCAGAGTCAGGGCTGCCTGCGCGAAGAGCGCCGGGACGGCCATCTGGGCTTCTGGCGGCATAGGGCCTCGTTTCCGGCTCCCTGGGCCGTTCTGGCCTTTACGCCCGAATACGCGGCCGCGGCCCGGTTGACGGCGGCCTGTGCGCCCGCCCTGCTGGCCAACGTGCCCCTGGTGGGCGCGGTCTGTGTGGGCGGCACGCCCCACGGCGCGGCTCTGGTCAGTCTGGAACTCAGCGGCGTGGAAGACATTTTCTGCCTGGACAAAGCCGGGCTCTGCGCCCTGCTGGAAGAAAGCCAGCCCGGTCCGGGCCGACTGGTTCTGCTGCACAAGGGGGAACTAGACAGCGTGGCGCACACGGCCCGCGTGCTGGGCCTGCCCTGCTATGAGGAACGACGGACTCCGGCCCTGATCCTGCCCGAGCCCGAAGCCTTTGATCTGGATATTCTGTCTTTTGCCCAGGGCGACGCTCTGGAGCAGGCCCTGGAACCCGCGCGTCCCGCCCTGCCCTCGGCCATTTACCTCAGGCCCGAGGCCGCGCGCGGCCACTGCAGGGCCCACCGCCACGGTCCTTTCCGCTATACAGGCTCGCTGGCCCTTTCTCCCGGCTGCGAAGGCTTCTGGCTGCACGAGGATCTCACGCCGGACTTTTTCACGGTTTCACGCCAGGCTTTCGGACCGCTGTAAAAGGAAAAGGCGGGACGCTTTGACGCCCCGCCCAGACTCATGACAAACCCCGCTTCGCGTGATTTGCGCCACCAACGGCGGCTAAGCCGCCGGGTGGAAAGGCACGAAAATCAGTCGCTTAACGGCGCGGCAAAGCCGCGACCCGCTCCTGATTTTCGGGGCTGCCGACTTTGTCGACAGCCTCAGGCGGACTTGCCGCCGCTACAGCCACGAATCTTTTTCAGGCTTTCATGCCGCGCTTGGAAGCCTTGAGAGGGTTGATTTTCTTCTTGGCATCCCCTTCGCCGATTTTCTTCACCCGATGCTGATTGGCACTGGTCAGGGCCGCCGTGTCCAGTTGCAGGGCCTCCAACCGAGCGGACATGCCGACGCGGGCCGCGGAATA
The DNA here is from genome assembly GCF_001553605.1 of Desulfovibrio fairfieldensis. Taxonomy (NCBI): domain Bacteria; kingdom Pseudomonadati; phylum Thermodesulfobacteriota; class Desulfovibrionia; order Desulfovibrionales; family Desulfovibrionaceae; genus Desulfovibrio; species Desulfovibrio fairfieldensis. The sequence continues at coordinate 1,748,441 of NZ_CP014229.1, forward strand.
ACGGTTGGGATCCGCCAGACTGCTGTCCAGATATTTCTGCGAGGTGAGGTAAAGCCCTTTCTCGTCAATGGCGAGCAGGTACTGCGCGCCGTTTTCCTCGACGCTTTGAATGACCATGTCCGAGGTGCTTCCGAAACGATTGACCATATGTTCTCCTTGGGCTGAGCATTTCGTAGAGACACACTCTATATAAAATGAAATTCATTTTCAATATGTCAACCCAAGTTAGCTCACACTGTCCCTACCCTGGCAGAAAAAAGACTTTTTCCGCCCCCCGCGCACCGAGCAACAGACCGTAACGCGGCAGACGTTTTCCCGCAGGCCGCACGCACGACGGCGCACAGACCGGCGTGCATTGTGGATCATACCTCCACATTCAGCTTCTGGCCCACGCCGGTGGCCGCGCTGCGCAATTGTTCGGCCATCTCCGTGGATTCCTGCAAGGTTTTGCCGATAATCAGGTTGCTCATGACCTGCTGCGGCGCAATGCCGTCGCGCAACAGTTCCTCGCTGCTCCGGAAGGTGCCGTTGTCCTGTATGGCTTCCATAGGCGCTCCTTCTCCCTGTTCCCCATTTCTCTTTTCGGCATTCCGCCTCGAAACATTAGGCTCCCCGTCCCCTTTTCGCGAAAATGACAACGTCTTGCGTTCCGGCTGAAACTGGACCATTCTGAAAAAGTATAAGTCATGGCGTCCGCAAAGGGCACGGCAAGGCAAATACTCCGCAGCCGGAACCCCGGCACGGGAATCACCGGCCTGCCGGGCCGACAAGTCAAGTAAGGATGTGCTGTGAACAGGATCAATCTGATATGTCTCGGTGTGCGGGACATAAAAAAATCTTTGGCCTTTTACAAAAATATCGGCTTCAAGACCTATGAAAAAGCGGACCAACCGGTCGTTGTTTTTTTCGACAACCAGGGTAGCAAACTGGAACTCTATCCTCTTGAGGAACTTGCCCGGGACATAGATGCCGAAAATCCGCCGCCGCTTTCACAGGGCGGCTTCGCCGGCATGACCCTGGCCTGCAATATGAAATCCAGAGAGGAAGTCGACGTCTTCATGAAAATGGTCCAAGAGCACGGCGGCGTGATCGCCAAACAGCCAAGGGACGTTTTCTGGGGCGGCTACAGCGGTTACTTCCGGGATCCGGACGGCTATTACTGGGAGGTTGCCTATGGCCCGGACTGGAAATTTGATGCCCACGGCATGCTGCGGATTGAAGACGCGGACTAGTACGGCGTGCCCGCGGGACTCGGAATACCTCATCCTGTAGTTAACCTGCTCCAAATACAAAATCACTCTGCCCACGGCAGGAGAGCGGAATGCCCCTGGGGTTTCGCGCCCGCCCTTGCCGTGGGCCTGAAAAAACCGTACCACTGAAGCAACGCCACCCAGCCGGAGCCAGCCATGCCCCCAATCAGCGACATCCGTAATATCGGTATTATCGCCCATATCGACGCGGGCAAGACCACTCTTTCCGAGCGTATGCTGTTCTACAGCCGCAAAATTCACCGTATGGGCGAAGTCCACGACGGTGCGGCCACCATGGACTATATGCCCGAGGAACAGGAACGCGGCATCACCATCACCTCGGCCTGCACCTCCTGCCAGTGGCGGGAGAAAATGATCAATCTCATCGACACGCCCGGGCATGTGGATTTCACCATTGAGGTGGAGCGTTCTCTGCGCGTGCTGGACGGGGCCGTGGGCGTCTTCTGCGCCGTGGGCGGGGTGGAGCCGCAGTCCGAGACAGTCTGGCGGCAGTCCGAGCATTTCGCAGTGCCCAAGATCGCCTTTGTGAACAAGATGGACCGCCTGGGCGCGGATTTCGAAGCCGCGCTGGAGGCCATACGCCGCCGCCTCCAGACCAATGCCGTGGCCGTCACCGCCCCCCTGGGCCAGGGCGAATCCTTTGCCGGGGTGCTGGATCTGATCAGCGGCGAAACCCTGACCTTCGATCCGGCGGACCAGGGCCGCACAGTGCTGCGCGTGCCGTTCAGCCCGCGCGAGGCTACGCTGGCCGCGCCCTGGCGCGAAACCCTGCTGGAAAAACTGGCCGAGGCCGACGACAAGTTTCTGGAGCTCTGGATGGAAGGCTCTTTCAGCCGGGAGGATGTCCGCGCCGCCCTGCGCCGCGCCACGCTTTCCCGCGCCCTGACGCCCGTGCTCTGCGGCTCGGCCCTGCGCAATGCGGGTGTTCAGCCCGTACTGGACGCTGTCTGCGACTATCTGCCCTCGCCCCTGGACGTGCCCGCGCCTGTGGGACGAGATGTGCAAGGCCGCGAAGAAGCCGTGGAGCCGGATCCGGACGCGCCGCCCGTAGCCCTGGTCTTCAAGGTGCTTATGGAAAACGGGCGCAAACTTTCCTTTCTGCGTCTCTATGCCGGGCAAATCAGGGAAGGCGACTCGCTGCGCAATGTGACGCGGAAGAGCGACGACCGCGTGGGGCGCATCTTCCGCCTGCATGCCGACCGGCGCGAACAGCTCGAATCGGCCTCGGCCGGGGAAATCGCGGCGGTGGTGGGCCTGCGCACGGCCCATACCGGCGAAACCTACGCCGCGAGGGCCCGCGAACTCGTGCTGGAATCCATTGAAGCCTACGCCCCGGTGCTCACTCTGGCGCTGGAGCCGCGCAACGCCGATGAGGGCAAAACCCTGGATGAGGCCCTGGCCCGCTATGTGGAGGAGGACCCCACCTTCCAGGTCAGCCTGGACGATGATTCCGGCACGCGCATGATTTCCGGCATGGGCGAACTGCATCTGGACGTGCTGCTGGAGCGCATGCGCCGCGAATATGGCATCAGCCCGCGCGCCGGACAGCCGCAGGTGGTGCTGCGCGAAACCGTGCGCAGGGAAGCCGAGGCTGAAGCCGTCTTCGACAAGGAGTTGGGCAAGGAACATCACCAGGGCGCGGTGGCCCTGCGCGTGGCCCCCCTGCCCCGCCATACGGGCAATCAGGTGACGGTGGGCGATTTCCTGCCCGCGGATCCGCAGGAGGCCCGTAAAATTCTGCCCCCGGCCCTGCTCCAGGCCGCCTTGGACGGCGTGCGCGACGGCCTGCAAAGCGGCGAGCTGACCGGCTGGCCTCTGGTGGACGTGGCCGTGACCCTGACCAATGTGGAGCGGCGCGAGGGCCTGACCACTATACCGGGCTGTCACATGGCCGCCGGACAGGCTTTGCGCGAGGCACTGTCCAAAGCCGCGCCCGTGGCCCTGGAGCCCGTCATGCGGGTGGAAATCAACGTGCCCGAGGATTTTCTGGGCCCGGCCATCAGCCTGTTCACTGCCGCCGGAGGCAAAGTGGAAGACCTGGAGGACCATGCCGGACGCAAGCTGCTGCGCGGCACGGCCCCGTTGCGCCGTCTGTTCGGCTTCTCCACCTCCTTGCGCTCGGCCACCCAGGGACGGGCCGGATTGATGCTGGCCTTTGACCGTTTTGATCTGCCCTGAGGCCGCCATGCCCGCATCGCCGGTAAACAAAAAGCACGTTCCCCGCGCCAAGAAAAGCCTGGGCCAGCATTTTTTGCGCCGGGAGGAAATCTGCGACCGCATTGCGGCCCTGCTGCTGCCCCAGGCCGAAGACCGCGTACTGGAAATCGGCCCCGGCCCCGGCGCGTTGACCAGGGCGCTGGAAGCCGCGCCGCACGCCTGCCTGCTGTTGCTGGAAAAGGACCGCCACTGGGCGGCCGAACGGCAGCGCCAGGCCGCTCCGCGCACCCAGGCCGTGCTGACCGACGCCCTGCGCTTCGACTGGCGGCGCATCAGTCCGGAGCGCCCTTGGAAAGTCATCGGCAATCTGCCCTATAATGTGGCCTCGCCCCTGATCTGGGATATTGTGTCGCGCGCGGAAGGGCTGAAGCGAGCCGTGTTCATGGTCCAGAAGGAAGTGGGCCAGCGCCTGGCGGCCGCGCCCGGCAACGGCCACTACGGCGCGCTCTCGGTCTGGGTTCAGAGCTACGCCCGCCCGCGTCTGGAATTCGTGGTCGGGCCCGGCGCGTTCAGCCCGCCGCCCAAGGTGGATTCGGCCGTGCTTTCCTTTGAGCCGCTGCCGCCCGAGGCGCGGCCCGCCCATCCCAAGGCCCTGGCCCGCCTGTTGCGGATCTGCTTTCAGCAGCGCCGCAAGCAGCTGGGCGGCATCTTCCGCCGGGCCGGTCTGCCGCAGATGGAAAGGGCTCTGGACCAGGCGGGCCTGGCCCCCAGCCTGCGGCCCGAAGCCCTGAGCACGGATGATTTTCAGCGCCTGTCCTCTTTTTTGCCGCTGAATCTTGACAATCCGCGCTAAAAGAGGTTGAGTTAAGTTCGCTATCATAATGGTATTGCGCGCGGTGGTTTTGCGCCACGGACTTGGGGAGTCAGGCTCGCGGTATCTGTTGGCAAATCTTCAGGAGGATATGCTGATGACTAAAGCTGATCTGGTTGAAAAAATCGCCGCCAAGGCCAATCTGACCAAGGCCGCCGCCGAGCGCGCCCTCAACGCCTTTCTGGCTTCCGTGGAAGACTCGCTGAGCAAGGAAGCCAAACTGACCCTCACCGGTTTCGGCACCTTCGCCGTGGAAAGCCGCAAAGCCCGCCAGGGCCGCAATCCGCGCACCGGCGCCACCTTGACCATCCCCGCCTGCAAAATGGTCAAGTTCCGCCCCGGCAAAATGCTCAAAGACGCCTTGAATTAATTTTTCCCCGCATGCGGCGACACGGCAAGCCCGTACGGGCTTGCCGTTTTTTTGTATGGAGAAAACCCCCCGCTAGGCGGGGGGTTCTAAAAAGCTTACAGCTTTGCCCATGTCAGTAAAACTCCTTTTGATTTGTTAAAAAGTCTCGCGGTCTGGCAACTGCGAGTCAACAAATCAAAAGGAGGTCACGATGGGTGACGCCAAAAGTTTAGCCCACACAAGGTGGAACTGCAAATATCACATTGTTTTTGCGCCTAAATATCGCCGCCAGGTGTTCTATGGTGAAAAGAAGCGCGCCATTGGCGAAATTCTGCGCAAGTTGTGCGAATGGAAGGATGTAAAAATAGTGGAGGCAGAATGTTGCCCAGACCACATCCACATGCTGCTTGAGATTCCCCCCAAAATGAGTGTGTCGAGTTTTATGGGCTATCTAAAGGGTAAGAGTAGTCTCATGATCTATGAACAATTTGGGGATTTGAAGTTCAAATACCGCAATCGAGAATTTTGGTGCCGTGGGTATTACGTCGATACAGTGGGCAAGAATAAGGCCAAGATTCAGGATTACATCAAGCATCAGCTGGAGTCGGATAAACTTGGCGATCAGTTGAGCCTACCCTACCCAAGGAGCCCGTTTACGGGCCGCAAGTAACAGAAATGCAAATGTCAGATCGCAAGAGCGCCTGCTAGGGCGCAGCTGGTAAGAAAGCCTTACAGGCGCATATGAAGAACCCCCGGCTATGCCGGGGGGTTCCTTTTTCTTGTCCACTGGAAAATGCGCCTTTCCGGACCTTGAGGGCTGTTCAACAATTTTAAAATTGAACCGCTCCAGTGCTTGCTTTTTTTCCAGCCAAGCACTATACAGACTCTTCATATTTTGCAGCGCCGTGCTTTTTACAGCCCGGCCTGCCCGCCGGAGGGGGTGATATTCTTGCCCGGAGTTTTTCTCAACGACGACGATTACAACTTCGACATTGCCTTGCGCCGTTTCAAGAAGCAGGTGGAGAAGGCCGGCATTCTTTCTGAAATGAAGAAGCGCCAGCACTACGAAAAACCGAGCGTCATGCGCAAAAAGAAGAAGGCCGCCGCCCGCAAGCGGTTGATGAAAAAAATCAGAAAAATGAACATGGCCTAGGAGCTGTTTCTAAATTAGGATTTTCGTTCTCTGCCAAGGAAGGCGAGTCTTGAGCGGAGGGAGTATATTCAAACATATTCGACCTTCGCACGGGGCGAGTCTGACGCTGGCAGAGAGGGCGAAAGGACAATTTAGAAACAGCCCCTAGCCCATCCCACAGCGCGCCATGCCGCGCATTGCGCGGTGCGGTTCCGCTGTCCTGAGGCCATCACGCATTCGGACAGAAACTGCGGGAAATCCCTTGGGGATTTCCCGCAGTTTCCGCTTCTTTTCCACTCTTACCCCCGGCACCGCCATGAGCCTATCTGAACAGATCGAGAAAGAATACATCCAGGCCTACAAAGCCAAGGATGCCGTGCGTCTTACCGTGTTGCGGCTTCTGAAAACCGCGGTCAAAAACAAGCTGGTGGACCTTCGGCGGCCCGGCGGCAGCCTTTCCGACGAGGAAATGCTGGACGTCATCATCAAGGAAGGCAAGCAGCGCCAGGATTCCATTGAGCAGTACACCGCCGCCAACCGCGCCGATCTGGCCGAGAAGGAAGCCGCCGAACTGCGAATTTTGCAGGAATACCTGCCCAAGGCCCTCAGCCCCGAGGAACTGGCGGAGATTATCGAGACCACCGTCACCGAGCTTCAGGCCGCCACGCCCAAGGATATGGGCCGGGTGATTTCTGCCGTCATGGGTGCATACAAGGGCCGGGTGGACGGCAAGGCGCTGTCCGAGGCGGTCAAAAAACGGCTCAGCTGAAAACGCGCCTTTTGTCCTCCGGACTGCGTCAGAATGTCGTTTGCAGGCCGGGGTTGCACGGGAAATGCTACCCTCGGTCCGCAAGCGGCGTCTTCCCTGTCAAAGAACAAAGTCCATGTTTTCAGGGAAGCGTTTTGCCGTAGCTCTTTTATTTTTCAATTCCCCTTAGGGGTGTTTCTAGAGCGGATTAACTTTGAAATTTTACAAATTTCAAAGTCGGCATTCCGGCGAAAAATGTGGTTATCGTTGCTACTGCTCCCCGTATGGTTCCGTTGTCGCCAACGGGGACAGCCCTTCGGGCTGCCTTCGGTCGCTTCGCCGGAATCCACGCCGCGTTGCTCTCGATGCCTGTACGCCCTTTGGACTACAGGCACGGCCCTACGGGCCGCCCGTCGGGCCGGTCTTCGCGGCGCGCCTCACCGTGTTCGGCGTTAGAGCATTTCAAAGTTGAAATGCTCTAGTGCTGGCGCAACCCTTACGGCACAAAGAAATCATGATTCATACCCGCACTCTCAATTCCCTCGAATTCGGCAAAATCACGGAATACCTAGCCGGGCTCTGCTGCTCGGGCGTGGGCCGCGAACGCGCCTTGGCCCTTGCTCCCCTGCCGGACTCCGAGGCCGTGGCCCTGGCCGCACGCCTCTATGAGGAAGCCGCCACCTGGGCCGCCCGCCCCGTGGGCGACGGCGGCAAGGGCTTCAGCCTGGCCGCCTTTCCCGATGTCGGCGGCCTGCTGCACGCCGCCGAGCGCCCCCAGTCCCGGCCCGACGCCGACGCCTTCTGGGCTCTGCGCGAAGTGCTGCGCCTGGCCCAGAGCGCGCAGGCCGCCATCAATACGCCCGAGGCCCCGCGCCACTGGCCGCATCTGCTGGAGCTGGCCCAGGCCGCGCCCATGCCCGTGCAGCTCACGGCGGCGTTGAGCCGCTGTATTTCCGACGACGGCCTGATCAGGGACGAAAGCTCGCCGGAACTCTATCGTCTGCGCGGCGAACTGCGCCGCCTGCACCAGAGCTGCATGCGCAAGGTCAAGGATTTCGCCCTGCAGTACAATATGCTGCCCTATCTGCAGGACGAGTTCATGACCCTGTCCTCGGACCGCTATGTGCTGCCGCTCAAGGCCAATTTCAAGGGCCGCATGCAGGGCATCATCCACGACTGGTCCCAGACCGGCGAAACCTGCTATTTCGAGCCCATGTTTCTGGTGGAGATCAACAACCGTCTCCAGGAACTCAAGCATGAGGAGCGCGAGGAGGAGCAGAAGGTACTGGCCTATCTGCGCGACCTGCTGGCCGCCGAACTGCCCGGCGCCTGGGCCGCCCTGGACCTGCTGGCCCGGCTGGACGTGTTGCAGGCCATGCGCCGCCTGGCCGATCTGTATGACGGCCGCTGCATCAGCCTCTCGCCGGTGGAGGAAGGCATCAGTCTGCTGGAGGCCCGCCATCCCCTGCTGGCTCTGGCCCGGAGCAAAAACACGGGCGCGGACAAGACCGCCGCCGCGCCGGTCCGGCCCCTGGACATTCTGCTGCGCCCCGGCGAACGGGCCCTGGTTATCACCGGCGGCAACGCGGGCGGCAAGACAGTCTGCCTGAAAACCCTGGGGCTCGTGGTGGCCATGACCCTCAGCGGCCTGCCCGTGCCCGCGGGCAAGGGGTCGCATCTGCCCTGGTTCAACCGCATGGACGCCTTCATCGGCGACGAGCAGAGCCTGGATGACAATGTTTCCACCTTCACGGCCCAGATAGACCATCTGGCCAAGGCCTGGAAACATCTGGACCAGCACGGTCTCGTGCTGCTGGACGAATTCGGCGCGGGCACGGACCCGGCCCAGGGCGCGGCATTAGCCCAGGCGGTCCTTGACGAATTGCTGGACAAACATACCTTTGTACTGGCAGCCACGCATTTTCCGGCGCTCAAGTCCTACGCCCTGACCCGCGAGGGAGCCAGGGCGGCGTCCATGTTGTTTGATCCGGCCACAAAAAAACCGCTGTTCAAGCTGGCCTACGGCCAGGTAGGGGCCAGCCAGGCTCTGGATGTGGCGCGGGAGCACGGCCTGCCCGAAACCATTGTGCACCGGGCCGAACACTATTTGCTGCAGGACGGCCAGGACGCCACGGCCCTGCTGGGGCGGCTCAACGATCTGGCCGCCCGGCGCGAGGAAGAACTGCTCGTCTTGCGGGCGGAGCAGGAAAAAGCCCGCCATGCCGTGCAGCAAAGCCGCGAGCGCCTGGAAAAGGAACGCGTCCGCCTGCACGAGGAAGTGCGCGGCAAGGCCGCCGAACTGATGCGGGCCTGGAAGGAAGGACGGGCCACGTCCAAGCAGGCCCTGAAGGAAATGTCCCGCCTGCGCGCCTCCCTGGCCCCGGCTGTGGAGCCGGAGACGCAGTCCGTGCTGCCCAAACCGCAGCATTTCACGCCGGGTCAGAACGTGCTGCACAGTGTGTTCAACAAGCGCGGCGTGATCACGGACGTGGATGAACGCCGGGGCCGAGTGCGCCTGGACATGAACGGCGTGAATCTCTGGGCCGAGATGAAGGATCTTCGCGAAAGCGGCGGCCAGGCCCCCCAGGCAGCGCCGCGCAGTGCGGTGAAGCGCGGGACCGACGAAAGCGCCTCCCTGAGCCTGGATTTGCGCGGCATGCGCGCGGACCAGGCTCTGGCCGAAGTGGAGCGTTTTCTGGACAAGGCCCTGCTGGCCGGTTTTTCCGAGGTGGAAATCGTGCACGGACGCGGCACGGGCGCGCTGCGCCGCGAAGTTCACGAATTTCTGCGCGGCTTTCCGGCTGTGGACCGGTTCGTACTGGCCCCGGAGGACAGGGGCGGGGACGGCATGACTATCGTCACATTTCGTTAACCACTGTCGTTACATGAACCTTTTTGACTGCCGATCGCGTCGTCGAGGTTGCCTTTATCCGTAGCGCCGCTGTCCTTCTCTGCAGGCCGCATTGCGGCAGAGGCAAAGGCAAGGCGGCAACGCCGCCGACGGCCGAAGCAAGCGCGCTTTTTGCCCCGGTCGGGCATGCTACGGGAAGGGCGTTCTTCCATCACAAACAACGCGTTTTCCTTGCCGGAAAGCCAAAAATTCTCAGTGTAAGCGGCAGTACTCGGCAAGCGCCCCACGTGGGTGCCTTTTCCGTTTTCCATTGCTGCGTTGACGGCATTCCCCCGCAACGCTAGACCGGAGCACAGGGCTGCATGCAATCCAAAGACGCCATCCGCGCCATCAAGGAGCGCCTGAACATCGTGGACATTGTGCGCCGCTTTGTGGAGCTCAAACGCAATGGCCCGCGCTGGGTGGCCCCCTGCCCCTTCCACCAGGAAACCAAACCCTCCTTTTCCGTCAATGAGGAACAGGGCATGTTCTACTGCTTCGGCTGCCACGCCTCCGGGGACATTTTTGATTTCTACGGCCGGATCAACGGGCTGGATTTCAAGGAATGTCTGGAGCAGCTGGCCGCCGAGGCCGGGATCACCATTGAACGCGGCCGGAGCAACGCCCGCAGCCAGGGCGAGGAGCGGGAGCGCCGCTCAGGCCGCCAGCAGATGCTGCGCATGTATGAGCTGGCCGCCGGGCATTTCAGCGCTGCCCTGCAAAGCCCGGAAGCCGCCGAATGCCGCGAGTATATCGAAAAGCGCGGCCTGAGCGAGGACATCGTGCAGCGTTTCGGCCTGGGGTGGGCCCGGCGCGAATGGCAGTCCCTGGCCGACGCCCTGCGCCGCGCGGGCTTTGACGCCCGTCTGGCTGTGGAGGCGGGCCTGCTGGGCCAGTCCGGCAACGGCCGGGCCTATGACCGCTTCCGGGGGCGGCTGATCTTTCCCATCAAGAGTCTTTCCAACCAGATCATCGCCTTCGGCGGACGGATCATTGCCGGAGAGGACGAGGCCAAGTACATCAACAGCTCGGACACGCCCATCTATAAAAAGGGCGAGCATCTCTACGGCCTGGCCCAGGCCCGGCGCGGCATCACCACCAAGGGGCGCGCCCTGCTCACCGAAGGCTACATGGACGTGCTCACCCTGCACCAGTTCGGTTACGACAACGCCGTGGGCGTGCTGGGCACCGCGCTGACGCCGGAGCAGATCAAGCGGCTTTCGGGCTTCGCCTCCCAAATGGTGTTGCTCTTCGACGGAGACCGGGCCGGGCGCAAGGCCGCCCTGCGCTCCTGCGAAATGCTGCTCACGCGCGGCCTGGCCTGCAACGTGGTGCTGATGCCCGAAGGCGAGGACATCGACAGCCTGCTGCGCACCGCCGGGCCCGAGGCTTTTGAGGAATTGCAGGCCAAGGCGCCGGACGGGCTGCGCTTCTGCGTGGACGTGCTCAAGGCCCTGGCCCCGCGCGAAACCGTGGAATGGGCGCGCAACTTCCTGCGCCAGGTGGAATTGCCCGAACTGGTCAGCCCGTATGTCTCGCGGCTGGCCGGGCATTTGCAGCTTTCGGAAAACGAGCTGCGCCAGGGCCTGGCCGCCTGGCATAGCCAGAAACAGGACGGCCGGGGCCGCGCCCCGGCGCAAACGGCCAAACCCAGCCTCGCCCGGCAGAACATGCGCGACCGCCAGATTATGATGTACGCGGTGCGCTATCCCGAACGGCTCGACGACCTGCGCGCTCTCGGCGCGGATCTGACCCTCCAGTCGGCCGTTGCCCGGCGGCTCTGGGACAAGATTGAGGAATTGGGGGAAGAAAGCCCCTATCATCTGGACCAACGCGAAAAAAACTTCTGGACCCTCTGCCGGGGGGCTGAAGCCGCGCCCCGCGACAACGGCGACAAGGAACTGGAATTCCTGCGCCGCGACCTGGACGCCTATTACGCCTCGGCGCAAAAATCGTCTGTTTCCGCAGCGTTACGCGAGAATACCGGCACAGGTGACTTTGCGGCTGATTTGGATTATCTTCGCGCACTGCAGGAAACCTTGGAGAAAGGGCATGAGTAATCTTAAAGATATCCAGCAAATACAATCTCTTATCGCCAAGGGCAAAGGTACGGGCTTTCTGACCTTTGAAGAGGTCAACAAGGCTCTGCCCGTGGAAATGAGCACGCCCGAGCAGTTTGAAGAGATTATCGGCATTTTCGAACAGCTGGAAATCGTCATTGTGGATTCCGAAAAGGACGGCAAAAAAATTTCCGCCACCGCCGCCGAAACCGACGACGACGTGAGTGAAGACACGCTGGACCTGACCGAAGACGAGGAATCAGCCGACTACTCCTCCCGCAGCACCGATCCCGTGCGCATGTATCTGCGCGAAATGGGCGCCGTGCCCCTGCTGGATCGCGACGGCGAAGTGGTCATCGCCAAAAAAATCGAAATGGGCGAACAGGACGTGCTCTACGCCCTGGTGGAAGTGCCCGTGGCCGTGGAAGAACTCATCAACGTGGGCGAGGATCTGCGCCAGAACCGCGTCAAGCTCAAGGACGTGGTCAAAACCATTGAAGAAGACGACCCCAGCGAAGACGAGATGAACCAACGCTCGCGGGTCATCCTCCTCCTGGACGAAATCAAGCAGGTCTTCAAGAAAAAACGCAAGATCTACAAGAAGCTGGACGACTGTTGCACCCTGGAACGCCGGGTCACGGCCACCCAGAAGGAAATCATCAGCTTCAAGGAAGAGATCGTCACCCGCCTGCGCGACATCAAGCTGGAAAAGACCCTCATCGACCGGATCATCGAGACGGTGGAAGACTATGTGCGCCAGATGCACAACTGCCAGCGCGATCTTTCGGCCTACATCCTCTCCACGGGCCGCACCCAGGTGGAAATCCAGACCATGTTCGACGGCCTGGAAAAGCGCGAGGTCAATCCCACAGAGGCGGCGCGCGACCTCAAGCTCAGCGTTGACGAGCTCTTTTCCTTCAAGGAAATGATCATCGGCAAGATTGAAATCCTCAAGCGCCTTCAGGAAAAATGCTGCCACAATGTGGGTGACCTGGAAGAAGTGCTCTGGCGCATCAAGCGCGGCAATACCGCGGCCATGCGCGCCAAGCAGGAGCTGATCCGCTCCAACCTGCGTCTGGTGGTTTCCATTGCCAAAAAATACACCAATCGCGGCCTGCAGTTCCTGGATCTGATCCAGGAGGGCAACATCGGCCTCATGAAGGCTGTGGACAAATTCGAGTACCAGCGCGGCTACAAGTTTTCCACCTACGCCACCTGGTGGATCCGCCAGGCCATCACCCGGGCCATCGCGGACCAAGCCCGGACCATCCGCATTCCGGTGCACATGATCGAAACCATCAATAAGCTGATCCGCACCTCGCGCTATCTGGTGCAGGAACTGGGGCGCGACCCCACGCCCGAGGAAATCGCCGAGCGCATGGAATATCCGGTGGAAAAGGTCAAGAAAGTGCTCAAGATAGCCAAGGAGCCCATCTCTCTGGAGACGCCCATCGGCGACGAGGAAGATTCCAGCCTGGGCGATTTCATTGAGGACAAGAAGGCCGTGGCTCCGGCCGAGGAAGTCATCAACACCAAGCTCTCCGAGCAGCTGGCCGCCGTGCTGGCGGATCTGACCCCGCGCGAGGAGCAGGTGCTGCGCAAGCGTTTCGGTATTGCGGAAAAGAGCGACCACACCCTTGAGGAAGTGGGCAAGCTCTTCAACGTGACGCGCGAACGCATCCGCCAGATCGAGGCCAAGGCTTTGCGCAAGCTGCGGCATCCGGTGCGGAGTCAGCCTTTGCGCTCCTACTACGAAAACTGATGGCATTTGATTCTTTTTGCCGCTGGCTGTGTTAGGCGGCGCGGCCCGGCTTGGTTACGCAGACAACTGCTTTGGCCGTTGCGGCAAAGGAAGCTACGGGCAAAGACAGCAACTGGTTACTGCAACCATGTGTGACTAGTTGCTGTCGCCATCCGTAAGCCTCGTGAACTCGGCAACGGCTAGCGCCCGCGTCGGGCCGCTTGCCTGCCGTGCCAGCGGCAAAAATTTCTCAAATGCCATTTATTTGCTAAGACGGCACAGGAAAGTAAAATGGCTGCGAGTACAGCGAATTTCAGCAACAGCAAATGGCCCCGCCATGCGGAGAAAGCCGTTCTGCTTCTCTTGCTCTGCTGCCTGCTTCTGCCGTCGGCGGCGCGGGCGGAGGAAGACGCCCTGCCCCAGCCGGAAGGCGTGGTGGCCCGCTGCTTCGACGGTGACACTCTCAAACTTACGGACCGGCGCGTGGTACGTCTGGCGGGCATCGACACGCCGGAGCTGGGGCGGGACAACAGGAAGCCCCAGTTTTACGCCCGCGAAGCCCGGCAGGAACTGGACGCTCTGGCCAAAGGTCAGAAAGTCCGTCTGTTCGCCGCCGGAGTCAAAAGCAAAGACCGCCACGGCCGCATCGTGGCCGACGTGCGGCTGGAGGACGGCCGGTCCCTGAGCGATCTGATGCTCGAACGGGGCGCGGCCTTTTACTATCCGCATCAGGATCAGAGCCCGCAGTTGCAGGAACGCCTACGCGGCCTGCAGGAACAGGCCATCAATGCGCGGCGCGGCCTCTGGGCCCATCTGCTCTCCCTGCCCCTGGCGCACCAGAACTACACGGGCAACCGCAATTCCCTGCGCTTTTTTCCGGCGGACTGCCCGGAGGCCCAGCACATCAAACCCCGCAACCGGGTCTATTTCGGCACCCTGATGGACGCCTTTCTGGCGGGTTACGCCCCGGCCAGGGTCTGCCAATTCTGGCCCACCCAGCCATGAGCACCGTTTCCCCCTCTCCCCTGCAACAGGAACAGGCCCTGGTCATCTTTTCCGGCGGTCAGGATTCCGCCACCTGCCTGGCCTGGGCTCTGAGCCGCTTTGAGCGTGTCCAGACCCTGGGCTTTGACTACGGCCAGCGGCACAACGTGGAACTGGCCTGCCGTCAGCGTCTGCGTGCGGCTCTGGCGGATCTTGATCCGCTCTGGGCCTCCCGTCTGGGACCGGATACCCTGTTGAATGTGGATATTTTCCGCCAGCTGGCCGACACGGCCCTGACCTCCGAGGCCCCCATCGCCGCCGACGGTCCGGGCGGCCTGCCCACCACGTTCGTGCCGGGCCGCAATCTGCTGTTCATCCTGCACGCCGCTGTCTGGGCCTATGCCAAGAATATCCGCCATCTGATCCTGGGCGTCTGCCAGAGCGATTCTTCCGGTTATCCCGATTGCCGCGACGACAGCATCAAGGCCATGCAGGTGGCGCTCAATTGCGGTATGGACAGCCGCTTCGTCCTGCACACGCCGCTGATGTGGCTGAGCAAGCGCGGAGCCTGGGAGTTGGCCGAGTCTCTGGGGGGGACGGCTCTGGTGGACCTGATTCTGGAAGAAAGCCACACCTGTTACGCGGGCGAACGCGGCCGGCGTTATGACTGGGGCTACGGCTGCGGGGTCTGCCCTGCCTGCCGCCTGCGGGCCTCCGGTTACGCGGCCTACCGGGAAGCGCGAAAAAACGGAGAACAAGGCCGCACGGAGGTCTGATGTCCAAAAAGCAACTCAGCGCGGCCCAAGGCATTGAAGCGGCCTGCATCCTCTTTCAGCTCAACAGCAAAACCGCCGACATCCTGCGCTTGGCTGAAAATGCCGGGCTGCCTTCCGCGTATGCGCACGGGCCGGAACAGGCCCGGCTCCGCGCCGAATGGCTGGCTTTTGTCCACGCCGTGGTCACGGCCGGACTCATGCAGCACGCACCCAACAGCGTTCTGGCGGGTTATCTGCGGGAAACCGGCAATCTACTGCGCGCGGCTGAAACGGACGCGCCCGCCGAAAGCAACAATGCCGCAACAGCGGGAACTCTCGCTCAGGCCGACTTTGTGGACGGCCCTTTTGCCGCCTATATGGCTCTGCTGGGGCACGGCGAGCAGGCCGGTTGCCCGGATCTCTTCTGCCGCCGCCTGGCCGAAGGGGCAGCGCCCGGCGTTGCGGCCGAACCGGTCGCGGATGCTCGCGCCCAGGCCCGTCTGGCCGCTGCCATGGCACTGGTGATCAGCGCCGTGTGGGATAAGCTGGAAGAGTATGAGATCCTGCCCGATTAGGGGCTGTGATCAACACTCCGGAGTGTTGTTTGCCGACGCCGGCAAGGGAACGTGGTGTTGGAGTAGTCGAGGCATCTTACGGCTGCATGCGGCCTTGGAACACATGGTGTTTCAAGGCCGATCCGTTTTTATCCCCCTGCCGTTTCCCCTCAATCCCCAGCACGCCGGTTCGGCTTTCCGTAACGGCGGATTCCCCGCAGGCCCCGGACCAGGGGCGATTCCCGGTGAAACAGAAAGAGCGGCAGCACGGCCCCGATAACCAGGGCGCACATGATGAAGAAGGTGGTCAGGCTGTTGTAGACGATGCTTACCAACAGTTCCTGGCGCAGGGGCATGTCCGCTGTGCCCAGAAACTGCATGGTGGCCAGGATGGCCTTATAGGCGAACATGCCCGGAATCATGGGCAGGAGCGCGGGAAAGGCGAACATCTCCGCCGGAATGTGCCAGCGCCGGGTACACGGCATGCTGCACAGCGAGATCAGCAGGGCCGCGCAGAGTGAGGCGCTGGCGATGCCCACGCCTTCCCGCATCAGCGCGAAACGGCCCATATGCCCCACGGCGGCCAGTGCTCCGGCCACAAGCACGACCTTCTTGGGCGGGTTGGAAATGACGGCGAACCCCATGGCCGCCACGGCCGCGAAAAAGCCGTCCGCCAGCATTGTCAGCAGAGGGGTCACAACGAACTCACCCCCAGCAGGGCCATGGTCAGGGCCAGCCCCAGAGCGATGCAGGCAATCAGAATACTGGCCTGCACGGCCCGGGCAAAGCCCATCAGCGCATGCCCATCCATGATGTCCAGCATGGCGTTGATCAGGGGAATGCCCGGGATCAAAAACAGCACGCTGGCCGCCAGAGCGGTCTGCGGCGTCGTGCCCCAATGGAACAGCACGCCCGGCGCGGCCAGCAGGGAGGCGGCGAAGGCGCAGAGAAAGAAGACGATCTTGCCGTCCACGCGCCAGCGCACCAGAAGCTGGCGCAGATAAAAACCCGCCAGGGTGGCGATGAAGACCAGGCCCATGGCCGTGGCGTCGCCTTCAAACAAACGGCAGAAGGCGGCATTGGCGCAGGCCACCAGAATGCGCACCAAAGCCGGATGATAGCGCGGCCCGCTCAGGATGGCGTCGAGACTTTGCCGCGCTTCCTCCAGACTCAGACGCTCGTCCACAATGCGCCAGCCCAGAGCGTTGAGGCCCGCCACCTTCTGGAAGTCCGGCGCACCGGCCTTGATGGAGCCCACCGAAGTACGGCGGTCCCGCCCGTCCGCCGAGGTGACGGAGAGCATCAGATGCTTGGGAAAGACCGCCAGATCCACCGCAAAACCAAAGGCCCCGGCAATGCGCACGGCATTGCGGTCCACACGCGCGGTCTGCGCGCCCAGGGCCAGCAGGGCCGCGCAGAAGACGCGCAGAAAGTCGTTGACCTCCCATGCGCTGGGGGTCTGCGCGACCGGGCCGAGGCTGCCGGAACTTTTGTGCGGGGCACGGGAAAGCGCGGCCGTGGCCGCGCTTTGTTGTGAAGAATCGGACATATCGTGTCTATACTAAAGCAGATTCATTTTGACGGCGGGCAAAGGCCGCCTGCTCACATTTCGTGACAAGGAGTTGCAGGCAACAGAGCCGTTGACGCATTTCATGCGTGAATTGCTCTAAACACCTAGGCCGGGCTCTCGTTATCCAGAAACACCCAGTGCAGAATCCGCTTGTGCACACGCAGGCGGTATTCGGCCTGGCGCACCAGCCAGGAGGCCGGACTGGAAAGAATCTTCTGATCCACGGGAATGGCTTCCACGGGCGAAGCACTGAGCAGCAGACGCACATCGGGATTGGCCTTGCTCATCAGCGCGGCGTCAAGCCGCCAGGAACCGACATCCTCGGCGCTCATGCCGCCCCGGCAACCGGCAAAGACAAAATTGGCGTCCTTCACCGCTTCCTCCGGCGTTTCCACAAATGTCACCGGGGTTTGCAGCTTGTCCACCACGGCCTTGAGCGGGGCCGGGTCCAGATGCGGGGGCAGGGCCACGCGCAGAGCAAAGGGGAAAAAGGCCGTGGCCGCGATGAGGGAATGGAGCGTGCCGTTGGCGCACCCCAGCCAGGAGGCCGTGACGCCCTGCAGATAACGGGAGGCGCGCAGCATGCAGGCGATGTCGGCCAGGGCATGGGCCGGATGCGCGTCCGGGCTGCCCGCATTGATGACCGGAAAATTCACATTGGCGGTCCGCATGTCCCAGGTGTTTACCGGCAGGCCGTAGGTGTACAGGCAGTCCAGATAATAGCCGAAAATCGGCATCAAATGTTCCTGATAGTCATTGAGCTCCATGCGCCACGCGCCCTGCTCGCCCTCATACACTGTAAAGCCGCCCATCTGGCGTACGGCCGCCGTCACGCAGAGGCGCTCGGACAGGGATTGCTGGGCAAAAATCAGCACGGCTACCCGCTCGGTCATGAAGTCGGTGCGCGCCTTGGCATCCGGAGTGCCTATGGCCTGCTGCACCAGCAACCAGCAGGCGTTCTCTCCCAAATCCTTTATGGTCAGTACATGTCTTGGCATTATTTCCTCCCGTGAGGGGCCGGCACGGGCAATATGCCACGGCCGCATACAATTTAACTGTAGCAAGGCAGCCCGGCCCTGTCCAGAAGCCGAACAGCGGGAAACAACGCAAATCAGGCAGGTTGGGGAGTGGAGATCGTCTGGCGTCGTATGGAAAAGCGCGGTGTTGGCGCTGAATTGAACGCTTCCGGTCCATGAGCCGTGACAACGGCGCCCCAGACGCATGATGCCAAACCGATCCGCCATGATATGCGGCACTTGGGCTTATGGCGTTTTTCGGCTATACTGGCGGCCAAACTCGCTGACGGCGGACCCGCCGAGAGCGGCGCAATCTCCGTGAGGCAACGTTTGTTCAGTAGAATGGAGCGGATATGAAGGCTTTTATTTTTGATCTGGACGGCACCCTGCTGGACACGCTTGAAGACATCGGCCAGGCCTGCAACGCTGTTCTGGCCGCCCACGGCTATCCCACACATCCCCTGGCGGCCTACCGCCGGATGGTGGGCAACGGCTTCGGCCGTCTGGTACGCAGCGCCCTGCCCCCGGCGGCGCTGCAAGCACTCACGCCCGAGGCGCTCACCCCCTTGGTGGACGAGGCCCGCGCCTGGTACGGACGACATATGCGCGAGCATACCCATCCCTATGCCGGCATGCCCGAAGCCCTGACGGAACTGGCCCGGCGCGGCCTGACCCTGGCCGTGCTGTCCAACAAGCCCGACGACTTCACCCGGACTCTGATCAACCACTATTTTCCGCAAATTCCCTTTGCCGAGGTACGCGGCGGGCGCTCCGACACGCCGCTCAAGCCCGATCCCGCCGGGCCCCGGGCCATCTTGGCCGCGCTGGCTCTGGAGGCCGGGCAGTGCTTTTACGTGGGCGACAGCGACGTGGACATGCTCACGGCGCGCAATGCGGATATGGTTTCCGTAGGCGTGGGCTGGGGCTTTCGCGGCCTTGAGGAAGTGCGCGCCGCGGGCGCGCGACATCTGGTGGACACACCGGCGCAATTGCCGGAACTAGTACCATGTAACACTTAAAACTTCGTTTTACGTGTTAAGATCGCTGCGCCGAAAAACGTGGTTTTCGGCTTGCTCACGGCGGCTTTGCCGCCGCGCCGGGCGAGAGCCTGACGAAGGAAGACTATGAAACGACCTATTATTGAGATCGATGAGGAAAAATGCAACGGTTGCGGCCAGTGCGTGCTGGACTGCGCCGAAGGCGCGCTGGCCGTCATTGACGGCAAGGCCCGTCTGGTCAGTGAAGTATTCTGTGACGGTTTGGGAGCCTGCCTGAACTGTCCGCAGGGCGCGCTGACCCTGACCACGCGCGAAGCCCCGGACTTTGACGAGGCGGCGGCCCTGGCGGCCAAGGCTCAGCGCGATACCCCGAACGGCCCGGCCCGGCCCGCGCCGATGACGCCTCCGGCGGGCGGCTGTCCCGGCAGCGCGGCGCGTGTGCTGCGCCCCCTGAGCGGGAACGCCGCCGTTCCGGCCGCCCCTGAAGCTCTGCGTGTGGAGCTGCCCACCTGGCCCATCCAGTTGCGGCTGGTGCCGCCGCAGGCCCCCTTTCTGGACGGCGCGCATCTGCTGCTGGCCGCCCATTGCGCGGGCTTCGCCCTGCCCAACCTGCACAAGGACTGGCTGGCGGGCCGCGTGCCGCTCATAGCCTGCCCCAAGCTGGAAGACAATACGGTCCTGCTGGAAAAACTGACGGCCATCCTGCGCACCGGGCGCATTGCCGGGCTCACGGTGCTGCGCATGAGCGTGCCCTGCTGCGGCGGGCTGGAGCGCCTGGCCAGACAGGCCCTGGAGGCGGCGGCTTGTAATCTGCCCCTGGAAATCCATGTGGCGCGGCTGAGCTGAACAAAGCAAAACCCGGCTTTGGCCACACATCAGGCCAAAGCCGGGAATCAACGGCGTTGACGGCGCCTCGCACGGGGCCGCGGCGCGGGTAAAATTTTTTGTTACGCCTTGACAAAACCTAGCAAACAACTATGTTTTAAGCACGGCGTGATGCAACGACACCGTATATCTGAGGATAAGCACGCTTTGCCTTTGCGCAAGGTCTTGTAAAGGATTGTGGACATGCCCATCAAGATTCCCGCTGATCTCCCGGCCCGCGCCGCCCTGGAAGACGAAAACATCTTCGTCATGACCGAGGACCGCGCCCGCCGGCAGGACATCCGGCCTCTGGAGATCGTCATCGTCAACCTGATGCCCACCAAAATAGCCACGGAAACGCAGCTGCTGCGCCTGCTGGGCAATTCGCCCATCCAGGTCAACATCACCTTGCTGCGCACGGCGGCGCACGAATCCAAGAATACGCCCCTGCGCCATCTGGAGCGTTTTTACAAGACCTTCGCGGAGATCCGCCACCGCAGTTTTGACGGCATGATCGTCACCGGCGCGCCCGTGGAACATCTGCCTTTCGAGGATGTGGACTACTGGCAGGAACTGCTGGAAATCATGGGCTACGCCCAGGGACACGTCTACTCCACGCTTTATCTCTGCTGGGCGGCCCAGGCGGCTCTGTACCATTTCTACGGCCTGCCCAAGTACATTCTTCCGGCCAAGGTCTCGGGCATTTTCTGTCATGAGGTTCTGCATCCGGAATGCCGCCTGTTTCGCGGCTTTGACGACGAATTTCTGGCTCCGCACTCACGGCATACCGAAGTGCGCGCGGAGGACGTGCTCAAGGTGCCCAATCTGCGCGTCCTGGCCGAGTCCGGCGAGGCCGGGCTGGCCCTGGCTGAGAGCCTGGACCACAGCCAGGTCTTCATGACCGGCCATCTGGAATACGATCGGGGCACCCTGGACGCCGAATACCGGCGGGATCTGGGCAAGGGCCTGGACCCCGTGGTGCCCAGGCACTACTATCCCGGCGACAATCCCTCGGCCATGCCGTTGATGACCTGGCGGGCGCACGCCCACCTGTTTTTCAGCAACTGGCTCAATTATTATGTATATCAGGAAACCCCGTTCAGCCTCACGGCCATTTCCAGAAGCCGTGAGACACGGGCGGAATAACCGGCCGGAGCCTCTGTCCGACCAGCGAGGTGCGCATGCGTTTTTCCACCAGAACCCGTTACGGTTTACGTTTTTTGCTGCGGCTGGCGGCCCAGCCCAAGGACAGTCTGCTGCAGCTGGGTCAAGTGGCCCGCGAGGAGAACATCTCCTCGGGCTATCTGGAGCAGATTGTCCGGGCCCTGAAGCCTCTGGGCATCCTGCGGGCCGTGCGCGGCTCGGGCGGAGGCTACGCCCTGGCTAAAGATCCGTCTGAAATCAATATGGAAGATGTCTTTCTGCACCTGGAGGGCGAGATCGCGCCGGTGCGCTGCCTGACCAAGGGGCGGTGCTGCCAGCGTGAGCAGCAATGTTCCACGCGTGGCTTCTGGAAAGAACTGGACGGCCACATCCGCGGATTCTTGCAGCAGCACACTCTCCGGGAAATCATAGAATCTGAAAAGCATTCCGCTTCAGGAGGCAATTATGTGGAATTATAGCGAAGCCGTGCATGATCATTTTCTGCACCCGCACAACGCGGGCCCCCTGACCGACGCCAACGCCGTGGGCGAGGTGGGCAGCCTGGCCTGCGGCGACGCGCTCAAGCTCTATCTGAAAATCAATGACCAGGGCGTCATCGAGGACGCCGGTTTTGAAACTTTCGGCTGCGCCAGCGCCATCGCCTCCAGCTCCGTGCTCACGGACATGATCAAGGGCATGACGGTGGACGAGGCGCTCAAGCTGACCAACAAGGACATCGCCAATGCCCTGGGCGGCCTGCCCAAGCAGAAGATGCACTGTTCGGTCATGGGCCAGGAAGCCCTTGAGGCGGCCATCCGCCAGTGGAAGGGCGAGCCGCCCGTGCCCCACGCCCATGAAGAGGGCAAGCTGGTCTGCAAGTGCTTCGGCGTCACGGACGCCCAGATCATCCGCGCCATCCGCGAGAACAATCTGAAGACCGTGGAGGAAATCACCAACTATACCAAGGCCGGGGGCGCCTGTGGCGAATGCCTGGACGAGATCGCCGAAATTCTCGCCACCGAGCTCAAGCAGAAGCCTCTGGCCGAACTCAAGCCCAAGCCGCGCATGACCAACGTGCAGCGCATGCAGCAGGTGCTTAAGACCATTGACGAGGAAATCCGGCCCCAGCTCGCGGCCGACGGCGGCGACATCGAGCTGGTGGACGTAGACGGCAAGCGGGTGACCGTTTCCCTGCGCGGGCGCTGCTCGCACTGCCGCTCCAGCGAGGTGACCATCCGTAATCTGGTGGAGCGTCTGCTGCGCGAGCATGTGGAACCCGACATCGTGGTAGAGGAGGCTTAAGCCATGAAGACCATCTATCTCGACAACAACGCCACCACGGCCGTGGCCCCGGAAGTGCTCGCGGCCATGCTGCCCTATCTGGGCGAACTCTACGGCAACCCTTCCAGCATGCACAGCTTCGGCGGCCAGGTGGGCGAAGCCGTGGACACGGCCCGCGAACGCATCGCCGCCCTGCTGGGGGCCGGTCCGGATGAAATCATTTTCACCTCCTGCGGCTCGGAGAGCGACAATACGGCCATCTGGTCCGCCCTCCAGACCCAGCCGGAAAAGCGCCACCTGATCACAACACGGGTGGAGCATCCGGCGGTGCTCAATGTGGTCCAGTACTGGGAGCGCCAGGGCTATCACGTGACCCTGCTCGGCGTGGACGGCAAGGGCCGCCTGGACCTGGACGAATACGCCGCCGCCCTGTCCGACGACACGGCCCTGGTGTCCATCATGTTCGCCAACAACGAGGTGGGCGACATCTACCCCATCCAGGCCATGGCCGAAATGGCCAAGGAACGGGGCATACTCTTCCACACCGATGCGGTACAAGCCGTGGGCAAAACCCCCATCGACCTCAGGCATCTGCCGGTGGACATGCTCTCCCTGTCCGGGCACAAAATCCACGCGCCCAAAGGCATCGGCGTGCTCTACGTGCGCAAGGGCGTGCGCTTCAGACCGTTTCTGCGCGGCGGCCATCAGGAACGGGGCCGCCGGGCGGGCACGGAAAACGTGCCCTACATTGTGGGTCTGGGCATGGCGGCCCAACTCTCCAGCGACCATATGCAGGAAGAGCGCGTCAATGTGGCCCGGCTGCGGGACAAGCTGGAAAACGGCCTGCTGGAGCGCATCCCCGACTGCATGGTCAACGGCGATGTGGAAAACCGCCTGCCCAACACCAGCAATATCGCCTTCAAAAATGTGGAAGGCGAGGCCATCCTGCTGATGCTCGACCGTCTGGGCATCTGCGCCAGCTCCGGTTCGGCCTGCACCTCGGGCAGCCTGGAGCCGTCGCATGTGCTCAGAGCCATGGGCGTGCCCTTCAACTACGCCCACGGTTCGGTGCGTCTCTCCCTCTCCCGCTACACCACGGAAGAGGATGTGGATTACGTGATTGAAAACTTCCCCGGCGTCATTGAAACCTTGCGGGCGATTTCCCCCTTCAAGAACTGATCCGTAATGCGGCACAACGCCGGAGGGCATGCCCTCCGGCGTTTTCATATGCCTCCCGCCGGACAGACGGTGAAAACGCCCGGCGGCGGGCCATGGCTTACAAAAAAGTGTGCATTACATAAAAACGGCGTACCCGCTTGCCTCCCGAACCACTATGATTTAGTTTTGCTCAGCCCTTCAGGATATTCTTCCGGTGGGGGCAACAGCGTGAGGCTTTATGCGGACGATCCGTCTTTTTGATTTGCTCAGAGGCTTTTCCACCGCGCTGGACATGGTGACGCCGGCTCTGGCCGGACATCACGCGCGCGTGGCCTATCTGAGCCTGCGCATGGCGGAAAAACTGGGCTACAGCCGACGCAGGCGCAGCCAGCTGCTGACCGCGGCCATCCTCCACGATATCGGCACCGTGCCCCTGAAAACGGAAACCAGGGATCTGGTTTTTGAAATCAACGAGGGCCCCCACTCCCGTGCGGGCTGGGCTTTCTGCAAAACAGCGGGACTGCCGGAGGCCATCCATACCCTGGTCCTCCACCACCATACCCCTTGGAGCACGGCCCGCGCATGCGGCGGGGACGCCCGTCTGGGCAATCTCATCCATCTGGCCGACAGGCTGGACATTGCCCTGCGCGCGCAGAAAAATACGGATTTCACCGCCGTGGCCGAGCATCTTTCCCGCCAGAGCGGCAAGTTCGCTCCACGCTATCTGGAGGCCCTGCGCGCTTTGGCCGAAGACCGGGAGTTCGTGGAACAGGCCGGCCATGCGGAAGCCATGCTCCAACATTTGGGCGAAATCGCCCCCACAGAATGCCTGGGGCCACGAAAATTGCTGAAGGTCTGCGGACTGTTTTCCCTGATCGTCGACTCCAAAAGTCCGTTCACGGCCACCCATTCCAGCGGCGTGGCCTATACGGCCCGTGCCTTGCTGCAGCGCAGCGGCCTGGCAAGCGCAGAGGAATATACCACCATTTTTGTGGCCGGTCTGCTGCACGATATCGGCAAACTGGCCGTGCCCACGGAAATCCTGGAAAAACCCGCTGCCCTCACCCCCGAGGAATTCGCCGTCATTCAGCGTCATGCCGGAGTCGGCCTGGATCTGCTGGGCAGCGTGCCCGGCTTTGCCTGCATCCGGACCTGGGGCGGCCTGCACCACGAGCGGCCCGACGGTTCGGGCTATCCCCTGGGCCTCAGCGGACGGCAACTCCCCCTGCCCGCACGGATCATGGCCGTGGCCGACGTGTTCACCGCCCTGACTGAGGACAGGCCCTACCGCAAAGGCATGCAGATCGACGATACCCTGACGGTCATGCGGGACATGGCCGGTCGGAGTGCCCTGGACGCCGACGTGGTGCGTCTGCTGGCCGACGACGTGGCCCGGATCAATCGGGCCCGCCTTGACGGGCAGCGTAAGGCCGCTGAAAATTTTCAGCAACTGCGCGCCCTGTGCCGCAAGCCGGAAGAAACCGGCCCCGAGGGCGAAGCGCCCGTCCACGACGGCGAGCCTTACGGACACAGAGCATTTTGATACTGTCAAAATATTCCGCGCACGCTTGCTTGGCCGTCAAGGAACAATTTCAAGCGCGACAGGCTCTAGGGGCTGTTATGCGCAAGGCAGGATATAACGATGCGTACCACTCTCTTTCTGCTGCTGGCCTGTGGACTGCTGGCGGGTGCGGCCACGGCTCTGGCCCCCGCCGCGCCCCTGGACTGGATATTGCCGGTTCTGGCCCTGCTGCCGGGCGGCTGCGGCCTGATTCTGCTCTACCGGGCGGTATTCGCCCCGGCAAAGGCGCTGGAACGGGATCTGCGCGGCCTGAAGGAGACCGCCGCCCTGCCCTGCGACGCGGCCTACGGCCTGCTGCGCCCAGTGGCGGACGCGGCGGCCGGACATGCGGAGCTGTTGCGGCGCGAACTGGCCCAGGCCCGGTGGGACGCCGAGGAGGCGACCCAGTCGTTGGAGGAGTGGCGCGAAAAATACAAGCTGATACAGGCTGGTCAGCAGCTGATCCGCGAGAACTTGGCGGCAAGCGCCACGCGCATCCACATACTTTCCGATGAATTATCCCGCTTGTTGCCTTCCCTGGCCGAGTCCGGTCCCGGCGCGGCTCCGGCCGGTGAGGAAGCGCTCTCGCGCCGCGCGCGCGGCGCGGATGCGCTCATCACGCAATTTCTGAAAAAATTCAACAGTGATCTGGATTTTCTCAATGCCTGTCTGGCGCAGGTGGAAAAATTCACCGACATGGCGCAGACAGAACAGCCGGCGGTGTTCCGGCCCAGCGGCGACGCCATTGTGACTTGGTCCGACAGTCTGTCCACGGGCGTACCGGCCGTGGACGGGCAGCACAAACTTTTGCTTTCCTACATCAACAAGCTGCACCGGGCCATCCGGGACGGCAGGGATGAAAAGACCCTGCTGGAAGTGCTGGACGCTCTGGCGGGCTATGCCTTCACCCACTTCAATACAGAGGAAATCTTCTTCAGCCACTCCGACTACCCGGATGTGGAGAAGCATATCCGCGTGCACGACCAGTTCAAGGCCAAAGTGGTGGAATTCCGCGACGCGGTTTCAGACGGCAAGGCCAATGTGGATACGGAAGTGCTGGACTTTCTGAAAAACTGGCTCATTGAGCACATTCAGGGCATGGATGTCGCCTTTGCCCCCTATCTTGCCAAAGCGTCGGGCGACGGCCGGGGGTGATCCCGGCCGTGCCGGATTCATTCTGGAACAGATTCACGGTGAAATTGCTCTAGGGTCTGTTAAGACTATAGAATTTTTGTTCGCCTGCAAGGAAGATAAACCTGCTTTGAGGGAGTGTACTCTTCTGGTACTCGACCGAAAAAGCAGGTGAAATCTGACGCGGCAGGAGGGCAAAAAGGCATAGCGTTAACAGGCCCTAAGCGATTCCGCAGCAATCCTTGTCGCGCGGCGGAAAAGAACGGCCCCCAAAAACCAAAGTCTCGACGCGCCGGAATCGATCCGGTTCAGGCCGCATCTGTTGCATGCTTTCCGGCGGCGCGCGCCAGCTGACGCCGCTGCTCCCTGTCCAGCAGGCGTTGGTTGGAACTGCCCCGGAAGGGCAGATCCAGATCCCGCAGAGCTTCCAGATACGGCCCGTCAATGAGCAGATCGGTCAGCTCCAGCAGGCGGGCTATTTCCGAAGCGTCTCCGCGTTCCGCCCGCGCCAGCAAAGATTCATAGGTATAGCCGGTGTACGTGACCACATCCCCGCCCCGCGCGCGGACCCTCTCGGCCACGGCGCAGAGCGCCGCGGCCTGGAGAAAGGGTTCGCCGCCGGAAAAGGTAACTCCGGCCAGCAACGGATTTTCGTCATACACAGCGAGGAGTTCGTCCACGTCGCGGATGAAACCGCCCTCCAGGCTGTGCGTTTCCGGATTGTGGCAGCCCTTGCAGCCGTGCGGACAGCCTTGGGTAAAGAGCACGAAGCGCAGGCCCGGACCGTCCACAATGGATTCTTCGACAATGCCGGACAGACGCAAAGACGGGCGCAGATACGGGCGCGATTCACTGTCCGACTGCAATCCCGCCCGCGCGCGGGCCGCAGCGGGCGACGCGGACGCGGTCCGCTCAGGCATGGCGGACCCGGTCATGCTCCTCGGCTCGCTTGGCATTGTTGAAGCGGTCCAGGGTGCCCACCAGATAGCCGGTGATCCGGCGGATGCGCTCAAAGCCCATGCCCTGGCCCACCATCTTCTGTTTCGTTTTCGTTTCCTCAAACAAGCGCGATTCCATCAGCATTGCCGCAATCTCCTTTCTGGTTCTGAAAGTTGTAAAAAATTTCCCACCGGTTCGGGAACCGGAGTTCAATAACGCGGATCAACTTTGAGAAGTTACATTCTCAGAGTGTCAGAGACGCCCGCTTCGGCGCTTAACGGCGCAAGTGAATCGCGCCCTCGCCTTCGCAGCCGCCAGAGCAATTTCAAGTTGAAATTGCTCCACTATGATATTCCACCTCGACCGTTCATTCCCACTTGGGCATCAGGGGGTATTTTCTGCGGAGTTCCCGCAGCGCCTCCAGACTGATCCCCTCGCCCTCGCGGCGGCCGCAACGCGGGCAGACGTCGTTGATGACGCCCGTGTAGCCGCAGACCGGATCGCGGTCCAGGGGATGGTTGATGGAGCCGTAGCCCACGCCCTGATCATGCATGTAGCGGATGATGCGCTCAAAGGCCTCGAGATTTTTGCAGGTATCCCCGTCCAGCTCCACATAGGTGATGTGCCCGGCGTTGGTCATGGCGTGGTAGGGAGCTTCCAGCTGGATCTTCCTGAAGGCCTTGATGGGATAGTAAACCGGCACATGGAAGGAATTAGTGTAATAATCGCGGTCCGTGACGCCGGGAATACTGCCGTAGCGCTCCCGGTCCAGGGACACGAAACGCCCGCTCAAGCTTTCCGCCGGGGTGGCGATGAGCGTGAAGTTCAGGCCGGTCTTTTCCGCTTCCTCGTCAGCGCGACGGCGCATATGCCCGATGATTTCCAGGCCCAGCTTCTGGGCCTCCTCGCTTTCGCCGTGATGCGCGCCCACCAAGGCCTTGAGGGCCTCGGCCAGACCGATGAAGCCGATGGTCAGGGTGCCGTGCTTGAGCACTTCCCCTATGCCGTCGTCCCAGTCCAGCTTGCCGGAATCCAGCCAGATGCCGTTGCCCATAAGGAAGGGATAGTTGCGCACCTTTTTGGCGCTCTGGATCTTGAGCCGGTGCAGCAACTGCCGGAAGACCAGATCGATCTTCTCATCCAGCAGGGCGTAAAACTTTTCCGGATCATTACGGGCTTCCAGGCCCAGGCGCGGCAGGTTCACGGAGGTGAAGCTCAGATTGCCGCGTCCGCAGGTCACCTGGCGCTCCGGATCATACACATTGCCCAGCACACGCGTGCGGCAACCCATATAGGCCACTTCGCTGTCGTAATAACCGTCCCTGTAGTACTGGAGGTTGAAGGGGGCGTCAAGAAAGCTGAAATTGGGGAAAAGGCGTTTAGCCGAGGTTTCCATGGCCAGTTTGAACAAATCGTAGTTGGGGTCCTCGGGATTGTAGTTGACCCCTTCCTTGACCTTGAAAATCTGCACCGGGAAAATGGAAGTCTCGCCGTTGCCCAGACCGGCCTGGGTGGCCAGGAGCAGGTTTTTCATGACCATCCGGCCCTCGGCGGAGACGTCCGTGCCGTAGTTGATGGAGCTGAACGGCACCTGGGCCCCGGCCCGGGAATTCATGGTATTCAGGTTGTGGATCAGGGCCTCCATGGCCTGGTACACGCGCCGGTCCGTATTGGCCAGAGCTTCGTCCACGGCATAGGCGTGGGCGCGTTCCGCCAGTTCTTTCCACTGTTCGGGAGCGGCTTCGGTCAGCGCGCGGCCCAGAGCATCGGCTCCGGCCATGCTCGGGCGCACGCCCACGGCATCCAGCAGTTTCCCGGCCAGTTCCTCCGCGGCGGCCGCGTCCAGGCCCCCGGCAATGCGCAGGCAGGCGCAGAAGGCCTTGCGGTATTCCTTGGCATAGGTCTTGATCACGCCCTCGGCCATGGCATAGTCAAAGTGCGGCACGCTCTGGCCGCCGTGCATTTCATTCTGGTTGGCCTGAATGGCTATGCAGGCCAGGGCCGAATAGCTTTCAATGGAATTGGGCTCACGCAGATAGCCGTGCCCGGTGGAGAAACCGTTTTTGAACAGCGGGATCAGATTGATCTGGCAGCAGGTTTCGGTGAGCATGTAGAAATCTTTGTCATGAATATGGATATCGCCGTTAAGATGCGCGGCCGAGGCGTCCTTGGGCAGGATATAATTGTCGATGAAGAATTTGGAGCCCTCGGAACCGTACTTGAGCATGGTGCCCATGGCCGTGTCGCCGTCAATATTGGCGTTCTCCCGCTTGATGTCCTCCCGGATGGCCGGGGAGTACGTCAGCTTTTTGTAGATATCCATCAGATAGGATTCCGCGTTGCGGATCTTGGCGTGCTCCGCGCGGTAGAGAATATAGGCCTTGGCGGTTTTGGCGTAATCGTACTGGATCAGCGTTTCTTCCACCACGTCCTGAATTTCTTCCACATGGCGGAGGCTGCGCTCATCCAGCTTTCTGCAGACTTTCTCGGTGACGAAAAGCAGGTCCGTGGGCGACATGTCCTCGCCGCCCACAGCCTGGTTGGCTTTGGTGATGGCGTTGAGAATCTTGACCGAATCAAAGGGCACGGACGCGCCGTCCCGTTTCATAATACTGGCGGGCATGAAAAACTCCAGGCATGGAGGGGCTGTATGGAATAAAAAACCTCCGCCCGCAACACAGGCGGAGGAGGAAACGCATTTATCCTCACTGCAAGACCTGACGGCAAAAGCCCCGTTGCCGACGGTCCGTCCTCAAAGACGATGAATGAAAGCAGGTCTTCCGGCTTGCCGGCTCGCTTTTCGGCCTTCCCGGAGCGAATCCAGTGGCGCGCAAGGAAAAGCGGCATCAGTTCGGCGCACGGCGGCGGGTCCGCTCCCGATTTGAACGGGATTCCCTATTAAGCCCCGAAGGGCGCTTCCGTATCTCTAGAGATAGTCAAAACAGCCCCTTTCTGTCAATCAGAGGCGCGAAAAAAGGCTTCCTTGCTTCGTAACAACATACTGAATTTAAAAGATAAATTTTAAGGATACGGCCCTACGGCGACGACCGTCAGCCCTCCGGCCACAGTGCCGGGCCGCCATGCCCTCCAAAAGGTAGAGCCGGATGGTTTCATCGCCGACGATGCCGGGCGGGAGCATCTTGCCGCCCCCGCCGGTTCACCGCGCCGGGGCGGCCTGACTTTCGGCTCCTCTCCCTGACGGGCCGCCGAGCCGCGCCGTGATCCAGAGGTCCAGACCGGGCACGCCCTCCTCGCCCACCGGCTGCCAGTCCAGCACGGCATCCCGCCGCGCTGCGGACAGATAGCGCACAAAACGCAAATGCAGGTTCAGAGCGCTGTCCTTTTTATTCCGACCGACAATCACGCTGTGGGCAGCCAGAAAAAACTTGCGGGACTCCCCTTCCGGGCCGTTGCAGTCCAGATAGAGCAGGCAGAGCGTATTCTGATCAATATCAATGTCGTTGAGCAGATCGTAATCGACCAGCCGCACGAACGCACCACCGGCGGAGACGTCGATCAGGCGTATTTTCCGTTCCAGATCCTGGCTGTAACGGCTCATATAGATCTGCACCTGGCCGCGCTGCTCCGGCAACATGGGCGCGAACCAGAAGCGGAATTTTTTGAGCATGTCCGGCCCCAGGCGCAGCCGTTCGTGCCGACGCAACTCCCGCCATAAGGAACGGAAAGGCGTCTTGAGAGTGATCTCGGTCAGGGCGTTTCCGGCGTCGCGCCGCACATCCTGCACGCGGCAGTTGCAATAAAAACCGTGCCGCGCGACGGCAGCCTTACCGCTCTCTTCCTGCCCGTCCCTTGCCTCTTCCGGATTCGCCTCGATATCCGGCTTGAAATAGATGCGGCACTCTCCGCCCTTCAGTTCAGCGGGAATCAGGGGCTCCGCCGTGGACAGGACCGTGATGTCGCGGGCGGTAAAGGTTACGGTGCAGAGCAGAGGTCCCGCTTCGCGCGGACGGCCGTCAAAGGTGAGTTGGACCGGAAGGGCCCGGTCACGGGCGTATTCCAGGGCGGTTGCGATATTCGGACGCCAGAGGCAGAGGGGCATTACGCGGATCTCCTGTCATCACCAAGGATGCATGCCATGTCCTTTGGCACAGAGCAAGCTGGGGAATTGCCATTCTCAAAGCCGGCGCTGCCCTCAGTCGGCTGCTGTTGTTATTCGCAGCAATGCTGTCCTCGTCTGTCGCGTTGCGGCTACAGCCAGGCTTCGCCATGAACGGTTCAGGCAAGCCCCGGCGGCAATAGCTGACGCCCGGTGGGACTGAGGTTCAGCCTTTTGCCTCAGGCGCGGGCGGCCACGCGAGTGAGCGCCGGAGCAGGGAATCTTTCAACGTTAACCTACCCTATTTCCCAAGGATTTTTCATGGATAGCTCACGCGGACGCGTTCTGTAAAGTCACAACAGCGCCCCGTCCCGGTCGAACTTGACCGTGACGGGGCGCTGTTCAGACAAAACCTGCGAACGCCGGGGATATTCTAAGCAGATTAACTTTGAGAATTGACATTCTCAAAGTTTTTAAGCCGCTCGCTCTGCTCTCGATGTCCGTACGGCGGCATAGCCGCCAACGGCTGACGCTCGTGGCGAGCGCCTGCTTACGCAGCCGCCAGAGCAATTTCAAAGTGAAATAGCTCTAGGTTGGAAGTTTCATTCCCTGCCCAAGAAAGCGAATTCCGGCGCAGGACGCATGGTAAAGCATATTCGAACTTCGCATGGAACGGGCCTCGCGCAGGAGAGAATGAAAGCACGTTGGGAGCGGCTCCTACGGCAGCAGGGTTACCTCATAGGCATTGGCCGGTTCCAGATACTTGCGGGCCACGGCCTGCAAATCGGCCGGGGCCAGCGTAGCGGCCTTGTCCAGCAACTGCTTCTGGAAATCCTGGGGATAGTGCAGCACGGCGTCCGTGGCCGCCTCACCGGCGCGGTCCGCCAGGCTCTGCCTCTCGCGCAGGTATTCGCCCAGCAGGCGGTTGCTTCCGGCGGCCAACAGGGCCTTGGGCAGCGGCTTGGCCTTGATTTCGGCAATGATCCCGGCAAAGCCCCGCCGGGCCTGCTCCAGCTTGTCCGGCGTGGTGCCGATGTAAAAGGCCATGAAGCCCGTCTCCGGCATGCTGCGGTTGAAGGCGGTTACGGTATAGCCCAGGCCCTGCTCGTCGCGCAGGCTGGCAAACAGCAGGCCGCTCTGGCCCGAAAGCACGGATTGCAGCAGCATCAGGGCAGGCGCGTCCGGATGGGTGGGCGGCACGGTTTTGAAGATCTGCAGGAGATGGGCCTGATTACGGCCCGGCAGATTCAGGCTGAGCGCTCTGTCCTTGCCCCAGTCGGGCGCGGCCACGGCCAGGCCTTCCCCTTCCGGCGCGGGCAGGCCCTGGGCGAAGGCCAGCACGGCCTCGCGGTCAAAGCTGCCTGCCACGGAAAGCACCCACGGCTGGCCGGACTGACGGGCCCAGAAAGCCTGCACGTCTTTGCGGTCAAAGCCGTCCAGGCTCCGGGGCGTGCCCAGGCCGTCAAAACCATAGGGCTGTCCGCCGGGATAGAGGAAGGGATTCAGCTTGGAGAACATATAAGCCAGAGGATTGTCCGAGCGCTGGCGGATGGCGGATTTCATGTTATCCACCTCACGGCGCAGTTCCTTGGTTTCGAAACGCGGCTTGGCAAGCACATCGCCCAGCGCGCTGAAATACTCCGCGTTGAAGCGCGAGGGCCCGGTCAGGGAGATGCCGAAGGTCTGCAGACCCGCCTTGGCGGCAATGGAGGCCGCGCGTTCCGCGAAATAGCGCTCCACGCCCTGGGCATCCAGATTGCCGCTGCCGTCGGTGAGCAGGCGGGCGGTCAGATCCGCCAAGCCCTGCTGTTCGGGCTTGAGCAGTGCGTTGCCGCCGGGCAGCATCAGGTCCAGGGAAATATAGGGCACCGTGGCGTCGGGGATCATGATCAGGGTGCGGCCCTGGCCCAGTTGAACCACCTCGCGCTTTCCGGCGGCCACAGCTGCCGCCGCCACGCTTTGCGCATGCGCAGCGGCGGGCCAGTTCTTCCGCAGCACGGCTTCCAGATCGGGCAGGGCCGCGCCTTCCGGTGCCAGCACGCGCACCCGCGCCCGTTCCGGCACGAGCCACTGGCTGACGGCATTCTGCAACTGATTTTCATCCACATTGCGCTGAGCGAAACGCATGTTGCGCTCCCCCTGCTCCCCGCCCAGATCAAACTGGATGGTTCCCTTCCAGGATGCCAGACCGTTGAGGGTTTCCCCGGCCCGGTCCATGCTGTCCTCCAGATTGAACTTGGCCCGGCGCACGGCGTCGGCGCTGAAGTCCTTGGCCGTCAATCCGGCCAGATCCCTGGTCAGCTCCTGCCAAAAAGGTTCCAGCTTGTCGGCGTCCAGCTGGGCGGTGATGGTCAACAGGCCCGCGCGGGCCAGACTCATATTGTCCACGCTGATGCCGTCCACCAGTTGCTTTTCATACTTGTACTTGCGGTAGAAGGTCGAGGTGCCGTCGCCGCCGAGCAGATAGCTCAGCACGTCCAGATCCACGGCGCGCAGGTCGCGTAGACCGGGCGCGGGAAGGGAAATGCCCAGATAAACCTTATTCCAGGGTCCCCGGCTCACTTCCACGCGCGGACCACCCGCCGCGCCGGACAGGTCCAGCGGCTGGGGCACGGGCAGGTCGCCGCCGTTCTTCAGGCCGCCGAAAATCTTCTGGGCATAGGCCAGCACCGCGTCGGGCTCAATGTCGCCCGCCACCAGCAGCATCATGTTCTGCGGCTGGTACCAGCGCTTGACATAGTCGCGCAGATCCTGGGCGGTAATGGCCTTGATGGTGTCCACATAGCCGATAATCGGACGGCCGTAAGGCGTATTTTTGAGCCCGGCCACCTGAAGGTTTTCATAGAGCTTGCGCATGGGCGAATCCTCGCCGCGCTGGAGCTCGGAAATGACCACGTTTTTCTCGGCTTCCAGTTCCTTGGGATCGAGCCGGGCCTGGAAAGCCATATCCTTGACCACGTCCATGCCGGTGCGCCAGTGCGCGGCGGGCATGTCGGTCAGATACCAGGTTTTGTCAAAGCTGGTGGCCGCGTTGAGATAACCGCCCAGGGCCTCCACCTCGCGGGCCACCTGGCCTTTGGGCCGGTGCTCCGTGCCCTTGAAGACCATATGCTCAAGTACATGGCTGATGCCCGCATGGCGCGGTTCTTCATTGGCCGAGCCCGTGCGCACGTACAGGCGGGTGCAGACCAGGGGGAAACGCGTGTCCTTGAGAATATAGACGGTGAGCCCGTTGGGCAGCCGGGTCAGCACCTCGTTCGCCGAAACGGAAGAGGCAGCGGCTGCGCGCCCGGCGGCAAAGGCCTGACCGATGGAAAGCAGGACGGCGGCCGCGCAGAACAGCGCCGCTGTCAGAAAGGAGATACTATGTCGCATGAAAACTCCTGAAAACTGGTTTCAAGTCTTCCGGCTGTCTCCGCATGATGCGGATT
This sequence comes from Desulfovibrio fairfieldensis, assembly GCF_001553605.1. Classification (NCBI taxonomy): domain Bacteria; kingdom Pseudomonadati; phylum Thermodesulfobacteriota; class Desulfovibrionia; order Desulfovibrionales; family Desulfovibrionaceae; genus Desulfovibrio; species Desulfovibrio fairfieldensis. The sequence continues at coordinate 1,783,102 of NZ_CP014229.1, forward strand.
TTTTCCGGAGGGTCGCTCATTACAGCATGTTGCGTTTGAACTATGTAATATTTCAAATTTTACGCAGCCCGCGTGCCGTGGAAGCGGCAACCGTTGGCAAGTCTCCGAGCCTTACGGATGCCGACAGCAACGCTAAAAAATAGTTTATCGCTGCTGTCGATACCCGTATTTGGGGCCAACGGCACGGCTGCGCCGCCTCCGGGCGCTTTCTTGCGCCTGGGCGCGGGCGTCTGCTCCGGCTGTAAAAACAAAACCGGATGGAAGGCATGACGCATTCCATCCGGGAATAGTAGTTTTTGCCGCCGCTCAAGGCAAGCGGGGAAAAAACAGCGGATTCCGGCAAAAGGCCGGGACACCCGAGGTTTTCCGGCTCAGCCCTGCAAGGCGGGCACAAGTTCGCGCAGCACTTCCTCGGCCCGCTCGTTGGGCACCTGGCAGGTTCCGGCGGCCAGATGCCCGCCCCCGCCGTGGGCCAGCATGACCTGACCGATATTGACCGTGCTGGACCGGTCCAGAATGGATTTGCCCACGGCAAAGACCGTGTTCTGCTTTTTCAGGCCCCAGAGCACATGCATGGAAATGTTGCACTGCGGGAAAAGCGCGTAAATCATGAAACGGTTGGTGCACCAGATGACATCCTCATCGCGCAGATCCAGCACCACCAGTTTGCCGTGCACCGAGGAACAGCGTTTGATCTGCTCCGCGGCCTTGGGCTGCTGCTCAAAATAGAGCTCCGTCCGTTCCTTCACGTCCGGCAATTGCAGGATATCCTCAATGAGATTGGTGCGGCAATGCTCGATAAGCTCCATCATCAGCTCGTAGTTGCTGATCCGGAATTGGCGGAAGCGCCCCAGGCCCGTGCGCGGGTCCATGATATAGTTGAGCAGGGTCCAGCCCTCCGGCGCAAGGATGTCCTCTCTGGAATACCGGGCGGAGTCGGCCTGGTCCACGGCGCGCATCATTTCCTGCGGGATGCCCACAAAGCGCTCCCGTCCGCCGAAATATTCGTAGACGACCCTGGCCGCCGAGGGAGCTTCGGGATCGATGACGTAATTCTCGGGCCGCGCGCCGCCCAGGCGCAGGGTTTCCGAGAGGTGGTGGTCGAAGACCAGATGAGCCTTGGAATTGTACGGCAGATTGGTGGTGATGTCGTTTTCGGTGATCTCCACCTTGCCGTCCTGCATATCCTTGGGATGAACGAATTTGATGCTGTCCAGCATGTCCATTTCTTTTAACAGAACGGCGCAGACAAGGCCGTCGAAATCGCTGCGGGTCACAAGCCGGTATTTTTTCTCAGCCATGCCGATCAGCTCCTGTGATGTATGAAGATATGACCATGATGCGGGATGGGCGGCATATTTTCAAGAGGCCGTCCAAGAGCCGCCTCAGGCATTTTGTTTGCTTTGCCTGATCACATCCGCGAATGTTTCAAGCGTGTAGGATGCGTTGAGATCCACATCCTCTTTGACCAGCTTCACAAAACAATTGGGAATTTCCCGAAGACGCAAATTCTTTTCAATACAGGGAGAACAGCCCTTATCATGCCTGGAAGGATGCAGAGGGCAGGCTTTGTTCGCGCAGGTGCAGAAATCTTTCATGGATATTCTCCGTATCCGCCGCTCCCGGCATAAAGGAGCTTTAGCCGTAGGCAAACCTTGTGATCCGTAACACTGCTTCGCCGTGAACGGCTCAAGCAAGCCGCCGGCGCGGTAACGGCTAGCGCCCTTGGCAGAGAATGAAAATCCTAATTTAGAAACAGCCCCTAGAACAGTCAAGACTTGAAATGCTCTGGCCGCCCACGCATCAGCCGCCCAGATAGGCTTCCTTGACTTTGGGATTTTCCAGCAGTTCCCGGCCCGGACCTTCCAGCACAACCCGGCCCACTTCCAGAATATAGGCGTAATGGGCCACGGAAAGCGCGGCAAAGGCGTTCTGCTCCACCAGGAGCACGGTTTTGCCTTCCGCGTTGATCCGTTTGATGATTTCAAAAATTTCACGCACCAGCAAGGGCGCAAGGCCCAGCGAGGGCTCGTCGAGCATGAGCAGGTCCGGACGACTCATGAGCGCCCGGCCCACGGCCAGCATCTGCTGCTCGCCGCCGGACAGGGTGCCTCCCTTCTGCCAGCTGCGCTCCTTGAGGCGCGGGAAAAGGGTGTAAACCCATTCCAGGTCCGCCGCGATCTCGTCCTTTTCCTTGCGGGAATATGCGCCCAGATAGAGATTTTCCTCCACGCTCAAATGCGGCAGGATGCGGCGGCCCTCGGGCGAAAGGGAAATACCCTTGCGCACCATGCCCTCGGGCTTCAGGCCCATCAGGGACACCGGCTCCTCGCCCTCATGCCGGGTAAAAAGAATTTCGCCGCTGATGGTCTTGTTCAGACCGGCGATGGAACGGATGATGCTGCTTTTGCCCGCGCCGTTGGCCCCGATCAGGGTCACGATGCTGCCGCGCGGGATGGAAAGGCTGACGCCCTGCACGGCCTGGATGCCGCCGTAACGCACATGGAGATCACGTATTTCAAGCATGTTGCACCACCACATCCTCACCCAGGTAGGCGCGGATGACCACAGGATTGTTGCGTACGGATTCGGGATCGCCCTGGGCGATCAGCGCGCCGTACTCCATCACCCAGATATACTGGCACACGCCCATGACAACCTTCATGTCGTGTTCAATGAGTAGAATCGTCAGATTGAATTCGTCCCGGATGTGCCCGATGAAGTGCATCAGATCCAGGCTTTCCTGAGGGTTCATGCCCGCCGCCGGTTCGTCCAGGAGCAAAAGGCGCGGCTCGGTGGCCAGGGCGCGGGCGATTTCCAGGCGGCGCTGGGCCCCGTAAGGCAGGCTGCCCGCCTTTTCGTCCAGTTGGTCGCCCAGATTCACGCGCTCGGCCAGCAGCCGCCCCTTGCGGGCGATCTCCGCCTCTTCCCGGTAGAAACGGGGCAGGCCCAGGGGAGCCATCCACCAGGGGCAATGGCGGCGCACATGACAACCCACCATGATGTTTTCCAGCACGGTCATCTGGCGCGAAAGCCGGATGTTCTGGAAAGTGCGGGCCATGCCCAGGCGACAGATATCATAGGGTTTGCGCCCCTTGATGCTCTTGCCCGCGAAAATCACGTCGCCTTCCTGCGGCGTGTAGAAGCCGCTCAGCACGTTGAATACCGTGGTTTTACCGGCGCCGTTGGGGCCGATGATCCCCGCGATGGCCCCCTGGGGGACGGCCAGGGTCAGCTCGCTCACCGCCGTCACCCCGCCGAAGCGCATGGTCACGTCGCGGGCCAGCAGCAGCGCGCCCTCATAATCGGGCGGCGTGGGCAATACAAAGCCGCTCATGCCTTATGCCTCCTCAGGAAGGCGAAAATTCTCGTCCAGGTCAGCTCGCGCGTGCCCATGATGCCCTCGCGCCGATAGAGAATGATCGCCAGCAGCACCAGTGAAAAGACCACCATGCGCATGCCCGGAATGCCCGGCAGCTCGATGAAGCCCAGATTCATGGGTTCCTCGATGGCCCGCAGCCATTCCAGCAGGATGGTGATCACCGTGGCGCCCAGAATGCTGCCGGTCAGGGAGCCCAGGCCGCCGGCCACCACGAACATGAGCACGTTGAAGGTCAGCAGAAAGTTGAACATCTTCGGGTCGATGGTGGAAAGATGGCTGCCCAGCAGCGCGCCGCCCACGCCCGCGAAAAAGGCCCCGATGCAGAAGGAAAGCACCTTGTAGCGAAAGACGTTGATGCCCATGACGCTGGCCGCGATTTCATTGTCGCGGATGCAGCGCAGCACGTTGCCGAAATTGCTGAAGACCAGACGCGCCAGGACAATAAGAGTAAACAGCGTCCAGCCGTAACAGGCCAGCAGAGTGGCGTGGCTCGGTATGCCCTTGATGCCCAGGGAGCCGTTGGTCACGGCCGTGGCGTTGACGATGAGCACGCGGATGATTTCAGCAAAGCCCAGGGTGGCGATGCCCAGATAGTCGTCGCCCAGGCGCAGCACGGGCACGGCGATGAAAAAGGCGAAAATCATGGCGACAAAGCCGCCGGCCAGCACGGAAGTCCAGAAGGGAGTGAACAATTCGGAGAAAGGCCAGATGATGGGCTCCAGAATCCACATCATTTCTTTCTGCTCGGGCGGCAGGATACACAGTGCCGAGACATAGGCCCCCACGGCGATGAAGCCCGCCTGCCCCAGGGAAAACAGGCCCGTGAAACCGTAAATCAGGTTCAGGGAAAGAGCCAGGATGATATTGATGAAGATCAGCTTGGCGATGTAGATCTGGTAGTCGCCCAGAAAGCTTTCCGCCTGCCAGAGCACACAGCCCAGCAGGAACATGGCCACGATGTTCAGGAGGGTGCTGCGGTTCAGGCGCATCAGATTTTCTCCTCCATGCGTTCGCCCAGCAGGCCCGTGGGTTTGATCAGCAGAACCAGCACCAGCAGCACAAAGGCGAAGGCGTCGCGGTATCCGGAAAGCTCGGGCATGAAAGCCACGGTCATGATTTCCACAAAGCCCAAGGCCACGCCGCCGATCACCGCGCCCTGGATGGAGCCGATGCCGCCGAACACCGCCGCGATAAAGGCTTTCAGGCCGGGCATGATGCCCATGTAGGGATGCACCTGCGGATACCGCAGGGCCCACATGATGCCCGAGGCCGCAGCCAGGGCCGAGCCGATGCAGAAGGTGAAGGCAATGATGTTGTCCACCCGCACGCCCAGCAGACGCGTGGTCTCAATATCCTTGGAAATAGCCCGCATGGCCAGGCCAGGCTTGGTGCGGTAGACGATGTAGAGCAGTATGCCCACCAGCACGGCGGTCATGGTCGGCACGAAGGCCGTCAGGCGCAGGATGCGCAGGCCGCCCACCTGCCATTCCGAAACCAGCCACTCCGGCTGGAGCACGGGCCTGGGCTGTCCGGTAAAGACCACCACGGCGAGGCTTTCTATGAAAAAGGATACCGCAATGGCGCTGATCAGAGCCGAAATGCGCGGAGCGTCGCGCAAAGGCCGGTAGGCCACCCGCTCAATGATCACGCCCAGCAGGCTCGCCCCGGCAATGGACATGATGGCGGCCACGCCCCAGGGCCAGCCGAAGGCGAAGGTGCCGAAAAAGACGAAATACGCGCCCACCATCAGGATGTCGCCGTGGGCGAAGTTGATCAGGCGCAGGATGCCGTAGACCATGGTATAGCCGATGGCGATCAGCGCATAGAGCGAGCCCAGGGTCAGGGCATTGAAACAGTGCTGCAAAAACATCTCAAGGCTCATGGGCCACCTCTGGGCGCAGCCGTGCCGCGAAGCCCGGACACTGGCGGTCCGGCTTCGGGTCAACGGCGATCACAGCGGAAAAAGAGACGACAGCGGCCCCGCGGCGGCAAGCCGCCGCGGGGCCGAGATACTGCAACCGTTTACTTGGGCGTCACTTCGCCCACATAGACGCGCTGCCCATTCTTGTATTCGATGATGCCCACAGGCATTTCGGCATCGTGGGTCTTGTTGATGGAGAGTTTGCCCAGAGCGGTGGGCAGATCCTTGGTTTCGGCCAGGGCCTTGGCAATGGCCTGGGGGTCGGCCGAATTGGCGCGCTTGATGGCGTCCACGATCAGGAAGTAGCAGTTGTAGCCCAGAGCGCCGTTCACGTTGGTTTCCTTGTCGGGATAGGCCTTTTTCCAGGCCTCGGTGAAGCGCTTGGCCTCGGGGCTCATGTTGGTCATCTTGGAATCATAGGGGAAGGTGGTGTGCAAAAAGCCTTCCGCGGCCTTGCCGCCCAGCTTGACGGTGTCGGGATTGTCCATGGCGTCAGCGCCCATCAGGCGGAAGGTGGCGCCCAGTTCGCGGGCCTGCTTCATGATGATGGCGCCTTCGGCGAAGTAGGCGGGCATAAAGACGATGTCGGGCTTTTTGGCGATCAGCTCGGTGAGCTGGGCCGTGAAGTCCTGGTCGCCGGAGCTGTACTTGAGGTTTGCCACCACTTCGCCGCCCAGCTTCTTGAAGGAGCGGGTGAAGAAGCTGGAGAGACCCACGGCATAGTCGTTGGTCATGTCCATAAGCACAGCGGCCTTTTTGAGGCCCAGGTTTTCATAGGCATAAGTGGCCGCGGCAGCGCCCTGATAGGGGTCGATGAAGCAGGCGCGGAAATAGTATTTCTTGCCCTGGGTCACCAGAGGATTGGTGCAGGAGGTGCCCACGCCGGGCACCTTGGCCTTTTCGGCCACTTCAGCGCCGGCCATGGCCAGGGAGGAACCGTAGGTACCGATAAGGGCTACGACCTTGTCGCGTTCCACCAGGCGTTTCACGGCATTGGCCGCTTCCACCTTGTCGGACTTGTTGTCCACCACCACAAGCTCCACGGGACGGTCCAGAACCGTGGGCATTTCCTTCTGGGCCAGGCGCACGCCTTCCAGCTCCAGCTGGCCGCCGAAGGCGTTCTGCCCGGTCAGCGGCAGATACACGCCGATTTTAATGGGATCCTTGTCCGCGGCGGACGGGGCCTGCGCGCCAAAACCCAGCGAAAGCGTCAGCGCGGCCAGCACCGCAAGATGTTTGCCCAGTTTCATCCTAACCCTCCAGGTTGTGCGGTTTACGACACGACAGTCCTGCACGGGCCGTTTCAGCGGCCCGCAACGGCAGTCCTCCCGCCGCTGTGACAGGTATGTAACAACAAGTATAGACCACTTGGCCTCTTGTCGCAATTCACAAAAAAAGCGGAGATATCAGCGCGTTATTTATACATGGCCGCATAACGCGCAAAAAGCCGGAGGCTCGGCCGCGAAAAACTGTCCCATTCCGCGGTAAGCTCCAGACCCGGAATCAGAACGCGGACCACGGGCAGGTTCAGATCCGTCCGGGTCAGATCCACATAGAGCGGGCTTTTGCCGTGCCCGGCCAGCACGCTTTCCAGCAAGCGCAGATTGGCCTCGGCCGACGGCAGGCTGTAATCCGGCAGATCTTCCAACACGCGCTCGGGCAACGCCGCCAGGCCGGGCCCGGATGCTTTGCCGAAAGGGGCCGGACGCGCCCAGACATAGGGCCAGGGCGTTTCGGTCAGGGCGGCCAGGGCCGCGCGCGCGCCGTTCAGATTGGCGCCGGTGGCCCGCGCCACGGTACCGTCAAGAGCCGTGACGAAACACTGGTATACGGGCAGGCCCAGTTCCGTGGTGAGGTCCTGAAACTGCACGCGGATGCCGCGCGCGGCATAGTCTTCCAAAAGGCTCTGAATGCGCTGGTCGCGGCTTCTGAGGGTAAAACAGCGCGCCCGGCTGAAGGGCGTGGTGGCCTCGGCGTCCCGTTCCAGAATCTCCGTGATCGCCGCCACCTTGGCCTCGTCCAGGCTGTTGCCCGAGGCCAGTCCCGTGGAGCCCCCGGCCAGAAAGAGGCCCGGCTCGTCCAGATTGCAGAACAGAAAAACGGCCTGGGCCGGGACCAGCACTTCCGCGCCGTCCACGGCACGGGCCGTCAGCCAGTACAGGGGCGCGTCCGGACAAGATGCCTCCAGAGGCAACAGTCCGGGATCAAGCACTGCCCTTCCCTGCGCCTTGAGGTCCGCATAACGGGCTTTGATCAACAACAGGGGCAGCTTGCGGTCCAGCACTTCGCCGCCAATCCCGGCTTGGCCCGGTCCCACGCTGACGTAGGCGCTGGCCCGCTCCACGATTTCCATGGCGTAAGAGGCGCGGGCCTGGGCCAGCGAAAGCCCCCGGCCATAGGCCGTGGCCTGGCCGCGCAGACTGTGGTTCAGACGGCTGTTGCGCACGCTGATGTCCACCTGCCAGGAGCGCAGCAGGGCAATGGGCGAAAGCGAGGCTTCATGCCGCATTTCCGGTCCGGCGATGAAGCCCGCCTCCATCAGGGCGTCCAGGGCGCGCAAAAAAGTTTCCTTGGCCGGAGGCCGTTCCCGAGGCTCCCAGTCTTCGGCTTTCCGGCGGGCATGCTCCCGGGCCAGGATGTCGGCGCGCGACGCGAGTCCCTCGGCTCTTGCCGTCAGTTCTCGCGGGCAAAACAGCGGGGGGATGTCCGCCTCGTCCGGCCGGGGAAGCGGATGATGGCCGCAGATATTGGCGCGGAACATAGCACTCCAGGCCGCGGCGGCCTCCCGGTCGGATTGAAGCGCGGCCCGCAGGTAGACTGTCGGGCTGGCCGGAGCCAGCCGCGCGGCGGCGTCGGCGGGAAAGCCATTGCACACTTCCCGGCAGGCGGGCAGCAGCAAGGCGCATTCCAGCAGCAGACCGGCCAGGGCGGGTCTGATGAAAACATCGGCGGCGGCGTCATAGCAGGTTGCGGCCAGAGAACGCAGCTCGCCCGGACTTTTCTTACTCAGAACCCGCAGAAGATGCTGGTGCAGAAAGTCGTCCAAGGGTGTTGCCTCCAGCCGTTCCAGGGCCGCCTCCAGACTTAGGGAGGACGGCGGTTCGCAGGAGAAATAGCCGGTGGTCGCCAGGGTTTCGGCGTGGGTGTAGGCGTAGTCGATGGGGGAAGGCGTAACAGGCGATCCTTCCGGTGCCGGATAGGGTCCGGATGCTTGGGAATGGCCGGGCATCATGGTTCCTCGCGCGGGACAATAACTACAAAAAAAGCGGGCCGCATGGGACGGCCCGCTTGTCGCGCAGATATATTCCGGAAATCCCCGGCAGGAGGGATTTCCGGAATAAAAGGCGGATTAACGCTTGGAATACTGGTACCGGGCGCGGGCCGCGCGCAGACCGTACTTTTTACGTTCCTTCTTGCGGGCGTCGCGGGTCAGGAAACCGGCCTTCTTGAGCACAGGGCGCAGAGCCGGGTCCACAAGCAGAAGGGCGCGGGAAATGCCGTGGCGCACGGCCTCGGCCTGACCGGTCACGCCGCCGCCGGCCACATTGACGCGCACGTCCAGCTTTTCAGCCAGCTTGGCCAGCACCAGGGGCTGGCGGATGATCATCTGCAGGGTCTTGCGGGGGAAATACTCCTCAAAGGAGCGCCCGTTAACCGTGATGCCGCCCGAACCGGCATAAATGCGGGTACGGGCCGTGGCGGTCTTGCGGCGTCCGGTGCCGTATTCAAATTTCTCGCTCATGGCGTGCACTCCTTAGTAAGGCAGGGTCAGCGGCTGGGGATTCTGGGCCATGTGCGGATGCTCGGGCCCGGCATAAACCTTGAGTTTCTTCAATATGGCGCGGCCCAAGCGGTTCTTGGGCAGCATGCCGCGCACGGCGGCCGTCAGAACACGCGAAGGCTTGTCGGCCAGCACATCGCCCAAGGTCGTGGTCTTGAGGCCACCCACCCAGCCGGAGTGCCGGTAGTATTTCTTGTCGGTCATTTTCGCGCCGGTCACCTTGATCTTTTCACAGTTGACCACCACGATGAAATCCCCGTTATCCATATGCGGGGCGAACTCAGGCTTGTGCTTGCCGCGCAGGCGATGGGCAATCTGGCTGGCCAGACGGCCAAGAACCTGATCCTGGGCATCAACCACAAACCACTGGCGGTCGATGTCTTTGGGGGTAGGGCTGAACGTCTTCATCAGAATGAACTCCTCAGGGTCTGCTGGAATAAGCAGCAAAAAATATACGGCAGCCGTCAGGCTGAAAAAAATTCGTCCAGCGTCGCGCCGTCTAACGGGGGGTGGCGGCAGGATCACTGCAAAGGTCGATTTGATACGCCAAAGGCCGGGACGTGTCAAGCGCTATCCGTGCCTGACAACGATTTTCCGTCGGCTTCGCAACGCTTGAGCTTTGTAGCACATGCCCCTATACTTTCGCCATTACTTTTTAAGACCCACGGCGGCGGCCCGCACCACGCCCCGCCGCCGTGCGCGTCTTTATTGAGGATACCGTATGCCGGTCATTCGCAAGAGCCTGCTGCAACTGATCTTTTCCGGCGCGTACCTGTTGCGCTGGAACGACAAGCTGCGCCCCGCGGAACTGCTGGAAATCGACAAGCAGGCCCATAAAATGCTGCTGGCCTGCGTGCTCTGGCATGAAAATTCCCGCACGCTGCCGGACGGGCAACGTCTGACCCTGGCGCGCGACATCATTGAAGGCGGTCTGTTCGACTATTTCTATCGCCTGATCATCACGGACATCAAGCCGCCGGTCTTTTACAAAATCAAGGAAAATCCCGCCCACTTCCGCCAGCTCACCGAACATGTGCTGGCCCGGCTTGAGCCGGTGCTCTCCCCGCTGGGAAATTTCTGGGAGCGGATGCGCGCCTGGCACCTCACGGGCGACGAGAGCGGGCCGGCCCGGCGCATCCTCACCGCGGCCCATCTCTATGCCTCGCAATGGGAATTCCATCTCATCAAGCCGCTCAACGGTTTTGACGATGAAATGGACGAGATCGACGACTCCTTTGTGGAGCGTCTGGATACCTTCCGTGATCTGGAGGGAATGGAGGCCATCCTCACGCCCAACACAGCCCTGGCCCGTTTTGCCAATCTCTGCGGGCAGCTGCGCTTCCAGATCCGCTGGACGCAGGCTCCGCGCATTCCGGCCACTTCGGTGCTCGGGCACATGTTTATTGTGGCGACTTTCGCCTACTTCTTCAGCCTTTCGGTGGACGCCTGCACGGCCAGAGCCAACAACAATTTCTTCTGCGGCCTGTTCCACGACCTGCCCGAACTGTTGACCCGCGACATCATTTCCCCGGTCAAGCAGTCCGTGGCCAGCCTGCCCCTGATCCTCAAAGAATACGAGGAAGCGGAACTGGAGCGGCGCATCTTCCGTCCCCTGCGCGACGAGGGCTTCGCGCCCCTGGTGGAACGGATTTCCTACTATCTGGGCCTGGGCGTAGGCTCGGAATTTCAGGAATGCCACCGGGAGGGCGGCAATATCATCAAAGTGGATGGTTTTGAGACCCTTCAGCGTAGTTGCAACGCCGACGCCCTGGACCCCAAGGACGGCCAGATGCTCAAGATCTGCGACTGGCTGGCCGCCTTTCTGGAGGCGCACAGTTCCATCCGCAACGGCGTTTCCTCGCCGCATTTGCAGGAGGCCCAGGCCCGGCTCAAGGCCAAACTTTGTGAAAGCCCGCTGGAATGCCTGCATCTGGGCGCGCTGCTAGCCGACTTTGACTAGAGCAGATTAACTTTGAAATTTTACAACTTTCAAAGTTGGCATTCCGGCGAAAAACGCGGCTATCGTTGCTGGCGATCCCCGTATGGCTCCGTTGTCGCCAACGTGGACAGCCCTTCGGGCTGCCTTCGGTCGCTTCGCCGGAATCCACGCCGCGTTGCTCTCGATGCCTGTACGCCCTTTGGGCTACAGGCACGGCCCTACGGGCCGCCCGTCGGGCCGGTCTTCGCGGCGCGCCGCACCATGTGCGGCGTTAGAGCAATTTCAAAGTAAAATTGCTCCAAGATATTCACTCCACCATGGCAGTCATGAACAGAACCACCCGCCCTTTGCTTCCGCCGTTGGCGGCGTTTCTTCTGGCCGCGCTCTGCCTTCTGTCGCCCCGCCCGGCGGACGCCCTCTCCGTTTCCAAAAGCCTGCCCCTGTATGCGCGGGATATGGAATTTTACTACCAGAACAAACGCCCCGAAGTGCTGCCCGGCATTCTGCGTTCTTTTGACGGCCAGGGCGTCCTGGCTCAGGGTGAAAAACGGCTGATGGTGGCCGCTTTCCTGGCCGAGGTGCTGCGCGACGACCCGTCCGCGCGCCCCTTGCTTCTGCCGCCGCAAGACGGTCTGAGCCAAGACGGCAGGCGTACCCTGGCCTGGGTGGCGCATCTGGCCGGGCTGCCCGACGAAACGGCCCTGCTGGGCGAACTGCTCAGCCCGGATGACGCCCCGCTGCTGGCCCAGATCCAAAGCAGCCCCGCGTCGCTGGCCCGCTGGGACATCTATGCCGAAAAATCAGTTCTGCAGATGTACTGGGCGGCCTTTCTGGCTTCGGGCAAGGTCGGTTATCTGGACGCCATCATCGATGCCGCCCTGCGCTATGCCCGGCTCAATGCCGGGGGGCGCCAGAACGAAGCGTCTTTTCCGGTCTGCGCGGCGGCGGCCGCCTCGCTCTACGAACTGGCACCGCGCCATGCCGTGGTGCGCTCTCGTCTGGAGCAGGCCCTTCAGGGGCGGACCGGACCGGAGGCAGACACCCTACGGATTATTCTGCGCCAACAGCGGCCCGCCGGTTTCTGACGCGATTCCCTTTTGCGCCGTTGCTCCTTCCCAGCCGGGACTTATATGGAGGGGAAGGAGTTTCGCCATGACCACACTGAAAAGCATGGAAGCGCGCCTGCAGGCGCAGTCCGCGCTCCATTTTCTTCCTTATATAGGCCCGGAATACGGCGTTGCCGCGCCACGGATCGCCATGCTGGGCGAAGCGGCGCACGGCCCGGCCCCGGCGGGGCAGAACCGGAGCTTCGTCCGTTCCGTGGTGCGCACCGCTTTGGACGAGAGCGCCAAGGGCATGAAGGGCGACCACTGGATCCGCTACGTCCGCAATATTGAAGCCATGCTTGGCGGCCGGGAATACGGCGCGCCGGAACACTGTTGGCAGAAGCTGGCCTATGCCGTCTTTTTTCAAAGGATCAAGACCAATCCCGGCGACGGGCACACGCCGGAGGACATCCGCCGGGGCCGGGAGGCCTTTTCCGCCCTTCTGGATATCCTTGCGCCTGATTATCTCATTGTCTGGGGCCAGGCTTTGCTGAAGAACGGCTGGCTGCCTCAGGAAGGACTGACCACGCTGGAAGCCTCCCTGCAGCTCTACGTCTACGCCGCCCATCCGCATCCTCTGATCTGGCAGTGCCATCATCCGTCCCGCGATTTCAGCTATCGGAACGAATACGCGCGCTGGCTGGCCGTGCAAAAGACGGCGGCAGCCCGTGACGGGGCGTCTTAAACCTCAAAACGCTTGGGACAGGCCAGACAGCAGGCGTCCGGCGCATTGTGCGCCAGCGCTGCGCGGAACCCGCCGAACGCTTCGCTGTTCCACACCGCCCAGGGATCGTCGTCAAGAACGTTGCCGAAGACCCGGCGGTGCGGCTCGTCCCGGTCAGCGGGCACATTGAGATAGACGCAGGGCGAAAGCGCGCCGTCGGCATCCACGTACAGGCTGCGGGCCACGTTTTCGCGACATCCTCCGGCGTCCGCCAAAGGCCGGGGGCCCGGCAGGGCGTAATGGATTTCCCTCCCGTCCTCCGCCGCCTGCGCGGCGGCGCGCTCCAGCACGGCACGGGCGCGGGCGATCTTGTCCGTCTCTTCCGGCGCGAAGGCCAGGGCGGCCTGTTCCGGCGCGGCGATATAGTCCAGCGTACTGATCACTGCCGTGCGCACGTCCAATTCGGCCATCAGCCGGGGCAGCCCGGCCGCGGCGTCTATTCTGTCGGCCAGCAGCAGATAGGCCAGATGGACTTCCAGGGCCGTCTCCTTCCGCGCGTCCGAAGCATGCTGAGCGGCCCGGACCAGGCGGACGGCCTCGCAGACCCGCTCAAAGGGCACGCCGGACCGCGCCGCATTAGAGGCCGCGTCCGTGCCCGCCAGAGAAAAAGCCAGCATGTCCATGCCGCTTTGCACAATGCGCGCGGCCAGGTCCGCATCCATGCATAGGCCGCAGGAGGTGCTGGACACCTGACAGCCCGCCTTGCGGGCCAGGGCCGCGAAATCAAAAAAGCGCGGGTGCAGCAGGGGTTCCCCCCAGCCCTGGAGATGCGCCCGGCCAGAGCGGCGCAGCAAGGGCCAAAGGGCCGCGAAAACAACATCCGGCATGTGGCGCGACCGCCAGAAGGCGGCCTGAGTGGTATGCGGACAATAGACGCAGCGCCCGGCGCAGCAGGAGGTCACTTCCACCTGCACGCAGTCCAGAGGACGACGCTCACCCAGCAGCAATTCCCGCAGGCGTTCGCCCAGACCGGGCGCGCGGAAGGCCGGATTTCGCAACGGATCATTCCCGATCATGACAAGCCCTCCGTAATCAGCGCCCCAGCAGGCGCGCCAGCCAGCTCTTTTTTGCCGCCCGCACGGACCAGCCGGTTTCCACACAGGGCAGAAAAAGGCTTGCCCCCCACTTTTTCTTGAAAAAGGCCACGCCCGGATGAATGCCCAGGCCCAGATTGAGCAGGCCGTGCCCGCGCGCTTCCGCTTCGGCCGCCAGGGCCGCCAGCAGCGCGTCCGCCGTGCCCGGCGGCGCGTCCGGACAGCGAAAGGCGAACATGTAAAACGCGGTGGAAAAGGACGAGTAATCGCCGATGGCACATCCGGCCAAGCCGCCGTCCCGGCAGCGGGCGGAAAACAGACGGGCCTGCGGCGCGGCGGCCAGATACGCGTCCAGATGCCGGAAAATATGCACGCTGCCCGGCTCCAGAGTACGGGCGCGGCAGAAATCTTCCACCAGGGCCGCGTGCTCCGCTGTCCAGCAGTCCGGGCCGCCGCTCTGCTCCACCGTGATGTCCCGCGCGGCCCGGCGCAGCATGTTCCGCAGCTTCAGGCCCACAGGGGGCACAGGCAGAAGCAGGGACCAGTAGGCGTCTTCCCGGCTCTCGGCCCCGGACGGCGCGGCGGCCGGGCGCGCGGCGGCCAGAACCGTAATTCGGGACAGATCGGGCACGGTCAAGGCTTCACGCACGGCCGCGTCCACGGCCGCCGTATCGCGCGGGTCATGCAGCGGGTAGCCCACAAGCACCACCTCGCCTTCGCCCGTGTGCCCCACACAGTCGCCGAACAGGCGGGGCCGCAGACCGGACACGGCCCCTACATAGGGCAGAAGCTGTTCCGGCGTCACGGCCTGCGCCGTCACGCGGGCCAGGCCGCCGGACAGCCCACCGTACAGGCCGCGCGCCGGATTTTTTGCGTCCCCGAACGGCGTCACCAGCGCACCTCCGCGTCTCCGCGCCAAAGCGCGCGCAGTTTGTGCCCAAGGCCGGGCAGGCAACGGCGCACCCGGAAGCCGTCTTCCGCCAGCATGCGGCGCAGATTGACCAGATGAGCCGCGCCCACGAAAACCACGCATCGGCCTTCTTCCAGATACGGCCGCATGCGCTCCCGGAAGCGTTGATCGCGGACATTGACCACATATTCCGTGCGGGTGGGAAATTCCGCGCTGGAGCCCATCATCCGCTCAAGATCCCCGGCCAGATAGGCGCGCATGTTCCGGCGGGACTGGGCCTTCCAGCCTTCGCAGGCCCGGAAAAAACGCAGCACCCGCTCCACGGGCACCGACTCCAGCGAGGCCAGCTGTTCTTCCAGATTTTCCATGCCGATCACGTTCTTGCCCATATCGTGGGCGATGCGCCAAGCCTCCATATCCACGGAACCGCACCAGCCCTGCCGCTCCAGAAAGGCGGTCCAGAGAGAGAAAAAGGCGCACCAGGGCCGGGCATGGCGCAACAGCCAGCGCACGTCCGCCTTGCGCGCGGCTTCCATGCCCAGCCAGCGGACCAGCGGGCCCTCCGGGCCGCGCACCACCCGTTCCAGGCGACGGATTTCCTCCTCGGCGAGCATTTCCAGCAGCGCTTTGTGCTCCGGCGGCAACCGTTTGCCCGCCTGGTCCACGGCGGCCAGGGCGTCCTCGTCCAGCGGGCCTTCAAACAGCACGTTGTCCACCTTGCGAAACAAGCGGATAAAGGACGTCTCAAAGGAATAGCAGAAGAAGTGGGCCGTGCCGCCAAGCCAGGACACTCTGCCGTTTTTTTCCACTTCCCAGAGCATGGCAAAGGGACGCTGGTCGGGCCGCGCGTTCTCCGGCGACGGCAGTGACGGCGAGGGTGCGGCAGCGGCGCGCAGCAGGGCCAGGGTCAACGCGCGGGCCGTATCGTTGCGCGCGGCACGCGTTTTTTCCTCCCAGGCGGCCATGACATAGGGCAGATAGGGCCTGCCGCCCCATTTGCGCTTGAAGCGCAAAATACCTTCATTGACGCCCAGGCCCAGGTGCACATAGCGCTTGCCCGCCCGGCGGGTCTTTTCCAGCATGGCCGCGAACAGCAGGTCCGCCGCGTGGGGCGTATACTGCGCGCGGGAATGCGCGCCGAGCACATAGGAGCAGAATTTTTCCGGCGCGTCGTCCAGCAGCAGGCAGGCGGCAAGGCGACCTTCCTGATCCCAGGCGTTGAGCAGGCACAGCGCGCCGTCCGCTTCAGCCAGAGCCTCGGGAGTGCGGGCGTACAGTTCGCGTACATGCGGGGCCAGCGGCCTGGCCTCTTTCCGGTCCGCGCGCCCCATAAACTCCGCCCAGAGCCGCCGATGGGCCGGAGTGAACTCGCGGCCCTCCTCCACCCGCAGCGCGGCAGCCGCGCGGCGCAACACGCCGCGCAGCCGGGCCGGGGGCTCGGCCCGCGCCGAAAGCAGATAGTAGCGGTCGCGATCGACAATATGAGCATGCAGACGCGGCGGCAGATCCGGGCCCACGGCCCAGCAGCTCACGGCCCCGCTTTTCTCCAGGGCTTCGTCAAGGGCCGCCTCAAAGGCCGTGTGGCTGTATTTGCCGCGCAGGGGATAGGCCACGGCCATGAGCCAGTCCTCGGCGGCCCAAAAAAGATACGGCCCCACACGAAGGGGCGCACCCCGCGACATGGCCCGCATGAGCGGCAGAGAATGCTCCGGCACGCGGGCCAGGGCGTTGATACGGGCAAGAAACTCGGTTTCCATACAGTTACAAAAAATGTTTTCCCAAGCGCTGTTTCAGGCGTTGCCTCTCCCAAGATGCATTTTGTCTTTTGGCAAGAAAAAAACGGGACGGATTTCTTCGCAGGCCGTGGGCAATCCACGCAAAGCAGGGAATTTTGTTCTTCCAGCGAGGAAAACAAGTTTTTTACGGAGCGGAGTGTACTCTAACGTACTCGACCGAAGTAAAAAACGCCGTTTGACGAAGCTGGAAGGCAAAAGAACCGCTTTGCGCGGGTTGCCTAGTGGGCGGTGCCCCAATCATGCCCCACCCCCCAATCCACCACCAGAGGCACGGAAAGCGTCTCGCCGCCCGGAGCCACCGAGCTCATCAGGGCGGCCACCCGCGCACCGGCCGCTTCGGCCGTGGCTTCGGGCGTTTCCAGCAACAGTTCGTCATGCACCTGCAAGAGAAGGCGGGCGTCCATGCGCCGCAGTTCCGCGTCATGGGCCACGGCCAGCATGGCCAGCTTGATGATGTCCGCGGCCGAGCCCTGGATGACCGTATTAATGGCCTGCCGCCGGGCCAGGGCAAAGGCCTGGCCGTTGGCCGAAAGAATGTCGGGCAACAGACGGCGGCGGCCGCCCAGGGTGGTCACGTAGCCCTGGCGTTTGGCCGTGGCCTCCACGTTCTCGTAAAAAGCCTTGAGGCCCGTGAGCCGTTCAAAATAGCGGGTAATAAATTCCTTGGCCTCGGCGGTGCTGATCTTGAGTTCCTGGCCCAGCTTTTGCGCGCCCATGCCGTAGATCAGGCCGAAATTGATGGTCTTGGCATTGCGGCGCTGGTCCGGGCTGACCTCACCGGCCTGCAGGTCATAGATCAGGGCCGCGGTGCGGGCGTGAATGTCCTCGCCCTGGCGGAAGGCGTCCAGCAGGGCCGCGTCCTGGGACATATGGGCCAGCACGCGCAGTTCCACCTGGGAATAGTCGGCGGAAACCAGGGTACGGCCCGGCCCGGCGATGAAGCAGGCCCGCATGCGCTTACCCAGCGGGCCGCGCACGGGAATATTCTGCAAGTTGGGATTACTGGAAGACAGCCGCCCGGTGGCCGTGGCCTTCTGATTGAAGGTGGTATGGATGCGCCCCTGCCCGTCCACCAGGCGCGGCAGCGGGTCCAGATAGGTGGAGCGCATCTTCTCCAGTTTGCGGAATTGCAGAATGCTGTCCACCACAGCGTGGCGTCCGGCCAGTTTTTCCAAAGTCTGCTGGCTGGTGGAAGCCTGCCCGCCCTTGGTTTTGCGCGGCGAGGGCAGATTCAGGGTCTTGAAGAGCACATCGCCCAGCTGCTGGGCCGAACGGATGTTGAAGGTCGTTCCCGCCGCCGCGTAGACCTCGGCGGTGAGGCGGTCCAGCTCGTGCTGTACGTCGGAGAGAAAGGCCTGGAACGCGGCGGCGTCGATAGCCACGCCGCGCCCTTCCATTTCGGCCAGCACCGGGGTAAGAGGCAGTTCCAGCGTATTGTAAAGCTCGCGCAGCCCGTCGCGGACCAAACGATCCTCCAGGGCTTCGGCCATGGCCAGAGCCAGCCGGGCCGGACCCCCGCCCTCGGGTTTCAGAGCCGCCCCCCAGCGCGCGGCCAAGCGGGGCCAGCCGTAATCGCTTTCCTCGGGATTGAGCAGATAGGCGGCCAAGCCCAGGTCGAAACAGCGCGGCGGCGTTTCGCCCAGAGGCAGATTGCGCCAACAGGGCGCGGCGGTCAGCAGGGCCTTGAGATCGGCCACCACCAGCCGCCGGGCCGACTGCAGCCAGGCGCAGAGCATGTCCATGCGCCCGGTCCAGCAGTATTCCGCAGGCTCCGTCGTCTCGGACAGCGGATCGCCCACGGCCAGATGCGGCGGCTGCTTGGGACCCTGCGGCCAGATCAGGGCCACATGGCGGCCCGCGCAGTCCGGCAGGGCGGCGACATCCGAGAGTTCCGGGGCCAGAGGTTCTTCAACGGCATCCAGCAGGCTCATCTGCGCGCCCGTGCGGGTCTGGGACCGCGAGACGCCGCCGGATGACGCCGCAGCGAACGAAACGCTTTGCGCACCGGCTTTCTGCGCGGCGGCCCCCTCGGCTCCGGACGCGGCATCCTCTGTCCGCGCGCCCGGACGCGGCGGCGCGGCCGCATCCTCATCGCTCTGGCGGCGCAGCAGCGATGCCATTTCCCGGCGCAGGGCAAAGAGTTCGAATTCCTCGGCCAGAGCCCGGCATTCCGGCACATTCAGCGGCCGCACGGCCATGTCGTCCAGGGTCAGGCTTTCGCAGGCCTTGAGCGACAAGGTGGTCAGCTCCCGCCAGATGAACATATCCTCCAGATGGCCGCGCATCTTGTCCTGGATTTTGGGCGGCAGCAGGACGAAATGATCCCGGATGTCCTCCAGGCTGGGACAGATCTCGAAAATCTGGCGCGCGGTCTTGGGGCCGATGCCCGGCACGCCGGGGATATTGTCGCTGGCGTCGCCCACCAGGGCCTGCACGTCGGGCCACTGGGCCGGGCTCACCCCGCTCTCGGCCCGGAATTCGGCTTCGTTGAGAAGTTTTTCCTCGCGCGCCGCCGGATCCCACATATAGACGTTGGGCCCCAGGCATTGTTTCAGATCCTTGTCGCCGCTGACGATGACCACCGGGCGCTCGGAAGAAAAACGGGCCGCCAGGGAGGCGATGCAGTCATCGGCCTCGCAGCCCTCCGAGACTTCCAGCTTGAGGCCCAGGGCATGCACCATGCGCAGGATGGGCTCGATCTGCCGGGCCAGATCCTCGGGCATGGCGTCGCGGTTGGCCTTGTACAGCGGAAAGATATCGTGGCGAAAATTTTTGCCCTTGCCGTCTTTGACGAAGACGAAATGCCGGGGCCGCTCCTCGCGCAGGATGCGCAGCAGCACGCGGGTCACCACCACCAGGGCGTTGGTGGGAAAACCGTCGGAGCGCTGCATATTTTTATTGGCGAAAAAGCCGCGATAAATGAAGGCGGAACCGTCCATCAGAAATATGGGATCAGAGGCTAGGCCCAGGCGTTCTTTCAGTGACATGGCAGTAGGGGTTGAGGGTTGCGCGGCCCGGTCGGCGTCGCCGCTTGCGGAGAAGACATGCTGCGGGTATAGTATAGGGATGGAAACAAGTCCGCAAGTGACAGCTTCGGCTCAAGGGCCGCTCTGGCTCGTAAGCGTGGGCGGCCGCTGGAATATGGAAGAGCCGTGGCCCGAGGAAGCCGACGCTGCCCTGGCCGGCATTGCGGACCAGCGCGTGCGCGAATTGCGCCTGGAAGCAAATGGTCTGGGCCGGTGGGACACCAGTCTGCTGGTCTTTCTGGTGCAGATGGTCAAGGCCGCGCGCGCCCGCAAGCTGGATGTGGATCTGGCTCTGCCCGAAGGACTGGAACGCCTGCTGCACATGGCCTTCGCCGTTCCCGCGCAGGAAGGCGCGGCCCGCAAAAAAAGCGACGCGACGTTTTTGTCCGGCCTGGGGGACGCGGCCCTGAGTCTGCCGCCCACGGTCGGGGACTTTCTTAGTTTTTGCGGCGAGGTGACGCTCTCCATCTGGCGGCTTTTTCTGGGCCGGTCCAAGATGCGCAGCCAGGATTTCGTGGC
Organism: Desulfovibrio fairfieldensis; assembly: GCF_001553605.1. Taxonomy (NCBI): domain Bacteria; kingdom Pseudomonadati; phylum Thermodesulfobacteriota; class Desulfovibrionia; order Desulfovibrionales; family Desulfovibrionaceae; genus Desulfovibrio; species Desulfovibrio fairfieldensis. The sequence continues at coordinate 1,803,240 of NZ_CP014229.1, forward strand.
CGCCATGTATGAATGCGGGGTGCAGGCCCTGCCCATCATCTCCGTCACCAGCATGCTTTTCGGCCTGATCCTGGCCTTTGTGGGCGCGGTGCAGCTGACCCAGTTCGGCGCGCAGATCTATGTGGCGGGCCTGGTGGGCATCGGCATGCTGCGGGTCATGGGCGCGGTGATGGTGGGCGTGGTCATGTCGGGCCGGGTGGGCGCGGCCTACGCCGCGCTTATCGGCACCATGCAGGTCAACGAAGAGGTGGACGCCCTGGCGACTCTGGGCATCTCGCCCGTGGACTTTCTGGTGCTGCCGCGCGTACTGGCGCTCACGGCCATGGTGCCCCTGCTGACGCTCTACGCCGACCTCATGGGCGTGCTGGGCGGCTATCTGGTGGGTGTCATGATGCTGGACCTCAATCCCATGGAATACATCAACGCCACCACCCAGATGGTGCCCTTCAAGCATGTGCTCATCGGCCTGGTTTACGGTACGGTTTTCGGGGTGGTCATTGCCGTGGCCGGTTGTTACCAGGGCATGCGCTGCGGCCGCAGCGCCCAGGCCGTGGGACAGGCCACCACCACGGCGGTGGTCCATTCCATTGTGGGCATCATCGTGGCCACGGCCGCCATCACCGTCATCTGCAACGTACTGGGCGTCTGACATGAGCATGGGCAAAGACAACACCCAAACGGCGGGCGGCTCCGGGCCGGGCGAACGCGAGATCCGGGTCAGCGTGCGCGGCCTGCAAGTGGGCTACGGCTCCTTTGTGCTCATGCGCAATGTGGAATTCGACGTGCGCGCCGGAGACGTTTTTTTCATTATGGGCGGTTCGGGATGCGGCAAAAGCACGTTGCTGCGGGTGCTCATGGGACTCAAGCCCCCCCAGGCCGGGCAAGTGCTTTACGGGGGCACGGATTTCTGGGGCGGCGGCGAGGACGTGCGCCGGAAAATCATGCGCCACGCGGGCGTGCTCTTCCAAGGCGGGGCGTTATGGAGCTCCATGACCCTGGCCGAAAACGTGGGCCTGCCCCTGCAACAGTATACGGATCTGGACGACGAGGAAATCCGCGAACAGGCCTCGCTCAAGCTGGCCCTGGCCGGGCTGGCCGGATTTGAGGATTATTATCCCTCGGAAATCAGCGGCGGCATGCGCAAGCGCGCCGGTCTGGCCCGCGCCCTGGCCCTGGATCCCCAGATCCTCTTCCTGGACGAGCCCTCGGCCGGTCTGGACCCGGTCAGCTCCCACCTGCTGGACGAGCTGATTCTGGAATTGCGGGACACGCTGGGCACCACCTTTGTGATCGTCTCTCACGAACTGGCCAGCATTTTCGCCATTGCCAGCAACAGCATTTTTCTGGACGCGCAGACCCGTTCTGTCACAGCCAGGGGCAATCCCAACGAACTGGTGCGCGATCCCCATACCGAGAAGCGCGCCCTGCTCTTCCTGACCAGAGGCGGCGAACGCCGCGGAGAGGACTCCGCCCGTGACGACGCCGGGGCAGCCACGCCCGACAAGGATACGTCAGAATGACTTCACAAGCATACAAAACCATGGTGGGCGCCTTTGTGCTCGGCGGCATCGGTCTCTTTGCCCTGGGCCTGGTTCTGCTGGCCGGGAGCCGCCTGTTCAGCAACGACCTCGAGTACGTGCTCTATTTTGACGGCTCGGTGAGCGGCCTTTCCATCGGCGCGCCCGTGGTCTTCCGCGGCGTGCCCATGGGCAGCGTCACCCAGATCAGCCTGGTAGCCAACTCGCGCGATTCCAACGTGACCATCCCGGTGCACATCCGCATTGACGAAAAAAGCATTGTGCGCGCCGGGGGCAGAGGCATCTCCGAGGCCTTTCAGCAGGAGATCGTCCGCCGCATGGTCCAGCGCGGCCTGCGCGCCCGGCTGCAACTGCAAAGCCTGATCACCGGCCAATACCGCATCGAGCTGGATTTCCACCCGGACACTCCGGCCAATTTCCGCTCCTCCACGCCGGATCTGGAAATTCCCACCATTCCCTCGCCCATTGATACGCTCCAGCGCACCCTGGCCAAACTGCCTCTGGAACAAATGGTCCATTCGCTGGATTCCATTCTGGAAGATCTGGCCCAGGCCCTGGCCGACGGCAAGCTCAAGGAAGGCATCGCCGCCTTTGCCGGCACCTTTGCCGAGGCGCAGCGGATGCTCAAGGACAGCCCCCTGCGCAATGCGGCGGACAGCGCCCTGCAGCAGATCGACGGCGCGGCCCGTGCCGTGCGCCAGGAACTGCCCGGCGCGCTGGTGGCCTTCCGCGAGGCCATGACCAACATGGCCCAGGCCGCCGACCAGTTGCGCAGGGTTTCGGGCTCGGCCCAAGATGTGCTGGGACGCGACTCGCCCGCCATGAACGATCTGCGCCGCCTGCTCAAGGAAAGCACCGCAGCGGCCCGTGCGCTGCGCGATCTCGCGGACCTGCTTGAACGCAACCCGGAAGCCCTGCTCAAGGGCAGAAAAGGAACACGCTGATGTCACGCCGTATCTTTCTTCTGGCCGCGCTGCTGACCCTGCTGACCGCCTGCGGCCGCAGCACGCCCACCAACTACTATCTGCTGGAGAGCTCGCTGGGGCCGGTGCAGGCCGACGGCCTGCCCGCCAAAAGCCTGCGCGTGGCCCAGGTCTGCGTACCGGAGTATCTGGACCGCGGCGGCATTGTCAGCCGCGTGGACGGCCAGACCCAGGTGATCGTGGCCCAGTTCCACGCCTGGGCCGAACCCGTCAGCAACGGCGTGCGCCGCGTCACCCAGGAGGTGCTGACCCCGCCGCTGCTGGCCGAGGGCATCAATGTGCTGCCCTCCGGCGACGAAAGCAGCGGCGATTTCACCCTGTTGCTGGACGTGCAGCGCCTGGACGGCAATTTTGACGACAAGGCCGTGCTGGAAACGCGCTGGACGCTCCGGAACAGGGACAACGCCATCCTCGGCCGAGGCATTTACGCCTCCGAGGAAATGGTGCGGGGCAAAACCTACGACCTGCTGGTGGGCGCGGAAAGCCGTCTGGTGCGCCGTATGGCGGACTATCTGGCCGAAAAGCTGCCGCCGCTGATGCGCGGGAAAAAGTCATGAGCGCCGTTGTTTCCGACGCCGCTCCCGCGCCCAGCCGCGTGCTGATCGTGGACGACGCGCCGGAAAACCTGCGCATTCTGAGTGAAAGCCTGCGCGGGGACTATACCATCATGTTTGCCAAAAACGGCCGGGACGCCCTGCGTCTGGCCGATGGCAAACCCACGCCGGATCTTATCCTGCTGGACGTAATCATGCCCGGCATGAACGGCTATGAAGTCTGCCGCCGGCTCAAGGAGTCGGCGCGCACCCGCGACATCCCGGTCATGTTCATCACAGCCCAGAACGAGGAGATCGACGAGGCCGAGGGCCTTTCCCTGGGCGCGCAGGATTATATCAAAAAGCCCTTTCAGGCTTCGCTGGTGCGCAGCCGCGTGGCCAACCAGCTGGAATTCAAACGCTATCGCGACCATCTCAAGGAACTGGTGGACGAACGCACCCGGCAGCTGGCCCTGACCCAGGAAGCCACCATTCACGCCATGGCCAGCCTGGCCGAATGGCGCGACCCGGAAACCGGCGCGCACATCAAACGCACCCAGAATTACGTCCGGGCTCTGGCCGAATATATGGCTACCCTGCCCCAATACGCGGACCGTCTTGATGCGGACGCCATTTCCTGGCTCTATCTGTCCGCGCCTCTGCACGACGTGGGCAAGGTGGCCATTGCCGACGCCGTGCTGCAAAAGCCGGGACCACTCACGGACGAAGAGTACGAGGCCATGAAGGAGCATACCGTACGCGGACGCGCAGTGCTGGCTTCGGCCGAGCAGGTGCTGGGCGGCAATTCCTTTTTGCGGGTTGCCAGCGATATCGCCTATTGCCATCACGAACGCTGGGACGGCAAGGGCTACCCGCGCGGGCTCAAAGGCGATGAGATTCCCCTTTCGGCCCGGCTGATGAGCGTGGCCGACGTCTACGACGCCCTGCGCAGCCAGCGCGTCTACAAGCCGCCCATGAATCATGAGATGGCCGCTAAAATCATCCTGGCCGGACGCGGCACGCAGTTCGCTCCGGATGTGGTGGACGCCTTCGCAACCATCCAGAACCGGTTCCGGGACATTGCGGAGCGCTATTCCGATCAGGATGACGCAGACAAGCGCGTCGACGCCCCCGTGTAAGAAGAAATAGTCATGGTTTGAGCCGTTGCCGTCCGCTTCAATGTGGAATAACGACGCTGGAAAAGTTGATGAACAGGGCGTTCATCGGCTTTTCCAGCTTGTTTTTCAAGAGGAGAACAAAATGCTGAGACAGGCAGTCGCCGCGGATCTGGATCATATAGAAGAAGGATATCAGGAGCATTTTTTACATGAAAGAGAACACGGCGCATTTACCGTCTTTCAGGAGGGGGTTTATCCAACAATAGAAGACGCGAAGAGAGCTTTGCTGGCCGGGGCCTTATTTGTATGCGAAGAGGGCGATATTCTGGCGGGCAGCATCATTGCCGATACGCGGCAGCCGGATGAATATGGGGAAATAAACTGGCCGAGTCGGGCGGCAGACGAAAAAGTAATGGTCATCCATCTGGTTATTGTACGCCCCGGCATGGCAGGAAAAGGCATTGGTTCGTCACTTGTAAATTACGCGCTGGAAATAGCCAAACAGCGTTCATGCGAGGCAGTCAGACTTGACACAGGCTCACAAAACATTCCCGCTGTTTCCTTATACAGGAAGCTGGGGTTTGAGCTGGCGGGGACTACCAGCATGAAGGTCGGCGGGTTGATTGCTCACGATAGGCATCTCTTTTTTGAAAAAAGACTATACTACAACGCGAAAAGCAGCGCGGGCGCATCTGCGCGCTGATCTTTAGAGCAGATTACCTTTGAAACGCTACACGTTTCAAAGGATTCATTCCGGCAAAGCGACCGAAGGCAGCCCGCAACGCGGAAAATGCCCGGCGAACCGGGCATTTTCCGGATAAAAACCGTATTGCCCCCAGGAGTTCCGCTTGCGCTAACCAGATCAGCGCTCGTCGTCGCGCCGGGGCAAATCGTTCTTACTGATTGATCATCACCTTGGCCGGGCGCAGCAGACGGTCGCCCAGCTTGTAGCCCCGCTGGAGCACGCGGGCCACAGCGCCGGAGGCAAAATCCGGCCGGGCATCAAAGCCCACGGCTTCATGCACTTCCGGGTTGAATTCCTCGCCCTCTTCGCCCAGCGGCGTCAGACCGTGCTTCGTCACCGCCTCCCGCAACAGCTTGCGGGTCATGGCCACGCCCTGAAGCATGTCCTTGCAGGCTTCGTGCTTACTGCCGTATTGCAGGGCCAGATCCAGATTGTCCAGCGTGGGCAACAGATCGCTGAGCACGTTTTCGGCCGCGTAACGCATCTGTTCCTGATGTTCCCGGGTAAGACGCTTTTTGAAATTTTCCATTTCCGCGGCGGCGCGCAGGCGCAGTTCCTCAACCTCGGCCTTGAGGCGCGCCTCGGCGTCAGCCTGGGCTTGGTCCGCCGCGGCGCCCGCGTCTTCCGGCATAAGGGCTTCGTCGCGCAAGGCGTTATCCCATCCGTTGTTATCCGGGCTCATGCCCTCCTGCTCCGGACGGCCTTCACCGGCCTCGTCCTGAAATTCCTCACCGGCCTGGGCCGACCGCATATATGACTGCATCGTATGACGCCGCATGCTTCCTCCTGAAACGTGCCGCCCTGAAAACGTCATCCCGATGGATGCTTCATGACGGTGTATATCTGTATTGAGTAAGGTCGCCGCGCCGTGCTGTCAAGATGCGGCGGCGCGCGCAGGACATTGCCGGAGCTCCGGACGCTTCTCCAGCAGGCAATACCCAGCATGCGCCTCGACATTCTCGCGGCCCTTCTGTATATTGTCCCGATTGCTGAGAGGACTTGCCTATGACATGCCGTATTCTGACCCTGCAGAACGAACAGGAATGGCCCAAAGCCGCCCAGTGGCTGCAGGGCCGCAGCAACCCCGGTGACGGGGTTGAAAATGCCGTGCGGGACATTCTGGCCGCCGTGCGGGACAAGGGCGACGAAGCCCTTGTTGACTTTACCCGCCGTTTCGACTGCCCGGATTTCGCCCCGCCCCTGCGCGTAAGCGAACAGGAAATCGCCCGCGCCGCGGCATCGGTTTCCGTGGAAAGCCGGGAGCAGATCAGCGGGGCCGCCGCCAACATCCGCGCTTTCCACGAAGCCCAGCTGGAGAAATCCTGGTTTCTGACCCGGCCGGACGGCAGCATCCTGGGTCAGCGGGTTCTGCCCGTGGACGCCGTGGGCCTGTACGTGCCGGGCGGCCAGGGCGGCAACACGCCCCTGGTTTCCAGCCTGCTGATGAACGCCATTCCGGCCCAGGTGGCGGGCGTGCCGCGTCTGGCCGTCTGCACGCCGCCCCGCAAGGACGGCAGCGTTAACCCGCACATTCTGGCTGCCGCCCATCTGCTGGATATCGACGAAGTCTACCGCGTGGGCGGGGCCTGGAGCATCGCGGCCCTGGCCTACGGCACGCAGAGTCTGCCGCCGGTGGACGTCATCGCCGGACCGGGCAATATTTATGTGACCACGGCCAAGCGTCTGGTTCAGGGCACAGTGGGCATCGACATGATCGCCGGTCCCAGCGAAGTGCTGGTCCTGGCCGATTCGTCGGCCAATGTGAGCTGGATCGCGGCGGACATGCTCTCTCAGGCCGAGCATGACCCCCTGGCTTCGGCCATCTGCGTCACGGACGATCCCCGCCTTGCCGAAAGCCTGCAGCAGGAACTGGACAACCAGTACGTAAGCCTGCCCAGGGCTCAGATCGCCGGGCGTTCGCTCATGGACTGGGGCGCTATCGTGGTGGTGCCCAACCTCAGTGTGGCCGTGGCCGTGGCCAACCGCGTGGCCCCGGAGCATCTGGAAATCTGCACCCGCGACCCTTGGGCCGTGCTGCCGCACATCCGCCATGCGGGCGCGGTCTTCATGGGGCAGCACAGCCCCGAAGCCGTGGGCGATTATTACGCCGGTCCCAACCATGTGCTGCCCACTCTGGGCACGGCGCGTTTTTCCTCGGCCCTTTCCGTGCAGACCTTCTGCAAAAAAACCAGCATCGTGGCCGCCTCGTCGGCCTTCCTGCTGCAAAATGCCCCGGCCATCGCCGCTCTGGCCCGTCTGGAAGGCCTGGAGGCCCATGCCCGCTCGGTGGAAGCCCGCCGGCACAAATAGAGCATAGCACGCTTGAGATTTCCGCTTTACGGAGGGCAAAGCCCGCCTACGGAAATCTTGCGGGCCTTGTTTCACAAGGCCGAGCATTTTAACAGTACAGGGTAATTTTCATTGTGAAAATGCTCTAGCGGCACAACAGGAGCCCATATGAAAGTCGTCGTCAAAACGGACATCACCGCCTATCCTCTGCTTTCGCGCGGCAAAGTGCGCGACATCTACGATGTGGACGAAAAAACCCTGCTCATCGTCACCACGGACCGCATGTCGGCCTTTGACGTGATCATGAGCGAGCCTATTCCCTACAAGGGCGTGATCCTGAACAAGATCACCCTGTTCTGGATGGATAAATTCAAGGACATCATCCCCAACCATCTGCTGGAAAGCGACGTAAACCGCTTCCCAGCCGCCCTGGCCCCCTGGAAGGACGAGCTGGAAGGCCGCGCCGTGCTGGTGCGCAAGGCTAAGCCCCTGCCGGTGGAATGCATCGTGCGCGGCTACATCACGGGTTCCGGCTGGAAAGACTACCAAGCCACGGGCCAGCTCTGCGGCTACAGGCTGCCCGAGGGCCTGCGCGAGTCGGACAAACTTGAGCCCGCCCTGTTCACCCCCTCCACCAAGGCGGAACTGGGCCAGCACGACGAAAACATCAGCGTGGCCGAAGCCGCCCGCCTGCTGGGCGAGGACACGGCCCGTCTGGCGGAAAAAACCTCCCTGGCCATTTACGAGGCCGGGCGCGCCTATGCCTCCGGGCGCGGCATCATCGTGGCGGACACCAAATTTGAATTCGGCTTCATAGACGGCAGCCTGCACCTTATTGACGAAGTGCTCACGCCCGACTCCTCGCGCTTCTGGCCCGCTGACCAGTACAAGGCCGGACAGGGCCAGCCCAGCTTTGACAAGCAGTATCTGCGCGACTGGCTCAAGAAGCAGCCCTGGAATATGCAGCCGCCCCCGCCGCACCTGCCCGAAGAAGTCATTCAGGCCACGGCGGAACGCTACAAGGAAGCCTACGAGATTCTGACCAGCGAAATTTAACGGGCTCGCACCCGCAGGACCAACATTCATTAACCGAAGGCCGGCGCGCCGGCTTGTTTTTAAGGAGAAGCCATGCTGCTGCAAGGTAAAAAAGCCCTGATCATGGGGCTCGCCAACAATAGAAGCATTGCCTACGGCATAGCCTCATGTCTCAAAGCCCAGGGGGCCCGGCTGGCCTTCAACTATGTGGGCGAAGCCATCAAAAAGCGTGTGGAGCCCCTGAGCGAGGAACTCGGCGGGGAATTTACCTTCCAGTGCGACGTCTGCGACGACGCCCAGATTCAGGCCGCCGCCGACTTGGTCAAGGAAAAATGGGGCGATCTGGACATCCTCGTGCATTCCGTGGCCTTTGCCAACCGCCAGGATCTGGTGGGCCGCTTTGTGGACACCTCACGCGACGGCTTCAAGCTGGCCCTGGAGGTTTCCGCCTATTCGCTCACCGGGCTCTGTCGGGCCTTCGAGCCCCTGCTCCACGACGGCAGCTCAGTGATCACCATGACCTACCACGGCTCCACCAAGATCATCCCCGGCTACAACGTCATGGGCGTGGCCAAGGCCGCCTTGGAAGCCTCGGTGCGCTACCTGGCCTATGATCTGGGCCCCAAGGGCGTGCGCGTCAATGCCCTCAGCGCCGGGCCCATCAAAACCCTGGCCGCCTCGGCGGTGTCCAGCCTCAAGGACATCTTCAACCATGTGGAGGCCCACGCCCCCCTGCGCCGCAACGTCAGCACCACGGATGTGGGCGGCGCGGCGGTCTTCCTGGCTTCGGAGCTGTCCCACGCGGTCACCGGTGAAATCATCTACGTGGACAGCGGCTTCAACCAGATCGGCATTTCGGCCTGACGGCGGCGGTATGGATTATCTGACCCTCAACGCTCTGGGCATTACCCTACTGGCCGCATTCGGGCTCTGGGCCTTCCAGCGCGGCGCGCAAGGCGGTAAAAAACGTCCGCCGCGCTCTGAGGACGACGACAACAAGAAGGACAAGTCCTGAACCGGCCGACGCCGGGGAAAACGCCATGTTCTGGAGCATTCTGGCGATTGTGATTGTGCTGGCTCTGGCCTGGCTGTTCAAAAAAGGCTGTGAAGGCACGCCCTTCGCCAATCACAGCCCGTGAGCGCCAAATATCAATCACCTCCGGTGGAGGGAAAAAAGCGATACGCCCCCCGGCGGCAAGCCGCCGGACAAGTTATAGTAGCACAGACCGCACTTTTTGCTTGCGGCTGACACGGTTTTAGCATATACAGATTCGGCTTTACGGGCGGGTGCCAGCATTCGCCCATCCACGGAGAGGTGTCCGAGCTGGTCTAAGGAGCACGATTGGAAATCGTGTGTACGTTAATAGCGTACCGTGAGTTCGAATCTCACCCTCTCCGCCAGATGATTTTTTAAAGAAGACCAAGGTTGTCTTAAAAACCTTGGTCTTCTTTTATTTCCGGCCTGTTCACTGTCATTAGCGTCCAAGGTAGTCGATTGACAGCCAGCTCTATTTGGGGGCAAGAATAGGGGCATCATTCCCCCATGCCAAGGAGATGCCCCCACATGCCCCTGACCGACACTGCTATCAAGGCGTTGCGGCCCAAGGACAAGCCCTACAAAATATTTGACGGTGGCGGCCTCTACATTGAAGTGCTGCCGACCGGCACGAAAGTTTGGCGCATTAAATACCGCAAAGACAAAAAAGAGCAACGCCTGACCTTGGGAACGTATCCGCAGATATCTCTGCGCGAAGCTCGAAAAGAACTCCTCGACGTCAAAGAAAAGCTGTCCCACAAAATCACTCCCAAGAAGGCGGCAAGCAAAGCCTTTCGCGCTGTGGCAGCAGAATGGCTCCGAAAACAGAAACTCACGTTGAGTGAAACCTACTTCAAAGAGGTTTCGACCAGGCTTGATCGCCTGATATATCCAGGAATCGGAGACGCCGAACTTACCGAAATTACTCCTCCGCAGATACTAGAAAGAATTCTTACGCCCCTGGAGCGGCAGGAAAAGCACGAAACGGCGGCCAAGGTTCTGAGCATTTGTTCCAGGATTTTCCGATACGGGGTAGCATGTGGCCATGTGCAGTCTGATCCATGTCGCGATCTGAGAGGCGTCCTGGCTTCAAAGCCCGTTAAATCCTTTGCTGCAATCACAGACCCCAAAGAGGTGGGGAGGCTGATGGCGGCCATCAAGGGCTACGAAGGCTATGGAGCGGTACGCCTGGCCATGCTGTGGTCAGCCTATACTTTTTGCAGGCCTGGAGAAGTGCGCCGCGCTGAGTGGCGTGAAATCGTATGGGATAAACAGGAATGGCGCATCCCGCCCGAGAAGATGAAAATGCGCCGGGAGCATCGCGTACCGTTGTCAGCGCAGTGTATGAGTATTATTGAGATATTGCGGGCTCAGCGCCGTTCCGACATATGGCTATTCCCTTCCCCACGACCTGGCAAACCCTTGTCTGAAAACGGGGTTTCTGCGGCATTGCGCACCATGGGATTCACCAAATCGGAAATGACCGCGCACGGTTTCCGAAGCATGGCGTCTACCCTGCTGAATGAGCAAGGCTATGATTTTGATGTTATCGAAATCCAGTTGGCGCATGTCAGCAAGGATGCCGTCCGGGCAACATACAACAGAGCCCAATACTGGGAAAAACGCGTAAAAATGATGCAGGAATGGGCTGACTATCTTGATGCTCTTAGCCTTGCGCATCAATCGGGTCTGGCGTCCTGAGATAAGGACGAATTTCCTCAACAAACCAGAACGAGATCCGCTCTCCATCTTTACGCAATGGCGGCAATTTCCCTTCCCTAATCCGATTGTAGAGTGTCGCTCTACATATGCCCATGACGCAGGCAACTTGTGCCGGCCGACAGCGTCCTTCCCGCGGTAACTCAAGGAGCCGGGAAGCGGTACCCAATTTATTTTTATTCTCTCCATTCATACCTTTTGCTCCAGTCAGTTCAATGTAAGTTTGTTATCATTTTGCTTTGTTGTACTCTTCACCGAGTCCAACAGGTATTTTTCGAGATCGTTGATGTTGAGCTTAATGCAGATGTTACTCATTTCTATTTTCCACCCGCTTAAAAGTAATCACCCAGACCCTCGGGTTTACGGACCAGCCAAGGCCGCGTTTCCAGTACAGTAAATCCCAGGCAATACGGAATTTGTTCTTAGAAGCGGGCCTGTCGCTGAAACCTTCCGCCTGGACATCTTCCTCGCTGATATCCTGCACCCTCTCCACACGGATGTCGGTGATCTCAAGGGTGATGCGGGACAGGATGCGGGGCATGTGGCTGGAGGGCGTCCAGCGCTGTTTTTTTCCTTCGCTGTCTTTGTCACAAAGGGTGATCCCGTCCGCCCTGTACAGGGCCTTTGGTTCGGGCCACGTTTCTGAGGGGTAATATCTGTAAAAGGTTTCCTTGACCCACAGGCGGTCGCCGGGCTGGCCGTAGGGGCAGATGGAGCCATGATTCCCTCTCGTTCTAGTGGGAGGCACAACCGTCTGCCGCGTCTGCGTCTTCTGCCCGGCCAGGATCGCTCTGACCATGTCGCCCTTGAAGGGTATCGGACTCTCTTTCATGCTTGCTTCACGGCCTTGTAAAATGCCATCCAATGAGTTTTGAGATTCGCCGTCGTCGTGTGCCCAAAGACGGGGCGCTGCGGGAAGCATGTCAGCACCTTCTGCACGCTGATCTGCGTCTCGGACCACTTAAAAATCAGTGTCCCTCCGGGCTTGAGCACCCGCCAGCACTCCTTGAACCCGGCTGATAGATCGTCGCGCCATGCGCCCTTTGTGAGCTTACCGTACTTCTTCCTCTGCCAGGATTGGGGTCCACACCGCTCAAGATGCGGAGGATCAAAGACTACAAGGTGGAAACTTGCGTCGGCATGCGGAAGCGCTCGAAAATCTGCCACCGTGTCCGGGCAGACCGTAAAAATCCTATCATCACAAAGCACATGCTCTTCCCGGCGAATGTCGCAGCACAGTATACGGGGATCGTGCTTATCAAAATAGAACATACGGCCGCCGCAGCAGGGATCAAGGATTTGGGGCAGTAAGGTGCATTGCTCCTGCATCAGGACTCCTCCACAGCCTTGCGGGCGGCTTCGCGCCACCATTCCGGATTTTGGTCACGCGTCTGAGGTTCAATATCTCGCGCGCTCTGAATGCACAGGCGGTTTGCCAGCCACTCGGCCTCTTTTTCCAGCAGTTCAGCTCTGATATTCGCCGGATGCTTGGGACACACCTTGTCATGTGCGATTGCATCTTCAGCGCTGGTGAAGCAGGCATTGCAATGTACGCATGTCGCGCCAGTCTGAACCCTTACGCTTTCAGAATCTCCCGATCCCGAGATTCCTTCTACCATTCCTGTGAATAGTGTCTTGGCGATCTCCGCAAGGCGCAGTCCATTGACATGCAAAGCGTTCTCCAGCTCTTCTTTCAGCCGAACGTTCTCAGCCTGTATGCGCAGAACTTCTTCTTTTAATGATATGTTTTCTTTTATGCGAAAATTGCAATCTACCAATGTTTTATTAGCCACATATCGTAGTGACTGGATGCTATCTTTATACTGTTCCAGCTCGGCCCGCAGCCGCAGAAGTTCGCATTCCAGCGGTTCGACATGGGCCCTGTAAACTACAACGGCTCTGCTTGTGTTGCACCGGCCACATTGTGGCTCGTCATATGACACCCCGTTATCACAGGGATGTGGGGCTCCCATAAGCCGAGCGATTTCGCTTACCTTGTTTTTTTGTTTATCAGTCATGGCTGGCCTCCGTGGCGTTGTAGGCGGCCTCAGCCCAGCAACGTTTGCAGGGACAAAATTCTTCTCTCTGTACTTCGGGGCAATCGACGGTGCGAAACTTTTCAGGGGGGCAGACATAATCACCTTGTCCCGCCAGCCACCGCACCATGGCCACCAGCCGCAGGACGGTGGCAGGATTGGCTGCGGCGATAAATGCCGCGTCGTCGGGATTCAAATCATAAGCGACAGTCCCGCTGCTTTTTACTTCCACTTCACTGCTGACGTCACCGAAGAACTCTTTGGTTATAGCTTTCCATTCCCCTTGCTCCGCCTCTTGAGCCTTTGCTTCCAGGTCGGCCAGCAATTCGTCAGCGGTCATTTTCAGCCTCCATTTCGGCTTCGACGGCGATGCGGGCATGTTTCAGCCAGCACGCAACGCACTCTGAAATTCTCTGCGCTCTACAGCTTGTCCGCGTAGGACACTGCATATGCTGGCTCCAGAATGCGATATATGCCCCCACCCGAGCCTCAAACTTGGCGGCGTCCTCGTAATTGTTTATGGGATAACTCAATGAAAATGGCCCAAGGACAGTTATCTTCCAGAAACGACAGTTTCTTGTGTTGTATCCGTGCTTCTTTCCTGTGCGACAATATTTGCGATCACGACAGCGCAAACATATATTTTGCCGCTCTTCCAGCCACTTCAGTTCAGCGTCAGTTAGCATAGGCTCTCCCTCCCTCCGGAAACTCGTCACATGTGCGCCCGTCGAGCAGACGGCCAGCGCGGCGCTTGCCGCATTTAAACATACATCCCACATGCCCAGGCGTGGGCCGTTGGATAATTGGGTGAGGCCTTTTGGCCCCGCAAAGGCAATTGGGAGCCCACTCCCCCCAAGATTTGAAGAAAAACGGGACGCGCGCGCCCTGGCACTGGTCTCGCAGGTCACGCACCCAATCAGGATGCATGGGCCGCGCGCCGGGGCCGGTTTCGCCGCCGCAAATGACCCAGTCGAGCAAACGATGATGGACTTTTCCCGACACCGGAGAAAACCAACTCCCGGAACCGTCAGGGCACGTCCAGTGGCAAAGCTTTCCACGTAAATCCACCGGCCCCAAGCATGGCTCCACGCTGACGAACCGGACAGCCGCCGGAGTCTGGAGCAGAACGGGAATTTTGGCGTCGGCCTCGGCCTGGTTACAGACCGTGACGCCGAGCCAGACGTTGGTAACTTTTCGGTATGGTTCCCATCGTGTAAAGAAATCACGCATTCTTTCTGGACGCTTTGTAAGAAGCATAAATGTGTGATGGGCGTTGTCTCTCGTGAGGCCGATATGCCCCACGATCTGTTCTAGATGGGTGTCCATCACGGAGTCGTGAAACAGATCGCACATGCTACCCACAAAAATGCGTTTCGGTTTCCTGGGTAACTTGACCAAGCAGGACACATCGAAATCTATAACGCCCGTCCACTTGCCTTTCTCGTCCACTACGCCCGAGTATTTTTTGGCCGTCTTGGGATTCTTCGCCAGCCGCGCAGCAAAGCGCTCAGCGTAACAGTTATCGCAGCCCGGCGAACAGGGGGAGCAGCCCACAACCGGATTTATGGTCATGTCGGCCCATTCGATTTTGGTGGTCACAGGTATTCCCGTTTTTTCCCGGGAGAGGGCGCTCTCCGGGGTTGAGTTTGATGACACCCTGCTGTCGCCTCTCGGCCTGTTCCCAGACGCGCGGCGCGCCCACGCTCAATCCCGCCCACGTCCTGGGACTCGAGCGGTCAGAGGGGAGGATTAGTCTTCGTCGGGGGCGTGGTTGCTATCTCCCCGGAGCCAAGCAAGGACATCCATGACGCCCTGCTCATAGCTCATGCCGGGGTAGTGGCTGCCGTTGTCAAAACCTTCCGCCGCCCAGTTTTCAACGCGGTCGATTTCTTCTTTATTTCTCACGATATTCATAGTGATCTCCTTTCGCGTTCGTTCACCACATAGTCGCTGGCGAAAATCTTCCACAGCACGCTTGAGACCTCGCGGCAGTTAACGTTATGCGGACATACGCCATCCAGGAAACAATTCTGGATATTGCCAGCACGTACACACGCATTAGCCAGACAGCGCGCTAAAACATCGACTTCTTCATTCAGGTGTTCAGTTTTCATTTCTTATTCTCCAAGATTCTAGCCCCGATTCGCGCCGCGCTTGCCGAAAGATCATTTTCCGTTGGTGCGGCCAGCCTCCAGAATCGGCAGCCCAGCTTCCGTGGGGACATAGACCACCTGGGGAGTTGCACCTTCCTGCAATCCCTGTATCCACAGATAACGGAGGTAGGCTTCATTGCCGCGCAGGCTGTCGCCAATGATCTTGTTGGCCTCAGCTACGCCTTTGGCCCTCTCGACTTCCGCCGCAGCCCTCATTTGCGCGCTTTCCTGCTCGGCCTTGGCCTCTTGGATTTTGATCTGCCGGTTTTGGGTCGCCCTTGCCAGCTCGGCCTCTCCTTTAAGGTTTTGTTGATAAACGTCATAACGCGGGCAACCCCACATCCCCAAAGCTACAAGGGCTACAAGAAAAAATGTTCCGACTGTCCCAAGAAAGGCAGACATAATAACTCCCGTGAGTTGAATTAAGCCGGACTACAACGCCGCCCGGCATGGCTGCTCAGGGATTGACATGAGGACGGTGAAGGCATCGCCCCGCCGTTGCACTTTTCCCCGGCTAGAGCCTCGCCGGAGTCTCCACGGCCACGGGAGCAAATCACTACAACTCTCCACGCCCCAGCACGCGCACGTCTTCGCAGCGCACTAGGCGCGGGCCGTCTATGGTCATGGGCTATCTCCCTGTCCGCATGAAAGCAGTGCGAGTTGCGGCACGGAGAGATTCAGCAGCCTCCCCATGACGTTGAAGCATCCAAGCCTTACGGGAGGCATTGCCGTGGCAATGGACACCAGCCCCATTGCAGCAATATAGATAGAGATTGAAAGACCAGGGAAACGAAATTCCGTTTTCTATCCAAAACGTCGACATAGATCTTTCCAACCGCTTATGGCCATCATGAAGATGCGATATTTTACGTGCCATAAACTCTGCTCCTCGCCTTATTTCCAATTAATTATTGGGAATATTTTTATTCACTATTTCCAAGCTGTATCCGGCGTTAATAAATAAACCTCGTGCAATTCTTTTAATATCACGAACTATGATTGTCCGTTGTTGCTCGGACGCTGCTCTCCAAATCTGTGTTTCTGTGAGTTCGCTCATGCCTTCAGGTGCTGCATTACAGTTATTTAGAGCTCGTTTGGAGTAAATTCTTGCAAAATTGTCCATCTGACCTGTAGAAAACTCTGCTTTGCTCATAGTATTATCCTTTACCTTCGCAGGCAGAACAGAGATCCTTCTCGATCCAATAGCAGCCCCCTGGACAGGCATGAAAATTATCGCAGCCGCAAACTCGGCACCTACGCACGAAGGCCATGTTCTTCTGCATGAGCTCCTGAGCTTCCGCAGCGCTAGCTGGTTCAAAAATCGGGATTTGAGCGCCATCTTTCAGGACTTCGAGTTTATGTGGAAATGCATTCCCAGTCAGACGACAGCTGCAGCCGACTTCTTTGTTTTTCCGGAAACTCAGTTTGGTGAAGCAACCTTCACAGGCAGAGTAGACCGCTTGCAGAGCGGCATCAGGGCTCATATGCTTAGCCAAGGAGACCGGACTCTGGACATGGCCACAGTGAGCACATTTAAAGGCATAATGCTCATACGGCACACCCTGTGCTTCAAGCCTGGCTTCCAATTCCGCCCAGGTGATCTGCCGGATTTCCATAACAGCTCCAGTTGATTTCATTCACACAAACCGTCCGTGCAGAACGACATGACGGATTCCCCTGTTGGAATTACAGAGCAAAGGGAGTTTCATGAGCTGCGGCCTCTTCCGCGCTGAATCCGCGAAGCTTGCGCCAGCATGCCGGGCAACGATAATCACGCGTGGGGCGGCCGCAATCATGACAGCATCGCCCTTGTTTCTTCTCCAGGTTTCTGGAGAAATGGGGATTCACAGCGACTTTATCGTCACTCCGGCGGGCAAACCGTTTCGCATCCGGTTCAGGCAGTCCGGCGGCGGTCGCCGCACCCGGTCCAAAAGCCAGACAAAGCAGGATGTTCAGGCGCTTATGCCTGCCATTGATGAGGATATTCGGGATCCCGCTTTTGTCGGGATCTCTTTCCTTCTCCTTACCGTCGGGATCGCGGACGACACCCATTCGGTTGATTGCGTAATCCGGACATTCAGGAATAGGCACGAAGCCCTTATCGCCGTGAAATGAAGCCGGTGAAGATTCGCACGTCGGGTGTTTCATAAGCTGAATCAATTCCGCTCTGGAGATGCGATGGCGAACGCCTTGACGCTTCAAATAGTAAGTTTGGCCATAAATTGGCACTTGATAGCCCCGCTCCGTCCGCACACAGCCACGGGCATCTATCTGGTAACCTGGCCAGCCGGGAATATTACGCCAATTCATATTCCCCCCTCATCCTATGCAGATTGATGAGACCCGTTTGACTGAAGCATGGCTTTGACAGGCTCACTTACCTCAAGGTTGAGCGTGCCGCAGAAAAGCCGCGCCGCACTTTCAGGATCCAAGCGGGCTCTATCAACTTCCGCGAACATCTCTCCCAGGACCAAGGCATTGTCCTTTTTTTCCACCGGAACGCTCGCGTTGCCTTCCAGAATACTCCAGATCCGCCAGGCCAGCCCCGCCACGCGCTCAGCATGAATACTCGCTCGGGTCTGAGCTACGCTCCCTGGCTCTGCATGGTTGCTGAGTTCATGGATGGCCCGAGTCAGCTTGCCCATCTCGACGGTAAGGGCCGACGCGGCATCATCAGTGCTCAGCCGGGGGAACATGCGCTGGTTCTTTTCAAGTTCGCGTCTCGTAGCGAAGAAAAAGTTTTGCATGGCGCGCTCCTTTGGGTTTGTTTTTAACATCAGGTGTGAACTTTCTTATTCCAATTTTTCAAGTTTTACAACTAATTTTTCAATAAAATAAGAAAAGGCCGGGATGCCGGCCTTTTCAAATCACCTATATGTTATGGGATCAGTCTTCGTGAACGCTTCCACACAGAGCGCTGATAGCGGTAAACGCAGCTCCGCGCATCTCAGTTTTGCGCTCCATGGCTTCAGCTATGTGAACCCTAGCCGCATCCCCATCACGGCTGAGTTCCCAGATCATCTTGCGAATCGCCCCCAGGGTCATGCCCACAGCGCACAACTCACGCTCCAGTTCCCCCCGATGGAGCTGCAGGCGCGCTATTTGGCTTGCGCTGTCCTTGTCGTTTTCTTTAACGAGTCTGCCGAGCCCCTTGGCAATGAGGACGTGCGCATAGGTCAACCATTCAAAGAACGCGAAATCAGGCGCACTTGAGGAAATAGCGGCCAGCATGGCCCCTGCCGGAGATACCGCCACCACCTCATCATTTTTGCCCGGCAAGACCATGCGCCATGTGTCAGGAAGATGTTTGACACGCTCCTTCGCTTCCAGAGGAGAACCCGCATCCGCAATGGCAAGGATGTCGGAAGCGTCAAAGAATGGATTTCCTTCATGGATGAAAAAACGGATCTGCATATTGTTGAAGCGCAGGACACGCCAAAGAATTGTTTCCATCATCACACCCTCCAAAGCTGGTTTCAACTTTATTGGCGCGCCTTTTATTACAATATACGCGGTGTTAGGCGTTCTTGGGAAGGAAAAAAAACCGCCCCTCAGTTTTCACCAAGGGGCGGGGGCCTTTTACATGGCCGCTTATCTGCAGCCTGGCCACAATGGCCATGTTTCCTTGGAGTATGTCCGTCAGAGGGTGTTCTACTCTTGCTTGTCTCGCTGGCTTCCTGCGGCCTTAACGCAGTGCCCGGCGGCGTCCTTGTCGGTGTCGTGACAAGGTGGCGAATCAACCTTGTGCCGAGACATTTGGTGCCCCTTCTGACACGGTGCGGGAGGCGGCGCGTTGGGGAAGTGGCACGAAAACGAAAACGTTTCGGTCAGGTTCGTCACCATATATTTAAAGAGGGTGGTGATCACGGCGTATCCTTTGATGGTCGGAGCGAAAGGATTCGAACCTTCGACCCCCTGCTCCCAAAGCAGGTGCGCTTCCAAGCTGCGCCACGCTCCGTCACTGGTTCTTGGCGGCCCTCAAGGCATCTTGGGCAATCATACGTTCAAGGATATACTTTGCACGCTTGAGCACATTGGCGTCCCCAGGCCTGTAATCTCCGACCAGGCGGATAATTTCCCCCTGGTGATAGGAAATCCCCGGGTGCGCTTCCAACACCGCCATCCAGTCATCCCAGTCACACGTATGCTCTTCCGACATCGTCCTTCCTACCTTCTCGTGCGCTGGATCCTGAGAAACAGGCTTTTCCTCTTCTTTCGGAATCTGCCCAGCGCTTATTCTCGGGTCTGAGTCCACGGGCACATCTTGCACAGCGTCGCCCACAAGGCTTTCAGAAAGCGCCTCAGTCTCCCACTCTTCGCTCGCGCTACCGCCGTCAGCATCGGAGACGGGCTGGCCGGGGAATGCTGGTTGGCGCCGTACAGATTCCGGAAGGGGTTCATGTTGATCCTTCATAAGAGCGGCGGCTGTATCAGAAACCTGACCAACCTCCAGAGGCTCATCCTCGCGGCCCGGAACCGGATCCGCCGGAACCCCGGGAGCGGAGCCGGCCGGATCCAGATCCGTCCAGTCCGCGGCCGGAGAAGTGCCGGACAGTTCATCGCTCTGGTCCTGAACCGTCTCATCGGGCTTTTTTCCGCCGTTTTGTGGAGGAACAAACGACTTCATTTTCAACCTCAATTTTTCATGTTGTGAAGACAATTTTTCATATTTTTCATAAAACGTCAATGTAATTTTGTAATTTTTCAAAAACAGAGTTTAAAAAGATACTAGTGCCTTGGGCGCATCCCGGAGGCGTGAGGCACGCCCGCCTCGGCGTCGGCCAAGTCCAGACGCTTGATCAGGGCATCCGCAAGGGGAAGAAAGTGCGCCAGTGCCGTGTGGTAGGAAGACGTCCCGCCGTGCAGAACCAGATCCTTGAGCGATGTCTCATAATCCCGTGCATGTCTGGGGTCCTTCCGCAGATCCATGACAGACGCTTTCATGGCCTTTCTGGCATCCGCCCCAAAGGCGGCGCTGATGCCGGCATATTGGCAAGTGTCGAGCCGGACTTTCTGAACGAACATTTCCTGGAATTTCGCATCGTCGGGCCGGCCGATGTTTTGTATGATCCGGCTGAGATCGTAGACGTGGCGCATTAGATATGGATTATGCCGGTTCCGCTCTCTGTCGTCCCCCAAGCGGCGCAGGAGGGCGACTGTTTTTTCGACAAGCGTTTCGCGCAGTGTCGTACAGGGGAGTTCCACGGCTTTTCCCACGTCGAAATGGTCAGCCACGATGGAGCGCATTGGCTTCAGCTGAGGCTTTTCCACCGGCGCGATATTGATGCATTCAACCTGAATATATGGACGCAGGGATTCGGACTGGCTTTTGAAACGGCTGTTATATCGGAGCCGGAAGGTAAAAAATCTATTGTTATTATAGGCACGGCAATCATCGCCGGGGAAGCCGATGCGCTCCACTGCGGCGCGGATCTGAACCCGGGAGGTTTCAAGGGAAGAGAGAAGCTGCTTTTCGCTGCATGTGGGAACAGTGACCTTGAAATCAAGATCTTCGCTCATCCGGTCAATGACTTTGTAGGCCTTGGCGAGAGCCGTTCCACCGCAAAAAGCGAGGGAGAATCCTCGCGGCCTGATCTCGGAGATGGCCTGCAGGACATCGGTCAATAAAATATCTTTCTCAAGGACGGCGGCAGGTATGCCTCTGCGGGATTCAAGGCTGTAAACCTCTATCATGTCGCGTTCCATGCGACCTATTTCTCTCATAACTGACCTTCAACTCTCCCAGGCCGAGCTTTCTGCGAATGCGGGTGCCCACTTCAAAGGCTACTGTCATGGGAACCTGATTTGTCTTGCCCTCCAAATAAGCCCGCTGCGCCCGGCCCGGGCCGCAGGATACGCCCAGGCGCCTGAGGGCTTCTTCAGCCATGCCCTCAAAGGGGCGCTGCAGTGCGTATCGGCCAAGATGCCCGACAAATCGCAACTTTCCATAAACGCCGTATCCAAGCCGACAGAGAACATTGGAACCGACAAGTTCCCTGAGGGCCTTTGCCACGGCCGCCTTGCTTCCAAAACCCGAAAAATCGCGTGTGAGGACCACTGATCCTTTGCGTCTGGCGATGCTTCGCCGGATCCGGAAAATCAGCTTCATAATCCACCTTCCGTAACCTAATATTTTTCTTTTTTACATTTTATAATATAACCTACTTATAATTTTAGTTATTTTTTGTCAAAAAGTCTTTTTTTAATTTCCTTTTATTCACAAAAAACCGGGACTTGCCAACTATCCGTTGTCTGTATATTTCTTTTTATATGTAAATAGAATTTTTAACAAGGCGAGGGAAAACTCATGCCGTCACGAATCAAAAAAACGGCCATCTGGCTTGGGCGTCAGATAAAAAAATTTCTTGCCATTGATGACGGCGTCAGGTTCGCCAGGACGCTGCCGCGGCCGAGAAAACTTTTCGAGTATCACAAAAACCAGCTGCAGGAAAATATCAGCCGAGAAGAAGCGCTCACTCGCAAAGACTTCGCGGAGATATTGCGGCAATGGGGCATCACCACGGAAAATCTGGATCTTGTGCTCAAAGAACGCCGCCAGATGAGGCGTATGGGATACTTTCTGCTGCTCTTCGGGCTTGGCCTTGACATTTGGCAAACATTCTTGCTGCAGCAGAGCCTTTACTGGCGAACTCTCCAGGGCTTTTTTGCCCTTTCGCTGACATTTTTAGGCATCCTCATGGTCCTGGCCTGCACCTGGCGTATCCAGGTTCTCACAAAACGCCGGTTTGTGCCGTTTCTCGAATGGCTGCGCCGGAAGGGACGGATATAACAATGGCCTCCGGACTGGAATCCATCCCCAATGTCGATGTTTCAAGCACTGATTACGGCGTGCAGCTCTTCAACCGCATTTTCGGGGAGGGCTGGCAGAACCTGTCCGCTCTCATCGGCGGGAGTCCCGGCGGCGATGCCGGGGTTACCTTTATATATCATCTCCTGGGCACGCTGAACATACTTTGCGGGGTGGGCATTGTATGGATTGTGATCATGACCTGGATCGTGGGCACGGTGGGCGCCGCGCGCGATGGATCCATGGGGAAGTATGCCAATTTATGGGTACCGGTGCGCATGTCGTTTTCCTTCGCGGCCATCACGCCCATTTTTTCGGGTCTCAATGCCTTGCAGATACTCATGCTGGCGGCCATGGGCATGAGCATGGGCATGGCCAATACAGCTTGGGAAGAAGGCCTGGATTACATTTCCGAATATGGGGTGATCAACTCCTCCGTACCGCCCGCCGTGGACTACCAGGGCCGGGTACTCGCTTCGGGTGCGCTGCGCAGCCGTGGACTTATGGAATATCTCGCAGCCCAGTCGTACTGCGGCAACTGGATTGAGGGCGAATGGAAGGACACAGGAGATTCCATCGTCTACCTTTTTGCCGTGCCCAGGACCTGCGGAGCCTCGCAGAACGAGACCAATCTCCAGCCTGGCGATCTGGGCGGGTTCAAATTCCCCAAGTCAACCATCGGTACGGATATTGACGTTGCCAAGCAAAAGGGCATCGTCAGTCTGCTCAACGCCATTCAGCCCCCTGCTGAACGTCTGGGACAAAAGAATTTCACCTATACGGACAGGGCCCGCATCTTTTCGGCCGGGCACAGTTACACCACATCCGTGGCCAACGCCCTGGGCGCCGTGGTTCAACAGTCAGACGCCAAACGCCGTGAAGCCTTTCAGTCTTTCGCTGAAGTGGCCAAATCTTCGGGCTGGCTTACAGCCGGCTCCTATTACTGGGCGCTTTCCGCGATCAACGGCCGGGTGGTCGAGGCCATGGAGGACAATACCGAGTACATGCAGCCCAACATGGAGGCGGTAAGGCCTCTGCTGCATCCGGACTGGCTGACATATGCCGAGCCCAATCTGCAGGCGGCCACCACTACCCTTCTTCTCGCCGATTCCAAAGACTCGGAGCATCTGCAGGAGGGGGAGGCATCCGACCGCATGCAGGCGGCCATGGGCAATGACACCACGTGGGGGCACGTCAAGGGTATTCTGTCGGGCTTGAGCGAATGGCCGGCCAAAACCATGGCCGACTTTTCCTCCGGAGGCGGCAACGGCGATGCGGTTCTGACCATGTCCAGGGCTGCCCGCCAGGTCATGACGGCTATTGAAGCGGCCTTTGTGGCGCTCTCCGGCGCCAAGGGCGCCGTCAGCGCCACGGACAAATGGGATGATTCCTTGTGGGGCAAGGCCGCGGGCGTGTTCACGGCCGGCGGCAGCAGCGCGGCCATAGGCGCGGCCAAGAGCATCATTTCCGACGCCATGACCGCATTCACATTCCTTGGGGGCGGACTTTGGACCGTTTTCTGGTTCTTTGCCTACGGCCTGCCCCTGATCCCGTTCATGATCTGGGTTGCGGCCGTTGTGGGCTGGATTGTGCTGTCCATTGAAGCCATTGTGGCCGCGCCGCTGTGGCTGATCAGCCACGCCATGCCCGAGGGCGAAGGCTTCGCCGGCATGGGGGCCCGGGCCGGCTACGCCCTGTTCTTCTCCCTGCTCTTCCGGCCCCTGCTGCTGATCCTGTCGCTCTTTGTCTGCATGATCGTCATGTCGGCCACGGGTCCGCTCATCGGGCTGCTGTTCCGGCCTTTTGCCGAGAGCCTGCGCGGAATCTCAGGCAACTACGGGATCACCGGGGCCGTGTCGCTGATGATCATGTTGGGCACGGTCATCGGCCTGCTGACCTGGAAGATGTTTTCCATGACCACCCAGATCGCGGACAGGATCCTGCGCTGGATCGGCCAGCTCATCGCCAACCTGGGCGACGACAACGCCCAGGGCATGATTTCGGAAGCATATGGTTCGGCACAACGAGGCGCTACCAAATTCGCAGACGCAGCTGGAAAGTCGGGGATTCTGGCAAATGTCCAAGGACATGTAAATAAGGATGATAAAAAAACGATGGCGCAGGACGTGTCCCGGCGCGATGCCCAAAATGCTCAGCATATGCCAGAGCCGCTGGATTCACCAAAGAAGTTTTGAATATGGAGAAAAAAAAGGGCTTGGTTCTCCAAGCCCTTTTTTGCAATCAATGTTGTAATCAAGAATCAAAATCTTTTTCCGCAAGTTCACGCTGCCGGCTTATTCTAACATTAATTTCTTCGCGGCTAAGTCCGAGATTGCTTTGATTTTCACGCAAAATATCATAAGCGGCATCACGCTCCGCAGCAATTATATGCATGGTTCTGCATGTTTCAGAAAATTTTTCTCTCAGATCATTGTACTGACCGATGAGATCCATCATTTCAGTATGATACTTATCGCGGATTGTGCGAGTCTCATCCAACTGCTTAAGTCGCTGCCTGCGTTCTACAAGCGCGTCCATCCAGCCATCAGAAGTGGAACCGTTATTACCGAACATAGGCCCTCCTCGGAGCGCTTCATTTACGTTGAAAATATATCTGTTTTGCAATGCGAAGTCAAAACTCCAGGCCGGAAATGACGGACAGCAGGCGCGTCCACTTCCAGCGCAAGGCGCTTTTTCCCATTCCCACGTCCAGCATGGCCAGCGCCTGCGGCGTAAGCGCAAAGCCGCGCTTATCCCCATGGGCCAAAGTCAGGTGATCCTCCAACCCTGGCAGGATCACCCGTAGACGATCAATTTCCCGCAGCACATGGGAGTGCTTCCGGCAAGCTATTCTGGCGACTTCCATAGAGGTGGCGACATGTTCCATGGCTATGCCTCCTGCCGCCTTGACAGAATGGACGCGGCCTGGGTCATGTGCCGGGTGATCCGGAAGCCGCGAGCAAAGGCGTCGCGCGCTTCGTCAAAGGGATTGAGGTAAGCCATGGCCAGGGATATATCCTCGGAGCCTCCGCGGCGTGCCTGCTCTCTGGCCGTGGCCAACAGATACGGTTTGGCACCGATGTGGATCTCGCCCAGCAGCTCCTCGACGATCCGGCGCTGTTGCTCCATACGCCGCAGATAGATCTGAAAAGCTTCCTGAGACACTCCGGAATCCTGGACAGGGCACTCAGGCGTTTCATCCTTCACTGCTGTCGGCAGAGCCATCGGCGCCGGCGACTCTGCCAGAGCTTCCACCCGACCGTACCACCCCTCTTCCCATAG
Source organism: Desulfovibrio fairfieldensis (assembly GCF_001553605.1). Taxonomy (NCBI): domain Bacteria; kingdom Pseudomonadati; phylum Thermodesulfobacteriota; class Desulfovibrionia; order Desulfovibrionales; family Desulfovibrionaceae; genus Desulfovibrio; species Desulfovibrio fairfieldensis. Next base: position 1,828,515 of record NZ_CP014229.1, read on the forward strand.
CCCCGGAATAACCTCATCCTTCAGCCAAACCTCGAAGCCCTGGGCCTGCGGCTTGGTGCAGCGCTCTATCATGGCGTGCACTGCCTCCTCGGAAAGCATCCGGACCTTGGGCACGCAGCACTTGCCCTGCCGGGGAGAGACGATTCTCCAGGTGCCATCATAGCTGTCGCGACCGAGCACACCCTCCCACAGTGCCGGCAGTTCGGCGGGGAGCCAGCCCGAGGCGGCCGCATAGCCCAGAGCAGGGCCCAGATCGTTGACGGCAATCCAGAGGCTGCCGTCCTTGGTGGCCGCACGCAGCTTTAGGCTTGCGAATTCCAGGGTGTGCAGATGCACGCCGGGCTTTATGTTCTGTGGCGAAAGCTCCGGGACAGCCAACGCGGCGGAAGCGCGTTCTGCCCTGCCCTTGGTCCAGTAGTTCCAGAGGGCGTCGTCGCACTCGGCCTGGTAGAGCTCTATCTTGGGCCTGAGTTCTGCGCGGACTTTTTTGGGGTTGATGCTGGCAAGAAATGCCGGCAGCTTGCGCACGGGCATACAGAGCGTACGCTGGATACCTTTATTCGAAGGTATATCGAAGATCGATATACCCCATCTATCTTTTTTTGCAGATAGTTTTTGCTGCTGCGCACCCCAGACCAGACCCAGGTTTTCAATAATGGGCTTAACCGGAGTATAGGGCTGATCTTCAATGGTAACGCAAAATATGGTGTCACCGTGGAAGATGATGGGGGTGAGTTGCCTCTCGCTCTGGACGGCGGGCATGGCTTGAGATATAGTATTATTAGCCATTTCATCCTCCTATTCAGGATGGTTGTGGTTAGGCTCGGTTCCGGTGCTACCAACACCGGGCCGGGCCGTTTATTTATTTTTTCCCTTCTTCCTTCCAGCCAGGAAAGGCTTTGTCCAACCCTTCCAAAAGGCATTCTTTCGCTGTTTTCCCTTCCTTTGCGGCAAGCATTTTAAGCGATTTGTGGAGCTGTGGTGTCAGCCGAATAGTGATGGATATTTCTTTTTTCTCCATATGCTCTCCGTCTTTTAATACATAATTAAATCAATACATGTTGTCAAGCTACTTAAAACTTTTCGGACCTTGGACGTGCAGCACTTGCCCGTACGGGGAGAGACGATCTTCCAGGTCCCGTCATAGCCGTCACGACGAGCACGTCCTCCCACACTGCCGGCAGTTCGGCGGGGAGCCAGCCCGAGGCGACCGCATAGCCCAGAGCAGGACTCAGATCGTTGACGGCAATCCAGAGATGGCGCAGTAGGGAAAAATCCCCCAATTTCTGCTTCATTATCTCCGGTGCGGGAATATGTAGAGACATCAAGAGATGCTCCAGTCCGAGTCTTGATCTTCTATGTTTTCCTCATACCCGGCATTCCGACTGAAGCGGGCTGCCCGACCACGCCGGACGAGAGAACGCATAGCCCCCATAGGCGAGTTCGAACCGGGATACAGTTCCCGAGCTATATGCAAGAGATGCGTTATCTCATTGCGCATATTGGTGGCAAAAATACCGGGATCATCCGATCCGAGACAAAATTGGGGAACAGGACGGTCCGGGTTTTTTTCCATCCAGCGGAAGATATGATGTTCCTTATAGTTCTGGTAAAAACTGATGAACAGATTGCTTGTTGGCATCACTTCCACAATGAGATGTTTCTCATTGAGATGTCCGACAAGATGATCCTGAAGAAATCGGAGAAGTTCTGGAGGTGTTTTTTTTGTATCCACCGCAATAATTTCATTGAATTTCTTCCGATATTTCGGATTATGATACAATCTGAACTGCTCGTATGCTTCAAGCTGGTTTTTGATACGACCTACTGCATAAGCTGTTTCAAAATGAGTGAAGAAAGGGATCATATTCCAGCTTGTCCACTCGCTTTCCATCCACACGCTTTTCAAAGGATCAATATCGCGCAGCTTCCAGGCGGAAAAGAGGATCCGCCGGCTGATCTCAGGCTTTTGATATATTTCCGCATACAGCTGGTTAATTTCTTCTTTAAACGCGGCCAATTCAGAGCTGAAATCCGAATTGCCCTCCAGAACATGTGCCATCCAGACGAGATTATCCAGCCATTCACCGCGCGGGCAATAGCATTTCTTGCCCATGGCCCTCAGCCAGATATCAGGGTCAATACCCAAGGCTGTGCAATGCCCGAGCCGGTCTCCCGACTTTAGGTCCAAGTACAAAATGGCCTCTGCAATGGCGCGGATGCCGGATACAAGGTGCAGATAGTCCTCGCCCACATGATAGGTGAAATTGTTGACCACCTTGCGGCAACGCCTGAAAACGGGGGCGAAGACCTCCGGTGGAGCATGCATTTCATTGGCCGCCGCGTCCACTCCCACCAAAAAATTTCTAACGCGCGGCGAGCGGCGATAGGCCTCCAGAAGTGCACCGCAACGGCGCTCAAGATCGCGGCGTAGGGCATAGTGCCGACAATAATTCTCTTCAGCAACACTATCTGGCTTTTTGATGAAATGCGCCACCAGTCTGAGCGTAAAAGAAGCAGGAAAATCACGAATGTGTTTTTCGTTCTGTCCTTCAGTCTTTGCCTTTTTACTATCATACCTAGAGTCATTATCAGGCCGAAGCGAAGGAAATTGAAGCCAATACCCTTGCACAATACGCTCTACCAGAGCAATACATTTTGCGGGATCATCGGGAGGTGAAAAACGGCCTTCCACATAGGAAAGATCCGGCCCATACATGCCATGTAGCTGATTAAAGCGCTCCTTATACTCTTTTTCAACTGCATCCCGTAGAGCATTGTCGGTGATATGCTGAAACTGATCGAACCCGACCTGCTCTTTCTGTTGCACCGTGAGCTGTACAAAATAATTTTGTAAAAGCAGATAGCAATGCAGCATAACAGGAAATCGCCTGCAATTTCCGCAAAAAAGCTCATCTATCGCATACAGCAGGAAGACTCCTTCCATTTGCAGGGGCGTGATTTTGTGTTTGCGCGGGAGTGGATACTTCAAGCGTCGCGTATCCATAGGGTGGCCGAAACGCTTGCCTCGCCAAGTGAAGTGAGGATGACGCCTAGAGGATGTAAGGGAAAGGCCATCCCGCAACTCCTCAAGCGTCAACGCCTGGTTATAAGGCTGCAGCTCCTCTCCGTTTCCCGGGAGAGTGAGCGAAGGAAAACACAACTCCAACATCCAGCAACGCAACCAGTCAGCCAGAAGAAAAAGGCGGAACAGCCAGTCATTGCTCGCAATGCCTCGCTCACTGTAAAACTGGCGGACTGTAGGCTTGCTCCACTGCTCTTGCAGATTGCACAGTGTGGCGTAAGGTTCGCGCAGGCAATACAGCCATGCCTGACAGGCCTCCGTCGTGCCGTTCAGATGGATGTGCAGATCGTCCAGTCCTGGCCCAAAACTTCCCTCCCCCAAGACTTCACCCGCACGAATCATGTCGTCCAGTTCCGGTTCACGGCAACCCGGTAGCGAGGAATGCTGCAAGGTCCGCAGCACAAGCTTCTGTGCCTTGGCCAGATCCCCTTCGTAGTGACGGTACGCTGCGGCGGCTAGCAAAGGCAGAGGCGAAAGACGTGTCAAACATTCCTGCCAAGGTTCAAAAACGGATTGGCGCACATACAGCATGCCGCCCCGCTCTATGAGAAATTCTTCCTCTATGCTGCGGATGGCATGGGCGAGCCTGTCCCGCAACGAAAAGCGCTCGGGAATGCCGCCCTCCGGTGCATCATGATCCAAATAGGTTGAAAAACTGCGCGGCACGTTGCGCCGCGCAACACGTATGCGCGAGCTGTGGATATAATCCGGCTGACCAGGGCTTCCCTCACGTAACGCGGTGAACACCTCCTGGCTCAGTTCGGAGAGATTAGAGTCGGCATACGGCCAATACCCATCAAGATATTTGCGCAATATTCTGCTATGGCTGAGAAATGTAGTATGCGCAGAAAGAGGCATGACTTTTCCCCTAGGGGCTTGTCTCTAAATTGTTCATTGCAGCCAAATGAGGCATGAGGCCAGCATGACAGCTGCTTTAAAAGTTATGGCAAGCTTATCATATCGAGTAGCAACTCTGCGGAATGATTTAAGTTTGGCAAAGAAACATTCAACCAGATGACGCTCTTTGTACGAATGAGTGTCGTACTCTCGTTGGATCAGTCTGCCAGCCATGTCTGCAAGAAGCTTGTCTGCCAGTAAACCTTCTATCAGGTCACAGGAACAATGTCATTTACATTGCCTGCGGTGAGGTGAATGCGCAGAGGATTGCCGAGGGCATCAACCACAGCCTGAATCTTAGTGGTTAATCCGCCTTTACTGCGCCCGATCTCCTGATTGGAGTGCCCCCTTTTGCGCCGGTACCGTGCTGGTGCAGCTTAATAAAGGTGGCGTCGATAATTATGGCTTCAGGGTCTGCGTTTATGGACAACATTCGAAGAATGTCATCCCAGACCTCAAGCGGTGCTCCTGTTTTTATGATCCACAGGATGGCGTTAAACATCAGTCGGTCATCCTTACACTTCCGGACCCTGGTTTCAGTACTGGCCTTTGCCAACATAGGCCGATTATGGCCCACTTTTCGTCTGAAATGTCGTGTCTGCTCGTGAAGAATAGCAAACCAACAGATATTTGATGGCTTAATTTTATGCCTTTTGCCGTTTGTTTATCAAAGTCTCTGTAGGAATATTAAAGAGATCATAAACTGTGGTAATATCTTCATTTTGGGTATCAGTTTCTGAGATAAAGGAAAAAAACTCCACAATTTCTTTTTCGAAATACTCTTCAACTCCATACTCTTTTTTTATATTTGGCATAAGTTTCAAAACACATTTTTGAATTTCTTTATATAATGGTCTTGATGTATAAATCTGAAGTAATGGAAATGTCAGGATTGAAATAAAAAATTTTAATATGTGCGCATTATTTGAAATTTTAATTTCTATTTTATTCATAGATTCAGCATTTCTATTTTCATTATATAATCCAGTTAAAAATGGCTCACCATCAAATGATATTGTTCCATTACTCATTATATTATACTCTTCATAATAAACTGAATTCAAAAATATAGCGATGGTATCAGAAATATAATTTCCTGGTGTCATTTTTTTCTCTTCTTCTTGAGCTTTTTTGAGCTGAGCTGCTTCTTCTTGAGCTTTTTTGAGCTGAGCTGCTTCTTCTTGAGCTTTTTTGAGCTGAGCTGCTTCTTTTTGAGCTTTTTTGAGCTGAGCTGCTTCTTTTTGAGCTTTTTTGAGCTGAGCTGCTTCTTTTTGAGCTTTTTTGAGCTGAGCTGCTTCTTCTTGAGCTTTTTGGAGCTGAGCTGCTTCTTCTTGAGCTTTTTGGAGCTGAGCTGCTTCTTCTTGAGCTTTTTTGAGCTGAGCTGCTTCTTTTTGGGATATTTCTTTATCAAAAGAAAGCATTTTTTTGACAAACAATTCAACAAACCTTGAAACAAAGAGAGATGAGCAAAATTTATATTCTTCATTAGCAAAAATTATATTTAAAAATCTTTTCCATAAACAAATTTTATTTATAATCTCATTAAATATACCAATATTTTCACTATCTTTGCGTAGTTCACGAATTGCTTCATTGCTATAACGCAATGAATGTAATTTTGAATTTACTATCTGAAATAGCTTTATTCGCATTTTAGAGTTACATGAATTTGGATCAACATCCATATCCATGACATACACTATTAAAGCAAGAATGCCATATGTTGAAATATAATGTTCCTTTTTTCCCTGGCGTTGCACCGCCTCAAGCGTCAGTGCAGCCAAGGGGGAAAGGTGGGTGAAATTCTTCTGCAGATGAAGTATATTAATATTTTCTACAAGATCAGTTTGACCACAAACTGCCTTGGTGGTACCAAGGGCATATTCAGAGGCGGGTAACTTGCTCTCATGGGCATAGAGATATGACATAACATTGGCGGCTGGCCCCATCAGCGCCCAGATCGATTGGGCGTTTTCTTTCAGACGCACGGTGTTAAGGTACGACTTATAGTCTTCCCGTTCCAGAATTTCCTGTGGCAGACAGGCATCCAGCGCATAGACCAGCGCCAGTGCCGGCTGGGATGCGAACGCCCGTGTCACGCTGGCTTGAACCACCAGCATAGCCTCATTGATCCAGGTTTCCGCATTGCGAAGCTGCATGCTGGGTGCATCGCCGAACAGTTCCTTGCGGACCAGACAATCCACAAACTTTCCCATACCCTTAAGAGAGGCCAGGTTTTCAAAGTCCGCATAAGTATAGCCGAAGCGGTGCAATGATTCATAAAAAATGTCTGCCAAATGAGGAGAAAAATTCATATCCTTCTTAAAGGCGATACTTTTTTCATCTGACCTTTCTATATCGACATTATCAGCGGCCACAATGAGCAATTGCACCACAGTTCTTGCAGGATTATCAAACAAAATATTTCTAACAGCATCTATATCTTCATTATTTTTTATGCAAAGTACATTTTCTATCAGCTCATCCACAAATTTTTTAACTTTATATTTCAATTCAATTCTCGCATTAATTCCATTTATAATCTTATTTCCTCTTAACAAAACGTACATATTTGCAATGTTACATTTATTAAAATATCCAATATGTATTCTATTCCGTGAAGGCAGTAATTTGTTCATATATTGGTCTACGAGACCGGATATCATGCGCTCGTGTCTTGCAAGTATATCTGGCTGACTACTGAATGAAAGCCCAAAAGCTTCTAATTGCATCTTTCGTATGATTGAAGAATACAGCTCAATATCGCCAGAAAGAATTGTGATCAGCTGTGGGGACGTAAGATATTTTCTCAATACTTCCAGCACATGGACGCCGATGGAAGGCTGCGTGTCAATGTCGTCCAAACCTATGATAAAAGCTTTTTTGTCCAGAATTTTCAGGCTGTAGTCCAAGAAGCGCTGAAATCTGCGCTCAAGTTCTTCGCCGTGCCGCGCACGGTTCAGGGATTCATCCAGAATGAACTGGGGATCTTCCCATGCGGGGGCCGTTCCGCGGAAGTTTTCACCCTCCCCAAGTACCTTAAGGCCCTCCGCCATGTTGCGCAGCAATTCCTCCCAATTGTCAAAGCTGCGCTTACACCCATCGTCATATGACAAGTCTCCGCTGGCCCGTCTTTTTTGGCGGCTTTCCTCCACAGCAAAACGGATCTTGTCTATTATGGCCACCATGAGATGCTCACGGCTGCCCAGAAGCGTGGGGTCAAAAACATCCAGTGGATACAGCTTGGAATATATAACTTTGCAGTTGGCGGAATCCTGTGTGAGTTCCAGTTCACCATCCCTGTCCCATCCTGAGGAATATTTTCCAATTTCCTCCAGCAGGTGCAGCAACAAGGTCGTTTTGCCGGCTCCCCGCCTGCCGCTGAGCATAATGACTTCATGTGCTCTGGAGTAAAAAAATTTATAATCACTTTTGCGCCTGCGGGTTTCAGCGAGTTCTTCTCCACGTTTTAGCACGTCGCCAATAAGCTTCGGAAAGCGATTCCGGGCCTCCACGTGGATGATGGCTCCCTGGGTGATGGCGCTAACATCGCGAAGTTTATCCAAATCAAGAATGGTTTCAGTCAAATTTTCGCTCATGGCAGGCTCCTTTTCAGGTATACCAAATGGTGGAGGAATGATGATAATGGAGAAAAATTTTTATTTCTTTATAGAGAAACATATTCACAGAATAATAACAACCATTCTATAATAATTAGGATTTTAGTTGGTTATTATCTCAAAAGCCGTTGCCTTCCATACGACTGGTCCATTCTTCTCTTCGAGTTATCCTGTTTGTGTCCTTTCTCTTGCGGCAGGGATACAAATATATTAATATAATTCATATAGTTATATAAAAAGTGGATACAATAGTGTATTGTGTCGCTCGATTTTTTTTCGAACCTAATCTTCAAAAAATCAGTATGTTCTATGGCCTAATTATGTCTTTCAAAACTTCATGCTTAGATAGGCGACACCGGACCCTCAAGATGGTCTCACTTTTTGGGCAAGGTGTCGCAGGAATTTTTTAACAATGAATGCGAATAAATTTTAAATAAATTTATTTTACAAATATGATGCGCAAATTAAAATGGAATAAAATTCATAATAAGAGCTTTATACTCTGGTTAATACGTTAACAAAATATTGGGCGAGCCCGTCTGTTTGCCGCAGGCTCGCCCCTTCCCTTCACTCAAAAGTCACTCGCATGCAGGCGGCCATGGGCAATGACACCACGTGGGGGCACGTCAAGGGTATTCTGTCGGGCTTGAGCGAATGGCCGGCCAAAACCATGGCCGACTTTTCCTCCGGAGGCGGCAACGGCGATGCGGTTCTGACCATGTCCAGGGCTGCCCGCCAGGTCATGACGGCTATTGAAGCGGCCTTTGTGGCGCTCTCCGGCGCCAAGGGCGCCGTCAGCGCCACGGACAAATGGGATGATTCCTTGTGGGGCAAGGCTGCGGGAGTGTTCACGGCCAGCGGCAGCAGCGCGGCTATCGGCGCGGCCAAGAGCATCATTTCCGACGCCATGACCGCATTCACATTCCTCGGGGGCGGGCTTTGGACCGTTTTCTGGTTCTTTGCCTACGGCCTGCCCCTGATCCCGTTCATGATCTGGGTTGCGGCCGTTGTGGGCTGGATTGTGCTGTCCATTGAAGCCATCGTGGCCGCGCCGCTGTGGCTGATCAGCCACGCCATGCCCGAGGGCGAAGGTTTTGCCGGCATGGGGGCCCGGGCCGGCTACGCCCTGTTCTTCTCCCTGCTCTTCCGGCCCCTGCTGCTGATCCTGTCGCTCTTTGTCTGCATGATCGTCATGTCGGCCACGGGCCCGCTCATCGGATTGCTGTTCCGGCCCTTTGCCGAGAGCCTGCGTGGAATCTCAGGCAACTACGGGATCACCGGGGCCGTGTCGCTGATGATCATGTTGGGCACGGTCATCGGCCTGCTGACCTGGAAGATGTTTTCCATGACCACCCAGATCGCGGACAGGATCCTGCGCTGGATCGGCCAGCTCATCGCCAACCTGGGCGACGACAACGCCCAGGGTTTGATTTCCGAGGCGTATGGATCGGCGCAGCGAAGCGCCGGAAAGTTTGCGGAGTCAGTGAATAAGGCCGAGCTTATGAAGCCTGTGTCAGGCAAGAGCAATCAGGTCCAGGAAGAGGCCACGACACAGAACATTGCCCGGCGCGATGCCCAAAATACTCAGCATATGCCAGAGCCAGTGGAGAAGCCCAATCGCATAAATCCATCCGAGGTGTGATTAAAGAGGGGGGCTTAAGCCCCCCTCTTTAATCACACATATATTCGTAACCGCGTTCTTTCAAAATTGTATTACGCCTGTTATCAAGTTCTGAAATAACTTCTTCCTTCGAGATGCCTAGTCGGGTCCGTAATTCTTTGATAACTGAACATGCTGCATCACGATCAGCCTCATAAAATGCGGCATTATCCTCCAACTTTTGGAATTTTTCGCGCAACTCATTATATTGACCGATGAGATCCATCATTTCCTGATGATGGGCCCTGCCCATCTGCTGCACTTGGTTAAGATGTCTTAACTCGGCGTCGCGCTTTTCACGGAACTGGCTGACATTATCGATCACTTCCCCCATGGATCCAAAGGGACTGATGCCGCCGCTGGAATCGGAAGAATTACCGAACATAGGCTCTCCTGGGACTACAATCGTTATTTTTGTTTATTATACGCATGGCACGAGCAAAAGTCAAAATGAGAAGTTTATATCAGCCATAAGTTATGACCTCTGAATATGTGTAGTAAATCTGAGGCTACATCAAGATCTATAATCATGAAATAGGGTTCCAAATCCATTTACTATAGATTCTGAAGGATACCAGATTGGAGAAACACATTTAATGTGATGTCCATTTCTACTATAACGTGTTACAGTTTCCTCAACATCAAAAAAATCATTTATGGGAGTAATATATTTTGCATAATGAATATAAATAGATTCAGTAAATTTGTCTTGGCATTTGAAATTAGTTACAGCATGAAAATTTTTTAATAATCTTTTAATATGTACTAACTCTCCTTGGCACTCTTCAATAAGAATATGAATATTCCCTGGCATATTATTTGATAGCTGCCTAGTTGCATCAACAAGCAATCGTTGTGCATATTGAGATTTTTTTTCAATAGATTCTTTACAAGCAAATTCGCACGAAATTAACGAGGCCCAATGCAATTTTGAAATAAAGCAAAAGCCTTCTTGACATTCTCTATCAAATCTTGGTTTGTAATGAAAATTATAATTATAATCATCTATTAGATAATGAATGAATGAAGGTGTCCCTGTATTTAGTGGAGTCTCAAGAACAACATCAAACTTTGATTTATCTATTGGAGTAAATTTTATTTTGAAATCATTATTTTTTACAATATAAAATTTATTTTCAAGATTTTTACAATAACTTAATTTATTATATATCTTTCGGAAAACTCTTTTTGGATTAATTTTTTCTACTTCAGATGTAAATTTGAAATGGAAATATCCCACAATTTTGTGCTGTTCTAATAAATCTGCTACTCTATCTGAGATTTGATACCAAGCTTTCAACTCTTTATATGTATAATCATTACCTCTTCTCATTTTCTTGCATTCTATAAATTTTTTTATTCCATTAATTTCTATTAAAATATCAGGACTTTTTTGTGGAGGTTCGACTTCTAAAAATGTCACACTATACCCTTCAATGTAATAATATATTGCAGTTAGAATTTCAAATAATGTAGAATCAATATCTTTGTTTTTTATTGAACACAATGAAGAAATTTTATTTTCAAAATTTTTTATACTATAAATAAAATCAAATTTTTTTGCGAGATTATAAATTACAGGTATTATTCTTGTTCCTTCATAGTAATTATAAAAATTCATATCGTTACTAATCAATGCTTTTGAAAGTAATAAATACAAAAATAATCTGTCGCTAGATTCTCGATAAAGAGCTCCAGGAGACAACATATTTTTCGCAATATTTTCTAATCTCAAGTTATATTCATTTATACCAATCTGACGAATTATTTTTTGCTCCATTTTTTTGAAAGTATTTGCAAATTCTTGAATATCAAAAACCATAATCTAAACCTCACACCCTTTTATGTATTAGAAAGAGATAGCCCAGTTACAAAAGTCTCTTCTTAAAGATATCCGACTACAACGTTCTGATATGTGTTTTTTTACAAAACTAATACTATATAACTCAACAATGCCAATCACCTTCCATGCATGCTTCACTATCCCCACCTAAAAAAGAGAGAAGTATCTGCGACAACTAGAGAATAACATACTATTTTCCTACATTAAAAATAATTTTCCTTTATAAATCCATAAATATTTTTTTAATCCTGCCACGATGATTTTGCAACAATCTAATACGTAAATAATTTTTTAGGCGCTTATACTATTTAAGAAGCTTTTTACGTTTAAAAAAAATGACTGTAATTTTTTTCAAAATTGTTTTAGTTCTATTCAAACAGAGGTTGTGTGGTACCCCTTCCACTTATGGAAGCCGCTTCTCTGTCTTTCGCTGTCAGAGGTTTCAGCATCCCTTTGCCAAACTGGCGGCGTTACCGGGAGAAGGGTGAGTCCGCGTGGCGGACTCACCCTCTTTTTCTACTCTGAGAGCAATCTGCTCCACTTCCAGCGCAATGCGCTTTCCCTACAAAATTTAAGGCCACGAACTTGTAGGACAAGCTTGTGGCCTTAGCGAGTCCGTATGATTGTCACACGAAGCCCTCTGAATGTGCCGATTTTATACGCTCATGTCTATTTAACGAACTTGTACGCAACGGCCATTAACGCACCATGTTTTTTTGGGGCAAATCTTGCCTCGGCATGGATCCGAAGGTGGGTGTGGCGGGGGCGGGGGTGGAGGCGGCGCAGGTGCGTTGTTGTTCTTATACACCGTCGCCCAAAAGGTGAACCTATACGGAACACATCCGGTACATATCGTGGTGGGGTCTAATGCCTCACCCACAACTACCTGGCATATAGGGGTATATCCGCAATCCTGCGCAATTTTCGCACAGTCGTTTTCCGACTGTAAGACGGGCATTGCAATTACATATTGCTGGTAATCTGGATACCGCTGGCATACCATGCCCTTAATGCAGCAGGGCACATGCTGATTGGGATACCGAGGATCATTCACCCATATTACGGTGTTACCTTTATTCAACGATTTAACAAATGAATCGGAACACGCAGAATTGGAAGTCGCAGGGGTGCCCTCCAGCATACCCGTATTCTTGCCATCTTGCTTTTCAAAGCCGAAGGCAACCGATAATCCACCAAACAACGTCACAGTAAAGGCAGCGAATAAGACGGCTGGAAGCATTACCCTTTTCATCCCCTCCTCCTCAATTTTATAAATCAACTGTTGGTTGCAACCTCATCTTCCTGTAATGTCTAAAAAGTATAAAATTTTTATATTATTAAATAATATTTAGCAGCGTTAGATATTCCATTGCCGCTGACGTTAATTAAGAATAAACTTTTTACTGACAGTGAGTTAGGCGATAAATCTATATTAATAAATATAAATTTGTTCTTTTAGAAGCCTATGTTTACCTCCCGAAAACGTTCTCAAAAACCCCTGCAAGCAACAGCCGAAGCACTCGAAGCAGCTCTGCGCCGTCTCTCTGTCAGATTCTCCAGAACAGATGCACGTACAAGCCAGAGTATTTATTACAAGCTGTTCCGTAAAGACGGAAGTGTTTTCTTACGCATCCGCATATCTGATCATCCGTTTCTTGCCAAACAGGAGAACATTCAAAATATCCTCTGTATAGGTAGTCACGTGGGCACAGAATATGAGCTTGATACATGGTATAAAGTGCTTCCTGTCATAGGCAATGCAAGTCATTGTGTTGAAGTCAAAACGCTGAGTGCCAAAATTGCGGGTGAGGCTGCTCTGAAAAATAAAACTCCGAGTGAAGCCTTCCAAAAGACCTTGGAAAATATCCGAAAGAAAGCCACACGACGCGCGTCTTCGGGTGAGGCCGAAGCGACAACCGAAAAACAGAGGATGGAAGCCTTGGCAAGGCTGCTGGCCGGATTCGCCGCGCGCTTCGACCTCTATATACAAAAATCCACCATTCCGTCCGGATATATGTTCCGCTTCCAATACAGCAACTGGCGTCCCGCATGCGTCACAATTTCCCGGCACAGGCCGGATGCGTTACCTCAGGATTGCGCGGAAAACATGGTCCTCGTAAGAGCATACGGCACCGCTAATTTTCGGTGCCAAGAGTGGGAGGACATTTTGTGCATCGTGTTGAAGAGAATCGGCCTTACAGGAAAAACGCACAAAAAAGCCCTGGAACGGTTTATTGAAAAGAAACGCCTGCAATTTGCTTCAATTCTTCCGTCTGTTCCCATTGCCCTCCCAAAAGCCGCAGCAATCTTGAGCGTTGCGGCTCAATTGTGTGTTTCTTTGGCTTCCATTTTTAAGGGAAGGCTGGCTAATGTCCATGCATCGCCCCACTCGGCCGATGACAGCCCTAAGTATTCCCGCCGCACTCACCTGAGACACGTAGCCGATTCAGAACTGCCCTTTGATGGCGTAGTCGCGCTGTCAGAGCATCTGCCAACCTGACGGCGAGAAGGGTGAGTCCGCATGCGGACTCACCCAATTTTTCTACGCTGAGAACAATCTGCTCCACTTCCAGCGCAATACGCTTTTACACAATCTACGTCCAGCATGGCCATCGATCAATCTCCCGCAACACATGGGAGTGCTTGCGGCAGGCTACGCGGGCGACTTCCATAGAGGTGGCGACATGTTCCATGACTATGCCCCCTGCCGCCCTGACAAAATAGACGCGGCCTAGGTCATGTGCCGGGTGATCCGAAATCTCCTGCCGCTATGGCTGGAAGCCAATATCAACAGGCCATCCAGGCATTTTTCCTCAAGATGATGCATGGTTCTGATTCCAGTGATCCGAAAAGCCAGCGGTTATGGTTTGGGTAGCATAAAAATTTTTTTAGTGTTATCCCTGTTCAATAATAACACGTTTTTAAAAAAAGTAACTTTTAGCGTCGGCGGCATGATCTTCCCGGCAATTTAAGACACGTTCCTATGCAAAGTACCGCAGATTTTCTTGCCCAACGCCGTCGCAAATATATTGCCCTGGCGGCCTTGCTCGGATTTGCCTGCGCAGCCCTTTTGCTGAGCCTCGGCCTTGGTCCCCATGGCTGGTCTCTGCCCCTTGCCGAAGTCCCGACCTCTGAATCGCGTATTTTCTGGCAGTTACGGCTGCCGCGCGTGATCATGGGCGCTCTTGCGGGCGGCGGACTCGCCATGGGGGGCATTCTTACCCAAGCGGTATTGCGCAATCCTCTGGCGTCTCCCTTTACTTTGGGCATTTCCTCCGGGGCCGCTTTCGGTGCGGCCCTGGTCATCGTGGGCGGTTCCTTCGGCGTCTGGCACATGGCGGCCAGCGCCTTTCTTTTCGCAGCGCTGACCGCGCTGACGATCCTGGGCATCGCCAGCCTCCGGGGCAGCCGTCCCGAAACATTGATCCTGGGCGGCGTCGCCGTCATGTTTCTTTTTTCCGCCGCAACGTCGTTTCTGCAATATCTGGGCACGGAACAGCAGGTGCAGGCCATCGTCTTCTGGAGTTTCGGCAACCTCGGCCGCGTAGGCTGGCCGGAAATAGTCATGGCGGCAGGCATGATCCTGCTGCCGCTGCCGCTGGCCCTGCGTCTGGCATGGGATTTCAATGCACTGGCAGCCGGAGAAGAGAGCGCGGCTTCCCTTGGGGTATCCGTATTACGCCTGCGGACCCTGGGCATCCTGGCCGCCTCCTTCATGACCGCCGGAGCCATCTGCTTCACCGGGGTGATCGGTTTCATCGGCCTGGTCGCGCCTCATGTGGCCAGATTTTGCCTTGGCGGCGATCACCGTCTGTTGCTTCCCGGCGCGGCCTTTTTTGGTGCCGGTCTGGTGATCCTTTCCGACACCGTGGCCAGAACACTTCTCACGCCGCAGATCATCCCCGTGGGCATTGTCACGGCATTTCTCGGCGTACCGTTCTTTTTCTGGCTTTTGCTGCGTCGCAGCCAATTACGGGAGGGGGACTTATAATGCCGTCCCTGTTGGAAGCGCGCACCCTCAGTTTTGGCTATTCCGGCCACGCGCCCGTACTTGACGCGGTGAGTCTGGCACTGCGGCGCGGCGAGGTTTGCGCCCTGCTCGGCCCCAACGGTGCGGGAAAAACCACGTTTCTGCGTCTTCTGTTGGGCCTGCTGCGCCCCACTGGCGGCGAAGTTCTGTTGGAGGGCGTCCCCCTGCGCAGCCTGACCGGCAGGAAGCGCGCCAAGCGCATGGCCTATGTGCCGCAAGAGGCTCTCCCCCGTTTTTCCATGACAGTATTCGACGCTGTGCTGCTGGGCCGCAAACCCCACATGCGCTGGGGTCCCGACAAAAACGACATTGCCCGCACAGGCGAAACGCTGGCCCGGCTGGGACTGGAATCCCTGGCACAACGCCCTCTGGAGGCGCTTTCCGGCGGACAGCGGCAAAAGACGGCTTTGGCGCGAGCCCTGGTGCAGGATACGGATTGGCTGTTGCTGGATGAACCGGTCAGCAGTCTGGATCTGCGGCATCAGATTGAAGTGCTGGATATGGCGCGCCGCGTGGCGGAAACGCGCAATCTCGGCGTGCTGCTTTCACTGCACGATGTGAATCTGGCCATACGTTTCGCACACACCATAGCGCTCCTTGCACCGTCGCCGCAAGGAGCGCGCCTCGAAGCGCACGGCGACCCGGCGGCGGTGCTTACGCCCGGACGCATGCGCGCTGTGTATGGCATAGCCATGCAGGCCTACCACGGAGAGGACGGGCAAGTTCCCCTGTGGTTTCCTTCTTCAACGCAATCGTAACTTGGGAGTGTTTCGTGAACTTTTGTCGCTCACTGTCAGCAGCCTGTTTTGCCGTCTGTTGCCTTGCCCCGTGGTCCACTGTCCAGGCAGAACCGGAGGATCCGGCGCAAGCGGAAATGAATCCCGTTGTCGTCACCGCTACCAGAACCAAACACAGCCTTGGTGACGTCTCCGCAGCGGTATCGGTCGTTACCCGCAAGGAACTTGACCGGATCCCGGCCCAGAACGTACTGGACGTCCTGCGGACCATGTCGGGCGTCACTGTGGACAGCGACCGCAGCGTTTTCGGCAGCAGCACCTATAATAAGGTCATCATTCGCGGCATGGGCGGCAACACCCAGGGACGGGTGCTGGTACTGGTGGACGGCATGCCTGCCATGCCTGCGGGAACAAACATTTTCGAGTGGAACAGCATCAACCTGGATGCCGTGGAGCGCATTGAAGTGGTGCGCGGGCCGTCGTCTGCGCTTTACGGCTCCAGCGCCATGGGCGGCGTTATCAACATCATCACCCGCACCCCGCCCAAGGAGGGCTTCACCGCCACCCTGGACACCAAGTACGGCAGTTATAACACTTGGGATTCCAGCCTGTATCATGCCGGAGCGGTGGGGAAATTCAATTATTCCCTTTCCGGCAGCTATCTGACCTCCTACGGCTTCAACGGCATCCCGGAGCACAGCTCCAAGGCCGCCAGCAATCAGAAGCCCGGCTATAATGACGACGGCACCGGCGTGCGCAACGTCACGGGCGCGGCGCGTGTGGGTTATCGCTTTGACGACACGGCCGACATCACGGTCAATGCCGATCTGGCCTCCAATCTGCGCACCGGGCAATACAATTTCGACGATGACTACCGCCTGTACGAGTACCACAAAACAGGTTTCGGCCTGCGCCTGCACAAGGACTTCGGCGTAGTGGACAGTTCCCTGGCTCTCCGCGCGGACTTTCTGCACACGGATTACGACAGTATAGTAGGCACACGTGTGGACTATACTTCGCCTACCAGGCAGGAACAGTACAATCTTGACCAGCAGAATACCTTCGCCTGGGGAGAACACCAGCAGATCACCATGGGCGTTGCCGCCTCATACGGACGCTCGGATCAGGATCTGGATTATTCCCATCTCTCCACCTACAAAGACCGCATCCGTGAAAAAGGAGGCAGCCAGTATACCCTGGCCGGTTACATTCAGGATGAAATCAGTCTGTTCGGCAACACTGTGCAGATCATTCCCGGCCTGCGCTACGACATCATCGGCACGGACGGCTATGACAAGGATTCCACCAGCAAGGTACGCAATTGGCGCAAAGAGTACGGCGTTGAAGTGGACAACCGTCTCACTCCCAAACTGGGCCTCCGCGTGAATCCCTGGGACGGCCTGCTTGTTTTCCGCGCCAATTACGGCGAGGCCTTCCGCTCCGCCAGCCTGGACGAACGCTTCGGCGAATATGTTTACGGCAGCACCTTGTATAAAGGCAGCCCCGACCTCAAGCCCGAACTCTCGCGCACCCTGGATGCGGGTTTTGATTTTTCGCCGCTCAAGGAACTGACCTTTGGCGTCACAGGCTACATCACCTGGGCCGAGGATTATATCGCCTCCATCAAGGACGACACAAAGACAGGTGATTACTTCATTTCACAAAAGCAAAACATCGACAGCGTACAGATCACCGGTCTGGAAGGCGAGGCCAGTTGGAAGGCCACGGAGTATTTCACCCTGTTTGCCAACGGCACCATTCTGAACCCGCAGATCACTTCCGGACAATACAAGGGCAACCAGATTCCCTTCACCCCCACTTCCAAGGCCACCGTGGGATTTACTTTCGCTCACCCGGACTGGTTCACCCTGCGTGTGGGCGCCACCTGGACCGGTCCCATCTGGACGGATCAGGCCAATATGGAGGCCAATCAGGAAGGCAATTTCTGGCTGGGCGAAGTGCGCATTTCAAAACGCTTTGACCTCCAGGACTGGTGGGTGGAACCCTACGCGGAACTGCTAGCCGCTACCACCAAGGAAGAGGTGCGTTATACAAATACGTCCCGCATTCCCACCAACATGGCCTTTGTGGGTATAAAAGCAGGATTTTAATGCTTGAGATCCGGGAGGGGCATGTCCGGAGGCGCAATATAATGGAAATACCAACGATTCTGACCTGCATTGTCTGGTCAAGCCATGCCGCCATGCTGCGGGAGGCGGCGAAATCCCTGGGGGAAGGCGTTGCCGTTCGCGTGTTCTGTTCGCGCGACCTTGAGGAACGCCCGGAAGACTGCATTCAGGCCGTTGAGGATGCCGGGGCCGTCTTTGTATTCCGGGGATCTGACACAGTCTGGAACACACTGGACGATCCCCTGCGCGGGGCCGGAGAACATCTGCCGGTGATCTGCGTCGCTTCGGACCCCGCAGCCTGGGCATTGTCCTCGGTGTCGCCGCAGGAGGCAGAAAGGGCCTACCGCTATCTGTCCTACGGCGGCGCGGACAATACGGAAACCCTGTTGCGCTTTATGAAAGCACTCGCTCGCGGCGACGATATCGCCACGCTGCCAGAACCGCGCGCCATGCTCTGGGAAGGACTCTGGCACCCGGACGCGCCAGTGCCCGCTTTTGACGGTGTCAGCGCCTACCTTGACTGGTATGCGGGACATGCGGAACAGAAAGGGCTGTGCGGGGACACGGTGGGCCTGCTTTTCGGACGGCACTACTGGGTCAACGCCATGACCCAAGCGGAAGAATCCCTGGTACGCGCTCTGGAAAATAAAGGGCTGCGCGTTCTGCCCGCCTTCGCCAATGCTTTGCGCGATGCGGCGCTGGGCAACAGGGGAGGGACCAGATGGGCCAAGGAAGTCTTCCTTGATCCACAGGGGCAAAGCCGGGTGGATGCCCTGATCAAACTTCTGCCCTACTTCTCCCGCGAAAAGGGCATGGAAGAGGAAGCCCCTGCCTTTGTGGGCGACGATTCCCCGGCCAGGGACAATGTACGCCTTTTCCGTCGGCTGGGTGTGCCGGTTTTCCAACCGGTATTTTCATCCTCAAAAACAGTGGAAGCTTGGCAGGCCGACCCACAGGGGCTCGGTTCTGAAGTGGCTTGGGCTGTGGCCTTGCCGGAATTTGAAGGGGTTGTGGAGCCATTTTTTCTGGGCGGCACAGTCCCGGAAAAAAGTCTGGGCGATGTGGCCTACCGCATGCCCCTGCCGGAACGTGTGCAGCGTCTGGCGGCCCGTGTGGAACGCTGGCTGCGCCTGCGCGATAAACCCGTGGCACAGCGGCGCGTGGCTTTCATTCTACATAATGATCCCTGTTCCTCGGCCGAGGGCACCGTGGGCGGCGCGGCCGGACTGGACACGCCGGCTTCGTTGCATGCCCTGCTGCGCGACATGCGCGACGCCGGCTATGCCGTTGCAGTGCCGGAAAGCGGCGAGGCCCTGATGCGCATGATTCTGGACCGCAAGGCCGTCAGCGAGTTTCGCTGGACCACGGCGCGGGAAATAGAGGGCAAGGGTGGCATACTGGCGCGCGTGCCTCTGGCGCAATATCAGGAATGGGCCGCCGCCTGGCCCGAAGAAGTACGCCGCCGCGTGGACGAGGCATGGGGGCCTCCCGGACAGGGCAAGGACGGTCAGCCTCCGGCCATGACCCTTGACGGACATCTGCTGGTGACGGGCATCTCTCTGGGCAATGCCGTGGTTTGCGTGCAACCCAAACGCGGTTGCGCGGGTTCCCGCTGTGACGGCCAGGTCTGCCGCATCCTGCACGATCCGGATATTCCTCCCCCGCACCAGTATCTGGCCACCTACCGCTGGTTGCAGGACGGTTTCGGCGCGGATGCCGTCGTACATGTGGGTACCCACGGCACGCTGGAATTTCTGCCGGGAAAGGCCGTCGGACTTTCCGCCGCCTGTCTGCCCGACACGACACTTCACGAAGTGCCGCACCTCTACATCTATAACGCCGACAATCCAGCCGAGGCCGTGATCGCCAAGCGTCGCGCCTATGCCACGCTGGTCAATCACATGCGCCCGCCGCAGGTAACCGGCGGGCTTGATGAAAAGCTGGAGGCCCTGGACAATCATCTGGGACAGTGGGCGGAAGTCCGCAGGCGCGATCCGTCTCGTGCGCATCAGTTGGAGCATCTGGTGCGCGAGGCCGCGCGGTCCGCCGGACTGGCCGATGTGGAAAAAGATCTGCTGCAAAAGAATCCACAGACGGATTTCGCTATCCTGGCGGCCCGGTTGCATGAGACGTTGGACCTATTGCGTACGACCAGGGTGGACGTCGGCCTGCACGTGTTGGGAGAACTCCCGACGGACAAAACGCGGGCGGACTTCATCTATACCCTCCTGCGGCACGATACCGGTAATCCGTCGAGTCTGCGCCGCCTGCTCTGCGCCTTCAACGGGTTGGATTTTGACGCTCTGTCGGCCCCTTCCGCAGAACTGGAATCAGCCTCTGAACCGGATCGTGGAACCTTGTTGCAGCGTCTGGATGAGGAAGGGGCCGCTTTTACCGCAGTCTTGCTGGAACTGTTGCCCCTGCCTGCCGGGGAAGCCGATGCGCGGCTGGCGGCACTGATGCCGGACCTTCCCGCGTCCTTGCGCGGCGCATTGCGCGGGTTGCTCACACGCGTCCGCGACCTGGCGGCCCGTCTGGACGCCTCAGAGGAACGCGCTTCCTTTCTGCACGCTCTGGCCGGGGGATACGTGACGCCCGGTCCGTCCGGTCTGCTGGCGCGCGGACGTGACGACATTCTGCCCACGGGCCGCAATTCCTATACCCTGGATCCCCGCCGCCTTCCCACGGAAGCGGCTTGGCGCGTGGGGTGCAACCTGGCGAACGGCATTTTGGACAAGCATCTGAAGGAAGAAGGCCGCTATCCTGAAAACGTGGCCATGTTCTGGATGTGCAACGACCTGATGTGGAGCGACGGCGAAGGCCTGGGCCAGTTGCTGGCCCTGCTGGGAGTTCGGCCAGTCTGGCGCGGCGGAGTGGTCGACGGACATGAGGTCATCCCCCTGAAGGAACTTGGCAGACCGCGCATCGACGTTACCGTGCGGGTCTCCGGCCTGTTGCGCGACTCCTTTCCCGAGGCCGTGCGCTTTCTGGACAATGCTGTACAGGCGGTGGCGACGCTGGATGAGGATGATGAGGGAAATTCCGTGCGCAAGCACTGCCGTGAACGCCTGAAGCAGTGGCAACAGCCGGAAGAAGATCAGAGCGCCTGGCGTAAGGCTACATTGCGCGTGTTTTCTTCCCGTCCCGGCGTCTACCAGGGCGGTGTTGATTTGGCGGTTCACGCGTCGGCCTGGCGTACGGAAGCGGATCTGGCCGACGTCTTTTTACGCTGGAACGGCTATGCCTATGGCAACGGCGTTTGGGGAGAGGAGGAGGTTCCCGCACTGACGGCCAGCCTTTCCAATGTGGACATCACCTACAACAAGGTGGTCAGCGACGAACACGACCTGCTCAACTGCTGCGCCATTTACGGCATTCACGGAGGCATGACGGCGGCCGCCTCGCATCTGAGCGGGCATCCCGTGCGGGTTTACTATGGCGATACGCGCGAACCCCGGCACGTGCGGGTGCGGGACATGGCCGATGAAATCCGCCGGGTGGTACGCGGTAAACTGCTCAATCCGCGCTGGATAGCGGGCATGAAACGCCACGGCTACAAGGGCGCGGGCGATATGGCCAAACGCGCCGGGCGCGTCTACGGCTGGGACGCTACCACCGGCTTAGTGGATGACGGAATTTTTGACGACATGGCGCGCACCTTTGTGCTGGATGCGGAAAACCGCGCCTTTTTTGAAGAGCACAATCCCTGGGCTCTGGAAGAAATCGCCCGCCGCTTGCTGGAGGCCCAGGCTAGGGGCGTATGGCAGGCCGACCCGGAAGTGCTGGACGCCCTGCGCCAGAACTATCTGGACATGGAGGGTTGGCTGGAGGAACGCACGGAAGCCTTCGGCAGCAGTTTTCAAGGCGGCGGCATAGACGTCATCGTGGCTCCAAACACAGATATGCAGGACAGTGAGGACAAGATATGAGCATGATCCGGCCGCATTCCTACCCGTTTTCCGCCATTGTGGGACAGGAGGCTTTAAAGGAGGCGCTGCTGCTCAATGTGGTCAATCCCGGCATCGGCGGCGTATTAGTGCGCGGAGAAAAGGGCACGGCCAAATCTACCGCGGTGCGGGCTCTGGCGGCCATTCTGCCCGAGATGGACGTGGTGCGGGGCTGTCCCTGCGCCTGCGACCCTGACGACGCGGACACGCTGTGCCCGCTGTGCCGTGAAATGCTTTCCTCTACCGGCGAATTGCCCAGGGAACAACGGCGGGTGCGCGTGACCGAACTGCCCGTGGGAGCCGGCGAAGACCGCGTGGTAGGCTCGCTGGATATGGAAGCGGCCTTGGCCGACGGCCGCCGCCGTTTCGAGCACGGCCTGCTGGCCGCCGCAAACAGGGGCATCCTCTATGTGGACGAGGTGAACCTGCTGGACGACCATCTGGTGGACGTGCTTCTGGACGCTGCGGCCATGGGCGTAAATACCGTGGAACGTGAAGGGCTTTCATGGTCGCATCCGGCGCGTTTCACCCTGGTGGGCACAATGAATCCGGAAGAAGGCGAACTGCGGCCGCAATTACTGGACCGTTTCGGTCTTTGCGTGGAAGTGCGCGGCATGGCTGAGCCGGAACAGCGCATGGCTGTCATGACCCGTCGTATGGACTTTGAACGCGATCCGGTGGAATTTTGCGAACGCTGGCAGGAAAAGGACAGGACTCTAGCTGAAAGCGTCATGACGGCCCGCCGCCTGCTATCGGATGTACAAGCCGACGAGGCCTGCATGCGCGCCGTGGTGGAACAAGCCATTGCCGCCCAGGTGGATGGTCATCGCGCCGACATCGTTATGCTCAAAACCGCTAAAACCCTCGTGGCCCTGGATGGGCGCAGGGAAGTCCGGCTGGAGGACGTGCACAAAGCGGCCTCTTTGGTCCTTCCGCACCGGATGCGCCGCAAACCTTTTGAGGCGGTGGGCGGGACTCGCCCATGAACGCGGCAGCGCCCTCACGGCATCTGTTTCCCTTTACTGCGCTGACGGGCCAGCCCCTCATGCGCCGCGCGTTGCTGGCAAACGCACTGTGCCCGGATATCGGCGGCGTCTTGCTGCGTGGTCAGAAAGGCACGGCGAAATCCACGGCGGTGCGTGCACTGGCGAAACTTTTGCCGTCTGTTTCCGTGGTGGCGAACTGCCCGTGGCGCTGCTCTCCGCAGGGTCCGCTCTGCCCGGACTGCGCGCGGGCGGCGGCAAGAGGTCCCTTGCCTGTGGATGTCGTATGCGCTCCCCTTATAACGCTGCCGCTTTCCGCCACGGAGGACAGGCTGACAGGCGGCCTGGATACCGAAGCGGCTTTGCGTGGCGGTCGGCGCGTGGTTCAGCCGGGCCTGCTGGCAGCCGCCCATCAGGGCATGCTGTATGTGGATGAAATCAATCTACTCCCCGACCAGCTTGTTGATTTGCTGCTGGATGTCTGCTCCAGCGGCGTCAACAAGCTGGAACGCGACGGCTGTACTGTTGGACATGCCGCCTGTTTTGCCCTGATCGGGAGCATGAATCCCGAAGAAGGCCCCCTGCGTCCGCAACTACTGGACCGCTTCGGGCTGTGCGTGGATGTGCTGGCCCCGGAAGATCCGTTCCTGAGACTGGAAATCCTGCGGCGGAGAGAAGCCTTTGACGCCGCCCCCGTACTGTTCAAGGCGCAATGGGAGACGGCTCAAAAGGCTCTGGCCGACCAACTGCGAGAGGGGCGTAATCTGCTGCCCGGACTGCGTGTGCCGGAAGCGCTTCTGAGAGATATTGTCCTGTTGGTCGCGGAAGCGCGTTGCGCCGGGCACAGGGGTGAGCTGGCACTGTTGCGCACAGCGCGGGCTCTGGCCGCGCTGGACGGCTGCACTACCGTACGCGGCGAGCATGTGCAGGAAGCCGCTGTCATGGCTCTGACTCACCGACGGCGTATGAGCGCTCCTTCCGCCCATGAGTCGAAAGAACGCAAGGAAGCGCCAAAGCCGGGACAGGAGAAGCAGCGAAAGGCAGATGGACAAACCCTCCACGGGCAAGCTCAGCCTCCCGACATAGCGGGCGGGGATATCGTTGGCCGTGATGGGATATCCCACGAGCCTGACCTTCCGGCAGGCACGGAGCGCGAACAAATTTTCGCTGCGGGCAGTCCCTATCAGGTGAGGCCGTTGCGACCGCCCATGGACAAACGTCTGCGTAACGGCTCCGGCCGCCACAGCCGGACGCGTACCGCGCAGAAAAGCGGACGTTGCGTCGGTTATTCAGCGCGTCCGCTCCTGCAAGGTATGCCGCCGGACATAGCTCTGGAACCCACAATCCGGGCCGCAGCCCTGCGAATAGCCGTGCATGAAGAAAACATCAGGCCGCCTCTGCGTGTGCGTGTACGACCTGATGATTGGCGCTATAAACGTCGAGAACGTCATATGGGCAATCTCATTGTCTTCGCCGTGGACGCCTCCGGCTCCATGGGCGCAGCCAGCCGCATGCGTGAGGTCAAAAGCGCCGTCCTGTCTCTCCTGCTGCATGCCTATCAAAAACGGGATCAGGTTTCGCTGGTGGCCTTTCGCGGCCAACGGGGCCAAACGCTGCTGCAGCCCACAGGCAGCGTAGAACTTGCTTCAAAGGAACTGCAGGATCTGCCTACCGGAGGGCGCACGCCTCTTGCCGACGGCCTGAGGGAAGCCAGACGCGTTATTGGCAACGCCTTGCGGAAAAATCCGGACACCCGGCCGATTCTGGTCGTTATTTCAGACGGCAGAGCTAATGTTACGCCTTCCCTGGAGACAGGTTCGGCTCTGGACGCAGCTTTGGACGAAGCCCGCCGTATCGCACGGGATGCGCGCGTGTATTCTCTGGTCGTTGACGTGGAGCAGGGAGGACTGCTGCAGTTCGGCCAAGCCCTGCAACTGGCGGAAGTCATGGGAGCTGGATATCTGCCGGTGGAGGCTCTGCGCGCCTCCACACTGATGGGCCTTGTACGGAGCATCGCTGAATGATGCTGCAGAAAACACTCTTATACTGCTGTCTGTGGCTGTTGTTTTGTGCCTCACAGATCCAAGCTGCGACGCGCCTTGTTGTTCTGCCCGTAGACGCGCTAGAGGTGGTCCGGCTGCTGGGCGGCATGGCTCAGGTGGTGGGCGTTTCCCAGCATGCCGCCGAACGAGGCGCACTTTTGCCGGAAGCAGCAAAAATCCCCGGCGTCGGCAAAGGATTCTCACCAAATCTTGAGGCCATCGCGGCTCTGGGGCCGGATGTGGTGGTGACTTGGAAAGGCTATCCTGGCCCGGAACTGGAGCGCCGTCTTGAACCCTTTGGCATCCGCGTTCTACGTCTGGACATGCATTTGCCGGAAAACCTGACGTGGGGCGTGCATGCTCTGGCCGAGCTGCTGGGAGAGAAAGCCGTTGCCAGAGGAAAAGACTACCTGAACTGGGTCCGGCAAGCGGAAGCGCGCCTGCATGCAAGTATCCCCGCAGGCGTGGCACAGCCAGCCGTGCTGGCCGAGCATTTTGCGCCGGATCGGTTGGCGGGTCCCGGTTCTGCCCTTTTTGAGCTGACATTGAAAGCGGGAGGGCGCAACCCGGCAAGTCGATTGCACACGGCCTCATCGCCGGTCAACATGGAATGGGTCGTGGAGCAACACCCCGATGTGGTGATTAAAAGCGTTTCTCTTTCCTCGCTGGATACCCAAAAAGGACTTGAGCAATTGAAAAAAGCGCGTGCGGAGCTGTCGGCTCGTATCGGCTGGCAGGATGTGCCCGCCGCCCGAGACGGTCGGGTATATGCCATTTCAGCCGACATTCTGGGCGGCCCACGCTGGGTAGTGGGCATGGCGGCGCTGGTGGAGGCATTTTACCCCGAAGCGGCATGCAAAACCAATGCGCAAGCTTTGCACAAAGAGTATCTGCATCTGTTCCAAGAAGACAGCGCGGGAGGCGCTCTTGCTGTCCCTTAATCCGCTTCCTCCGGCAAAGCGGAAAGAAATCCCGGCAGTGCTGGCAATGGGACTTTCATTTCTGCTGCATGGGGTTCTGGTCGTCAGTCTGTTGGCGGCGGCTTTGGCTCTGCCGGACTATCTGCCGGTGCAGTCCGGCGGCGTATTGACGGTCAGCTGGGCTCCTGCGGGAACCGGGACCGCCGGTAATACGGATATGGCGAATTTGCCGGACCGGACCAGTCCGCAGTTGCCGGAACAGGCCGCAAAGGCAACGGCTGCCGCTGAGGAATCTTCTGCCGTTGAGGAACAGAAGCCGGAACAGGCTGTGCCAGTCCGGCAGACCGTGCAGCGCCGGGAACATGTCAGAAAAAACAAAACCGCCGCAAAGCCCCGTCATAAAAAATTTGAAAAAGAACCAATTGTGCCGCCTGTGAAAACCTCCGGGCACCGTTCTATAGAAAACGCGGCGAAACAGCAGCCAACGGAGAAACAAGGCGGCCTAGGAACAGACATACCCGGCATGGTCCCGATAGAGGGTACACCACAGCCGCAGGTTATGGCCTGGAATGCCGGCGGCGGCCCCCGCTTCCTGCGGCAGGCTCCATTGCGCTACCCGCGCGCGGCGCAACGACGCAACCTGGAAGGCAAGGCCGTGGTGGAAGCTTATCTGGATGGGGAAGGCAAGCTGCTGCGCGCCCGTGTGATACGGACCGACCATGCGGACTTCGGTGCGGCCGCGCTGAACTGCATACAGGCATCCACCTTTGCGCCTGCCCGTATCGAAGGCAAACCTGTTCCATGCGTAGTGCTTATTCCCATGCTCTTTGTTTTGAAGGAATAGCCGGTAAATCTTCAAGAACACCCTGCTCCATTTCCAACGCAATGCGCTTTTGCCACAAGCATGGTCAGAATCTGGGACGAAAGCCTAGATCCACGCTTCTCTCTTTCCGCCTGAATCTGATAATCCAACAAACCGAACTGGATCGCGCTCAATTCCCAAAAGGCTTCGATATGGCCGACACTCAGAGAATGCGTGCATGGCCTTTTGTAAGGCCCTGGAACATGCTGTACTTATTAAATTCCCCTTATAACAAGAAAACTTATATCAGCTTGCAATTATAAAATTTTCATGCGATACGAGTATAAATTTCTGAATTAACAAATTTGGCGGTAAATCCAATGTACATCAGCAAAATTAAATTTTTTTGTATAACGGCTTTCATCTGTTGTTCTATTTCCATAAGCCAGACAAAGCCTGCTATTGGAGCGGTTAAAGAGCCCCCCATAACAGCGCTTTTTCTCGAATTATATAAAAGCAACGATAAAAATATTTCACTTGGCTCAATGCTTTTAAGCATTGAAATGTCTAATACAATAAGTTTAGAAAAATTTCTGAGAGCTTCAGTAAATAACAAAAATACTCAAGTGGAAAGATGCATAAAGTTATATACAATAAGTAAATTTACATCTGATTATTCAGATATGAAAAATTTTATTGCATCCTTCCCAGACGATAAAGATAATTTTGTGGCATTAATTAGTTTTGAATGCTCAGTAACACGTTGCCCACATAGCAATATGCTTAAATATCTCATCGATTTTGTTAATATGGACTATGAAGTTATAAATAATACAGATATTGAATTAAAAAAAATGGCAAGAAAGAAAATTGATAAGATAATTCCACTTTCTGATGGATGGGTTAGTGAATCTATAGATTCTTTATTACATGATAAGGGAGGTATGTAATGGCAGCAGAATGGGTCTTCAGCATAAAGCAACAAATTTTAACTTCTCCCTTAGGGGAGACATGGTCAGCTTGCAGTGGTGGGTTAGCGGAGGCGTTGCCTTACGACAAAAGATATACAATAGAGAGTTTGGTTGTTTACGCAAAAAATGACAAAAGTATGCGTGATTTCAGGGATCGTGCGGGAAATGCCTGGTGGTGCCCAATTACGCCTCAATTTTCGACATCCCGCTATGGATTTGGCATTCACCCTGATGGTGGGCTCCCCGGTACGCATGGATGCATCGGTATAACTAATTTTGATACGACGTCTGCCAAGAATGCCCTAAAAAATGCAACCGGGCAAATAGTGCATGTCATTCCGTAAAAACAAAAAAAGCCAATATGCTTTCTACTTTTTTGATGATAAACGTGTAAAAAGTTTTTTATGTATTATAAATACATAAAAAACTTTTTACATCTGCAAATATTGGTTGTTTAATCAGGGCGCTCATGTGCCGTAGGTAGCTGCTTCAGAACTGCCCTTTGATGGCGTGGTCGCGCTGTCAGAGCATTTAACTTTTGCCAAACTGACGACGAGAAGGGTGAGTCCGCCATACGGACTCACCCTATTTTTCTACGCTGAGAGCAATCTGCTCCACTTCCAGAGCAATGCGCTTTTACCATAACCTACGTCCAGCATGGCCAGGGCTTGGTAGGTAAGCGCGAAAGCGCGTTTTTCCCCTTCAATGAGAAGCAGATGATCCGCCAAGTCCGGCAAAATGACGCGCAGGCGGTCAATTTCCCGCAGCACATGGGAGTGCTTGCGGCAGGCTATGCGGGCGACTTCCATAGAGGTGGCGACATGTTCCATGGCTATGCCCCCTGCCGCTCTGACAGAATGGACGCGGCCTGGGTCATGTGCCGGGTGATCCGGAAGCCGCGGGCAAAGGCGTCACGAGCCTCGTCAAAGGGATTGAGGTAGGCCATTGCCAGAGATATATCCTCGGAGCCTCCGCGGCGTGCCTGCTCTCTGGCCGTGGCCAACAGATACGGTTTGGCGCCGATGTGGATCTCGCCCAGCAGCTCCTCGACGATCCGGCGCAGTTGCTCCATACGCCGCAGATAGTCTTGGAAGGTTTCCTGGGATAGCCCGGAATTTTCCAGGACAAGACACTCAGGCGTTTCATCCTTCACTGCTGCCGCCAGAGCTTCCACCCGGCCGTACCAGCCTTCCTCGCGCAGCCCAGGGATGGCCTCTTCTTTCAGCCAAGTTTCGAAATCCCGGGACTGCGGCTTGGTGCAACGCTCAATCATGGCGCGCACGGCTTCTTCTGAAAGCATCCGGACCTTGGGCACGCAGCACTTGCCCTGCCGAGGAGAGACGATTCTCCAGGTACCGTCATAGCTGTCGCGCCCGAGCACGCCCTCCCACAGCGCCGGCAGCTCGGCGGGGAGCCAGCCCGAGGCCGCCGCATAGCCCAGAGCCGGGCCCAGATCGTTGACGGCAATCCAGAGATGGCCGTCCTTTGTGGCTGCACGCAGCTTTTGGCCTGCGAATTCCAGCGAGTGCAGATGCACGCCGGGCTTTATATTCTGGGGCATAAGCGTCGGGGCAGGCAATGCGGCCGAAGCGCGCTCCGCCCTGCCCTTCGTCCAGTAGTTCCAGAGCGCTTCGTCGCACTCGGCCTGGTAGAGCTCAATTTTGGGCCGAAGATCGGCTCGGACCTTTTTGGGATTGATGCTGGCGAGAAATGCCGGCAATTTGCGCACGGGCATGCAAAGAGTTTGCTGCTGACCTCCCTCGGAAGGTGTTGCGATGATCGCAACACCCCATCTTTCCTTATTGGCATTGAGCTTTGCCGTCTGAGAAGGCCAATTCAAGCCCAAATTTTCGATAATGGGCTTGACCGGAGTGAAGGGCTGTCCGTTGATGGTTGTGCAGAAAATGGTGTCGCCATGGAATGGAACGGAGGAAAGAGCGAAAACGGGAGTCTGACTCATTGGAGCCTCCAAGGGAACTTTCTAGGTTCATGCAGGCATCTCCCCCATTGGGAAATGCCGGGTGCTAGAAACAGCCCTTGGAGCTGCGGACTATTTTCTCCATACGGAGTATTGTATTTCGTCCACGCCCGGCAAATATGGCAAGAGGCAACCTCGCAGCATGCGAGGCACAAAAAAAGCCAAAACTGTCGGGTTGGCGTGGCCGCCAAGGAGGTGTTTCTAGCACCTGAGTTATTCTACGCCACATCCCAACTCAAAAGTCAATATCAACCGCTTTTCTCGAAAACAAGAAAAATTAAATGAAAAATTTGAAAAAATGCTTGCAATCCATCTCCGCCAGAGCGAAGTGTGGGAAAAATAGGCGTGAGCGGAGAAAAGCTGATGAGCAAGGCATACGTGGCGAGAGAACGGGGAACAGGTGTTTTCGAATGCGTTTACATTCGCCAGGCTGGAGATCTGGATGCCTTGGGTCGCATCCTGAAGAACAATTTCCGAGACAAGCCCGCCGTAGACCGTCTGATGTCCGGAGGGGAGATCCGCTTCATCCACCAGGATACCGGCAAGATCCTCCGGGAAGACGGCCCCGGCGCCTCCCTTGTGGTGTCGGATCATCAGTTCTGGAATATGATGGATGTTCACAGGATCGACCGTGTCTACATCTACAATAGGGGCGCATGGAAGGAGTATGACTTCGCCGGCCAGGAGATTGACGGATCCATCCTGAAGCAAAAAAGGTTTCAGCTCAATCCGTGCAAACGGTTCCGCCCCTGATCATCCCAGACACCTCCGGCAAAAGGGGGCCTCTTATGCAGAGAATATATATTATCGCCAACAACAAAACCGGCGTCCAGATGCTGAGTATGATTCTCCGTGACCAGTGCGGCTACGAGATCGTTAACGCCAAGTCCCCGAGTCGGGAGGCAATCAGCCAGGCTGACGCCGTAGTTGTATGCTGGAAGCCTGATCGGGCCGCGATGTTCGAGGCGGGAATGGCCGCAGCCCTCGGCAAACCCATATTCGCCCTGGCGGAAACGGACGAGCTCGATCCTCAGGAGCGTATCTTGCTTGATCATATTCTGGGACTCTCACATGACGTTGAGGATTTGAAGTTTCACATGCAAATGGTGAGTCAGAATAAGCCCCGGATCAGGCCTTGAGTGGGGGCCCATAAAACGTAACCCCCGATAAAGCCATTGGAATCAGCAACAACCAGAACCATCCTTATTTCCAGGAGGCTCACGGTACTAACCGGTCTAGATCGATAAAGCACGCTGGAAATCTATGGCCGTGATCTTTTCTAAACCCATGGGCTTCATCGTACACTTTGTTGATCGCCTCCAGATCGTTGGGGTTTAGCGCGCCGAACTCCAGGAGCGGGGTCGATTCCTCTGCATCATACGTCGCCAGCCGAGTAATTCCCTTGACAGATTCGTGTGGAATCATCTCGGAAACTGTCTCACAAAACGCATTGTCTGGAGTCAATCCATTTTTATGAGGAAATGATATAGCTGCGACAAGCCCTTTGATTATGTGGCCGAGAGCCACAACATCAGCATACGTTTCAAACCTGAAAACGACCCTGAATCCGCAAGTTGAATCATGGTTCAAGCTGTCAATTTGTAACATTTTTACTTCCTTCACGTACCTTCTCCACCCACTGCCGTTCCCTCTGGCCTGCGATGTCCCAGAAGTATGGAAAAAGAGAGACCAGCAAATCTTTCGCATAGTCCCACTCAGTTCCCGCCCCAGTGCAGACGGAAACGCCATATGGCCCTTGTATGTTATCAATATCCCGGATCTGGAAGGGACCGATCCTGTGCGCCTGCATCGGGGGCAGAGTCTCAGATTTGTATTCCGTGAAATGCCAGCAGCCTCCGCTGAACTCCACATCAGGCCAATGTGGGACAAAAAATTCAGTTTTCTTTCTTCATTTCCGCAATGCCTTCCGCGCTCAATTCTATTGACAACGTGGTTTTCTCCGGCCCCCAGGGCCTTCCTCAAGACCCGGGCGATAGCCGGAATTCAAACCCTGCTGGAATATGTGCCAGAATTCTTTGTCCACGAAACGGAGTACGTCGAGGTCCCCCCCTCTCTCATGGCGGTACGGCATATCTCTTCAGTTTGGTTGGTGACGTATTGAAGGGCTGAGCTGTTTTGCTTCACGGCTTCCATGCATAAGGATTCAGTCTGCTTCCGGACATACTGGAGGGCTTTGCCGTTTTGCTTAACGGCCTGCAGGCATATGGGCTCCGTCTGCTTCCGAACGTACTGAAGAGTCATTCCATCCTGCTTCACGGCCTGCAGACAGATATCCTCTGTTTGTTCCCGAGCGTATTGAAGAGCGTTCCCACATTGCGTGATCGCAGCCATGCATATTTGACTGGTTTGCTCATGGACGAATTGAAGAGCATACCCATTTTCCTTCACTGCAGCCATGCAAACAGGTTCAGTTTGGTCAAGGACGAAAAGTATGACATTGCCGTCTTGCTTCACGGCTTCCAAACAAACTCCCTCGGTCTGTTTCCTGACGAACTCGAGCGCCATGGCATCCTCCCTCACTGCCGTCATGCAAATCTGCTCATCCTGATCAATGACATACCGAAGTGCTGAACCTCTTTGCTTCACGGCTTCCATATATATGGGCCTGGTCTGGTTCCGAACATATCGAAGTGCCTCTCCGTCTTGAAAGACGGCGGCCATACAGATTTCATGAGTTTGATCGCGGATGTATTGAAGGGCATTCCCATTCTCTATCACCGCCTCCATACAAATTTCTTCTGTCTGGTGCTTGACAAATTTGATGTTCAATCCATCCCGTTGTACAGCGGCCAAACAATGGTTTTCATCAGTCCAAACTTCAAGGTCTCTAATAGATGAGATAATATTCTTCTCCGTATTGCTGATAATATGGTTGCGGCGATTAATTCACATACGGCAACGCGCCCTACCCGCAAGTAGATGCAAAGGTGTCCTTGGAAAGCAGTAGGAATACAGAATTTTTGAAATATTTCATTTAACTATGTAGTCTTGTTAAATTGTTTACTTGCATCCCAATATAAATACAATATCCAAAATAAATATCCCTGAAAGTAAAGTTGTTAATGGCATTAACAGCAACAAAACTATATCTGATTTATCAAAATATAAGTAATAATATTTTTTATATTTAGAGATTGTTTTAAACATATTGAACATATTGAAACACATTGGAATAATAAAAAGTAAAGATATTAGCAGAATACTTACATTAAACATCATATATAGAGAATAAACGAGTAAAATTATAAATACTGATACTGATATTATACAAAACAAACTAAATATTATTAAGAACTTTGATAATAACATTCTAGTTTGTAATCTTGCCTGAATCATACCCTGCGCCCATCGACTCCGTACTGCCTGCTGGCGGCCGCATGGTTTTATCTTTGTGTATTTTTTCATTGTATTGTAATTTTTGCTACACTATCCGCTTCAGTTATGGCACGACAAGCACATCCTTTAGCATATCCTTTTGTCGTTCCATCATATTTATCATATAAATTTCTTTTCTTCTTTCTTCGACTTTATCAACGCATACCTTATATGAAATAAGGTTAAGAGATAAAAAATCATCATCATATTTTTTAACTAATTTTTTACATAAATTCAGTTCAGAGTCCTCTTTAAATTCTTCAATTTTTGAAATAGTATATTGTATTTCATCAATACTTGCTTTTGTATAAATTATTTTATGAATTAATAAAAATGATGTTATAATAAAAATAATCTCAATTATAATACACATTATTCCAGATTTATAGCTTCTTATATTAATATACCCTCCGATATATGCAATAGATACAACAACTAAAGACCAAGCACTAAAGATAGAATTATAATCAATAATAAAATTATTTCCAGGTAATGAATATTTTTCAAAAAGGGCAATGCGTAAAAATTGATAAAAAATTGTATAATCACAAACTATGTATGCAGCAAAAACGACTGCCAATGGAGCCATAATTATATATACCGACCTGAGAAGATTAACGTTTGCCATCAAAGCTATATTTTTAGATTTTGTCATATCATTAACCTCCAATTACAAAGGGATGTTCTCCATACTTTCGCAGATAAAAGACTTGACTCCGGGCCAGCACCCCATGCCCCTGCCCATGATGGAGACATAAGCGAGGTACGATTTAGGATCTCTTCAATGCCTCAAAGCATCCGGGGTCTTGCTCCGGCTTTCTTGATCGCTCCATTGATCCATTTCATGGGAGAACATTTTATGAATAATTGAAAAATTACTTCTAATTTTTCTAAAAAACAAGAAAAAGGTGAGAAAAATTTAAAAATTCGTCTTACCAAACCAGACAAAGTCCAGTCCGCTGTAATTTATTCTTGGCTTAAAAATTGCATTGCCAATAGAAACACTGCGGGCCCCGCGCCCCAGACCCGCGCTGCGCGACAGCCAGTGAGAGATTTCCATGGCAACCAAAATCGTTTCTCCTCTGGCAGGATGGCTTGGCGGCAAAATGCGCCTGGCCAAGCGTATCGTTCCCCTCATTCCGCCACATCACACGTACATTGAGCCGTTCGCAGGCGGCGCCTGGATCTTTTTCCGGAAAGATCCAGCGCCCGTTGAGGTTTTAAATGACCTGAACGCCGATGTGGTCACGCTTTACCGTGTGGTTAAAAATCATCACGAGGAATTTCTGAGGCAGATGAATTGGACGCTGCCGGCGCTACTGGAGTTTGAGCGCCTTTGGAGGATGCCGGTCGAATGCCTCACGGACATCCAGCGCGCGGCTCGGTATTTCCAGATAATTCGGATGTCCTTCAGCGGCCGCATGGCGGGAAAGCCGTCATTTAGCCGGAAATGCTCAAAGCCAGCTAACTTCAACCCCCTCAGAGTCAACGAGATAATATGCGGGGCATACGAGCGCCTTGCACAGGCCTGTATTGAATGCCTTCCTTACCAGGAAATTCTCATGCGCTATGACAGTGAGAATTCGTTCTTCTACATTGACCCGCCCTATTTCGGACGTGAGCAGTATTACGGCAAGGATATGTTTCATAGGGAGGATTTTGCCCGACTGCCCGGGCTTTTGAAAAATCTGCGCGGAAAATTCCTTTTGTCCTTGAATGACGTTCCGAGGGTAAGGGAACTTTTTGCCAATTTTAGCATTTCCAGCCTCAGCACCTGTTACACATGCGCGCCAGGCAGAAACAGTCATCCCTCAGAGCTGCTGATTGCCAATTTCTAAGTAAAAGGGCCGGGGTATAACCCCGGCCCACAAACTATTCTCCGTATCATCTTTAAGACATCACCTGAGTTTTTCCGGCGGAAACTCTCCATGCGCCCGCAGATAAGCCGCAGGTTAGACCCCGTTGCGCCGCAATTTTTTCATTATCAGTTGTTCCAAAATCTGCTGTTTCTCTTCGGAGCGCGGCTATGTTCGTTCCCTGGCGGGGAATTCGCCGGCCAAGGCTTTTTTTCTGCGGAACCGCCTTGCGGTCTCACGCATCTTTTCAAAATTTAGGTCCATTTTCTCTTCCAAAGGGCTCTTAAAAAATCACCTACATCGTGGAAATATGCGCCGCAGATTTGCTTTCCATCCGCTCCTTGGAGAACAGGTGCAGTTCTGCCCCGAAAAAATTCTTCAGCCGCTCCACGATATTGAAGTGGAATGTTCTCATGGGGGAGACAACCATACAGACCCGACGCATCACGGCGTGCTTCAGCAATACTGCCATCCGGAAAGCCAAACCCTATGGAGTCCCTACAGGGCCTGCCACTCAGCCAAAAGGCTGCCGACGAATATGCGCTGCTGCAGAAATACCCGTCCAGCTGGTCCAGGATATGGTACTCGGTCCGCATTCCGTTTTCCGCGTATATGCCGTCAAGACGCCGATGATAGTGCGCGGAAATCCAGAGCGATGGTCTGCAACCGCGCAACACCATATCAAGAACCTTGACACTCGGATCCGGCGAAAAATCAAAGTTGCCCCGCGGCGCGTTCTTCCAGCTGTGCTTAGCTATGCCAAATGCCGCGGGCACAGTATGCGAAAGGACAATATCCACCTTGGGCAGTTTGCTGGGGAGGTGAGCCCGCTCAAGAATTTCTTCAGGAAACCAGTCGCGTCCCTCCTCCCGATACGCACGATCTATGGACTTCCCTCCCCCCGCGAAAAAAACCGTTCTCCCGTCAGGCAATTCCATGGTGGATCCGCGGGGATGATAAATCACATGCGGCGCCAATTCGACGGATTGAAAGCTCCCCCTGGGAGCTGCGGCGCAAAGAGAAGGATGATCCTCATGATTGCCGTCCAGAAAGTGCAGCTCGGTCGCCGCAAGTACAGAGGCCGGGAGTATGTCATGCGGTAAAGGAAATAACTTTGGCCACCAGCCAAAATCCCCAGCGACGATGCACAGATCAGGGCTGTAGAACGCCAGGATTGAGCAGAGGTAATCCCAGCGGGCGTGGGAGTCACCAAGCACCAGGATACTTTTTTCTTCCATGTGTCGCCTCACGTGTACGCGGAGGACGTACCCGTTCGCAAGACTTCAACCTCGTCGGTGCAGGTGGCATATTTGTCTGACGAAACCAGAAGGCTGCCTAACGCCACACCATCTTCACGATATCAGCATAGCAGACATCGTAGTTGGCGATTCCGCACAAGAGCGCATCAGGATCCTCATCCTCTTGGAGGCTTCGCTTGCCCGCATGTCCGGCATCGTCAAAAAGCGGGAACAGCTGACCGCCCCCCAATGTATGTGCGCCACAGATCTTCCTGAATACGCCCTTCAATATTTCCTTCTGAGGACCGGAAACCATTTTTCGAGTGGCAATAAGGCAGGCATAGGCCAGCCTGGCGCAAGATGCTCTGACAACTAAATATTCGTCCAGAGAGATGTGCTGGAATGCACGCCAATGAAAAAACATGGAAACAACGCATGCAAACAGAGCTTGGCGCTCACGAGGCGAAAGATCAGAACGGCCTTTACAAAAGGCTTCCAACGCTGTCTCCATTGAAGGAAATTTTCTCTCCAAAGAGACTGCATGAAAGGTTAAGGGCGCAAGCGGCATGGCGTTTTCTTCTGGACCGGGAACCAGTCGAGAACAATGTCTAAAGTGTTCTTCAACACATCTATATTTCCTACATAATCATGGATTGCATATTCAGCAAGCTCGCGGAGTTCATCACGAACAAGAAGACCATGAGCAATGAGTTGCTTAATGTCATTGCGATCACGATCAGAAAATCTGGAAAGTTTCATAAGAGCCAGGTCAACGGGCGCAAGGACATACACTTCCAACATCCCCAGCGTTGCAATTTTTTTGGCCCTCTCCGGGTATTCATCGTGAATGAGAGAAAATGTACTATTAAAATTATAATCAAAATCCACACGTTCCGCATCAAGTGGATCTTCGGCAACAACAAGAGCATGTAACCCTTGCGCAACGCTCATTTTGTGGGAAAACAGCACATCAAGGTCAAGAGACATCCTCAAGCCGTTAAGCCAAAAGGCTACAGCCTGGCCACCGGCAATATAGGCATTCACAGGATATGAACAGCCCTCGACGGTTTGAGCTATTTGCTCAAGGATATTCATACTGGCATCAAAATAACGCCCAGCATGGTAATTGCCTGGCATTTTGACCTCTCTTGTCATAAAAAATCTAGCTTCGATAAATTATGAAGTCAATTTATACGCCGCCAGATTGGCGTGCTGCGTCTTCACATACTCCAAGGCCCCAGTAGCTGCCGCAGCACTCCTCACAATTTTTACACAACTCGCTTCGATCATGGCATTGACCCGAGAGCCGGCAGTTTCTCCGGCTTGGCGGAAATCCGTGCGGATCCCGATAATGGGGATATTCCTGGCAAAGGCATAGCCGATTTCCCAGGCCGTGCCATCATCCACCTGAGCACCGTCCAGCAATGCCAGAACCAAGTCGCACGAGTCCAGGGCAGCGCGATCCGTTTCCATAATCTGCCGCACAGCATCCTTTCCCCACCGGGCAACGTCTTCCTGGGACACCAGATCGCCGGGCCAAATAGGTTCGTGGCCTGCCGCGGCAAGCATCGCTTTCAAATTCTGATGCCACTTACGATCCGCCTCTGAAAAAAGAGGCCCCGCCTGATAAATACGCATAATCACGACCTCCTTTGGAGGGTTGATGGCCCTGTAGATGAAACGGTTCTGTCCCTTTTTTCTTTCGGCCCAAAGCCTTTCAAGAGATAAATTATATAAAGAATATTTTATACTTTATGTATCATAAGAATATTACATTTCATAAAAATCAAGAAAGTTTTTTGGAAAATTAGAAATAAATTGAGCAAAATTGCAAAATTTGATATTTTTCAAAGACCAAAAATTAAAATTCCAAATTCTCGAGTACGTGCATGGGCGGCAAGAAAGAAAGGAAAGAATTATGACATATACAATAGACAAACTTACCCATGAAGACATGGAAAGAATCCTTATGGGGATGGAACATCTTCAAGGTTCTAATCTTTGCGCTATGGAAGAGGATAATGCGAACTACCCGATGCGTGCGCAACAAAATCGACGGAATCTTGAAGAAACGCAGCAACTTTATGGCAGAATTCGTGCAATATATCAAAACCCGCAACACGATAGCGCCAATGAATTTCTGGAATGTCTTCGAGAAACTCAAGGTCCGCCTCTGCCGGAGCCGCGGGCTGGAGCTGTGGCCAATGGCTACTGCAGCAACGAGTTCGCTGATGTAGGCCCCCTCTATGTTGGAATGTCGCCTACCACAGCACTACGGATTTTAAGCCTTTGGGATCGCTTTGAGAAGCTCCGCAGCAGCACAGGCGTACTCACACCTCAGAAACTCTCCTTTGACGCCTCAGATTTTGGGATTGATTGCATTTTATTCAGAGATAGCCACTTTGAGGAATATCCTCCAAATGTATGGCAGCCGAGCTTTAAGAATGCCAGGCCTGACTTGGCCGAAGATAACCTTCCGGCCGTATACTCTTATGACCTTGAATTCGCTCCTTGCGGCGTGTCCGTCATTGCCCAAGAAAAGCATACGGGAACCACCGTAAGGGTTCATCTGAACAAACAGGTTCTTGAAAAAGTGGTTGGGGGGCCTTCGCTTGAAAAATGCGATGATCAGAAAACGGCAGATACAGAAGATGCGGCGCAAAAGTCCTGCAGAAGACGCCTCAGGCCCTAGAGGTTCCTATGTTGGACATAAAATTTAAAAAATTTGGCAGAAATCAGGAGCGCCGCCAGAGCAGAAAAGACTTCATCCTCGAAATGCACGATCTGGCCAAAAGCAGCGGACATGTGGCTTTCGAAAAAACCACGGCCAGAACGCTTCTTGGAGAAGCAGGGCACCGCCTTGATACCCTCCCCATGCTTACCGCTGATGAAAGAAACACCCACAGTTGGATCCTGGAGCTTGGGATCCGGCACGGTTGGGACACTACACTTTACCGTGCCGATTTCATGCGCCCCCGCCCCGACATTCGCTACTATCTCATAGATCCTGTGGATGAATTTGAGGCATGCTGCGCCGTTTTTTCAAACGACGTCCGCGGTCATCTTGAAATTTTCGAGGATGGCCGCCGCCTCTGGCCGTCAGGCCCTAACACAGGATATCACTATACCTCTGCATGGTGATCCTTCCGAGGCGAGGAAAGTCACAGCCCCCATTTTTGAGGAGTTCCAGGAAACGGCTGATTCTTCCTTCAGGTCCGTCCGTGGAGGTGCCCACACACTCAAAAATACGCCACAGCACTTGAAGATTACCAATTTGACCCAAGTAAAAAATTACTATATCTTAGTAAAAAATGCAATTTTATACTAAGTTATGAGTAGAAATACCGTCGCCATATCTGCTTTGCCCCCTAGCTCCCTCTCCAGGCTGAAGGATCTGGGGCACCGCATTCGTCTGGCCAGAAAACGGCGAAAACTGACTCTCCGTCAACTGGCCGACCTCATGCTCGTCTCTGTGGCCACACTGCAGCGCCTTGAAAAAGGGGCCCCGGGCGTGAGCCTCGGGACATTAATGACGGCCCTGACATGCCTTCAGCTTGAAAACGATATTGATGCCGTTGCGGCCATGGAAACAGACATGGTTGGGCTTGAATACGAACGAAGGCGCCTGGAAGGTCTGAACCGCCGACAATCCGGGCCTGCCAAAGAAAATATTTACAACTTTTAAGGGGTGACCATGAGAGCTCGCGAGGCATATGTTCATATGCACCTTGGCGGGGAATTTATCTTGGCCGGCCGCCTGCGCCACTATGAAGACGGACGCTTCAGCCGCTGTCTTTTCGAGTATACAAACCGATATCTGGACAGGAAGGACGCTGTTCCTGTGGATCCTGTCCAGCTGCCCTTGAGGAAAGAGCATACCTTTGAAGGGCCTGAAGGGGGCACTCTTTTTGGCGGGATCCGTGACGCCTGCCCTGATGACTGGGGGAGGCATGTGCTTGATACCGCCGCTGAAGGATCAGGCTTTACTCTCTCAGAGTTCGACTACATGCTTTATGCAGGACCCGACCGTGTAGGCGCCCTGGGCTTCAGTCTGGATCCGGGAAGCCCGGCTTTTTCCGATGTTCCGAAATGGACTGCCAACCTTCCCGGTACTGAACTCGACCTTGAAGGCATGCTGGAAGCCGCTGATACGGTTGAAGCGGCTGAATCACTCTCTCCAAGTTATCGCCGCTTTTTTGTCCGTGGTTCTTCCGCTCTTGGCGGGGCCAGGCCCAAGGCCTCCGTCGAAATGGACGGCCAACAGTGGATTGCCAAATTCAGCAAAGAGCGCGAGGCATGGCCGACATGCCGCATTGAGCAGGCCAATCTTGAGCTTGCCGGACTCTGCGGCATCGAAGTGCCGGCAACCAGACGAGTCACTGTATTTGGAGATCGGGATATTTTCCTTATCCAACGTTTTGACCGTGATCTTAAGCAAAAGCATTCGCAGCGCATCCCTTTTGTGTCAGCCATGACCCTGACCGGGCGCCAGGATCTGGGAGAACCTACCTCTTACGGAGATATTGTCACCGCTATGCGCCGTGACTTCTATCAGGCTGATACAGTGCGCGAAGATATAGCTCAGCTCTATCGACGGATGGCGTTCAACGTTTTCTGTAACAATTCGGATGACCATGCGCGTAATCACGGCTTCCTTTTTGATCTGGGAAGCCGAAGATGGCACCTGTCTCCCGCGTATGATGTGGTTCCCCAGCCAGTGATGGAAGACTCCGCGCGGATGCTTCACCTGGGCATTGGCCCTGAAGGCCGTATCGCTTCAATCTCTAATCTCCGAGCGGCAGGCCGCGCTTTTGGACTTTCCGAAGATCGCGTTTCAGCCATTCTGGAAGAGGTGCGGGGCACGATACGACAAAACTGGGAGCGGGTATATTCTGGAGCCGGCGTAGACCGACGCCACTTCAACGAATTACGCAACTGCTTTGACTTGGCCCTCACACAGGACTTAAACAACTCTCCAGCTGAGGAAATCTTCCCTTCCCCCCGTCCTCGCCAGGGCTAGCCGGGCGCTGTCCGCGCTGCCAAGAATGAACACTCACGGGACCCAGTGCAATGCTGGGTTTTTTCTTATTATCGAGAAAGATATTGAGAAAAATATTATTTTTCAATAAAATCAAGAAAAAGAATCCTGGGGGTCATAGCAGAATATGGGGTTGGCCGAAGCAGTTAATAATCTATTGCAGGCTCTACAAGATGAGGAGTGTGCCCTCGTGAACATGGATGCCTGTTACAGAGCCTCACGAGAAGGCCAACTCAGGTATGCAAGGCTTGATGTCATGAAGGAGTACGGCGAAAGCCTGCGCAAATCTTGTGAGCGTGCGATCAGCGGTGCAAACTCTTCTGCGATTGCATCAATCTCGCCAAGACTGGACTTAAAGATCGCAACGAATTCCAGCCTTTGGTTGGAAATTAAAGGTTTCATCCACAGAACCAGCAGCTACGCAGCCAAGGCTTACGTTAAAATGGAGCGGGGCCGGAAAAATGGCGAAAAATATCCCCCCAGCTACAGTCAACTCTGTCGTACAGACCTTGAAGGTGCCAGGCTTGCAATGAGGATGCTGCGATTCTCAGTGGCAAAAAACATTGAAAGTTCTTTTGACATAAAAGGAACATAAAAATTTTTAGGAGCATGGTAGAGGAGGGATTCCGCCTTTAGATGCTATTTTTCTGCTTCGCTCACGTTCTTAAAAATTGCGTCAACCAGCATGCCTGCCCGTGCTTCCTCAAAAAGTAAATCCACAGCCTCAGGAGGAAGTTCCAGAACAAGGGCGTCAAACTTTGCGCGCGGCATATTCAGCTTTTTCCAGATGCGCTGTTGCTCGTACTGTTTGCGCGTCATGCGCAGATAAGCCCAAGGCTTATCCGCGCTCAAAGCATCTTTAAGGGGCCTTGGCATCATTTCCTCCTCTTTCACAAACCATCTGAGCCCAGAAGTATGGGCAACCTTGCCCTTGGGGCAACCCCAGGCAACAGTATGGCAGAAAAAAACTTTACTTTCAAAAAAGTGCCACTTCATTGGCCCATTGGCCTGAGTCGAGATAAACGGAAATCAAGTTTGACCTGACCGCCCAGAGCGCAGCTCAGCACCTTGAGAGTGACCATGGATCTGACCATGCCTAAAATTTCATATTATCTCGTCCAGGTTGATGACGGTTTGAGGATCAGACGTACCTGTCTTCGCTCCGGCGAATCTCCTCGGCGTCAAAAAATATTTTACTCTTGAAAAATTATTTGCACATTTTGTGCGTTGTGAACCTTTGACGCCTGACGCGCAATCCAGCTCCCTGAGAGCACTGGGGGCAGCCATGTCGAACGAGTTGTATTTCATCGTTAAAGGACAAATTCGGAATGAAAAAGATCTCTGCGACAATATGGCCCGAATGCTTTCGCATGCCTGGAGGGCCGGACGCATAAACGAGAGATCTTTTGAAACTGATGACAACCCCACTTCGCGGCTTTTCTTCAAACATCTAGTGACCAGAAACATCAATGCGGCTGCCGACCATATTTTGAATAGACAGCTCAGAGAAAATAGACCTCAATTTTTCCAGCCGCGGAACGAGAAACCATTGAGGTATTTCCCGCATATTAACCCAGACCGCGCGCACAGCGGCTGGATTGCCCAAAGTCTGGAAGACAACAGTGAGAATCGCTTGGCCATCGGCGTCGCCGGCATGCTGCTTCTTGAAAGTGCTGTAAAACGTGAACTGGCTGGAGCGTGTCCGGCATCCCTGGTGAGCAATGATTTTGATTCTCCTGTTTTCCTGGCGGGGCGTGATCTCTTTGAGTATTGCGTTTTTTTGGATCAGGATTCCGATCTCAGGTCACTGGCGCGCGACACTATCTTTGCCTACTGGCGCGACTATATCGAAAGACAGTCTCCCTCAACAAATGAACGCTGGTGGGTATTCAACTCCGATCCTGGCACAGGTGCATTCATCGCGTGGACAAAAAATGAGGAACAAAACAGGAGCAGTTCGTTTTTTTTCATTTTTCCCCCGTCCTCTTCAGACGCACACTATCTTGTCTGCTGCAGCAGAGAGTCGCACAAAACACAAAATCCTCCTGCCCCTCTAATGCGGGTTGGCAGACATAAAGATTCACGGCAGGCCTGCGATGCCGTGGTGGAGGCCCTTCTCCCACGCCTATCGCCTTCGAAAAAGCCTGCTCCACGCTGCTCATAAATCTGGGACGGGGCCGGTTTGGATTCCGGCTCCGTCCCAGGGAAACTAACTGCGCGGTGGGCTTCCCACGGTCAGGCTTTCAGCTTCAAGAATACAGGCCCCTATGGCATATGCCTGATGCGGCAAGATACCATTGGCCAAAGCACGCATCACCGGCACCCAGGCTTTCGCCTGGGCCCGCGATGTCCAAAACGTCTTACGTGCGCCAGCGACGGGCCGTGGCAAAGTGTCCAGGTTCTGGGCAGCCCCATCATCCACTCGATAAAATATGGGGCCGGGGTATGCTGAAAGCGCGCCGCTTTTTGTTTTCCGGTCAAATCGTATGCCCAGCCAATCATGTAGGATTTCAGATGACTGGCCGTTTCCCAGGTTTCGCGGGAGCGTAGCGAGCGTTCGTACTTGATGAGCGCGACCACTGTTGGGGTAGGCAACAATGAAAAGCCTTTCACGCAGGTGCGGGGCACCTGCCGCGGCAGCGGGCACAATATCCCATTCCGCATCGTACCCGCAGCCGGCAAGGTCCCCAAGCACGATTTCCAGCCCCTTGGAGAGCAGCCCGGGAACATTTTCGATGATCGCATAGCGTGGCCGCATTTCTGCGATGATCCGTGCATACTCAGACCACAAACCACTCCTTGTTCCCTCTTTGATCCCTTCACGTTTCCCTCCCAAACTGACATCCTGGCAAGGAAAGCCGCCACAAAGCACATCCGCCTGCGGAACCCGCGCATTAGTCAGGGTTTTCACGTCTTCAATTATCGGAATCCCAGGCCAGTGCCGGTTTAGAACTGCCCGGCAGTAGGGATCGCACTCACAAAAAAACAGATGCTTGAATCCGGCCCAGGTAAGTCCAAGATCGCACAGGCCGGCACCGCTGAACAAACTTCCAACCGTAAGCATATGACACTCCGTAGAGGCTTTCCAGAAGCGCGGGGTTGGTGTTCATAACTACTTTGGACTGAGGGCTTTCTTCGGCCCGGAACCCCCGTTTTGTGTGACGTTCCCATCGGGAATGGAAAGTCTTTCCACTACGTTCCGAAAACTGATAAGGGCTTTCTCCCACTCACGCAGGGGTATCTTTTCCTCAGCCAGAGGGCAGGATTCATCTT
Source organism: Desulfovibrio fairfieldensis (assembly GCF_001553605.1). Classification (NCBI taxonomy): domain Bacteria; kingdom Pseudomonadati; phylum Thermodesulfobacteriota; class Desulfovibrionia; order Desulfovibrionales; family Desulfovibrionaceae; genus Desulfovibrio; species Desulfovibrio fairfieldensis. Next base: position 1,872,960 of record NZ_CP014229.1, read on the forward strand.
GATCTCGTACCCGTTGCGATTTGAAGACCAAGGAATCCTGCTCAATACCAAACTGTAACACCAAGTGGTTTTGAGGATCATTATAAGGTCTGAGCCTGGAAAAAAGCACGCCATGATAATCTTGAGGCATGTCGTCAATCAGCTTTATGATGTCCAGTTGACGATAGTCCCAGAGTAGTTGTTCAAAGGCAGGCCTGAAACGAATAGTGTCGAATATGTTCCGCATTCCCTCAAGCGTTTCATTATATAAATCCGACACCATGTAATGGCCGGCAGACCATACTTTTGCTTTTATGACAGATGGAGTCGCACGTGATGGTCCTGGAAACCTTGCCAAGGCAACATCACTCCTGTGTAATTTCCATGAATTACACTCGAGTATTGCCTGCTGTATGGCACTGGTAAGGTCTTTCGCACAGCGGACATTGTCATTGACGTTATCCGCGAAGCATCGACCCAGCCGTGAATCCAGGAATGCCCTGGTGAATTCTTCTCGTGCTCCTGATTCCTTCCGGAGCAGGTCCATTGCGATAGGCCATGCGAGTGAGGCCAAATCACTCCGAATCGTGCCATAGAACCCAAAGAACGGATTTTGGGACTGAAGCGTCATAATTGCCTCCTATGGCCGCATCCGGCGCTTTTTCTGCTCCGCTGGCTGCGGCACTAACTGGGCTCATTTTTTGCTTTTGGGATCTGACAAAAAAGGCCTCTTCCTAACGGAAGAGGCCTCGCGGGCTCTGGGAAGTGGATATGCTATGGGCGCTGCCTGGGCTTCCGCGGGGGAGCAGGCTGCTCCTGGGCCTGCGATTCTTCAGCCGGAGGTTCTTCAGTTGCGGATTCGGGCATTTCCCCGCCCTTTTCGTCCAGGCGGGCTACGTCGACGTTTTTGGCGCCTTCCGGTACGGAGAAGCTGGACACCATGCCGTTATTGGAGAATTCGACAACAGCCTCCATGGCCCGTGCTTCAATGTATCGCTCGCCTTCCGGGTCGACTTTGTATTCGCAGCTCATATTCTGCGCGCGCCGAAAGGCCTTCAGCTCATAGTTATTGTCGGTCACGGTCAATGGAAACTTGCTGATGGAGATCCTGCTGTATGGCAGAAGATTGAGCTGAGCGTCAGGGAATGCCTCCAGGATGGAGGCGATCTTTTCTTCGACAACAGCCGTGCGCTCCTCAACGCTGGCGGCCTGAGCCCGGTAAAGCTCGGCAGGGGACACATCAAGAGCGGCGACCACCCCGCCATCAGGATCCAAGGCTCGGATAAAGAGTCCGGGCTGTGCCCGCTCATATTGCTTCTGCGTGAGTTCGTCAGTGACAGGTTTGAAGAGCTCCTTGGCGTAGTAACCGGCCACGCCCTCCATGGCCTGCGCGAAGTCCCCCGTGATCGGCGCGGCATGCTCATAGAGCCGGACAGCGCCGTCATAGCGCTGCTGGTTCTGGCAAACCTCGAGCATCCGCGCATCCACGTTGAATTCAAGCTCGTCGTCCGGAACGGCGCCCTTGAGCTCTTTACGGATCTCATCGCGTTTTTGGCGAAGAGCCTTGGGCGTGTAAAGCTCCACAGAGGCAAAGCCAAAGCGGAGCTTCTCCTTGGTTTCATCGGCGTTTCTGGTGAGGACGTTGATCCATTCCGTGACGGCCTGCCCTTCACCCGTCACGTGGCAGGGGAGCCGCAGTACGGCACCAGGCTCGATCTTCATGACGTCCCGGTTGGGCAGCCGGAAGCCGGATCTGAGAGCTTCAAAATCTTTGCGGCCCGTGTTTTTCGCCTTTTCGCACTCCATGTCCATACGAACTTCGATCTGTTCGCGGCTGGGATAAGCCTGGCCGATGATGCCCACCGCCTTTCCGTCTTCCATGACGAACTGTTTGATATGGAGGAGTTTGGTGTCGGGATAGGAACTGGACTTGGACTTCTTCGGTGTTTGTCCAAACGGTTTCATGCTTGCACCTCATGCAAGTTTGAATGAAAGGCCCAGCTCCACGATGAATGAAAAATTATAAAAATCAAGCAATTTTTCTTAAAAATAGGAAAAGCGCAGTCCCAATTACATCTCGGGCCGAGCGACATCCGCGCCCTTCGGGATCTCCGCCGGCTTCACCCGGAGCAAATCCAGACAATGCGGCATGATGGGAGGAGTTATTGTTTCAACATCCACGAGCCCTTTTGCACCCGGACGCGCTTTCAGCGTTTCATTGAGCGCAAGATGGCCGGCATCAAGCAAAAACAGCAATGTCAGCTGTGGCAAAGCCCTGGGCCCGAATACGGCCCTCTTGCCGAGAAGACCATTTCTGTCCGGTATGACGGTGACATCCGAAAGACGCTGGGGCCCGAGCACTGAAGCCATGCTGAGCGCCTGTTCGACAAAAGCCGGCAGAAGGCCTGAAGGCGACATGGCCTCATTCAAGGAAAACCCCTCACTTTTGTAGAGAAAGAGGGTTTCCGGGAACTCCTCTTTGAAGATCTTTGTCAGCAACTGCTCCATGACTACCCCCTCCTCATTCGCGGTCTGGGCTTCCCCAACGCTATCTCCTCAAGGAGATCAGGCTCGAGTAAAACCTGTGCCACACTTGGTCCTTCAAAGATAACCTGAAACCACATATCCCCTTCCGGGGTAAAAACTATTTCCGAAGTATCAACGCCAAGATCGCTTTCTCGAGACATGTCCGGCCTCTCCCAAGCCACAATGGGATCTTTCAACGTACCCGCCGTCAAGCTGTCCATGTCCTCCAGCCCATATGTTATGCCGAGCGTTGCCGTGGAATACATAATGCTGAAATTAAGCTGCGGCCGGCAGAGCAGTATCTGATTTCTAAGATCCAGCATGCGCCTGGCTGTCGTTTGCGGGACTGAAAGGCAGACCCCGGTGATCGGAAGGTCGCCTTCAGGACCACCTATCATCCCGGAATAATAATACCCTGAAACGACTTGCTCATGGGGGTGACGGCTTCCTTTAAAACTTAGACGCCGCGCTCTGGTTACTGTTGATGCCAATTGAGCCGTTTGTTTTTCCATAATGCTTCCCTGGGCGTTGGCCCGCCAGGGGCTCAGGGGTTACTTTGAAATTTTTCAAATTAAAATAGAAAAATCAAGAATTTTTTCACAAAAATTGACAAAAAATCTTTCCAAAAATAACATAAAATCATGGAAGTCCTTAAAAGCCCAGAGACTGAAGCACAGTATGGAAGCATCGCGCTGCGCCTCCTGGAAAGGTTTGCGCATGATGCCGGCGATGGCCGCACTTGGCAGACGGCCCCACTGGACGTGGCGAACTGGCTTGAAAATTCCGCAAGGGAGAAAAAATGGTCGCGCCGCACCTTGGGTCTATACAGAGCAAGCCTTACATGGTTCATGCGGCAAAACGGGCCCATTGAGGCTGTGGAGTCCATCAGAAACGTGCGTTTGCATTTGCCTCTCCATGGGATCGCTACTTCGGGCAAAAAAATTAAAAAGCTTCCGCCCGAAAGGCTATCTCGCTTACTGGGATACCTTGATGGATCTTTAAATCCTCTGGATCATGTCATTGGTGATTGGCTCAGAGCCGGAGTCGCCTCCGGCCTTCGACCATGCGAATGGGAGAAGGCGCGACTCCATGGGCTCAAGCTGCATGTCAAGAATGCCAAAGGAAATGCCTTTCGAGGAAACGGCGAGAATCGAACCCTTGAATTTGTGCTTCCAGAGCACAAAAATGAGATAAAATTTATCAGGCGCTTTTTGGTCGACCTCGATTCCTGGAGAGAATCGGACAATGACTTCAATACATTCTACGCCGCCTGCCGGAAACGTCTCTACTATGTGAACCGGCATCTCTGGCCACGCTCCGGCCAGAACATCTGCCTCTACAGCACGCGCCACCAATTTGCCGCGGACATGAAAGCTTCGGGCCTCAAGGCAGCCGAAATAGCTGCGCTCATGGGTCATGCGTCCGACGAGTCCGCCACAATCCATTATGCTCGTAAGCGAAGTGGGCATGTCCGGATCCCGCCCCGCATTTCGCCCAAAGAGATAGCCACCGTTCGCCGCAACGTGCGTATGCATCCGTCGACTCGTGGCTAGCTCTGTTGATTTTTTTGAAAAATTATGAGAAATTTTTCAACATTCTCTTTTGGAGGGATACGGGCAGAATGCTTTCTGGAGGAACGCATGGCTGAAGATGACAAGACCGCCACCACAAAAACGAAAAAAGAAACCAGAGCGCCTTGGACTTGGGGGGAACTAGCGGCAGACTCGTCGCCCACGCTTCAAGTTCTGATTCTCCGATATCTTGCCAATCCTCAGTGTGGCGGATATTCACGGGAAGAGCTTCGCAAACTCGGTAAGGCCGAGAGTGTTGAAATTGTGACCCAGGCGCTGTACGGACGTAAACGGCGCGCTGCGGCCACGCTCGTCAAGAACATTGCCGAATCTCTCGGCAGCTCAATTGAAGAGCTTACTATCGCGGCAAAGGCTTGGCGAAAGTCCGGCGGCGAAGAGCCAGAGTATTTCGAGACCATCCCGCTCCGCGGCTCAGACATCGAAAGGAAATACTATTTTCGCAAAAACTGGCTTCAATCCATGGGTACACGGGCGGAAGATTTATTTGCCATCAAGGTGCCGGATAAACTTTTAGCTGAGTATGGGCTTTACGAGGGCGATTTATTGCTTGTTGATTCCACCGATAAGCAATTCTGGCCCGGTGCTTTTTTCATCGTTGAATGCAAGAATATGTTGCGCATATATTGCGGCAGCGTGCAGTTCAACGAACAGTATTTATGCGTTGACCGGAGGGGTGTGCTCAAACCCATGCTTTTCTCGGAAGCCAACGTCCTTGGACGCGCTATCTGGAGAGGCACCAATCTCCGGTGAGCAGGCCGTCATGAGTCCCGCGCTATCCCTCCTGTCTGCCCATTCGCGGAACTCCCCCCCTTCCTCCCGCTGTTTTAGAAAAATATAATTTTTCACTTAATTTTTCTTGAAAATCGACAAAGACAATGCTACTTTTTTTGGGTCGCACGGGATCTAAATCCGGCTGCGGGTGAGCAGATCGGATTTTGATCGTTACGGCGATCCAGGCAGCTGTGGGCCTCCTCCTTTCAGCGCCTGTTCCTCTTAGCGGCAGCCCTACCAGGGCTGCCGCTTTTCATATCGCCTGCTTGCTCAGGGCTTCCGCATCGATGCGTGCTTTTGCGATCTCAAAGTATTGTGCCGACAACTCGATTCCGACAAAGTGGCGCCCCGTTGCCATACAAGCCACTCCAGTGGTTCCACCTCCCATAAATGGGTCTAGTACAACGCATTTTTCTTTGCTGATCATGAGCAAGTCCTGGATAAGCTCCACGGGCTTGCTTGTCAGATGCACTTTTTTGGCGGCAACGACAGAGTGGCTGAACACCCCAGGCAGGCACTGCCTGGTTGTGGCAATAAATGGCCCTTTGCTGGCGAAAACAATAAATTCAGCCTGCTGGCGAAATCTCCCGATCATGGGACGGCAGGAATTCTTGTTCCAGACCACAATACTCCGCCATGTCCAGCCTGCTCCCTGCACCGCATCTGTCAATGCCGGCAGCTGCCTCCAATCCGAGAATACCAGCAATGGCGCTCCGTTCTTGGCGATGCGCCAACATTCTGAAAGCCAAAGTGTGCACCAGGTCACCCAGCTTCGCTGGTCTTTGCTATCCCCCAGCATGGGAGGATATGTGCGTTTGGTTCCCGAGGTCTGGTACTTTTGGGCGGGATCATTCTGGCGCGCCGAAGTCGATTGCCCCCCGCTGGCATACGGCGGATCCGTAAGGACCATATCGACGCTGAAGTTGGGCAGAGTTTGGAGAATCTTGAAGCAGTCCCCTTGGTACAGGGACAAAGACGGGAAAAAAGACATTTCCACAAGCTCCGATGGCCATCTGGGGGCTCGGAGTTGGGATGCAAGATCCGCAGAACTTTGGCTGAATTGCCGTTGGAGAAGCTACTATGGATCTTTTGACTCGTAAAGATGGGAGCGACTTCCCCTCCGGGATTCGACGATTCTTATGTCCTCGAAAGGGAGAAATTCCCTTTTCCCGTTATACGTCACGGCAACGTACACTTTACCGTCCATGCCCTGAATTGGAGGCATGACGGTCCATCCTGGATAATAACGCGGCATGTCGTCCGTGCCCCACTTACACACGGTAACGCGGGTATCTTTCGGGAGATCGAAAGGAACGGCTGGTGAGGAGGTTGCGGCACTCCCTAGGAGAGATTCCAGAAGCGGCCCAGTGGCCAAGGACTCAGGCGTAAAGAATTTTTTCCCGCCTGTGGGAAGATTTACCCACCGCCGCCCGATCCGGATTCGAAACATACCCTCGGGGCCGCCATAAATCGGAGCTGGGGAAAGCTCGATAAGCACATTTTTTTCCCCGCGTCTGGCAACGCACACAGAAGCACAAAATTCTCTTTTTTCATTGAAGCCGGACATGGATTCCCCTTCGCCCTGTGCTCCGTAAAAAGAGGGGAGTGAGTCCCCTATCCGCGCAGCACATCCACCGGCAAGGTTTTCGGCATATCAAGCCGCTCAATATTCAAAACACGGGATGCATCCCTGATTGTGCAGAAATACAGTGGGATAGGGATGTTTCCAAAATTCCGGGTAGCCGCCCAGATGATGTTTTGCAGGCCCTCAAAACCATCCAGGGAAAAAATGCTGCCCAGTATCTCTGGATCCTGATCCACAGCATCCAACAGGCTGATTTGGAGTCCAAGCGCTGCCTCAAGTCTGACCCGGAGCGCTTTTTTCATGGCATAGGCTACACGCAGGGTCAGGCCGGTATCCGCGGTTCCCGGCTCCACAAAATTTCCGGCATTGGCAATGTTGACCTTATAAAAGCGCAAGAAGGCATGATCCTGAGCCGCGAGATTTAATGCCGCGGAAACCTTTGCCTGCGCGTTGTAGCCGTAAATCCCGGTAAAAAAATCCTGCGGGAGTCCCGGCCCGGATACTGGCACGGGCGAAGCCACGATCTCCGGCTCATCGGCAGTGGAAACGATCTGCCAAGTCAGTAGATTAGTTGTTATGCTTTGTTTTTTTTCTTTGTTTTGAGCCATGTTTTCTCACGCACAACTTCGTCAAATCCGCTGAAACCCAGGTGCAAAGCCTCAGCATGAAGAACCCGTAAATACGTCAGCAGCGCTGAAGTGCCATACGCATCAAGACTTCGGGACAGAAAATAGGCAATCCGGAAGGTATAAATCTTTGGCTGGCGAGATTTCAGTTTCCAGGAGGAGAATTGAGCCTGGTTCGCTAAAAGCAGCAAGCGCACAAGGTGGGGAGACTTTTGCATGCGCCCCAGTGCTTCCTTGAGCCAGTCTTCGGCCTCAATTTCATCCAGAGGAAGCTGCCGGATGGCTGTAACCAAACGGTGAAAAAGCTCCATCATATCAGGCATCTCAGGCATAACATGAACAACCGGCAAGGAAGCCAGAAGGCGGATCAGCACGCTTTTCGAACGATTATTTTGCCGCGATCCCCAATTGAAACACCATAAGGTTTCAGGCGTATCCCAACCGAACCGGATTCGGACAGATTCCAGATCATTGGCCCCCACCGGCCCACTTTTAATGAGACTTTGAGGTACATTCCAAGCGCGCCTGCTGAGGCTGCCCCGGCCAAACAAAAGCCAACTCAGCGATACTCCCCATTCATAAAGGAACGCCAAGCCGGCCCCGTCTAGTCCGAAAAAATCTTCCCTGTATCTTTTGAGGAGCGTGGGAATAAAGTCGGTTACCTGACTGCTTGAACCGCAGGACTCTATAAGCATGAACTTGACCGCCTTCTGCAGCCGTTCATGTATACCCTGCTCAAAATCACAATAATCAGCGTCAGGAGCATTCCCCGGCTCAGTATCAAGGCCAAGATAAAATTCCGGCCGACACTTTTGCTCAAGGCAGGAAATCAATATTTTTTTCAGTGTGTCAGAGCCGTTTTTCATCATGTCAGTTTACCTGAAAAATAAATTTTGAAAAGTACGCTACCGCCTGAGCATCCCGGCAGCTGCTGCTCGCGCCTGTGCCGATGTGTCCCTCACCTTGATGCCTCCAGCACTGTTACCGCCCGATACACCAACATTAGCTGAAATGCTGCCGCCCAAATAGGAAACATTCATGCTCTGATTAAGTTTGTCCACCGCCTGTTGCGTTGCAAGGCGCGTTGCCACGCACAACGCGCCCAAAAGATCCTCCAGGCTTGGAAGGCCAATATCGGCAAAAAATATCTTTTCCAAATCGGCAATACAGTTCTTTACGAAATCAAAACCTTCCGGTTGCACCGAATCGTCCAGTTTGTCACGCAGCCTCTGAACTTTTTCCCTGACTCCCGCAGCGGCACCGGCGCCCGCGCAGGGGTCACAGTTCGGCCAGACGCCCTTCGGCACGGAACCGTCGCCGCAGGCAGGATCCAAGGCCAGTCCCGGCGCCGCGCTTCCCAACAGCATGCAGAATGCCAAAGCCATTGCCAATGCCGCTTTCATACCGCTAATCCTCCTTGCTTAGAGCCGCCTTCACCCGCTCAATTCTTTGTTCGTCGAAGACTCTGGCAAGCACATTAATGGCTGTTAAATAGCGTATCCGCCACATGTGGGCCCGCCAACAGAGATTATCTTCAGGGATCATGCCGCTCAGTGCGCGTGCCAAAAAAAGTTGGAGATGGTCCTCGTGCCGCTTGGAAAGGATACGCATGAGGGCAAGCCCGTCCCTGAAGGAGCTGAAGGTAGTAACAACAACAAAGTGCTTCAAAAAATCTTCTTGGGACAACTGGGATCTGAGGCGGGACAAGAGATAGAAAAGATTTTTTTGTCCGGACAAAAAAACGGAAGAACTCGACACCCAGTTCTCGGTCTCTTCAACCCTTGAGATGATCCCCCTAATATCCACAGGTAGAGACAGTGGGAGATTCCCCTTTAGGTTGTCAGCAGCGCTCGTATCCATGGCCTTCTCCTAAACTCCTAAAAATTTCTATTGACATACAAATAGCATTAGGTAAACCAATTTTTATAGCGGCAGTTCATCTGACGCGAACTCAGGAGGATCCTCTTCATGCGCATCCGAAGGCTTTTTCTCTGCGAAAAACCCAAAGTAGGCAGGCAGATTGCCCCTCTTCTCGGCAGTGTGTCTTCCAGGAACGGCTGCCTTTTTATTTCCAATGGTGATGTCGTCACCTGGACGGCCGGGCATGCGTATGAAAATGCCCCGGCTGTTTTTTACGATAAAAATTTCAAGCCGTGGGCCAGGGAAAACCTTCCTCTCATTCCTTCTCCCTTTGTTATTTTGCCCAAAAAATCCATGAGCGAACAGCTGGCGGTCATAAAGAAACTGCTTGCCGACACTGAGACTGTCGTCAGTGTCGGCGACCCTGACCGTGAGGGGAATCTGCTCATTGATGAAATCCTTGAGCAACTTAAGTGGAACGGCCCAACAAAGCGGATCATGATCAAAGGAAATGACGAAAAGTCTCTGATTGCGGCCATAGCCGACGTCAAGGACAATCGGGATTTTGCGACATGGACAAGGGCTGCCCGTCTGCGGAGCCAGATAGATTGGATCGCGGGTATCAACCATACTGTTGCACTGACGGTCTTCGGCAGAAAACTTGGCATAGATACTCTCATGACAGTTGGCCGCGTTCAGACTCCACTGCTTTACCTGATTGTTATGCGCAAGAGAGAAATCCAGAATTTTAAGCCAACGACATACATTGTTATGCAGGCGGCCATGGATGCCGGATCTGGAAAATTTTCTTCCTCCCTCATTGTGGATAAGGACGCTACAGGGGTCGACAGCGAAGGGCGCATCGTCTGTCCCAAGTATGCGTCTTCAGTCAAAGCAGCTTGTGAAGGGCAATCCGGCGAAGTCATTGCCGTGGAAAAAAAGGGGCAGAAGGGAGATCCCCCATTGCCGCTTTGTTTGAGCTCACTTCAAGAAATGGCAAACAAGAAATTCGGACTGGAACCTGAGGCAACACTGGCCATTGCGCAAAAACTCTATGACGATGGCTTCACCACCTACCCGCGCACTGGCTGCCCCTATATTCCAGAAGGGCAGTTCCCCGAAGCCCCGGAGATCATTTCCGGCCTGGCCGCTTGCAATGAGAGCGGTTTGCAAAAACTTGCCCGGGAGGCAAATCCGAAGCTCAGAAGCAAGGCATTCGACGACAGTAAAGTCGAAGCACATTATGGTCTTATTCCTACCAGCCAAAAGCCGGACTTTTCCGTAATTGAAGGCATTAACTCTGAAATCTATAAGCTGATCGCGACATACTACCTTCTCCAGTTTTATCCGCCGGAAGAATATGAAACTCAGAGCATTCTGGTGAAAGTTAATGAGTTCACCTGGAAGGCCCATGGACGGGTCTGCCTCAAACCTGGCTGGAAAGGGGCATTCAAGGAGGCTGACGACAATGAAAAGGACCAAGGCCTACCCATCGTTCAGAAAGGACACCAGGTAAAATGCTCAGAGGTTAAAGCAGAGCAAAAGCAAACGACCCCACCACCCTACTTTACGCCGGGCTCAATTATCGGCGTCATGAAGCAGGCCCACAAATTTGTTACGGATCCCAAGATGCGGGCCACCCTGCGCGGCGTTGAAGGCTTGGGCACTGAGGCTACCCGTGCCGGTATTTATAAATCTCTGAAGGACCGCGGCTATATTGAGGTTAAGGCCAATAAAATATTGCCCACAGCCCTTGGTGAACAGCTTATAGATTTAGTTCCTCCCGGTATGAAGGATATCGGGATGACAGCTTTGCTCGAAAACAAGCTGGAACTCGTGTTCAACGGTAAGCTTGAGCCCGGTCCCATTTTCGAAGAGTACGCGAAATCTCTAAAGCCGGCCATCGACGCCCTCTTCTCAAGCAATCCCACGCTGTCAGTGACCGTCCAGACATACCCATGCCCGAATAATTGCGGCACTAATCTCAGAAGGGTCAAGAGTAAAAAGAACGGCAAGATCTTTTGGATCTGTCCGACTGAGGGCTGTGAATACATTGTTGATGATGTCAAAGGCAAACCGGGCAAGCCGCGGCCCAAGGCGGAAATTTCATCCGAATTTTCCTGCCCGGATTGCGGCAAACCTCTCGTCAGGCGGCAGGGTAATTACGGTTTTTGGTGGAGCTGTTCCGGTTTCAAAGACGGCTGTAAATTTACCGCCCCCGATGAGAACGGCAAGCCCGGCCCACCGCGGGAGCGGCTTGAAGCGAAAGGCGAATTCAGATGTCCCGAATGCGACAAGCCGCTAAAATTTATTGAAGGCAAAGACAAACGCCGTTGGCATATCTGTGAAAACGCCAAGAAGCATAAACGGAAAAAAACCAATTTCTACCCGGATAACAATGGCGTGCCAGTCTTTGATTAATGCTATTAGCGTATAAATAGAAATAAGAGGTCTGTATGGGAAGTCCAGCTGACGTCGCCTGCCCTACCTGCCCCAAGTGCGGCGCACTTTTGAGACTCAAATCCGGGAGCCGGGGCACGTTTTGGAGCTGCAGCAAATACCCTGATTGCGCATTCACCGCGGATGACGTGGAGGGCCAGCCTCTGCTTAAACAGTGCCCGGAATGTCACAGCTATTTACGCTACGGAGTTAACGCCATCGGGCCGTTCACCGCCTGTTACGTAAAGGAAAAGCATGCTGATGGGCAGGTTCACTTTTTCGATAATGAAGGAAATCCACAACAGGGGCTTCCTCCTCTGCCAGAAGCCAAAGGAACGTTTACCTGTCCGGAATGCCGCAATAATCTCAAATACTTCAGGGTAAAAAAGGGACCCAACAAGGGGCACATGTGTTTTGGTTGTTTCGAATCTGAAAAGCACAGTGACAACCAGCCTCACTTTTTTGCCGACAAAGGCGGAGCACCCGTTTTCTAGCTTCAGGAGGGTCTATGGCTGATATGAAAAATTATCTCGCACAATGGCCACGTGGGGTCATTCGCTCTCTGTCGGAACTGGAAAGGGGTGGCATAAGCAAGCGCCTGATTCACGCTGCTGTGAAGCAAAATGTCATACAGTCTGTTGGTTATGGGGGTTATGCAAGAGGAGAGGACCGCCTCTCCTGGCAGCATGGCCTCTATGCCCTTCAGCGCAGTAGTTCCGTAACGACACCATTGTATTTCCTTGGGGGGCTCGCGGCATTTTTTCTCCACCTTGAGGGTCGCCTTACCGTTTCTCCCACGCCTTATGTCTTTTTTCATGTGGACGAGGACAAACCTTTTCCGCCCTGGTTTAAATGCCTGGCTGGTTTGTCAATTGAATTAACGGGATCGTCCGCGTCCTTTTCGTGCTACTGCAATCGCTTGCCACTTCATGTGCCAGATACATTCACGACTTTCTGCACTGCGGAAGGTTTGGCATACCAAGTCTCCTCACCGGAGCGCGCCTTACTGGAAACACAACTTACCCGGAAAAATTTTACTGAGCTTCTGAACTTCATTTTGAATATTGCTCCCCTCAAGGAAAAAATACTGACAAGACTTTTGCAAAGTGCCTTTCCAACTCCGATGCGCCTTCAGTTTCTAAAAAAGCTTGCGGAGAGTCTCGCCAATAATGGCCGGATCGAACTTTTTGAGAGTTTAAGCAAGTTTTTACCCGGGGAAGATCCACACCGAACTTGGTTTCCGCTACACGGCAGATCGACCATGAATATTCAGAATCAGCATGGTGATTTTGTAAAATAAAATCTTTCATTTGATTTTTTCTTATTTATATGAAAAATTTTATGAAAAAATTGCACGATTGGGGATAGCAGCATGAAAAAGCGGTTTTTTTCCGAGACGGTCCTGATTGCTTGTGTGATGCTGTCACCAGGAATCCCCTTGGCCGAAGTGTTCGGCCCAGGCGCCAATGTCGGAGGCGAAGCGAATACGACTCCCGGGGGCATCATCGCCACGGAGGAAGGCGTCGCCAACGCAGCGACATTCACTGTGGAGTGCATCAATAAGGGTATGGAACAATCTACCAAGAAAATTCTGGCGGCTCTTCAAGGGATACTTGAGGGCATAAAAACGCTCGACGGCGCAAAAATTGAGACATTGCTCGAGGGACTCAAGCAGCTTGAAGAAGCAAAATACGCTGCCAAGGAAGAGGCCAAAGCCCGGGCCCAAGCAGCCAACTCATGTGAAAACCGCGATGGAGCGGCAGCTTGGGGGGTGGGCAAAAAGGCTGCCGAAGGGTTCAGGACCGACCTCAATGCGCGCGTTACCGAACTCGAGGACGGCAAGCCGAAAAATTCGCAAGAAGCGGCCGACATCAATGAATCTCGGGGGTTAGAAGGCCCCATGGAAGATCAGAGCCCCAATGGGGAATGGATTTTCCCTCCTAACGGCCTCATTGCCGACCAGGACATGGCCAAGGCTGAAGTTCTTGCCCAGCTCGCTGTAAATCCTTTTCCTACGCCGAAAGTACCTGACGGCTTAAAAGGCAGCGTTGCCGGGAAGGATGCGCTTTACAGGCAGCAAGTGAAAAAAGCCAGGCTTGCCGTGGCCCACGATACAATCAACGACGTCATTGCGTCACATGCTCCGCTGGTGGATGCGGGTGCCGTACTTGAAGCGCTGAAGAACAGTATGGGGCACTCTAAAACTTCCGTCCCGATGAACGAGCAGGGGCGCACGTCTCTTATGGCCTTTCTCGATGTCTGGAGTGATGCACGTTTTGGAAATCCTAACTGGTTCCAAGAACTTTTCGACTCGACAGATGAAATAAAAATCCTCAAAGAAATAGCTTTTATGCGTGCTCTTAGCGTTGAAATGCAGCGCTCTCAATTGAAGTTTGAGATGCGTAACTCACATATGCTTGCAACAATCATTGGCATTTTGGCTGAAAAAGATAATACAGCTATTCACCTCAATATTGATACGCCGCGCGCTGCTGGTAGGTAGGTACACATGGCAACACAGCAAATCCTTAGTTCTGAGGCTTTAAAACGTCTGCGCCAATGGCAAAATGAAGAGGAAGAATCCGGCAATACCAGCGGATCGGAGTACTTACAGAACCTGATTGAAAAAATAGAAAGAATTAAAACCAGAGTTGATGGCTCCACGCTACAACAACTGGACCCTGATGTTGGAGAACAGCTCCGGCAATGGCTCGAAGAGGAAAAAAGCAATCCCAATGCATACGCGCGCTTGCAAGACCTTCTTCAAAACTTGTCTGAAAATGTGACTGTCATGCACAGTAATGGCGAAGACCCTGATGCAGATCCATTCCGGACAGATATCCCACAAGCGGATCCTGAAGCCTTCGCTCGGGCAATGGCTGAAGGAGATGGCAATTCGACGTTATGGTTCGGGGATGAAAGTGAGGCATTCAGCCCGCTGATGAATGTGGAGGGCCCTGACAATCAGTGGAACGAAGACCCGGAACCGGAGGGAGAGACAGTTGCGAAAAAACCTTCTGAACCGCAGGAGGGCGAGAACCATATTCAACCACCTATCGAAGATGGCCCCTTCTCTTCGCAGGTTCCGCGAGCTGACCTTGAAGCCTTCGCCCGGGCCATGGCTAACGAAGAGTCTGATCAGGTGAATGTGTCCTCAATCCCGTGGGGAAAGCCCCCTGCGGAAGACTCACCAGATGCGCAAGGAGACGTCTCTCAAACTCAACTATCTGCGGAAGATAAAACCTCCTCTCCTCATATTCCGAGATCTTATATGACGTGCGGACACGAATCTGCCGGCGAGAAAGAGCATGTTGGCGCCGACGAAACCTTCGTAGGGGCACAGCCATCGGCCAGACAGGAAAGGCCGGTTACGATTTCACCTGGATTAACGCCTGCCCAGAGAGCCGCAACAATGCGGCCGCAAGGCATAAACGAAACCATTTCTCCGTATTCTGCGTCCGCAGCAATGTTTGGAAATTTTTTTTCCAATATCTGCCATGGAATAAAAGGGCTGTTCAGGCCGGTTCCCAAAGATGTCCCCCTTCGTGAAAACGCCATGTCGGCACTTTCTCCAATGCCCGAGGATGTCTTTGCACAAAAAATCCAGCAGATGCTGCAGACCTGGAAATTTCGCCGGGCACATTTCGAGCAGGCCTGGGAAGACGTGCACAATAATCAGTTCGAGATTGAGGCCTGCATCAGCCGGATCCGTGAAAATCCGCTTGTTTTACGCGCGATGGACGATATCCGCGCCGCCGGCGGAGATGAAGTTGAGCAGATCCGGAGTGAACTGGCCAAAAGTATGGGAGACAAGTTCAGCGAATACGCTACATCGCTTAGGCACGATGTGGATGATCTCCGTCAAAATATGCAGCAATTCCAAAAGAACGCAAGAATCGCTGTAGAAGCGAGCGGGAAAGAGCCGCTTGACAGATTCGCGTGTCCGGAAGCCCTTGAAAAAAGTTTCGATACATTTTTCAACGATGTTTTGGACAAACCAGAATTGAAGCTGATTGCTGATGACCATGGTGAAAGCCTTTATGACAAGGCGAGTAAACTTGTCCAGAACATCAAGAATGCTTTCTCAGCGTTGAAGCAACGGTTTATGAGTCTTCTTCCGCACCACGAAAGTGGCGAAACAGAAGTCCAGGAAAAGCGTGCTCCGCAGCAACAATGAGTAAGGTACTCCGGGCCAACGATATTCGCGTGGATGACCATAGCGCATACGTTCTGATGTGGCGTGAAACTTGTGTTGACAATTTTTCAATTTTTCAATAATTCTGACATTGAAAAATACAATTTTTCAATTTTAAGAGAACTTGCTGAATAAACAGGAATTATCGAGGTGGAATGTGCCCGCATTTGGTACCATCCTCACAGGCGACGCCCTGGCCATGCTTCGCACTCTGCCGGACCAGTCCGTGCATTGCTGCGTCACGTCGCCTCCGTATTGGGGGCTGCGGGATTATGGAGTTTTGGGCCAGATAGGGCTTGAATCCTCGCCGCAAAAGTATGTTACCGCGCTAATGTCAATTTTTCATGAAGTTCATCGCGTACTCCGTGCTGACGGTACGCTATGGCTGAATCTGGGCGATAGCTACATCGGATACCACGGCAACAAAAACGCCCATGGATCCGCAGCGCCTTCCGACAAAAACGGATACCGTGAAAACATGCGTCCCACTTCTGTTGGGGCGGACGGCCTCAAGAATAAGGACATGGCCGGGATTCCTTGGCGCGTGGCTTTCGCACTCCAAGACGCCGGTTGGTATCTGCGTTGTGATGTTATTTGGGCAAAGCCAAATCCTATGCCGGAAAGCGTGCAGGACCGCCCCACGCGTGCGCACGAGTATCTTTTTCTCTTCTCCAAGTCGGAGCGCTATTACTACGACCATGAGGCCGTGCGAGAGCCCTCCGCTCCCTCTCGTAACTCTCGTAAAGGGAACGCATATACCGGTGGCCGCAGTTTCGATAATTCAACGGATGCCGTGCGGGACAGCCACGGCAATGCGCCGCAAGGCGACATCCGGGCAGTAAAACGCCACTCCGTCCGCCCCGGCATTGATGTCAAGGGGGGAAATCAGGGGATGGGGAAAATGACCTATCCCCTCTACACCCGCAATCGGCGCTCTGTATGGAGCGTCGCCACACACCCCTTCCCTGACGCCCACTTTGCAACTTTTCCCCCGGACCTAATCCGGCCTTGCGTCCTTGCCGGGTGCCCAGCGGGCGGCGTGGTGCTCGATCCGTTTTTCGGAGCGGGTACTGTCGGCGTGGCCTGTGTCGAAGAGGAACGACGTTACCTCGGCATCGAAATCAATCCCGATTATGTGGCAATGGCCAAGCGGCGCATCGGGCAGGCACGTCCGAAGGGACCGCAGCCTCTTTCCCTGCTGGATATGGGGGTGGCGTGATGTTCCATCTGCCCGCTATCCCCCCGTTTGTCCCACGCGAAAACGTGCGGCCCGTCGTTTCCGTGTCCGGAGGAAAGGACTCGACGGCTACCTACTTGCTGGCCCTGGAACAGACCGACGGCGATTTTGCCGCCGTGTTTGCGGACACCGGCAACGAGCATCCGTACACCTATGAATACGTGGCCCGGCTGCACGAACGCACGGGCGGCCCGAAAGTGCAGGTTGTCAAAGCCGATTTTTCGCGGGAGCTGGCGCGGAAGCGGCTCTACCTAGAATCCGGTCGGGCAACGGCACGAACAGAACGGCCTTGGACGGAAGAACGGGTGCATGAAGTCCTTGCAATGGGCTTTGAACCGACGAGGATCCCATTCCTTGACCTCTGTCGATCTAAGGGCTTGTTTCCAAGCCGGATGCGGGCTTTCTGTTCACAGTTTTTGAAACGCTTTGCCTTGCTAGAGCAAGGCCATCTGCCGCTTATCAACTCCGGATATCATGTCATATCGTGGCAAGGCATCCGGGCCGAAGAGTCGGTACAGCGCTCCTGCTATCCGATGTGGGAAATTTCGCCCGAATCGGAATCCGTGACCCTCTATCGTCCCCTCATGGGCTGGACAGTAGAGGACGTGGCCGCCATGCACAAGCGGCACAACGTGCCCCTGAATCCACTCTACGGCATGGGATTTTTCCGTGTGGGCTGTATGCCATGCATCCAGTCCAACAAGCAGGATATCCGGTTGACGGCACAAAAGTGTCCGGAGGCGATAGCCAAGATAAGGCAGTGGGAAGGTATAGTACGAGCCTATAGCCGCCTTGGGCAGACCACGTTTTTCCATCAGAACACCACGGGGAACGATGTGCCGGTGGGAATTGACGAAGTTGTCCGCTGGTCCATGACCCGCCGTGGTACCCGCAGCGGCCGCCAGTTCGATCTGCTGGCCCTGGCCCCTCCCCCGACCTCCGAGGTGTGTGTTTACGCAGGAGGGTTGTGCGAATGAAAGTCGCCTTTCACTTTCATGGAACAAGGCGCCTCTCCAAGCGGTGGGGAATGTCTTTGCCGGGGGCCTGCATGGCAGGCTGAGGATAATAGAAAAGGCCCCGTTGCAGCTCAGGGCCTTTCCGTGTGGCTTCGCCACAAACAAACTTATGTACGAGTGAAGTATGCTTGATTCAGACCAAATTGTCAATGGATCATTTCGAAAGTTTCCTGGCATATCACTGTCACCTTCCCCTCCCCTCTCTTTTACAACAGGAGGGACAGGGCAATGAATACCGATATCCGCCTTCATATCACATTTTGGGGACATCATAAGACCAAGCGGCTGAAATCAGCCCTTGGATCTGATGGTATTGAATCCCTCTTGAAGCTCTGGCTGTGGACCGCGCAGAATCGTCCTTCCGGTATTCTTACCAGTATGGATACACGGGACATTGAACTCGTCAGCGACTGGAACGGCCTTGAGGGCGAATTTTTCAAAACTTGCCACGATATAGGCTGGATCGATGATAGTGACGGCAAAAGCCGCACATATGAAATCCATGACTGGCGCGTCTGGAATCCTTACGCTGCGGCCGAAGATGAAAGGCGCTCGCAAGGACGCCTGGCAAAACTCGCCCAGGCCAACAAGGAAGCGTACCAAGCTTGCGCTTCAGCGGGCATCAGAGAGCTCAGCGCCGACGAATACCAGCAGCTCAAGCCCCTCCATGGCCAAGCCCTTTGCGATTGCGTCACAAGTATCCAGAGCGCCCAAAGCGAAAGCTCCGCTTCCAACAGCGGGCGCAGAGCGCCCGCACAGCGGCGCAACAGCGCCGCAAGTACTCCGCAGCAGCGCCGCAGCAGCGCCGCAGATACGCCGCAGCAGCAAGAGGGTTGCGCAGGCCCTTCTCCCCAAAAAATGCAGGGGAATCTCCCTGCTGGAGTTTCAGCGGATTGCCCACATGGTGACCATCCGGCCGCCGAAAATCGCCAGGAAATCCAGGCTGAAGAGGCCGGAACGCACTCGCATCTCAATATAAATCAAGGAGATTCCCCGGACTCGCCTTATTCAGGCCCAGACCACAGCTACCGCAGTGCGGACGCTCAGCGCCCGCTAGCGCGGTCGCTAGCCCCATTACCATTACCAGATCCATTACCAAGTGAAGAAAGAAATCTCTTATCTCCCCACCCTACTGACTTCGAAGTGAGTAAGAGCCCACAAGGCAGGGAGGGAGGGAAAAATGGGAATGCTGAAGCTCAAGTTCCCCCCGAATTTAACCCCGAATTTAAGGAGCTTCGCAAAATCTACGACTCCGTGCGCACAGAAGCCCCGCTCACAGGTGTGAAGGCCTATGTGGCGCTTAAAAAATCAGGAAGTTGGCCGGGCCTGGAATTTATAAAATCGGCGCTCAGGAATTTGTCGGAGAAAGACTACCAGTGGCTCAACGGCACTGCGCCGGGCTTGGAGAAATTTCTTTGTGAAGGCTGGTGGACCATTGAGCCGCGCCCTTCACCTCCAGCCCCCAAGATCCGCCAGGGACAAAACGCTGGTGATCGGAACGCTCTTTCTCGAAAGAACGCTGAAACCGCAAATCGGGTACTTGGAGAGATCCAGTCTGAAGTCTGAAATAAGCAGGAAGTGACACATGGAAACAAGATCTGAAGAGCTGCAAGAAAAGGCCTCGGCCATCATGGCTCTAGCGGAAAATTTTCAGCACGAGCTTTCGGATCCACTCCTCAAGATTTGGCTGAGGAACCTCGATCCATGGCCGGCGAATATTGTTGAAAACGCTGTAGCCATGGTCCTCAGGAACTACAAAGGGTGGAAATTTCCCTCCTACTCAGTCCTTCAAAGTGCTCTGGATGAGCTTTGCGGAAAAAGCCAAGCGCAACTCAGAGATCAGGCCATAGCCGAATGGGGTCTGCTGATGAGAAATATCTCCCTCCGCGGCACACGAAACGAACCGGAGCATCATCCCACCACTGCCTATGTTATTCGCTTGCTTGGCGGCTGGGCAAATGTTTGCCAGTGGAAGCTCGCCGAACTTGATTTCAAGCAGAGAAACTTTTTGGATCTTTGGATCCAGAGTCATGGAAAAACGGACGTCCTGGCCCAAGGAGCGTTCGCAATTGCGCAAACCAGCGCCGCTGTTGCGGACAAGGCAATCATGCCTTTGCTTGAGCTGCATAAAGTTTGGCCGCAACAAAAAAGGGAGTCCCCCCCTCCCGGCTTGCCTGCAGCCCAGAATAAATAACGTTTTTACCGTGCCGGGAGTCTAAAAAAATGAAATACATTGAAATACGCCATGCCCACCTTTTCTGCGGCTTGGGAGGCGGCGCAAAAGGCTTCAATTCTGGATATGGCGGATAAGATCGCTTCTTTGTATGGAATGAAACTTTATTCGCCCCGTCGGACGGATGGGAGGGAACAATGAACAAGGAAATGATGAACGCTATGGCCACGGATGCCTTTGCCCAGGCGCAGGAAGGCTTCGCCGTGCCGCTTGATCCTGACCTGGCGGATGCTCTGGGCGCTTTCATGGAAGAGGCGCTGCCGTCTGAACTGTAAAGATCAGTCGTGAACAGGGTGAACAGCAATGGAAGCCGCTACCCAATACTGGATTCGTGAGGACAATAGAACCCTGATACGCGCAAAAGGGTTGCGCGAAGCAGTCAAAAAGGCTGAGCAGGGGTTTTATGCCCTTTGCGATGGAGGGCAGGTCTGGTGCGTCGCGGACACCATCCCTAATCTGCTGCGCCAAATTACACACTCCACAGAGAAAGACCTTAACGCTCTTGAAAAAGCATTGTGTGATGAAAACTACGTTTATTGGCGTATTTATCCCGTTTCAAAATCTTTTGTATGTGATTTTTGGCGATTTCATCAACAATCTAATAGAACAGTAATTTTCCCTAGCTATCGAATTGAGGATGGCCATGCACTCTTTGAAGGATAAAAATACTGTTCCCCAGTGGGAAATACTGGTCCGCTCTGTCGCACGGCAGGGCGTGTCTACATTTTTCCATCAGGGCACTACGGGGAGTAGATTTCCGGTGGGCATCGACGAAGTTGTTCGTTGGTCCATGACTCGCCGTGGTACCCGCAGTGGCCACCAGTTCGATATGATGGCCCTGGCCTCTCCCCCGCCCTCCGAAGTGTGTATATATGCAGGAGGGTTGTGCGAATGAACGGCTTGATCATCGATCTCTTTGCGGGCGGTGGCGGAGCCTCGACCGGCCTTGCCTGGGCCTTGGGACGCGACCCGGACATCGCCATCAACCACGACGCCGAAGCTCTGGCCATGCACAGGGCGAATCATCCGCACACACGGCACATGCAAAACGACATCACCCGGGTGCTGCCCTTGGAAGCCACAGGCGGGCATCCCGTGGCGATTCTGCACGCCTCGCCGGACTGCACGCATTTCAGCAAAGCGAAGGGCGGCAAGCCCAAGTCTCAGTATATCCGCGACCTCGCGTGGGTGGTCATTCGCTGGGCGGAAGACACGCACCCGAACCTTATCACGTTGGAGAACGTGGAGGAATTTTTGACGTGGGGACCGTTGGATAAAAACGGCCAGCCAATCAAAGAGCAGGCCGGGGCCACCTTTGCGGCGTGGCGGAAACGGCTTGTGCGGCTGGGCTACCGGGTGGAATGGCGGCTTTTGAGAGCCTGCGACTATGGCGCGCCCACCACGCGGCTGCGGCTTTTTGTTGTGGCGCGGCGGGACAAGCGGCCCATCGTCTGGCCCGCGCCCACACACGGCAACCCGAAATCCGCCGAAGTGCGGGCCGGGAAACTGCTGCCGTGGCGCACGGCGGCGGAGTGTATTGACTGGTCTATCCCGAGCCGGAGCATTTTTGACCGCAAGAAACCGCTGGCCCTCGCCACCCAACGCCGCATTGCCGAGGGATTGCGGCGGTATGTCCTCCAGGCGGCGGAGCCGTTCATCGTAACTTATTACGGGGCAAAGGGCGAACGGGATTTCCGGGGACAGGACTTGGGCCGTCCGCTCCCGACACAGACCACGGAAAACAGGTTCGGTCTGATTTCGCCTGTGGTGGTGACGAATACCACGGGACACGCGCCGACGCCGGTGGATATGCCCATGCCGACCCTTACTACCGGCAATCAGCAGATGATGGCCGGGGTCGTCGTCGCCCCCATACTGTCGCGGCAGTTCGGCCAGTCCATCGGCCAGAGTGTGGACGCCCCGCACCCGACAATCACTCAGTGCAACCATGACGCGCTGGTACAAGCCGTATGCCTGGCGAAACATTACGGTGGTGTCGTCGGGCACGGTATACAGCAGCCTCTGGGGACCGTCACCAGTATTGACCATCATTCTTTGGTGTCCGCCTGTCTCACCAAGTATTACGGCAAGAGCGAGTGCGCCGCAGTGGATGCCCCCCTTCATACTCTGACCAGCAAAGAGCACATGGCCCTCACGTCTGCATGTCTGGTCAAATACTACGGCACGGCCAAGGCTGCGGACGTGGGCGAGCCCATGCACACCATTACCGCCAAGGCCCGCATGGGGTTGGTGGAAGCCGAGGCGCGGCAGAATTCCGAGCCCAGACGCTATGAGCAGGTGCGCGACTTTCTGCGTACTTGGGGCGTCATCGGCCCGAAGGACGAAGCGGAATTTATCTATCAGGGCGTCGTCCACCGTATCACGGACATTCTGATGCGGATGCTTGCGCCGCGAGAGCTCTATACGGCGCAAGGCTTCCCGCCGGATTACATCATTGACCGGCTGCCGGACGGCAAATGCCTCACAAAAACCGCGCAGATTCGCATGTGCGGCAATTCCGTGCCGCCAGAGCTGGTTGAAGCTCTGGTTCGCGCCAACGGGCCGGACACATGGATACAGAGAGAGCGGCCAGCATACCCCTTACTGAAAGCCTGTTTTGCCGGATTGCAGTCGCACCCTCAAACAGTGGAGATGACATGTACGACATAACTTTGAATGAGTGGTACCGCCATCTGGCGGTTTGCGGCGTATTGCGGCGCGCAGGCAACGCCGTTCCTCCTCCTACTGCCGCGGCTATTGCCGGAACCATGGGTAAGCTCCTTCTGCTCACATGGTCCGGCGAAACAATTTCCCTCGGCAGTACTCCCATATGGGTGCAACCCATTGCGGCCGCGCTCATGGCCGCCCAATAATCGGAGACTTGATGAAAATCTCGCGCCTTCGTATGCATCGTGGTCCCCAATCTATTGCCCCTCAGCAAGCCGCTTGTTACGCGAGATGTCTTATATCCTCTCTTCTCTTGGGTCACACACTGCCCACCAGAAAAAAGCATGTGAAGGATCGAGTGCCGCCTGAAGGCGTTCTGCGAGGTTTTGCCTGGGGAATAAGGGGAGAAACTCCGGAAGAGTGGATTGATGAGATGTGCACCACATTACTACGCTATAACAGGCGGCATTTCTGTACAGTTCCACATTATATTCTAACCCTCTCTGAGGGAGAAAAATTCGGCCCTAATTACAAACTCTGCGTCACAACGCTGCTTCAGGCTTTGGGCTACTCAATCCGACATCATGCCATTGCCATTTTGCACGCTGGCGCGGCGTCATCTGGAAACGAACATATCCATCTTGTGACATGCCGGATTGACCCGGGCAGCTTGCGACTCATTCAGGAAGCTGAGGGCTGGTACCGCCGCACTATGGCGCAAACTGCGGCGCTCCTGGAAAGCCAGTGCGGCTTTGCACCCGCACCTGCGGCGCCTTATCGCTTTGATGCTGCCGCGGGGAAAGTGGTGCGTGCTCGTGTTGAGGATTCCAAGATAAAGCTCAAAGCCGAATCACGGCTCATGGAAGACAGCACAGGCAAAAAGTCGCCTGAACGGTTGGCAAAAGAATCAGCTGCCCAAGCCATGGACATATTTAAAAAAGGGTTGGCTCAGGGGCGGCTGCTCAATTGGGAGGCACTACATATCGTTTGCGGGATGGTGGGTCTGCTTTTTCATCTTGATGGCAAGGTCGCGCTCCTATCCCCGGACGGCCAAACGTGGTTCAGAGCGAGCCAAATAATGAAGGATCTAGGAATGAAGCACCTTCCTGGAAGGATTCAAAAACCATATATTCCCACAACTGAAAAAGCCCTGGATCTCTTTAACAGAGCCAGGGAGCGGCGAAAATGAACCTCATCAGATTAATTTTACGCGCATAAAATGTTTTTTATACTTTTTTAGAGCATTAGGAGCCTACTCCAACGCCTGAGGAGCCGGTCCTTTTTGGGGACAACTGTAAAACTGTGCTATGCTGCCTGACATCCATAAAACAGAACCCATTCCCCTATCGTCTTCCGCGAAACTCAAGGTCTGGGTGACCTGCCGCAGCATATTCTTCATAAGCTTTTTTCAGTTCAACCGCGTATTTTTCTTCCAACCCAGACAACGCCTCTCCCCAAAGATCCTTCATGTTTTTTCGGAGATACCAAGTAAGAAGGCGCATATTCTCATACTGCTCTTCGGGCATCATCACAGAGCTGCGAATGAGCTTTTTTTTGCGCAGCCCTTTCCGTCCAGGTTCGTCGCCGGTTTCTGGAGTACTGCCATGCTCTTTTTCAGCGGTAACCGCTACAGTAGCGGTTTCTCCTCCAAGAAGAGCACTCAAATCAGGAGTTTCTCTTTTTACATTGCCGGCCATAGTCATTTCTCCTCTTCCAGTTAGATGTGCTCTTGGGACACACGATTGACCAGTTTCCCATAATCATCGGCGCCGGGTGTCTTCGGTGCATACTCAAAAATCGTCATTCCCTTGCTGGTTGCCTCAAAAAACTTCACTGAAGCTCTGATCGGTTCGCAAATGGCCTGAGGAAATTGCGCCCGCAGTTGCTCATAAATGCTTCTACTCTCGCTGGATCGTCTATCCCACATGGTAGGAACAATATAGCGAGTGTGCAGCTGGGAATTATATTTTTTTACGTCAGCCACTCGCTTGAAAAACTGCCCAAGGGATTCCATGGAAGCCATTTGCAGCTCAACCGGCGCTAGAATTTCTTGAACGTACATAAGAGCATTGACAGAGAGCAAGTCCCAGCCAGGTGCCATATCCAGGAGCACATAATCGTAGTGCCCTTCGACCTCTTGAAGCACCTCAAGCAGGGCCCGTTCAATACCCATGGTACGCTTCGAGATGTGCAACGTCGCGTCCGCCAGACGCCTTCCACCAGCGAGAAGCATAACATTGGGTTTGGCCTCCAAAAGACAATCCCCGATCCGGGCTTCTCCCAAGAGCACTTCCGCCAAGCCTCGACCAGGCTTTGCCCCCATAAAAAAGCCTGCCTGCCCCTGAGTGTCACAGTCGACTAGAAGCACAGACTTGTTACGTTGCCCCAATCCATATGCCAAAGTTGTAGCCGTAGTAGTTTTTCCTACGCCGCCTTTGGACAAACAAATGGCCATCTTTCTCATACCTAGCGCCTTTTCCTTTGATTTTTAGGCTACTATAAAATTTTTTACTTTTTAAGCGCGTAATGCTCTAAAAAAGTATAAAAAATATTTCATGTGTGTAAAATATGAAAAATTGAAAAATATGTCAATATTTAATATGTAAAATATGAAAAAGGCAGCGCCGTAAAGTGCTGCCTCCAGAATCCGAACCAAGATTCAGTATTACTGCTGCTCTGTCGCCCACCTTGCGACGGCTACGGGACTATCTGGAACCTGGACCTGCCCCAGCCATTGTGCATATCCCGGAGACGAGAACTCGATAATTTCGGTTTTAATACCCAGGTCCCTCAACAACCTTTGGGAGCGCATAAGGATCTGGTTATGCATAACGCATGATAATGAAATCTGTTTCGAGTCCGGCACATGCTTCCATAGATCCTGATTGGAAGAAAACCTAACCAGCCGAATGGATTTTCCAGAAAGCTCTCCATCAGCCAGTTGAAGGGCACGGACATAAAATGCGGCAATTTCTTCCAGCTGCCCCTCTATCCCATCCAGTATCTGAGTAATCTGACCAGGGATGTCCGCTACATCCATAAAAGGCAGCAAGACCTCCTGGGCTACGAACATCTCCGACGCAAGGTCACTTGCAGTCAGCCCCAACTCAGACAAACGGTTTCTCAGCGTCCCCATCAGCACCTCTGTCCTTTCGCAAGTATAGCCTGAAGCTGACAATGCCGCATTCACTCATGACCTCATGGAAGTCGTCCAAGCCACGCTTCCGCAATTCGTTCTCAAACTGCTCAACAACGTCTATGGCGCCTCGGCCGTCCTGCCAAAAGGCCAGAATGGACAGATTGGGTATAGAGTACTGAATCGGAATCATGACGGAGCGGTATGTGGCGGTCTCATCATTTTGCAGATCCAGGGCCTCGTCCCTCTCATGAATTGTCTCATGCAAAACATCTTGTAATCGACGGACTGCAAACTCAGCTTGCATGCCGCGAGCGGCTAGTTCAACCAAGGCTGCCTGGTGGTGGATTTCAGGCCTCATTACTTAGAACTCCCTTGGCCGACTGCCGCTGCCATCCTCGCCAGCAGATGGTCCAATTCCTGACCGGAGAGGGTAGCACAGCCGACCTCAGCGCCACTGGGAAGATCTCTATTCTCAACCCGCCAGGCAAAGGCCGGAACACGCAAGGCTCCTGTATGATCGGCAAGGATTTGCGACGTGACGCTCACGCCGGCCAGCAATTCCTTTTGCTCATTCTTCGGAGCAGTCTGCTTGTCCAGATAACGCAGGGCATTGCCTGCGATGGGAGCGAAGAGAATCTGAAACGGATACTTCTCCTTATGTTTGTCGAAATATATTTGCAAAGCCGTGCAGGTAGGACAATCTTCCCAAGTAAAGACCACGAGCACTGGCCCTCCTTGGTCTTTTAACTCGGGATGAAGCTTTTTTGCCGGAACCTTGAGGAGCTTCTCAAAGGTGGCCATGGTGAATGCCGCGCGGGGCTTGGAGGCACTCTCACGGAGGTCCTCCACTGCCTTGCCGCGGCTGGTCCTGGAGTCTGAAACTTTTCTGTCGGCAATCGGATTGACAAAAGATTCAACCTTGAAATTCCCAAAAACCGGCCCATTGGGGATGAGCTTCCAACGGTTATCTTTGCTGTCCAACACCGGCTGGGCCGTGACGACGCCTGAGAGGGACGAAATTGTGATCAATTGTGCTCTCGCAGGATTCCAGTCGGGGAGATGGGAGGCGGCATCCAGTGGAGCCATGAGCGGTGTATAAATATAAAACAGCAAACACGCCCCTCCCACACATCCCACGGCAATGCCGGCTGCACGGCTCACAATATGGTAAAAGAAACAATACACGCCCATTACGAAGCGTGAGAACCTTGAAGTGGCGGATCGGAAAATGCCCATGTGCCTTGCTCCTCAAATTTGCGGCCCCTAAAATCCATAGAGATTTTTTTCAAATTTTACAATTAATTTTTCACACTTTAAAGCAAAACATTGCCCTACATAATCATGGCGCACTTGGGAAAATTCTTAGCCGGAGGAAAATCCCAAGTACAGCCTTACTGCCAGGATATTGAGGCAAGAATTTAGGATATTGCTGCCGATTTAGGCTCTCTGCTTCTCAAAAATAGCAAAAAGAAATTGGCAATATATAGTTCAATGCTAAAAAATAAATTTGGCAGTAAGGTGGGGAGAAACAACAATTAGAAATTGGCAGCCAATTTTTATTGCTCATCATCTTCCATTTTGTTTCTCATAAGGCAATGGCGGAAATAGGAGAAGAAAAAATGGAGCAACCATGCAGATGGGGGTGGGCCGCAGGAATCGAAGGGAGATTCAACAACTCAGAAATGCCTCCCAATTCAGACGAAATGTTGCTCAACATCTCGAACGCTGGCGCGCAACTGAGCCTCTCTCATTATGGTGGTCAAAAGTAGGACTTCAGGCAACACATCATCATAGAGAATGAAAAATATAGGTTACGAAGCTGGCTCATACTTTATGAGCAGCGCCCTCCTACCGGAGCACCTCTTATTAGCCTGCTGGTGAGATCCAAAAAGATAGTACATGTAGCAAATGGGGAGGAGGAAAGATAAAATTTCCGTGATCAGATCCAGATCCGCTTGCCGCATGTCCGGAAGAGCCTCTCCCCAAATTCGGAATGCGGCGTTTTTGTCTCTTGAGTCGAGCTTTTCCCAAGTTCAGCATATCCGGCACAGCCTCGACCGCCTCAATCTCTTGCTCACCCAAAACATGTTGGTATGTGCGCAGGAGCATGGTTTCGTCCTTATGCCCCATAAGTTTAGCTACGGCTTTTAACTTTGCACCTCCCTCAATGGAATAGGTGGCGAAAGAATGGCGCAGAGAATATGGGGTGATACGACGGAAGATACCAGCGTTTCTGACAGCTGTGTGCCAAGCCCTATTCACTGAGCGTATGGGCTTACCTTGCCACGAAATCACAAAAGAGATTCCGGTCGCTAAATCGGTATCACGCCATTCACGGAGCAAAGGGCTCAATGATTGCCTGATCGGGATTTCACGGACCTTTTCCATCGCCCCCTTATCCGCGCTAGGCATGCGAATGACCCCCGCTTCCAGGTCAACGTCAGCCCAGCGAAGCTGGAAAAGCTCACTTGGACCGATTCGAGGCCCACAAAATGCACCGATTGCGATAATTCTTTGGAGATGGGGAGCAGCAGAATCATAAATGAGCTTTGTCTCTCGAGGGGTGGGTGGTGCGGTGCGCCTAGAGCGGGCCAGAGGAAGTCTAAGGTCAGAAAGCGGACTTTTTGGAAGTATGCCATACTTAACGGACCAATTCACTGCACTCCTTAAAATTGATATCCGCCTGTTAATAGTGGATTGATTTAAGTTTCTAAGTTTTTGTATCTCTATAAAATTTATTATATCGTCACATGACAAAAGAGAAACCTGTCTTTTTCCAAACAATTTTATAATATGCGCAGCATGATATTGTGACTGTTTAATTGTTGTTTTATTTGTCAATCCCAATGAAAAATAACGTGAAAATAACTCTTCAACAGTAATTTTTATACATTTTGATCGTGCTCTCTTTCGCCTTTGCGCCATGATTCGTTTTTCTTGTAGTTCAATATCACTAAGAGCTTGTGAAAAGGCTTGGGCTGCTGGTTCTGAAGGAAAACCAACCCTATGCCGTTTTCCAGTCCACGAGCTTTTCCAGCAAACAATCCATGGGTTCTGTCGCCGATATTGAATATACTTGATTTCCATTCCTCCTCCTTTCTTCATACCAGATAACAGTCGGCAACTGCCTTAAAAACCTTACAGTTGTCCCTCCTTTTGTTCAGACATCTTATATACGAGATGGGTTTACCCGGAACTGTTCGCGGTTCTTGGTGGCAAGACGCCCGATCTGCGGGGCCTGTTCCTCCGTGGACACGGGGGAAACAGCGCTGAATTAGGCGCACCCCAAGGGCACGCCATGCGCGACATATCTTCGGCTGGCAGCATCAGCGTAGGGTTCGGAGGGTATCTGACAGGAAGCGGAATTTTTAAGCCTGTTGGTAGTCATGGCGTGGTTGTCATTAGGGGCTCATGGGACGGCAACTGGGGGAGTACTGTTTATGGGCTGGATCTCTCTGCCGGTGGCGTACCCGTGGCCAATGAGGTTCGGCCGGACAACCAGGCGGTACGATTTCTAGTCCGCGCGCGGCCGTAAATTCTGCTTCCCTCCTATGGCCGGGCACGGACTAGATACCGAACCGCCTGATTAACCGGACGGTTTTCTTCAGCGGTCGGAACGACACGAGAGAGGTCGAAGCCGACGCCATTACCGGACCACGTACCGTATGAGCTGCGAATATCTTCAGCACAGCCTCCTGTCCTATAGAAAACGCCTCCAGCAGAAGCCGAACTGTGCTGGCCAAAGCTGCCAGTTATATTCCGTATAGCATCGTTCTGCTGGACTCCCAGGGCTGCGCTGTTTCCCCCGTGCCCCCTGAGAAACAAACCCCGCAGATCTGGCGTCTGGCTGCCGACAACCGCAAACAGTTCCGGGTACGCACCCAGGGCCTTGGAAAAGGGCTCAGGGCTTGGCGCGGATCAGGAAACGGACAACTCTTGCAGGAGGCTGGACGGTCGTGGATTTTCCATAAATCGAATTGGAAAGAGAAGCATCAAATTTCATGTATACATTTGGTGATTGGAATCGAGCATTCGCGCTATAACAGCTTCCGTTTGAGGTAAAAGCCCCCGTTGGAGAGCGATATCCACCTGTTGAGTTGCCGGAGCCCGCGCTGCCAGTGATATTCGGTAATCCTGCACTCAACGTCGTCCCGACGGTATTCGTCCCATTTCCCCATACGGTACGGTCCCTGAGATTCGGTACCTGTCCGCCGACAAGCGCGAACAGTTCCGGGTACGCGCTCAGGACCCTGGTAAAGGGTTCAGGGCCGGGCGCGGATCAGGTAACGAACAGCGGTGTTCACGGGGCGATTTTCAGATGCGGTGGGCACACATCGCGACAAGTCAAAACTAACGTCATAAGGATAGCCGTATCCGTCTACAGCGACCTTTTGCCCTCCACCGCCCCCGACCCTGAACGGGCCTGTTCCTTCTCGCCACATTCCCGCGACTCTTGCATCGAAAGTACCTGTCACATTTCGTATGGCATCGCCTTGCTGGGCGCCCAGGGCGGCGCTGTTCCCCCCGTGCCCCCTGAGAAACAAACCCCGCAGATCGGGCACCTGGCCGCCGACAACCGCGAACAGTTCCGGGTACGCGCCCAGGGCCCTGGAAAAGGGCTCAGGGCCTGGCGCGGATCAAGTAGCGCACGGCTTGATTTACCGGGCGATTTTCTTCGGCGGTGGGGACTTGACGGGATGCATCGAATTGGAGGTAGCAATCTCGTGTACCTCCTCCTCCAGTCAAAGAAGCCCACATTCCACCAGTGTGACCTTTAAAAACGCCATTAGCTGAGATGCCACTCCCATAAATAGCGCCACCAAAATCAGCGGTAAGATTTCTTATCGCATCCCTCTGTACCACGCCCAGCGCCGCCGAATTCCCCCCGTGCCCCCGGAGAAAAAGCCCGCGTAGATCGGGCGTCTGGCCGCCGACAATAGCGAACAGTTCCGGGTACGCGCCCAGGGCCCTGGAAAAGGGTTCAGGGCTTGGCACGGATCAAGTAGCGAACGGTATAAGCTGGAGGCTGCACGGTCTGGCTTCGACCATAGATAAGTGAGCTACGGCTTGCGTCAAAATAAGCTCGTTGGCCTTGATGCTCCCAATTACTTTCTGGAGAACCATCTGGAGTAAAATAGATAGCTCCCGAAGATGAAAAAGAGGCCGCTCGCGTCGTCCCGGAAGTCCAGTTCGCCGTGATGTTTGGTAATCCCGCTTCAATCAATCTGCCGGGCGCTGTGTCGCCCCACGTTACCCTTCCCAGCAAATCCGGCACATTCGTGCCCATAACCGCAAAGAGTTCCGGGTACGCGTCCAGGGCCCTGGAAAAGGGTTCAGGGCTTGGCGCGGATCAGGTAGCGCGTAGCCATATTCACCGGGCGGGTTTCGATGTCCCCTGTGGGTTCTGTCCGCCGTGTTTCCGTCCACTGAAGTACGGCACGATAGGAATTTTCAACGCCACCATAAAGCACCCCATGACCAAGAAAATCATGTGAATGTGCTTTAAAAGCATCTTCTTGACGGACGCCCAGGGCAGCGCTGTTTCCTCCGTGTCCACGGAGGAACAACCCCCTCAGATCAGGCGTCCGTCCGCCCATAAGCGCGAACAGTTCCGGGTACGCGCCACGGCCCTTGGAAAAGGGCTCAGTGCCGGGCGCGGATCAGGTAACGGACGGCCTGATTGACGGGGCGATTTTCTTCGGCAGTGGGCACTTGTTGTGCAGCATTGAAATTGAGAGTCCCCTCACGCCAGCTTGATGACCAGGAATCTGACTCCTGATACATTGGCCAATTCTCTGCAAAGCTAAAAGAACCATTTGGTGTGCTACCGCGCAGGCCGATCATGTACAGTGAGCCTGTCAGGTTTCTGATCGCATCCCCTTGCTGGACGCCCAGGGCGGCGCTGTTCCCCCCGTGTCCCCTGAGAAACAGCCCCCTCAGATCCGGCGTCTGGCCGCCGAGAACCGCGAACAGTTCCGGGTACGCGCGGCATTTGTCGGCAAAGCGTTGCCGGACGGGGTGAATGCGGATATATGAAAAGGGCGCGGCTACCCCCTTCCTGATCTGCGCCCGGCACGGTGCAAACTATCAAAGGGGGTGCCATCACATGAGACGCTTTGCCGTCTTGGTGTTGCTGGTACTTCTCGCCCTGCTGCTGCGGGGCGATAGTCGGCCTTAAATAAGGCTGGCCCCGTATCAGCTTACACCTGATACGGGGCCGAACGGTTGATAAACCCAGTAGGTAGCCGTGCACGGGGGCGCTAACCGCGCCGTGCCAGCCCCGGTATATGTCCCCACAGATGCCGGGGTTCCCTTTTTAAATAACGCCTCCATGTCTGCTTGGCAAGTCTCAGGGCCGGGCGCGGATCAGGTAGCGAACGGCTTGGTTCACGGGGCGGTTTTCGTTGGCCGTGGGCACGACGCGTGAGGCATCAAAATTCAAGCCATATGTCATTCCTGATCCACCAAGAGTATTTGCACTTTGCCAGTACCAAACATGTGCACTTATAGCGCCGGATGTCTGGTCATATCTCCCTCCTCCGGTCATGGTGGGGCTGCTGCCAACAATATTCCGTATAGCATCGCTCTGCTGGACGCCCAGGGCAGCACTGTTTCCGCCGTGCCCGCGCAGGAACAGCCCCCTCAAATCGGGCGTCTGGTTGCCGACAACCGCGAACAGTTCCGGGTACGCGCCCAGGGCCCTGGAAAAGAGTTCAGGGCTTGGCGCGGATCAGGTAACGAACAGCGGTGTTCACGGGGCGGTTTTCGTTGGCCGTGGGCACGACGCGGCTGGTATCAAGCCGTGTCATCATGCTTCCTCCTCCGTTTGATCCACGCTGATCTGTGTATCCTCGTGTCTCAAAGGCACCTCCACCACTGGAACCAAAGTGGTGAATCCCTCCGCTTGTGATAGGGCGCAGGGCATCGCCCTGAACTTTCCCCAGCGCCCCTGAGCTATGTGTGGTGGACGTGATACCCACGGTGGAACCGTTGTTCTGAGCGTAAGTTTGGGAGCCGTACCCGCGCAGGAACAGGCCGCGCAGATCGGGCACCTGGCCGCCGACAACCGCGAACAGTTCCGGGTACGCGCCCAGGGCCCTTGGAAAGCGGTCATGGCCGGGCGCGGATCAGGTAGCGCACGGCTTGATTCACGGGACGATTTTCGTTGGCTGTGGGCACAACGCGGGAGGCATCAAATCCTATAGTTACATGGTGACGTGAGTACACCCCACCATATCCAATGCTCTCTGGTGCATGTGTAGCCACATAAAATGCGCCAGAATAGTTTTCCAAAGCACTCCCTTGCACGGCACCAGTAATACCTGTCAGTTGTCTGATGGCATCACCTTGTTGGACGCCCAGCGCCGCCGAATTGCCCCCGTGGCCACGGAGGAACAGGCCTCGCAGATCGGGCGTCTGGCCGCCGACAATAGAGAACAGTTCCGGGTAAGCGCCCAGGGCCCTGGAAAAGGGTTCAGGGCCGGGCGCGGATCAGGTAGCGCACAGCCTGATTAACAGGACGGTTTTCATCGGCCGTGGGCACGACCCGAGAGGCATCGAATTGGAAATACTCAGTTCCCCAGCCATCGGAATCGTGTGAGCCTCCACCTGTGCCCGATGTGGCAAAAACCCCACTAGTTTCAGTTCGCCACATTCCTCGGGCTTTCGCTCCAAACTCTCCTGTAATATTTCTGATTGCATCCCCTTGTTGGACGCCAAGGGCGGCGCTGTTTCCGCCGTGCCCGCGCAAAAAAAGCCCCCTCAGATCCGGCGTCTGGCCGCCGAGAACCGCGAACAGTTCCGGGTAAACTGACGGCGATATGTTTTGTCCGTTACATTCCAGCCAGTTATCCATATCTTCCGGATTTGTTGCAACTGGCCATGAAATGATGGTCCCGACCGGGACGCCACCGGAACTTTTTGCTTCTACAGCGACCTTCGTGGGATCAAAGCTGGTGGAGTCAGCGCCATACACGGAAGCATGGGGCAAAAACAGCAGGAAGAGCCAAATGAGGATCTGAACGGAACGTAATTTATGTAACATGCGACCTCCAAAACAGGATGAAATAAATTTGTTACTTTTCAAATATTATATTTTTCGTCTTTATTGCCATCAAAAACAACTTTACAGCAAGATTATCTATGCAAAATATATTTTGAATAATAATTCTATGTTTACTTCTCGTTATTGCAACATAAATAATATTTAATTCTTCCTTATTGATACTAACTATTTCACCATTTTTTATTTCTCGAATAACATTTTCTTGAACATTAAAAAAATCACCAGCAAGTTCAATCGAATTCCACTCAGCACCTTTTGCCTTATGTGCAGTAGAAAAGACCCGTGTCGCTTTTTTTTCATCTACTGTTAGTGTATTTTTAATTCTATTGTACATTGATATGACATGTTTTCCAAATTTTTTAACTATATTACACCTACTCAAAAGTATTTGATCACATTCTGCATATTCTTCTATTTCAACAAAACTTTTAAAATTACTTTTTAAATTAACATCCCTTACACAGTTCCATTTTCCGCATTGAGCATAAGACAAATCCAAAAGAAGTTCGAAGTTGTATCCAGCAAATCCTCCCAGAAAGTATGGAGTCCCTCCATCTTCGACTGTTTTGTATGCTTCGGTAAAAATACTTGCATTTGATCTTGCAATAAATGCCGTACACGAATGTTCCGCAATACTGTTCTTTGATCCATTACCATAAAATGGTTTTCTGGCGCCCATCAATCGAAGATATTGATTTGCCAACTCGGCAACATGGTCTGGACAACGAAAAGATTTTGTTAAATAAAGACAATCTGCTCCTTGTTCATGTAATTTTTCTAATGAATCTACAGCTCCATTCCATGCATAAATTTGCTGAAATGAGTCTCCAATGAATACTTTATGCGCATTTTGTTCGCATACAATATTTATCATGCAATCTGTGATATCTTGAGCTTCATCAATTAGAAGAGTTGAAAATGGTAATTTGTAAGAAGCAATCTGAAATAATTTAAGATATACATCGTGAGGCATAGGAATATCGCCAAACTGTGTATCTCCCTGAGATGTAGCTCTCCATAAAGCATCCAGCGCCCCAAAAAGTTTGTGAGACTGGATATCGAATTTTGATAGCACCTCCCTATATTTTTTATAATAATGCTCAAAAAATTCTTGCAGATTTTTGTGCGAAGAGGAGAGATACTTATTAAAGCATTGAATTAATATTGAAGATACTGTTTTGTTTCCGGAAGATGACAAAAAATATTTTGTTATATCACCTATATTAAGAGGAGATAAATTCCCAAGGCGATTTATATAGTTTTTTCCAATATGCTTAAACGCTAGTGAGTGAATTGTTTGTGTATGAACGTTCTTTATATCTTTAAATTTTCTTTTTGCTTCTTCTGCCATACTTTTATTATATGCTATATATAATATTTTTTCTTCTCTTCTCTCCTTGGCAAGTTCAATTAACGTGCTCGTTTTTCCAGTACCAGCATATGCCTGAACAACGACAACGCTGCATTTTCCCTTAAAAGAATAATGAACAAGTGCCTGCTGTTCTTCAGTCAGCATATCGCCCCCAGTGACTGGCCATTAGAAATTTTTCTTGACAAATTATATTTTACAAATAATTTTTCATATAAACAAGAAAAAAATCTTTACAAAATGGATGAACTATGACAGAAGCAGCACCGCTTTTCTCGCAAGATGCCACACCAGAAGGTGTCGCTTACTTAGTTGTTGACCTCTATCAAAAAACAATATTTTTCAAAAAAAATAAGCATGATAGGCAAAGTCAGCATATTTATGTCCCGATAGACAACCGTCTCTCTTCCTTAGCTCTTTTCAGACTGCAAAATTACGTTCATTTTTTTCTTCATGATCTCGAAAAAAATTTACTTTTTTCGAATAATTCAACTTTTGAATTTACCGAAAAAGGGAAAGCAATCCTCCAGTCAATTAGCCAAACATGCGCAAAATTTTCCTCTACGCAAGAAAATTTGGATGAAATTGTATCGGCGGATGAAGCGATTCGCATGCTGCCCGTGACGGAATGCTGGCCTGCTTCAGCTGAGAGCTTTGCCGACGCTCGGGAACATATCGAGAACATCTTGGCGGCCAGCGGGAAGAAGATCGTAGGGAATCTCGAACATGCCCTTTATGAGAAACTGATAGATGCTGCGAAAGATGGCGCCAGTTTGTCTGAAAGCCAAAATAATTTCCTTGCTATTCAAAATAGACGGGAAAGCATAAGCCCATTTCACCAAGTTCCACGCCCCTCCCCCAAAAACAAAAAAAGAAAACTCAAGGATGAAGATGAGGAGGATGGCTATGCGTCCTCCTAAGTACCCCGCATCTGGAGTCAGCATTTATGCGGACCCATTGGCCACCATCTCGCCAGCCGGGCGCACATTTTATGTTTTTTCATCCGATGGCCTGGATACGGGATCCGGTGTCGTGTCCTCTTCGGGAAGCAACGGACTCGTTTTTTACGATGGAAACCGCGAGTGCTTTTTGGGGTGGCCTGTTTTTTCCGATACACTGAGCAACACCCATCCCACGGCAACCCAACTGAGCATAGTTAACGAATTCTCGCTCATTGAAACTTGGAACCAACTACAGGCCTTTTTCCTGAAACTTGATAAGATCCTTTTGCTTGAGCAGTTTCAGAGATATTTATCCGGCCCTGATGCTGACGGCCGCGGCATGCAGGTCTTTGTTGAGCGTGCTTCAATTTTCTGCGTGGACCATCATATTCACCTCTCCCGTGAAGAACTCGAATGCCCATCTGGATTCGCAAC
This sequence comes from Desulfovibrio fairfieldensis, assembly GCF_001553605.1. Taxonomy (NCBI): domain Bacteria; kingdom Pseudomonadati; phylum Thermodesulfobacteriota; class Desulfovibrionia; order Desulfovibrionales; family Desulfovibrionaceae; genus Desulfovibrio; species Desulfovibrio fairfieldensis. The sequence continues at coordinate 1,909,635 of NZ_CP014229.1, forward strand.
CCTGACCAGATATATTGCCGCTCTGCCCTCCCTCAATTTAGGAGTCTTCACAGATGCCATCCCAGATCTCCATGCAGACACTCCGGATCCCTTGCTGGCAAACTCCCAGGAGACCTTGCGCGCCGAGCGCTGGCTTTCTCTGGTGCAGCCGGAAATCCTCCCAGAAGATCTGCAGAGCCAAGTGGGACAGAAAAGTCAAAAACTTCGACATATAGTTAACAACTACATGGAATTGGTTGAATCCTGGGAAGGGTCTCCTCTCATGGATATTGAAGGCACACCCCTCTCCAGGCGGGATGCCGAAGAGCTGCTTTTAGGCGCGGGAACGATATACAGCCCGAGTCCATTAGGCTTTACCTCACGTTTGCGGATTGCCTTCAGTGTCCCTGAGGCGCTTGCTCAAGAATCCATCGAGGTGCAGATTGCTTTTGTTTCTGCCTTGGAGCGCCGGCTTACGCATGATTTGGGCTTTAACCTGAAGCTACTCTACCTGAAGGATCGTTCTGTGGTTGTCATTGAGGCCCTTGGCGGAGGAGATAGCCGCGAAGTTGTCATGTCCTGTGCTGATGTCCCGGGATTTGAAAGAAAAATCCTTTTTGCTCCTCCAGAGCTTCTGAAGAGAATGGTTTTCATGTTTGATGCTATGAAGGCGACTATGGTGCCATCAGCTACGGAAAAGGCCATCCAGGAAGCCCGGGCTACCATCGCCCACGGAAGCCAGCTCGTTGCAGACGCAGAAGAGCAAAATATTGCGACCAGAGCCTCACCAGGCTTGCACCGACCTAGTCCTTCTGCCTGAATCTGGCACTTAGTGGCGCACGTGAGACTCCGGTTTTCATTGATTCTTAAAAATGCAATGAGTACCCACCGAAGCGCCAAATAGAGAGGCCCAGGTCATTTAAGACCTGGGCCTCTCTATTTCTTCGTGATCGGGAAGCTTGCTCAGCAATATTTAAATTTTATTGCTTATTTTGTGCATTTCCTGCACATAGAGTTCTTGCTACCAGTGGTTCTCCTGAACCAGAGGCGTAGCATTCTGAGGGTTGGGGCTCTTCAGGGCTCTCAGTGTGAAATAAGATTTGCAGCGCGGGCATCGGAATTCCATGTCAAGGGCAAAACCTTTTGCCAGCATTTTTCCGCACTTGGGACAACGAACCTCGGGTAACTCCTTGTTCTCCATTTCTTCCGCACGTAGTTGCGCCCGAAAGATTCCCCCTATATCATGGTTGCGCCCACACCAAGGGCAACCGTAGGCGGTAATCCGTCACGGCGTTCGCACACGTCGTGTCGGGCCGTTGTCCGGAGCGCCAACTCCGGGCAGGTGGGGGCGCCTGTCGCCCCCGCCACTACGCCAGTCTGTCCGATCAGAGCAGTCTGTTGCTCACATCCCTGCTTAAAGCCTGATACTCCTCCAATACGAACTCTCTGATCGTTTTTCCTGCGGGGAGGCTCAGTTCTCCACGCAGCACGCACAGAATTTTTTCCCCAAGGCTGGGAATGACGCCGGCAAGACTACAAAGAAAGGGATCACCTGCAGCCTTATAGCGCCTCAAAAGCCGCTCCCAGTCTTTCTCGCCGGTTTGTTCCGCGCGATAAGCATATGTGATTACACTGTTTAACAGCTTGGTATATTTGATGCCGTCCACTTTTGTGAATGTGGGCCGGAAGCCAGGGCTTTCCAGCTTAGCTTTTAGGGCGATGCCGGCACGGACATCAATAACGTAGCGAAAATATTCATGCAGGCGCCAACCGATCAGTTTTCTTACCTGGGCGGTGTCCGGCACAGTCCACGTGCATGTCCCGGGCCTGAAAGACGGCTTTCCTCCAGGACTTGTCGCCAGCGAGTCAAAAAGGGTCTTGAAGCGATAGTTGATCCGGTTTTTAAAGGCCAACAGCTGCACACTTTGTCCGTTTCTCGACCCACTCGTGGCATAGACGATGGTAATGTCAGCGCCGGAGCAGCCGAGAAGCGCACACAAGCGATTCGTAATTTTTCGCCACGTTGCGGCCGCGAATGCATCCTTCATTTTTTGAAGATCGACTTCCTTTTGTTCATATGCCGCCAAATCAACCCAGATAGGATTGTTCTCTGAAGAAATCTCCTCAGGAACGGGCAGCATTGCTCTGTCCTTGTTGGGCGCGACCAAAGGGCGGCCTTTTTCCCTTTTGAACCTGCGCAGGTCCGCCTTCAATTTTTTTCTTCTCTCCTGAAGACGGTGGAGATTCGCCTGGACGGTCTTGAGGTCATCCTCAATTTCCATCGCGCTCCGATTCCGATACAAGTCTTCATCTTCCATAAATGATCCCTACTAAATTTCTTTTTATATGTAAAAAGAATTTATTTATGTTTGGACTTTTTGGCGGCCGCCAAAAGTTCCTCGAAGATGATCTGCTCAAAGTCATCAGCCTTCTCACCCAACTTTGCCTGAATGAAGGCATGGCGCCTTTCCAGCTCGTCCTTTATGGTGCCGCTGGGATACTGCGTACTAAGAACTTCAAGGGTGTCCTTGCAGCCGAGCACGCTGTAAAGCCGATTGCGGACGCGCATGTCCTCGGAAGTCGTGGAAAAGGCCCATTTCGCGCGCTTTCCAGCACAATTTGTAAGATACAGAAGAGATTCACCATCGCTCGTCCTGAAGACGCCCAAAAAGTTGGCACCCGCGGCAGTGGGTTTTGTTATTCTCTTGAGAGTCAGCCGCGCAATGGGATTTAACCCAAACCGGTCACCGATTTCTTCGGCTTGTTGTGCATTGTTTGCGCCTAGAACATAGATGTTTGTGGCAAGATCGACCAACACCTTGGGGAAATCCTCCAACCGCTGGCTGCAAAGTCCAATTGAGATATTGTGCTTACGTGATTCACGGCTTGCAGTGCTCAGATCAGAAATAATTTGCTTTAGTAACGGACTATTTTCATCATGCTCACTAGCACGATGAAATTCATCATAATACAATCTCTTGGGATCTGCTGCCAGGCTGATAAAATCCGGCTTATGATAATCCCTAAATAAATTTGGTACATATTCGAGATCATCTTCAGAATAAAAGAAATGGCCAGCCCCGATTTGTCTTGCAACCATATACATGATGGCTGTCTTTCTGTTGCTCGCAGCACTGCCTTTGGCAGTTACGTCTTGCAGATCGAGGACAATCACATGCGCGGCCCCTAGAGAAAATTTCGTCGGATTGCTGAGAATTGGATACTCATCCATGGCTGTGGCCAGATATCGCGCGCAAGCCTGTGGCACCGTCTCTGAAGAATTACCGATAGTAATTTTTTCATATGCGGCTTTCACTTTCGTCGAATTTATGGCGCTGATGATATCTTGGATGACAGGCATGGCATATTGTTGCGCACGGATGGCTAATGGATATTTTTCACTTTTAAAGAGATGCAATACAACATCCCACCAGCTTGTGCTTCTCGTAACATCAAATTGTGTATCTTCCAATGCCGCTTGTATCTCATTATCCAGATGTCCATAATATCTTTTTGGAGAAGTTCCCTCCGGGCTTAGCAATAAGTATGTTTCTTTTATGGCATCACGAAGAATTCCAGAAATTCCATCTGTTGGATTTGTCCTATCCAATGGGGTGCATAGCAATGATAGTAGATTAACAAGAAATTCCATATGCGATGGAAAAGGATAAAATACACCAAGTGGAGTATCAAATGGATTTACAGCCGCATCTTTTGTATTTCTAAGTTTGGCATATACTGCCAAATGTCGCATCTGCGGTGGAAGTGCTATCTGAATCAGGTTAACGAGGCCTGATCCGGATGGGCCAATATCGATAACAGTCAGCCGCGGCAGCCTTGGTTGAGGCCTGATCAAAAAGAACAGGTTGCTGGTATTTAAGAAAAATGATTTTCCCTGTCCCATTGCCGCGAAAACGATATCATTCCATGATGCCTGATTGCTGCTCATCAAGCCGACCGGCATGAATTTGCCGTCTGGAGTACGTAACGGCAGGTCCGCTATTGGCCATGGAGAGCAGGGGCGAAAAATGGGAAGCAAGTCGACAGCATCTTGGAGAGGAGCAATGGCGGCCGGCGCTGGCGATGTCGGCATGCATGCCGGCACTGTCGCCGTGAACGCCAGGAGTGGGTCTCCGGTTAAGTCGGAGGTATCGCACGAACCCCAGGATTGGATTGCTGTTGCCAGCCGTGCAGCCCTTTGAGATAGCAACTTCAAAGGAGAATCACAGTTGTTTATATCGACCCATGTAGTAAATGTAACTTGAAAGTTAACATCTTGTAATTCGCCTTTAATCTTTCCAGCATATAGCTTCTCATAAGCATGATTAAATTGTTTATTCAAATCAGATGTAAAGAAAAGTGCCTGGGAAAGTTGCGATTTGAGACGCTGTGATTTAAGGCCACCGCCGCGTAATAAAATGCTGCAACGCCAGGGAAGATCCATTCGCAATGCCTGAAATAAATTGTTGAACGGAGTAATTTGCTCTGGCGGTAAAGTCATAATTATAGGGGCATAAATTCTTCCGTCTATGGCCACATACTTTTTTTCAATAATTATTGCTTCACTAGGCCAGACTTGGCTGCTGACCGAAGGAGGGAAAAAATTATCCAGACTTCTTTCCGGCGCACCGGCAGACTGGTCGCGCACAGGAAGCCTCTTACTATCCCAGGTTTTGGGGCGCCAATCGTCAGCCGTAGAATTTGGGGCGATGATCTGACGAATTTTTGCGATAGCGTCGGGACAAGAATATAATTTTATTTTATATCCTGAATTCTTAAGGGACTCGATAATGCTTTTTGTTGCGGATTGGTGCATATCACGCATTCGTTGGATGATAACATTCCGTCCCTGAGAGCGATTTGAGGTCAGATAGGGAGATTTTTTTCTTTTAAGTTCCTTTCTTGCTGCTTTGAGCTCTGGATCGCTGATTACATTTGGCCTTGTCCAAACGGCAATTTTCATTTGCTCATCAGCACAATAACTTGCCAACGTATTTTCCCAGTCAATCAGAACTGCTTCCAAGTCCATTCCAAGATTTTTAGATGAATTTCTAATAATCTGAAAATTTTTAGCAAGAACCTTTTTTGCAGCTTCAGGATCATACTGAAATACAAATTGAATTGCATGACAATTTTTTGACAAAGGTGTTTTCAGTGTTGTGACAAGACGATCAGCGATATCCTCAAATTCTTCATCTCCAATCATTTTAAGAGAACCCTGGAGATCTATGAGCGATACCATGCTGCTATCTTCAGACACAATATTTGCATCTGAATCAGTCGTATACAGTTTTGTAAAACTGTTAGCGGATCCTCCGAACATATCAGCGGCATTAAGTCGTAATTGATCTAGAGCATAGAAGAAAGAATCTGCTATTGACATAGTTCTGCCCCTACCTGCTCCCGGCCGTCTTGTTTGAAACGGTAATGATCTGGCTAATGGCCACACCTCGGGGATATTCAGACGTGTCCACACGCTGCACGCGGCATACGGCAGTTATGGCTTGGCTGGAGATCCGCTGTTTGCTTGTTTCGTAATTCAGGAGGATCGGGATCTGAAACTCCCAAGTCATGACTCCGCGCAACTTACCGGAGCGAGTGAGTATGGGGGTGCCTGTTACAACCGCATGCATTATCGCTCGATACTGCTGCAGCAGGGGCAGATGCCCTTCCGCGCTGAGAGAAACCGCGAAACCTTCGAAAGCTTCTTTGGTGAAGTACTGTCGGGCATTTGAGAGTCGCTGGCGCCAGTTTAAAAAATCCATATTCAAAGAGTCGGTAAGAGCTGTCGCAAGCCATGCTTTCAGAGCGGGGTCATTGATCATCGGCTGATCAAGGGCCGTAATTTTCAGGATGGCCATGTCTTGAGTCATCCCGATGATCATGGGCTTAGGTTTTGAAACAAGCTGAATTACATTGAGACATAAGCTTGCTGCCAACAACAAAATAAGGATAAGTCCGACTTTTTGACTACGTCGCAAAGATTCTCGAAGAAAAGAAATGCTTTCCATTGTGAAACCGGCACTCATAATATCTCCCTCACCTCAGAGCTTTAGCAGCTTGTCAATAATGGCCTTGTCCCAGGCCATGATATTGTTAATATTATTTGTGGCATACCACATCTGTATAAATCCTAAAGGATCTTTATTACTAGGCTGCTGTATTTCTTTTGCATCAATTCCCAAAAAGGGTGGTATGATGCGGCATTTTGTACAAATGTCATAAAGTTCTAAAGGATCTTGATTTTTGATATTTACCTTAAGCGATCCTGTTGAGTAAAAGGTGACCTCCAATCCTGCTTCTGATAAAATTAAAGCTTTTTCAAACAGTTTAATTCTATCTTGAGCTCTGATAAACGGCAAAAATGGATTTGCAAATACTTTATCTGGCGAAGGAGGACTACTTCTATAGCTGCTTTTTTGACACAAACCGGTCCACAGATTTTCAAAAAAAATACTCATACTGAGAGACAAATCAGTTTGTGGAGGCAGTCGTTGTAGAAGAACAAGAGGTGATTTCAATTTAAACACAGATTTTGAAATATAAGCTTCATGTATGACGATATCTGCAAAAGCGCTTAGAAAGATGACTTCTGGGGTGGAAATCCACTGACGCTTATATGAATCAGCCCCAACCCTGCCAGACCCGAATGAAATAAGCCGGTTAAATCTCGGTTCAAACTTCCTGCATGTGACCTTAAAAAGGCCGGGCATGCCATAGTTGCCCAACCATTTTTGTACTTCTTCACGATCCGCTTTGGGACTGGGGAGGTCTTTTTTGGGCACTTCTAGAAAGTCGCCATATGGCAGTGGAATATTCAGGACACTGTAAGCATGTTCACGCTGAGGCACTCTGAATGTTCCGACAAATTCGTTGCCTGATCTCCAAGAATCACGTTCGCAATTTGTATAATAAGCTGTAGCTTCCGCGATAATTTTGGCAATATTTGTTGTATAGACCTCATCTCTTCCAAAGCCGATTATATCCCGAAACCCCTGCTTCAGGGCGTATTCAGGTAGGAACTCTTCTTCCTCATCGACCTCAAGGAGTTTGCGGGAAACGGCGACAGAGCGTGAAAAAATCTTTGCGCCAAACTCTGCAATCTCTCTTGGATCATTGATAGCATGCCTGGCCGCCATCACGTTAAGAGCTTCGCGCAGATAGTTGTGCATTTTGAAGCGATAGTTACCATCCAGACCACTTTCTTTGGTCACCTGATACTGCATATTGGTGATGTATACGGTGTCCGAGGCGAGCTCGGCTGTCCCCTGAATATTGACGCGAGAAGCCGGGCCCTCTCCCATGGCTTTCCACCCGGTCGTATGGAGGCAGGGGTCATCCCAGATGAGGCACCCATATTTTAGCTTTCCGTCCATATTTTCCATGGGATTCCTATAAAAAACTTTTTATTTTTTATATTGTTTTTACGTCTAAAAAATATTTATCATCTAAAAAATATTACGAGCAATTAGAGGAGATTGCTTCCCAGCTCTTTGCCCACGCTTCTCCCGGGAACCAGAGAGGCATCTCAGAAAATCTTGGTACGAGTGCTCCAATTTTATCGTAATCATAGAGAATGCGTAGATTGCCGATGGCCTTTCGCCGACGCTCATAAATAGAAAGATTTTCATGAGCGAGCCCTGCCAAGGCCGTAGCAAGTGCGGCTGGATCACTTGTAATGAGATCCTTTATTGCCGCCCCAGATGAAATTCCTTCTACCTCAAATGCATTTTCGGGAAGAATTGAATTGGCTTTTAAAACCCAGTATAGAGCTTCTGCCTTTTTCCCTATACCAATATTTTTCATATCTCCTTCAGTTAATTCTTGTTTACTTTCATAACAATGCATCCTGAAAGTAGCGATGGAAATTGTCCAAACAAGAATATTCAAATCCTCCTGGCGAATCCATGGCAGATAAACAATTTTCAGAGCACGTTTGAAAGGACCACGTGCGGCGTTCCCCAAATGAAAAACTGCATGGCAGAGAGGACATATTGTAACCAGATTTTCACCGCGGTTGTCATGGTGATCATCATTGATATGATGCACTTCAAGTCCTCCCCCAGGGGAACGCTCGTCCCCCTGAGTTTGGACTCCACAATACTGACATGTGTTGTGATCACGTTTCAGAACATCTTGCCGCACATCAGCAAATTCTGTGTTCGCCGCAGTGACTTTTGCGTCATCTTTGCGGTAACGGCCAGTCTTTACCCCCAAGATAAGGGGAGGAAGATATTCTGGGTACCCGATGCGGGACACGTTAACTTCCTATGCCCAGTTTGCTCAGACCGCTGCTTGCGCCTGAGTCCGTGAACGTACCGCTAGTGGCAAGGATGACCGCCGGCAGACTGAGAAGCACCGCCCCGACAACCATCCACAATATGGCCTCCCCTACCCCACCGCCCCCCCCACGGCCGCCGCGAAGCAGTTTGAGAACCCCATTGCCAAAGACGATCAGCCCGATTCCTGCAAACGCAAAGCAACCCACAAGTCCAAAAGGGGATAGGTCGTTTTTGGCTGCGGTAAGCAAACTTCCCAAGGATGCGGCATGCGCCGGAGTGGCGAAGAGCGTGGAAGCAATTACCGCAGCGCCAACAGGAAATATGGATCTGAAAACCTTCATCATTAAAACCTCTATTTATATGCTAATAGCATTTTTATGAAAGCAATTTGTTGATGACATCCTGCACAATGCCGCCGGCAGTGATCCCAAAAGCTCGAGCTGCTGCGACACAATTGAGCAGGACCGTGCCGGAAGTGCAATATATGGCCGCCCGGTATGTGCCACTACTGCCATTGGGACCTGATCCCTGCTTGGCAAGATAAATGCCTTTTGCCACAGCTCCTGCGCCCAATATCCGCATGGCCCAAACGCTGAAATTGACTGCTCCGGCTAGAGGGCTGCTTCCTCCAGTCGATGCGAGCATGTCAGGAGCGCTGCTCTGAAAGAGAGTTTCAGACAGTGCATCAAGAATGGTTGGAAAACTCAGCAGACATGCGCCAGCGATGATGCCTCGCAATGCTGAGCCAATATTTCCGCGGCCACTCAAAGGAATGAGCCAGCTTCCTCCAAAGACGATCAGACCCACCGCATAACTGACCCAGTATAGAGCTTCAAACAGTGGCGCTCCCAGGTCGTTAACGATATTGGTAAGAACCTGGAGCAGATCGGAGTTCATAATGCTGGCTCACTATTTTTTGAGATAGGAGATCACGCCGGCAGATGTTTTCACATCTCCATTAATGAGATCCACGGAAATAATTTTGACTCCGTTCAGGGACTTACCAGCCTCCACGGCGTGGATATTCCCTTTTTCATCCTGGATCACCACGCGGTTTGCCGCCAGCCCCATGACACTCCACCGATCCACGGGTTCCGCAGGCGCCTTTGTTTTGGGTTCATCCAGAGCAATGGGAGATTTTTGTTCATTCTTCCCCTTAGATTGGGCCATCGAAGACAAGCGAGCATTTTCCTGAGTCAATTTGTCGAGCCGTTTTTCAGTGGCGCCCAGTGCCTCCTGGAGGTCACGGTTGGCGTTTCTGAGGCCTTCGTTTTCTTTGGCCAGTTTTTGCATATCCTCAGTCAGAGCTTGCAGGGCAGTAGCCATGCCAGGGGTGCCCCTGTCCCCTTCTGCCGGGTCCGCCAGTTCCTTGAGCTTGGTTTCAAGCCGTTTGAGTTGGTGATTTACGGCCTCGAACTGCTGTTCGAAAAGTTGGCTTACTTCAGCGGAACGCTGTGAATAAGGCGCCGGCGTAGATGGTTCCTGCACCTTTTGCGGAATGCCCTGTGCATCAGGATCCGCCATGGCCGGGGCGGCAGCCCCATCCTTGATCGCGGCAGCTTTGTCCGGTGGCGTGTGCTGCAGCCGATTTTCAGAAGCTTCAGGTTGACCAACTTTTCTCTCCTGGGGAGGGTTGTTGCCGATAGGCTGAGCAACGGCGGAGGGCATTTTGAGGCCGTCAAACTGCTGGTACTGGTGTTCTTTGCCCACGAGCACCAGCCACAGAGAAGTCCCCAGGATTACGAGAAGAACCAATACGGCCAGAGCCGCAATGATACGCCTTTTTTGGGGAGTCCAGCGGGAAGATGCGCTCTGGGGCTGGTCATCATATCCCGGAGGGCATTCTGTTTGGTACCCGGGCCATGTGCTTTCAGGTTCAGGAAGATCTTGAGACATCGATTACCTCACTTCTCGGTTTACCGCTGGGGCTGCATCCCAGGCACTTGCCTTGATATGGTTGGATATGTGCGCGGATATCCTGTTTTTTGGCCTTCCTGCTGTTGAACAGCATTTTGCTGAAGAAGGACGGCGTCATTGACAGGACTTTCCATTTTGCCAATAGAAATGATAATTACTCCTATCTCTGTTCCACTCTTGAGAGTTACGGTTGGTGGAATATCAAAGCGTCGCTCCAGGATTCCGGAGGCCTTATCTCCAACTTTTCCACTGGCAATAATCATCTGCTCCTTGAGGTCATAATTAGGAGCACTATATCCGCCCCCGTACATATTTGAGTAAGATGACGTACCAGATCGGCTGACAGCTTCTCCCCAACCGGACAAGAATGCGGACGCAGCAAAGGCGACCCATTTTTCAATTGTGTGATTATTAACACTGGAATGAACTGCGGTCCTATCTGTCTTTGGATCGATTGCAAAACCCTTTATAGAGTATATTGCTCCGTTGGGCATAGACATGGTGCCAAACTCGAGAGTGAGATGCCCATTCATACGTTTAAATGAGCCAATCACTTTAGCGCCTTTATATGGGGTTCCCCTAAGCCCATCATCGAGCACTTCGACCATGGCCGGCCCTGGTGCATCACTGTCCAGAGTGATTCTGTTTATGGCATATAGTATGTCTCCGGGCTTGAGTCGGGGTGGAAGAGTGACGTCATAGCCGCCTTTTTGAACTTCTCCCACGGCTGTTGTCATAACTTTGGGGGCAGGCTTATTATATATCGTTGTGCCAGGCTGCGGCATTTCGTTAAGGTGCTGACCAACTTGACTCAAATAAGCAATCATAGCTTGATCGCCTTTTTGCTCCCTAGCCTTTTTGTATTGAGGTTGAGATTGCGGTGCCGCAGGGCCGGGTTGCGTGAGAGGGGCTTTTGGTGCACTGGCCTTGGGTGTTATGGGGCTGGCCTCCATGACTGGCCGTGCAGATGGAGATACTGGTGCCACATACGTTCTTCCCTGCTCTGCCGCCTCCTGGGCCTTGTTTTGGGCATACGTATCTATCCTTTCCTGGTAATGCGGGCTGCTTTCAAGACCCACTTTTGCCATGTCAGCCTTATTTTCAGGCGCGACAGCAGACAGATCTGTTCGCGCGCCTTGATCATTATTTTGCACACAGCGCACGACAAAGCCCAAGCAAGTGATGATCACAATGAACACCAGCATAAACCTGGTCCAGCGCGGGAATGCAATCTTCCTTGATTTTCCTTTTCCACTGTCCGCAATGGCTGGTTCTTCCAGTATCAGAAGCTCTTCTTCAGGCATAACTATTTCTCGATGCTGATAGTGAACTTTTGGTGTACTCCATTGATTGAAAGTACAATACTTGGAGTTTTAGGTAGCACATAAACACGCATATCTTCACTATTGGCAACCCCTAACCAAGCTGGAAACACAGCAGCGTAACGAGTTCGTAAAAATAATCTATTATTATATTCAAAAACCGTAATACCTGTCACTCTAGGTTCTATCCTTAAAAGTGCTGCGCCATGCGGTGGAATACCATGGAGCATGCCAAGTAGTTCTGGAGTAATCGTTGTTGGTGTAGTCGGTGTGAGTTGTGGAAGAACGGCATGAGGGCCCTGTTTATCAAGTCGGAAAACTACCAACGAGTCAGAGATCCGGCCTACTTTGTCTTTGGATTCCGTTACAAGGTGGAGTTGAATCGGGTATGGAGCTCCTTCAAGTGATACGACGAGATTAGAGGAGGCATGCTTTGTAAGCGGTACAATATTGAGAATATTTGACTGGACATTGACAGTTTGCTCATTGAGCTTCGCCTGATTTTTTGCCTGAATCGCAGAGGTAGCGTTTGCGGCTTGACTCTCGCTGATTATTTCCTGCTCTACTTTTGGCTGAGTTATGGAAAAGGCTTCGGCCGCTCCCACAGTAGAGGACAAGATAGGCCAAGGAGCACCTGTGCTGTCCTGAAAAACAATGGTAGAGACGTATCCTGCTGTCAGCCTCAGTACCTGGGTGATAGCGCCAGGGGTGACGTTGAGTTGTCGCGTCTGAGTACGCATTTGCGCAGGACTTGCTTCAAGGGCTGCATCGATGCGGTCCTTTCTCGTTTTGTACCGCCTAATGCCCTCTTCATCGACGGGCAGGAGTGCTTCGATGCTTTCTTCCAAGAGGTTATTTATTTTTTCTTCCTCTTGGGGAGTGTCGTCCGGGGCTGCTTCGGAGCGCTCTTGCGCGTGCGCGAACAAAGGTGAGGCCATGATGGCCAGAGCCATAAGGGGCCCTATCACCTTATTCATCACGTTCAACCCCGAATTTGGCTTCAATATCGTTGATCATCTCGAAGATTTCTTTTTTTTGCTCCTCCGAGATCTCCCTGAGGTCGGTCAGCTCTCTACCCATGCATTTCCCGAAAAAAATGCCCAAGGCCAGGACAACGCATGGATTGTACTTAAGCGTTGTGGGGCAGGTTTTGAGGTACTCGTGGGTTTCCTTCACGCTTGCGCAGCAACCCATCGCATTGAGCCCTTCAAGCCAGGTACGCTGCTGTTCAGTGTAATGATCGCTGGTGGAATTCTGATTCTTTGTCATTTCGCCCTCGGTGCAGGTTGACGCCCATAACTTTTTATTTTTTTGGAATAACTTTTTAAGTTATCTATTTGTGTTTTTACTAACGAAAATGAATGGACAAAGCAAGTGGACTTTGCTAAAAAAAATTAGGAGGCCCATCATGGAGCATAGTTTATCCAAGCGTGGACAGGCTCAAAAGGTCGTGAGGAGACTTTGTGAGGCTGCCGGCCATGTAACGCGTGACGAATTATCGAAAATAATTGGCGTTTCCAAGCAGTCCATTTCTAACCGTATTAACCAGGGAGACATTCCGGCTGCATGGTATTTTCGAGTAGCCGACCAGTTTGATGTCAGCATTGACTGGCTTTACCGCGGCACAGGGCAGATGCGTTTTGGCGATGTTGATTCTGAGGCTGCCGCATCAAGGTTAAGTTCAATAATATCTGAGATTTTATCCACTCTGGAAAAAGCAAATACGTCAAAAGAACTTCGGCGAAATGTTTTACAAACTATGATGCAATTTGGGAAAAAGGGATCACACGGGGTTGACGTGTTGACTACAGCCAAAGGGAGTATTGACGCAATGATTAAAGCGATGCAGCATCTTGATTTTTCGGGGAACGACATCGCTGATGCTTGCTTGTCATTACTCCGTGTGGCACTTGATGAGGTTCAAGGATGAGGAAACTCATTTTTTTAATATTTCTTATTACCCTTTTTGGTGGCTGTGCCGCTAAAAAAAACATGCCTCTGGCAAAACCGGAGACATTGGTTGATCAAAGCCTTCATGGTGCGGCTGAATCCATCACTCGCGACCTCGCTGTTCTCACAGGTTCGCGGCAGAATCGTGATTATGGTTCACCGACAGGCTCGGGTGATCTCTACTCCTCAATTACTTTAAATTGGGATGGGCCCATTGAGGGTGCTTTATCAGACGTGGCGTCCAAGGTGGGCTTCAAATTTTTAATTGAAGGCAAAGAGCGGCCTACGCCTTTGCTGGTCCATGTGAGGCTTATTGATCGACCAGCTATCATGGTGATTCGGGAGATCGGCGCGCAAACGGGCCCTGGGGAAGGGGTGCTGGTTGATGAGAACGCACGCACGCTTCGTCTTGTTTATGAGGAGAAGCGCTCATGACACTAAGGGGTTATGGTGCCTTTTTTCTGCTTTTGGCGGCAATCTTGGGAAGTGCTCAGGCCTGCGAAGGCGCCTCTTTGAAAAAAGGGGAAGACCGCCCCAGCGAACTCACCACGTTGCTGAACATGAAAGGATCTCCAGAAGCGGCACAGAAAAAGCGTGCAACAAGCATCCGCACAAAAGTTTTGACTGATACGGCTCAGACCCTTGGGTTTCAAAGAGGGTTCAGATGGCGTTACGACCAAATTTACCAAGCTGCGGACGTCCGGTCCCTTGAGTTTGACCGGATTTTCAATTTTGGGGCGTTACTTATTGAAAACCGCGTTCTTCCACCTGTTATCCAGTGGGCGGACAAGGCGGTTAATATCGAGTCCGACGATTATGCCACATCCGTTGAGGCGCAGTACAGAATCGTGCGCCCAGCCAGGATCGTTTCAACACCGCCATCTTGGCGCGGGTATCTCATGATGGATTCGGAAGCGCTCGAGGTTGCGCCAGAAATTTATCCCACGACCGGAGAAGAGAAGGAAGCTTGGCGCAGCAGCATTGAGAAGGGTTGGCAAGAAGGCGTGGAACACGCCTGCGACGTTTTTAGGATGAACATGGACCAGCTTGTTGCTGACTACCGCGGCATGTTGCGTTTCAAAATGCTGACAGACCAAGGGCTTGTCAGCGTTCCTACTTTGGCAGAGGGGAATCTTGGGGTCCAAGTGGGAGAAAATGTGTTGAATATCAACCAGAAAACATTTCGGATCACTGTTCCTGCGGCATTTAGGATGGTGAAATAGGTTTGATCCATTATGCAGATACTCCCCGATAGGCTTCTTTACCCTCCGGATTTGATGCCGCCTGTTTCAAAGGAGCAGTGTGACAGGCTTCTTTTGTGGGCGGTCAATGAACAGCGGGCTTCGGATATTGATTTTATATCTGACGATCCAGTTTGGATCCAGGTAGACGGCCAATGGTTTTTGTGTACTGAGCTCGCACTTTCCATGGCCGAGCTGAATTTTCTTGTTGAGTCCTTTGCTGGTGGTGCCCAGCAACTTGGACGCATCCAGGGAGGTAAATCAGTCGATTTCGCTTATGTCTTAAAAGTCCGGGAAGGTTTCATACGTTTTCGTGTGAATGTCACCAATACAAATAAAGGGCCGCATATTGTTATGCGTGCGCTTCCTCAAGACCTCCCCCTACTTGAAAAGATGATGCTTGAACCCAAATTACTGGGTGCACTTTATCCGCCGAATGGTCTTATTGTTGTATCTGGAGTCATGGGATCAGGTAAATCCACGTTTTTGGCTGCGGTGCTGCGCAAAGCCATTATTGAAAAAGGGCGACAGGTTCTTACGCTGGAAGAACCCATCGAATTTGATTTTACAACAATACCTTATGAGCAGCGGAGCGCTCCCATCTGTCAGTCAGGCATTACTCAACATATCACAAGTTGGGCTGATGGCGTCCGGACAATGACCCGCCGCAAAGCAGAAATTGTACTTGTTGGTGAAGCTCGAGATCGTGAAACTCTTGAAGCTATGCTTGGCACAGTAGAGACTGGCGTTACAGCGTACTGCACCGTTCATGCCATGGATGTACCACAAACTGTCACTCGTATTGTGAATGTTTTTGATGAGCAGGAAAAATCGGCTATTTCTGCTACGCTTAAAGCAAGTTTACGACTGATTATACATCAGCGTTTGGTGCCGAGAATACGGACTGAGCACGATATCAAGGCCGGAGTCCCGGGACGTATTGCGCTACGCGAGTTTTTGGAATTTGACGAGGGAGTACGCCGCAAGTTGTACAGGACAGCTTACGGGGACCTGATCCCGACCATCCGGGATATGGTCACCAAGCTTGGACAGCCTCTGGTCTATGATGCTGAGATCAAGCATAAAGCCGGACTGATTTCTGATGAAACCTTAGAGGCCATTCAGCACGAGCAAAAATCAGCCAGTGAAACAATATAATGCTATTAGCGTATAAAAAGAATTTTATATGAAAACATCACGCATCGTTTGGCGCAACACGGCACGCCCCGTTCGTTTTTTCTTTTTTGATGCCCGTGTGCTCATAGCATTTGTTGCCTTTATTCTACATATCTCATGGATTACTTTTTATATCAGCACTATTGGTGCTATTGTGTTTTCCATTTTAGAAAGGTTCCGCATTACTCCTTTAGCTGCACTACGCTACATTCATACATTTATTTTCGCAGATGTTAGAGAGGTAGGATCAAGATATTTATTGAGGAGGAACTGTCGGTGGTGAACTATAAATCACTACTTTTTACTTTTTGCGGTATCCTACTGAGCGCTCCATGGGCAAGTGCCTATTATGAGGAAAAACTCAGCCATCCGCAGGTTCCCGCTGTTGAAATACTGCCAGCGGTTCAGGAGCCATCAACGACAGCCGGAAATATTGCCGAGCGTCCTCTTCCTCAGGCCGCCCAAGGGCAGGTCGAGCTCGAGTCGTCGTCCCCCCCTCCACCAGGCGTGATTGGGCAGGCGATGCAGCCATCTATTCCACTAGGTCCGTCTCAACCCCAGCTGGGAATGGAGCTGGAGCAGGCCGCAGTCCCGGGATTGTACCATGCGGGGAAGCGGCGAAAACCAGCAAAAATTTCCAGCCGTGGGCACCAGGTGCCACTCAGTAGTGCCGTGCAAATCGTGATCCCCAAAGGATGGCACGCTGAAGTGAAATCCTTGGGAAAAAAGCGCGTGTCCTGGAATGCAAAGGGAAGAGCTTGGACAACAATTTTAGGCGATATGGCAAAACAGAGCGATGCGGCCATTACTGTCGACTGGGACGCCGGGAAAATACAATGCGCACCCGCATCGCTACGGAAAGACAAAGCGAATAATATACCGACCCCAACTGTTCAGGGGGGCATAGTTAAAAAAGCGATCATTGCACAGCCCGGCACCGGCCGCGAAGTGGCCAAGCGCTATAGGCTTCCTGTGGACGATTTTTGCAGATGGAATCATTTTGGGCCGTCCACACCATTGGCTGCAGGCTACGAGGTATATTTGACCGCGCCCCCTCCGGGCACCATCGTCGTCGCCAACATGCCAAACTGGGACGAAACAGGTTCAGCGGCAGTGGGGATCGATAGAGATAAAGAAACTGCGGACCAGGTGCCTCAGACTTCCAACCCTATACGCACGGCGCAGCCTGTATCTCTTCCAAACCGGAGGCAAACGACAGCTGAGTTGACTTTGGAAAACCCAGAGCCGGGCACGCCCGTAACCCACAAACCGCTTACTATCACTATTCCAACCGAACCCACCTCGAAGACTGCTACGTCAATTCCAGACACATCTCCCACTGTGGGAGATGTGTCTTCAGCTCCGTCCAGCGAAGCCCCCACGCCGGTAGTCGCCACGGCCATTGAGGCCGTACCCGTCTGGGAGATCCACAAGGGCGAAATGCTGCGTGGCCTGATGGAAGGCTGGGCCGCCATAGCCGGTTACAGCCTGATCTGGAATGCCCAGAATGACTATGAAATGCGGAGTTCCGCAACCTTCTCCGGCGTCTTCGTGGACGCGGTGAAAAACTTCTTTGCGGCTCTTCAGGCTAACGGCCTTGCCCTGCGTGTGACCATCTACCAGGGCAACAAGGTCATGGAAGTGTCGGAACACTAAAGCCAGAGAGAAGAAACATTATGAAAAAGAAACACTTCTTTCGCAGCATAGCCTTCCTTCTCCTTGGCGTAATCCTGTTCGGCTGTGCCCACACGGGCGCGCCGGAACAGGAACTTATAGAATCCAAGGGCCGGGACTTCACGACGCTTTCCCGCTCCAAAGCTGTGGACGTGGTTGCCGAACCCTACGTGGGTGCGAAGGCCGTGCCGATCCGGGCGGACGAGCAGTCCCAGGCGGCCCTTAACACCCATGTGACGTTGCGCAAGCGCGGCACTCTGGCCAACATTGCCGCAGCCATAGCGGACATGACGCCGCTGACCGTTCAGGTGGGTGCGGATCCGGCTCCGCTTTCCGGCGGCCAGAAGAAGGGAGCCGGCCAATCCGGCTCGGGCGATAGCGGCCTGGCCCTGCCGGATCTGCTGGACGTGCCCGCTGCCGGCGGCACGTCACGGATGCTCAATATTTCCTATGAAGGCTCTCTGCGCGGCCTGCTGGATCATGTGGCCATCGCATCGGGCTATGGCTGGGATTACGACTCAAAGACAAATACCGTCGTCTTCTCCCGATTGTCGGTCCGGACATTCACGATCCTGGGCATACCGGGCACGAAAAAGTACACGGACCAGATCACCAACAAGTCGCGGGAAGCGACACGCTCCAGCATCGGCGGCTCCAACGTCAACCAGACGGTAGCCACTGCGGATACCTCCAGCCAGACGGCACAGTCCAATACCACTGACTATAAATTCGATATCTGGGCGGACACGGAAAAGGCCGTCAAGGCCCTGCTCTCGCCGGAAGGCAGCGTGGTGGGCAACCAGGCCGCCGGCACGCTCACAGTCCGTGACCGAGCGGAAAATGTCCGCCAGGTCAGCAATTACATTGCCGAAACCAACAAACGGCTGTCCCGCCAGATTGCGCTCATCATTAACGTCTGGGCGCTGGAAGTCACGGATGAAAATGAGGCGGGTCTGGATCTGCAAGCCATTTTTGCCAATGACGATGTGTCCATCGTGGCCGGCAGCCTGTCCGCCCTAGGCGGAGCGGGCACGGCCAGCGCCACCATCGTATCCGGTAAACTCAAGAACTCCACGGGCGTTTTGAAGGCCCTGAAGGAATGGGGCAACGCCACGCAGGCGACGTCAGGCGGCGGCCTAGCCGTTTCCAATCAGCCCCTGTCCGCGCAGGCCATCCATAAAATCAACTATATCGCCGGCTCGTCCACGTCACAGTCGGATTACGGCCAGACCACGGAAATCACACCCGGTGAAGTGACCACCGGCTTTTCGATGACGGTTATCCCGCACATTCTGGATCGCCGCCGTGTGCTCCTCCAGTACACTATCAATCTGGTCCTACTGGATGAACTGAGCGAGTACGCCACCAACGATCTGACCATTCAACTGCCCAAAACCAGCACCCGCGCCTTTACGCAACGCTCGTCCATGCAGATGGGCCAGACGCTGGTGCTGGCCGGATTCCAGGACCAGTCGCAGAAACTGGCCAACTCCCTGGGCCTGCTCAATTTCGGGCGCGGTGCCAAATACGGCAAAACCCTGCTGGTTGTCACCATGCAACTGGAAGCCGCCGGCGGCGGGACCGAGGATTAACCATGCGCATGGTCATCATCAATAAGCGTCCCTGGGCCGTGGGCCTGGACTGGTCTTCGACCAGGATGGAAAAGCTTTCCCGTTCCCGCCTGCTGGAAATGGCCCAAAAGATCGACCCGGCCTTTGACATGATGGCCGTGCAGCGGCGTCTGTACGGCTTCGGATCCAGTGGCCGGCCTGAAGACTGGAAAAAGGCCCGCTCGCTGGCGGCGTTCATACCGCTGCCTCCGTCCTTCCTCGGCCTGTTCGCCCTGGAGGATATCCAGGGAGAAACCTTCTGGTGGGTCATTGGCCGCCAGAACGGCCAGAATGTGGGCCAGGGCGATGCGGTCTATGCGACGCGCCAGGAGGCGGAACAGGAACTGAAAAGCCTGAATGAACTGCTGGATAACAGCATTGCGGAAGTCGTCATGCAGGAGGATCCGGCGCACAGCCTGGCTTGGCTGGAACCGCTGCTGCATGTGGGGCCGGGCGCTGTGCTGCGTCGGCGCGGCTGTCTTGAATCGCTCCAGGAAGCGCCCGGGCGCGTTTCGCCGGCGGTCCTTGGCGCGGGCCTGGCCCTGGGCCTGCTGATCGGCGGCGGCCTGGCCTTCAACGCATGGCGTGAACATCAGGCGGAACAGGCCTCGCTGGAGTCGGCCCGGCTGGCAAAATTGAACAAAGAGCAGCGCCGCCAGGAACTGCTTGCCCATCCGGAGAACTATTTCGAGCAGATCTGGACGCAAGCTCCCCTGGCCGTGGACGTGGCCGAACCCTGCATGGAGGCGCTGCTGGCCCAGCCCACGGTGGCCAACGGCTGGATGTTGTCTGAAGCCTCCTGTGCGGGCCGTGCCGTCAGCGTCGCCTGGGCGCACCAGAGTCAGGCTGATTTCCTGAGCCTGCCGGCAAAGGCAATATTGAAAAGCCCGCAGCTCGCCGTATCCCGGATGACGCTGGCCACGGGCCGGAAGGCCCGTACCGGCCAGAACTACCCCGGCATCCTGACGCGTGAAACCGCCACCCGGCATCTCTACCAGATCACCCAGCAGGCGGGTGCCCGGCTGCGTCTGGCATTTCAGAAGCCGGAAAAACGCAGCATCGACAAGGTTGAGCTGTCGGCTCCCTGGATCAAGGGAGAATGGACCCTGAGCGCCGTTCCCGGCTCCCTGCTGCAAGAGCGCGCGCTCTGGCGCGCCTTGTCCGCCTTGCCGGGCCTGACGCTGGAGCGGATCAGCTTCAAAAATGAAGTCTGGACGCTCCAGGGAAATATCCACGCCAGGGAAAGATGAGGACGAAGCTCCTATGGACAGGATGTGCGGCTATTGTTCCAGGATTCGCAAAAAAGGCTTTCATGCGGGCATGATTTTCTACCAACGCGCCTGTACGGATGGCGGCTTGTTGTATTTGTGCAGCGAAACTTTGAGAGATGTACGGGCAGACTCCAGGTGTTATTGCGGCAAATTCCGCAAGTCCAAAAGAAAACATCCAATGCCCATGCGGATGCTGTATGCTGAATTTTTTGTCAGCAGGCCGGGCAATACAAGGGGATAAGATCATGGTGATCACGAAAAGAACAAAAATCATCTGGGGCATTCTGCTGGTTTTGCTCCTGGCGTTTGCCGGCCTGCTGTGGACGCGGCAAACGCCGGTCCCCTCCGTGCCTCCCGTGCCCAGGGATGTGCCCGTCAAGAAAAAAGCGGCTCCCGCGAAAGCGAATAAAAAAGACAACACGGACAAGGACGCGGCCGCCACGCCGGATGCGCCGACTGAGGCCGGTATGGGCGCTCTGCCCATCACAGCCGGGAACTTGGGAAAAATCTCGGAGCTCAGAAATACATTGGAAGAGGAAACGCTGGAAGTCCAGATAGAGGAAAAACGGGCCAGAAAGAGGGAGCTCACACGTTCCGGCTCGGTTCCAGCGCCTACGCTGTCCCTGCCGTCCCTGACGCCTCCGGCGGCTCCATCACCCGCTCCGGCGGCCGGTCCCCGGCCTGCGGGCTCAGGCGGGTTGCGGGTGATTTCCGTGCAGGGCGTGGGGGGCAAGCTCTCGGCCACGGTACGCACCGGATCCGGCCAGGCAGTCGTGCGCAAGGGATCCCGCCTGGGCGACTCCGTGGTGACGGAGATATCCCGCCAGGGCGTCACCATCCGTCGTGGCGGCAAAACCAGCACGCTGCCCTTTGAGTGAGCGACGCCATGAACGCCATGAAGAATTCCGGCAACGCCCCTGAAGCCCTGTTTTTCGACGATTTCGAACAGGTTTCGGAAAAGGTGCGCGGCAAGGTGGCCCTGATCGACGGCGTGTTGCACATTTCCGAAGATCTTAAGGGCAACCTGGATATGGTCGCCCTGGTGGCCCGTCTGCGCCGCCGGGGCATTCCCTCGCCCGTCCTCCACAAGCCCAGCGAATTTGAGGAACGCTATGCCAAGTTTGCCGTGCGCCGCGCGCGTGGTCAAAACGAGATTCAACAACTGGCCATTGACCTGATTGCCCGCGCCCATAAGGCCGGTGCGTCGGATATCCATATTGTGGATACGGGCACCTACACCCGCATCAAATTCCGCGTCTTGGGCTTGCTCCGCGAAGATTCACAGATGGAGGCCGAAACCGGCCGCCAGATGATTTCCACCATCTACGGCATCCTGGGACAGTCCGCGGATTCTCCGTCCTTCAACGCCATCGAGCGGCAGGACGGGCGCGTGGTCAAGCGGGACTATCTGCCCGAAGGCGTTCATTCCGTGCGTATCCATACGGAGCCTATCGAGTGCGCCCATGCCGAGAACGGCACGGGCACGTTCATGGCCCTGCGCCTGCTGTACGACTCCACTATGGCCACGGGATCGCTGGAAGAACGCCTTTCGGCCCTGGGCTTTGCGGAAAGCCAGTGCCGGGACATGTACTTTCTAACCAAGCGCACCGGCCTGACGGTCATTTCCGGCCCCACCGGGCACGGCAAGTCCACGGTCCTGAAGCATACGATGGAATCCCAGACGGAAACCGCTCCGGAGAAGGCCTATCACTCCGTGGAAGACCCGCCGGAATTTCACATGCGCGATGTGAACCAGATCAAGGTCACAACCAAGCAGGAGGGCGACTATGACCGGGCCAAGCGGGCCGCCGCATACATCAACGCCATTGCCGGCACCATGCGCTCGGATTCCGATGTGCTGATGATCGGTGAAATACGCTACCCGGAAGCAGCCGTGGCGGCCATTGACGCGGCCCTGACAGGCCAGGCCGTCTGGGCCACCGTGCATGCCAACAATGGCTTTGGCATCGTCACCCGCTTTGAAAGCCTGCTGCGGTCCGCCGGCTACCTGGATCCCCTGAACGTGCTCTGCGATCCCAACGTGCTGGCCGGCCTGGAGTATCAGCGCCTGATCCCCAAACTTTGCCCGCAGTGCAAGATTCCCTGGCGTGAGGTCAAGTCTGAGGAACGCGGCCAGCACATTCCCGACGATGTGTATCAGCGCCTTTCCAGCGTTCTGGAACTGGAAGAACTTGAGGGTGATTCCCGGCACGACGGGATCTTTATCCAGAACTTTGACGGCTGCCCCAACTGTTTGGCCGGGCTCAAAAACCAGACCGTGGCGGCGGAAGTCATTGTGCTGGACATGGACATTCTCGGTCTGCTGCGCGCGGGCAACCTGCCGGAAGCCCATTTGGCCTGGCGGGAAAAGGGCGGCATGACCTATATCGAACATGCGCTTCAGCATGTACGCCAGGGCCTTGTGGACCCGGTGCGCGCGGAAAGTCGCCTGGGTGTGCCCTGGACGTTCAACAAGTTTTTTGACCAAAAGGGCGGCGTGAGATGAATATCCAAGATATTCTCGCCCGCCTGTCCTTTGACGCGGCCACGCGCATCCGGACCTGGAAGAAGCTGGCCATGCAGGCGCAATACGGCCTGCCGCTCAAGGACAGCCTGCGCAATCTGCGGGATCAGACGCAGCGCCGCAATCCGACGCTGGCCAAGGTTTTTGACCAGGTGCTGGAGCATATGAGCAGCGGCCATTATCTGGACACGGCCCTGACGGGCTATGCCTCGCCGGAAGAGATCATGCTGATCGCCTCCGGCCAGAAGGCCGGCAAGCTGCCGGAAGGTCTGCGCATGGCAGCGGAACTGCTGGAGGACAAGCGCAAAATCGTCGGCGCTGTGGCCGGAGCCCTGACCTATCCGCTGTTCCTCTTCCTCATGGCGTCAACCATGCTGGTTATTGTGGCGCTGTATGTCATGCCGGAACTTGTCCAGCTCTCTGATCCCGGCAACTGGACCGGCTCCGCGCGCGGTTTGTATCTCATCAGCGCACTCATCGGCTCCTGGGGCGGCATTGTCCTGCTTGCCGCCCTGGTGGGTGGATGCGTGGTTCTTGTCCTCACGCTGCCCCTCTGGACCGGCCCGGCCCGGAAGATAGCCGACAGATTCCCGCCCTGGTCCATGTACCGTCTGACGGTCGGCGGCGTCTGGCTCTTCACCCTGTCCACGCTGATGCGCTCCGGCATGCAGCTCTCGCATATCCTCAACACCATGCTGGCCTCGGAAAACACCAGCCCGTATTTGCGCGAGCGTATCCGGGCCATCAGCAACCAGGTGGGCCGGGGCGAGAACATCGGGGAAGCCATGTATCTCTGCAACCTGGACTTTCCGGACCGGGAACTGATCGACGATTTCCGCATCTATGCCGGCCTGCCGCATTTCAAGGACCAACTTCAGGATTTCGCCCGCGACTGGCTTCGGGAAGGCATTGCCGCCATTCAGCGCAAGGCGCGGCTGCTCAATGTGGTCTTTCTGTTGTTGATTATCGGGCAAATGCTTCTGATTGCCATGTCGGTCATGGACCTGCAATCGCAACTGTCAACGCAAAGCATGGGGGGTTTGTAATGAATATGATGGAAGTGCTCGGCGGATTATTGATCAGTCTGATAGTTATAACCGTCGCGGCTGGGTATCTGAACTCCGGTTTCTCGAAAAGCAAGGTCGCGTCCCTGGAACAGGATCTTGTGACCATGCGCATGCAGGTTCAGCAACTCTTTTCCGCTTCCTCGGACTACAGCGGCCTGGACAACGAGACGGCCATCAAGGCGGGCGTCGTCCCCAAAAGCCTGATCAAGGGCAATAACCTGAAGACCCCCTGGGGCGGTGAAATCAATCTGTCTACCAACGATGCCAACGGCAGTTTCACGATTGAGCTGTCCGGCATTCCCCAGGATGAATGCACCCAACTGACCAGGTTCCAGACTGATGCCTGGCTCTCGGTAGGTGTGAACGGCAATACCCTGGACAGCGACAACACCATTGCGGACATCGTGAACTCCTGCACGACGACCAACACGATTGCTTACGAGGCCCGGTAGCCATGTCCCTGGCGGATCTGCAATTCAGCGATTTGCTGCTTTTCCCTGATGGTTCCGCGCGTCTGAAGGGCTGCCCCGGCGTCGGGCCGCAGCTCGTGCCCGTGCCGGAGGCCTGCGCGCCGGAAGTGGCGGGTCTGCCGGATCTGCTCGGCAAATATGAGCAGATGGCCATGCGCTACCGGCATGGGGACATCACCTATCGTGTGGCCAGGATCGACGACGTGGACGGCAAACGGATCTGGTTTCTGCGCCGTCTCGCGGAAACCGTGCCGCCATTCGAATCCCTGGGGCTGTTGCCGGTGCTTTGCTCCTGGCTCATGGGCGCGGAACAGCGTCAGGGACTGGTGCTGTTCTCCGGCGCGCAGGCCTCCGGCAAGACGACCACGGCCAGCGCCTTCGTGGCCAGACGCCTGGAAGTCTACGGCGGGCATTCCGTCACTTTCGAAAATCCGGCTGAGCTGCCCCTGGCCGGAAGCTGGGGCGAGTACGGCTACTGCTTCCAGACGGAAATCGCCGGTGAGGCGGAACTGGCCCAGGAAATCGAACGCGCCCACCGCTATGCCTCGCCGGACATCATCTTCATCGGCGAGATCCGGACGCGCCATGCGGCGCTGGAGGCGCTGCGCGTCTCCCTGGGCTCCAGCCGCCAGCTTGTGGTGGCCACCATCCACGGCCAGGACGTGATCACGGCCCTGGAGCGCCTTGTCACCTGGGCGCGGGAGCTGGACGGGAATGCCGGCCAGAATCTGGCGGACGCCCTGCTGGCGGTTGTCCATCTTTCCCTGGAAAGCGGCGCGGACGGTCAACGCTGTCTGACCTCCCCGCAATTTCTCCTGCTGCCCTTCAAGGAGTCGTCGCGCGGCATCCGGGTCAAGCTGCGGGACGGTAAGCTCAACACGCTGACGGACGACATGCGCGAGCTCAAGGCGCGGATCGCGAACAAGGGGGAACAGGCCATATGAAGATTATGGCGGTGCTTGCGCTTCTGCTTGGCGTTATGGCCATTCTTTCGCCGTCCGTGAGCTACAGGGATGACTATGCGCCTGCGGCCCGGAGCGTGGCCCTGAATTACGCCGTTTATCGTAACGCGGCCTTTCTCTACGCCCTGAAGCACAAGCCCAACGGAACTATTTCTCAGGCCGTTCTGGAGCTTCCGCCGGAATGGCATGCCCTGCGGGCCTGGTCCGCACGGGTGGAAGGCGGGCGCTGCTATGTGTACGGCCCGGCTTCAGCGGAAGAGATCGCGGCCACCTGGGAACTTTTTCAGGGCAGTTTTGCCGTGGGCCGGGCCGAAAACGGGCGTCTGACGCCGGACGGACTCACGCCCCTGCCGGCCTTTATCCCGGCCGACAGTCTGGCCAGCGTTGTGGAGGTGGACTGATGAAAGTCATGGAAGCCATCGGCGTACTGCTGATTCTGGCCATGCTCCTGCCCAAGCTGGCGGACATGATGTTCGCGGGCCTTATGGACACGCAAAAACGTCAGGCGGCGGATCATCTGGCGTTGGTCAGCCGGGCCTCGGCCAACTATGTACGCAAGCACCAGACAACGCTGAATTCGCAGGCTTCGGCCACGTCCGGGCCAACGGTTTCCGTGGCGGATCTGGTCAGCGACGGCCTGCTGCCGGACGGCTTCAATGACCGAAATATCTGGGGCCAATCATACGGCATTTACATCCGCAAGGACGCCGTCAGCGGCCATTTGCGCGCCGTGGTGCTGACCACGGGCGGACGGGGCAATGAGACGGACAGATTTCTCAATGTGGTGGTGCCCGGAGCCGCCGCGCTGGTGGGCGGATCCGGCGGCTTCGTGCCTACCGGCGACGTTCCCGGTCAGGCCGCCGGCACCTTGCAGGGTGCCGGCGGGGGCTGGTCCCTGTCCCTGGCCGGTATGGGCGTTCCTTCCCCCGGTGCCGGGCATCTCGGAGCACTGACCAGCTTTGATTCCAGCGCTCTTGGCCAGGATTTTCTCTATCGCGTGGCCGTGCCCGGCCATGAAGAGCTGAACGCCATGCAGACGGAGCTGGACATGACGGACCATGCCATCCGCAATGTCTCGGAACTCCAGTTCCAGGAACGGGAGATTACTGACGAGGCCTGCGCCGCGCCGGAAGATCAGGGGCGTGTCTTCCTGGATCGCGTCCAAGGCCTCTATCTCTGTCGGAACAACTCCCTGGAAATCATCGGGGACACCGGCAACTCCGCGCCGCTGAAAAACGTCACTGTGGCCAAAAACGGGGACCGGATCACAAAGCCGGTCTGCGCCCCCAACACGGGCACGGCTCCGGCCGTTTTTACCTCGCCCTCCATCGCTGAAGCCGGGCCTGAAGCGCCGCCTCTTACATCCTTCCAGACCTGGGCCACGTCCCTTTCGGACACGGAATGGCAGGTCCATATGCGCGTCCAGACCGGGAACAAGAGGCTGGATGGTTCCGATGACCAAGGCTGGGTCTATCCGGCTGACGACTATGGCCGGATCATGGTGCTGGCTATGTGTATTAAGCAGACGGAAACGCCGTAGGAGATTTCATATGTCTTTTATTTTTCTTGGTACAATTCCATATTTGATTCTTCTTCACATTGTCTTAACGAAGTGTGCAATATTTAAAAAGTCAGACATAATAAAAATGATATACATTGAATGCGGAATTCTTGACAGAATATTTTTCATGCTTGTTATGTTGAATTTGTATTTTATGATCGCAACATTTTTTCCTATTTATTTAAAATACTGCATAAATGAATGAAGTGCAATTCCAAAAAATGATATAGACGCTATAACTCCCAAATATGAGAACGTGTAAGAAATTCTCCTTTATGTTTTAAATTTATCGAAATTATATTCGAGTAGATTTGACATGGATATATTAAGAAATAGAAAAGATATTAAATAAAGAATTAGTGATATCTCTATCCCTGCTGATAACATAATAATACAAAATTTTTTATCTGGCCTGAATTGAAATAGTGCAGCAAGGCATCCAGTATTAAGTAAAAATGAAAGAGTAATAAATGCTTTGAGATGATCAAACATATTTTTTTCAGCCTCAAGAAATACTTTCAAATTTCTTTGGCTGCTCACGGACATAAGGCTTTTTATCGCAGCATCATCAAGAGATTTTTTCTTTGGAGTAAAGAACCACATAGCTGTTCCTCCAAACAGGTAATGTTATGAAGCAACACTATCCCGCATATGCACGACTCTGCAAGGGCTTGGGCGTCATGCTTTTTCTCATGGCGTTGCTGTTTGTCACCCCGGCCCATGCCGGCGCGCTACAGGACCGCCAGCAGGAACTGGAACCTTTGTTTGACGCGCCCTGCGCCCGCTACCAGGTGCCCAAGGTGCTGGCCCTGGCCATCGCCCGCCAGGAAAGCGGCTGCCACCCCTGGATCCTCAATATCTCAGGCCGCGACGTGCGGCCCCGCTCCAAAGAAGAAGCCCTGCGCTATGCGCAGTGGGCCATGCGCGCCGGGCGCTCCTTCGACGTAGGCGTTATGCAGGTGAATTCGTATTGGGTCAGAAAATACGGCTGGCCGCTGGAACAGGTGCTGGAGCCGGTCAACAACGTCAAGATCGGCGTCTGGATCCTGGCCCAGGAAATCCAGCGCCACGGCCTCAACTGGAAAGCCGTGGCCTACTACCACACGCCCCTTCATAAGAATCCGGAACGGGGCAGGCATTACGCGCAACTGATTCTTGGGCATGTGAAGAAGATTTTGGGGGAGAAATAGAATGAAGAAAGAAAATATTTTTCGCATTCATGCTTGGGGCGATACAAGCGGCACAGAAATTTTTCTTCGCAGGGCGGAGGGAAACATAAATCCCATTCGTGCCGCCATATTTTGCGAATTCAAGGTTGAAGAATGGTTTCAGCCTGAGAGTACGCTGCTCACTGCGGGCGTCGCAACTCTGCTTGTCAGGTTCTATGGATTCATTTTTTCAGAACATCTGCACGATGCAAAAATCATAGATATTGATTGGTATTCATGGCGTGACCGGTTTTGCCCCCCTGAGAGATACGGGGCACTGATGCATGATACGAGGCTCCATCGTGATGAAGAAAAAATGAGGGCCGTTGCACGGGTTTTGTTGGACTGCTTCGGCAGAAATGAAATTGCCCGCATTGAGAATTCCAGGCTTTGGGAACCCGCCATCCTGGTACGCAGGATTTCCGGTAATGTTGACCCCGTTCGCGCGGCAGCGTTCTGCCAGTTAAAAGCTGAAGAATGGTTCGGAAAAGACGCTATTGTGTCGAATCATGGGATGGCGTCAATGCTCGCAGACTTTTATGGTTTTCGAATATTTCCATTCGATAATGCCCTCTCCTCAGTGTCAATATCAGAATGGAGTTCGTGGAGAGTCTTATGGCCGGTCATTGATATGTTCCGTGTCCGAACCTCCATCATCCGCACGGAAGAATTAACGCAGGATATGTCCCTTAATCGCATCGGACTGAAAGATGCCCTACGTTATCGCCTGGCATAACAAGAACACGGTGGTGAGGCATTCGCTACTGATCCTCTGCTTGATCATCGGGATCCAAGATTGCCTTGCAGCCAGCCCGCAACTTCTTGAGCGGGAGCGGGATCTCACACATCTTTTTGACTATCCCTGTCGCAAGTTCGGCATCCCCAAACCATTGGCCATGGCCATCGCGAGACAAGAAAGCGGCATGAATCCCTTGATTTTGAATATCGCCGGTAAGGATGTCAGGCCCACGACAGTCCAGGAAGCGCTGCAATTGGCTGCGCGCGCCGAAGCCCGCAAGCTCAGCTATGATGTCGGCGTGATGCAGATAAACTCTTACTGGATTAGAAAATACAAAATTCCCATCCACATCCTGCTAAGCCCCAAGGACAATATTTACATGGGGTGCTGGATCCTCCGTCAGGAGATTCAACGTCATGGAATGACATGGAAGGCAGTGGGCCGCTATCATTCTCCGACGGATTGGCGTGCCGCGAATTATGCTCGCCTTATCAAATGTCATTTACTCGATATTTTGAAGGTACGGTAAACAATGGCTTTTAATCAAGGTTCACAAGATGACAACAGCTTGCAAATCATCATTGCTGTTGTCATCATTTTGGTGACTGCATTCATTTTATTTAATATATATCATGAAAATATTTATATGTTTTTTATGCATATTGCATATTCTGAACTCTATCCATGGAGTTATGTTTTTGATAGAGCCGCTCTGGTAAGACAGCGGATAGGAATTGTTTCTCCAGCAGAATTAACATTTGGCGACATAATATCACTGCTTAATTTTAGCGGCCGTTTTTATGCAATGTGTCTGCTGCCCTTTGTAATTATAATTATGTTCAAGGATTGGCGATCCAGCGTTGCCGATATCTTTGTTCGCAAACTTGGGCGGGATTCTCTTCTCAAAAACAATGTAAAAACTATGGCTTGTCTTGCACCAATCGTAAACTGGCGCGGAAGTCTCTTGGACGAACCCTATGACAGCGGCCCCTGGAAGACCCCTCAACAGCCTATTCAATTTGCTGTGGCGCATGGGTTGCTTGTGGATCAAGACGGAAACCCCATCCCAGCCGATCTGATTCTCAATGAAGATAATTTGGCGGATCCACAATCTCCGGTTCTCTCTGGGAAACCTAAAGCTCACTTCAATCGCGAAAAGGCCCACGAGGTCTTTTGCCGCCAGTTCGGCCCCCTCTTTCAGGGATTCCGTGATATGCCGGCCTATCTGCAGAAGTTGGCACTCGCTTTCTTGCTGTTTGGATTGGATCAAAAAGATAAGGCTCAACAGCTTCTGGATGAGATGAACAGGTCGCTGGTTTGGCCTGGTATGGTTGAGAGAAAAAAATTTCACCTGGGGTGGCCTCCGTTTAAAAATTGCAAAGTTAATGTGGGGTATTCTATGAATCTTTCTCTGGGTTTGTCTCAAAAGAAAATAGACCAACTTTTGGAGACAAAAAGTGTCCAGAGAGCGATTTTACCCCACAATAAATATACCTACCTTGTCATACTTGCATTATACCGGTTTGCCAGAAGCAAAGGAGTATTGCCTACTTCACAATTTTTATGGCTTCGTCCAGTGAACAGAACGCTCCACTATTTATTAAACAACTTTGGACGCCGCACGGTTTGGATTGAGTGCGCCGGGCCTTGGACACACTTCCTCGCGGAAGATCAATTGCAGAAAGCCGAGCCCGGATTCCGTGGTGATTCATTGGATACGGATGCCAAGCAGGTGCTCGAAGCAGTGAATGCCGCAGAGGTCGCCGCATATGAGGAAGGATGGATCATTTCCCTGGCAGACGTGAGTAAAGCCGCCCAGCAGGGACGCCTCGGCCTCTCTGATGAAGACGATATCTCTCTTGAGAAAATAAAGACGAAAGAACTGTTTAATAATATCGGAGCTCGAAGCTAATGGCACCCAGGCCGGAAAAACAATTTTACGGCGTGGATGTATCTGAAGAGCATAAACGCCAAGAACTTGTACGAGATATACGCTCTCCGATCAGAAAGATCAGGGACGTTCTGATAACCCGCCAAGGATTTCTCCTTGTGGGAATCCTGGTTGCATTGTCTCTTCTCATTTTGCCGGCATTTTGGCCTCTCCAGTTTGGCGTTTATATTATCCTCTATTTCTTGCGCAGATCAGAGACATCCGCGGCACATTTACCCATGCGCGTACCTGACATCCACTGTGGCAAAGACTATGGAGAGCTCCCTGCATCAGGCAAATATGGCCGCGCTACAGGAAAATTCTATATAGGGAACGTCTATGACGGGACTCCCAGCGTAGGCCAGGAGCTTTGGGCCAGTCCAAGCGACCTGCTTACCCATATGATGATTCTCGGTACAACTGGATCAGGTAAAACCGAAACGCTGGTTTCTCTTGCCTTCAATTATCTCGCGCTGGGATCAGGATTCATTTACGTAGACCCGAAAGCTGCCCCCAAGCTAGTGGCCCAGCTTTACACCATGTGCCGGATCCTCGGGAGAGATGACGACTTTCTTGTCATCAACTTCGCGGCGGACAAAGCCGCCCAGGAAACTCTTCGGACCAAAGGGTATATGAGGAATCCAGTGCGGGAAACCAATACCCAGAACCCATTTGGCATCGGCACGGCCAACCAGCTTTGCCAGTTATTGTTTGCCATGATGCCCGGGGGTGACGAGGGCGGTGCCAACGAAATTTTCAGTAAAAATGCTCAAGCGGTGATTTCTGGTCTGCTGTTTGTTCTCGTGGAAATGCGAGACAAAGGCATCCGCCCTCTTTCAATCGAGCTGCTCAGGCATTACCTGATGGATTTTAACGCAGTTGACGAACTTGCTCGCAGCTCGGAATATTCCAAGATTGCCATTACTGCCCTGCAGAGCGGTCTGGCCAACGTGGGGTGGAACAAGTCTCTCAAGACACAGTCAGATACTTTCAATGATCAATTCCAGTATGCCAAGGCTTACTTTGGACAATTCTTGTCTCTCTTGGCGGACAACTATGGTCGCCAATACAATGTCAGTCATGGCGAAGTGGATCCCGTTGACGTAATTCTCGGCAGACGCGTGTTCCTCATCAATATTCCTTCCATGGACAAGGACACGAAAGAACTAAAGTCCTTGGGCCAGCTATCATTGGCCACAGTAAAAAACGCTTGTGCGGTAGGTCTCGGGGATACGATCCAGGGCAGCCTCAAAAAAGTGCTGGGCTCGCTCCCCACCGCCTGCAGCATTCCTTTCGGCATCACTGTTGACGAATTCGGCGCCATCGCCATGCCGGGTTTTGAGATTGTCCTGACCCAGGGGCGCGGCCTTGGCATTGCGGCCACCATAGCCAACCAGGATTGGGCAGGCATGATGCGGGCATCCAAAGAGGTCGCCGGCCAGATGATTTCAAATACTAAACTGAAATTCATCATGACCTGCGTCGATCCTCTTGAAACGCGCGATCTGGCGGAGAAGCTCTTTGGAAAGGCCGTGGTCATGCAAACAGGTGGCTTTTCCATCGAAAAAGGAAGTTCGACGGATCATTACAGGGATAGCCTGAATGCATCGGCGCAGCAGGTTGACAGGGTCGATTTCACAGATCTGCAGCAACAAGTGGAGGGTGAATTCCATCTTTCCTTCAAGGGACGGATGATCCGCGGAAAGATGTTTTATGCGGATCCTCCGCTGAAAGACACGCAGCAGGTCAGACTGGCCTACCAACTCAAGGTAAATACGCCGGATGTGACCATGCTGCGCGCTACTCTTGGCGATATTCGAACTCTCAAAGACGCCTTGAGGGGTATACTGGAAAAAGATATTCATCTTATGGTCCCTGAGCCCAATGAGGACATCCGCCAGTTGATGGCCACGTTCTCCAAATTTGCGGATGACGTGAGCACTCCCCGCTCACAGGTGGGCATAGAGGCATTGATGAACTTCAGCCTTGAAGATCAGAATGAAGAGCCCCCTTCTGATGACCTGGAGCCGGCAGTTGAAATAATGTCAACCGAAGACGAACCGGACCTCTCAAACTTCGCCATGGTCGATGAGGAATTGCGGAACAGCCTGAAACCGGATGGAACTTCTCCTTTGATGCATGCAGATCTGGCTGAAGAGTTCGATGGCATGCCGGTAGCGGATCTGAGAGAAGATTTTGTTGAGATCGGCCTCGCGTCAGGCTTAACCGCTGATGAAGCCGAAAGAACTGCCGCGGAAAGCGAACAGGAAATCAATGCCGCCCTGACAGTCGCGTATGCACCTCCTCTGCCGGTCCCTGAAAGCGAGGACATTGACGGAGACCTGGCCGCATTGGTGGAAAGCATGGAGATGCTCCCAAGTTTTGCAGCATCGGAGGATGTTGCCGGCGCCGATTCATCCGGGAGGGAATCGTGATCAAATATTTCTTTCTTATTGCCCTCATGGCTCTCTCCCCTACTTTCAGCCTGGCACAGGAGGTTAGGGTTTTGTCGGTTATCGATGGAGATACCCTGCGGGTCGTTGACTCCGAAGAACAGGCAATCAAAATACGACTCTATGGTGTAGATTGCCCCGAACTGGGCCAGCATTCCGGCACCAGAGCCAAAGAATTTGCAAAAAATATTCTGCAAAATAAGCGGATTATGGTGCAGTCGCAAGGCAAGGACAGATACGGCCGCACGGTGGCCATCGTCATACTTGAGGATGGCCGGAGTTTGCAGGAGCGCCTGCTTCGGGCCGGCCTGGCCTGGCACTACGGCCAATACTGCCGGCAGCTGCGGCACTGTTCTCGCTGGAAGATCCTGGAGTATTACGCGCGCCAGCAGAAACTTGGTCTTTGGAGTGAAGAAAGGCCTGTACCCCCCTGGAAGTGGCGCCACAATCTAAAAGGGCAGCGTGGCAAATGAGAATTCCAACTACCGCGCTGCCCTTTTCTATATCTAACCCCACTTTATGTTTTAGGCATAGTAACCTCACGCGGCCGTTGAGTGGCTCTTATAAGACCGCCGAGATCTCGGAGTGATGGAACAAAAAACTAAAAGAGCCTCAATATTCCGCTGAGGTGCCTGTTTTTGTGAGCTCGGGGATGAGATATGGATCCGCAAAAGTGGCGAGGAAAAAGATGCTATAATTTTTGTTAAAACATCTTTTTCCGATGAAATATACAAAGTTGATTTTTCAAAAAATTATGCCTATTATTCTTTGCATTAAATAATATTTTGCCAAGAAAAATAGGCATACTATGAAAAGCAATCCTCCTATTTCCGTGCGCCGAAGCTTAACGAGCTTGGGGGCCTCGCTAAAAAAAGCGCGTCTTCGGCGTCGTTTGCCGATGGCAATCATTGCCGACCGGGCGGGTATCAGCCGTGAAACCCTGTCCAAAATTCAGGCGGGCGATCCTGGCGTCAGCATGGGCAACTATGCCGCGGTAATTTTTGCCCTGGGATTCGGCACCGATTGGATGAGACTTGCAGATTTGTCAAATGATCCAGTGGGGCAGGCGCTTGATGAAGAACGACTTCCCCGCCGCGCTCGGGTAATTCCTACTTTTCATAAATCTTCAGAGGCTGAGTAAACATGGCTGAACCGTTTTTCGTGTATGTGGATCTCAATGGCGAGACGCACTTTACAGGACGATTATGGTTCCATGCAACGGGATCCAATGAAAGTGCATCATTCGAGTATGCCCCGGCGTGGCGCAAATCTCCTTTCTCTTTTGCATTGGAGCCAGCCCTCCAAACGGATCAGTCCGCCCACCATACGCCGATTGGCAAGGCATTATTCGGCTCAATGGGAGATTCAGCACCTGACCGTTGGGGCAGGAACCTCATGAAGCGTGAGGCCGCACGCCAGGCAAAAGCGCAAAACACCACGCCACGGACGCTACGCGAGATTGACTATCTCTTGATGGTCAATGATGAGGCCCGCATAGGCGCTCTGCGCTTTTCTAAAACATCTGGAGGCCCATTTATGGCGGCGGAGACAGAAGGTCTCCCTCCTGTGATTTCTTTGGGCAAACTTCTGCAGGCTGCCGGCAGAGTCGAAGATCGGCTTGAGATGGATCAAGACATCCAGGATATCTTTGCCCCCGGCAGCTCACTTGGTGGGGCGCGCCCAAAGGCCGCTGTCCGGAATACTGATGGAACATTGCGAATAGCCAAGTTTCCCAGTCAAAGAGACGAATGGGATGTCGAATTTTGGGAATATATAGCACTTAAAATTGCAGAAGCGGCGGGAATTCAAACGCCAAATTTTGAGCTGCAGACGGTCAAAGGTAAAAATGTGCTTCTTATGGACAGGTTTGATCGCGGGCAAGGAAATATAAGGATCCCTTATCTCTCCGCCATGAGCATGCTCCAGTACAAGGATGGAGAACAGGCAAGCTACCTTGAAATCGCGGAGGCTCTCTCAGAATACGGAGCGAATGCCTCAGAGGACAAGAAGGAGCTTTGGCTGCGGATCGTGCTCAACATTTTGATCTCGAACTACGATGATCATTTGCGCAACCATGGTTTCTTATACCAAGGAACGAACGGATGGAAACTTTCCCCTGTCTTCGATCTGGAACCCACGCCTGCAGGATACAAGGCCCGTCATCTGCACACCTTTATCGGCCTCGAAGATACTGAGGCATCTCTTGATGAAGCCTTGGCTGTTGCCGAGGAATTCGGACTTTCACTGTCTGATGCCCGTTCCAGTGCACAGCAGGTTGGAAAAGCGACTCAAACCTGGCGGCGCTGGGCTACGCAGCAGCGGGCCACTGCGGATGAGATTGACCGCATGGCTACGGCATTCGAGCATGACGATCTGCGAAAAGCCCTGGCTGCAAACAAGATCCATGTTGTCCCTGAGAAAATCAAGCCTCTTATGAGAAAAATAAAATTGTAATCTTAGATAATAATAATTATTGCTTACAAAAAACATCAGCAGTATGAAAGGCATCATAGATAAAAATCGCACAAAGGCCATCTTTCTGCTACGTAAAAACCGAACAGCCCTAGTCTGGTCCGGCGTTTCTACCTTTGAGAATAATCCCGCCACCCAGACTATCCTAGAGGGCTTTAGCGTTCCCGGGCTTACGCTGACAGAACTTGAACAGATCAAAAATATGGGAAAAGGGGTAAACCTGCTTGCTGAGCTGCTCACCAGTGAAGAATTTGACTTCGACCAAGATATCGTCTGCAAAATTCACAATGCCGTAGGCCTGGAAGAAGCATTGACCTGGGGAAAATTCAGAAATGATACAGTTGGCATTCAGAACGTAGACTATACGCCTCCCGGGCCCGACAAACTCCCTCAGATCTGGCATGACGTTCAGACAAAAGAGGAAAAACTGATTGCTGAAAATAAACCGGAACTGGCTTCTGCCGAAGCTTTTTGCCAAATGTCACGGTCACAATTTTTCTTTGACTGCAATAAGCGGACAGCTTGGCTCATGTCCCTGGGTATTCTTGTTGATGCCGGATACCCCCCCATACGCTCTCAACGTGCGGGACAAATTGCGTTTTAATGAGACCCTGACCGCGTTCTACAACTCAGGTGATTCAACCAATATGGTGAATCTTCTTCTTGAATACGCCGGCGTTCCCCAAAAGCAGCATGTGCAACGCGCCGGCCGCAAACCAAGGATGTAGAATACTATCTACACACGGCCTGTGCCAGTTCTGCCCAGTCCGTTGTCAGCCGCGGCGAACAGCGGCCCCGGCGCACATGCCAGGCGGCATTTTTCGGCCCTTCCGCCCCAAAATGGACGGAACGCCGCCCGTAGCGCCGATTGAGCTTATCCATCGTGCCCATAAGCGCTTCCCGGCGGCTGTCCCGTATCGTCGTCGCCAGCTGCAGCAAATTGCCCTGCCTCACGTCCTTGCCTTCGATCTCGTAGAGCATGACGCCTGCCTTAGCGTAGGCAAAGCCTTCCTGGAAGATGGAATCCAGGGCCCGCTTAACTGCCCGGATCAAATCAGCGGTGTCCGCCGTGGGAACCTGAAACGGCACATAGGCCGTCTGATCGTAGCGGCGCCCCGCTCCATGGCGTGAGGTACGGATGTGCGCGGCGATCCCGCCCGCCACTAGCCCCTCGCCACGTAACCGCTCCCCTGCCCTGGCCGCATAGGTTGCCAGTGCTTCGGCCAGACTTTCCTTATCACGAACCTTGCTCCCGAATGAACGGGAGGAAACCAGCGTCTTGCGCGCCACGGGCGTGTCGCTTTCGCCAATGCAGGGAATGCCGCGCAACTCCAGGGAGGTATGCCAGCCGGTGATCGTCAAAACCCTACGCAACCAGATATCATCAGCCCGTTTCAGATCCAGGGCCGTATGAACAGCCTGGGCCCGGAGCTTGCGTGCTTGGCGCCGACCGATCCCCCAGACCTCATCCACGGACGTGCGGGCCAGTACACGGTCAATGTCGGCTTCCGCCCTGGCCAAGGAAAAGGCCCCACCGTATTCCTCATGGGCCTTGGCGATGTGGTTGGCGATCTTGGCGAGCGTACGGGTGGTAGCCACGCCCACGGATACGGTTATTCCGGTCCAGCGCAGAACCGTGGCGCGCAGGTCGCGGCAGAACGCGGGCAGATTGGCCCGTAGGGGTGCGTCCAGTTGGAGAAATGCCTCGTCTATGGAATACTGCTCCACCACCGGACAGCAGTGTTCCAATGTGGCCATGACTCGGGCCGATATATCACCATAAAGAGAGTAATTAGATGAAAACACCACCACGCCGTGCCGCTTAAGCAAGGCCCGGGCCTTGAACTCCGGCTCGCCCATTGGAATACCCAGAGCTTTGGCTTCTGCCGAGCGGGCTACTATGCAGCCGTCGTTATTGGATAGCACCACTAACGGGCGGCCGTTAAGGTCAGGTCGGAAGAGCCTTTCGCAGGAAGCATAAAAGTTGTTGCAATCAACAAGAGCCCACAGATTTTTTGTAAAATCAAGCATAAGCGGCGTACCGGAAAAATTTTGCCTTTATTTTCAATAAATATCATTGTAAAAATATATTGCAAACAGCAATATACATATTTGAAAGTTAATATTGATGGATTTATTTAAATTATTATCCGTAGAAGTGAATCATACTTTATAAGAGAAGAGGTGCCATTATAATGAACGTTGTAATCACCAGATTGATTCAAGACGGGAAGCAAATAGAAGTCGGCTTTTACGATGCAATGGAGGATTGGGGGTGGGCTGCCAGAATTGATGGCAAAAAAATTTCCCTCCGACACAAGAATATTGTTACACTTGATCAATTTGCCGAAGGGTATTCATCCGATCAACAAGGTAAAATCGAAGC
Source organism: Desulfovibrio fairfieldensis (assembly GCF_001553605.1). Classification (NCBI taxonomy): domain Bacteria; kingdom Pseudomonadati; phylum Thermodesulfobacteriota; class Desulfovibrionia; order Desulfovibrionales; family Desulfovibrionaceae; genus Desulfovibrio; species Desulfovibrio fairfieldensis. The sequence continues at coordinate 1,947,829 of NZ_CP014229.1, forward strand.
TATGCGCGAGGCTGGCGTAACCCATATGCTGGGTGACAAAATAGCTTTGTATCGAGGAGAACTGGACCAACTGGAGACAGCGCGCGCGGCAGCGAAGACCAGTTATAGCAAGGTCGTAGCATCGCATATCGCTGAAGGCGAGTACTTTAAAGTTCTGCATTTGAATGATTCTAAAGTAGAAATTTGTGTGGCCAGGTACTTGACTTCATTGGAAAAGGAGCAATTCCACTCCGACTATCAGGACGTGATGCTTTTCCCCATACCCGGTACAAACTGCGAACTGCAATATGTAGGCTGGAGAGATCTCCCGGCAATTTTAGGCTACCGTGCACCTACGCATACCATGCCGGGTTGTAATTATCGGATATGGCTCATTTCCGATGATGAGGAACGCGAAGCTATCGCCATTGAAGAACGGCGCGCGGTGGCCATGTCCGCGAAGCCAGAGGAATTGATTATCAACCCTGACTACGCCCATATGTCAGCACAACAGCTTAGCGCCGCTGCGCGAGAATATGATTTAGTCAATAACGAAGGAGCGGAAGGCTTCAATCCCTATCGAGATCGCCGATATATCCCCAACCCAGCCGTTGAAGCATGGAAACAGGCAACACGGGTTATCTTTAAGCCACAGAATGGTGATGATGAAGCATCGCTAAAAAAAGGAGACATGGAACCATCGCCATCGGGAAACGTTACGAAAACTCCAAGCCCCCGAAACCGGAGAAGGTGATCATCCTTCAAGCTACTTGACCATCTTTACTTGGGGGCAGATTAGGGGGCAACAAATTTCACATAATACAAATTTTTATAAAAATTACGCTATGTTATATTCACTGTTTAAAGTTCACCCTCTCCGCCAGAATTTAGTTTCAGCTTGTATAAGAAATACCGGAAGTCATTGCTAGGAAATGATTTCCGGTCTTTCTTTTGTCTAACGATGTATAGCTAAGACTAATAAAATCTGCCTCTTGTCTGGGTAACTTCATGGGTATAATGCTGAAAGCAAGTTCACTCGAAAAAAGTTACCCATCCAAGCAGGAGGCGGCGAAATGGCTTTGACTATCAAGGGAATCGAAGCGGCAAAGCCGAAAATCAGCAAGACCTCGGGCAAGGCGAAGCTCGTCCGCCTGTCAGACGGCAACGGCCTCTTTCTGGAAGTCACCGAGACAAGCAAGCGCTGGCGAGTGCGCTACCACTTTGAGGGTAAGGAGCAAATGCTCTCCCTTGGCGTGTATCCGGTTGTCGGCCTCAAGGATGCGCGGGACAAGAACTTCCTTTTGCGCCAGCAAATCGCCCAGGGCATCAATCCGGCGATTGAGCGGAAGAAGGAAAAGAGCCAGATAAAAGAAGCTGTGCAAGAAGAGAAGCGCATAGCCAAAGGCGAGGCGCACCCCATGAGCGTGGAAGCCGTGGCCCTTGATTGGCTGGAGGACATCCGCAAAACGTGGAAGCAAAGCACCTATGACGGCGAGAAGACGCGCATCATCAAGCACATCATCGGCCCGCTCGGCAGTATGCGCGTGGACGAGGTGAAGCCCGCAGCCGTGCGGGCGCTGTTCCAGCAGCTTGAGGCCGAAGGCAAGTACGACACCCTGCGCAAGATTGCCGAGAACACAGTACGCATTTTCAACTTCGGCATAGCTGTGGGAAAGTGCGAGAACAACCCAGCTTATTCCATTTGGAAGGGGCTTTCCTTCAAGCGGCCTGACCCGAACCGGGGCTTTGCCACAATCACCAGCCCGGATAAGGTCGGCAAGCTCCTGCTGGCTCTGGACAGCACCATGACCGAGAAGTGCGGCCTTGAGGTATCCACGGCCCTTCGAATCGCACCATACGTCTTTCTGCGACCCGGTTCCCTCACTTGGGGAGAATGGAGTGAAATTGACTGGCAGAGAGGGAATGGCGCATTCCGGGCTTTAAAATGAAGAACAACAAGCCGCATGTCGTGCCGCTGGCCCGTCAGGTGGTAGAGCACTTGGAAAATCTGCGCCGCTATACGGGTGAGGGGCAATACCTTTTCCCGTCCTATGGCAAGAGCGGACACCTGACCACAAACTCCCTGCTTAAAGCTATCCACTCAGCCGGGTGCGGCTCAAAGGAGTTTACCTCACACGGATTCCGACACATGGCGGTTACCCTGCTCAAGGAGTTGGGCTTCCCGCATGACGTGATCTATCTGCAATTGTCGCACACGCTGGAACGGGATGCGGCAAAGGCGGCGTATGACAAAGCGCAGCTTTTACCTCAAAGGAAAGAGATGATGCAGAGCTACGCCGACTATCTGGACGGCTTGCGCGAGGAAGCCCGGCAAAGGTCCTGAACTTGGCAGGAAGGCCGTAGCTGTGGTTTGTCTTGGTCGAGCGGGACGGTCGCCCACGTTTTACGAAGTAAAGCATAGTGGGCTATACTTCTGCCTTACGCAAAGATTCAGAAAAGGCACGACTACGCTTTTCCCCTCACTCTGGATGTGACAAACCAACCTCAATTCCGGGGCGTCACGGAGTTTGCAGCGCGACACTTTTTGATGGGTGCCACTCACAAACGCCGCGCCGCCCCTTTCGTCTTCTCAAGCTCCGAAAAACAGCGCCTATGTTGCCCGATGTGGCGGGATGAGGCTGGCAGTTGCCATAAGAGGCTGAATGTGGCCCGATGGGGCCAGTTGGGGCCGAAGCGCCCATTTTTTTGATTCCAGCCACAACCAGCCACTACCGGCAACATCTGGCCACAGAAATTGAGGGCCGGACATGCAAAGTAGCTTACCTTCGGTAAGACTTCGCGACCGGCCCTTCGGGTAAGAGCTTATTCGCAGCTGGAAGCTGCTCAACGCTGAATGCGGGTACTTAGGCTTCATACTTGCAGTAATGAACCGAGGTAGATAGAATAATATCCTGAACTCAGAAAGGACATTTCAATGCTGCGTGATAGCCAAGAACCGTTAACCGATGATAGTGACAATATTTCAGCTAAAAGCGCGTATAGTCAGTATATGACCCCTACACGCGTAGCTGAATTCATGGCTAGCCTTTTTTCCAAGTTCAGCCCAAGGAAAAATATTCGCTTTCTTGACGCAGGCGCGGGCAAGGGCGCTTTGACATGCGCTTTCTTGCGTTTTTACACAAAAGTACTTTTAAAGATAAATAATCCTACTTTTGATCTTTTTGAGATTGACAATACACTTGCAAAAGAGCTTGAGTTAAACGTTAGAAATGTTGTTCCTATTCTGAGTGATAATATACAAATTATTAATTTTGATTTTTTAGAATTAGCACCCTTGTTGATAAATGAAGGTAAGGGTCAGTATTCTCATATCATGCTCAACCCCCCGTATAAAAAGATGCATGGAGGATCTCGTTACGCAAAAATCTTACAATCTAATAAAATTAATGCAGTTAATTTGTATACCGCCTTTGTATCATTGGCTATTAGGCTATTAGATAGAAAAGGAGAACTGGTTGCAATAATTCCAAGAAGTTTCTGTAATGGATTTTATCATAAAAAATTCAGAGAATTAATTTTCGATAATTGTTCAATTGAACATATCCATTTGTTTAGATCAAGAACAAGAGTATTCAAACAAGACAAGATACTACAAGAAAATATTATAGTTTTATTAAAAAAAGATTCAAAGCAAAAAGAAGTAAATATTTCTATATCAAACGATGACCATTTCAAGGACTTTAGGCAAGAAAGCTTTCCTTTTTCCGAAGTGGTTCATCCTGATGACATAAACAAATTTATAAGAATTCCTATAGCTAGTTCTATCACTGGGCGCTTAGCTGTGGGCGCCTCACTTGCGGATCTAGGGGTCGATGTTTCAACAGGGCCGGTCGTAGATTTTCGAGCACTTGATTTTCTTCACCAGATGCCCGAGTCAGGCGATGTACCGTTAATTTATCCCGGACATCTAAATGGCACCACAGAGTGGCCTAAAAGAGAATTTAGAAAACCAAATGCAATTCGTTTCTGCAATGAAACAGAAAAGCTTCTTTTCCCTACTGGTTTCTATGTGGCTATCCGAAGAATGTCTTCAAAGGAAGAACAACGGAGAATCGTGGCCCACTTAATAGACCCTAAAAATTTCCATGGATTCAAATACTTGGGATTTGAAAATCACCTCAATATTATTCATTCCAATAAAAAAAGCCTCTCGGAGTCTTTAGCTTATGGACTTGTTGGATATTTGAACTCAAGCTATGTTAACTCTTTGTTTCACTGTTTTAACGGCCACACCCAAGTCAATGCAACTGATTTGCGTTCTATAAAGTATCCCTCTCTTGATTCTTTATTATACTTAGGTGACTGGATTAAAAATCAAAAGATCAAGTGTCAGACTAAAATAGACGAAAAAATCCGATCCAACATTCCAATCCAATGAATAAAATTAACTATAGAGGTTAATATGTACAGCAGAAGCCCCAGAACTCAAGATATCTCTTGGTTTCTAGACCTCTATCGCCAGGAAAAGATAGATCTAGACCCTCCTTACCAAAGGAAAAGTGTTTGGAGCGGTAGAGATAGAAGATTTTTTATCGATACTGTTCTAAGGAACTACCCTTCCCCACCAATTTATCTGTGTAAAAAAATTGATGATAAAGGTAATATTACCTATGACGTCGTTGACGGCAAGCAGAGGCTGGAAACAATATTTTTATTTTTTAACAATAAAATATCTGCTGGGCGTGATTTTGGCGATGATAGAGTTAATGGAAAACGTTGGAAGAAAATAAATGAGGAAAAGCAATTTAGAGAAGTGTTTCTTAATTATGAAATTATAGTAGAACATGTTACTATACCAGACAATGCACCAATTACAATTAATGAAGTTTTCGACAGACTAAATAGAAATTCTAGAAAACTTACTGAACAAGAACTGAGACATGCAAAATATGATGGATGGTTTATCTCCTTTTGTGAGAAAATGGCGGATAAATCTTTTTGGGAGCAGGTAAAAATTGCAACAAAAGCACGAACAAAAAGGATGCGTGATGTACAATTTATATCAGAACTGCTCATGGTTTCGATAGAACAAAAAATACATGGTTTTGACCAAGCATTGATTGATAAGTTTTATTCAGCTTATGACATACCAGCTGAAGAAGGAGATGAAGACATTGCCTTTGATTCGTATGCCCTGGAAGAAAAATTCCAATCTACTTTAAATATTCTTGAAGAAATGGAACGGTTCAATGCATGCGTTTCGACCTTTGCTTCTGATCAAAAACATCTATATACACTATGGGCAGCGATCTCTAGCACTGAAAGCGTAGATGTAAACAGGGCCTCTGAAGCGTACTCGGTTTTCATGGCTCAAGTTGGAGCTTTTATTGCTGCACAATCTGAATATGAGGATAATGAAGAATATCTCTCGTCTGTGGATGTTCCGAGTTATGTAAGAAAATACGCAGCTGGTTCTCAAGGGGCTAGCACAGATTTGCCTCAAAGAGAAAGCCGCCTTAGTGCTTTAACCGAAGCTCTGCAAAGTTAAATGAAGTCATGAAAATAGCATCTTGTATCAGAGAGATCTATAAAGAACGCTTTGAGCTATACGGAATTTTAAAAAAATTGGTTGATGAAATTATTCGATCTCAAAAGAACGATCGTTGGCACTTTGAAAGCAGGATAAAGGAAGAATTAAGCTATGCACTCAAGCTTGAAACTGGTCGCTATTCTTCCCCAGATATTGATGATTTTTATGCTGCTACAATTGTTGTCGAGGATTATTCTAAAATAGATCAAGCTCTTGATCTCGTCAGTAATAATTTTGAAATTTTAATAAAGAGGCCGACGGATAATGTTTTTGGTAAACAGAAGCCATGGGATTTTCAATTCACCGATATACGTCTTGTTTGTCAATTAGGCGAAAAATGGAGCGATAAGACTGGATTATGTAACCTTAACTTTGAAATACAAATCAAAACTTTCTTGCAACACGCTTGGAGCATTGCGACCCATGATTTGGTTTACAAATCACACTCGCCAAACTGGGCGCTTGAGCGAGTTGCATACCAACTGAAGTCAATGCTAGAGCACGCCGAATTAAGTATTTTGGAGGCTAAAACACTAGGGGAGTCAAAACTTCTTCAAAGGGATCACTTAGATTATCGTCATATTGAAGAGTGTATTTCAATATTTCACGAGTTTTGGGACGAAAAAGAGCTTCCGCCTGACCTCAAAAGACTTGCAGAAAATACGTCACAATTTTTAAAACTTTATGAATCTTCCGTTGGTGAGTTGCGCGCTGCTTTAGAGGCAAAGAAGGCTGAACTAGGTGGCAACTTGTATCTCAATATATCCCCTTTCAATACTATCATTGAAGCTCTCTATTCTAAGGACAGAGCTAAATTTATTACCTGCTTGGACAAACTGGAATCAAAAAAGCGTAGCTTAATAATTCCGAATGATGTGGGGCCTGCTGTTGATGGCGAAATTTGTAAACGAAAATGTATTGTCATTGTTAAACAGTAAGTTTTGACTATTTATTTAATTTAATCGCAATTCGACTAACAATTTCCGCCATTAGTTCTTCAAATGAATACTCATATGGTGAAAGCACTTGCTTTACACATACATGTTTTAATTGAACGCATTCCGCACAGTCAGTTGGCTGTAGGAACTTTGCTTCTAGCCCTTTCAATACCCAGTCAGGATTCACTCTTCTCTTCCGCCACAACGTCAAAAGCCATTCTGCCGGAACTCTCCCTTTCTTCTTGGCCAACGCTATTGACGATTGCTTAATTCCTAAAAAATCAGCTAACTCGACCTGCGTTCTACATCCTGCTGCCTCAAAAACGCGATCCAGCGGTGTGGGCATGGGCTTGCTCCTTGTTGGTATTGCTATGCCTGTTTAGCTACCAAGTTTAGAGTAGATGTTCAATACATCACTTGATAAATTTATCAGCTATTTTTAAATCAGGTGTCGAGTATGAACAATGAATGAAGCAAAGACCTCCCTCAAAATTCGGTGCGGCCCTAGTACAAGAATATAAAAAGCGCGGGCTTACTCAATACAGCCTTGCCAAGAAAATGGAACGGAGCGCCCGCTATCTGAACAATCTTGAGCATGACAGAAGTGAGCCGCGCTTCACCACCATACTCTTGCTTGCTGACGCTATAGGCATGGAGCCGGGCGAATTGGTGAACGCCGCCGCCACGTTAAGTTGGGCCGCCTCGGGTGAGCGAACTATGGAGAATCAAGAAGAAGAGAAAGCTCCCAAAAAGAAGGCCGAGGGCAAAAAAAGCAAGAAAAAATGAGAAAATTTTAGCCGGGTAACTTTCAGGGTAAGAAATTTTTGCTATCTAAATAAATTCAATAATTCATTATAGATATAAATGTATTTCAAATCTCTCCCTCTCCGCCATATTTCAAGGGGTTACTGAAAAACAGTAACCCCTTTTTCATTGGTGGAACTTTGACAATTGGTGATTTGATTGGTGATTGCAGTGACACGCCGATCAGATTGAATCGAAATGTCATTCCGTTTGAAAAATTTTTGTTACGACGAATGGTGCACAATTGACACACATTGATAGTGCAAGGGCGGGATTGAAACCCCGCCCTTGTTGTATGGAGCCCCCCCGCCGGGGGGGTCTCCATACAAAAAACCGACAAGTTTGCGCTTGCCGGGGGCCGTGGGCGGCGTTGTCGCGTCGCTCGGTGGGGGCCTAACCGCCCCCGCCTGCCTTCAAAAAATTACTTGCCAAGAATCGCCAAGCACAGCGCATATCCAGATAATCAGCCCACGCCTGCAACATTTTGCGTCGCTCCGTAAGCAGGTCTGAACGCTGGTAGGCTGCGGCTGATTTATGGATTTCTCCCGGTGAAAACGCGAAACGCTTCGCAAGCCTGGGACTTGATGCGAAAATCTTCCCCTTTCTGGTCGATGCGACGAAAGAGTTACCATTCGCTCATGAATATTTCGACATGATCATCAGCGTGGACTCATACCAGTATTTTGGCGGGAACGAGGCCATGCTGCCGAACCTCCTGTCCTTTGTGAAGAAAGGCGGACTGATGGCGGCTGCCGTACCCGGATTCACACAAGACTTCCCCGAAGGGCAACTGCCGAAGGAGGCTCAGCCCTTCTGGATGCCGGAGTGGTATTTTTATTCCTGCGACTGGTGGCGGGCATTATGGGAAAAAGAACCCGGCATAACGATCACTACGTTGCGTGAAATGAGTTCATGCAAGCAGGCCTGGGATGATTGGCTGCAATCTCCCTCCCTGCATGCGCAACACTATGTTGCCATGATGGAAGCGGGAGTTGGAAAATATTTCAATATTATCCAGATGGTAGCTCAAAAAGTTTAATCAGTGACCGCATGTGAATCTGCATTGACCACTCCCCCAAAGCACAGCGCACAGCAAGGCGTTCACACAGCAAGCGTCTTGGCTGATGCGCTGATGCCTTCTGTGTGCAGTTGGAAAGGCGGGATTTGCCCAATCCGACGCGGCAGTGTTTTAGGAAGCTCCGCTGACAAGCCTCACGTTGGCGTTCTGTCGTCCTTTTTGCGTAAACAGCCCGCAAGGCCATGCCAAGCGGGCTGTTTACTTGCCAATCGGATGAATTGTTGATTCTTCGCCACACAAAATCCCAACCATTTCAGGGAACTATGATATTCCCGTTTTTATTGGCGGCAGAGCGACGACGAAATTTCGTCGATCAATTTTCATTTGTAATATCAGCATATTACATCATTATATCTGCCTTTCTATTTCAAAGCCTATGGCGAAACTTCGCTATATAGCAATAGCAATATCCATCAACAGACTAATTTTATTAAATTTAATATTCTGGAACAGCTCTTGCTATAAAGAATATCAATATTTATTATACTTTCACCAGTAACAGGAGATCGTTATGCCGACCCCAGCGTATATGACCATTACCGGCGAGCGTCAGGGCAACATCACCGCCAACAACTTTACCGAAGCCTCGGTGGGCAACATCTATCAGGAAGGGCACGAAAACGAGACCCTTATCGAGGCCTTCGAGCACAAGATCCTGCTGCCCCGCGACCCGCAGTCCGGCCAGCCCACGGGCCAGCGCGTGCACCAGCCCCTGAAGATCACCAAGGTCATGGACAAGTGTTCTCCCCTGCTCTACCGCGCTCTTACCAGCGGCGAGCGCCTGCCCAAGGTGGAACTCAAATTCTACCGCACCTCGGCCCAAGGCACCATGGAACATTATTTCACCATGACGCTGGAAGACGCCATCATTACGGACATCACCACCTACATGCCCAACTGTCAGGACCCCGGCATGGCGCATTTCACCCATCTTGAGGACGTGCAGTTCACGTACCGCAAGCTCACCAAGACCCACGAAATCGCCAGTACCTCGGAAAGCGACGACTGGCGCAAGCCGCAGAGCGCTTAGCCGCCTGGGGCGCGGTTGCCGGACGCCAGCGGCGGCCGCGCCCCGAGTCCGACGCCTTGAACCGGCCTAACCCTCGGCTCCGGAGTTCCCATGACCCAGACGCCTGCCGCCAACGCCTCCTGGTTCAACTTCACCGCCCAGAGCGGTGACTTCGGCGTGTACGCTTTCTCGGGCTTTGAGGAGGCCTGCAAGCCGTATGAGTTCGGCATTGAGCTGGTCAGCCGCTCGGCCAACGTGGACCTTACGGCCCTGCTGGGCACCCCGGCCTGCCTTTCCATTGCCGACCGCAGCGGCGGCGAACGCTTGGTCCACGGCCTGATCCGGGAGATGGAGCAGCTCCACACCGCCAACCGCTTCACCCACTACCGTTGCTCCCTGGTGCCGCGCCTCTGGTTTCTGGGCCAGATCCGCGACCACCGCATCTTCCAGAATCTCTCGGTGGTGGAAATCATCCAGCAAATCCTCAAGGAGCAGGGCTTCACGGCCGACGGCTCATCCTTCAAGCTCTCCTACAGCTATGAGCCGCGCGAGTATTGCGTGCAGTATGGCGAAACGGACCTGCACTTCATTACCCGCCTGTGCGAGGAAGAAGGCATTTATTTTTACTTTGAGCACAACCGGGACAGCCACTGCCTCTGCTTCTGCGACCGCGAGGGCGGCCCCAAAATCCCCGGCCAGAGCGATCTGCGCTTTTTCCCAGGTTCGGGCCAGCGCTCGGATACGGCGGTCATCAACCGCCTGACCCTGCACGAACAGGTCAACAGCAATGCCGCCGCCTACCGCGAATGGAACTTCCGGAAGCCCCGCCTGGACCTGGAAGTGCGCGACAAGGAAGAGGACAAGCAGGCCGCCCCGGCCCCGCCCGGTATGCTGCTGGAACAGTATGCCTACCCGCATCTCTATCAGTTGCGGCAGCCCGGCGAGCGTTACGTCAAGCTGCGGATGCTGCGCCAGCTGACCTTCCGGCAGTGGATCGGATGTTCCTCGGACGTGGCCCGCTTTCTGCCCAGCTATACCTTCAGCATGCACGATCACCCGCGCGAGGCCCTCAACGCGGGCTGGTGGGTGGTTTCCGTGCGTCACGAGGGGCAGCAGCCCGGCGTGCTGGAGCACGAGGCCCCGGACGGGCGCGGTCTGCACTATGCCTCGCGGGTCACGGCCATTCCGGAGATGACCCGCTTCATTCCGGCCCTGGAACATCCCAAAAACCGCATCATCGGTGAACAGTCGGCCATTGTCACCGGCCCGGAAGGCGAGGAAATCTACCCGGACGAATACGGCCGCGTGAAGGTGCAGTTCCATTGGGACCGCGAAGGCCAGCACAATGAAAATACCACCTGCTGGATCCGGGTTTCCCAAGGCTGGGCGGGCAGCAAATACGGCATCATGGCTATCCCGCGCATCGGCCACGAGGTCGTGGTCTCTTTCCTGGAAGGCGACCCGGACCGCCCGCTGATCACGGGCCGCGTCTACCATGAGCTGAACATGCCGCCCTATGAGCTGCCCGCGCACAAGACGCGCACGGTGTTCAAATCCATGAGCACGCCGGGCAAGGAAAACGAGGAACGCGGCTTCAACGAACTGCGCATTGAAGACAAGAAGGGCCAGGAAGAAATTTATCTCCATGCGGAAAAGGATGTGAACATCCACGTCAAGAACGACTGGAAAGAGCATATCCTGCACGACCAACACCGTACCGTGGACAACTTCACCTACACCCTGACCAAGGGCGAGACGCACGAAACCCTCAAACAGCCGCGCAAGACCGAACTTTTCGCCAATGACAATCTGACGGTGCACGCGGACAGCCACACCAAGGTGGACGGCAAGTGGCTGGGCAAGGCCGGGGTGGAAATCCACCTGCACGCGGGCGAAAAAATGGTGCTGGAAGCCGGTACGGAAATGACGCTGAAGGCGGGCGGCAGCTGGATCAAGCTGGACCCCTCCGGCGTGCGTATGGGCGGAAGCCGGATAAATCTGGGCGGCGGGGGCGGACCGGGCAGCGGTACGCCCGCTGCTCCATTATTGCCGGAAGCGAGTATCCCCACTGATCCGGGGACATGCCCTACCTGCATGGCGGCTCTTGAAGCTGCGGAACAACAGGATGCACCGTTCAGTGGTTCCTGCGCAAGTGCGAGGGAGAGCTGATTATGAAGCAAGCCCTTATCCTTGCCCAAGGCACAACAGTAGAGCTTGAATCACCGTATCTGCGTTTGATTCCTGAAGAAGAACTGGACATTTTTATACAAGAAACAGCCTCGAGCGAATGTCGAATTGATACCCTCTTATGCGCAAATGTTTCTGCAAGGCTGCGCGAATCTTTTTATAATAGCACAAATGATATTCAGTATAACGCATTATTCACCAATACATCCTATGAAAGTCTTATACAAAAATCACCTCTATTTTTTGAAATAGAGAAAAGAAATCCTTTTTGGGGAGAACTGAAATCTTCCAATGAAAGGTGGGGCCTTTTTTCTCTAGGTTGTCCAGACGTTGAACAGGGGCTTGCCCACTGGCGCAGCCTCCTTAACGCATTGCTTCCAGATGATACCATAACACATTTCAGATTTTATAGCAGTAACGTGCTGCTGCAAATGATCAATGCCTCAACGCCGCAGGAAACGGCATGGCTGTTGGGGCCATATGCCTATCTGATTATTCCGGTGCCTTTCTCTCTGGAAACCTCGTGGGCGCTTGTCAGCAACCCTGATCTGGAACGGCTTTCCATGGTGGAGCTGGCTATGGAGTATGAGCCCAGGCAGGAGATTTGGTGGCAGGTATCCCAAAAGCATCTTGATGCATTTCAGCAGGTGCTCGAAACCATTTACCGCCGCAATCTTCTTGTCTGGCTGTGGGAGGAACAGAGCGATCATATGCGCTCACTGTATGGCGACGGCGTGGAGTTAAAAATTTTTATTGATGACATGATTGGAAAAATACGGAACTGGGGCTTTGCCACCCATGAACAGCAAAGCCGCTGCCTGGCCGCCCTGCTGCCTGTCATTGCCGCCAAGGCTCCTGCGGAAGAGGAGCGTCGCATCCTTTCCGTTGCGGAAAAAGACCCTGACGCGGCCCTGCGCCAGCTTGAAAGCCTGGCGCTACGAAGGAAACCCGCATGAGCGCCAAACTCCCCAATGACACCGCGCATGTTTGCCGGGGCGGCGAATGCGTCACTTTTCATATCCACGACAGTCGCTGCCAGAAGCTGACCGACTCCGTCATGAGCAAGTTCACCTTTACCGACAGCGCAGGGGTCGCCCACAAACTTGACTTCAAGGGCGGCTCCGCCACGCTCGGTGATGTGCACTGCGGCATGGGAGAACTCCGCTTTACCGGAAAACCGGAGGAGCTTGCCAGGGCCTGCGGGTTCAAGCCGGGGCAGGACGGAAAAGAGCACGTTTCTGAAAAAGAAAAGACTTGCCTCGCACGACGGCAACAGCGGGATGCCGCCGCTCCCCCCAAAGATCGCTTTTACCACGACGTCACATACAAGGACCTGACCGAACGCCCTTTGCAGGCCGAAGTAAAAAGACTGAGCCTGTGCACAGAACATTATATTCAGATAGCCACCAACAGAATCGACTGGGTCGTTATCATGGCCTTCATGGACAATCACTCCGGCAATCTGCACGGCAGCGGACACGCCGGAGCATTTATCATCGATGGGGAAACTCGCGAAGGATTGTACACGGATTTCGGCCCGTATACAGAAATCCGCACTATTCCCTCCGCTCCCGACGAACCTGAAAAAAAAATACGCAGTTTCAGTGAAGTACGCATCTCCCCAGCAGCGTGGGCCAATTGCCTGACCCCTGACGGCAACTTGGATCCTGCCGGGCTTGGCATTGCATGGGACGAGTGCAACCAGCGATACGGAAGCAATATTTTTAGCAGTCATACATGTCTCCGTTTAGGCTTTTACGGGCCTGAGCACGAGCATGAGCTGATCTATCTCCCGGAAGGGGCAGTGCACAAACAGACTCCACCCCATTTCGCTGTCAACGGCATCATAGGCTGGGCCGCCTTTCGCCTCAGAGCCGGAGCCTATAAGGAAATGAAGGCCTTTGCCGAGCGCTGCAACGCGTCCATCAAAGCGGAACTCAGCAAATTTCAAAACGTACGAGTGGTTCGCGACAGTCCAGACCCGGCGCCCCCCCCCGAAACGCAGAATCCAAAAGAAGAAGTCTTGAAAAAACTAAGTCTCCCTCGTGATCCATACTCCGGCATAGCATGTAATTGCATGACCTATGCAGTGTCTGTCTATGAGCAGGGGATCAGACCGGACATTACTCTTCCCGGAGATTTTACGGAAAGCATCAATCCAGGCAGAATCGACCACCCCAACGCGCATATCAGCGACTATATGCGCAGGGCTGACGCGGCAGGCTATTTTGATCACAGAAAGTACTTAGGTGAGCCAGAAGCCGAAACCGGCGCGGTTCAAAGTGAAACGCCCGGCATTTTCCACTATACGCAGGCCGCTCCCCCGCCGCTGAAAAATTGAGGAGACACGGCCATAATTCGGTTATTCATTTGCGGGCTTTGTCTCCTGGTTGCCTTGTCCTTACCACTCCATGCCGCGGAGGCCGCACCCATGCCACTTATTCTTTTTAATGACGGACTCCGGAATCCGGACTTGACGCTGCCCCGGATCCATCCTTGGCGCGCGGAGCAACCGGGAGATCCATTTCCTCCCAGCAGGTTCATCCTTCTCAGCGTGCAGGAAGGCAATATCCTGCGCGTGGCCATGTACTATCCGGGAATGAATAAACGAGCACGACAGATTGACTATTGGAACGGCAGCGGCATAGACGTTACCGGACTCCCGGCCGCCCATCTGCGTGGCACGCGTGACAGTGCCATTTTCGGCGATAGCCTTATTCTTAAGCCTTATGTGCGGCCGCACGCCTTTCTGGGCTCCGAGGAGTGGCCCTACGGCATCTGGTGGCAGCGCGTCCACGGCAACTATTACCGAGTTATTGTATACAGAAACTGGCTTATTTGCTCCGAATACCTGATGACGGAAAAAGACGGCCAGGACGTAACCTGGTTTCTGGGAGAGGGTTTTGACACGCCGGGCTGGAAGCCTTTTTCCGGATATTGGGGTGGAAATGTCACCTTGTACCCGGCGCAAGGCATATATACGCTCATCCCCGTCATGGAAAAAGACCTGCCCCCGGACTTTCCCCAGGGTCTGGTGCGCTGGATACCCTGAAAAGCGTGAGGCGTGTATGTACGCTGGCCACTGCATAAAGAGCAAAGCCCACTCCCCGGCTCACCGCAAGGGCAGGAGCGGTCGGCAACGGCGTCCGGAGACGTCAGGAGACACGGCCATCATCCGGCTCTTCATTTGCGGGCTTTGTCTCCTGGCTGCCTTGTCCTTACCACTCCATGCCGCGGAGGCCGCGCCCATGCCCCTCATACTTTTTAACACCAAACTCCAAAATCCTGACCTGACGCTGCCCCGGATCCATCCTCTGCGGCCGGAGCGGTCGGGAGATCCCTTTCCTTCCAGCGATGTTATTCTGCTCAGCGTGCAGGAGGGCAATATCCTGCGCGTGGCCATGTATTACCCGGAAATGGATGAACTAGAGCAGCAGATTGACTATTGGAACGGCAGCGGCATTGACGTCACGGGCTTGCCGGCCGCGCTTCTACGCGACGAAGGAGATTCCGCTATCTTCGGCGACAACCTTATTCTCAAGCCTTATGTGCGGCCGCACGCCTTTCTGGGCTCCGAGGAATGGCCCTACGGCATCTGGTGGCAGCGCGTCCACGGCAACTATTACCGGGTTATTGTATACAGAAGATGGATTATTTGCTCCGAATACCTGATGACGGAAAAAGACGGCCAAGACGTAACCTGGTTTCTGGGAGAAGGCTTTGACACGCCGGGCTGGAAGCCTTTTTCCGGATATTGGGGTGGAAATGTCACCTTGTACCCGGCGCAAGGCATATATACGCTCGTCCCCGTCATGGAAAAAGATCTGCCCCCGGACTTTCCCGAGGGGCTGGTGCGCTGGATACCCTAACACTGTGAGGTGGATATGCCCCCAGCCTGCCGCGTAGGCGACAAAGCCCTCTGCCCCGCCGACAGCCACGGCAAGGATTGCTGCCCGCACACCGTCACCGGACCGGCCGTCAGCGGTTCGCCGGACGTCTTCATTGACGGCAGGCCCGCCCTGCGCGTGGGCGATCCCGGCGTGCACAGCGCTTGCTGCGGTCCCAACACCTGGAAGACCGCGCAAGGCAGCCCCAAAGTGCTCATCAACAACATTCCGGTGGTGCGTCTCGGCGACGCAACCAGCCACTGCGGCGGTTCGGGCAATATGGTCGAAGGCAGCCCCGACGTCATTATCAATTAGCAGCCTCGGCTCCGGAGTTCCCATGGCCCAGATGCCTGCCGCCAACGCCTCCTGGTTCAACTTCACCGCCCAAAGCGGCGACTTCGGCGCGTATGCCTTCTCGGGTTTTGAGGAGGCCTGCAAGCCGTATGAGTTCGGCATTGAGCTGGTCAGCCGCCCGGCCAACGTGGACCATCGCTAGGGCCATCCTCCCGTTCCATTCCCTTTCCCGCAAAGTCGCGGCAGACGGGCTTTCAGCCGCTTCGAATAGAGAATCTTATACAAATCTCAAAAAATAGGCTTGCAACTAAAAATGAAAAGTAGTATTTGGAAATTAATACAAATATCGGTAATCATTTACAGCGATTGATTGGATTTTTTCTTGCTTTCCAGGCTGTTCGCGACCGGCACGGTTCAGAGTCAGGGCAATGACTTTTGAACAATTCCGGCACGCGCTCGCAGCCGCCGTATCTTGCGCCGGGGGGCGCGTAGGGGCGTTATGGTAAAGCACCTTGTTAAAGCGTGGAAGGCGGTCCTGCCTGAAAACGGACCCTGTGGGGAAGACGTCAGTTTTTCCCCGGAGTTCGAGGCGTTGCGGAATGAAGTGGAAAAAAGCACTTCTCTCCACGCCACCGAAGGCCCGGACTGGGACGCCGTGCGCAACATGGCTACGGAAATCCTCTCCACGCGGAGCAAGGACCTCTGGGCCATGGCCTATGCCATCCACGCCACCTGCCAACTGGACGGCCTGGCCGACTGCGCCGAAACCCTGGCCTGTCTCAATGAATTTCTTGGTAAGTACTGGGACAACCTCCACCCCCCAGCCCAGCGCCTGCAGCGCCGCATAGCACCCTTGCAGTGGCTGCAGGCGCGTCTGCAACACGCCTCGGGCGGTACGGGCTTTTCCGTGGAAAAGCCGGAGCACGTCGCTCTGCTCAAAGCCCAGCTTGAGCGCCTGCAAAAGCTGCTGGAGGCCAGGGCGGGCGATCTTGCTCCCGCGTTCATGGGCATTTTCAGCAACATTACCGTCACGCCGGAGGCCGCTGCCGAACGCGAGGCGGAAACCAGAGCCGGAGAGGCGGCCGCTGCCAGGGCGCAGGGCGCCTCTCCGGTTCTCCACGCGGCCCTGGCCGGAATGGACGCGGACGGGCGCGTGCCGCCCACGGTTCTGCCGCAGCTGGTGCGCAACGTCATGGATCAGGCCAGGCAGCTGGCCGGGCATTTTCTCTCTCTGGACATGCGCGATGAGCGCGCCTACCAGCTGCACCGCACAGCCCTGTGGAGCACCCTGCTGCACCTGCCGCCCGCCGACAACGCGGGGCTCACCCAGATGCCCTGCGGCGTGCCCAGGGAAAAGGCCCAGGCTTACGCCTCGGCCATTGAGAACAAACAGTTTGAAAATGCGCTGCCCCGGTTGGAGCGCTCCGCCGCCAAGACCCCGTACTGGCTGGAAGGCCATTACATGGTGGCCCGCTGTCTGGAGGCTCTCAAGGCCACGGCCGCGCACAACTGCGTCAAAAACGCGCTGGCCCAGCTCCTGGGGCGTTTTCCCGAGCTGCTGACTTACAAGTTCAAGGACGGAGAACCCTTTGCCCCGGCCAGAATCGTGCCCTGGCTGGAGGCCCTGCAACAGGGGCAGCCCTCGGGCCAGCCCCAGGTGCCGCCGCCGGGCCGCGCGCCCGCCGCTGAAAACGGCGAAGAGGAAGCGCGCCTGCAAGAGGCCATCGCCCTCTGTATCGAGGAAGATTTTCATGCCGGGTTGCGCCATCTGGGCAACGTCCCGGCGGGGCGCAACCGCTCCACCATATTGCATGGCCTGCTGCAGGCCCGCTACTGCCTGGCCGCGGGCAAGAAATCCGCTGCCCAGCGCCTGTTGCAGGCCCTGTACGGGCAATTGGAACAATGGGATCTGCTGGATTGGGAACCGGAACTCTCCGCGCGGATCATTACCCTGCTGCTTACGGCCCAGACCAAGCCGGGCGGCCCGGAAACCGAGGAAATGAGCCGCCGTCTGCACTGGCTCAGTCTGGATACCGCCGTCGGCGTGTTGCAGGAAGCATAACCATAAACGGAGGCACACATGGCCAGGAAAGAATCGTCCGTCGCACCCAAAGAGCGCATCAACGTCACCTTCAAACCGGCTACCGGCGGGGCGGTGGAAGAAATCGAGCTGCCCATGAAGGTCATGGTGATGGGCGACTTTTTGCAGCGCCATGACCCCAGAAGTCTTCTGGACCGCAAGCCTGTTTCCATCAACAAAAACAACTTCGCGGACGTGATGGCCAACCAGAAGCTCACCCTTGAAATCGCCGTGCCCAACATGCTGCAGGACGGCGACGAAGAGCGCGACATCCCCGTGAAGCTGGATTTCAACTCCATGCGCGATTTCGAGCCCGGCAACATCCTGGACCAGATTCCGGAAACGCAAAAGCTGATGCAGATCCGCGACGCCCTGGTTTCCCTCAAGGGCCCCATGGGCAATATCCCCAGCTTCCGCAAATCGTTCGAGGAAATCGTCAAAGATCCGCGCCAGCGTGAGGAAATCCGCCGCGAGCTGGTCGAGGCCGGGGTGGACCTTTCCCTGGCGCCGCCCAAACGCGCCAAGGGCGCGGGCAACAAGCCCCAGGCCCCCGAAAAGGCGGAGGAGCCCAAGGCCTGAAGCCCGTAGCCGCCTGAATGATGCCCCGGCGCCCAGGGCCGGGAAACGCGGATACCTCCGGCAGCCCCGCTGCCGCACATATCTCCAAGGAGCATGCCGTTATGAGTCAAGTACAGGAGCGCCAGCACGATACGATACACGCGGGGTCACTGCTCGCGCAGATCATCAGCGAGACCAACATCACCCCTCAGGACGACGGCTATGAAGACGCGCGCCTCGGCATCGGCGCGGTCGTGGAAGAAATGCTCAAGCCCGTCAACATGGACGAAAAGGTCAACAAGGGCATGGTCGACCGCATGATCGCGGATATCGACCGCCGCCTCGGCGCCTTCATGAACTGCATTCTGCACCATCCGGATTTCCAGTCCCTGGAATCCGCCTGGCGCGGGCTCAAGCTGCTGACCGACAGGACGGACTTCCGCGAGAACGTCATCGTGGAAATGCTCAACGTGACCAAGGACGAGTTGCTGGACGACTTCCTCGACGCGCCCGAAATCAACCAGTCCAACCTGTACAAGCAGGTCTACACGGCGGAATACGGCCAGTTCGGCGGCCAGCCCGTGGGCGCCATGATCGGCAACTACTACTTTGAGCCCACGGCCGTGGACCTCCGCCTGCTGGAAAACCTGGCCAAGGTCGCCACCATGGCCCACGCGCCTTTCATCGGCGCCGCCGCGCCGGGTTTCTTCGGCCTCAAGGACAGCTTTGAGCGCCTGCCCGCCCTCAAGGACCTTCAGGACATCTTCAGCGGCACGCGCTACACCAAATGGCAGTCCTTCCGTGAATCCGAAGACGCCCGCTACGTGGGCCTGGCCCTGCCCCGCTTCCTGCTGCGCCAGCCCTACGATCCGGACGAAAACCCGGTCAAGGCCTTTGTCTACAAGGAAAATGTGGACGACAGCCACCACAACTTCCTCTGGGGCAACGCGGCCTTTGCCTTTGCCACGCGCATCACGGAAAGTTTCGCCAAGTACCGCTGGGCGGCCAATATCATCGGCCCGCGTTCCGGCGGCGCGGTGGAGGATTTGCCCGTGCACCTCTACGAGAGCCTGGGCGACATCGAAATGAAGATCCCCACCGAGGTGCTCATTTCCGACCGCCGCGAATACGAGCTGGCCGAACAGGGCTTCATCGCCCTGACCATGCGCAAGGGCTCGGACAATGCCGCCTTCTTCTCCGCCAACTCCTGCCAGAAACCCAAGTACTTCGGCATCTCCGAAGCGGGCAAGGCCGCCGAGCTCAACTACCGCCTGGGCGCGCAGTTGCCCTATCTTTTCATTGTTTCGCGCCTGGCCCACTACATCAAGGTTTTGCAGCGCGAGCACATCGGCTCCTGGAAGGAACGCGTGGACCTGGAACGGGAACTGAACACCTGGATCCGCCAGTTTGTGGCCGACCAAGAAAATCCCAGCTCCGACATCCGCAGCCGCCGCCCCCTGCGCGAAGCCAGCATCACGGTCAGCGACGTGGAAGGGGATCCGGGCTGGTACCGGGTGAGCATGAGCATCCGTCCGCACTTCAAGTACATGGGCGCGTATTTCACGCTGTCTCTGGTCGGCAAACTGGAAAAGGACTGAGCCATGGCCGGGAGCCTGTTTGACCGTCTGACGCGCGGCGATGAGGGCGCACGCATGAGCGAGGACGAATCCATTCGTCTGCACCTCCTGCGTCTTCTCACCGCGCGGCAGGGCTCCGTGCAGGCCCTGCCGGACTACGGGCTCCCGGACCTCAACGACCTGACTCTCTCCCGCGCGGAACTGATTCTCGAAACCTGCCGCGCCGTCAAAAAATGCATTCAACGCTATGAGCCCCGCCTGACCGACGTGGAAGTCAGCCATCAGGCCCTGCCCGAATCGCTCTTTGCCATGGGTTTCCGCATCGCGGCGCTCAAGGTGGGCTCCGACGGCACCACCGTGCCCTGGCAATGGAGCATCTCCCTGAACGGCGACAAAGTGCGGGGCGGCGTATGAGCTTCAACGTCTACTATCAGGACGAGCTGCTGGCCCTGCGCACTCTGGGCAAGGAATTCGCGCAGCGCAACCCGGCGCTGGCCCCCTTTCTGGACACGCCGGGGCGCGATCCCGACGTGGAGCGCATTCTGGAAGGCTTTTCCTTTCTCACGGGCCGCTTGCGCCAGAAACTGGACGACGAGCTGCCGGAGATCACCCACTCCCTGTTCAATCTGCTCTGGCCCAACTATTTGCGGCCCATCCCGGCGGCTTCGGTCATCCGCTACATGCCCGGCGACAATATCTCCGGCGCGGTGACCATCCCCAAGGGCACGGAAGTGGAATCCGTGGAAACACGGGGGCTGCGCTGCCGCTTCCGCACAGTCTACGACACCGAAATTCTGCCGTTGCGCATTGTGGACCAGAGCGTGCGCGAGCGCGACGGCATGGCCAGCCTGGTGCTGCGCATCGCCGCGCAGGGCGCGTCCCTGGAAAATCTGCCGCTCAAACGGCTGCGCTTTTTCATCAGCGGCGAACCGGCCATCGCCCACACCATTTATTTTTCCATGGTCGCGCGCACCAGGGAAGTGCGGGTGGTGCTGCACGACGCCAAGCTGGAGGAGCATACCGCCGCCGTTCTGCCCGCGAGGGAATCCATCCGCGCCGTGGGCTTCCGGGAAGACGAGGGCATGTACCCCTACCCGGCCAATACTTTCCCCGGCTATCGCATCCTTCAGGAATATTTCTGTTTTCCCGAAAAATTTCTCTTTGTGGAAGTTTCCGGCCTGGAGCGCGGCCTGAACGGCGACAGGCTCAAAACCGTTCCGGGCGCGCAGGAGTTCGAGCTGCATTTCGTGCTGGACCAATTGCCGGAGCAGTATGAGTCCTTCAGGGCGGACAACTGGCATCTCTTCTGCACGCCGGTGGTCAATCTCTTCAGCATGGACGCCTCGCCCCTGACCCTGGACCAGCGCCAAAGCGAATACCGCGTGGTGCCCGACCCCCGCCGTCCTTATCACTATGCCGTGTACAGCGTGGACAGCGTGGGCACCTGGGGCCATGACGACAGGCACAGCCGCCGCTATCTCTCCTTTGAGTCCTTTGAGCACGACACAGGCGAATCCGGCGACCACGCCTACTACCGTCTGCGGCTGCGTCCCTCGCACCACGACGAATGCCCGGAAACCTACATTTCCATCGTGCACACGGCCGACAGCGCGGCCCTGCCCCAGGGCGAGACCATTTCCCTGGAGCTGACCTGCACCAACCGCCTTTTGCCCCACGAGCTGCGCATGGGCGACATCCGCGTCCATGCCGACAATACGCCGGACGCCGTCCGTTTTGCCAACATTACGCCAGTGGTGCCCTCGTTCAGTCCTCCCCTGGAAGGGGACATCCTCTGGCGGCTTTTATCCAACATGTCGCTGAACTACGTCTCTCTCACCGACGTGTCCGCCCTGCGCGCCGTGCTGGCGGCCTATGACTTCCGCGCCCGCCATGACCGCCCGCGCGCCCGCATGCTGGAAAAAACCCTCAAGGGCATGCTGCGCATCCACTGCTCCGAATCGGACCGCATCTACGGCGGCCTGCCGGTGCGCGGCGCGCGGACCCGCCTGGTGCTGGACCAGCGCGCCTTCTGCGCCGAGGGGGCCATGTATCTTTTCGGCTCGGTGCTCAATGAGTTTTTCGCGCTCTACGCCACGGTAAACAGCTTCCATCAGCTGACCATCGAGGAGGCTTCGCGCGGCGAGGAATACCGCTGGCCGGCGCGGCTCGGGAGAATCAGCCTATGACCTCCGCCGTGCCCGCAGCTCCGGTTCTGGAAGACCTCACGGCCCGGCCCGGGGCCTATGCTTTCGCCCAGGCCGTGCGCATCGTGGCGCGCGGCATGCGCGCGGGAGGTCACGAACCGGGGCCGGATTCCTTCCGCTTCCGGGTCAATCCGGAGCTTTCCTTTCCGCCCGGCGACATCGCAGCCCTGGCCCTGAAAGCAGGGGAAAGGGAAGACGGGCCGCCCACGGCGGAGATGGTGCTCAATCTCATGGGCCTGCACGGCGCGGCTTCGCCCCTGCCCGCCTACTTCACCGAGCATGTGGCCCAGCATCAGGACGAAAACGAGGCCCTGCGGGACTTTTTTGATATTTTCCACCAGCGCCTCATCGATCTCCTCTATGAGACCTGGCACAAGTACCGCTACTACGCCCAGTACCAGTCCGGAGCCACGGACAGGCTCTCCAGCCGCTTCTTCGGGCTCATCGGGCTGGGGCATGCCGACCTGCGCCGGGCCAAAAGCCTGAACTGGCCCCGGCTCATGGCCTATATGGGGCTCATCGCCTTTAACGGCGAATCAGCCGGGTCGCTGGAAAGCATTCTGCGCCACTATTTCCGCCACGAGCACATCGCCATCGTGCCCTGCATCCGACGCTGGGTGGCCGTGCCCGAAGACCAGCAAACCCGCTTGGGCGCGGCCAACGACTGCCTGAATCTGGACTTCATCCTCGGCAGCGAGGTGCCGGACCAGACGGGCAAATTCCGCATCCGGGTGACGGATCTCACCTGGGAGCGCTTCAACGATTTTCTGCCCTGCGGCAAGGATTTCACCGCCTTGCAGACCCTGGTCAAATTCGTGCTGCGCTCCCGCCTGGACTTTGACCTGGAACTCCGCCTGCTGCCCGATGAAATCAGGCCCTGGCGGCTGGAAGAGCACAACCAGTGCCGCCTGGGCTGGTCCGTATGGGCCGGGGAAGGCGGCAACGGCGTCGTGACGCTTGAAACCGATCACAGGGAGTTGTGAGCCATGTCCACCGTCAGTCTCGCCGCCCTGTTTGAAGCTCTGGACATCCCCTGCCGGGAGGCCCTGGAGCAGGCCGCCGTCAATTGCGCCGCGCGCGGCGGTTATGAAATCACCATTGACGATTATATGGAATGCCTGCTGCCGCTGGACGATATGCGGGACATTCTGGCCCAGTTTGAGCGCAATGCCGAAGTCCTGCGCGAAATTCTGGCCAAAAACCGCCCGCCCGCGGGCCGCCACACGGGCCGCCCGTCCTTTTCCCCCCTGCTCTACCACTTGTTGCAGGAAGCCTATCTGCTGACCACCCTTGAGCTGCGGCAGGAGAGCATCAACACGGGCGCGCTGGTGCTGGCCCTGCTGCGCAATCCCGTGCGTTACGGCGCGTTGCCCTTTTACAGGGAGCTCAAGGAAATATCCGCCGACGCCCTGCTCCGCCAGCTGGAAGGCCTGAACGAAGAGCGGCATCCCGCCGGACCGGAGCGGAACGAGGGCGAAGCCGGGGGCGGGGCTCTGGCCCAGTACGCCGTGGACTTCACCGAGGAAGCCCGCAACGGCAAGATCGACCCGGTTTTCGCGCGCGGCCCGGAAATCCGCCTGGTGGTGGACATTCTCGCCCGCCGCCGCAAGAACAATCCCATTCTGGTGGGCGATCCCGGCGTGGGCAAAACCGCCGTGGTGGAAGGACTGGCCCTGAAAATCGTGGAAGGCCACGTGCCCGACTCCCTCAAGGGCGTGCGCATCGTGGGCCTGGACATGGGCCGCCTTCAGGCCGGGGCCAGCGTTAAGGGCGAGTTCGAGCGCCGCCTCAAGGCGGTCATTGACGAGGTCAAATCCGCGCCAGTGCCCACGGTCCTCTTTATCGACGAAGCCCACACCCTGGTGGGATCCGGCAATACGCCGGGCAGCGGCGACGGGGCCAACCTGCTCAAGCCCGCCCTGGCGCGCGGCGAAATGCGCACCATCGCGGCCACCACCTGGAGCGAATACAAGAAATATTTTGAAAAGGACGCGGCCCTGGCCCGGCGCTTCCAGCCGGTCAAACTGGGCGAACCCTCCCTGGCGGACACGGTCACCATCCTGCGCGGCATTGTGCCGCATTATGAAAAGGCGCATCAGGTCTATGTGCGCGACGACGCCGTGATCCGCACGGCCGAGCTGGCGGGCCGCTACATCACCGGCCGCCGGTTGCCGGACAAGGCCATCGACGTGCTGGACACGGCCTGTGCCCGCGTGAAGGTCAGCTTGGGCGCCAAGCCTCCGGTCCTGGAAGCCCTGGAAGAAGAGCTGGCCACGTTGCGGCGCGAGCTGGACGCCCTGGAACGCGACCGCTGCAAGGGCGTGGCCGCGCGCTGTCCCGAGGACGGCGCAACCCGGCACGCCGCGTTGCAACAGCGTTGCGCCGAACTTGCGGCGCGCGCGGAGGCCCTGGAGGCGCAATGGCGGCGCGAACTGGATATGGTGGAAGCCATTCTGAAACAACGGGCCGTGGAGCACGCCGGCGAAGCCGCCGCGAATGAAGACGGCCAATCCGAAGCCGCCGCCCAGGCGCCGGAGACTGAAACCCGGACCGCCACGGAAGAGGACCAAAGCGTCAGCTCGGCCGTGCTCGGGGAAGAACTGCGTAAAATCCAGAACGGCGCTCCCCTGGTTTTTCACGAGGTCAGCCCGGAGCTGGTGACCGGCATCGTTTCCGAATGGACGGGCATTCCCTCGGGCAAGCTGGACGGCGCGGGCGACGCCGCGCTTTCGCATTTGGGCACAAACCTACGCGAGCGCATCAAGGGCCAGGATCAGGCTTTGGAAATCATTGAGAAAACCATCCTCTCCGCCCATGCCGGTCTGAACAGCCCCACCCAGCCCACGGGCATCTTCCTGCTGGTGGGCCCTTCGGGCGTGGGCAAGACGGAAACCGCCCTGGCCGTAGCCGACGCCCTCTTCGGCGGCGAACGCCTGCTGATCAGCATCAACATGTCGGAATTTCAGGAAAAACATACCATTTCACGGCTGATCGGTTCTCCTCCGGGCTATGTGGGCTACGGCGAAGGCGGCCGCCTCACCGAGGCGGTGCGCCGCCAGCCCTATTCCGCCGTGCTCTTCGATGAAGTGGAAAAGGCCCATCCCGACGTCCTGCATCTTTTTTACCAGATGTTCGACAAGGGCGTGCTGGCCGACGGCGAAGGACGCGAGGTGGACTTCCGCAATACATTGATCTTTCTGACTTCCAACCTGGGTAGCGATATTGTGGCCGCCCTCTGCGAGGAAGAGGAAAAGCCCGACATCGCGACCCTGTGCGCGGCCCTGCACCCGGTGCTGACCCAGGCGTTCCGCCCGGCCCTGCTGGGCCGCATGACCGTGGTGCCCTATGCCGCCATCAACAAGGACACGCTACGGGAGCTCACGGCCATGAAACTTGAGCACGTGGGCCGCCGCCTGATGGAGCGCCACCGCATCCCCCTGCTCTGGGACGAAGCCGTGGCCGACAATATCGCGGCCTCCTGCGACGCCGTGGACACGGGCGCGCGCAATATCGACCACATCATCAACGCCCATCTGCTGCCGGGCATCGCCGCCGCCCTGCTTTCCTCCCTGCTGGAGGAAAAAAACGCGCCGCGCGGCCTGCGCGTTTCCCTGGATGCATCCAACGGCGCTTTCAACTGCGCGCTGGAGGCCAGGCCGTGAATTCCGTAACCCAGCCCACGGAACCTCCGGCCGCCGCAACGGCATTGCGGGCCTGCGCCGATCTGGCCGAAACCGCCGTCTGCCTGGCGCGCCTGGCCGGAACCGCCGCCCAGGCTGATTTTTGCGGCGTCTTTCTGCTGGACTATACGGGCACGGAATTGCTGCTGCGCGCGGTGTGGCACGCTGGCGCGGGCGCAAGCGCGCCCCGCGGGCATTCCCTGCCGCTCGGCAGTCAGGATCCCGTCTGCTTTTCCCTGCAAACCGGAACGGAGTACACGGTGCGCGACGGCATGCAAAACGCCGCCTTTCCCTCTCTGGACCTGTTGCGCCCGCAAAAGGCCGCCGCCCGCCTCACGGCCCTGCCGCTGCCCGCCTGGAAAAATCGCTCCCTGGGCGGCCTGCTGCTGGGCTTTGGCCGGGACCGTGCCCCGGCGATTGATCCGCAGCCGCTCTGCGATCTGGGCGCGCTTCTGCTGGAAGCCCACCTTCAACGGCAAAAAGAGGATCTGCTGCTGCACAGCCTGAACGAGGATCTGTCGCGCCTGGAACAGGGCTCCCAATGCCTGCGCATCGTGGAATCCTTTTTTCTGGGCAAGAGCCCGGCGACTCTGCGGGTGCGCGAGCAGATCGCCAGAGCCGCGCCCACGGACGTGGCCGTGCTGATTACCGGCGAGACCGGCACCGGCAAGGAAGTGGCGGCCTCGGCCCTGCATGCGGCCAGCCGGCGCCGCGCGGCCCCTTTCATCAAGATCAACTGCGCGGCCCTGCCCGCGCATCTGCTGGAAAGCGAGCTTTTCGGCCACCGCAAGGGCGCGTTCAGCGGCGCGGACAGCGACAATCCCGGCCTGTTGCGCAGCGCCCACGGCGGCACCGTGCTGCTGGACGAAATCGGCGAAATGCCTTCCGAGCTCCAGGCCAAGCTGCTGCGCGTGCTCCAGGACCGCCAGGTGCGGCCCTTGGGCAGCTCCAAAACCTTTCCGGCGGACATCCGGATCATTGCCGCCACCAACAAAAGCATGCGCGAAGTCCTGGAGTCCGGCTCGTTCCGGTCTGACCTCTACCATCGCCTGGCCGGGCTGCACATCCACATACCGCCCCTGCGCGAACGGCCGGAAGACATTCCGCTGCTGGCCCAACATTTTCTGATTCAGATGCGCGGCACGCTGCGCCGTCCCGGCCTGAGCCTGACGCCCGAGAGCCTGCGCCTGCTCGGCGGCCTGGACTATCCGGGCAATGTGCGCCAGCTCTGCAACCGCATTCAGGCGGCGGCCGTGATGGCCGATCCCGCCGCCGACCGCCTGATGCCGGAGGCCTTCGCTCCCGTGGAATCCCCCGCCGCGGAAGAGGAGGACCTCCGGTCCGGCGGTCTGGCCCGGAGCCTGCGCCTGCTGGAGGAAAAGCTCATCAAGCGGGCCCTGGCGCGTTGCTCCGGCAATGTGACAGAGGCCGCCAGGGAACTGCATCTGCCGCGCAGCACGCTGGTTTCCAAGCTGAAAAAACTGGTCCCGCCCCACAATACGGAAGCCTCACGTCCTCAGCGGCGGCAACTGTCTCGTTCCGGAGCGCCCTATGGATATTATGTTTGAGATCGTCAGCAGGCAGAAATTCTCAGCCAATTTTCCCGTCTCGCACGTTTTCGGCGAGGCCGGGGGCTATATCGGCCGTTCGGAGGAATGCGAATGGGTTCTGCCGGACAGATCACGTGAAATTTCCCGCCAGCACGCGTTGATCACCTTTGAGGACGGCCACTTCTATCTCGAGGACGTCAGCGCCAACGGCGTCTTTCTCTCCCTGGCCCACGAACCCGTGGGCAAGGACAGCCGTCACCGCATCGAACACGGCGAGGGCTTCATCATCGGCGCGTACACGATCATGGCCCGCCTGCTGCACAACCCCGGCGCGTATGCCGGTTCTCCCGAAGATGTGGAAGATATCCTCAGCCGCCCCAAGGGCCTGTCCCTGAATCCCCTCACGGCCATGGAGCAGGAAGAAGAACTCGTGGCCCGCAAACGCATGGGCGAATACGACGACCTGCTCAGCGGCCGCCAGACCAGGGCGGTTCTGCCGGCGGACCACACGGATCCGCTTCTGGGCAGATTGCAGCCCATTGTGGCCGTGCCCGAGCAGGAGGAGTTGATCCCTGAAAACTGGGATGCCGAACCGGATAACGACGATGAAAGCGGCGAAGCCTGCCCACTCGGCGGCGAAACGGCTGCAGGCGCGCCACAGGCCGACTCTGAAACCCAGGCCGCCGCGGCGCCCCAAACAGCTCCGGAAAGCCGCTCCGTGCCGGTGCCGGAAACAGATGTTTTTTTCAAGGCCCTGGGTTTCGCCGAGCCGCCTTCCTCGCCCAAGGAGCGGGAACGCGTGCTGAAGCTGGCTGCGGAACTGCTGGCGGCCGCCGTGGACGGCATGACCAGCGCCCTGCACAACCGCGCCGAATGCAAGAACGAGCTGCGCCTTCCGGCCACCAGCACCGGCCTTGCGGTCAACAACAATCCCCTGAAGTTCAGCCCTTCGCCCGAAGCCGCTCTGGCGACGCTGCTGGGGCCGCCGCAAAAGGGCGTCATGCCTTCAGTGAAGGCCATGACCAACGGTTTTAATGATCTGCACCGCCACCACATGGGCCTGCTGGCCGGAGCGCGCGCCGCCAGCGCGGCGCTGCTGGACAAAATTTCGCCCCGTGCCGTGGAAAACCGCCTGGACATCAACGGCCCGGTGCGCCTGGGCCGGGCCACGCGCCTCTGGCAGACCTTCATCCGCATGCACCGCGCTCTGCGCGACGATCATGAAGGTATGGAAGCCCTGCTCTTGCAGGATTTCGCCCGCGCCTACGAAATGCAGGGCCGGACCCTCAACCCGCTGGGCGCGCGTCCCAAGCAAGGAGCACAACAATGAAAAAATTCGCACTGTTGTTGACGGCACTGACGGCGATCTGCGCACTGACGGCCTGCTCCGGCGGGCGCGCCCAACTGCTGGTAGCCAGCCAGGCCAATGTGAATCCGGATTTTTCGGGCCGCCCTTCGCCGGTGGTGGTCAAGGTCTATGAGCTGCGGCGCGGTCTGGCCTTCCGCCAGGCCGACTTCCAGAATCTCTTTGACCAGCCCATGCAGACGCTGGGCGCTGACATTCTGGCAGCGGACGAGCTGGTCTTCGTGCCCGGCGAGGCGCGCTCCATCACCTATCTGCCAGGTCCGGACGCGCGTTTTCTGGGCATTGTGGCCGGATTCCGGCAAATGGACCGCGCCCGCTGGCGCAGCCTGCGGCCCATCGACGCCGAGGGCAAGAACCTGATCGCCCTGGAACTCAACGACGCCAGCATCATCGTCATCCCCGAATCCAGAGCCAAGGGCTGGGACCCGGAAGAAGCCCTGAAACAACACGAACCCGAACCGGAGCCGGAACTCCCCGCCGCCCGCACGGCCGTCAGGACTGAGCCCTCGCCGGATCAGACCCTGACCAGCTACGAGGACGAAACCCCGCCGGCGCCGCCCAGGCCCGCGCCGGAGACGGACCCGGACGTACTGGAGCGGAACCGGCGCATGCCTTCCGAGGACATGGATGCCGCGCCCGGCATGTCCGAACCCGAGGAGACCCGAGCCGCCGTGAAGGCCGCCGGAACGTCCGACACGCGGCCCCGCTCCCGCCGGGCCGCGCCCGCGCCCTATGCCGTGCCGCCCATGAAGACGGCCCGCTGAGACGCGCGGCAGCCGTGTTGTATTCCGCCAAGGCCGTGAGGCCGGATAGTATCGCAGGAGAATAAGGCATGCTTCCTGAACGGGTTATCTGGACCGAGGGCATGGGCGTCAGCCCCGTGCATTTTCAGCAGCAGGACCGCCATGTGGACGCCCAGCTGCGCATGCGCGGGGCCATGCTCAAACCCCATGCCTGGGGTTTCACCGAATTCCTCATTGACGAGCAGTACCTCAACCTCGGCAAGGTGGTGCTCAGCAAGGCGGCGGGCATGCTGCCGGACGGCACGCTTTTCGAGATCGGGCACGGTCAGCCGCCCCTTTCCCTGGACATCGTGCCGGGGCTCACCGGCAAGCGGATCATGCTGGCCCTGCCCATGGCCGTGGAAGGCGGCGCGGAAACCAGGGACGAGGAAACCTCGGGGCTTTCCACCCGCTATATCCGCACGCCCCTGCGCATCCGCGACCACAATGCCTACAAGGAAAAGAACAGCAGCGAGACGGGCATCCTCTGCGGACGCTTCGACATGCGCCTGATGTTCGAGGAGGATTCGGATCTCAAGGGCTACGTGACCATGCCCGTGGCCCATGTGGTGGAGTGCCGCCAGGACAAGAGCGTGCTTCTGGACAAGGAGTTCATGCCCACCTTTCTGCACCTGGAGGGCTCGCCCACGCTCACGGGCTATCTGCGCGAGATCATCGGCCTGCTGACCCACCGGGCCGACCACATCGCCAATCGCGTGAGCAGCGCCGGGCAGACCGGCACCGCCGAACTGGGCGATTTCATGCTGTTGCAGTGCCTGAACCGCATGGAACCCCTGTTCCGGCATCTGGACAGGACGCCGGGCCTGCACCCCGAAGAATTTTACCGCCTGCTGCTGTCGCTGGCGGGCGAGCTGTCCACGTTTTCCGAGCGGGGCAAACGTCCCAACGACCTTGCGGACTATGACCACGGGGCCCAGTACCACTGTTTCCCCGCGCTCA
Source organism: Desulfovibrio fairfieldensis (assembly GCF_001553605.1). Taxonomy (NCBI): domain Bacteria; kingdom Pseudomonadati; phylum Thermodesulfobacteriota; class Desulfovibrionia; order Desulfovibrionales; family Desulfovibrionaceae; genus Desulfovibrio; species Desulfovibrio fairfieldensis. Next base: position 1,978,313 of record NZ_CP014229.1, read on the forward strand.
TGGAGCAGGCCCGCTACGCCCTGAGCATGGTGCTGGAGCAGCACGCCGTGCTCCTTTCTTTGCAGCAGCGCAAGAACAACGTCCAGCTGGCCCCGATCCACGACAAGAACCTGCTCAGCACGGCGCTCTTCGTCCTGGTGGCGCAGGCGGACATGGATCAGGAAAGCCTGCGCGCCCTGCTGCCCAAGCAGATCAAGATCGGCACGCCCGAAAACATCCGCGAACTGGTCAACACGCATCTGCCGGGCGTGAAAATACATCCCATGCCCGTGGCTCCCCGTCAGATCCCCTTCCACGCGGGAAAAAGCTATTTCCAGCTGGATTTCACCTCCCAGCAGCGGGCGCAGCTGGAAGCCTCCACCGGCTGCGCCCTGCACGTGTCAGGCACGTTCCCGGGGCTCATCCTGCAACTCTGGGCCATCAAGGAGTAAAGCATGCCGCAGCAAGCCGCCGCTACCGATCCGGACAAGACCGTGGTGCTTTTTACCGAGGAGCCGCGTTCCCAAAGCGCCGAACTGCCCTTCACGGCCGTGGCCGTGACCCCCGGCAAGCAGGCCCCGCGCCATGTGCCCTATCTGGCGCAGCAGACCTCCTTTGACGAATACACGCCGGGCCTCAACCCCCTGGTCAATGCGGCATCCCATCTGCTGCTGGAAATCGTGCGCCTGCGCGACGCGCGTGAAGCCGATCTGGAAGAACTGCGCATCCGCCTGGAAGCTGAAATCCGGGGCTTCAACGCCCAGGCCTCGGCTCTGGGCGTCAGCGAGGCCCAGGTCAATGCCGCGCAATACCTGCTCTGCACGGCTCTGGACGAGAGCGTCACCACCTCGGCCATTCCGGGCGCTCAGGGCGACTGGCAGCATCATTCCCTGCTCAGCACCTTTCACCAGGACACCTGGGGCGGCGAGATATTTTTCGACGTGCTCGGCCGCACCATGGAGCAGCCCGCCAGCAGGCTGTATCTGCTGGAACTGATTTACCTGCTGCTGAGTCTTGGCTTTGAAGGCAAATACCGTTTGCAGGACCGGGGCCCGCTGGCCCTGGAATCCCTGCGCGACCAGCTCTACAGGCAGATTCGCCTGCTGCGCGGCGAGCCCAGCCCGGATCTGGCCCAGAAAATCAGCGTGGAGCCGCACAAGAACAAAACCTACGCCTATGTGCCGCTCTGGCTCATCGGGGCCGTGCTGGTCTTCGGCATTGCCGTCATTTTCTGGGGCTTCTCCCATACGCTGAACGGCAAGGCGGAACCCCTGCTCAGCCAGTTCGCCCGGCATGCCCCGGTTTCCGCACCCCTTGCGCCCGACGCGCCCGCGCCGGCCGCTACGGGGGATGCCACGGCGCAAACGGAGACGGCTCCGGCCGCCGTTGAGGACAATGCCGCCGTTCCCACCCCGGCCGCGTCCCATGCGCCTGTTACGCCCGCCTCGGAGGTCCGCCCATGATCGCCCGCTTTTTCCGCAGCCTTCTGCACGCGCTCAAAACCCCGTGGGTGCTCGCCCTGGGCCTTGTCCTGCTGCTCATCCTGCTGGTCTGGCTGCTGGGACCGCTGGTGGCCGTGGCGGGATATGTTCCCCTGGAAGGAGTTATTGCCCGCCTGGTCGCCACGGTGCTGCTTATTTTCTGCTGGGGGCTCTTTGTGGCTCTTTCAGCCTCGCGCCGCCGCAGGAAGGAGCTTGCCGATCCCGACGCGGCCCGGGCCCACGAACAGGCTGAAGAGCACAAGATGCAGCTGCGCGACGAGCTGCGCCACGTCAGGGAACGCCTGAAGACCGCCGTCAAAACCGTCACCACTTCCAATTTTTATGGTCCCAAGGGCCGTTCACGCTACGCCCTGCCCTGGTATCTGCTGCTGGGCAGCGGCAACTGCGGCAAAACTTCGGTGTTGCTCAATTCCGGCCTCAAGTTCCCGCTCAACGAGCAGGCGGACAGGCACCTCTATCAGCTCAGAGCCACGGAGCACTGCGACGTGCTCTACAGCAACGAGGCCCTGTTTGTGGACACGCCGGGGGCCTATACCGAAAGCCGCCCGGATTCTCCGGCCCACAAGGTCTGGACCGCCCTGTTGCGCGCCCTGTTCAAAGTGCGCCCGGCCAGGCCCCTCAACGGAATCATCGTCTGCGTGAGCATGCGCGACATCATCGACAACGACGCGCCCCGGCGCGAACATCTGGCCCGCACCATCCGCCAGCGGCTCAGCGAAGCCCTCAAGCGCCTGCGCACCTATGTGCCGGTCTACCTTGTCTTTACCAAGTGCGACGCCGTGCCGGGCTTCGCGCAGTTTTTCGCCCATCTCTCCCGTGCCGAACGGGAGCAGATCTTCGGCTGCCCGGCCAAGTCCGATGTCATGGAAGCGGGCAGCGTGCGCTCGGAACTCAAGGATCTCATGCAGACCCTCAACGCCCAGATCGTGACCAAAATCCATCAGGAACGGGACGTCCCCTCGCGCGGCGAAATGTTCCGCTTTCCGCAAGAACTGGCGGCCCTGGGTTCGCGCATGGAGGAGTTCATCACCGAGGCCTTCGGTCCCTCGCGTTATCACCGTCCGGTCATGTTCCGGGGATTTTTCTTTTCCAGCGCGCTTTCGGCCCAGGACATCGTGGCCGCCACGGCTCGGGAAGGAGAACTGAGCTACCAGACCGGCTTTAACGCCACGGTGGGCGACTACGCCAAGGGTTTTTTCCTGCTGCGCCTGCTGGAAGGCCTGATCATTCCCGAAGCGCGCCTGGCCAATGCCGACAAGGAACACATCTGGGCTCTGCGCCTGCGCCGCTATGGGCTGCAGGCGGCAGCGGCGGCGCTCTTTCTGCTGGCCGGAACCTTTCTCGGGGTGAGTTTCATCAACAATTACTCGCGGGTGGAAACCCTGGACGCGGCCTATGCCGGATTTTCCGGAGCGCAGAAAAAGGCCCCTCTGGTCAACGAGTCCCGCACGCCCCTGCCGGAGCTGAATATTATCGAGAAGGCCACCTTCGTCTATGACCCGGAGGAGGATTCAGCCATCGGCTACGGCCTCGGCCTTTACCAGGGGCGCGTTTTCCGGAAATCCACGCAAGAGGCCTACCTGGGCACGCTCAACGCGCGGCTCATGCCGCCGGTGCGCCAGGCTGCGGCCCGGCGCGTGGAAGCGGCCCTGAACAATCCCATGGAACTCAAAAACGCGCTCAGGGCTTATCTCATGCTCTGCCAGCCCAAACACATCAACCGTAAATTCCTTGATCCCTGGCTGGCCAATGTCTGGGCCGGGGACTATTCCGGCCAGGCCCCGGTACAGGCGGATCTGCGCCGCCATATGGACTATCTTCTGGCGCACGGCATCACGCCCGCCGAGCCCGACGCGGAGCTGGTGGACCGGGCCCGCAAGGCCCTGCTGCGCATTCCTCTGGCGGAACTGGCCTACCAGCGCCTGCGCGAGGAAGCCGGGGAAAGCGGCAAACCGCCCTTCACCTTCCGCGCGGCCATCGGCCAGTCGCCTTTCAACGGCGACACCCAGCCCGTGGACTATCTGTACACGCGCCAGGGCTACGAGGAATACCTCATCCGCCGCTGCCCGGTCATCATCCGCAATCTGACGGGCGAAACCTGGATTTTCGGCGCTAATCCCATCCTGCTCAGCGCCCTGGACATGAACAACGTCTACAAGGAAGTGCGCACCATGTACTTCCGCGATTATACCAGTTCCTGGAGCCAGGCCCTCAAAAACCTGAGCGTGCGCATGCCCGCCAGCATGGCCGACGCCCGCAAGCTGGCCGAGGAGCTCACGCCCGGCATGCCCCCGGCCGTGCTGGCGCTGCGGGAGGTACGCGCCAACACCCGGCTGATCATGGAAAACGTGGAGCCCGGAGCCGTGCAGGCCGCCGCGCAGGAGGAAGGCAAGCGCAAGCTGCAACAGAAGCTGGCCTCCAAGACCGGCGGCAAGATGGCCCGCGCCCTGACAGAACAGGCGGCCAAGAGCGCCGAGGAGCTGCATCGCGACGTCCTGGAGGCGGCCCAGCGCGACGCCCAGGCCGTGCGGCAGTATTTTGTGCCCCTGGACAGCCTGCTGGACGAACAGGGCAATCCCGGCCCGGCGCTGCGGGCCGTGCAGGACGCCATGACCGGAGCCGGGGAATACTTCGCCGGGATCATTTCCAGCGACCAGGGCGAACAGCGCGTGCTGCACGCCTTGCTGGATCTGGCCGACGAGAAAAACGACACCCTGCGCAGCCTGGAAAGCGCCGTGGGCCGTCTGCCCGCGCCGGTGCGCGGCTGGTACGCCACCGTGGCCGCTGGCGGTCTGCGCGACATGCTCAACAGGGGCGCGCGCAGCATTAACCAAGCCTACCAGGAACGGGTCATCGCCCTTTACGACAAGAATCTGAACGCCCGCTATCCCTTTGATCCAGGCGCGTCCAGAGACGCCAACCTGGACGATTTCGCCGCCTTCTTCCGCAGCGGCGGCGTGCTGGACAACTTCCACGAAACCTATCTGCGGCCCTTCATCACCCGCACGGGCACCCTGCGCCCCATCATGGGCCGGTACATGCCGCTTTCCAGTCAGGCGGTGATCAACCTGCAAAAGGCCAACCGGGTGCAGGAAGCCTTCTTCATGTCCGGCAGGGAGCTGGGCATCACCTTCCTTATGGAACCCCACGCCCTGGACGCCACGCTCAAGCAGGTCAATCTGCGCGCGGCCGGCAGGCATCTGAGCTACATGCACGGCCCGGTGCAGGGGGCCTCGTTTACCTGGCCCTCGGACAGCGCGTCCCAGGCCATGCTGGAAACCATAGACCTGCACGGCATCAGCAGCCAGACCACAACCCGAGGCGAATGGGCCCTGTTCCGCCTGCTGCGCGGCGGCGGCATCAAGCGCCAGGAGGGCAACACCTGCCTCATCGAAGTGCAGCAGCAGGGCAAGTGGGCCCAGTTCCTGATCCAGTTCAGAAACAAGATGAATCCCTTTGATCCCAGGGTCTGCACGTTCAACCTGCCGCAATCCCTGCTATAAAACCTTGTTACATGAGCCCCCGGCGGAGGTTTTCCTCCGCCGGGGCCGGACAGGACATGAGGAACTTTGCCGCGCGCTTCAGACCGGCCCGCCGGGCCGTCCCCCGAACGCCCCAGCACGCGGGCCGCGCGCGCTTCTTCCTGCTTGCCGTCTGCCTCTGTCTCGCGGCCTGCCGGGCCCACGGCCCGTCTCTTGATCCTGATCTGCCCCAGACCCGTGTGGCCTCCATGAGCCGGGTGCTCATTCCGGCCAACGGCGGCCGGACCATCCATGTGCCGCGCTTCATGGGGGACGCCCACGCCCTGTGGAGCCCGCTGCGCCGCACGGAGCGGGCCGCCGTGGTGGATTACGCGTCCCTGAGCGCGGAGGTCCGGCTGGATGTCTGGACCCCGCACGCCGAGGAAACCACGGTGCGCCGCTATCTGCACCGGCTGCTGGAAGAACGGCGGAGCACCACGGATCATGTGCTGCGCCGGGCGCGGCGCTATCTGCCCGTGGCTCTTGAAGGCATGCAACGGCAGGGCCTGCCCGCCGAACTGGCCTGCCTGCCCCTGGTGGAAAGCGCTTTTGAGCCGCGCTGCGTCTCCTCGGCGGGCGCGGCGGGGCTGTGGCAACTGATGCCGCAGACGGCCCGGCGTTTCGGGCTTACGGTGAGCAAAGAAAAGGACGAGCGTTTCGACGTGGAAAAATCCACCGTTGCGGCCGCCCGTTATCTGGCCTACCTCCATGGACTTTTCCGTGACTGGCCCCTGGCCCTGGCCGCGTATAACTGCGGCGAGGGCGCCATGCAAAAGGCCGTGCGCCGTTACGGCGACAGCCTTGAGGAAATCACCCGCAAATGCCGGAACGACGACCCGGCCGCCCAGGCCCTGCGGGAAGAGACATTGCGCTTTGTGCCGCAATTCGCGGCGGCCGTGCTGGTTCTGGGCAAAAGCCCCGAACTGGGCCTGAATGAAAAAACCTTTCTGCCCCTGCAAGCGGCCGGAGCAGCGCCCATGGGAAAAAGCATCAAAAAGGACACGCGAGGAGACAGAGCACGCAACAGGCCGGAAAACCGCCGCCTGGCCATGCAAGGCAGCTACGACGCCCCTGCCGGGACGCCGCGGGCCCTGCCCCGCATATCCCGCATACCCTGACCATGCCCGGCCTGAGTATGCGGCATAATTTATAGTTTATTAAATATGGATATCGCCATGACCCAGATGCCTGCCGCCAACGCCTCCTGGTTCAACTTCACCGCCCAGAGCGGCGACTTCGGCGTGTACGCCTTCTCGGGCTTTGAGGAGGTCTGCAAGCCGTATGAGTTCAGCATTGAGCTGGTCAGCCGCTCGGCCAACGTGGACCTTACCGCCCTGCTGGGCACCCCGGCCTGCCTTTCCATTGCCGACCGCAGCGGCGGCGAGCGCCTGGTCCACGGCCTGATCCGGGAGATGGAGCAACTCCACACCGCCAACCGTTTCACCCACTACCGCTGCTCCCTGGTGCCGCGCCTCTGGTTTCTGGGCCAGATCCGCGACCACCGCATCTTCCAGAATCTCTCAGTGGTGGAAATCATCCAGCAAATCCTCAAGGAACAGGGCTTCACCGGCGATGCCGCTTCCTTCAAGCTCTGCTATGCCTACGAGCCGCGCGAATACTGCGTGCAGTACGGCGAAACGGACCTGCACTTCATTACCCGCCTGTGCGAGGAAGAAGGCATTTATTTCTACTTTGAGCACAAGGCCGATGCCCATTGCCTCTGCCTCTGCGACCGCGAGGGCGGCCCCAAAATCCCCGGCCAGAGCGATCTGCGCTTTTTCCCCGGCTCGGGCCAGCGCCCGGATACGGCGGTCATCAACCGCCTGGCCCTGCACGAAAGCGTCAACAGCAATGCCGCCGCCTACCGCGAATGGAACTTCCGGAAGCCCCGCCTGGACCTGGAAGTCAGCGACCACGAAAGCGAACAGGACAAGGCTCCGGCTCCGCCCGGCATGTTGCTGGAACAGTATGCCTACCCGCATCTCTACCAGTTGCGCAAACCCGGCGAGCGCTACGCCAAGCTCCGGTTGTCGCGCCAGTTGACCTTCCGGCAGTGGATCGACTGCACTTCGGACGTGGCCCGTTTTCTGCCCAGCTATGTTTTCAGCATTGACGATCACCCGCGCGAGGCCCTTAACGCGCGCTGGTGGGTGGTGGCCGTGCGCCACGAAGGGCGGCAGCCCGGCGTGCTGGAGCACGAGGCCCCGGACGGGCGCGGCCTGCACTATGCCTCGCGGGTCACGGCCATTCCGGAGATGACCCGTTTTATCCCGGCCCCGGAACATCCCAAAAACCTGATTCTCGACAAGCAGACGGCCCATGTCACCGGCCCCAAGGGCGAGGAAATCCATCCGGACAAGTACGGCCGCGTGAAGGTGCAGTTTCACTGGGACCGCGAAGGCCAGTACAATGAAAAGACCTCCTGTTGGGTCCGCGCTTCTCAGGAATGGGCGGGCGGCAAATACGGCACCATGGCTATCCCGCGCATCGGCCACGAGGTCGTGGTCTCTTTTCTGGAAGGCGACCCGGACCGCCCCTTGATCACGGGCCGCGTCTACCATGAGCTGAACATGCCGCCCTACGAGCTGCCCGCGCACAAGACGCGCACGGTGTTCAAATCCATGAGCACGCCGGGAGCCGAAGGCGAGGCGCGCGGCTTCAACGAATTTCGGGTGGAGGACAAAAAAGGCCGGGAAGAAATCTACGCGCATGCGGAAAAGGACGTGAACGCCCACGTCAAGAACGACTGGAAAGAGCACATCCTGCACGACCGGCACCGCACCGTGGACAACTTCACCTACGCCCTGACCAGGGGCGAAACCCACGAAACGCTCAAACAGCCGCGCAAAACCGAGCTGTTTGCCAACGACAACCGCACCGTGCATGCGGACAGCCATACTCAAGTGGACGGCAAATGGCTGGGCAAGGCCGGTACGGAAATCCATCTGGAGGGCGGCCTCAAGATCGTCCTGGAGGCCGGGGCCGAGCTGACCCTCAAGGCCGGAGGAAGCTGGCTGACCATCAACGGCGCGGGCGTCAGCGCGGACGGCGCGGCCGTCTGCCTCAACTCCGGCGGCGGCCCTGGCGACGGCACGCCCGCAGACCCCCTGCTGCCGGAAGGGAGCGTAGTGCCGGATGTGCCGCCACCGCCCAAAGCAGGGTGCCTTGGCGTCGCGGCACAGAATAAAAAGGCGCTTTGCCTGCAAGGAGAATGACAAATGCACCTGCGGGTCGCCCCTCATTACCTGGAAAACTACCTAGCCGATGCGTGCAAAGAAGACCGGCTCGTCTATGCCGTGCTTGATCCGGCAACTTGGCCGGATCTTCATTTCTTTCTTGAGCAAAGTGATCTGCAATCGTTGCATTTAGCAAAAGGGGCACTCACGCCGGAGCATTATAATATATTGCCGCGTGTCGTCCTTTTGCGGCCATGCAACGCGGCATTGAGGCAGGTGTCGGAAAATCTGCCATCCTCAGGCATTCTCGTCACCACTCAAAAGAACATGGATTTATGCACTCTCACCGCGCATCTCTGGGATATTGCCCAGGTGCGCTTGAGTAGTGGTGAAGCCGCCTGGTTGCGCTATTATGAGCCCTATGTCCTGCATGAATGCATGCGCGCATTCAATGCGGAGCAAAAAGTCATCCTGTTCGGAAAAAATATTACGGGCTTTGCGGCCCTTGATTACCGCAATCTTGAATTGCGTAAGTATCACAGGCCGGAGAGGGGCGTGCCGGTCTCGCCGCCTTTGCGCATCGCCCACGAACAGATTGAAGAATTCGATGCCGCCCATCTGCGTCTGTTTATATTTGAGCTTGCGGCATATCTCGCCTCAGAGCACCGCCCCGCGATGCCGGATGAGGATTTTCCAGACTTTGAAGCTCACGTGGCCCAAACCGTGGAGACAGCGCAACAATTCGGTTTTTTGAGCAATAACAGCATCAGGCGCTTTGCGGAGCTGGCCATCGCGTCCACCTGGAGCTTCCACGTAGACGCCCCCGCCCGCCATGTGCTGGAGCGCGCCGACCTGTCGCCCGAAGCAAAAATCAAGGCTCTTGAGCAGGCCGTGAACAACAGGAGGCCCCCCTATGCCGTCTAGTTGTCCCCCCTTTTTAGCCGCTGACGGAAAAGCGGGAGAGTCATCCCATTCGTGCAAATATATCAAGCTGGTGCTGGCCCGTTTTGCCCTCGCCAGCACATGCTCACCTCCGCTTATGAGCGACCTGCTCTCACGGCTGAATCAAGCATATTTCCCCGACCTTTCTCCTTATGTCTATACCCTGCGCTTACCGCGTGACGGGCATCTCTATGCGCTGACGAAAAAAGGCGGTGAGATGGATTCCTTCAGTTGCGACAACAATAAAATTAACGGCAAACCCTATTTTGAAGTGAATGAGGACGTCAAAAATTTCTGGATTGTTTTTTCAGAGGCGGAATGGCAGGACGATATCATAAAAAAAGCGCAAACCGATCCGGATGCCTGGATGCAGCACATCACCTTGGAAAAGGGCTCGCCCTACACGGCCGAGCCCGGCGACGCGGATATGCTCATTGAGGAATACCGGGAAAAGACCGGCCATCTCATGTCCATACGCGGGCTTGAGGGCTCGCTCAGAAACTATCTGGAAACGGAGCGGGAATATACCACGCCGCTCTATCCCAGCGATGATCCTGAGAGTCCGCACCTTGTCCGGCGCTGGCTTGATTCGGATGAGCCTTTCCTAGCGCCGGGCAAAAAAGCGCGTCTTGAAAAGCTTGCGTCCATCAAAAAGGATGCTCGCTTCATCGTGGCCCTGCACGATCCCATGGGCATTTCCTACGACTTCGGCAAACTGAACCAGGTCAGCGTGCAGACCAAAGCCGCCTACAACGCCTGGTTCGAATATCCCGCCAGTATCGCTTCCTATGTGAGCACGCTGGAAAAAAATGCCGGCAAGCCCTTAAGCGCAAGTGAAAGCCCTTGGAAACCGGACTGGCAGAGTAAAATCTATGTCTGCAAGGCCCGACATTATTACAACGAGGAAGAAGTTTGCCCCGAGCCGGTTGAGCTGCCGCCCGGCGGCTCCGCCACGGAGCGTTTCGCCCTCCGCAGGGCGCTCGGCAAGGATCCGGCAACAGGAGAGCCCGTTATGGGCTGGTGGATCGTGCGCGAAATCTATGACCCGGAAAATTCCTGGGCTCCCATGACCCTTCGTAAAAATTCCATGCAGGCTTTTCTGTTCCAACGCAAAAAGGCGGGCGAGGCTTTTGGCAAGGGCTTTGAAATAGTTATGCGCAGCTGGAAAATCTGGCTTTCCAACAGCCAGCCCTGGGGATTCGCCCATCCCTTTAGCTTTTACTCCCCGCAATCCGAGAAAGCTCTTGCCAATCGCGAACAAGCTCTTGCCAAATGCCTGAACAGTATGACTGCCACAGCCCAAGGGCGGGAACTGGCTGTTGCGGACATTCTGGAAAAACAGTCTGCGCCGGTGGCCGACGTGTTCTGGGACGCGGCCAAGGGCGGCGCGCTGGAAATCAAACTTACAGAACACACGGCTGCTATCATCCATGCCCTCAACGACGCCCTCTCAGTCTTGTATTCAAAGAATGAAGGTCAATTTAAGGCTCTTATTGCGCTTTATAAGAAACGGCTGGAAAAAGATACGAAACTGCCAAGCAGTTGGCGGGTGCCCATGCCCGCCGCTCTTTATTACGTGGTTGAATCCGAGCTCAGCGGGATGGAAAAAACATCTCAGGCCGGGCAGGGCAGTCAGTCCACATCCAGAAGAAGCGCCCAACCGGACGCCCTGCCACAGCCGACCGTTCTTGATCATCTGGTTTTCTCCAACAATACAATGCAGAAAAGTGCGAACCTGCTGAACGCCGTGTGCGAACCGGAACTTATACAACTTTTCTACAATATGCGCCATAGTGCAGCCATGGGAGACACCATCCCGACTGTGGAAAAATTTCTTACCGCCTTGGCGCCCGCTCTGGCTCACATCAACCTGGGCGTCGCCCTGCTCCAATGGCAAGCGGAACCTTCCCTGTACAATACGCTTGGCCTTCTGCGCGCCGGTGGGGATGTGCTGGCTCTGCTCAAACATGGCGATCAGCTGCTGGCCGAAGCCCGTAATCTGGCAAAAACGCTGGGGCTGGGTGCGAAAGCTCTGGAAGGAGGCTGGCGTATCAAGATGCGAGGCGCGGTAGTTCTGGATGTTACCATTGACAGCGTCAACATGGTGGATCTGATCCGTAAGGATCAAGTTGAAGCCGCTGTGGCTCAAGGCTCGGTTATCGCAGCCTATGGCGTGACTGCGGTGGTTCTGGGGCCGGGCGCTGTCGGCGTCGCGGCTGTCTCTGCCATACAGCTTATCGGCTTTTATGCGGTGGAATCATTGAAAAAAAGTGAAGCACAACAGTGGGTGGATGCTTCCTACTGGGGGGTGGACTATAAAGAAAAGCATCCCGCCCGTCCCATCAGGGACAATTATCCGCGGATTTCCTATAAGGAGCATTATGAAAAGCTGACGGAACCTCCTAATGAGGAAAACCGCCATCCTGTGTTGGACGCCGATATCAGGGCCGAGGGAATGGAACAACAGATGCTTTGGGTCAGGCGTTTGTGCGCCCCCAGGCTAAAGGCGGTCTCCTTCAGCCGGATCACCTACCTCCGTCTCTCCAGCAGGCAGTTTCTCCCAGGCCAAAGCCGCCATGTCATACAAGTGGCGGTCAACGGCGTGCCCATCTGGGATACCATATATCCGGAACCTGGCGTGGGCTATGCACAGTCTTCGGCGCCCTATGAAGCAAGAGGAAGGGTTGCCCCACCGGCTGAAGAATATCCGGAACCCGGCGTAGGTTACCCGGTGCCCGCGTCTGTTCCCGCAGTGGGGGGACGGTTAATTCCTCCGCCCGCTCCATCCCTGGTGCTTGTGCCCTGGTGGCCCCGCTACGATTCTAAAACCGGGGAACTCTGCTGGGAAGCCGTCCTGGACAATCAGGCCCTCAAAGCAATGGCCGCGCCGAAGATCTCTATTTTCGGCAAAGAAAGTCATGTCCTGACCGCGCATGCCGTGTACAACTATAATGCGGCAATCTCCTGCGATCCTCTGGGAACGATGTGCGAAATCGGCGAGCTTTTCAACGGCGACAAGGAGCAGCAGGCGGACGCCACGGCCAGAATAAAGGAACTCGTCAAGGAAGACCCTTCCTATAATCTCGATCCCCATTGGCTCCGCCGCCGTCATTAAAGGAGAACAGCATGCGGTTCTCCCACGGCTTCATTGTCCTGTTGTGTCTTTTCATCCTGGCCCTCCCCGTTCAGGCGGGCTCGGAAGATTTCCGGCCTGTCCACGGTCTGGTCAAAACTCCAGATTTCCCTAAAACTGCCAGTTATAGGTGGCACACGCCACCGATTCCCAGAGAAATCAACGTCACTCCTCTGGTGGTGGAAGACCCGGACTGGTACTATCTGCCGCGCGGTCAGCGCCCCAGACTTTCCTACGCCGGGCGCTGGGGCGGCAGTTCCTATCCCGACATTCTGGAAGAAGCCCTCAGGGGCAATCCCCTGGCCATGGCCGACCTGATCATCCAGACCCAGTACGCGCCGGACCGGCTGGCCGCCGCCTTGCCGCACTTTCCGCCCCCCATGCACACAAAGAAATACTGGCTGGACTGGGCGGCCCGCTATACCTCGCCGGGCTGGATCTACGCCCGCCTGTCCCTTTACGACGAGGGCATCGGCGCAACTAGAAGAGCACTGGGCACAGGGGCCAAACTCGGGGACCCCAAATCCATGTACGAATGGGTCACAGGTTGGCCCGTTGCTGGGGAAGTTCTATGGCTGATAGTGGCAGCCGACGCGGGTTCAGGACCGGCCGCGTATTGGGTTTCCCGCTGGTACCGCCTCGGTGGAAAAAACAGCGGCTATGAAATCAGTAAAAATATAGCCAAGGGCAAGAAATACCTGGCCATTGCCATGCAACGCGGCTATTCCGAAGCCTTTGCCGACGCGGCCTACGATGTGCTGACCGGTCTTCAGGGAACGCCCATCAACCAGGAGCAGGCCTATGTTTACACGTATATCTGGCTGGCCCTGCGCAAAACAGAAAATGGCCTCTTGCTCATTGAGCGGGATTTGCCCGACATGCCCACTGTGCGCATGGTCAATGTCCGTAGATGCGCGCTCAATGCAAGACGGGATATTGGCATGGTCCGCAATCTGACGCCGGAAGAAAAAACTGAGGAAGTTGCGCGAAAGCTACAAGTTTGGGCCCTGCCCGAACTCTCTGAAGAGACCACCGCCCGCGCCAAACGGCAGGCTCAAGATTGGCTACTGCGCTATAAGGCCGAGCGCGAAGCGGAGTTGCGCCCGGAACGTGAACGCCGCGCCAAGCTCACCGAACAATTGCGCAAGGAGTGCGTCCCGGCACTGGAATATCTCGCAAAAAGAAAAATCCCCTTCAGCAGCGGGCAGATCAATCCTCAAAAGCCCTATGAAGCACGAGGGCGAGTTATCCGTTAAAGAGGGCAAGAGACAGGAGTACTAGGGCCACCACATCTTTTCCGTCATCGTCAGATATCCTCCAGAGTTACGATAGGAGGAGGTGTGACGCGCTGTGGCCACTGTCTGTTGTGGAACAGAGCCACGCCTAGGCAATGCCCCACGAATTACCGTCTCCCACCATAATCCGCATCCCGCGCCCTGCGGCTTGCGCCGCTGTCTCCTCCACTGTGCCTCTCCCACTCCATCCCCTTCCCCGCAAAGGCCCGGCAGGCGGGCTTTCAGTTCAATATAATAGATAATCTTATAAAATTTCAAAAATAGACTTGCAACTAAAAATGAAAAGCGTTATTTTAAAGTCAATACAAATAGTTGTAAACAATTACAGCGATCAATTGGCTTTTTATTTGCTTTCAGGCGGTTCGCGACCGGCACGGCTCAGAGTCAGGGCAATGACTTTTGAACGGTTTCGGCACGCGTTTCCAGTCGGCCGTATCTTGCGACGGAGGCGCACAAGGGCGTTATCAGGCATCTTGCAAAAGCGTGGAAGGCGGTCCTGCCTGAAAACGGGCCCTGCGGGGAAGACGCCCGTTTTCTCCCGGAGTTCGAGGCGTTGCGAAATGAATCTGTACATGCTTCTGCTTGTCGCCGCACTGCTCCGGGTTCTGTCCGGTTACCAGCGAAAACATCAGATAGCACGGTCACTCTGGACTATATCCGCTTTAAAAATAACGAACACCGTCGGCATGCGCCTGGAGGAAGTTATTACGCCAGCCAGACGCTCCTGATGCACAGTCCCATGGCGTTTGGTTAGTTGTTGCGAACCTGAAGGTACTTTCCTGCGGCATGCCTCGGGCGTTTGGGGCGGCGGAGGATGAAGGCAGAGAAACAGCACGGCAAGGCAATGTTCCATCGCGGCGGCATTTCGCAAGACCTCAGCAAAATTGCCAGGCAGCGGCCAACGGAACACAGGCCCCGGCTTTTATTCTGGTCCGTGTACGCTCTCTCCGCAAGCGTTTGGGCTGCTCTTGCCGCTTCCCCCCTCAAACCGCCCTGGCATAAATTAAAATTTTATATATGATATTACATATAAATGATGGCCGGAGGTCCTATGGCGGGCAGTGCGCGCGGCTTTCCCGTGACTCTTGAATCCTGGGGATGGAGCCAAAAGGGCGATATCCGCCCGGAAAACCAGGATTCTTTTCTGAGTTGGAACGAACGCCTGCTCTGGGCCGTGGCTGACGGCGTGGGCAGCAGCGCGCACGGCGGCGAGGCGGGCAGGCTGGTTACCCGCATGCTGCTCACAACGCCCCATGCCGCCTCCCTGGATGAGCATGTGGACAATGTGGGCGGCATTCTGCGTCAGGGCAACGACATTTTGCGCGCGCACGGCGGCGCGACCCAAGCCGCCAGCACAGTGGTGGCCCTGCTGATGCACGGCGGCGAGGCGGCCTGCCTCTGGGCGGGCGACAGCCGCTGCTATCTTCTGCGGGACGGCGTGCTGTACCAGTGTACCCGCGAGCACACCCTGCGGCAGGAAAAAATCGACAACGGCGAGCTGACCGCGCCCGAGGCCCGGCGCATGGTACGGGGCAACATCATCACCAACGCCGTGGGCGCGCGCGACGCCCTGCGCCTGGACGAAGTCCGCTTTTCCCTGCGGGGCGGCGATAAATTTCTGCTCTGTTCCGACGGTTTGTCCAACCTTTTGGGCCCGGACGCTCTGGCGGCGCGCCTGGCAAGAACTTCCGCCAGGGAGGCGGCGGAAGACATGGCCCGGGCTGTGGACGGCGTGCCCCAGCCGGACAACATCACTCTGGTGGCGGTTTTCGTTTCCTCGTTGAGGTGAGCCATGGCGCTTCACAAGCATCTCCGGCCTGTTCCGGCGGCAAGGCCCTTCCGCGGGCCCCGGCGTTTTCCCGCGTCGCACAACCTCCGCAAGGGCATGCCGGGCACGGAACACAACGGACGCTTTCTTTTGCAACAGCTGCTGGGCTGCGGCGGCGTTTGCGAAGTTTACGCCGCTCTGGATCTGCGCCGTGTGGAGTGGAGCGATGCCTCTCCCCAGGTGGCGGTGAAACGCCTTTTGCCGGAACTGACCCGGAACTATCAGGCTCAACTGGCCCTGGCGCAGGAATTTTGCATTCTGCGCCATCTGGTCCATCCCGGCGTGGTCCGCGTTTTTGACTTGCACAACGAGCCCTTCGGCCTCTGCTACAGCATGGAGCTGCTGCAGGGGCGCAACGCGGGCGAGATCCGGCCCGGCGATCTGCCCGGTGCGGCCCTGGCGACCATGACCGCACGCTTTTTCGACGCCCTGGCCTTTCTGCACGCCCAGGGCATCGCCCACGGCGACATCAAGCCAGCCAACCTGCTGTTAAAAAGCGGGGAGCGCCCGGTGCTCATCGACTTCAACGTGGCCGCCGCCAGCGTGCGCAAGGGCGGCACACCGGCAGCCGTGGGGCTGCGCGAAAGCCTGCGCGTTCCGGCCCACAGCCTGCTCTACTCCAGCCCCGAACGCCTGGAAGGCGGCCCGCCCTCAATGGAAGACGATATTTTTTCGGCCTGCTGCACGGTACATGAAGTGTTCAGCGGCGCGCATCCCTTCAAACGGCTTTCCTCGTCCGAAGCCCGGCAGCAGGACATGGTTCCGGCCAGGCCGCCCGGCATCCCCCCCTTTCTGTGGCCCCTGCTGCGCCGGGGTCTTGCCTTCCAGGCCCAAGCCCGGCCCGACGCCGCAAGCCTGCGCCGCGCCTTTGCGGCCTGGAGCGCGCTCTGCAACTGCACAGGCCAGGTCCGTAATTTTTTCACCCCCTGACCGACCGGAGGATTGCCGTGACGCTGCCCAAAGCCCTGCTCTGCGTTCTTGACGAACATCCGTCCGCCCAGCCTCCCGAGGAAGCCGCTCTGCGCGCCGTGGGCTTTGCCGCAGCCACCGTGCCTTGGCGGCAGACGTCCGCGCAACGGGGCTGGATGCAGCTTCTGCCCATTCTGGACGACCCGGCCGTGCAGGCCTGGGTCTTTTGCGGCGCGTCAACGGATTTCACCCCCGCCGTGCTGAATCGCATGGCCATGCTGACCCTGGCCCTGCACCGTCCCAGCCCGCCCCTCACGGCCTGCCTGCTCACTGGCGACGGCCCGGAACCGGAACTGCCCCACTGGCTGGGGGATGTACGCGTCTTCCGCCGGGACAAGAACTTTGCCGCCAGGCTCATGGCCGCGCGTCTGAAATCCCGTCCGCTGCCGCCGCGCCCCTTTCATCTGACAGCCCATTTGGACCCGCTCATCGGCCAATGGCTGGAAGCGGGACCGACAGAAGGCGCGCAATGGCCGGGCTTCATGGCCGGGACCCTGGGAGCCGAGGTAACGGCCTTCGGCGTGGGGCCTCGCGGCATACTGCCGCGGAAATGCACGCTTGAGCGCCCGCTGCGCGGCATCCGGGGAGATTGGGGCGGGCGGGAATTCAGCGCATGCGCGACCCGCAACCTCATCGGGGCTGACAATGCCTGCTTTCTGCGCGTGGAGGGTGAACCGGAGGCCATTTTCATAGCTCCTTACCCCGAAGAGGACGGCCTGGAAACACGGAACCAAAGCGTGGCATACCTTGAGTTGGCATAGCCACGGGCTGTCCCCGCGTCCGCACGGGTGCTCCGTGCCTGCCGTGCGGAGCGCTTTGCTCCATTGTGCCGTTTTCCAAAACGGTTGATGTCTCCCGAAAATGAGCCCTGGCCTAAAATTAAAAATAAATATAAGCTAAACTACAATATACTTTTTATCTCCCGCTTCCGGCGGAGGAGATCCTAGCCAGGCGAAAGGCTTGGTGAAATGTTTTGAGCCCGAGAATTGAGCCGAAGAGGACAATTAACGCCCGTCACATTCCCGGCGGGAAATGCGCCGTTTTTTGATCCATACAATTGAAGGGACGAAAATATATGAGAAAATCGCTTTGGCTCCTGCTCCTGGCCGCCTGTATGACAGCCGCGGCCGCCAATCCAAGCAGGGCGGACGGCTTCTCCGCCGACAAAAATTTTCTGACGACCGACACTGAACCGGACAACGCCCACCTGCCGAAAGCCGCACCGCCCGCGGGCCTGGCTTTTGTCCGCCCTGATGACCTGTATGAGAGCCTGTATGACGACGCCCGGTTCATTACTCCGGCTTTCAAGCGGGTGGAGCGACTCTACAAGTCCGGAAAAATCCGCGAAGCCTACGCGGAATGGCTGCAACTGGCCTGGCAGGGGGATATGTTCGCCATGGCCTCGCTGTCCGTGGTCAGCCGCGTGCACGCCGACCAGACATGGCCGGTGCCGCCGGAATTCTGGGAGGGCTGGCTGCTTACCCTGCTGGGCAAGGGCGAAGGCGGCTATGTGCTGGGCGTGCAGTACGCCATGCTGGCAGACCAGTACGAAGCGGGTTCCAGGAGCAGGGACTTTTTTCTGCAAAGCGCCCTGACCGGACATTGGGCCGGTATGTACGGAACCTTCGCCACCGCCGGGGAGCGGGAGGACATCCCCTTTTCTCCCCCGGCCACGCCGCCCGTCACGCCCATTCAGGCCCGCTTTATGGAAGATCGCAACGGCGAAGCCCGCTACTGGCTGACCAGGGCCGCGGACTCCGGCTATTGGAAGGCCGCCGGGCTTCTGGCGACATATTACGCCAATCCCCAGAAAGGAGCGGCGGATTATGCACGGGCGGAGCATTACGCGGCCATCTCCGCTGAAAACGGTTCCGTGGAAAACGCCCTGACTCTGGGTGCCGGTTATGCCGATGGAACGTTCAAACAGCATCCGCAGTGCGAAGGCTACTACAATTACATGTTGCTGGCGGACAGGCTCCGCTACAACAGCGAGCCGAGCATTGAACGTCTCGGCCGGTTGATCAGGCATATCAAGTCCAATCCCGAATGTCAGAAGTCCGATGCCGTTGCCTCCGGCCTGGCCGAAAGCAAACAGCTCTATGAAAGCTGGAAAGCCCGTTCCTCCGAGAGGCTGCAACACAGAAACAAGCTGTACACCAGGGCCAGAGCCCGGCTGCCCGAAGTCGGCGCCGCCCATGAAAAGGCTTTGCTGAAGTCCGCCCCGGCGAGCTAGGTGTACAGTCCCGTGGTATGGCGGCGTGGAAAAGCCAATATGTTTTTCCCGGCATCCGGCCTTGTTTTTTGACGCATAAGCGGGCAAGCTGCCTGGAATACGCTGGAGGATTTCATGCAGCTTCGCGACCTGACCATGGTATTCTCCTCCTTCGCTTCCATGGCAGCCGGGGTGTTCCTGCCCGGACTGGCCGGTCCGCTTGAAGCCATGCCCCGCCTGATGCTGATGGTCATGCTCTATCTCAGCTTTCTGGCCGTGGGGGCCGGAGCCCTCTGGGACGAACTGCGCGCCATGCCCGGCATCGTCTGCCGACTCACGGTCTTGCGTCTGCTGGCGCTGCCGCTCTTCGTCTTTGCCGTCTTCCGTCTGATCATGCCCGAATTTTCCCTGGGGGCCCTGCTGCTGGGCGCGGCCCCGGTAGGGGTCATGGCCGCCGTGTTTTCGCTCATGCTCGGGGCCAATACCGCCCTGATTCTGGTGGGCAACATCCTCACCTCCCTGCTGCTGCCGCTCAGCCTGCCGCTTCTGCTCTCCTGCACGGACGGCGTCCTGCGCGCCCTGGGCAGGGGCGGCCTGGACCTGCCGGAAAACTTTTCCCTGGGCGGCATGACCATCTCGCTCTGCATCACGATTCTGCTTCCCTTTGCCGCCGCCATGGTCACCCGCGTCCTGCCCAGGCTGGCCGGGGGCATTCTGCGCCGCCAATTCCCCCTGCTCACCACGGCCATCGTCATTTCCAATCTGGGCATTTTCAGCAATTACGCCGGGGTGCTGCGACAATCCCCGGCCCTGATCCTGCACGCCCTGCTGGCGTCCTGCCTGCTCTGCGTGGTCATGACCGTGGCGGCCCTTCCGGCCACGCGCGGCATGCCCCGCCAGGTGCGGCTGGCCTTTCTGATCTCCTTCGGGGTCATCAACAACATTCTGCTGATGATCGTCAGCAACGAATTCTTCACTGTCAACGAGGCCCTGATGGGCGCGGCTTACTTGGTGCCGCTGTACATCCTGCTGTTTTATTACCGCTATTGCAGCCGGACTCCGGCTCCGGCCCGCTGAGCTCGGCTGTACGGATTTTTCCGTTACTTTGGTTTCAGGAGGCGATTATGGAATGGATATTCCTGGCCGTGGTGGCCTTGCTGGGCCTTGGCCTGGCGCTGCTGGGCGGCTTTGTTTTTCTGCGCTGGCTGGCCCGGCTCTATGCCGCGCCCCGGCGTCCGGCGCATCCCGCCGCCGACGCGGCCCGGCCGGAAGTCGGGCAGCCCGCCCCTGAAACAGAAAACCGCCCGACAATGGAAACAACCGTCCCGGCAGCGATCCCGTCCCGGCGCGAAGCCTGCCCGGATCAGGAAACCCGCGCCCTGCTGCGCACGCCTCTGGCCCGTTTCAGTATTGTGGCCTTTATCGCCGTGGTGTTGCTGTTGCCCCTGATGCTGGTCAAGGATCTCACGGACGAGCGCGCGAGCCTGTACCGCAGCGTGGTGCGGGACATCAGCAAGGCGTGGGGCGGGGAGCAGCAGATCACCGGTCCCATCCTGCTGATTCCCTACAGCGAACGCCAGATCACCTCCCGGACCGTGCGCAATGAGGATCCCAAAGCCGTTGGCGGCGAAGAATACCGCGTCATCAAGGAGAGCCGCCTGGTGCCGGGCTATTTCGTGCTGCTGCCCGCCAGAGCGGATTTTACCTGCAATCTTGATCCGCAGGAGCGACAGCGCGGCATTTACCGCTCCCTGGTCTACACCGCCAGGCTGCGCATGGCCGGGCATTTCAGGCTGCCGCCTCTCGAAAGCCTGAAACGCATTGCCCCGGACCTGGAAAGCGTGGACTTTCAACGGGCTTTTGCCGTCGTGGGGCTCTCCTGGCCCAGCGCCCTGCGCACGGTGGGCCCCTTTGTCTGGAATCAAGCCGAACTGGCCGCCGAACCCGGCACTCAGCCCTTTACCGCCGTGAAGGAGGGCTTTCGCATTCCCGTGCCGCTGTCGCCGGACGTCAAACAGTATGATTTCTCCCAGGAGCTGGTTTTCAACGGCAGCAGCGGCATTTCCTTCACGCCCGTGGGCGGCGTCACGGCTGTCGGCCTGAGCTCGCCCTGGCCGCACCCCAGCTTCAGGGGCGACATCCTGCCCGTGACGCGCGAAGTTTCCGCCACAGGCTTCACGGCGGTTTGGGACATTCCCTCCCTGGCCCGTTCCTACCCCAATCTGGGCACGCTCAAAACCTGGCCGGACCGTTTCACCTCCTTCGCCGCCGGAGTGGCCCTGTACGAATCCGCCAGCCATTACCACCTGATAGAGCGCTCGGTGAAATACGGCATCCTGTTCATCGGACTTACCTTCCTGGCCTTCATCATTTTCGAACTGAGCCTGAATGCCCGCCTGCATCCGGTGCAATACGGCCTGGTGGGTCTGGCCATGGTGGTTTTTTATCTGGTGCTGCTTTCGCTTTCCGAGCATTTCACCTTTCTGCCGTCCTATGCGGCGGCCTCGGCCTGCACGGTGTTGATGATCGCGCTGTACGCCGGTGCGGCCCTGCGCAGCGTACGGCAGGGCTTCAGCGTGGGGCTGCTGCTCACGGCCCTGTACAGCCTGTTGTACGCCATCCTGCAAATGGAGGACTATGCCCTGCTCATGGGCACGGCCCTGGTGCTGGTCATGCTCGGCGTGCTCATGGTGGTGTCGCGCAATCTGGCTTTTGAACGGATATGAACAAGTGCGGCGCGGTTTCCATACTTCGGAGACCGCGCCGCACTGAAAAAAGCAGCTCAGTTCAGGGAGCGTGACCCTATTGTTCCAGATCCGGGGGCAGGTCGAAAAGATAACGCCGCAAAAGGTCCAGAGCGTGGCTGGCGGCCCGGTTGCGGGTCCAGTCCCGGCCGAGATAGCGGCCCTGGGGGCGCATGACGCGCAGCCGCACGCCGTCTTCGGCGCTGAGGGCGATATAAACCAGGCCCACGGGCTTTTCGGGCGTGCCGCCGTCCGGTCCGGCAATGCCCGTAATGCCCAGGCCGAAATCACTGTTGTAGCGCGTGCGCGCGTTTTCAGCCATGCAGCGGGCCACTTCCGGGCTCACGGCCCCGTGCGCGCGCAGCATGTCCTCGGGCACGCCCAGCAGACGGATTTTGGCCTCATTGGCATAGGTCACCAGACCCGTGCCGAACACCGCCGACGCTCCGGGCTGGTCCGTGATCCGCTTGGCAAGCAGGCCGCCGGTGCAGGATTCCGCCGTGGTCAGGGTCAGCCCGCGCCGGATCAGCTCCGGCAGCACCACGCTTTCCAGGCCGGCGACATTCACGCCGTAAACCACGTCCCCCAGACGTTCGCGCACAGCCGCCACCAGAGGCGCGGCCAGCGCCTCGGCGGCTGCGGGGTCGTCAGCCTTGGCCGTGACCCGCACGAACATTTCCCCCTCGGTGGCGTAGGTGGCGGCCGTGGGATTGGCCCCGTCCGTCAGGTCCTTGATGCGCATGGCCGCCGCGCCTTCGCCGATGCCGAAGGTGCGCACCATGAAGGAAGCAATGGCCCCGTGGGCGTAGCGCTGCAAAAAGGGCGTCACGCCCGTCCGCAGCATGGGCAGCAACTCTGACGGCGGGCCGGGCAGCAAAAGTACGAACTTGCCGTCCCCGGCAGGCACGGCGCAGCCCGGCGCGGTGCCCACGGCATTGGGAAAGGCCACGGCCCCGCGCGGCAAAAAAGCCTGCTTGCGCTGATTGGCGCCCATGGGGCGGCTGCCGAAATACTCTTTGAGCCGCTCCAGGCTGTCCGCATCTTCCTCCAGCGGCGCGCCGGTCACGCGGGCCACGGTTTCCTTGGTCAGATCGTCGTCCGTGGGTCCCAGGCCGCCGGTGGTGATGACCAGATCGCTGCGCGTGAGCGCCTCGCGCAGCACGGCTTCCAGACGCCCGGCATTGTCGCCCACCACATGAACGTGCAGCAGATCCACGCCCAGGGCCGAAAGTTCGCGCGCCACATGGGCCGCGTCGGTATTGATGGTATGGCCGAGCAAAAGCTCGGTGCCCACGGAGATGATTTCCGCCTTCATATGACCTCGCTTGCTTCTGAATGATCCACCAAGCGCAGTCTACGCCTCAGGCCTCCTGGCCGCAACGCCCGGAAGCCGGGAGTATCGCGCTTTTTTCTTGACAGGACGCCGGGTTCCGGAGAAAATAATCCTTACTTATTTAATAAGATATAGGCATTTGATTTCCGTCCCAAACCCGCCTTTTTCGGAGCAAGCCCATGAGCGCCACCCGTCCCCTGCACTTTGAAACCCTGCAAGTTCACGCCGGTCAGGAACAGGCTGATCCGGCCAGCGGCGCCAGGGCCGTGCCCATCTATCAGACCACGTCCTATGTGTTCGGCAACTGTGACCACGCCGAGGCCCGCTTTAATCTGAGCGAGCCCGGCAACATCTACGGCCGCCTGACCAACCCCACCCAGGAGGCTTTCGAAAAACGCGTGGCCGCCCTGGAAGGCGGCGTTGCGGCTCTGGCCACGTCCTGCGGCGCGGCGGCGGTCAGTTGCGCCCTGCTCAATCTGGTCGGAGCGGGTCAGCATATCGTGGCGGAAAAAACCCTCTACGGCGGCACCTACAACCTGCTGGCCCATACCTTGAAAACCTGGGGCATTGCGACCACCTTCGCGGACCCCGACGAGTCCGGCTCCTTTGCCGAAGCCATCCGGCCCGAAACCAGGGCCATTTACATCGAAAGCCTGGGCAATCCCCACAGCAACATCGTGGACATCGAAGCTCTGGCCTCTCTGGCCCACAGCCACGGCATCCCCCTGGTCGTGGACAATACCTTTGCCACGCCCTGGCTGCTGCGCCCGCTGGAATACGGCGCGGACATCGTGGTCCATTCGGCCACCAAGTTCATGGGCGGCCACGGCGCGGCTCTGGGCGGGGTGATTGTGGACGGCGGGCGCTTCGACTGGACGGCTTCGGGAAAATTTCCCCAGTTCAGCGAGCCGGACCCCGGCTACCACGGCCTGAGCTTCGTACAGGCCGCCGGAGCGGCGGCCTTTGCCGCGCGGGCACGGGCCGTGCTGTTGCGGGACATGGGCGCGACAATCGCTCCCCTGCACGCCTTTCTCTTTTTGCAGGGGCTGGAAACCCTTTCCCTGCGCGTGGAACGCCATGTGCATAACGCCCTGGCCGTGGTGGATTTTCTGCGTGCGCATCCGTGCGTGGAGCGGGTCAATCATCCCAGTCTGTCGGAAAGTCCCAGCCACGCCCTGTACCAAAAGTACTTTCCCAGGGGGGGCGGTTCCATTTTCTCCTTTGAAGTCATGGGCGGCGCGGCCGAGGCAAGGGCCTTCATCGACCGGCTGCGCATCTTTTCCCTGCTGGCCAATGTGGCGGACGTCAAATCTCTGGTCATCCATCCGGCATCCACCACCCATGCCCAGCTCAGCCCGTCGGAACTGGCCGAAACCGGCATCAGGCCCAACACCGTGCGCCTGTCCATCGGCATCGAGCATATCGACGACATCCTGGCCGATCTGGGCCAGGCCCTCAGAGGTTAACCCATAGAATTTTTCGGCGGCGTAACCGCCATGAGGCAGCAAAGGAGCACGTTTTTTCGCAATCAGATACGCGAGAGCTTATCTTGTCATTTGAACAGGCATTGGATAAACTTATGCAAGGCCCGGCGTCCGGGGCCTTGGCGCGGAACAAAATGTTTTGTCCGCTGCCGCGCAGCACAGACTGCCAGCCGATTTGCAGGCGCATCATTCGCAGGAGAAATCTTCATGTTGAAAAAATGTGTGGCCTTTGTGTTCGTCATGCTGCTGGCCCTGCCCGCCATGGCCGAGGAGCTGAGCACGAAATATTTCACGGTCAATGTGCCTGACGGCTGGAAGGCCGTCATGCCGCCCACGGAAAATCAGGGCATGACCAGCGCCATCTTTGCCAAAGCCACGAGCGGCGTTTCCGTAACCATGGTGGTGGGCCCCAGCAGCGGCTCCGACGCCAAAACCATTGCCGGCATGTTCGCCACCCAGTTCAAGGCGGAAAAGCCCCCGGTGGAAAAGAACGGCCAGTACACCTTCAACTTCACCCAGCAGGGCGTGCCCTGCCAGGCCTGGGTCGCCACCCAGGGCGACGTGTTCATGGTCACCTCTTTGGCCGGCAACCACAAGGAAGCGCTGGACTTCATCAAAAAGAACGTCAAAAGCGCCGACTTCCCCAAACTGCTTCCGCAATAGGCGAAGCAGCCGCAGTAGTGAAAAGCGCCCCGCAAGGGGCGCTTTTTTTACGCGCTCTCCTACCGGCCGACGCCGGAAAAAAGAGCCCGAGGCCGGCCGGGTTTCAGCAAGGACCGGCTCCCAACGCAAAAAAGGATAGCTATCCTCCCGCCCCACGCCGATTGGGACCGCCCGGAATGACCACCAGTGCGGCGTCCCGCCGGTCCGCCGTAGCCTCCGCGCGTGCGGGCTCGCTTCAAATATCTATTGCTACTTTTTCAAAATTTGTGTTACCTATAGATTCGCATATGCATGTGGGCGGGTCTGAGTCGGTATCCGCCGTCATCACAAGCCATAAAGGACAAAACTATGTGGAAAATCTGTTGCGCAAGCCTGGCCCTCTTGTTCTGCGTCGCCGCGCAGGCCGAGGCGCATTTCGGCATGGTCATTCCCTCCACCGCCACGGTGACGGAGAAAAAAGACGCTGATCTGAAACTGGATATTTCCTTCTCCCATCCCATGGAAATGCAGGGCATGGATATGGCCGCGCCCAAGGCCTTTACCGTCACCCTGGACGGCAAGAGCGAAGACCTCAAGGCAAGCCTCAAGCCCGCCACCGTCATGGGCCATAAGGCCTGGCAGGCCGCCTATAAGATCAAGAAGCCCGGCGTCTACCAGTTTGCCGTGGAACCAGAGCCCTATTTCGAGCCCGCCGAAGATACCTACATCATCCACTATACCAAAACCGCCGTGGCGGCTTTCGGCGGCGAGGAAGGTTGGGATGAGCCCCTGGGCCTGAAGACGGAAATCGTGCCCCTGACCCGGCCTTTCGGCAATTATGCGGGCAACGTCTTCCAGGGCCGCGTGCTGCTGGACGGCAAGCCCGTGCCCGGCGCCGAAGTGGAAGTGGAAAGCTACAACAAGACCAAGGGACATACGGCGCCCAATGAATATTTCGTCACCCAGGTGGTCAAAGCCGATGAAAACGGCGTGTTTTCCTACGGCGTGCCTTGGGCTGGCTGGTGGGGCTTCGCGGCCCTGAACACGGCCAAGGAAAAGCTGGATTACAAGGGCGAGCCCAAGCCCATTGAGCTGGGCGCGGTGCTCTGGCTGGAATTCGTGGCTCCCAAGACCAAATAATTCCAGACTCGGCTTTTAGAGCAATTTCACTTTGAAATTGCTCTAACGCCGCACACGGTGCGGCGCGCCGCGAAGACCGACCCGCCGGGCGGCCCGCAGGGCCGTGCCTGTAGCCCAAAGGGCCTACAGGCATCGAGAGCAACGCGGCGTGGATTCCGGAAAAGCGACCGAGGGGCTGTCCCCGTTGGCGACAACGGAGCCATACAGGGATCGACAGCAACGATAACCGCGTTTTTCGCCAGAAGGATTTGGTCTGCAAATCCTTGCCGCGAAATGCGAGC
The DNA here is from genome assembly GCF_001553605.1 of Desulfovibrio fairfieldensis. Classification (NCBI taxonomy): domain Bacteria; kingdom Pseudomonadati; phylum Thermodesulfobacteriota; class Desulfovibrionia; order Desulfovibrionales; family Desulfovibrionaceae; genus Desulfovibrio; species Desulfovibrio fairfieldensis. Next base: position 2,004,494 of record NZ_CP014229.1, read on the forward strand.
AGGCGGGCTTTGCCTGTCGCGGACGAACATTTCAGGCGTTAACTGCTCTAAAGACGTGCCGCAATCCCGCGCCGGGCTGAACGCTCCCTCCCCGGTCCGGCGCGGGATTGCTTCAAGGAAACAGCATGCATATCGCGGAAGGCGTTCTTTCCCCCGCCGTGCTCGGCGCGGGTGCGGTCCTGGCGGCGGTCGGCACGGCCATCGGCCTGCGCAGGCTGGACTATGACCGGCTGATGACTGTGGGCATTCTTTCAGCGGCTTTTTTTGTGGGCTCACTGATCCACGTGCCCGTGGGTTTTTCCAGCGTCCATCTGATCCTCAACGGCCTGGTGGGCGTACTACTGGGCTGGGCGGCCTTTCCCGCTATTCTGGTGGCGCTGCTCCTGCAGGCTTTGCTCTTCCAATTCGGCGGCCTCACGGTGCTGGGCGTGAACACCTTTACCATGGGCTTTTCCAGCGTGCTGGCATGGTATTGCTATCGGGGCATCGCCCACATCTGGCCCGGCCCGGCGGGCATCCGCGCGGCCGCCTTCTGCGGCGGAGCGCTGGGCGTGGCCCTGGCCGCCGTGCTTACCGCCCTGGCCCTGGCCTTTACCAGCGAAGGCTTCTGGGCCGCCGCGCAACTGCTGCTTCTGGCCCATCTGCCCATCATGCTGGCCGAAGGACTGATCACCATGTTCACCGTGTCCTTTATCGCGCGCGTGCGGCCCGAGATGCTCCAGACCGCGCACGCCTGAACCCGCCGCATCCGAAGGAATTTTACCATGAACAACGCTCCCTTCCTCGCCCCATGCCGCCCGGCGGCCGCGCTTTTACCGCTCCTGCTGCTGGCCGTGCTGGCCGCGGCGCTGCTGGCTCCGGCACCGGCCTTGGCCCACAGGGTCAATATCTTCGCCTGGCTGGAAGGCGGCGACGTGGTTGTGGAATGCGGCTTCAACCGCAGTTCGCCGGTCAAGAACGGCTTGATTACCGTCTTTGACGCGGTGGACGGCAAGGAACTGTTGCAAGGCCACACCGACGACGCGGGACGGTTCAGCTTCCCCGTGCCGCAGGCGGCGCGCGAAGGCCACGGCCTGCGCATCCGGATCAACGCCGGTGAAGGGCATCAGAACGAATGGGACATGGACGCCTCCGAATTTTCCGGCGCGGCCGCACCCACGGCAAGCCCCACGGAAAAGGTGAACGGGACGGAAGGCGCGGCGGCCCCTGCCACAACCGCCGTGCCTTCCGTCCCGGCGGCTCAAGCCGTTTCGGGCGCCACGCCGGACCAGGTGCGCGCCATCGTCAACGCCGCTCTGGACGCCAAGCTGGGACCCATCCGGCGCGATCTGGCGGCTCAGGTCAATGCCGGACCGGGCATTCAGGAAATTATCGGCGGCATCGGCTGGATTCTGGGGCTGGTGGGCATAGGCCTTTACTTCAAGGGACGCCGCGTGTAGAGGACAGCCTAGCTAAATACCGGAGCGGGCGTCCTCAACACTTTGAAATTGTACAATCTCAAAGTTAATCTGCTCTAACGACCAGTACGGACGGCTTTTGCCGTGCGCACTGAAAACATGCGACGGGGAGCCGCAAGCGGCGGATACCAATCGCGGCACGCGACTTTTATTGAGAATTCGCATACAAAGAATGCATCGTGTTCGACCAGCCCTTTGTCCGACCGTCGCCCCTCCAGGCCATTGACCCGCGCGTGCGCCTGGCGCTCGCCGCACTGACCGCCGTATGTCTGGCCCTTTTGCAGAATCTGACGGCCTGCTGGCTGGGTCTGGCCCTGGGGACGGTTCTGTTGGCGGTTGCCCGTCCTCCGTTACTGCCCCTGTTGCGACGGCTGGCGACAGTAAACCTCTTTATTCTCTTTCTCTGGTGCGTGACGCCCTGGACCACGCCGGGCGCGGTTCTGGCCCAATGGGGCATCTTTGCCGTCAGCGTCGAGGGCGTGCGTCTCTCCCTGCTGGTGAGCATCAAATCCAACGCCATTGTCTGCGTTTTTCTGGCCCTGGTCGCCAACATGGATTCGCCCACCGTGGGCCATGCCATGGAACGGCTGTGCTGCCCCCGGAAACTGGTTTTTCTCTTTCTGTTCACGGGCCGCTATGTACACGTGCTGGCCACGGAATGGCAGACGCTCAACGTGGCCGCGCGCCTGCGCGGCTTTACGCCGCGCACCAACCTGCACACCTACCGCACATTGGCCTCCCTGCTGGGTCTCCTGCTGGTACGCAGCTACGAGCGCTCCTTGCGCGTGCGCGAGGCCATGCTGCTGCGCGGCTTCGAGGGCCGATTCCGGTCCGTGGCCGTGTTTCGCGCCCGCCCCGTGGACGCGCTGTTCGCCCTGGGCCTGCTGCTCTGTCTGGCGGGCATTGTCTGGACGGAGTATGAAGGAGGCCCGCATGTCTGACATTTCTCTTTCCGACGCTTGCGAATCCGCCATCTTCAGCCTGGAACAGGTGCACTTCGCCTACGCCCGTGAGGGCAAAGCCCGCACGGTGCTGAGCGATGTGAATTTCTCCCTTTTCCCCACGCAAAAAATCGGCCTCTACGGCCCCAACGGCAGCGGCAAAACCACTTTTTTCCGCTGCATCACCGGACTGGCCCGGCCGCAGCAAGGGCTGATCCGTTTCCACGGGCACATCCTGAGTTCTGAAAAAGACTTCCGCGAGCTGCGCTGCAAAGTGGGTTTTGTGCTCCAGCACGCCGAGGACCAGCTTTTTTTCCCCACCGTGCTGGAAGACGTGGCCTTCGGCCCGCTCAACCTGGGGCTCACGCCCGACGAGGCGCGCCAACGGGCCTTGGAAACTCTGGAGAATCTGGGGCTCGCGGGTTTTGAGCAGCGCCTCACCCACCGTTTGTCCGGCGGCGAAAAAAAACTGATCTCCCTGGCCACGGTGCTGGCCATGCGGCCCGAGGCCCTGCTGCTGGACGAACCCACCAACGGCCTGGACAACGACGCGCGCCAACGGATCATCGACATCTTGCGCGGCCTTTCCACGGCCCGGATCACCATTTCCCACGACTGGGACTTTCTGGCCCAGACCTCCACGGAATATCTGACCATTCTGGACGGACGCCTCACCCCCTGCGCCCCTTCCTTCGCCCACGCCCATATGCACGCGCATCCGCTGGGCAACGAACCCCACGAGCATTAGAGTGGATTCCCTTTGAAACGCCTTGCGTTTCAAAGATTCATTCAGCCGAGCACCGCGGTTTTCGGCTGAATCCCCGCCGCCTCGCATTTCAACTTTGAAATGCTCCAACGCCGCATAGTTGCTCTCGATGTCCGCAAGCGGCCCCCTGTAGCCCGGCGTCTTATCGGCTGCTCTGTAATTCTTTTCTGGACTCGAACGCCTTTTACGCATAGTATTAGGATATGATTAAGTCCCATAGTCGCTGCGATAATCGTCCTGTTCCGCGAAATAGCGTCTCTGAAGGCTTGCCCGGCGCGGAAGTTTACGATAGAAAGTTACCCCTTCGTTACCCTGTCCTCCAAAGCCGGAAGAGGTTCCTGCCATGGTCCACTCGCCCCGCCCCACAGGTTGCCAGATACAACTCGGTTCGCCTGACCCGTTGTGGGAATGGCATATTCCCACGGACGCGCTTTTTCTGAGCGAGGGCGCCCGCCGCAAGCTGCGTCTTGAAAAAGATGTTCCGACCACCATGGCGGCTTTTGTGGCGCACATTCCGCCGGACTGCCTGCCTTCGCTGCACGAGTTGCTGGAAGGCGTGCTGAGCGGGGCCAGCGGGCCCATGCTGGAACTGGTCTACCCCTTTGACGACCTGCTCGTACGCGCCGGCCTGCTGATTGTGGAACGGAATAACGAAGGCCGCGCCGTGCGCGGCGTCGGCCAGTACAGCGTCTCCGAAACCCTGGCCTACCGCCCCCCAGTGACTACCGGCGCTGGCACGCCGGACACGGGCTACTGGCAGTGCTCCCTGACGGAACGGACCATCCGCATGGACAGCCGCTGTTGCGCCCTGCTCGGCTATGCCGACCCCCGGCCGATGGTCATCAGCCCGGAACAATGGCGGCAACGTCTGCACCCGGAAGAAGGGGCAGCCTCGAACTGCCGCTATCAGCTCACCCTGGAACTGCCCCAGTGGGGCGACAGCATTGAGGACGTGTTGCGCGTCCGCCTGGAAAACGGCGAATACGCGCGCTTCGCCCTGCACGGCACCGTCCTGGAACGCGACGCCGACGGCCACGCCAAGGAGCTGGCCGGCAGCCTGCAACGCATCGACGCCGCCAGCGCTCCCGCGCGGGGCAACTCCCAGGACGCGGGCCGCCTGCTGCTGGCCATCAACGCCGCGGGCGACGGCCTCTGGGATTGGGATTCCGCCACCGATGAAGTCTATTACAGCCCGCGCTATCTCTCCATGCTGGGGTACACGGCGGAACAGTTTGCCGGTGATCTTGAAACCTGGAAAAAAAAGATCCATCCGGACGACATCCACAAAATCGTGCCGCCGCAGGCGGCTCTGGTGGAGTCGCCGCGCTACGGCGATTCTTTTGAATGCACCTACAGGATAATGCGCGCCGACGGCACCTGGGCCTGGATACTGGGACGCGGCTATGTGACCCATCGCGACGTCAACGGCAGGGCCACACGTCTTGTGGGCCTGCATACGGACATCACCACCACCCAGGGCGACAGGGCCAAACTGGAGGACATGGTCAGGAACGACGCCCTCACCGGCCTGCGCAGCCGCACCTTTTTCAATATGGAAGTGGAGCGCATCGAGCAGAACCATATCCGTCCGGTGAGCGTTATCGCCTGCGACGTCAACGGTCTCAAGCTGATCAACGACTATCTGGGCCACGCCACCGGCGACACGCTGCTGGCGGACGCGGCCCTGCTGCTGCGCCGCTCCCTGCGGGCCACGGACTGCATCGCCCGCATGGGCGGCGACGAATTCACCATTCTGCTCCCCAGCTGCCCCGAAGAAACCGCCCTGAAAATCCTGTTCGAGCTTCAACGCACCTTTGAGGAGCACAACAGCGCGCCCGACGCCATGCCCCTGCTTCTGGCCTTCGGCTGCGCCAGCGTGAAAAGCGCGGACATGCCGCTTTCCCGGACTCTGGTGGAGGCCGACAGGGAAATGCTGCGTCAAAAGCACGCCCAGCGCGGCGCGGCCCATGAAAAAATCAAGGAATGGATCGAGCGCAATAAAAATGTGACCGTCTGCCTTGAAGACTGCCGCTACATCTGACGCGCCGCGCGCGGAAAAGGCGGATTTTGTAACATAACCGCAAAATTACAGAAAGGCTGACGCAAGAGTATTTTTCTCTTTCGCTTTGGGCACAAAGCTCATCCCGTTCATTCGATTGCCCTGGCCCGGTGCGCAGGCCCTCTTGACGGCGGGCGCGCCTTTGGGCCACAATCCGGTCATGCCATCGGACGATACCCCCTCAGATCCCGACCCCGCTCCTGACAGTCAGGACAGCCCCATGGTGGGCCAAGCGGAAAGCGGGCAGAAAATACTTCAGTTCCTGCAACGGCGGCTCAATCTGCCGCCGACCCTGCTGCACCGCTGGATCCGCACCGGCCAAGTGCGCCTCAACGGCGGCCGCTGCAAACCCTTTGTGCGCGTAAAGACCGGCGATGTGGTCCGCCTGCCGCCCTTTGCCCTGAAAATGGCGGCCCAGAGCGGAGCCGCGCCGGTCAGGACGACGGACACGGTCCCCGAGCCTCCGGCGCGCCCCCCGTCTCTGGAAGCGTCCGCGCCCCTGCCGCCCGTGGTGGGCGCGGAAGGCCCGGTCTGGGCGCTGTTCAAGCCCGCCGGTCTCCCCACGCATCCGGGCACCGGGCACAGTGACAGTCTGGCTACCCGTCTGGCCGACCACTACGCCCAGGCCGCCTTCAAACCCACGCCCGCCCACCGGCTGGACAAGGACACCTCCGGCATTCTGCTGGTGGCCGCCACGTTCTCGGCTTTGCGCGAGCTCCAGGAGGCCATCCGCCAACGGAGCCTGATCAAGGAATACGTGGTCTGGGTGCGCGGACGCTGGCCCTGGCCCGAAGCCCGCCTGCTGCGTCACCAGTTGCGCAAGGGCCTGGAACGCGGCTTTGAAAAGATGAGGGCCGTGCTCACCGCCGCCGGGGAGGAACGCGCCCTGGAAGCCCTGTGTCTGGCCCGGCCCCTGCGCATACGTGAGAACGAAAGCCTGCTGCTGATCCGCCTGTTCACGGGCAGGACGCATCAGATCAGAGTGCAGCTGGCGAGCCTGGGGCATCCCGTGCTGGGCGACGTCAAATACGGACCACCGGAACAGCGCGTTGGGGCGGGTCCCATGTACCTGCACGCCCTGCGCGTGATCCTGCCCGGAGGGCGGATTTTCGCCTGCCTGCCGGACTGGGACGCAGAGCATGCCGTGGGCGTCCTGCCGGAAGTCATGCCCGTCCCGGCGGAACACCAAGGGCAGATTAACGTCGAGAATTGACATTCTCCACGTTGACGCCGCCTTCAGCCCATCGTTGCTGTCCTTGCGGCAGCCGTTGGCCGCAGTGCTTTAGCCGTAGGCGACAAAGGAGCCGTACGGTTAAGGACAGCAACGCTACGGATGGCGACAGCGATTGCACAGAATAAACTGTATCGTTACGCATGCTGTCTTCAAGCGTAGTTTCCTGCGTCACAACGCTTGAAGCATCTGTACGGCTCCTGCGTCGCCTACAGCTAAAGCAACGCTCGCTTTGCTCGCGAACGGTTAAAGGCGCCTTGCATTCGGACGTGGGCCTCTGCTTTCGCAGCCGCCGGAGCAAAGCAATTTTGAAAAGTCACTTTGCTCTGTCCGGGACTTCTCGATGACAAGGCCTTTCCTTTGGCCATGAATGAGGATAATTAGAACATCTTACATTAAAATATAGGCGGCCTTCAGCGCCGCCGGAACAAGGTAACGCCGTGTCCGATTCTCTTCCCTACATCGTCCTGGTGGGTCGCCCCAATGTGGGCAAATCCACCCTGTTCAACCGTCTGATCCGCAGCAACCGGGCCATCACCCATGACAGGCCCGGCGTCACGCGCGACCGCATGGAAGGCGTGGTGCGCCGCAAGGACCTGCCCTCCTTCGGCATTGTGGATACCGGCGGCATCACCCTGGACGCGCACGCCGCCGTGACCGAAGGCCCCGAAGGCATCCGCGGCTTTGAGCGGGACATTCTGACCCAGGCCGAGGCCGCGCTGGCCGGGGCCGCCGCCGTGGCTTTCGTGGTGGACGGGCGCGACGGCCTTCTGCCCCTGGACGAACATCTGGCCGCGCATATCCGGCGCATGGGCCTGCCCACGCTCTGCGTGGTCAACAAGGTGGACGGCGAGGAGCGCGAGGACCTGCAGATGGCTGAATTCCACAGCCTGGGCTTTCCCCTGCTGCCCGTTTCCGCCGAGCACGGTTACAACATCAACGCCCTGTGCGAGGATCTGGCCGCCCTGCTGCCCGAAGGCGCTGTCGAGCCCCCGGCGCCCCCGGCTCTGCGCCTGGCCATGCTGGGACGGCCCAACGCGGGCAAGTCCTCCCTGATCAACGCTCTGGCCGGAGAAGAACGGATGATCGTCTCCGACATGGCCGGCACCACACGCGACAGCGTGGACGTGCGCTTCAGGCGCGACGGGCAGGACTACGTCTTTGTGGACACCGCCGGAGTACGCCGCCGCACCAGAATCACGGACAGCGTGGAAAAATATTCGGTCAACGCGGCCATCAAATCCAGCACCAAGGCCGACGTGACCCTGCTCACCCTGGACGCCACCGAAGGCGTCAGCCAGCAGGACAAACGGCTCATGGACATGCTGGACACACGCAAGACTCCCTTCATGGTTCTGATCAACAAATGTGACCTGATACCGCCCGCCGCCCTGGCCGCCCTCAAAAAAAACATAACCGAAACCCTGGCCTTTTGCGGGCATGTGCCCATCCTGGCGGTTTCGGCCCGGACCGGCACGGGCCTCAAAAAGATCCTGCCCCTGGCCCGGAAGATTCATGAGGAATGCCAGGTGCGCATCTCCACGGGCCGGCTCAACCGGGCCATGGAAGAGGTGCTCACCCGCCATCAGCCGCCGGTGGTCAAACGGGTACGTGCCAAGTTCTTCTACCTTACCCAGGCCGAAACCGCGCCGCCGACCTTCGTCTTTTTCGTCAGCGACGCCGAGCGCGTGCCCGAAAGCTATACCCGCTACCTGGAACGCGCTTTGCGCAAACTCTTCGGCATCAGCCACGCGCCCATGCGCATCCATCTGCGCTCCAGCCACAAGAAAAAGAGTTGAGCGTCACGCTTTCGCGGAGTGCCCCGAGGCCGGGCATTTTCCGCAAAGCGGCGAAAACAGCCGCTTGCGGGCGCGAAGCGCATTGACAGAATCCGCGCAATAATGCAATAGAAAGGCCTTATCTATATGCAGACTGATGACAAACTCCGCTTACGCGGTGTTTGCGCCGCCATCGGCTCGTTTTCAGGAAAACTTGCCGGGCGGAAAGGCACAAAAATCAGTCGCTGCGTTGCGGCCTGTTTCCCTAAGCCGCGTTGCGGCTAAGGGAGAATGCCCGGCTGCCGGGTACCCTTCGGGCAGCTGACGCACGGCAACGCCGTGACCCGCTTCTGATTTTTGGTCGCGTTGACTTTGTCAACGCTCTTATGCGGAGCGCGCTCCGCACGCACATTTTTTCCGGAGGAGGGGCAGATGAAAAGAGGCATGACCTTGCTTGCGGCAATGGCTTTCTGCGTGGCGATGACCGCGCCCGCGCTGGCTGCGGATCCCATTAAAATCGGCGTCCAGGGCGCCCATTCCGGCGATCTGGCCTCCTACGGCGTGCCCAGCCTGAACGCCGCCAAACTCGTCATTGACGACGCCAACGCCGCGGGCGGCGTGCTCGGCGGGAAGGTGGAAGTGGTCTCCCAGGACGACCAGTGCAAGCCTGAAATGGCGACCAACGCGGCCACCAAGCTGATTTCCGACAAAGTCGCCGTGGTCATCGGCCCCATCTGTTCCGGCCCCACCAAGGCCGCCCTGCCCCTGTTCCAGGACGCCAATCTTATCGCCGTGTCCCCCACGGCCACCACGCCCGGCCTGACCGAAGACGGCAAACATCCGCTCTTCTTCCGCACCGTGGCCAACGACAACGCCCAGGCCCGGCTGACCAGCGACTTCATGCTCAACAAGTTGAAGGCCAAAAAAGTCGCCTACCTGCATGACAACGGCGACTACGGCAAGGGTTTTGCCGACAACAACCGCGTGTTCATGGAAAAGGGCGGCGCGGAAACCGTGCTTTTTGAAGCCGTTACCCCTGACGCCGTGGACTTCTCCGCCGTGGTGCGCAAACTGCGCCGCGCCAAGCCCGACATCGTGGTTTTCGGCGGCTACCAGCCCGTGGCTTCCAAGCTGATCCAACAGATGCGCCGCGACCGCCTGACGACCCCGTTCATCGGCCCCGACGGCGTGAAGGACGAGACCTTCCTTAAAATGACCGGCAAGGACAGCGAAGGCGTATATGCCTCCTATCCCAAGGACACCAGCACCCTGCCCGAATACAAGAAGGCGCGTGAGGCCCACGTCAAGGCTTACGGCAGCGAGCCCGGCTTCGGTTACTATAACGCCTATGCCGCCGCCCAGTGCCTGCTGGCCGCCATTGAAAAGGCGGGCGGCACGGATACGGCCAAAATCAAGGAAGTCTTGCGCACCAACCCGGTGGACACCCCGCTGGGCAAGATCAGCTTCAACGAAAAGGGTGACGCCGCCGGCATGGCGCTCTCCGTCTATCAGGTCAAAAACGGCAAGTTCGTGGAGCTGGACCACAGCCTCACGCTTCAGTAGCACTGGCGGGGGCGCGGGACGCCGCGCCCCCTTTTCCGCCCCGCGGCGGCGCGGCAGCCTCAGGTCTGCTCTTGCGCCCGCCGCGTGCGGCGCTTGCGCGCGGGGATGATGCCTGCGCGCGCATCAGCATTCACCAGGCAGCCGGCAGGCCGGTAATCTGGCGGGCCCATGCCCGCGCGCGGGAAAGCATGGACATCCAATTTTTCATAGAGCTCTTTTTCGGCGGGCTGACCAGGGGCAGCATCTACGCGCTGATTGCTCTGGGCTATACTCTGGTATACGGCATCATCGAGCTCATCAACTTCGCCCACGGTGAAATCTATATGCTCGGCGCATTTACGGCCCTGCTGGTGGCCGGTGTTCTGGGCGTCTACGGCTTCCCGGCCGCAGGCATCCTGATCATAGCCGCGCTGGCCGCTGTGATCTGGTGCGCGGCCTACGGCTTCACCCTGGAAAAAGTGGCCTACAAGCCCCTGCGCGGCGCGCCGCGCCTTTCCCCGCTGATTTCAGCCATCGGCATGTCCATTTTTCTGCAGAACTACGTGCTGCTGGCTCAGACCTCCGACTTTGTGCCCTTTCCCCGCCTGTTGCCGGAAATGGAATTTCTGGAATACGTCAACTACGTCATGGGCCCCAGCGACTTTCTGATTCTGCTGGTCAGCACCCTGGCCATGGTGGCGCTGTCGCTCTTCATCCGCTTCACGCGCATGGGCAAAGCCATGCGGGCCACGGCCCAGAACCGCAAAATGGCCCTGCTGCTGGGCATCAACGCCGACTGGATCATTTCCCTGACCTTCATCATCGGTTCGGGACTGGCCGCGTTGGGCGGCGTGCTGATCGCCTCGCACATGGGCCAGGTCAACTTCGGCATCGGCTTCCTCGCCGGGCTCAAGGCCTTTACCGCGGCGGTGCTCGGCGGCATCGGCTCCATCCCCGGGGCCATGGTGGGCGGCCTTGTGCTGGGCTTGGCCGAGAGCTTCACCACCGGCTATTTCTCCGGCAACTACGAGGATATTCTGGCCTTCGGCATTCTGATCCTGATTCTGATTTTCCGCCCCGACGGCATTCTGGGCAAAGCCAAGGTACAGAAGGTGTAGCCATGCGGCGCGTATTCAAGGCCGTGCTCACGGCAATCTGGTTCATGGCGCTGACCCTGCCGGTCATGGGCATCAAGCTCAACACGCTGGAGAACAGCGTGACCTGGCGTTTCGACCGTATTCTCTGGTTGGGCGCTGGCGTTTTCGTCCTGGCCGTCATCTGGGACTGGTGTTTCTCGCGCAAGGCCAAGGGGCTGCCCCTGGTGGCTCTGCCCGAAGGCCTCGGCGCGGGCCTGCATCTCCTGGCCGGACGGCCCCGGCTCAAGGCGGGCGGGCTGGTTGTCCTGGCCCTGTTCATGCTGGTCATGCCGCTGGTCAGTTCCTTTTATCAGACCAATATCATGATCTCGGCCCTGCTCTACGTCATGCTGGCCCTGGGCCTGAATATCGTGGTGGGCTTGGCGGGCCAGCTGGTGCTGGGCTATGTGGCCTTTTACGCCGTGGGCGCATATGCCTATGGCCTGCTCTACCAGTTCTTCGGCTGGGGCTTCTGGGCCTGTCTGCCCGTGGGCGGCGTGATGGCCGTGCTTTTCGGCCTGGCCCTGGGCTTTCCCGTGCTGCGCCTGCGCGGCGACTACCTGGCAATCGTCACTCTGGGCTTCGGCGAAATAGTACGCCTGGGCCTCCAGAACTGGACCAGTCTTACCGGCGGGCCGCGCGGCATCAGCGAGATTCCCCGGCCCGGCTTCTTCGGCATGGAGATGGACATCAACACTTCCACCACCTATGTTTATTACTTGGTGCTGGCGGCGGTGGTCATCACCATTATCGTGATCTCGCGACTTAAAAATTCGCGGGTGGGACTGGCCCTGCAGGCCCTGCGCGAGGACGAGATCGCCGGTGAGGCCATGGGCATCGACATCACCCGGGTCAAGCTCTCGGCCTTTGCCCTGGGCTCCTGCTGGGCCGGGTTCGCGGGCGTGATCTTCGCGGCCAAGACCACCTACATCAATCCCTCCAGCTTCACCTTCATGGAGTCGGCCATGATTCTCTCCATGGTGGTGCTGGGCGGCATGGGCTCCATCGCGGGCGTGGCCATCGCGGCCATGATCCTGATTCTGGCCCCGGAATATCTGCGCGCTTTTTCCGAATACCGCATGCTGATTTTCGGCGCGATCATGGTGATCATGATGATTTTCCGGCCCCAGGGCCTGATCAGCGGCGAGCGCCGCCGCTACAGAATCAGCGCCCTGCACGGGGCCCACAACGGAGGCCGGTCATGACGCCGGTTCTGGAAGTTTCGGGTCTTTCCCAGGATTTCGGCGGGCTGCGCGCCTTGAGCGATCTGGACCTGCATGTGGACGCCAATGAGATCGTGGCCCTGATCGGCCCCAACGGCGCGGGCAAGACCACATTTTTCAACTGCGTCACCGGCATCTACACGCCTACCGAAGGCAAGATGTATCTCTATGACGCCGACGCCGAAAAACATCTGCTCAACGGCAAGAAACCGCACAAGATCACGGCCATGGGCATGGCCCGCACGTTCCAGAACATCCGCCTGTTCAGCGACATGACCGTGCTGGAAAACGTCATGGTGGGCCGCCACTGCCGCACCCGCGCGGGCATCTGGGGCGCGCTGTCGCGCAACGGGCGAACCCGCCGCGAAGAGCAGGAAAGCATCGACATCAGCTATGCCCTGCTGGAAAGCCTGCATTTGCAGGATCTCTGGAATGAACGGGCCCGCAACCTGGCTTACGGCGCGCAACGCCGCCTGGAGATCGCCCGCGCCCTGGCGACCGAACCGCGCATGCTGCTCTTGGACGAACCGGCCGCAGGCATGAACCCCCAGGAAACCCACGAACTGGAAATTCTGGTGCGCGGCATCCGCGACGCCCGCAACCTTTCCATTTTGCTCATCGAGCACGACATGAGTATGGTCATGTCTCTTTCAGACCGCATCTACGTCATGGAATACGGTTCCTGCATCGCCTCGGGCAAGCCCGGGGAAGTGCGCGCCAACCCGCGCGTGATCAAGGCCTATTTGGGAGAAAGCGATGCTTGAACTCCGCAATGTGGACACCTATTACGGCAACATTCAGGCCCTGCGCGACGTTTCCCTGCGCGTGAACGACGGCGAGATCGTCACCCTGATCGGCGCCAACGGCGCGGGCAAATCCACGACCCTGATGACCGTCTGCGGCATCAACAGGCCGCGCCAGGGTGAAATTCTCTGGAACGGCATGCCCATCCACGAGCTGCCGCCGCATGAAATCGTCTCCATGGGCATTTCCCAAGTGCCGGAAGGCCGCCTGATCTTCCCGGACCTCAGCGTGCGCGAAAATCTGGATCTCGGCGCGTTTCTGCGCCGGGACAGCCAGGGCGTCAAAGATGACATGGACTACGTGTTCAGCCTCTTCCCCATTCTGGCCGAACGCCGTCGCCAAGCCGGGGGCACCCTGTCCGGCGGCGAGCAGCAGATGCTGGCTATCAGCCGCGCGCTCATGGGCCGGCCCAAGCTGCTCCTGCTGGACGAGCCCTCCCTGGGTCTCGCGCCCATCATCATCCAGCAGATTTTTGCCATCATCCGCAAAGTCAATGCGGACGGCACCACGGTCTTTCTGGTGGAACAGAACGCCAATCAGGCCCTGCGCGTCGCCCACCGCGGCTATGTGATGGAAAACGGCCGCGTCGTCATGGAAGATACGGCCGCCAATCTTCTGCAAAGCGATGAAGTGCGTAGCGCCTATCTCGGCGTATAATCCGCCGGGCGACACTCAGGCCAATGCAAAATCCTCTGATCTGAACTTGCTGTAGAAGCGTCCGGACTCGGCGGTGAAACGCAATACGCAATAATCCGGATCAAGCAGGCCCAGGGGATAATAAAGCGTGTCGCCCTCGCGCCAGATCGCGGATTTGCTCTCCAGATCCTCCAGCACCCCCATCCTGCCACGGAACATCACGCCCCGGAAAAAACGCCGGTCGCAGAAATAGACGCAAGCCTGCGGATTATGGCGGTATTGCCGCACGCGCAGTGACGAGGCATTGGTGGTGAAGTAGAAAACCCGCAGGCCTTCCCGTTGGCGAGGGGCCAGCATGGCCTTTATATTGGGAAAGCCGTCGTCATCCAGGGAGCCGATGAAGGCAGTACTTTGCCTGTCGATAAATTTGCCCAAGGTCTGCTCGGGATTTTTCACGTTCGCCTCCCAGACAGGGTTAAACATCGGACAAGGCGTTACAACTCCGCTCAGCGGTGGAAGGCCGGAAGCAGACCAATTTAAGAATTGGCACTCTCAAGGTTATTGCTCTATCCCTCCAGTACGGCCGGAGCGCCCTGCAGCGGCAGATTGCCGTGGCGGATGAAGTGGTCCACCAGGCCGAAAACCAGCTCGTTGCCGCAGAAGTTTCCCGCCGCGATGGCCGCTTTGAACTCCGGCAGCCGGGCTTCGAAGCGCCGCAGCAATTCCGGCTCCAGGCTGAGCATGTCCGCCCGCATGCCGTAGTTCAGGCGTTCCACATAGAGGGCGTTGAAACGCTGCTCCACCATGGCCTTGAGCGGCAGGGTCAGGATGGGTTTGCCCAGATGCAGCGCCTCGCTCATCAGGGTGTGCCCGCCGCCCTGGATCACGTAGGAGCAGCCCTCCAGCAGCCGCAAAAATCCCTCTTCGCTCTTGCGCATAAAAATTACATTGCCCTCGCGGCCTTCCGCACGGCCATAGCCGTAAACATAACAGATTTTGTCCGTGGCCGCGCGCAGAAAGTCCACCAGCTTCCGGTGAGTGGAATTGCTCTGATAGACCAGCACATGCCCTTCGTCGCGGGGATGGAGAGCCAGCACGCTGTCGCGCAGAATGGGCGGAGCCACGCGTGCCTTATAGCGCGGGAGCACGGGCGGCGCGTAAAAGGAAATGATCAGGTTTTCCGCCGTGGGCCGGAACAGATAACGCGGAGTCAGGCCCTGCACGAAACTGTCCCACCACATATCCGGCGGCAGATTGTGGCGGCAGCAGGTGATGATGTGCTGATGGTCCAGCGTCAGACAGGGCAGGCCCGCCTCTTCGGCGGCGCGCGGCACGAAATACTCCAGGTCGGTCATGCAGACGTCGGGCTTGAACTCGTCCATGAGCCGGAGCACCCGGTCGATATAACGTCGCCGGTGCCAAAGCAGAGGCACGGCACGGGTGACGGTGGCCCCCAGATCCACCTTGTAGTTCTTGAACACCGTGCCCAGATTGGGCAGGCGCCGGACAGGAAATTCCGGCTCCAGGATTTTCGGGGCGTCATCGTCGGCCACAAAGAGAAATTCATGGCCGGAAAGCCGACGGGCAATGGTCAGGCCCCGCATGGCGTGCCCATGCCCGGTGCCGTGAATGCCGTAAAGTACGCGCGCCATGGTGCTCCTTTCTGTCGGATTTCGCGCGCAAGCCTACCAACGCGCCACAATCCAGTCAATGCGCTTCACGCGAGCATGCGCCCTTGACGCCTGCGGGCCTTCTTTCTACCATTTACGCTAACAGGCTTGAACGGCGCGCACAGCATGCGCTCGCAAAGGAGCAATAATGGAGCAGGACTTCCAGAGCCATCCGTCCGACGTCGCGCCGGTCTGCAACGTGACCATTCCGGTATTCAACCGCCCCGGCGCCACGCGGGAGACACTCCTTGCCCTGCGCCGGACCTCGCAGGAAGTGCCCTTTGACATCACAGTGGTGGACAACGGCAGCGATCCGGCCCTGGTCGACACGCTTCTGGAATTCCGGGAGCGCGGCGTCATCGACCATCTTTTCCTCCTGCCCCGCAACATGGGCGTGGCCTGCGCCGCCAATGTGGGCTGGGAACTGGTGCCCGCGCCCATCTATATGAAGCTGGACAATGACACGGCCATGCGCCGGACGCGCTGGCTGCCCGGCTTGCTGGCACTCTGGCGGCACGGCAGGCCGCAATCCAATCTGGGCGGAGCCTTCAATCTGGACATGCTGCGCCGCCATCCCGGCGCGACAGCCACGCCGGAAGGCATGCTGGGCGTGTGCCCCGGCAATCTGCCGGGCCAAGCCGTGCTGATCCCCAAAGCGGTTTCGGACGAACTGGGTTTCTGGAACGAGGAATACGGCCTTTACGGCGGCGAAGACGGCGATTACGGCCTGCGCATGAGCTGCGCGGGCTTTCCGCAGTATTACTACCACGGTCCGGATTATTTCGAAAATCTGCCCGAAGAGGACGCGCAGACTACCTACGCCGCCAGGGGTATCGACAAGCGGCGGCTGCATCGGGAGTTGGTGGTCACGGACAATCTGCTGCCGGGCAAACTCTTTCTGAACAAAATCCTCTATGCCTCGGGTGTGCGCTCGTTGAGACCCATGCGCCGCTATGAAATTCTCGATATTGCCGACGGCTGCCGGGTCAGTGTGGCCGAACGCAGGGAATACCGGGAATTCCGGCGGGATCTGGCTCCGCATCTGGCCGCCGTAAACCGCAGCTTCAAGGAACATCTCATGTCCTTCCGGCCGGGTCCGGCCACGGCGCAGGCCCTCAAAGCCGGTCTGGCGCGGCACGGCCAGGATGGCCGGTCCGGCGGCGCGCCTTGAACACAGGACCGCGACTGTCCCGAGAGGCGGTTCCGCCGCTTGCCCTCGGCGGGCGAATCCGGCATACTAGAGTAGATAAGCTTTGAGAATGTGCATTTTCAAAGTTTTTAAGACGTTCACTTCGGCGCTTAGTTATGCTGTCGTCATCCGTAAGGCGGCATAGCCGTCAACGAGCCGCCAGAGCAATTCCACTTTGAAATTGCTCTAATGAAAAAGGTCATTACGAAAATCCGTCATGAACGCACGTAAAATCCGTGAAAATCTGGGCCGTGCCAAGGCCAGCTGTCAGCGCCGCGACTTCCCGCGCGCCGTGTATCTGACCATCGCCGCCTTCAAGGAACTGGGCGGGCAGACCGCGCCCACGGACCTGCGCGGCGATTTCCGCAACGCCCTGACCGTGCTGACTTCGGATCCCCAGTATAAAAAAGAGTGCGGCCAGCCCCTGAACTACCAGCCGGGCAAAGAACGCGAGCTGCTCATCTTTTTCATCAAACTGTACAAGGAGTTGCGGGGCCAGGAAAACCAGGAGGATTACGAAACCACCCTCCAGCGCAAGCTCAATCTGGACCGCTGCATCAAGGAGGGCAAGCTGCTCCTGAACCAGGGCAAGGGCTCCGAAGCCGACGCCAGCTTTGCCGAGGCCCTCAAATACTATAAAAACGAATTTTCCGTCTTTTCCATGATGGCCAAAGCCATGCTGGAAGCGGGCGAATATGTCCGCGCCTTGGGGCATGTACGCAAAGGCCTCAAGGAACGCCCCGAAGACGCGGAATTGCTCCAACTGGCCGAGGAATGCCTGCGTCTGCGGGCCCAAGCCGGCAGATAGCCCGTCCCGTCATCCCCCTTTCTTCTCCCACCGTTACAGCGAACTATTTTCCGTCATTGAAATATTCCGGAAAAATTCCGGGCAGATGGCCGTCGCGCTTGTCATAATGCTTGAAAAAGTCTAGATTTTTCACCGCTATTACTCCCTGCATACGACCTTTTCATCATCCGCAAGCGAGGCTTTGCGCATGGACGCCATCCGCTACATCCACGCGGCCGATCTGCATCTGGACACGCCCTTTCAGGGCCTTTCGCGCGAGACCGCCCAGGGCGGCCATCTGGCGCGCCTGCTGCATGAAGCCACCTTCACGGCCCTGGAGCGCCTTTTCCGCTTCTGCGAGGCTGAAAAGCCAGATTTTCTGGTGCTGGCCGGCGATATCTACAATCAGGAAAACCACAGCGTCAAAGCCCAGCTCAAGTTGCGCGACGGCTGCGACCGTCTGAACAGACTGGGCATCCGCGTATTTCTGGCCCACGGCAATCACGACCCGCTGGATTCGCGCCTCAACGCCGTGGAATGGCCGGACAACGTCACGGTTTTCGGCCCGGAACCGGAACGGCATGTTCTGGAAAAAGACGGCCGACCGCTGGCCGTTATCCACGGCATCAGCCACGCCCGGGCCAGGGAGGGCCGCAATCTGGCCCGCCTGTTCGAACGCGACGCGCGGTATGACTGCTTCCAGCTGGGCGTGCTGCACTGCACGGTGGAAGGCGAGAGCAAGGCCGACCGCTACGCCCCCTGTTCCCTGGATGATCTCAAGGCCGGGGGCCTGGACGCCTGGGCCTTGGGGCACGTGCACGAGCGCCGCGTACTCTCGGAGACGCCCTTTGTCGCCTATCCCGGCAATGCCCAGGGCCTGCACGTCAATGAGCCGGGTCCGCGCGGCTGCCTGCTGGTCACGGTCGCGCCCAGAGGCGGTGCCTACGCCTGCGCCTCCACATTTCTGCGCCTGGGACCCGTGCAGTGGGAGAAGCTGGACCTGGACCTGGACGGCGTGGACCATCTGGACGAGGTGGAACGCCGCCTGAACCACTGCCTGGAGAAAGCGGCGGAAGCCGCCGATCCCGGCTGCGAGGCCCTTATGGCCCGTGTAACCCTGAGCGGACGCACCAGTCTGGACGCCCTGCTGCGTGACGCGGCCAATCAGGAGGATCTGGCCGAGCGCCTGCGCCATCTGAGTTCGGGCACGCCGGGAGTCTGGCTCAAGGACCTGCGGGTGGAAACCCGTTCCCTTACGGAACGCTCCGAATATCTGCAGCGCGAGGATCTGCTGGGCGAAGCCATGCGTCTGGCCGAACGCATGCGCGAAAGCCGGGAAGCCCTGCAGGAAGTGGCCGGTCCGGCTCTGCATCCGCTGTTCGGGCACAACCGTCTGCGCAAGGTGCTGGCCCAGCCCGACGAGACGCAAATGCAGGCCCTGCTGCAGGAGGCCGAACGCCTCTGCATGGATCTGCTGGAGGTCCGCTGATGTATATTGAATCCTTCCGCATCGACGGCTTCGGCATCTTTTCCGGCGTGCAGGTGGAGAATCTGCCGCCGGGCCTGTCCATTTTTCTGGGCCGCAATGAAGCGGGCAAATCCACCTGCCTGGAATTCCTGCGCTCCATGCTCACGGGCTACCCCGATCCCCGCAGCCGCGAGGCCAAACGCAGCTATGCGCCCCTGCGCGGCGGCCAGGCCGGAGGCAGCCTCGTGCTGCGCGCGGACGAGCGGGAACCCCTGCATCTGACGCGGCGGCCGGGTTCGGGCGGCGGCATGCTGACCCTGAGCGAAGCGGACGGCGGCATGCTGCCGCCGGAACTGTTGCGGCAGCTGCTCTTCGGCGTCAGCCGCGAGGTCTACCGCAATGTCTTCGGCTTCAGCCTGAGCGAGCTGGAGAGCTTTGAAAGCCTGAGCGCCGAGGGCGTGCGCAACGCCCTGTACGGCGCGAGCTTCGGCCCGGGCCTGCGCGCGCCCGGCGACGTGCTGAAAATCCTGGAACGGCAGGCCGAGGACATTTTCAAGAGCGGCGGCAGCAAACCGGCGCTCAACGCGGCCATCCGTCAACTGGAAGAGCTGCGCGGCAAAATCGAGGACGTGGCCGTGGAATGCGCGGGCTTTGACGGCCTGGCCCTGGAGCTCTCGCGTAAAAAAACGGCCTTGGCCGACCTGCGCCGCCATAAAAGCGAATTGGAAGAGGAGCGTCGCCTGCTGGAGCGCCGTCTGGGCGTCTGGCGGCAATGGGACGAATGGCGCATGGCCGGTGTCCGGCTGGAACGCCTGACCCCGGTGAGCGAAAGCTTTCCCGAAGACGGTCCGGCGCGCCTGGCCCGCGCCCAGCAGGCCCGCGAAACCTGCGAACGCCAGTTGGCCGCGCACCGGGAAAAACTGGCCCGCCTGCGCGAACGGCGCGACGCCGTACAGGTGAATCAGGCCCTGCTGGACGCCCTGCCCGAGCTGCGCCGCCTCTCCGAGCGCAAGAGCGGCTACCGCCAGGCCCAGAGCCTGCTGTCCGGCCAGGAGGACAATTGCCGCCGGGCCGAGGCGGATCTGAACCGTGAGCTGACCCGGCTGGGGCCCGGCTGGAGCTGCGAGCGCATCCGCACCACGGACCGCTCTCTCTTTGCCCGCGAAGATCTGGAAAAACAGGCCCGCGAAATGGCGGCGGCGGGTTCGGCCCATCAGGCCGCCGTGGACGCTCTGACCAAGGCCAACCGCGATGTGGAAAGCGCCGAGCGGGATGTGGCCGCGGCCCGGAACGCTCTGACCATGCTCCCCGCGCCCGTGGCCGCCCTGGACGACGAGGCCCGCGACGATCTGCGCCAGACCCTGGCCCGGCTGGAGGAAGACCGCCGCCAGTTGCCGGGCCGTCAGCGCGCTCTGCACAATGCGCGCACCACATTTGCACGAGCCTATGATCCTCTGCGCCTGGCGGCCCCAAGCGGGACATCCGGTAATGGCGACAATGGCGGCAACAGCGTAACTTCCGCTCACAACGGACCGCGCGAGATTCTTGACGGCCTGCTGGCTCGCCAGGAGGAAGCCCTGGCATTGGCCGGCGAGGTGCAGGAACGCCTGCGCGAGGCGGGTGAAGCCGCCCAGGCCGTGCAACAGGCCGGAGAACAGGTGGACGCGTTCAAGAACCGCATGGATGAATTGCGCGAGGCCCAGCGCCATGCCAGCGGCCCCAGCCGTGAGGCTCTGGACGCCCGCGCGGCGGCCCTGCGCTCTCTGCGGGCTCTGTCCGCCAGCATGGCTACAGAGCGCGAACGCCTTCAGGAGCTGGACAACAGGATCAACAGCGAACAGGCCCCCTCGCCGGTCAAAAGTCTGCCGCTGATCGTGGTGGGCGCGGCGCTCATCGCAACGGGTGTGGGCATTCTGCTGGCTTACTGGCGCTGGGGTTTGATCAGCTTCCCGCTCACGGACGCGCTGGCCCTGCCCGTCAGCCTCTGGTCCGGCTATCTGGTACTGGCCTGCGGCGTGGGCTTTCTGGCCGGGGGCCTGCCGCGCAGCGGTCCCGAAGCCAAGCGCCACCAGCGGGAAATGGCGCAATTGCAGAGCCGCCGCGAGACCTGCGCCCTGCACGTGGCCGAACTGGGCGAGCAGGCCCGCCAGCTTTGCGCCGCGGCGGGTGTGGAGAGTATGGATCTCGTCACCCTGGAAGCCACGGAAATGCTTCTGGAGCGCGAACGCGAGCAGTGTTTCAACGAAGAACGTTCCCTCCGGGACATGGAGGCGCTGCAACGCGAGATGGGCCTGGCCAAGACTCAGGTGGGCGTTCTGCAGGGCAAGGCCCACGAAATGGAAGGCGCTGTCCAGCAGACCCGCCGCCGCTGGCATGAGCTCATGCTGGCCCAGCGCGTCAGCAATGTGCCGTCGCCGGAAAGCGCGGCCGCCTTTTTCGCCAGGGCTGAATCCGCCCGTCTGGCTTTTGGCGGCGTGGCCGCCGCCGAAGCTGAACTGCGCGCCTTGGAGGACGATCTCCGCGGTCTGGAAGAGCGCATGCGCGCCGTGCCCGCCGTGGCCGAACGCCTGACGGAAGAGGCGGACTGCGCAGCTCTGGTGGAATGCGTGCGCCAGGTGCTGGAATCCTGCCGAGAGGCCGACGCCGCGCGTGAACAGCGCATCAAGGCGGCCGCCGCCCTCCAGAATCATGAAAACGAGCTGGAACGGGCGCAGAACCGCCAGAACGAGGCCTTGGAACACTTGCGCGCGGCGGAAGAACGCCTGGGAGCGGCCCGCGAAACCTGGAGCCGCTGCCTGCAGGGGCTCGGCCTGGGCGAGGATCTGGACCCGGAGACCGTGCGCGAAGCCCTCAAGTACATGGAAAACTGCCTGGCGGCCGAGTCGGCTCTGGAGCGTGCCCGCACCGAACTGGCACAAGGCCGCGCGGAACTGGCGGCCCTGCGCGAACCACTGGCGGCCCTGCTGGCCTCCCTGTCGCGGGATCCGCTTCAGGATGCGGACGCCGCTCCGGACTGGCTGTCCAGCCTGGACGCTGCCCTGGCCTCGGCCGAAAGCATGGCCCAGGCCCAGGACGAACGCGCCCGCCTCTCCGGCCTGCTGGCCGAGGAGGAGGACGACGTGCGCGCGGGTGAGGCGGCCCTCGGCGAAGCCCGCAACAATGAGCGCAATCTGCTGGCTCTGGCCGGGGCGCGGGACGCCGAGGACTTTTTACGTCTGGCCGCCCTGCGCGACGAGCAGCGGGATCTGGCCCGCCGCCGTCAGGACCTGGAGGACGCCCTGCGTCTGGCCGCCGATACCCTGCCCTTGCCGGAATTTCTGGCCTCCTTCCGGGAAGAGGAACAGGAGAGCCAGGAAAAACGCAGCGCCGCCATTCAGGAAGAACTCAACGGCATCCAGGACGAGGAACAGGAGCTGGCCACCGCCGTGGCCGGTCTGAGCGCCAAGGTTACGGCCCTGGCCCGGACCGACGATCTGGCGGAACTGCGCCAGCAGGAAGCGCTGCTGCTGGAAAGCATGGAGCGTATGGCTCTGGCCTGGAGCCGTCGGGCCCTGGCCCGCGAAATCCTGCTCAACGCCAAGCGCATTTTTGAGCGCGAGCGCCAGCCGGAGGTCATCCGCCAGGCCTCGGACATCTTCGCCCGCATCACGGGCCGCCGCTGGCGGGGCATCAGCGCCTCGCTGGAAAATTCGAGCCTGAGCATTTTGCCCGACCAGGGCGAACCGGTGCCGCCGGAATCCTTGAGCCGCGGCACGCAGGAACAGGCCTATCTGGCCCTGCGCCTGGCCTACATCAAAAACCACGCGGCCCATGCCGCGCCCCTGCCCGTGATCATGGACGAGGTGCTGGTCAACTTCGACCCGGAACGGGCCGAACGCACAGCGCGGGCCTTCGCGGAACTGGCCGACGGCAAGGAAGGCCCGGCTCATCAGCTGCTCTACTTCACCTGCCAGCCGCATATGGTGGATGTGCTGCGCGCCGCCGCGCCGGGCGCGGCCCTGTTTACCGTGGAAAACGGCGGCATCACGGCGGGATAAGCCGCAAGCCCAAGGATACATAAAAAACACGGGCCGGTTGCATACGCGACCGGCTCGCTTTTTATGCCTGCATGCGCTGACGCGCCGCCCTGTAGTGGGCCCTGCGTCGGACATTGCGGCGGTGCAGGATCTGCCGCGCCTGGGTAAGCAGGTAAACGCCGGACAAAATGCCCCCCGCGCCGAAGCATTCCTGCCAGTAAAAATCCTCATCCAGCACGATCACACCCGCCGCCACGCCCACCAGGGGCATGATGTTCAGAAAAACGGCGGCCAGGCTGGCCCCGACCATCTTGACGCCGAGGTTCCAGAAAACCATGGCGCAAACTCCGCCCATCCAGATGATATAGGCCATATAGGCTATTCCCGCCGGGGACAGCGGCGCGTAGTGCAGTTCATCCGTGATCAGGCCGTAGACCAGGGTGGTCAGCGCCCCGAACACGCCGGCCCAGGCCGTTGTGCCCAGTGCCGAAAGATGGTGCATGACCCGGAAGCCGATCAGCATATACGCGGCCCAGCCCAACTGGGCGAAGAAAAAAAGCAGGTCGCCGTAATTGAAGGAAATCCGCAGCAGGATCGCCAGCGAGCCCTTGCTGATGAGCACCAGGACGCCCAAAAGGGAAATGACAATGCCCAGCCACTGGATGGGCAAAAGCCGCTCACGCAGAAAAAGCACGGCCAACAGGGCCGTGACCGCCGGTGTGGTGGAGGCGATCAGGGTGGCATTGCCCACAGTGGAATACTGCAGGCCGGTGAACTGGGCCACATTGTTCACGGCCACGCCGCATACGCCCATGCAAAAGAGCGGAAAGAGCGCCGAGAGAGGGGGCAGCAAAGGCGTTCTGTGTCGCCAGCGCATGATCAGAAAAATGGTGGCGCTGATCAGCACGAAGCGCACCACGGTCAGGCTCACCGGTGTGATTTCCCGCACGGCCAGTTTGATGAAAAGCGGCTGGATGCCCCAAATAGCGGCGGTCAGGGCCAGAAGGCCGTAAAATTTCCCCACTGCTTGTCGCCGTCGGTTCATGCTCTGCTCTCGAGGTAAGAAGGATCGGCGCATTTTGCGTCAAATTCCACGCAAATGCCATCTGTGTTTGCAAGAATTTTTTGAAAATGAATTTCAATTCTATTGACAGAAATCCCGGCCTGTGCAAAAGTCAGCCATCCACACATGCAACGCGGAGAAAAAATATGGATTCTGCCTGCACAGCCGTGCAATCTCTGGATGTCAGCCACAGGTTCAGCCATGACAATCTTCACATCCGCTTTAATTCACGTTTTGATCCACCGCAAGCCAGTGTCTTGATAAATCTTCTGCAACGCTACTATCAATCATGCAAGCGTATTTTCATTGATGTCCGTGAGGTTGAACAGCCGAACCCTGTCGCAGCCGCCGCGCTCAAGGCCGCTTTTCTGCATGCCGATTACGAGCCGCAACAAATTGTTTTCAAGGGCAACAGCGGCTTTGCGCTGGCGATCAGCGGCAACAAGGTGCTGCTTGTACCGGAAAAGAAGCCTGAAGGGCACGTCTGCCGGGGTAACTGCGCGCACTGCCGTTGCGGACACAAGAAGGCGCGTTCCGAGTCCAAGACCGCGTAATATCCGCCCCGGAAAGAATTGGGGCTTTTCCCGGGCGGATTGTGGGAAATAATTATTGTTACATTTTATAAAATCGTGTTATTATTATAAACGCAACAACGCTGCCGGCTCCGGACAGCCAAGGGAAGCGCCGGAAGGCGGGCGGCATAAACCATAAGCCCTGAGGAGTGAGGCATGAGCAAGAAAAAGGAAACACTGGGAAGGTTCAAGAAACAGTGCATGGTGGTCCTGCTGGCCGCCGGCCTGTTCCTGGGCGCAACGGGGAGCGCCAAGGCCATTGATTTCAAGGCCCAAGGCGAATGGCTGGTGGGCTTCGGCGCCGGTGACGACTCGCTGATCAGCAAAATGAATGACAAAGGCGCCAGCAAACAGAAGGCTGACAGCGACGACAAGTTCGCCGCCGCACAGCGCGTCCGTCTGCAGATCGACGCGGTGGCTTCCGAAGCCCTGTCCGGCACAGTTTTCTTTGAGATCGGCGACCAGACCTGGGGCAAGGCTGACGAAGGCGGCGCGCTGGGCGCGGACGGCAACGGTGTTATCAAGCTGAAGAACGCCTACATCGACTGGATGGTGCCCCAGACCGACCTGAAGCTCCGTATGGGCCTCCAGGCCGTGGCCCTGCCCAACGTGGCCGGCGGCTCCGCCGTCATGGACGGCGATGTGGCCGCCGTGGTGGCCAACTACAAGTTCAACGAGAACGTGGGGCTCACCGCCCTCTGGATGCGCCCGGTCAACGATAACTACTCGGGCTGGCTGGATGCCAATGACAATCGCCGGGAAGCAAATTACCTGGACAACATCGACCTCTTCGCCCTGAGCCTGCCGCTGACCTTCGACGGTTTTGAAATCACGCCCTGGGTCATGTACGGCATGATGGGCAAGAACGCTCTGGACGGCCTGGATGCCGACGACAATAGCAACCCCTGGTCCCGGCCCGGCAGAGCCGGGAGTAACCAGTGGGGCACAGCGGACGGCGCTCTGAGTTATACCCTTAACGGACTGTATCCGGGCTTCAATCACAATGGTCTGGGGAGCACCAGCAAGGCCTACGGTTCCATGTTCTGGGCCGGCCTGCCCATCGCCATCACGGCTCTGGATCCCTGGAACTTCGAGCTGGATCTGAATTACGGCTACGTGGAAGCCATGGGCCGCTTTGACGTGGAAAAACGCTTCGGCTCCGGCGACTGGAAGCGCGGCAGCACCGAGCGTCAGGGCTTTCTGGCCAAGGCCCTCGTTGAATACAAGATGGAATGGGGTGTTCCCGGCATCTTCGGCTGGTACGCATCGGGCGACGACGGCGACGTGAAAAACGGTTCCGAACGCATGCCTTCCATTGCGGCCGCGGGCAACTTCACCTCCTTCATGGGCGACGGCAACTTGGCCTGGGCCCCCAATGGGGCATGGTATGACCGCGATCTGAGCTACGCGGGCACCTGGGGCGTGGGTCTGCAGATCCGTGATATGAGCTTTGTGGAAGATCTCAAACACACTTTCCGCGTGGCCTACTGGGGCGGCACCAACAGTCCCTCCATGGTCAAGTACATGGACAGTTCCACGGCCTGGAGCTCCGGCTACGGCACCAACGACGGCCCGTATCTGACCACCAACGACGGCCTACTGGAATTCAACCTGGTCAACTCCTGGCAGATCTACGAAAACCTGGAAGCCAACCTGGAACTGGGCTACATCGTCAACATGATTGACGACGATACCTGGAAGAAAGGCTATATGCCAGATTCCTACGAGAAGCAGGACGCCTGGAAAGCTCAACTCGTCTTTGCCTATACCTTCTAGGGCGCGTTAACACTACTGGGATTTTGTTCGCTGGCTAGGAAAACGACCCTTTTATGAAGGGAGCGTACTCTTACGGTACGTGACCGGAATAAAAGATGAAGTTCGACGACGCCAGCGGGCGAAAGAACGTAGTGTTAACACGCCCTAGAGCAGTTCATGCCTTACATGTTCCGGTAAACGGTTAACGCCCCTCTACGTGTGCGATTCCTTCCCGCGCACAAACATAAGGCCGTCCCACGGGGGGACGGCCTTATGCGTTGGAAGATATCTGCCGAGGTCACTGTTTACAACTGCCGCAAGACAATATCCGAAATGTTTTCGACCTGTTCAGGCGTCAGCTCGGCATACAGCGGCAAACAGAGCACACGACGGGCCAGATCCTCGGCTTGCGGGCAGCGGACGCGGGACACAGGAGGCAGATAGGATAGTTCCGTCAGCGCGGGGTAAAAATAACGCCGGGGATGGATATGTTTTGCCTCCAGCGCGGTTTTGACTCGCAACAACTGAGTTTCGTCTTCGAAAATTATCGGATAGTAAGCGTAATTGTAGGACAAGCCGGAGGCTAGACGGGGTCGCCGCAGACGGCCCCGCGCCGCTGTTGACGTCAACAGCGCATCATAGCGCGTACAGATTTCCTCCCGCAGGCGGATGTTTTCCGCCAACAAGGGCAACAGGCAGAGCCCCATGGCAGCATGCAGTTCCGACATTTTAGCATTGATGCCCAAGGTCAGGTGTTCGTCGCCGATATGGCCGAAGGCGCGCAACAGCTCCACGCGGCGTTGGTCCTCTATGCTGTGAGTCACCAAACAACCGCCTTCCACCGTATGGAAGAGCTTGGTGGCGTGGAAGCTGCATGCCGCGTAATTCCCGAACTCAAGCAGGGTGTGCCCATTGAGCGTCGAACCGAAAGCATGGGCCGCGTCATACATGCAGGTCAGGCCGCGCTCTATGCAGAGCCGCTCCAGCCTATTCACATCACAGGCATTACCGTAGACGTGCACCGGCAGCAGGCCCGCCACGTCGGGATGCACGTCCAAAGCCTCCTCCACCGCCTCCGGCGCCAAACAGAGCGTATCGGGATCAATATCCGCGAAAACGGGCGTGCAGCCCTCCCACAACAGAGCGGAAAGCGTCGCCACATACGTGAACGGCGTGGTGAGCACCTTTTTTCCCGCAAGCCCGGACAGACGCAGAGCCAGTTGCAGGGCGGCCGTCCCATTCACGCTCAGGCTCACATGCGGCAACTTGAGAAAACGGCTCAGGCTCTCTTCCAGGCGATGGACATAGGTCTGATTGTTGGTCAGACGGCGGGTAGCGAAAATATCTTCCACACAACGGAGATACTCCGCCAGGGGCGGCAAAGGGGAGCGTGTGACAAAGATATCTTCGCTTTCAGGAAGAGATGGGCAAGGCATGTCATTTTTCCGCATGGCGGCTCCTTACTGCATGCCGTCTCATCGAACTACCCTCGTTGGCACAGACTCATCATAAGGGTTGCATAGATCAACAGTCATATTGCTAAAGAGGAATGTGCTTATAATACCTATAATCTCAAAGAAAAAAAATGCACTTTACTTTTCATCACACATCCTCTGTGTCGCGCACCACTTCCAGGATGGACGGCAGGGCGCGGATGGCCTCGATGAGCTGATAGAGCTGTGTAGCGTCGCGCACTTCCACGGTAAAGCGCAGCTTGGCGCGGCCGTCCACCATATTGTCCATGTTCAGGCCGGTGATGTTCACATTGTTTTTGGCCAGGACCTGGGCCACTTCCGCCAGCACGCCCTGCACGTTCCTGGCAATGATGAAAATGCCGGCTTCGTAGGGTTTTTCCTCCGCGCCGTCCCAGTGCACGGAGATCAGGCGCTCCGGCTCCATATTGGCCACATTGGGGCAGTCCGCCCGGTGCACGCTGACGCCCATGCCCCGGCTGATATAGCCGATGATGGGGTCGCCCGGCACAGGGTTACAGCATTTGGCGAAGCGCATCAACACGCCGTCCACGCCGGAAATGCCCACGCCCTCGGTCTTGCGGACGGCCTCTTCCTTGCTCTCCTTGACGCTGGGGGCTGCGGGCGCGGCCGGGGCGGCCTCATTGGGGTGGAGCACGGCATAGAGGCGGTTCAAAATCTTGCGCGGAGTCAGGTGGGCGTAACCCACGGCGGCGATCAGGTCGTCCACGCTTTCGAAATTCATTTCCTGGGCCACCAAGGCCAGATGACCTTCCTTGAGGGCCTTGCCCACATTGAGGCTGACCTTGCGACCTTCTTTCTCCAGCATGTCGCGGCCCAGGGCCACGGCGTGAGCCCGCTCCTCGGTGCGCAAATAGCGCTGAATACGGCTGCGGGCTTTGGCGGTCTTGACCAGCTTGAGCCAGTCCCGATTGGGATTACGCGCCGGGTCCGTGACGATTTCCACGATATCGCCGTTTTTCAGCTCCGTGCTCAGAGGCATGAGCCGCCCGTTGACCTTGGCCCCGGCGCAGTGCTGGCCCACCTTGGTGTGGATCAGAAAGGCGAAATCCAGAGGCGTAGCCCCCTCGGGCAGCTCCTTGACGTCCCCGGCCGGGGTGTAGACATAGACCTCGTCCTTGAAGAGGTCCATTTTCAACGCGTGCATGAATTCGCGCGAATCCGTCTCGTCGCCCTGGCGTTCAAAAATTTCCCGCAGCCAGGAGAACTGCTCCAGATCCTTGCTGTTGACCCGGCCCTTTTCCTTGTACAGCCAGTGCGCGGCCACGCCGTGCTCGGCCTGGCGGTGCATGTCCTCGGTGCGGATCTGAATTTCGATGCGTTCGCCCTCGGGCCCTATGACCGTGGTGTGCAGGCTCTGGTAGCCGTTGGCCTTGGGCATGGAAATATAGTCTTTGAAGCGCCCGTGCACGGGCCGCCACTGCGAGTGCACCAGGCCGAGCACCGCGTAGCAATCCTTGATGTCCTTGACCAGCACGCGGAAGGCCATGATATCGTGCATTTCATCCAGGGTCAGGGATTGGGACTGCATTTTCTTGTAAATACTGTACTTGTGCTTGATGCGGCCGTAGACTTGGCCCTGAATATGGTTGGAAGCCAGCAGATCCAGGATCAGCCCCACCACCTTGTCGATGATGTGCTTTTCCACCACCTGATGCTTGTCCAGCCAGTGGTCGATCTGGTTGAAGACATCCGGCCGCAGATATTTGAAGCTCAGATCCTCCAGGTTGCGCTTGAGCATATAGAGGCCCAGGCGGTTGGCCAAGGGCGCGTAGATGTCCATGGTTTCCTGGGCGATGCGCTTCTGCTTGTGGGCTTTCTGGAAATCCAGGGTGCTCATATTGTGCTGGCGGTCGGCCAGCTTGACCATCAGCACGCGCATGTCATGGCTCATGGCCAGGATCATCTTGCGGATATTCTCGGCCTGGGCTTCCTCCTTGTTTTCAAACGGGATCATGCTGATCTTGGTGACCCCGTCCACAATGTCGGCCACTTCCTCGCCGAAATTCTCGTCTATCTCCTCAATGGTGGCCTTGGTGTCCTCCACGGTGTCATGCAGCAGGCCCGCAGCCACCGTAGGCTCGTCAAAGCCCATTTCCGCCAGGGTGTCGGCCACGGCCAGGGGATGGGAGAGGTAGGGCTCGCCGGAAAGGCGTGTCTGCCCGGCGTGGGCCGTGGCGGCGAACACATAGGCCTTCTGGATCAGCTCCAGATCTGCGTTCTGGTTGTTGGCCGCCACTTTGTCGAGAATTTCCTGAATGCGGATCATGGGTCAGCCCTGCCAAGCTGTGAAAAGTGAGCGGGATGAGACACTTTTTTGACTATGTTCCGACAAGAGCGGCCTTGTCAACGGCGTAAAAGCCCCGGCTGAGCACGGCCCGCCCGTCAGGCCTCGCGGTCGCGGACAGCCCGCCGCAAACCGCCTGCCGGACGCCCCTACTCCACCACCTCATAGCGCTGCAAGGCCTTGGGCACCCACCACTTGTCGAAATTGTACATGATTCCGGCCAAAGCCGGTTTGATGCCCATGAAGCGCCGCTGCACCACGGGCAGGGCGTAAGGTACGAACAAAAAGCAGTAGGGCTGGTCATCGGCCAGGATTTCCTGGACCCGCGCGTACAGCCGCGTGCGCACGGCCTGGTCCGGCGTGGAGCGCGCCTCTTCCAGCAGGCGGTCCAGCTCCGGATTCTTGTAGTGGGTGAAATTCAGGCCGCCGTCATGGGCTTGCGAGGAATGCCAGACCTGAAAGATGTCCGGGTCCTGGGTAATGGTCCAGCCCAGAATCACGGCGTCGAAACGGCCCTTGTTCACGAATTCTCGGATAAAGGCCGCCCACTCCACAGTGCGGATGCGCACGTCGATGCCCACGGCCCGGAGTTGGGACTGGATCACCGTGGCCGTGAGAATACGCTGCTCATTGCCCTGATTGGTCAGAATGGTGAAGGCCAGGGGCCTGCCGTCCTTGGTCAGCACGCCGTCGCCGCCCGTATCCCTGAAACCGGCCTCGGCCAGCAGGGCGCGGGCCGCCGCCACATTCTGCGCTACGGGCTTGAGCGTGGGATGATAGGCCCAGGAGCCGGGCTTGAACGGCCCGAAGGCGGGCACGCCCTGCCCCAGCAATACGCCCTTGACGATCTCATCGCGGTTGATGGCCATGGATATGGCCCGGCGCACCCGCACATCCTTAAAGAAAGGATGCTCCAGGTTGAAGCCCAGAAAAACATAGACCGAGGCCAGATAGCGGTATTTGTGAAACTGCTCCTCCCAGAGCGGGCCGGAGGTCTGGCGCAGATACTGCAGGGGGCTCAGGTCCATGACGTCCAGGCGTCCCGCGCGGGTTTCCATGAACATGGTGGCGCTGTCCGGAATAATCCGGTAGACCACTTCGCTGATGTGGGGCTTGCCGTCGAAATAGGTGGGCGAGGCCGTGAGCGTGATGCGGCTGCCCGGCTCCCAGGATTTCAGGCGATAGGGCCCGGCTCCCACGGGTTTGCGGGCAAAGGGGGTTTCACGGATGTTCTGCCCTTCCAGAATGTGTTTGGGCAGAATGGGGCTCATCCAGGAGGAAACGGCCCTGGCGAAGAACTGCTCGTAACGCGCCTCAAACGTATAGCGGTCCAGCACGCGCAATTCCTTGATCCGCAGAAAATCCTCGGCATAGGGGCTGCCCGTGGCCGGATCAATGACCAGCTTATAGGTAAAGGCCACGTCCTCGGCGGTGAGTTCCTGCCCGTCCTCCCACAGAATGCCCTTGCGCAGGGTGAAGCGCATCAGCCGTCCGCCCTCCTCCATGCTCCAGGATTCGGCGGCCCAGGGCTCGGGCTGCAAATCCTTGTTGTAGCGCAACGGTGCCACATAGAGCATGTCGGCCACTTCATGCGAGGCCGAATCCGAGGTCAGGTAGGGGATCAGATTGGAGGCCTCGCCGATGCTGCCGAAGAGAATGCGGTCGCCGTAGGCCGGGGATTCGCCCTTGCCGAAAGACGAAACATGGGGCGCGTCCTCCATCGGCATGTCCTGCGAAGGGTCTTCCGCCACTGTTGCGGAACGGGCCGCCGACGGATTGAGGGCCGCCAGCCAGGGCAACATCATGACCATCGCGGTCAGGAATATTTTTTTCATAATTTGCGCGCTTGCGGTTGCTTTCATCCTGTAACCTGTGCTAGTTGTCACAAATGTCAGAACAGCGCCCTGCGTCAGGCGGCTCCGGGGGGAACGCCCGGCGCGGGACTATCTTGAGGGATGCATGAGCCGATCAGAACAAAGCGTCGTCCGTGAAATGTGTCAGGCGTTTTTGCACGACAGCGTGCCGGAATATATCCGTGACGCCGCCTACTATATCCTGTCCGAAGGCGGGGTGCAAAAAATAAATATTCAGGAAGGCGAGACCTGGGACGTGCAGGGCGTGATCCAGGGGGAAGATCTCCAGGTCTATACGCCGAGCCTGAGTTTCACCATCACGGACCGCAGCACGCGCCACCAGTGCAACTGCTCGGACGCCTTCACCGGCATCTGCCGGCATGTGGCGGCTCTGGCCCTGCGCCTCATTGAAGAGCTGCGCAAGGAACAGGGCGACCCCGAGGAAACCCCCTCGCCCACCACGGACTGGAAGCAGAGCTTCCGGAATTTCTTCTCCACGGACATGGAACCCGAGCCGGGCCGCCATTACCTGATCTTCCGCTTCGCGCCGGAGCAGGGGCGGCTGCTGGTCTCCTTTTTCCGGGGCAGGCAGAACAAATCCGGGCTGTCCAGCGTGCACAACGAAGTGACCCTGGAGCAGATCATCCAGAACCCGGACTGGTGCGAATTTTCGCCCCAGCTGCCGCATGTGGCCCGCCAGATCGGCCAGCACCTCGACTATTACGGCCATCGGGTGGAGATCCCCGACGGCCTGACCTCCTGGTTTTTCTGGTCCGTGCGCAAGGAATATTACCTGCTCTGGAAGGATACGGACAAACCCTGCCGCATCGAAAGCACGCCCTTCGCCCTCAAGCTCAAGCCCAATCTGGACGATGCGGGTTTCAGCTTTGAAGTGCTGCTGAAACGCGAAGGCCGCCCGCCTCTGCCCATCCGCGCGGGCAATTCCGCCGGGCAGGGCGTCTCCGGGCAAGCCAACCTGGAGGACGCGCCCATCACCTTTCACGGCCAGATGCCGCTCTGGGTCTGCTACCAGCACAATTTCTACCCCGTGCAGACCGGGCTTTACCCGTCCCTGGTGCGCAACCTGATTTACGAGCGCCCGGTGGTGCCGCATGAGGAAATCTCGGAATTCCTGGACCGCGTCTGGACC
Organism: Desulfovibrio fairfieldensis; assembly: GCF_001553605.1. NCBI lineage: Bacteria > Pseudomonadati > Thermodesulfobacteriota > Desulfovibrionia > Desulfovibrionales > Desulfovibrionaceae > Desulfovibrio > Desulfovibrio fairfieldensis. The sequence goes on from NZ_CP014229.1 coordinate 2,037,370, forward strand.
CGCCTGCCCGCCTCGGAACTCTACGAGCCGCAGGAATTCCTCAAGCTCATGGAGCCGGTCTTCCAGCCCGCCACCTACAATCCCAAGCTCTTTCTGGACGAGGAAGGCAGCCTGCTGACCCTGGAAATCGACAACATCTACGAAACCAAGCACGGCGAATTCACGCTCAACGGGCCCAACCCGGATTTCCAGACCGGCAGCTACAGCTATGACGGCCAGACCTGTCTGGTGCGCCGCCATCAGGATGAGGAAGCCCAGCTCATGAACGAGCTTTCCGGCATGGACTTCCAGGCCCGTTCCAGCAAACTCTGGTTTCTGGAGCCGGAGGAAGCCATTGCCTTTCTGCTCGACTCCTACCCCAAGCTGGTGGAAAGCTACCGGGTCTACGGCGAACGCGCCCTCTCGCGCTACAAGATGCGCACGGCCAAGTCCACCATCACGGCCCAGGTGACCAGCAACGAAAAAGAAAAGTGGTTTTCCCTGGACATCAGCGTGGACTACGAGGGCCAGACCCTGCCCCTGGAAAAGATCTGGAAGGCCTGGTCGCGCGGCAAACGCTATGTGCAGCTCAAGGACGGCTCCTACACAAGCCTGCCCGAAGCCTGGCTGGAAAAGCTCTCGCACAAGCTCACGGCCCTGGGCCTGGACCCCAGCAAGCCCCCGCAGCAGAAATTCAAGCAGTTCGAGGCCCCGGTGCTGGACAGCCTGCTGGAAGACCTGCCCGGCGCGGCCACAGATTCCTTCTGGAACAATCTGCGCGAGAAAATCCGCTCCTTCCGCGAGGTGCGGCCCATCGACCCGCCCAAGGGCCTCGACGCCAATCTGCGCGCCTACCAGGCGCAGGGCCTGTCTTACCTGAACTTTCTTTCGGAATACGGTTTCGGCGGCATCCTGGCCGACGAAATGGGCCTGGGCAAGACCGTGCAGACCCTGGCCTTTATCCAGTACATGGTGGAAAGCCATTACGAAGGCCCCAACCTCATCGTGGTGCCCACCTCGGTGCTGCCCAACTGGGAGCGAGAAGCGGAAAAATTCGTGCCCGGCCTCAAGCGTCTGACCATCTACGGCACGCGGCGTGAGGGCATGTTCAAGCACATCGCGGGCTCGGACCTGATCATCACCACCTACGCGCTGTTGCGGCGCGATCTGGAGGAGATGGAAAAGTACGAGTTCAACACCGTGATTCTGGACGAAGCCCAGAACATCAAAAATCCCAACACCATCACGGCCCGCGCCGTGCGCCGGATCAACGCCCGCATGCGGTTGTGCCTCTCGGGCACGCCCATTGAGAACAATCTCTTCGAGCTCTGGTCCCTGTTCGAGTTCCTGATGCCCGGCTTCCTGGGCTCGCAGCACGCCTTCCAGCGCGGCATCGTCAAGCCCATCAAGGACGGCGACGCCGAAACCCTGGACTATCTGCGCACCCGCGTGCGGCCCTTTATCCTGCGCCGCACCAAGGCCGAGGTGGCCAAAGACCTGCCGCCCAAGGTGGAAAGCGTCACCTGCTGCGCCCTGGAAGAAGCCCAGGCCGAACTCTACGCGGCCCTGGCCCGCAAGCTGCGCGCTCAAGTGCTGGCCGATGTAGACCAGAAGGGCTTGGCCAAAAGCCAGATGTCCATTCTGGACGCCCTGCTCAAGCTGCGCCAGATCTGCTGCCACCCGCGCCTGCTCAAGATGGACCTGCCCGGCTTTTCCAATAATCTGCCCTCGGGCAAGTTCGACGCCTTCAAGGACATGGTCCTGGAAATAGTGGAAGGCGGGCACAAGGTGCTGGTCTTCTCCCAGTTCGTGCAGATGCTGCAAATCATCAAGCAGTGGCTGGAATTCTCGCAGGTGCCCTTCTGCTATCTGGACGGAGCCAGCAAGGACCGCTTTGATCAGGTGGACCGCTTCAACAACAGTCCGGACATCCCCATTTTCCTGATTTCGCTCAAGGCGGGCGGCACGGGCCTGAACCTGACCTCCGCCGACTACGTGATCCACTACGACCCGTGGTGGAACCCGGCGGTGGAAAGCCAGGCCACGGACCGCACCCACCGCATCGGCCAGACCCGCCAGGTCTTTTCCTACAAGCTGATCTGCCAGAACACGGTGGAGGAAAAGATCCTCAAGCTGCAGGAAGCCAAGCGCGGCGTGGCCGAAGCCATTATTCCGGGCCAGGACACCTGGAAGTCGCTGACCAGGGAAGATCTGGAAATGCTCTTCGAAGTTTAGGAGCCGACTCTGAAAAACGCTGTCAGCAGGTCGACATTTGTAAGGTTCTCATGGGCCAAAACAGGCTGACGCTGCCCTCAGGCCGCAATGCAAAAGGCCCGTGCCGGGAATCCCGGCACGGGCCTTGTTTATACCGGACGCTGTCCGGCTGTATGTTTTTTAGCTGTTTTCCATCTGCACCTGGGTCATAGCCTGCTCGGTCTGCGCCTGCATCGTATCCACATGCACGTCCGAGCCCACGGTCACAGTCACGTCGCCGTTGGTATAGGCGTGGTAGCCGTCAGGGGCATCGTCCGCCTTGGTCCAGCCGTCGCCCAGCGACAGCGAGCTATCGTTCACAGTGATGCCGATGTTGCTCAAGGCGTCCATATTGGTCAGATTCGAAACGTCTTCGCCGCTGATGATCACTTCCACATCGGTGACGTTGGAATCAAGCTGCCCGCCCTGGAAGAGCGAATCCATATTGTCGCTGCCTACCAGGAGCACGTCCATGCCGGAACCGCCGTCAATGACGTCATTGGGGTGATACATCATGATGTCGTTGCCGTCGCCGCCGTAAAGATGGTCCACAGCCGCGTCGCCGCCGCCGTCCAGGAAGTCGTTTCCGGCTCCGCCGTAGAGGTAGTCGCTGCCCGCTCCGCCATACAGGATGTCGTCGCCCTGACCGCCGGAGAGGATGTCGTCGCCCTCGCCGCCGTGCAGGGTTTCCGCCCCTTCGCCGCCGAACAGCACCTGAGCGGCGTCGGCATGCGCGTCGCCGAGGCTGCCGCCGGCGCTGGGTGAAGGTGTGGCAAGGTTGACGTCCACATGGCCCGAGACGGGATCGTTAAGGTTGTCGGACACCGTGTAATCAAAGTGTTCGGTCAGATCATGGCCTTGGGCGTGAGCAGCGGCCAGATCCTTGAGGTTATCCGCCGAGGTATCCAGCGTATAGCTGTACTGGCCGGTATTCGCGTCAAAGTGCAGTGTGCCGAACGTCCCCTGCACGTCGCCCTGGGCGTTCATATCCGCAAAGTCATAGTGCAGCGCGTCGCCCTGCTCCTGGCCGTGAACCGGCACGTCATGCGTCGGCAGGCTGTTGTCGTGCGGGTCGGCGTTAGTGTCGTCGGACGAGATGCTGAAGTCCGCGTCCGGCACCAGGCCGGTCAGGCCCAGCACCAGGGCCGCCTGGCCGATCTGCGGAACCTTGTTGGCGCCGTCAATGGTCACATTCAGATTCTTGGACGTGGCGCTGTCATGCCCGTCGCTGACCTTGAGCTGGAAGTCCAGCTCCTTCTTGTCGCCTTCCTTCATGCCGGCCTGCACGGCGGGGTCGGCCGTGAACGTGTATGCCCAGTTGCCGTCCGTGGTTTCGGTAAAGTTGAACGTGCCCTTGCCGTCGATGGTCACGCTGTTTTCCACCACCTCGTGGGCCACACCGTCCACCACCACGTACAGGGTGTGGCTGTCGTTGGCGTCCACGTCGTGGAAGTTCAGGGAACCGGCATTATCGGCCGCCGTGGCCGTATCAATGACCGGCGCGTCGTTGGTGCCTTCAATATGCACGGTCACGGTCTTTTCCGTGGTCGCGCCTTCCGCGTCCGTCACCGTAACGGTGAAGCTGTCGGTTCTCTTTTCACCTTCGCCCAGGACTTCGGCCCGTTCGTCCAGCGTGTACTTGTAGGTCCATTGGCCGTTTTCACCCCGGACCAGTTCCACCTTGCCGTAGCCGCCGTCAGTAGCGGTGACGGCGGCCACCGTGCCGTCCACATCCTTGGCAGTGAATGAGCCGGACAACGAATCCGCGCTGTCCGCGCCGTTTTCCACCACCGGGCTGTCGGCGTTGGGCTCCAGCTCAATGGTCAGGTCCGGCGCGGTATTGGTGCCGGTAATGTCCACCTTGATATCCATACTGGTGTGATTGTCCTGACTGTCGGTTACCGTCAGGGTTACCGAGGTTTCCGTCAGACTGCCGGAAGTCAGGGCGCGCACGGCGTCGGAATCATTATTCAGGGTGAAGGTATACGTGCCTTCCTGATTGACGGTGAACGTACCGAAGTCATTGGTAATGCTGCCGTCGGCATTGAGCACCGCATTGTGCAGGGGCTTGCCGTCGTCATCCGTGGGCACCGTCAGGCCGTAGTGCAGCGCGCCGCCGGACTGATCCACGCTATCCGCGTCGTAGGCTGTGGCCTTGCCGCTGTCAGAGTTTGTCGGGTCACCCTCGCGCACGGTCAGCACCTTGTCTACGGAGAGCACCGGCGGGTCGTTCTTGCCGGTGACGTCCACCGTGATTTCCACGGTGCTGGTCTTGCCGTGTTCGTCCGTGGCCGTGATATAGAAGGTGTCCTTGCCCGGATGGTCGGCGTCCAGGCCCTGCACGGCCGGATCGGCGTTGTTCAGGGTATAGACATACTCGCCGTTCACCAGTTGCAACGTGCCGTACGTACCCTGCACCACCGTGCCGCCCTTGCCGTTCTCGGTGGTGCTGGCGGTGAAGATCAGGTTGTTCGTGCCCTCGTCGTCATGGAACAGGCCGCTCAACGCTCCGCTGTCCGTCAGGGTTCCGTCTTCGACCACGGCCAGGGTCACGTCGGTTGCCGTTACTTCCGGACCGTAGTTGGTTCCATTGATGGTGACGGTCACATCCTGCGGCTCGCTGTAGTCCTTGCCGTCGTAAGCCACCACCTGGAAGGTCTCGCTCAGATGCGTACCGGCGGTGAGATGCACGATGCCGCCGGGATAGTTCTGTACCAGGTCCTGCGGCAGCTTGTCCGTATCCAGATGGAAAGTGTACGTGCCGTCGGGGTTGATTTTAATGCTGCCGTACTCGGTTTCCAGGGAGTCGGAATAGTTGCCGTCCTGGTCAACGAAGGAATACGTCACCGATTCCGTGCCGCCGATGGGCTTGCCGTCCGCATCCAGCGCGTGGTCAATGTCCGTGGCCGTCACCGTGCCCGTGGCCGTCATGTCGCTGGTCAGGCCGCCGTGGCCCGTCTCGCCGATGGACGCATCCGTCGCGCCGGTGATGACCGGGGCGTCGTTGGTGCCGTAGATGTCGATCGTGATCTTGGCGGCCGAGCCATCGACTTCCACCACCCGGCCATCGAGCATCAGAGTGAAGTCCTCGCTGACCTTTTCGCCGTCGGCCAGACTCTGCACCAGGCCGGGCTTGCCGTCCTCGCCGTTGTACAGGGTATAGGTGTACTTGCCGGTGACCGGATCAATGATCAGATAGCCGTACTGGCCGTCCACATGGATGGCGCCACCGTCCGCGGCGCTGCTTTGGACTTGCTGGCCGTTCGCCCCCTGGATGCCGAAGACGCGGTCCGGGGCATCAGTTTCATCTTCATCATCCCACTTGGCCTTAAGCTGGCCTTCAAAGGTCGTCGTCTCCACATGATCGGGGGTGGCGCTTATATCCCTGCCGTCTTCCGAGACGGAACCGTGCAGAACGCTGCTGCCGTCAAATACCAGACTATGGCCGGGATACCCGCCGTCGCCATGATTGGGATCAGCCGGGTCAATAGTGACGGTGATGTTATGACTGTTCTCGGACATGGCCCCGTGCGGGTCCACCACCACGACCTTGGCCCCGTCGGTCAGACTTTCGCCGGTCTGCAGGGCCTTCAAGGCCTCATCCAGCGTGGAGCTTTCATTATCCAGCGTGTACTTGTAGTGGGTGGTGATGGTGCCGTCCGCCGCGGTTTCATAGGTCAGGGTAATCGTGCCGTAGTCGGTCTTGAGCTCAGTGACGGGATTGCCGTCCTCGCCCACCAGCATATAGCGGAGACCGGTCTGGTCATCCACGTCGCTCATGGCGTCCTTCGGCAGGGTGCCGGTAAAGATGACGCCCGGAGAGTCCGTGTCGGAGGTCTGGCCGTCGTCTTCAAAGACGTCCTGCTGCACCTTGCCGATGAAGGCCGACTCGTCATTCTCGCCCACGGTCAGGACCGGCTTGTCATTGGTGCCCTTGATCTCAATGGTGATTTCCCTTTCGACGGTCTTGCCGCCTTCGATCACCGCCTGGACCTTGAAGGTTTCGTACTTGGATTCGCCGTCGTTCATGGCCTGGACGAGAGCCGAGCCGTTTTCACTCAGGGTATAGGTGTAGCTGCCGTCGGAGTTGACCGTGAGCATGCCCAGCGGCTTGCCGTCGGCGCCGTCCGCGAAAACGGTCTGGCCTTCATTGCTCCAGGTCGCATGGCCCGAATCCTCGGTGTCCACGATATGATCGAGGCCGAGCTGGCCATGGATGGCCGGGGCCTGGGCGGCGTGGTTAATGTCCGCACCACTGTCTTCCTGAATGGCGGTCTCGCCGCTGACCGTGATGACCGGATTGTCCGCCGAACCGGTGACGTCGATGACCAGCTTGCCCGAGGTAGAGGCATTCTGCGGGTCGGTGACGCGGATATCGAAACTTTCCTGCTTCAGGGCATCCAGTTCCGACAACTTCTGGCCGGGGTTCAGGGATTCCAGCAATTCGGGATGGGTCAGGGTGTACTTGTACCTGCCGCCCTGGTTCAGTTCCAGCACGCCGTACTTGCCCTCCACGACCTGCACCAGCTTGCCGTCATGCTCAATGCTGAAGCTGAGATCGCCGGGGTTGTGCTCGGCATCCGGATCGTCGGCAACCAGTTGGCCGGAGATGACCGTGTTGCCGTTTTCCACCAGCCCGTCCGCCGTGATTTCGTTGCTCACCGCTCCATCGACGGTAAAATACGGCCGGTCGTTGGTGCCGTGGATGTAGAGATCCAGCTTCTGGCTGGTGACCATGTCGTCGGCATGCCGGTCGTCGCGCACGGCCAGATCGTAACCGGTCAGCTTGAGCAGCTCGCCCGCGTTGAGGGCGTTGACGGCGGCGTTGTCCGCCAGGGTAAAGGTATAGTTGCCCTCGGCGTCGATGGTCAGGGTGCCGTAGAGCTTGCCGTCCTGCATCACCTCAACGGAGCCCGCGTGGAACGTGCCGTCAGCATCCGTGAAGCCGTAGACCAGATGGTTGACGCCGTTTTCGTCCACGGGATTGTCCACCGGCGTGACTTCAAACTTGCCGCCCGCCGTCTGGGACACATTGTTGTCCACGTTGGTGTTGAACTCCACGCCCGCTTCCGTGGTCTGGATAACGTGGCAATCGGTGGAATCAAGACGGATGGCGTCGTCCTGGCCGTGGATGGTGACGGTGACTTCCTTGATGTCGAACGCGCCCTGCGAGTCCTTGACCACCACGTGGAAGGTTTCGGTGCGGGTTTCACCCGTGCGCAGCTCCTGCACGGCCTGGCTGTCATTGTCCAACGTGTACGTATACTTGCCGGTAGCGGGATCAATGCTCAATGTGCCGTAGTCGCCGGACATGCTGGAAGACATGGCGGGCGTCTGGCCCTGAGCCGTATTCTCCATATTGTTGCCCGTGATGCCGAAGGTGAAGCTCTCGCCCCTCGCGCCGCCCGAATCCGGGTCGGTCACGCTGACCGTGCCGGAGGCGGTCAATGTGCCGTCTTCCGCCACGCCCAGGTCCGGCTGGTTCACGGTCAGCTCGGGCTGGTCGTTGGTTCCCTGAATCTTGGCTTGTACCCAAGAAGAACTGGAGACTCCATGTTCGTCCGTGACCTTAAGATTCAGACGCAATTCCGGCGTATTGGAAGCGTTTAACTCTTCCCCGGCATTGAGCTCTTGGACCTTCTGAAAGCTGTCATTCAGGGCGAAACGGTATTCGCCGGTCCTGGTGTTCAGCGTGAAGGTGCCGTAATCAGTGACCAGAGTCTGCATGCCGTTAGCATCAATTTCGCTGGCCCCAGGGTTCGTGATGACGCAGGTCAACGAGTCCTGTGGCGAGTCCACATCATGGAAACCCATGACCGCCGAGGCGGACTGTATGCCGTCTGCATGCGTGTTGCCCCCATTTTCCACGCCGCTTTCCGTCACCGAGACCGCGTTGCCTGGGCCGAACGTGGGCACGTCGTTGGTTCCGGTGATCTCCACCTCGACATGCTGTTCGGAATACGCGCCGTGCTCGTCGGTCACCCGGATGGTGTAGCCGTTGCCGCCCGTGGGATCCACCTTCTGGTCTTCTTTCAGCGCCTGGGTATCCTTCGAATTGTTGTTCAGTTCGTACCAATACCTGCCCGTGTTCGGGTCGATGTGCATGGTGCCGTACTGGTCGGGAACCAAGGTAATCGGATTGCCGTAGGCGTCGTTGCCGAAACTGTAATGCAGTTCCGCGCCATGGTCGGCGTCCGCGCCCGTGGCCTGACCACCGTCAGTATTGGTATAATCGTTGCTGGAATTCGCGCCCTTTTCGGTCACTTCCAGCCTGGTGTTGTCCACGCCCAAGGTGGGCTGGTCGTTGGTGCCCTCAACGGTCACGCCCAGCATGTGATGGCCCTGCGCGCCGTATTGGTCCGTCACCGTCGTGGTAAAGTGGAAGTCAAACTTTTCGCCCTGGGCCAGATGATTGGCGGCTTCGGCATTCAGGACAAAGGTGTAGTGCCCGGTCACGGTGTCCAGGGTCAGGGTGCCGTAGTTGGTTTCGATGGTCTGGATGGCATGCCCGGTCTCCGGGTCAGTGGACATGGCGCTGCTGTTGATGAGCAGGGATTCCGTGACCGGATTGCCGTCGGCATCGACAACAGGCTGGGCCTTCTCGCCGGAGCCGGTATACATATTGACTGTAATGCCGGACTCGTTGATGCCGCCTTCCCTGCCGCTGCCGTTCACGTCGATGCCGTAGGTCAGCCGGGCGTCATTGTCCCGGTCACTGCCCTGCAGAGTGCCTTCCACCTCGACGCGATGGTGATTAGAAGAGACGTCACCGTTGTCCTGGCCGTCGGGCGTGGTGGATTCGTTGCCGCCCGGGGCCACGCCGTCCTCGCGCACATGCACATCGCTCTCGATGATGGTCGGCGCCTCGTTGGTGCCTTCAATGCAGATGGTCAGGCTGCTGTTGCCGGTCAGTTCGCCGTCCGAGGCGCTGACATCAAAGGTCAGGTTCCACTTGTCGCCCTGGCCCATGGCGTCCACAAAGCCGCCCGCGTCGGTATTGAGCTCAAAACTGTAATGGCCGTCGGCGTCCAGCGTAAAAGTGCCCGCTTCGGTGACGATGGTGGTCGTGCCCGCGTCGTCGGTGCTGACGCTGAGAACCTTGAGCGTCGTCGTTTCATCGGCATTGTCGGGATTGGTCAGGGTCAGCTCGCCGCCCGCGACGATGCCGGAGGTGACCACGCCGTAGGTCAGATCCGACCCTTCGTGGTCAAAGCCCTGAAGCTGTCCCTCAAAGCCGAGACGATGCTCGCCGCCGGGAATATGACCTTCACCGCCGGTATAATCCTTGGTGGCGCTATTGGCTGACGCGGCGTCTTCACCGAACACGCCCATATCCTTGACGTGCTCGGTCACGGCCGTGATGACGGGCACGTCGTTGGCGCCCTTGATGGTGATGTCCAGCGGGACTTCAGCATGCGCGCCGTGTTCATCCGTAACCACCACGGTCACGCGCTGGGTCACGTCGTCGCCGTCGCCGCTGAGCTTCTGAACGGCTTCGCTGTTCTTGTCCAGGGTATAGGTGTATTCGCCGGTATCCGGATCAATGGTCAGGGTGCCGTATTCGTCCGTAATGCTGGTAATGGGATTGCCGTCGCCGTCCGTGCCGAAGCTGTAGTGCAGGTCATGGCCCGCGTCCGGGTCGTCGCCCAGGGCCGTGCCGCCGTCGGCGATGGCGCCTTCCGCCGCGTTCGCGCCGTCGTCGGTGACGGTAAGGTGGTCCTTGCCCAGTTCCAGAGTGGGCACGTCATTGCTGCCCACCACGTTCACGGTCACGGTCGTGGTGGCCGTGCCGCCTCGCCCGTCGCTGACCTGGACGGTGAAGTTTTCGTTCACCACATCGCCCTCGGCCAGGCCGTTGGCGTTTTCGTTGTTCAGCACATAGGTGTAGGAGCCGTCGGGATTGATGGTGATAACGCCGTATTCCGTGGTGATGCTGGTAACCAGGCTGCCGTCGGGAGCCACGAAAGCAAAATGCAGCGCGTCGCCGTCGGGATCATAGGCATTGACCTGGCCGCTCGCCGTGGGAACGCCCTCCTTGGCATCGTTGCCGCCCACAAATACACCGGCTTCCACCACGCTCACCGTGCCGCTGATGGAAATCACGGGCGCGGCGTTGGTCTCCCCGGCGTCCGGGCTGACCACGCCCAGGGCGTCCACGTCCTCGGTATAGGGCCGGTCCAGGTTCATGCCCCAGTCCAGCTCGTTCAAATGGTTGATGCCGTCGAGCAGGTCGCTGTTGCCCAAGTCGCTATAGCGGGCGGCGCGGGCGGCGGCTCCCGCCGCCGGACCGGCGGCGGGCATCAGGTCTGGACCGAAGGCGCTGAAAAAGTCCGCCCCGGCCACCAGGGTGCCGTCCACTTCAAAGTCCGGCATGCTTTCCTGGGAATACTGGGTGTAGAAATTGGTAAGCTGAATGCTGGAGCCGTCGTCAAAACTGAAGACGAGGTTGTCTCCCGCGCGCTCCATGGTAGCCTGATCCGTGGGGAATTGCAGGACCAGGCGGGAATCGGCCACACTTTCCAGAACTGTATGCTGTCCCGCTTGCGGACGGGTAAGGATGATATCTGCCATTGTATTTGCCTCGTTGGTTCGCGGGGAAAGGCCCTGGGGCCGTCCCGTCAGTGTTTGGCGATTTGTTCCAGGATGCAAAACGCGCGCCGTCGGAAAACCGGCACCGCCGCGTCCGCGCAAAAAATGCGGAGCGCAACGGCATCAGCGCCGCGCAATCGGTACAGGGAACCGGCAGAAAGAGAGGGAAAACATCCGCGCCACGGCCGAAACGCGCCTGAAAAGCGCGCCCGGCGCGGGAAGAGCGGCGGACAATTTCATTGAGGTCGCAAATACGCGATCACTACGGCAACGCAGTGCCGGCAGGAACGGTGTGTTGCGGGAATCTCTTTAAGAGGCGTAAGGAGTACGCCCGGGAAGGCTGAACGGGCGAGCCTTCGGGACAGCTCGCGCTATGGCTGGAGACACGTTTTTGGCGTATATGCTTTCACCATGCACTTTCTTAATAGGCAGCCCGCGCGGTTCTGTCAAGAGGAAAACCGCGCGGGGCACCGGATTACAGCCGGATCAGGGCCTTCTGGCATTTTCAGCGGCGAAATGCTCCGGGGACTGTTTCCGAATCAAGGAATCTTCCCTTTCAGCCAGGAAAGCAAGCATGTTGCGAAAGGCATATGCCCCAACGGCACGCGACAGGAGCAAAAAGCGCGATTTGTTTCAGCCGTTGGCGGCTATGCCGCCTTACGGATAAAGACAGCATCGATGACAGCGCCGCAAGGCAAAAAAACATGAAAATACATCCCGGCGGCACACGGACTGATATCAGGCCAGCAACGCCCGCGCATCGGCCACGCGGGCCTCATCCTCACGGCCCAACGCGCGCAGGGCGCGGGCCAGGGTCTGCCAGGCTTCCGGCCGGTCGTGCAGGCCCGCGCTCTTGCGCGCCAGCAGCTCGGCCATGGCCGGGTCTTCATTGCCGTCCAGATAGATTTTAGCCAACAACAACATGGCCGCCGCGTCATTGGGATTGCGCAGCAGGGCTTCGTGCAGGAGCTCCCGCGCCTCGCCGCCCCGTTTCTGGCGCGCGGCCACCCGGGCCAGATGCCGACGGGCCGGACTCGGCATGCCGGGCCGGGCATCCTCAATGGCGGCGGCCCGCTCGTAAAAGCGTCGCGCCTCGCCGCGTCGGCCGCCCTGCTCGCAGAGCTGGCCCAGGCGGATATGGGCAAAGAGATGGTCCGGCGCAATTTTGACGCATTGGCGGTAATATCGGGCGGCGGCGCGCCGTTCGCCCAGGGTCTGGCACACCGTGCCCAGATTGTAGCAGATCTGCGCGGCGCGGGTCTCGTCCGGGCTGTGTTTGAGAGCTTCCAGGAAATGGCGGCGCGCTTCATGCTGGCGGCCCAGGGCTGCCATGCACACGCCCAGTGAGTTCCAGGCCATGGCGTTGCCCTCGTCAGCCAGCAGAGCCAGTTTGTATTCCTCCACCGCGCCGAAGACGTCGCCCAGGCTGTAACGCCTGTCCGCGCTGATGTTCAGGGCCAGGGAATTGCAAAGGCCCGCCCTGGGCTCGGGCAGGAGCAGCGCGTATTCCAGAGCCTTGAGCGCGCAATCCTGCATTTCCGCCTTGCGGAACTGCAAAAAAGGATATCCGGCCAGTCCGGCGGCCGTCGCCAGACCGTGCTTTTTCAAACCTTCGCAGAGCTGGGCATACACAGGCAGCAGATCCTCAGCCGCGCGGCCGGGATGAAAGAAAATCAGGCTGTTGCTGCCGTAGCGCCCGCCAAAGGGCTCGGCACGCCCGGCGTCTTCCGCCGCCGTGGCCCGGACCGGCGCGAGCAGGGCCCGCCAGAGCTCCAGCGCCTTGCGCATGCCGCGTTCGGGCTCACTACCGGCGCGCGCGCCGCTGGGAGCCAGGCGCGCGATGACCAAGGCAAAACGCGCGCATTGCTCCCGCTCACGCGCGAATCTTTTCAAAAAGTCGCCGTGACCGTGTAAATCGCCCTGCGCGCCCTGCTCTTCCGGCTCCGTTGCGGCACGGGACGGGGCGTCCGCCGACGCATTCTTCTCCGGCGCGGCAGGCTGTGCCGGGGCCATGGCGGCCTGCTCCGTCCGGGGTTCGCTGCCCGGCGTTTTTTCCTCAGAGCCAAGGCCGGGAACATCCGGAATGCCTTCCAGAGCATTTTCCATATCCGAAGGACTCAGAACAGGCAGTCCGTCCAGCAGGGCCAAGCTGTCGCCCGGCTCCGGAATCACGGCCGCGTCCTCCAGATGCAGGATTTCAGCCACGGCATCCAGTTCCCGGACATGCAGCAGTACGATTTCGCCTTTGTAGCAGGCCGCGTCCCGCGCGCCGCCGGACCAGACCGCGAAACGCAGACCCTCGCGGGCCTTGGTCTGCCGGCCCAGGCTGATCCGCAGACGGCCCAGAGGCAGATTTTCCAGCACCACGCCGCCGTCCTGAAGGATGCGGGCAAAGGGCATGATCCGGCTTTCGCCGCCCAGACCGGCCCCGCTCTGCCCCTGGGCGGCCACGTCGGCGGCCAGGCGGGCCCGGGCCATAAGCTGGCGGGCCTGCTCGAACATGGGCAAGACCAGTTCCGGCCCCTGCATGTCCTGGGGATAGAGCGCGTGTCCGGCGCAGAGCAGGGGGCGCACCGGCTGCCGGGTCAGGGGACCGGGCAGGCTCACGGCTTCCATGCGGCCCAGAACGGCGCGGGCCAGCTTGTGGCAGGCCCCGCGTCCGCTGGCGGACAACAGCAGAGCAAACTCGTACCGGCCCACGCGCGCGGCCAGCACATCCGAAGGCAGACCGGCGCGGCAGGCCTCGGCCATATGCCGCAGAAATTTTTCACTGAAGGCAAAACCGATCTGGCGGGCCATCTCCTCGCCGTTGCGCAGACGCAGCACCACAAGTCCCATGCACAGGCGGTGCAGGGGCGCGGGCCTGCCGTCGGGCTGGGCCGGATCATCCAGGTGAGCGCGCACCCGCGCGGCCTCATCTTCCATGCGCGCATACAGGGCGTCTTCCGTCGCCAGGCCGGTAACCGCGTCCGTGCGCGCGGCCCTGGAACGGGCCAGATTTTCCAGGCAGAGCGCGACCACGGACGGCAGCGCGGGCAGAAGCGGCCGTACTTCGCGCGCGCGTACTCCGTGAAGCATGAGCACGCCCAGCAATTCCTCCCGCCAGACCAGCGGCAGCAGAAGACGACGCTCGCGCGGCAAAAACTGCGGCGCGTCCGGCGGGTTTTGGGTGGGAAAATACAGGGCGTGCCCGTTGAATGTAAAAAAGGCGGCCAAGCCGCTGCACAACAGGCCTTCCATGTCCATCAGATCGCCGCGCGCGAGATTCAGGTCCTGCGGAATTTGCTTCATTTTTTCAGTGTAGTCCGGGGGGTGGCCGATTGTCTAGAGAATATCTTGAAACCCTCGCCTCCCGCCGGGCCGCGCTCCCGCATTCCCCCCGCTGTTCCTCCCGTTGTTCCGCCTCTTGCCCGCGTTGCCCCCGTGGTATAGCATTGCGGCCATACTATATTATTTTGCAGAGGACATCACATGCCTGTAGCCACCTTCCCTCTGGGGCCCTTGCAGACCAACAGTTACCTTATCCACAACGCCGGTCAGGCCGTGGCTGTGGATGTGGGCGGCGAGCCCGCGCCCATGCTTGAATATCTGACGGAACACAAACTTGCCCTGGCCGCTATCTGCCTCACCCACCGGCATTTCGACCACCTCTACGGCGTGGCCGAACTGGCCGGAGCCACCAAGGCAGTGGTTTACGCCCCCACGGGCGACGACAGCTTGGCCGAGACCGAATCCGGCAAGGGCGGCATCTGGGGCTTCCCGCCGGTGCCGCCTTTCGACAGCCTGCCCATGCCCACGGGATCGGCCAGCTTCGGCGGCATGGAGTGCCGGGTGCTTGAGACGCCGGGCCACACGCCGGGCGGGGTATCCCTGTACTTCCCGGCGGAAAAGCTGGTCTTTACCGGCGACGCCCTCTTTTACCGCTCCATGGGCCGCACGGACTTCCCCGGCGGCGACCAGGCCACCCTGCTGCGCTCCATCAAGGATGTGCTTTTCACCCTGCCGGAAGACACCACTGTCTATCCGGGCCATGGCCCGGCCACCAGCATCGGCGACGAACGCAAAAACAATCCCTTCTGCGGCGAGTTCCGGGCGTGAACCAGATTCTGGCGCTCCTGTGCAGCCCCCGGCCCGGCGGCGTTTCCGACAGCTTGGCCCGCCTTTTTGCCGAAGGCGCGGCCGAGGCCGGGGTCGAAGCACGCCTTGAGCCTTTGCGCCGATACAAAATCGCGCCCTGTATCGGCTGCGGGGCCTGCGCCAGGCTGCCCCATGCCTGCGTGCTGGCCAGGGGCGACGATCAGGCCGAGGAACTCTTTGCCCTGTTCCAGGCCGCACCCCTGGTGCTGCTGGCCGCACCCATCTATTTTTACGCTCTACCCGCTTTTTTCAAAGGCTTCATCGACCGGAGCCAACGCTTCTGGGCCGCGCGGGCCTATGATCACGGCCCCAGGGCCGGGCTGCCCCGCCCCCCGGTCAAACCGGTGCTGGCGGCTTTGTCGGCCGGCAGGCCGCGCGGCGGGCAGTTGTTCACGGGCGCGCTGCTGACCCTCAAATATTTTCTGGCTCCGCAGGACGCCCGAATTCAGGAAAAACGCCTGCTGCGCGGCCTGGACACGCCGGAAGACCTGGCGGCACGCCCGGCTGTCTGTGACGCGTTGCGCGCCTGGGGCCGTCACTGGGCGCAACGGCTCGAAGCCCGGACAGATGACGGGCAAAGTGCGTGATTCCCGGTTTTCTGCGGCGCTGGTGCCGGGCCCTCGGGCTGAGCCAGACCCGTTGCGCGCATTGCCTGCGCCCCTTCTCGCCCCTTGAAACCGCTTCCGGCGCAAGCCCGGCCACCGGCCCCGGCGGGGCCGCCGCGCCGCTCTGCCCGGAATGCTGTTTGCTTTTCCTGCCGTATAACGGCCCACGCTGCCCCCGTTGCGGTCTGCCCCCGGTGGAGATAGGGACGGACAAACAGACGGCGGATGCGTCGTCCCGGCCCGCCCCGCTCAGCCGTTGCGGCCAATGTCTCCAGGAAGAGCCGCCCTGGGACGGCCTGGCCTGTTACGGCCTTTACGAAGGCGCGTTGCGCGACGCCCTGCTGCGGTTGAAATTCGGGGGCGAACTTTCCCTGGCCCCGCTGCTCGGGGCCTGCCTGCTGGAAGCCTCCCGCTGCCTGCCCCGCCCCGACGCCTTGCTGGCCGTGCCGCAGCATCCGGCCCACCTGCGCCGCCGGGGCTTCAACCAGGCCCACGAGCTGGCCAAGGCCCTGCACCGCCTGACGGGCCTGCCCCTGCGCCCGGAGCTGTTGCACCGCGTCAAACCCGCGCCTCCCCAAGCCGGACTTGCCGCCGCCCAACGACGCCGCAACGTGCGGCGCGCTTTTCAGGCCGCGCCCGATGCCGCAAACCTGTGCCTCTGGCTCATTGACGACGTGATGACCACGGGCAGCACCCTGGCCGAGGCCTGCCGGGCCCTGCGCGCGGCCGGGGCACGGGAGACACGCGTGCTTTTCGTGGCCCGGACGCCCCGGCGGGACTAGCGGCTGTATCTAAGAGCAGTTTGCGCTTGAAATTATCGCTTAACGGCGCAGTAAATCCGGCTTGCGATAATTTCGCGGTGCGGATTTTCAATATCAAAACGCTCTAAAATGCGGCTTGCGACCCCACAGCGCGCATGACAACGCCCCACCCTTTTGCTAAGCTGAACCGGGCGCGGCAATAGTTGCTTTCAGTGCCTGAAAGCCGTGTTTCACACGGCAACGGGCAGTTCCGCGGAACACCTTTCTCGGGACGCCGCAGCCCATTTCTGAGTTCTGGTCGCGTTGACAAGCTCAACGCTTTCACCCTTGCCGCGTGAAGATGCAAACGCGGCCCTACAATGCCCTTCTGATGCCGCCGGGAGATCCCATGTCACGCGCCTTTTTCTTCACGCCCCGCGTATTTTTTCGGCCGCTTCCGGCCTGCCTGTGGCTGCTTGTGCCGCTGTGCTGTCTCACAATCGCCCATCCCGCAGCCGCCCAGGTGACGTTGCTGGTGCCGAGCCAACCCAGCATTGAAGCTCCGGCCAAGCCGGACACCCCGGATAAATCGGATAAAACGGCCAGGGCGGACAAAACGGACAAGACCGAAAAAGAGACTTCCCAGGCCAAGGGCAAGGAAGAACAGAAAAAAAATACTGCGGAGCAGAAAATCGCCCAGACTCCGCCCAGTCCCGCAGCAGAGGCCGCTCCGGCTCCAAAGCCGCAAAACAATGAGACCACGGCGAGCCAACAGACCGACGGGCGCTCTCCGGCGGCGCCCGCTGCCGCCGCTACGACGGAAACCAATGGGCAGGACGCCGCTGTTTCCGGCGGAGCAGCCAAGCCCGAGCCTCCCCAGGCCCCGCCCATCTCCGAGGAAGTGGACGTGCTCATCAGCATGATGCGCCCCTTCCGGCACGAGGGCCTGTCCATGGATATGCCGCAGCTCTTCGCGGTGCTGCGCTACGACGACAACACGCCCGCCAAGGACGGCGTCCTCCAGCCCGAACGGCACGACCTGCTGGGCGATGTGGAGGAAATCCGCTATCTGGACCAGAAGGCCTGGGGCGCCAATGTGGCTCTGAGCCGCCCGGGTCTCTATCAGTTCGTCATAGAGGCCCGCCCCTGGTGGGATGCCGCCCGCGACCGCTTTGTGCAGCATTATGTCAAGACCACCCTGCCCGTGTACGGCGTGGAACGCGGCTGGGAACTGCCCGTGGGCCAGCGCTTTGAAATCCAGCCCCTGACCCGTCCCTTTGGCCTGACGGCCCCGGCTCTCTTTTCCGGCCGCGTGCTGTTCAACGGCAAGCCCTTGGACAACGCGCCGGTGCGTATGTCCCGCATCAATACGGACAAGCAAAGCGCGCCTACGCCCTGGCAGGAAGAACTGGCGGCCCGTACCGACAAGAACGGGCAGTTCGCCTTTGTTCTCAATCAGCCCGGTTGGTGGTGCTGCGCGGCCGTTGCCGCCGGTGACCCGCTCAAAGGGCCGGACGGCCAGTCCAAGCCTCTGGAGCTGGGCGCGCTGCTCTGGCTTTATGTGGACGGCGCGTCCGCCGAGCCCCGCAAGCATTAGCATATATTTATCCGGCCACGCCCGAAAAAACCGAGAGCCGGACAGAAGTCCGGCTCTCCTTGTTTCAGCTCATTACAACAGCCGCAAGCGGCATTATTGCACCCAACGCACCACGGCCTCTTCCGGCCGACGGGTTTTGGCCCGGGGCTCCCGGACGCGGTAGCCGAAGGCCACCATGCAGGCCACACCCCAGCGGGCCGTGTCCAGCAGGTCCTCACGCGCCAGCACATCTTCCAGGTCCGTCTTGTGAAAGCCCTCAATGGGGCACGAATCCACGCCCAGCAGCGCGGCGGCGGTCATCATGTTGCCGAGGGCGATATAGCACTGGCGGGCGGCCCATTCGAAACCGGCCCGTTCATTGCCCGTCAGGGCAAAGTCCTTGTCCAGAAATTCCCGATATTTTTCCGTGCGCGGGCCGGAAATATCCTCGGAGAGATGCTGGGTATCGCGCATGATGGTGTCCTGAATATACGGGGAATCGGGGTCCAGTTCGGCGGGCTTGCGGGCCATGATGACCACAAAGTGGCTGGCCGTGGGCAGCTGGCGCTGCGCGCCCCAGCTCACGGCGCGGATTTTCTCGCGCAGGCCGTGATTCTGGACCACCAGAAACTGCCAGGGCTCAAAACCGAAAGAGCTGGGCGACAGGCGGCCGCCTTCCAGAATAGTATGAAAGTCCGCGTCGCTGATTTTCTTTTTCGGGTCGAATTCCTTGCAGGCGTGGCGGAAGTGCCAAGCCTTCATAAGCATATCTGTCATATGGGACATGGGGAATACTCCTTGCTATCGTCATTGAGCCGGGTGGATGCCGTAACGGCGTCCATACCGGTCTGATTCCGTTGTAGCGCGGCCGGGAGGCGCTGCAAAGAGGAAAATTCTCCCCGGTGTGGCGGCCTTGCTTTTTCCCCACAAATCCATATAGTATACATGATGCGCGTAGAGATGTGAAGCCGCGCCAGTCTTTAACCACCCCCGCCATGGGAGTTTTGCATGAAAGCAAGTGCCATTCTGACCGGAATATTTCTGCTTTTTTCCGCTTTTGTTCTCACCCTGCCTGAACCAGTCGACGCCGCGCGCATGGGCGGCGGTCGATCCTTCGGCGGCAAGCCCTTCATGAGCAGTCCGGCGCCCGCGCCGACCATGCGCCAGCAGACGCCCAACGCGCAACGCCAGCCCATGAACCAGGCCCAGGCCGGTCAGACCGCCGCGCAACGTCCCGGCCTGTTCGGCGGCATGGGCGGCCTGTTCGGCGGCCTGCTGGCAGGCACGCTGATCGGCTCCCTGCTCTCGGGCAACGGTTTCGGAGGCGGCGGCTTCATGGACATCATCATTATCGGCCTGCTGGTCTTCCTCGGACTCAAGCTCTTTGCCCGCTTCCGCAACCGTCAGGCGCCCGCGCCCGCAGGGGCCGGCGCGCAGGGCGCTTCGGCCATGGGCGGCCTGCACGGCGATTTGCGTGAGGACAGCGCATCATCCCAGGGCATGCGCCGCGACAACGCGGCGGCCGGTTGGGACGTCCTGCGCAACGCGCCTCAGGGCGGAGCGGGCCAGGCGCAGGCCTTTGACGCCGCGCCTAGCGTGGATGTACCCCAAGGTTTTGACGCTGACGAATTCCTGCGCGGAGCCAAAATGGCCTACAGCCGTCTGCAAAACTCGTGGGACAAACGCGATTTGGACGACATCGCCCAATTCGCCACGCCTGCCGTGCTGGACGCCGTGCGCGAGCAGCTGGAGGCCGAGCCCACCCCCAGCACCACGGAAGTGCTTTTGGTCAACGCGCAGTTGCTGGGCGTGGAAAACGACGGCGACGAACAGCGCGCCCAAGTCTTCTTTGACGTGTTGATGCGCGAAAGCCCGGATCAGCAGGCCCCGTCCTCTGTGCGCGAGGTCTGGCACTTTGTGCGCCCAATCGCGGGCGGCTCCTGGAAGCTGGACGGCATCCAGCAGGTGGACTGAGCGCCCAAGCGCCATTCCGCCCACACCCCGAATGCATAAGGCGCGGGCCGGAAGCAAGAGCTTTCGGCCCGCTTTTTTGGAACTCATTGGAGAAAAACTATGGAAAACTATGTGGCCAAGCACGATAAACTGATGCGTCATCTGCAAATGACCATTGAAAGCGCCAGCCGGGATTACGCCAAGGTGAGCATGCCCCTGACCGAGAATCACAAGAACGGCATGGGCGTGGCTCACGGCGGGGCCATCTTTTCCCTGGCCGATGTGGCTTTCGGCGCGGCGGCCAATGCCGGTCGGGAAACCGGCGTGGTCAGCCTGAGCACCACCATTGAATTTCTGCGGCCCGGCAAAACCGGCCCGCTCACGGCGGAAGCCCGCGTGGTGCGCGACGGCCAGCATGTGCAGAGCTATGACGTGCAGGTTTTTGACGGCTCGGGCGCACTGATCGCCAGAACCATGGCCGCCGGTTTTCTGACCGACGTGCCGCTGCCCCGCTAGGGACTGTTTCTGAATTGGGGAATTTTGCCTTTCCAGCACAGCTCCTGGAGTATTTAACACTAGAAAACGCTCTAAACGCGGTTCGGACCCGCGCGGCCTGCAACACAACAAGAACGGCGTTCCGGGAACAGAATTCCGGAACGCCGTTCCAGCCTGATGACAAACCCCGCGTACGCGGGGTTTGCGCCGCGCGCAGGGCTCAAGCCACGGCGACAGGAATCTCGGTTTCCAGACCCAGCGGCAAGCGAAGGCTGAAGACCGCGCCGCCGTCTTTGCCGTTGGCGGCAATCAGCTCGCAGCCGTGCCCGTGCGCCAGGGATCGCGCCACGGTGAGGCCCAGACCGGCATATTGTCCGAAACGGCTCTCGCGGGTGCTGAAAAAGGGCTCGAAAATGTGCGGCAACACGTCCGCAGCAATGCCGGGCCCGCTGTCGGCCACCCGCAATTCATACCAGCCCCGTTCTTCCCCGGTCCGCGCCGCGCTCCCGCCCTGTTCCGCGCTTTTGCCCTGATCCTCACGGAGCAAGCGGGCCGAAATACGCAACAGGCCGCCCTCGGGCATGGCGTCCAGAGCGTTCTCCACCAGATGCAGGCAGATCTGCTGCAGTTCCAGCGCCGAGCCCAAAGGGCGTTCCGTGCGCGTTTGGGGCGGAAAATCCAGTTCACAGCGCACACCCGCACCGTCCAGGCGCGAACGGGTCAGCTCCAGCACCCTGTCGAGCACGGCGGGCACATCCAGCGGCTGAATGCGCGCGTCCATGCCGTGCCCCACCATGAGCAGCTTGCGGGTGATCTCGCGCACCCGCAGGCTCTGCACGCGGATGGTCTCCACGGCCGTGCGCATGTCCTCCAGATCCGGCAGGGCGGCGGCCTCCGGTTCGCCCAGGCTGTCCTTGATCAGCCCGGCGGCCTGAACCATGATATTCAGCGGATTGTTGACCTCGTGGGCCACGCCTTCGGCCACCCGCCCGAGGCTGCGCAGGCGGGCCGCCTCGGCCAAGCGGGCCGCCTGACGGCGGGCCGTGGCACGCTCCCGCGCCTTGGCGCATTCCGCCAGAATGCCGTCCACGGACACCGGCTTGGACAGCCAGTTCCGCGCGCCGCGCCGCATGGCCTGCACGGCCTTGCCCATATCCGCCGCGCCGGAAAGCATGACCACGTCCAAGTCGGGATGGCGCTCACGCAGGATCTTGAGCAAAGCCACGCCGTCCATGCCCGGCAGGCCCACATCCAGAAAGACAAGATCCCACTCGCCCTCCGCCACCATAACCAAGGCGGCCTCCGCATCAAGAGCCACTCCGGCCTCTATGCCGCGCAGATCCAGGCGTTCGGCCAAGGGCCGGACAAAAGCCGCTTCATCATCCACCAGCAGTACGCGCATGGGCCATACCTCAGAGCAGAATACGCCTGAACCCGTAGCAGGGCGGATTCGCCCGTTCTTAGAGCATGTTGCGCCTGAAGTTATCGCTTGACGGCAAAACAAGCCCACATTGCGATACCAACGCTGCCGTCACTTTTCGTAAGCGCGGCAAACCGCGTCACGGCCGACGTTTCGCTGTGCGGATTTCTCGGAAAATCCGCACAGCGCGTAGAGATATTTTTAATATCAAAACGTTCTACAGCATGTTGCGTTTGAAATGTTGCACAGTTCAAACGAGAACCGCTCTAAAAGGGCGAGGCGCTCCGGACTACTTGTGCTCGGCCAAAAGATCCTTTTCATTGAGCACGTCGCGGGCCGCCTCAAAATCGCCGCCCTCGGCCATGGAAACCGCCACCATGGCGTTTTCCAGTTTGTCGCGGTAGGCCATGCGGATGCTGCTAAGCAACTCCTCGATATCCATGGGTTTTCTGAGAAAATTGTACGCGCCCATGCGGTAGGCGGTCTGCTCTTCGGCGTCGCCGCCGTGGCCGGTGAGGATGATCACCTGCACCTGGGGATTGCTCTTTTTGACGTTGCGCAACACCTCAAAGCCGTCCATGCCGGGCATGCGCAGGTCAAGCACGATGACGTCCGTGGGCAGTTCCACAGCCTTGAGCGCCTCCGGGCCGTCATAAGCCACGCGGGCCTCGAAGCCGCGCATGGCCAGGCGCTCGGCCAGGGTGTCCACAAACTGCTTCTCATCGTCCACCAGCAAAATTTTGATGTCTTCCTTGGTCATGAACCACTCCTTGGTCCGGCCTGGCCGGTATCCGTTAAGTACTTTCGGAATCGCGCGCCGCGAGGGAAAGGAAAAAGCGTCCCCCGGCGTCGCGCCAAGGCATCAGCACGGCCTGCCAGCCGGGCCTGAGGCCATTGAGCAGAGGGCTGCCGGTCAGGGCCGACAAGGCCAGATCGGCGTTGGCCCCTTCCACGACTTCAATGATGACGCCCTCGGCCTTCTGCTGCCTGCCGGCGGTAAATCTGAGCGTCACCTGCCCGCCCACCGAGGCGCAGAGGTCAAAAATCTCCAGCAGAGAGCGCAAGACCTCCAGCGGCGGCACCGGAGCCCAGACCGGCTCCTCGTTATCGCCGCTGACCAGACGCATCTGGGCGGCTCTGGCCTGACGCGCGGCCATGCGGCAGAAAATCCGGCAGACCCGGGCCAAGTCGCAGGGACCCGCGTTTTCATTTTCCGCGCCCCCGGCCTGGGCCATGAATTCCATGCCCTCGGCCAGAGCCGCGCCCTGCAGAATCTGGCTCTGCACTTCAGTCAGGGCCGCCAGGAGGCGCTCACCCCTGGGCAGGGCCGCTCCGGCCAGGGCGGCCATATCCTGCGCCAGCCCCGCGGACTCGCGGATCACGGCCAGGACGTTGCGCATATCATGGACGCCCGAGGCCAGCAGACAGGCCATGCACTGGCTGTCGTTCATGACCGGCCTCCCTGCGACGACGGTATGCCGCCGGAACGCGCGCTCTGGGCCGCGGCCTCCAGCGTTTCCTGAAAAACGGCGAAGCTCAGGGGCTTGGTCAGGCAGGCAAAGGCCTGGGCCGCCGGGGCCACGCCCGTGTCGTCCACGGCATCGTGCCCGGTGAGCAGAATGACCGGCAGCTCCGGATGCGCGGCCTTGATCCGGCGCAGGGTTTCGTCGCCGGGCAGGCCGGGCATGAGCAGGTCCAGTACGGCCACGTCCGGCACTTCATCCTCCACCGCCGCCAGAGCCGACGGTCCGTCGTAGACCACGCGCGTCGCATGGCCCCGCAGCGTGAGGCGTTCGGCCAGGGTTTCCACAAATTCCTTTTCGTCGTCAGCCAAAAGAATACGCAACGCCATTTCAGACCTCCACAGCGCCTTCAGGCGGCGTCAGCGGCAGGGTTATGCGCACCAGGCTGCCCCGCCCCTCTTCGCTTTCCACAACAATGTCTCCGCCCAGACGGCGCACGATGCCGTACGTGATGAACATGCCGAGGCCCGTGCCCTTGTCCTTCTTGGTGGAATAGAAGGGCTCGAAAATATGCTTGAGCACGTCCGGCGGCATGCCCTTGCCGTTATCCTTGACGCTCACGGCCACGCTGGCCTCATCCGGACAGGAACAACTCACTTCAATGCGGCCGCCCTGCTCCACGTCGCTGACGGCATCCAGGGCGTTGCCCAGGATGTTCAGGAAAATCTGCTGTAACTGGCCACGGTCCGATACGATTTCCGGCAGGTCGCCGGGCAGGTCCAGGCAGAGCTGCACGCCCCGGTTCTTGGCCTCACGTTCCAAAAATTCAGAACTTTCGGTGATGACTTCCGCCAAGCGCAGGGACTGGCGGTTGGCCTCCATGCGGCGCGAGAAACCCAGCAAACGGTGGGTGATGCCGCGCGCCCGCTCCACCGTGCCTTCAATGCTCTCCAGAAGTGCGAGGATCCGCTCCCGGTGCTTTTCATAGCTCGCGCAATCCTTGCTCATGCGCAGGAAATCCAGAGCCAGACCGGCTTTTTCGTAAATCACGGCCAGGGGATTGTTGACCTCGTGGGCAACCCCGGCGGCCAGCCTGCCGATGGAGGAAAGTTTCTGATTATGCTCCATCTGGGCGAAAACAGCCACCCGCCGCTCGTCGCTGGCCTGGAGACGGCCCACCAGGTGCTTCATCAGCAGATGCGAAACCAACACAATGATCGCGATGCCGCCGCAGAGCACCAGCAAAAGCTCGGTGCGCAATGTGGTCCAGGGCCGGAAAGCCTCCAGACTGGGCTTCACGGCCAGCAGCATCAGATCCGTGCCCGTCAGCATGGTGGAGGCCACCAGCAGGGTATGCCCCTTGTCGTCGGTCATGCGCCGCACCAGGGTCTCGTGGCTGGCCGGGGGCAGTTGAAAGGGCAGTTTGTCCAGAGCCTTGCCGTACAGGCGGGAACTGGTCTGCAGAACGCCCGCGCTGTCGCAGAGAAAGACGTCCGTGTCCTGTTCCGGCCCCACGGCGGACACCAGCTGCTCCAGGCGGGAGGTATCGATGGTCACGCGCAGTGTCCAGGAACTGCCGTTTTCCTCCAGGCGATGCACGGCGATGACCATGTGCGGAAAACCACGCAGGCCAAGGAAAGCGTTGCTGATGTAACGGCCCTTGATCTCGGCCTCGCGTAGCCAGGGCTGCCCCGCGTAATCCGCGCCCTTGAGCTTGTAGGGCCCCACATAGTCCACCTGACGGCCTTCCACATCCACGAGGCCCATGTCCACAAAGCCCTTGAATTCGCTCTTGAGGGCCCAGAAAATGCGGTTCAGCGTCTTTTCGTCGGCCAGATCCTTGAAGCTGTAGGCATGGGCGATCAGGCTCACGGTTGAGGCCCGTTCGCCCAGAAAGAGCTCCAGAGAGGCCTGGGACTTGCGCGCCAGGGCGTAGAGCGGGCTTTCCATTTCCCGCTCCAGGGTCTTCATGTACTGGACGTGGCTGAACCCGGACATGATCAGCAGAGGAGCCACGGAAACCGCCACCATCAACACGGTCATCAGCCGCCGGAGCGAGCGGTAGCGCGCCGGGGACACGGCCTCGGGCACTTCCAGCAACTGGCCGAAGTATTTTTTGATCGCGGCAAACATAGGCCCCTCCAGCATTTTCCGGCTCATACGCTTCCGCATGAACCCACATTAAAAAGACGGATTTTGTCCCCTGGCAAGGAAAACAAGTTTTTTACGACGGGAGTGGACTCTTTTCGTCCATGGCCAAGTAAAAAACGCCGTTTGACGCCGCCAGGGGACAAAAGACGCTTTTTAATGGCCGCCGGCGACGAGAATCCCCGAAGCCGCCAGACTCAACACCAGCACTTCCAGCAGAGCGATGGTCGTCATCAGCCATTGCTTGCGCCGGATCAGGCTCCAGGCCAACTGCAAAAAGCAGATGATGGTCAGGGCCGCCAGAAACACGATGCCCAAGAAATTGCATATATCGCCCTTGCCCACCAAGGCAAGCCAGCCCCAACCCTGCGGGATGTGCCCGGCGGCGCGGTAGTCGGCAGCGCTGCCGGTCCAGAGGCGGGGCAGTTCGGTCAGGGGCACCTGCGGTTCAAGCACGCCCAGCACATAGAGGGCGTAGGTGACGAGCATAAGCACAAACCCGATGAGCGCGCCGTAAAACAGGGTGTCGGCATAGCGCAGTTGCGCGGGCGAGGCCTTGATTTCTTTTTTCAGATCCACGGTATTCATAAGTCGTCTCCTGTGCGTTCTGCCCGGCTACCAGCCGAGGCCCTTCATGAGCGCCTTGGCTCCGGAGAAGAAAAGCACGATGATCACCATATAGCGGATGAACTTGGGCTTGGCCTTGGCCAGCAGGCGCACGCCCACCACCGAGCCGAGCATCAGGCCCACGATGGAAGGGATGGCCATGAGCGGAATGACGCAACCCTGGTTCAGATAGACCCAGGCCGCCGAGGTGTCGGTGATGGAAAGCAGGAACTTGGAGGTTCCCACGCTGACCTTGAGCGGCACGCCCATGAGCAGGTTGAGCACAGGCACGTTGGCCCAGCCGGCACCCAGGCCGAACATGCCGGCCATGATGCCGATGGCGATGAAGAAAAGCAGGCCCAGGAAGGTGCGGTGGGTCTTCCATTCCACCACCTCGCCGGTACTGGGCTCCAGAAAGACGCCGTTCATGCCCAGCGCCAGCCCCACGGCGTCCTGTTTGGTGACCACCGGGCGCACAGAGTTTTTGGACACCAGCAGCAGCACGGCGATGCCCAGAATAACCGCGCCGAGGCAGGTCTGCACGACGTCTGTGGGCAGGGCCAGACCCAGCATGGCGCCCACAATGGCGCAGGCCGAGGCGATCAGCGCCACGGGCAGGGCCAGGCGCAGATTGGCGAAGTTACGCCGCAACAGACCCGGCCCGGCGGCCAGGGCTCCGGCCAGGGCCACCAGCAGGCCCGCGCCGCGCACAAAGTCCAGATGGAAAGGGAAAAAGCCGCTGACCAGCGGCACGAACAGCACGCCGCCGCCCACGCCGGCCATGACCGCGATGATCCCCAGAATGAAGCAGAAGCCCAGCAGGGCCAGGGGCCAGAACCACCAGGGATGGTTGTCCAGCGGCGCGGCGGCCACCGCCGGCGCCTGGGAGGCGGGCGGCGTGGCAGGGGTGGGGGCCGCGTGCAGCGTCGCGCCCGTATCCGCCGCGACGGCCTGTGTTCCCGGTGCGGAAACCGCGTCCACGGCCAGGGCCGCGCACGGCCCGATCAGAGTCAGACAGACGACCAGCGGCAAGAGCCACGGCCAGAAAAGAGTTTTGTCCTTATCCGGATTTCTGCGGAAAATACGCGCCATTGTTTCCCCCTTGCGGCATGCGCCGAGGCACACGTGGATGTTCGGAATGGCGCGACTCTACCGTGCCCGACGTAAGCGGACCATCGGGAGAATCCTGATTTCTGCGCATCCGCCTCAGGGCTTTCCCCATCCCCAGAGCGGATTAATTTTGAGAATTGACACTCTCAAAGTTGACGCTGCCCTCAACCTATCGTTGCTGTCGTCATCCGTAGCGCTGCTGTCTTGATCCGTAGAACGGCTCAAGCAAGCCGCCCAGCGGCAACGGCTGAAGCGCGGCGGGAACGCGGTCCCACCTTGGCTTCAGGCGCGGGCGGCTGCGAAAGCAGACGCCAAGGCAAAGTAACTTTGAAAAGTTACTTTGCCCGCCCCCCGGCCGCGCGGGTTCAAACCCGCACCAGACCGTGCCGGATGGCGATTTTGACGAGGTCGCCCACGGAACCGGCCTGCAGTTTGGTAAGCAGGTTGTACTTGTGGGTTTCCACAGTTTTGGGACTGATGCAGAGATCCTGGGCAATGCTTTTGACGCTTTTGCCGTCGGCCAGGAGACGGAAAATCTCTTTCTCGCGCGGGGAAAGCGCACTGAGATCCCCGCTGCCGCCGTGTTCCGCGGCGTCGCGGCGGCGGCGCAGCAATTCGGCCAGACAGCCGCCGGGGTCCGGACAGGTCAGAAAGATTTCGCCCCGGCGCAGGCTCTCAATGGCTTTGAGCAGCACGCCCGGCGGTTCGGACTTGCGTACATGGCCCATGATGCCGAGGTCGATAAGTTCGGGCAGGAAGCGCTGGTCCTCATGGCCGGTGTAGATCAAAATCCGCGCCTGCGGCTGTACCTGGAGCACGGCACGGCTGGCGTCCACGCCGTTCATGCCCGGCATGCCCAGGTCCATGATCACGATCTGCGGCGCAAGGGAGGCGGCCAGAGCCACGGCCTCGCCGCCGCTCAGGGCCATGCCCGCCACACGCAGATGGGCGTGCGGAGCGAGCAGGCTGCGCACGCCTTCCATGAGCAGCTTGTGATCGTCCACCAGCAGAATGCGGCAGATCTCACGTCCGGAACTCTCGCCCATATCGCTTGCTTGCCCTCCCCTGTTTCCACCCGGAACAAGATCGTCATAGCCTATTTGGGCTGTTTTGTCTGCCGCGGGGCGGGAGGTCCGCAGGGTAGGTGAATGGACAGGATAAACATCTTTTGTGTCCAGGTGAAGAAAAAAATTTCTTCTACCTAAAAAGAGGTCATAGCCTATAATGGTTGGGCCATCGCTTGTAAGCCGTTACAGCACGCTTCAAACTCACGAGATTCAGCCGGAACTAACAAACACTCATTACGATTTTGTTTGCTTCTCAATACGATGCATCGTTTATCGAATTTCCATAGATAATAATTTTCCTGTCCTCACAGGTAGTAACTTTAGGTATCATCTCAAATTGTATATATATAAAATCAGTATCAAGATATATGTCATAAGTAATATAAATTATTTTAATGTACTGTTATGTCTGCATATTCTATATCTTACTTTTTGCTAAAAATCTTAATCACATGAATAGTGAATAGTAACTATAAATGAAAAAGGATTACTGCTGCCAATGTTTCCTGGCTCTCACTCATAAATACGCCGCCATACCATTGGCTTGCCGTTTTCTTCAATGCCTATGTAGGCTACATCGTTTAGATTTGTGACGCCCGGTATATGCAGAGAGGCTTTGCCGTCTGTTGTAGTCGGCGTGGAAGCCGGCGCATAACGTGCGACAACGGCAGACATGGACGTTGTTTCTTTAAGCGGCAAGAAGTAACGCAAAACTGCTTGAATAGTGCTTGATACGGTTTGTCTGTGCGCTATGGCGGCAACATGCACTGTTCCGGATGGAAGATTATCCAGATACACCATGTTGCTGATAACAAGGCCATAAATGCCGGAAGTCCCTTCCACGTTCAGCAGAGCAGCTTTGTTCCAGGGAATCATCTGATATTTTTGGGAATCAGCATATGCGTTTATTTCAATAATATCATAGGTGGGGAAAAAATATTTGTCGGTTTGAGGGTAATCAAACGATTCTGCTGTAACTGTTCCCTGCTTCATTGCCTGATTTCTCTTTGCAATAGCAGGCTGTGCCTGAATGAAGACGTGTGCTTCCATCAGCACGCTGGATAGAAGAACGAGACAGAAAGCAGCATAGAGCAGCTTTTGGCAAACATCTTTCAGATTTAAAGCCGCAATAAATGTAAAACAACAACATGCCGTGTAAAAGAATGTGGCGGACATGGCTCTATAGGGAGTGGATGGACTGAAAATAAAGGCAGCAAGACTAGCTTGTGCCATAAGAAAAAATACAAAGCCCGGCAAAAAAGTTGCAATCTTTATCCTGTCCTGACGGTACAGCAACCAGATACAGACGAGAGCAACCAGTATGTAGGGCGACATTTCTAGCTGCTGTGAACTCCAGAAGATTAAAAATCTGTGAAAGGATTCAAATGAAAAGGCGGGGATTTTCTCCATGCCGCCAAGTTGTGCAAGGCGCACTGCGTTGGCAGGGGCTGTCATCATAAGCAGCCAGCCGGACACTGCCCCGATGATTCCGGCAGCAGCCCAAGCTGGAACTATTTTAAGAGTACGAAAGCGGTAGATAGTCGCACCCAGGGCTGCAAGGATTGCCAGCATGCCCACATTCTCGTTGCTGCAACCTGCCAATAAGCCCGCGAGGGCAAAAACTGAGCCGCCAGCACGGTGATAATTCTTTTTGTCGATCCAAAAGCGGTATGGCACCAGAAATGCCGTGGCGAAAAACAGGCTGTAACCGTAATCGGCTGTGCCGGTACGCCAGAAGTAAACTGTTCCGAATGCGGGTAAAGCGAACCAGAGCAACCCTGCCAAGGTTATCAAATGCCATGCCCGTATTTTATCGCGCCATTGAGCGCCCAATGTCAGCAGTACCCCGGAAAGAACAAGGCCAAGAAATATAAGGGGAGTGAGAAGGGGATGCAGCCACGATGGGCCATGCAACAGCACTCTTGCCATGAAATGGCCGATGAACTTCCCGCTCCAAGTAAGGTGTTCTTGGACTTGAGCTTTGAAAATATCTGACAGACCTGAACCGCCTGCTCCATATCCAAAATCATCGAATACCAATGGAGTCATGGCGCAAAAGAATGATATTGTGCAAAATATAAAAATAGATGCAATGACTACACTGGATTTATTCATTTTAATGCCTAACTGCGATATTTAGTTCTTGAAAGAGAGAGTTACTATCCGCTTGGGTATGGTTTTATCCTCCCCAAATTCGATATTTTAGTACCGTTTTTGATTCGGTACGAAAGTATCGGATTTATGTCAAGGCATTGTGTAACCTGACAGGATGAAAAACTGTCCTAATCTCTTGGAAGCCTTGGCTATTACCGTTGAAGCAATACGGAAGGAACGCAAGCTGACGAAGCTGGCGGTAGCCAGCGATGCAGAGCTGCAAGACTGCTATGTGAGAGGGATAACAAAGGGGAGAAGGAACCCAACGATTACCGCTTTATATGCGATTTGCGAGGCTCTGAAGGTGTCACCGGTTGAGTTCTTCAGGAGAGTGGAAGAAGAAAGAGCGAATTTGGAGAAGTCTGGAAAGGAATAAATTCCGTAGCGGCCATAACAGGCTTGACAAAGGATAAAAAAGCGGTGGACGAAGCTCATCCACCGATAAGTATAACAGAGCCTAAAAAAATACTCTTGCGTCAACCTTCCTGTAAGGTTGCGGTTAGTTATAAAATCGCCTTTTCCGCGTGGATGGCGTTCTCAGCGCGTTTTTGATGTTCGCCTATGCCGACGGCGCGGAATTTCAGAAAATGAACAGCGTCGCCAGACCAAGAAAAATAAAGAAGCCCGCGCCGTCGGTAATGGTCGTCAGGAAGATGCTGGAAGCCTGGGCCGGGTCACGGCCCACGGCGCGGAAAATCAGCGGAATGGAACCCCCGGCCACCGCGCCCAGAATCATGTCGCAGAGCAGCGCGCCGCCCATGACCGCGCCCACCAGGTGGTTGCCCGTGAACCACCAGGCCCCCAGAAAGGCAGTGACAGCCATGAACAAGCCGGTGACGATGCCGATCTTGCCCTCGCGCAGCACGGCCATCCAGGCTTTTTTCTGGTCAAAACGGTCTGTCGCCAACTGGCGGATCATCACGGCCAGAGCCTGCTGGCCGGTATTGCCCGCCTGGTTGGCGACCATGGGCATGAGCACGGCCAGCACGGCCATCTGGGCGATGGTGCCCTCGAACATGTAGACCACCGAGGCCGAAAGCGCGGAATTGAACAGATTGACCATCAGCCAGGGCAGGCGCTTGCGGACGCTTTCCGTCCAAGGCGTATCCACGCTTTCCTCGGGGTCCGCGCCCACCATGCCGAGCATGTCGGCGCTGGCCTCCTCGTGCATGATGTCCATGATGTCGTCATAGGTGACCACGCCCATGATATGTCCCTCGTAATCCACCACGGGCATGGCCAGAAAATTGTAGTGTGAAAGCAGGCTGGCGACTTCGCGTTTGTCCGTGTCGTAGGTCACGCTGATAACGCTCTGCCCGGCCGCGGCGTCGCCCACGATGGTGCCGGGGCGGGCCAGCATCAGGTCGCGCAGGGAAAGCACGCCCACCAGCACGTCCTTTTCGTCCACCACATAGCCGTAATAGGGGCTCTCCTTGTCGTCCTCCATCTCGCGCCGGATGTGGGCAATCGCCTCATCCACCGTAAGAGCCTTCTCCAGCAGGATCAACTCGGTGTTCATGGCACCGGCCGCGGAATCCGGGTCGAAATTGAGCAGATTGCGCAATTCCTCGGAATCTTCCTTGGTCAGCTTTTCCAGCAGGACGTCGCGGTGCTCCTCATCCAGTTCGTCCAGCACGTCGGCGGCGTCGTCCGGCGCCATTTCGGCGATGATCTGGGCGGCCACGTCGGCGTCCAGATTTTCCAGCACGTCCACGGCCACGTTGCCGTCCAGCTCGGCCAGGGCCTCGGCGGCATCCTCGGTGGTCATGTGGCGCAGGGCGCAGACCTGCTTTTCCAGGCTCAGATTTTCCAGATGATCAGCCATGTCCGCCGGATGGACGAACTCGGCCTCGTCGCCCACCTCCCGGCAGATCTCGGGCATGCTGATGCCGTGCGCGTCGCCGCTCTCCGATGCGTCCGGGCTTTCATCCACGACACGGGAGGGGCGGATTTCGTCGTTACGATCGTCAGCCATGAGCAAGCCTTTTGCAGGATACGGAACAATGAAACATGACGGCACGCCGCCGGATGAAGGCGGCGCAAGACTACCGCGACTGTATGACGCGGCCGTGCCGGACAGGAGACGGGTCCGGGACCGCGCTACGGCTTCGCGCGTATGTGAAAAAGCTCCCAATGCGGCCCGCAACTTGACGCGCGCCACAGGGCATTCTATCTACTTCAGAGCCCCCGGACCGGCTGTGCGCCCGTTCGGCGCGCCACGGTTCCGCACGCCTTCATGCCGCGTGCCCGGTTCCGGCGCAGGCGCGGCGGACGCGCGCGGGCGCTTTTCGTTTAGCACGCGCATGAAGTGGGGACAAGCGCAATGTTCACGCCCTGGGCCGCTTTTTTTTCTCCCGAAGGGGAACGGCTGCTGCAAGAATGTATTGATCTGGCCCTGGTTGAGGACGGGCCGGAGCTGACGGCCTTGGGGCTCTTCCCGCCGGAAGCGCGGATGCACGCCGCCATCCGCGCCAAAGAGGACACTCTGGTGGTAGGCCTGCCCGTTATCGGCGCGGTGTTCAAGGCCCTGGACGTCCCCTTTCGCTGGCAGGCTTCGGCAGGGGAAGGCTCGCACGTGCCGTCCATGACCGAGGTGGCCCGCATCGCGGCTCCGGCCGTAGCCATGCTCAAGGCGGAACGGGTCATCCTCAATTTCATCACCCATCTTTCGGGCATCGCCAACCTCACGGCCCGCTACGTGCGCGAACTGGATGGCACGGGCGTGCGCCTGCTGGATACGCGCAAAACCACGCCCGGCCTGCGCTGGCCCGAAAAATACGCGGTACAGGCGGGCGGCGGCGTGAATCACCGCAAAAATCTCGCGGAAATGCTCATGCTCAAAGATAACCACATCGACGCGGCCGGTTCCATCACCGCAGCCGTAGCCAAATTGCGCGCCCGCTACCGGCCCTGCCCGCCCGTGGAGGTGGAATGCCGAACTCTGGAGCATGTGCGCGAGGCCGTGGCGGCCGGGGCCGAGCGGATCATGATGGACAATATGGAAGCCCCGCGGCTGAGCCAGGCCCTGGCCCTGGTGCCGCCGGACATTGAAGCCGAAGTCAGCGGCGGCGTGCGCCTGGAGACCATCCGCGCCATCGCCCTGACCGGGCCGCGCCGCCCGGATTTCATTTCCGTGGGTCGCCTCACCCACTCAGCCGTGGCCGCGGATTTCAGCATGACCCTGATTCCGGCCTGAAAAGGTCCCGGACAACAAGGAATCGTTCCCAACCGGCGCGACGCCGACACATATTCCCCTAATAACGGATCATACCATGAACGACATCACCGCCGCCGTGGCGGCGCTTAAGGAACAACTGGGCGACAGGCTCTGCATCATGGGCCATCATTATCAGAACGATGCGGTGGTGGCCCACTGCGACGTCACCGGCGACTCCCTGGAGTTGGCCCGCCGCGTGCCCGGCGTGGACGCGGAGCACATTGTCTTCTGCGGAGTCTTTTTCATGGGCGAATCCGCGGCCCTGCTCGCCAAGCCGGGCCAGGCCGTGCATCTGCCCGAACCCGGCGCGGACTGCATGATGTCCCTGATGACCCCGGCGGGTCTGGCCCGCCGCGTTCTGGAACAACTGACCGCCACGGGCCGCCGCATCGTGCCCCTGGCCTACGTCAACACCACCTTGGGGCTCAAGGCCGTGGTGGGAGAATACGGCGGCGCGGTCTGCACTTCGGCCAATGCGGAAACCATGCTGCGCTGGGCCCTGGACCAGGGCGACGGCGTGCTCTTTCTGCCGGACAAGCATCTGGGCCGCAACATGGCCAAAAAACTGGGGCTTGCGCCGGACCGGCAGCATATCCTGCGCCTTAACGGCCACGGCCTGATCAATCCCGAAAGCCAGCCCCTGGAGCGTCCCCTGCTGCTCTGGCCCGGCTGTTGCGCCATCCACGCCCGGCTCAAGCCCGAACAGGCGGCTGCCGCGCGCGCGGCCCATCCGGGCTGCCGGGTGGTGGCCCACCCCGAATGCCGCCCGGAACTCATCGAGCGTTGCGACGCCGCCGGCTCCACCTCCTTTCTGATCAAGGAAGCCGCGCGCCTGGCTGAAGAAGCGCCCGGCTCCACCCTGGTCATCGGCACGGAAAACAATCTGGTGGACCGGCTGGCCGCCCGCCACAAAGGGCGTTGCCGTGTTCTTTCCCTGGGCCGGGCCATTTGTCCGGACATGGCCAAGGTGACGGAAGCGAAACTTTTGGCTACACTCACCGCCATTGCCCACGGAACGGCCGAGCCTCTCACCGTGGAGGCCGCGCTGTGCGGTCCCGCCCGCCGCTCCTTAACCCGCATGCTGGAGGTTTGCGGTCAATGAGGACAGAGCTGTGACTCCCACCCGCCGCCATGTGCCCATCCTGATCATCGGCTCGGGCGTGGCCGGCTGCACCGCCGCCCTGACCCTGGCCGACGCCGGTTGTGACGTGCTGCTGCTCAACGCCGGAGATAATCTGGCCGACGGCAATTCGGAGCTGGCGCAGGGGGGAATCATCTATCGCGCGGCGCCCCGGCCCGACGATCCCGCCGACGACGATGACGCCCGCGCCCTGGAAAAAGACATCCTGGTGGCCGGGCACAACTACAATTACCGCAAGGCCGTGCGCTGGCTCTGCCAACAAGGCCCGCTCTGCGTGGACGAAGTGCTGATCAAACGCGCGGGCGTGCGGTTTGACCGCAATCCGGACGGCAGTTTCAACCTGACCCGCGAGGGCGGGCACTCGGCCCCGCGCATCCTGCACCGGGCCGACTACTCGGGCCGGGCGCTCATGGACGGGCTCACGGCCCAGGTGCTGGCCCATCCGCGCATCACTTGCCTGCATCGGCGCGCGGCCATCGACCTGCTGACCAGCCACCATCATGCCAAAAACGCGCAGTTCCGTTACGAAGTGGACAACCGCTGCCTGGGGGCCTATGTCCTCAATGAGGAAAGCGGCGAACCGGAAACCATTCTGGCCGACTGGACGGTGCTGGCCACCGGGGGCGTGGGCCAGGTCTTTCTGCACTCCACCAATGCGCCGGGCTGCGTGGGCACGGGCGTGTCCATGGCCTTCCGCGCGGGCGTGGATCTGGCGAATCTGGAATTCATGCAGTTCCATCCCACGGCCCTGTATGAGGAGCGCAGCAACCGCCGCCCCCTGATCACCGAAGCCATGCGCGGCGAGGGCGCGCGCCTGCTGGACGAAAAAGGCCGGGCCTTCATGCTCCGCCACGACAAACGCGGCGATCTGGCCCCGCGCGACGTGGTGGCCCAGGCCATGATGGAGGAAATGCTGCACAGCGGCGCGCCCTGCCTGTTCCTGGACGTGAGCGGCGTCAAGCAGGACCTGCCCACCCGTTTCCCCACAGTGTTCGAGCAGTGCCGGGAGGCGGGGCTGGACATTCGCAAGGAACCCATCCCGGTGGTGCCCGCCGCGCATTATTTCTGCGGCGGCGTGCTCACCGACACGCGGGGCCGCACCTCCATGCGCGGCCTGTACGCCATCGGCGAATGCGCCTGCACCGGCCTGCACGGGGCCAATCGCCTGGCCAGCACCTCATTGCTGGAAGCCTTGGTCTGGGGGGTGAGCTGCGGGAAGGATCTGGCGCGCCGCGCCGCAAGCGGCGGCATGCCCACGGGTCTGGCCGCCGCCATTCCGGACTGGCAGCACGAAGGCGACGAACGCCACGACGATCCGGCCCTGGTGGCCCAGGACTGGGCCAATATCCGCAACACCATGTGGAACTACGTGGGCATTTCGCGCACCGACGCGCGCCTGCGCCGGGCCTTTGAGGATATGCGCGACCTTGTGCGCCATATCCATGATTTCTACAAACGCACCCGCATTTCCCGACGTCTGGTGGATCTTTTCCACGGCTCGCAGACGGCCTATGTCATTACCCAGGCGGCCATGCGCAACCCTGTAAGTCTGGGCTGCCACCACCGGGTGGACTGAGCCGAAGGAAAAAACAAGCATGAAAAGTCTCATCCGCGTGATTCTCATCCTGGCGGTGCTGGTTCTGGCCGGGTTCGCAGCCCTGCAATTCTGGCTGGGCCCGAAGCTGGAGGAACAGGCCCGCCTGGAACTGGCCGCTCTGCCGGAAGCCCTGGCGTTTTCGGAGCTTCTGCGCTTTGAGCCGTTGAAAGTAAAAAGCGTCGAATTCTCGGCCTTTTCCCGGCGCCTGATCCTGCGCGGTCTGGAACTGCGCGGCACAATGGACCTGCCCGCTTTTGAGGCGGGCGTCGAACAGCAGCCCCGGAGCGCGGCCCTGAACTATACGCTGGAGGAAGCCTCCTATCGTTTGCCCTGGCGGGCGCTTCTGCTGTTCACACCCCTGCGCGACATGATTCTGCCCGAAACGGGCATGATGGCCGTGGGCGAGGAGATGCGCATTTCCAACTTCGTCTATTCCCTCAATCAGGGCACCGTCAGCGCGCGAAGCGTCGTGCGGGATCAGGAAGCCGTTGACATCCGCATGGAAAGCGGCCTGATCCGGGAACTGCTGGAACAGCGGAAGCCCTCGAATATGCTGAACGCCCTCTATCGCATAGGTATCGGCGAAATGCGGGCTTCGGCCATGACTTCCGAGATGACGATCCCCGAACAGGGCATCAAGATGGATTTCAGTTGCGACGCCATGCGCATCCGCAACTGGGAAGGCCGCACCATAGAAGAAGCCGTTGCGGACGGCATTGTTCTCAAGGAAAAAGACCGGGAGCTTATGCGCCTGGGCAACATCACGGAAAAGCGGTTCACCCTGCCGGAAGAAGCGGCCATGCAGGAATTGCTGACCCTGCTTTCCCAGACGAAACCCGACGAAAATGCCTTGCAGGCTCTGCTGCTGCGCATCGTTACCACCGGCGAGCCTTTGCTGCGGGAAATCAGCTTCTCTGACCTTCATTTTCCTCTGGATGGTCAGGCCCTGACCTTTAAAAAAATAGCCCTGAACTGGCAGTCCAACACGCCTTTGCAGTACGGCCTCAGCGTGGATGCTCTTTCCCTGCCCACGCCTTTGCTGGAGCGCGAAAGCGATCTGGCCTTTCCCGGTCTGCCCGCTCTGGTTCTGGATGCGAAGCTGGGCTTTACGTCCGGGGGCGACGGCGGACGCCACAAGGGCCTGCTCAGCGCCCAGCATCTGGGCTCGCTGGACTATGATTTCATCATGTCCGCGGGCTCGCCATTGGCCGGTCCGCAGGCGCTGTTCCTCAGCTCGTACAAGGACGTCAACCTGAAATATACGGACCAGGGGCTCACGGCCTATCTGGTCAGAAACGTTATTCCCTCGGCCCAGGGGGCCACCCCGGCGCTCAAGGCGGCCATCGCCGAGCTCTGCCCCGGCGATACGCCGGAAAATGCGGCCGTCCGCGATGCCCTGGAAACCTTCGTCTCCCGGCCCGGCGTGCTGGAAGTGCAAAGCAGGCCCGGCAAGACCTTCCGTGTTTTCGAGCTGCTCGCCAAACTGGGCGGCAAGGATCCCGGCGCTCTGCTCAGCGTCACGGCTCAACCGGGCAAGGAAAGCCTGGAACAGCAGATCAGCGGCCTGGACGCGACCGCGGCCAAGGCAAAATAGCGCGACATGAAGAAAACCGTCCTTATCCTCGCTCCGCTGCTGCTCGCGGTGCTGCTTCTTGTGCTGGCCGCGCAGTTATGGCTGCGGCCGCGGGTGGAGAATCAAATACGGCAAGCACTGGCGGGGCTGACCTCCTTTGACGGCAGCCCGGTTCAGTCCGGCGTCGAAGTCCTCGACTTTTCGCCCTTGACCCGCAAGCTGCTGCTGCGTGGTCTGGAACTGCGCATGGTTCAACCGCAGGGCCCGGTCACCTATCAGGCCGCGGAAATTTCCCTGCGCCTGCCCCTGCGGGCCATGCTGGCCTGCACGCCTTTACGCGGCGCGGTTCTGCCTGAACAGGGCATGACGACCGTGGCCGAAGGCCTGCTCCTGCTCAATGTCAGCGCGCGCACGTCTCTGGGCAAGGTCGTCATGCAACGGGAAGAAGTCGACGCCCTCTATGCGGACAGCGCCCTGCTGCGGGATCTGGCCGAAGGCGCGAAGCTGCCCGACTCTCCGGGGCTCACCTACCGCATGGGCGCGGACAACATCCGTGCTTCCTTCATCAGCGTGGATATCCCCACCGTGAACCGGCCGCTGTATATAAGCATCAAGGAAGCCGGCCTGCGCAACTGGCGCGGCCGCCATATGGAGGAAGCGGTCCTCACGGACCTGCGGCTGCGCATCGACGGGCAGGACGGCCTGGTCCTGGACAGCCTGAGCCAGAGCGGCATCGTGCTGCCCGAGGAAGCCCTGCTGCGGCGTCTCTCGCGATTGTTCGGCGCGCCTCCGGATCAGCGGAGCATGCAGGCCCTGTTTCAGGAAATGCTCGCCGCGGACGAACCACTGTTCCGCGAATTGCGCCTTAACGGCCTGACCATGCCTTTGCCGGAGGACAGGGCCGAACTCAAGACAGGCAGTTTCGAATGGCTCTCCAACCGGCCTGCCCGCTACCGGATCAATCTTTCCGGCCTGTCCCTGCCCGCGGTTCTGCAAGGCTACGGCCTTGCCCTGCCCGGTCTGGACACCATACGACTGGACGCCGACATTTCAGTCGAGGAGCAGGGTCAGGACAGCATTCTGGAAAAGGGCATGGTCAAGGCCGCGAATCTGGGCGATCTGCGCTACAGCCTGCTGATCTCCGGCAATACTGAGGGCATGGACCAGCAGCAGGCCCTGTTCAGCCAGACTTACGGCGATCTTAAACTGCGTTTTGAAGATCACGGGCTCATGGGCCGGCTGGCCCTCATGCTGCCCCCGGACGGGCGGGCCGCCGCCGTGTTCACCGCCGCCGTCAACAATTTTTGCGTCCAAACCACGTCGGAAAACAGGGCGCTTGCCGCAGCTTTGGAAACCTTTGTAAATCGGCCCGGCAGCCTTGAAATCAGCAGCACGCCGGGCAGGCTCTACAACCTGACGGAAGTGCTGGACGCGCTGGCGGCCGGAAACCCCGGCGCATTGTTCCGTGCCGAGGCACAGCCGGGCGCGGAAAGCCTGGAACAACAGGCGGCGCGCATCAACGCCGGGCAAAGCCCGCAACCTTAACCACATTAACGCATGCGTAAACTCTGGCTCAAAAAGAATGAGGACCGCCGCATCCGCGCCGGGCATCTCTGGGTGTTCAGCAATGAAGTGGATACGCAGAAAAGCCCGCTCACGGACTTTACGCCCGGCGAGGAAGCCACGCTCTGCGACGCGCGCGGCGCGCCTCTGGGCAGCGTCTGCCTGAACCCGGCCTCGCTGATCTGCGCGCGCCTGCATGCGCACCGGGCCGACGCGCCTCTGGACAAGACCCTGCTGCATGAGCGCCTGAGCCGTGCCCTGATTCTGCGCCAGCGGCTCTTTCCGGAACCCTGGTACCGGCTCTGCCACGGCGAGGGTGATTTCCTGCCCGGTCTGGTCATCGACCGCTACGGCGAACACTGCACCCTGCAAATCAGTACCGCGGGCATGGAGAGCCGCAAGGAGTTCATCGTCCAATGCCTGGACGAACTGCTCGCGCCCGCGTCCCTGCTTTTCGACAACGACCTTGCCGCGCGGGGCCTGGAGGGCCTTTCCCGCGAGACCCAAAGCCGTGGCGACCTGCCTGAGCGTCTGGAAGTGCCGGAAAACGGCTGCCGTTTTTTCGCGCCCTGCGCCACGGGCCAGAAAACCGGCTGGTTTTACGATCAGCGCGCCAACCGGCGAGAGCTGGCGCGCTACGCGGACGGCGCGGACGTGCTGGACATTTTCTGCTATGCGGGCGGCTTCGGCGTAACGGCCGCCGCTGCCGGGGCCGCATCCGTGACATTTCTGGACGCCTCGCCCCAGGCGTTGGCTCTGGCCCGCGAAAACGCGGCGGTCAATGCACCGGTTCCGGCGGGCA
Organism: Desulfovibrio fairfieldensis; assembly: GCF_001553605.1. NCBI lineage: Bacteria > Pseudomonadati > Thermodesulfobacteriota > Desulfovibrionia > Desulfovibrionales > Desulfovibrionaceae > Desulfovibrio > Desulfovibrio fairfieldensis. The sequence goes on from NZ_CP014229.1 coordinate 2,077,558, forward strand.
AAGGCGCGGTGGAAACCATCTGCGGCGACGCTTTTCACCAGCTCAACGAGCTGTACGAGGAAGGCCGACGCTTTTCTCTGATCAGCCTGGACCCGCCCGCCTTCATCAAACGCCGCAAAGACGCGGCCCAGGGCCTGGCGGCCTACCGCAAGATCAACGGTCTGGCCATGCGCCTGCTGACGCCGGGCGGCGTGCTGGCAAGCTCTTCCTGCTCGCACCATCTTGCCGCCGAGGCCCTGCGCGGCTGCGTGGCCCAGGCCGCGTCCCGGCGCAGGCTGCACGCCCGGCTGGTCTACGCGGGCGGCCAGGGGCCGGATCATCCGGTGCATGCCGCCATGCCCGAAACAGCGTATCTCAAATGCTTCATCGCCCAGGTGGGCTAAACCATCACGGAGTTTCCCATGCTCAATAAAGTACGCCTGCTCACTCCCGGTCCCACGCCCCTGCCGGAGCGCGTACGACTGACCCTGGCCCGGGACATGATCCACCACCGCAAAAGCGAATTCAAAGCGATCATGGGCCGGGTGCAGGAAAAGCTGCGTGTTCTTTTCGGCACCCAAGGCACGGTGCTGCCCCTTTCCTGCTCCGGCACGGGAGCCATGACCGCCGCCGTGTACGGCCTGTTCAATCCCGGTGAGAAGGTGCTGGTGGTGGAGGCGGGCAAATTCGGCCAGCGCTGGAAAGCCATCGCCGTTTCGCGCGGCCTGGAGGTCGTCACCCTGGAAGTGCCCTGGGGCCGGGCCGTACGCCCCGAGCAGGTGGAGGAAGCCCTGGCCGCCGATCCCGCCATTACAGGCGTGCTGATCCAGCTTTCCGAAACCTCCACCGGCGTGCTGCACCCGGTGCGGGAGGTGGCCCGGATCATCCGCCAACGCGACGTTCTGCTGGTGGTGGACGGCATTTCCGCCGTGGGCCTTTCTCCCTGCCCTCTGGACGAATGGGGCCTGGACTGCCTGCTCACCGGCTCGCAGAAAGGCCTGATGCTGCCGCCGGGCCTAGCCCTGCTGGCCCTTTCGGAGCGGGCCTGGGAAAAAGCCGCGGGCGTGACGCCCGGCTGTTTCTACTTCAACCTGCTCAAGGAGCGGGAATATGTGGCAAAAGGCCAGACCCTGTTCACCTCGGCGGTGAATCTGATCGTGGGCCTGGATGAAAGCCTGGACATGCTGCTGGAAAACGGCCTGGAAGCCGTGTATGCCAAGCAGTGGGCATTGACCATGCTGACCCGCGCGGGCGTCACGGCCATGGGTCTGGATCTCTTCGCACCGGAACATTTCGCCTGGGGCATCACCAGCGTGCTGCTGCCCGAGGGCGTGGACGGCACGGAAGTGCTGCGCCTGGCCCTGGAAAAGCACGGCGTCTGCATGGCGGGCGGACAGGATCAGCTCAAGGGCCGGATTGTGCGCATCGGGCATATGGGCTGGGTGGACTGGGCCGACGTGCTGGCCGGGCTGTACGCTCTGGACCGGGGCCTGATGGAAGCGGGCGGTTTCTCCGGCGCGCGCGACTATCTGGAACAGGGCATGGCCGCCTACCGCGCGGCCCTGGAGGACAAACCGGGCGAGTTCCTGCCCAGAGTTCTGGTGCACAGTTAGGGCAGTGCTGATGAACAATGCGCGGCGTGCCCTTGCCCGGACCGGAAAAAACCTTATGTATGGGAAATACGGGACCGGATGGCGGGTTACGGCCCCAATGCAAACATCAGCATGAGGTTGACATGAACCAGAACGATTGCGGCTGCCATAGCTCCAAGGACGGTCCTCTGCCCGAGGTGACCTTTTCCACTTTCATTCTTTCCCTGGCCTCTTCGGCCCTGGTGCAGCTGGGCGAAGTGCCCGATCCCGAAACAGGCCGGATGGAGCAGGATCTGGCGCTGGCCCGGCACAATATCGACGTGCTGGAAATGCTGCGCCAGAAGACCGAGCGCTGTCTTGAAGAGCAGGAACGCCGGTTGCTGGAAAGCATTCTGTACGAACTGCGCATGAAATTCGTGATCAAGTGCGGCCCGGACTGTGAAAAAAAGATGGCGGAAGCCTCCGCCCAAAAGTAGTGATGCATTGAAAATATCGGGCTGAAGCCGGGGCACAAACGCGGTTCGCCGCGCTTTGATTGTTGCGGCACGGACGGCGGCTGAAGACGGCAACACGCGGCTGGGCCCGGCGTCCGAGGGGTACGCCTGTCTGTTCATCGGCAATCACAACCGTTCCAGGATTCCCTGTAAAGGACACGCGGCATGAAGACAATCAATGTGGGGCTTGTGGGCATTACCGGCTATGCGGGCATGGAATTGGCGCGGCTGCTGGCCGGGCATCCCTCCATGCGCCTGACCATGGCCTGTTCCAGGGCCGAGGCGGGCAAACGCCTGGGCGAATTTTATCCCTTCCTGGAACATATGCCGGGCGCGGACGTGATCATCAGCATTTTCGAGCCCAGGGAAGCGGCCCAGCATTGCGATCTGGTCTTCCTGGCCGTTCCCGCGGGCACGGCCATGGATATGGCCGCTCCCCTGCTGGAGGCCGGGGTCAAGGTGGTGGATCTTTCGGCTGACTTCCGCATCCATGACGCCGGGGTATACGAGCGCTGGTACAAGAACGAGCATCACAGCAAGGAGCTTTTGCGCTGGGCCGTCTACGGCCTGCCGGAACTCTATGCCGCGGACATCGCCCAGACCAACCTCACGGCCAACCCGGGCTGCTATCCCACCTCGGTGATTCTTGGCCTGTACGCGGCACTCAAAAACGACCTCATCGAAACCGGGGACATTGTGGTGGATTCCAAGTCCGGAGCCACCGGCGCGGGCCGTAAGGCCGCCGTGCCCACCCTGTTCTGCGAAGTGTCGGACAACTTCCGCGCCTACGGCCTGCCCCGCCATCGCCACACCCCGGAAATCGAGCAGGAAGTTTCCCTGCTGGCCGGACAGGAAGTACGCCTGTCCTTCAATACGCATCTGCTGCCCATGAACCGGGGAATCCTCTCCACCATCTATACCAAGCTCAAGGATCCCGCCGCCAATCTGGACAGCGTGCATGAAGCCTTCTGCCGCACCTGGGAGCGCAGCCCCTGGGTCCGCGTGCTGCCCAAGGGCCGTCTGCCCGAAACCCGCTACGTGCGCGGCAGCATGTTCTGCGATCTCGGTCTGGTGGTGGACCCGCGCACCAACCGCCTGATCATCCTGGCGGCCATCGACAACCTCTGCCGCGGCGCTTCGGGACAGGCTCTGGCCAACGCCAACCTGATGTGCGGCCTGCCCGTGGATACCGGCCTGGAACGTCTCGCGCCCTTGGCATAAATGTAAAACTACTCATATTAGTATGATTACAATGAACAGAGAGAGAGAGAGAGAGAGAGAGAGAGAGAGAGAGAGAGAGAGAGAGAGTTTTCTATTACAATGTTCAATACAGGTGAGTTGACATGCCATTCAGCTCACCTGTATTCTTGTTCCTCTTTCTGCCTCTTGTTGTGCTTACTTGGCACGCTATTCATGCATATTCCAGAGGAAGAGAGAGTATCGGTTTTTTGCTTTTTGCCTCTCTTCTCTACTATGCATGGTGGAAAACTGATCAAATTTGGATACTTCTCACATCCATCGCTGTCAATTATGCATGCGGCCAAGCTCTTTCAATGAGGTCACGGAAGCGTAAAACAATATTCTGGTCTGGAATAATATATAATATTGCATCGTTGGCATTCTTTAAATATGCAAATTTCATAATAAAAAATATCAGTATAACTACCGGTGCGAATATTTCTCTCCTTGAAATCATTCTACCTATCGGTATTAGCTTTTTTACATTTCAGCAAATTGCGTATCTTGTTGATATATACAACGAAAAATATAATTCAAAATTGGAAACTTTTTTTGAATATTTCCTAATTGTGTGCTTTTTTCCGTATATAGTTTCCGGACCGATTATCCGCCATAGTGAAATAGCTCCACAATTACACTTAGAAACGAAAAGCGATGTATATTGGGAAAACATCTTTAATGCCCTTACATTGCTTAGTATTGGATTAGCCAAAAAAGTGCTTCTCGCAGATAATCTCGCCCCTATTGTGCATCACAGCTTTGATCTCACAGATTCACTTACATTTCTGGAGGCCAGCTTCGCCAGTTTGGCATATACCCTTCAGCTTTATTTCGATTTTTCTGGTTACAGCGACATGGCTATGGCCTGCGCGCTTTTCTTTAATATCCGACTGCCATGGAACTTCCTTTCCCCATATCAATCGACAAATATTCAAGATTTTTGGCGACGATGGCATATTACACTTTCACTTTGGCTTAGAGACTATCTCTATATTCCATTAGGTGGAAGTCGTAAAGGGACTCCACGCACACTTTGTAATATTCTTGTAACATTCTTATTGGGCGGGCTATGGCACGGTGCAGCCTGGACATTTGTTCTCTGGGGTGCTCTACATGGCACCGCATTAGTTCTTCACCGTCTCTGGGCGCATGTATGGAAACGTCAGATGCCGCGGTTCTGCGGCTGGTTGTTTATGTTCATCTTTCTTAATTTTGCCTGGACTGCTTTTCGCGTACCCGACTTTAAACGATTTGGAAAATTCTTGGACGCTTGGCTGGGATACAACGGCTTTTGGTTCAGGGCGTCCTGGCGCGAAGCAGCCATCGAGGCAAGTAATATGCCCTCATTCCACCTAATATGTCTTTTTGTCCTTACAGCCCTCTGGATTACTCTTTGCCGGCCCAACTCTTCACAAATCCTCCTCAAGGCAGCAAACTATCGTTTATGGCTTGCAGTTATCCTTACATCCATCAGCGTATTTGCACTGTTAATTCCTCAGACGCACCAAGAATTTATCTATAGCCAATTTTGAGGCTTTACTATGGCAAACACATTTATTGACTATAAAAAATATACCTATAGGTACATTAGGACTGTTTTTATAGTCATTTTAATAATATTTATTTTTTTATTGTCTATTCTATATATAATTGATCCGTTGCAAGTATTTCACAAATCTTTTTTCTATCATAATAGACTCTCTCCACATATGCGTGAACAAGCAGCAGGGATCATCAATAATTATACATTTGATTCTATTATCATTGGCACATCGATGCTGGAAAATACCTCTTCTGGTGAAGCATCACAAAAACTTGGCGGTGTGTTCGTTAATATCTCAATAAGTGGAGGTGATTTTTATGAACGAGCAATTATCCTAAAGTATGCACTTAAAAAAGGCATCAGGCAGGTTATTTACTCTCTTGATACATATTATTTAGACTGTAGAAAGGGTCAGCCTCAATATCCACCTGAGCTTTGGGATTTTTTATATGATGATATTATACTAAATGATTTTAGAATATATTTTACAAAGAAATATTTATTAACCGCTGGTAATCCTAGAACCTTAACCCGACCGGCGGCACTTGATCGTCCAAACGCATGGTTCTGCCAGTATAAAAACCGCTTTGGTGGGCTTGAGAATTGGATAAAGGACTGGCAAAAAGAGGATATGAAAAAATTTTTAACTAAAGAACTTCCAAAATCTGCTATACTTGCTAGTAAAAAAAAGACAAAAAAGATAACTAATAGTTATAAAAAAGTAGAGATAGAAAAGTATATAAATAAATTTATAATAGATATAATATCGCAATATAAATCGACTATTTTCCATTTTATATTTCCGCCATACTATAAATATAGATATGCAACTATGCTTCAAAATGATCCTGAGAGTTTTCTATTACATCAATATGCGATAAATTATATCGTCAATAGGACTCACAAGATGAGAAATGTATATATTTATGGATTTGAAGACCAGCCTTTCACATATGAAATATCAAACTATAAAGATACTGTTCACTACAATGAAGACATTAATAGCTTTTTTCTTGATTCAATTGCTAATAAAAAGTATATATTAACAACACATAATGTCGAGCAATATCTCAAAACATGCTATTTACAAGCTTATAATTTTAACATTGTCAAACTAAACGATGAGGCACAGCGCATGCTGAAAGAAATTCGTACAGAAAACTGAATATTATCAATATATTAATATAATATTTTTTAGCAAGTTCGTATAATATACACAGATGTTGCTAAACATATCCACACGCTTTATGCTTTTCGGGCGAGAGACAAGGGCTCCCTTCTGGACTTGATTGCCTTAAATAGTTATGGGGAAATCATGCAACTGAACACCGCCTTTCAGGATCCCCAACTCTGCCGCGGTCTCCTGCAGCGCCTGGAACGCGCCCTGGACGGGCGCTCCATGCGTTTCATGGAGGTCTGCGGCACGCATACGGTAGCCATTTTCCAGAGCGGCCTGCGCTCCCTGCTGCCCGCCTCGGTCACCCACCTTTCCGGGCCGGGCTGTCCGGTCTGCGTGACGCACGACGCGGAAGTGGCGGCCTTCCTGGACCTGGCCGGTCGGGACAGGGTCATTGTGGCCACATTCGGCGATCTGCTGCGCGTGCCGGGGCCCGGCGGGCGCAGCCTCAAGCATGCCCAGGCCCAGGGCGCGCGCGTGGAAATCGTCTACTCGCCCCTGGACGCCCTGAGTCTGGCCGCGGCCAATCCCAACGACACAGTGGTTTTTCTGGGCATCGGCTTTGAGACCACCGCGCCCACGGTGGCGGCCACCCTGCTCACGGCCCGCCGGCGCAAGATCGAAAATTTCTGCGTGCTTTCCCTGCACAAACTGGTGCCCCCGGCCCTGCGCGCCCTGCTGGACGACGCCTCCTGCGCGGTGGAGGCCTTTCTGCTGCCCGGCCACGTCTCCACCATTCTGGGTTTGCAGCCCTACGGCTTTCTGGCCTCGGAATACCATGTGCCGGGCGTGGTGGGCGGTTTTGAACCGGCGGACATCCTCCTGGCCCTCTGCCTCATGGCCGAACAACTGCGGGACAAGGCCCCGGCCGTGGTCAACGCCTATCCCCGCGCTGTGGACGACACGGGCAATCCCAAGGCGCGCGCCCTGCTGGAGCAGTTTTTCCAGCCCGCCGACGCGCTCTGGCGCGGCTTGGGCCGCATCCCTCAAAGCGGCCTGGCCCTGCGGCCCGAATACGCGGATCTCGACGCCATGGCCCGCCTGGACCTGCGCCTGCCCGAGGTGGCGTCCTTGCCCGGCTGCCGTTGCGGCGACGTGCTCAAGGGGCGCATTGCCCCCCCGGCCTGCCCGCTGTTCGGCAAAAAATGCACTCCGGCCACGCCCGTGGGACCCTGCATGGTTTCCACCGAGGGCAGTTGCGCGGCCTACTTCAAATATTCGGAGCATTGATTGATGGACGATTGTCTCTTGCTGGATGCGGGCAGCGGCGGCCGGGCCTCACAACGCCTGGTGGCGCAGTGTTTTCTGCGCCATTTCGCCAACCCTCTGTTGGAACGCCTGGATGACGCGGCCCTGCTGGATGGTCTGCGCGGCCCCCTGGCCATGAGCACGGATTCCTACACCGTGACGCCGCTCTTTTTTCCGGGCGGCAGCATCGGCAGTCTGGCCGTGCACGGCACGGTCAATGACGTGTCCATGCTCGGCGCGCGGCCCCGCTATCTGAGCTGCGCCTTCATCCTGGAGGAAGGCCTGCCCCTGGACACCTTGGAGCGCGTGGTCGCGGACATGGGCCAGGCGGCCCGCACCGCCGATGTGCAGATCGTCACCGGCGACACCAAAGTGGTGCCGCGCGGGGTATGCGATAAAATCTTCATCAACACCACGGGCGTGGGCGAAATTTTCATTGACCCGGCCCCCTCCGGGCACAGCGCCCGCCCCGGCGACGCGGTGCTGATCAGCGGCGCGCTGGGCGACCATGGCCTGACCGTCATGGGCAGCCGCGAAAATCTCTCCTTTCTCACGGATGTGGCTTCGGATTCCGCGCCCCTGAATCGGATGATCGAGGACGTCATTGCCGCCGCCGGTGAAGTGCATGTGCTGCGCGACCCCACACGCGGCGGCCTGGCCACCACTCTGAATGAAATCGCCGAACAGTCCCAGGTCTGCATCAACCTGGAAGAAGAGCGCATTCCGGTGCATGAGTCCGTTAAAAGCGGCTGCTCCTTCCTGGGCCTGGACCCGCTCTATCTGGCCAATGAGGGCAAGTGCATCTGCATTCTGCCCGAAGACAGGGCCGAAGCCGCTCTGGCGGCCATGCGCGCCTCGCCTTACGGGGCCGAAGCCGCGCGCATCGGCAGCGTGAGCGAGGGCAAGGCCGGGCAGGTGCTGCTGCGCACGCGCATCGGCGGTCAGCGGCTGTTGGGGATGCTGGAAGGGGCGCAGTTGCCGCGCATCTGCTAGGAGCTGTTTCTAAATTGTCCTTTCGCTCTCTGCCTGCGTCAGGCTCGCCCCGTGCGAAGGATGGGGCGAGCCTGACGCAGGCAGAGAGCGAAAGGTCATTAATCAGCGCTTCCCTAAACCAACCGCTCGCCGTCCTCGCCCAGAATGACAAGCCCGTCGCGACCCTCGTGCTTTACATCGTACAGAGCCATGTCAGCCTTCTGAAACAGCTCGTCCATGCCGTGCGTCGCCTGTCCGGCCACTGCTCCGCCGACGCTCAGACTGACCGACAAGGCCCTGCCCCCGGAAGAAAAACCCTTCATCTGCCGCCGCAGGCGGACAATCCGCTCGGTCACCGCCCGCAGTGAGCCGAACTCTTTTATAAAGATCAAAAATTCATCGCCGCCCCAGCGGCAAAGGATATCCTCTTTGCGAAAAGCGGTCCGCATGGCTTCGGCCATAAAGGCCAGCACCTCGTCGCCCACCGCGTGTCCGTAATTGTCGTTGAAGCTCTTGAAAAAATCGACGTCCAGAATCAGAAGCAGACCCTCTTCCCCGCGTTGCGAGGAATGCAGATATTCGTCAATATCCTGTTCCGTGGCCACGCGATTGCACAGGCCGGTCACGGGGTCACGGCGACTCTGGAGAAAGAGCTCCTTGTTCTTGTACTCCATCTGCTTCAGGCGCGTAATATCCTGCGCGTAGGCGAAAAGATATTCCTTTTCCGGCTCAATGGAGTCACGGATCAGAGTCGTGGCGACGACGAAATTGTGGCGGCCGTCCTTGTAGATCACCGTGCAGTTCATGGTGCAGAAACCGTTGTTTTTGCGGATGTGCGGCACCAGATTGGCAAGGTTGAAGTAGTGCAGATAAGCCTCGCGCTCTTCCGGAGCCACGATATTCTCCGCGAACCAGTCGACCTGCTCCTTGAAGGTTCCCTTGGCGACCATATTGCCGGTGTCCGGGGTCACCATGCTGCATGCGCCGCTTTCCAGATCCGCGATGAGAAAATCCTCGCACAGATTCTGGGCCATGAAGCGGATGCCCTCGTCCTGCAACTCGATCTTCTTGCGCTCGTTCAGGCGCGCAACAACCTCTTCGGTATCGTCGTAATAGGCGATAATGACGCTGCGCTTTTCTTCGGAGGCATAGATGAAATTGGCCTTGAGCCAGGCGATTTCGCCGGAAAGTTTGCGCCGCCGGTAGGTAAAGCTGGGCTTTTTCCGGCTCTCCAGCATGGCGGCAATGACAGGCAGCGACATCTTCTCCAGATACTCTTCCCTGTCCTCGGGCAGCACAAAGCGCTCGGCCACGCTGCGCACCTGGACGGCATGATCGCCCTGCTCCGGAATATGCGCGTAGGCGTCGCTGCCCACGTATTTCACATAGCGGCCGGTGGACAGGTCCACGACCATGACGAATTCATAATCGTGCTGCACTATCGTCCGCAGGATATCGACCATCGCACTTCCCCCGGTGATCCGGCAGCCGTTTGAGAACGTGGCAACAAAAACACGTCCGCCGTCAGCGCGTGCCTTCCTCTCCGCCGGTTTTCGACTTCCGGCTTACAATCAATGACATATAGGGCGGCGTGCTGTCCACTGCGGCCACGCCGCGCCGGATATGTTCCTCAGGCTGTTCCACGTGGCTGGCGAGCAGGCAGTCCGCGTCACGGCCCGTGCTTTGCAAGGCTTCGCGGATGGCCGGGAAGTTGCGGTAGGCCTTGAGGATCACCGCTGTGTCCGCATTGTCCAGTTCCGCGGCCAGGTCGTCCCGCCCGTTGATGCCGGGCAGAATGCGCAGCTTCTCGCCGCCTTCGCAGAGCACCGTGCCCGTGCGTGCGGCCGCGGCCTGAAAGGAGGTAATGCCGGGCACGATCGCCACCGGCAGGTGGGGCGCGACTTCCCGCAGGGTGCGCAGCAGATAGCCGAAGGTGCTGTACACCAGCGGATCGCCGATGGTCAGGAAGGCCGCGTTTTCCCCGCCTTCCAATACATCACGGGCGGCTTCGGCGGCTTTGAGCCAGGCCGCGCGCAGAATCCCGGCGTCGCGGGTCATGGGAAATTCCAGGCGCAGCAGGCGCGCGTCCGCGCGCAGATGGGGCCGGGCTGTGTCCAGGGCGGCGGAATAGTCGTTGCGCGGCGAGGCCGCCGCCAGGATCACGTCCACCGTGCGCAGGACGTTCACGGCCCGCAGAGTCAGCAGATCCGGCGCGCCGGGGCCCACGCCCAGTCCGTAAAGAGTTCCGGTCATATCTTGCTCGCTTGCTCGTTGGTTATCAGATGTAATATTCCGCCCGGCACGATAGGAGTTTTGCCCGCCGGCGAGGAGAACAAGCTTTTTCTGCAGCGCAGTGGACTCTTCTGGTCCATGAGCGGAATAAAAAGCGCTGTTCGACAACGTCCAGCGGGCAAAAGAACATCGTGCCTAAGGATGAAGCCAGCGCTCCAACCCCTCCGCCGCCTCCACGGCGCGGGGGCCGGGCCGGGCGAAACGGTCCTCATCCACCACAAGTACCCGTCCCGTGCGCACGGCGCGCAAATCCCGGTAATGGGCGCGCTCGGACAGAGGCTGCGGATCGGGATTCATGGGGCCCTTCTGGATCAGGTAGGCGTCCGGGTCAGCCAGAATCAAGGCCTCCTCGTTGAAGCGCACCAGTTTCTTGTCGTCCGCGACCACGTTTTCGCCCCCGGCCACGGCAATGATCTCATTGACGATGCTGCCTTGCCCGGCGGCCAACAGATTGGGATAGCGCACTTCATAGAAAACGCGCACCGGCTTTTCCCCGGCATGGCGCGCCCGCAGCGTTGCCAGGCGCGCCCGCCAGTCCAGAATCAGCCCGGCGGCCTTCCGCTCGCGTCCCGTGAGACGCCCTAGCTTTTCCAGCACATCGAACATCTTGTCAAAAGAATCCATCTCAAACGTCAGCACATTGATGCCCAGTTTACGCAGGGCTTCGGTCTGCAACAGCGCCTCGCGCCGTCCGGCGAGCTGAAGCACCAGATCCGGCTTCTGAGCCACGATCAGTTCCGCATTGGGCCGCATATGGGTGCCTATGGCGGGCAGACCGGCCAGCTCCGGCAGATGGGCGTCGGCCACGGTGCGCGCCACCAGCAGGCCGCGCGCGTCCAGGGCCAGCAGCAGCTCGTTGTAGGCGCCGTACAGGGCGATGATCCGCTCGGCCGGTTTATCCAGAGTCAGCGTGACGCCCGTGTCGTCAACCACCTCAATGGGAGCCGTCTGAACCGGGGCCGGATTCAGGCCCGTCAGCAGCAGAACCAGCAGCAAAATTGACGGCGCCGTTGCTCCACGGCCCGGAAGCGCGCCCCAGCAGCGCCTGGGGCAGGCCCCAGCGCGGATGCGGAAAAACCCGGATGGGAATATCATACAGGACACTGAGTTTCTCCTCGGTAAAGACCTCGGACACGGGGCCGTCAAAGAGTACCCGGCCGTTTTTCAGGCCCATGAGCCTGGTTGCATACAAGGCGGCCAGATTGCAGTCGTGCATGGCCATGAGCACGCAGGCCCCGGCGGCCCGGCGGCGCTCCAGCAGATCAAAAAGTTCCACCATGCGGGCCAGATCCAGACCGGCGGCCAGCTCGTCCAGCAGGAGCAGCGGGCTCTCCTGGGCCAGAGCCCGCGCCAGCAGCACCCGCTGCAGTTCCCCGCCGGAAAGCTCCCCCACGCGGCGCGCGGCCAGAGCGGCGGCTCCGGTGGCGGCCAGGGCCTGTCCGACGGCGGCGTAGTCCCGCCGTCCGTAGCCGCCCAGCCAGGAGAGGTAGGGATAGCGCCCCAGCAGGACCATCTGACGCACACTCAGGCCGGACGGACATTCCGCGCGTTGCGGCACCACGGCCGCCAGCCGGGCGCGTTCGCGCGGACGCAGGCCATCCAGCGGCCTGTCCGCCAAACGTATGCCGCCGCCCTGGGGCCGCAGCACGCCGGAAATGCAACGCAGCAAGGTGGTTTTGCCGCTGCCGTTAGGTCCCAGCAGGGCCACGCTTTCTCCGCCTCGCGCCGCCAGGCTCACGCCGCGCAGCACGGGCCGCCCGGCATAGCCCGCCGTGAGATTGCGCACGTCCAGCATCGGCCCTTCCACTGCTCTGCTCAGCGGCCTGTCCATTGATCGTGCGCCGGACATCAGCGCCGCCGCACCAGAAGGGCGAAAAACGGCCCGCCCAACAGGGCCGTGACCACGCCCACGGGCAATTCCTGGCCGCCGCCCAGCACGCTGCGGGCCAGGACGTCAGCCCAGACCAGCAGTACGCCGCCGCCGAAAAAGGCCCCGGCCAGCAAAGGGCCGTGCCCCGGTCCCAGCAAAAGGCGCAGCACATGCGGCACTACCAGGCCCACAAAGCCGATCACTCCGGCCACGGCCACGCAACCGGCGGTCATGCAGCTGGCCCCGGCCAACAGCCAGAAGCGCGCCCGGCCCACATTAAGGCCCAGTTGCGCGGCCTGCTCGTCGCCCAGCGAAAGCACGTCCAAGGCCCGCCAGCCCAGACCCACGGCCAGCAGACCGGGAATAAGGGTCGCCAGCAGCAGGGGCAGACTGTCCCAGCCCCGGCCTTGGAGCGAGCCCAGAATCCAGAACACGATGCTGGTCACGGATTCCTCATTGAGAGCCTTGACCAGGGCCACCAGGGCCCCCAGAAAGGCGGCCACGGCAATACCCGCCAGAATCACGCTTTCGCGGCTGAAATCCCCCTTGCCCCGGCCCAGCCAGAGCGCGCCGCACAGGGCCAGCAGGGCCCCGGCCAGAGCGGCGGGAGCCACCAACCCGGCCTGGGTCACTCCCGCCGCATGGCCCAGAATCCGCCCCAGCCACAGGCCGAACCCGCCGCCGACGCCGCCCAGGGCGATAGCCATGCTGGCGCCGCAGGCCGCACCGGCGGAAATGCCAAGAGTGAAAGGATCGGCCAGGGGATTGCGCAGTACGCCTTGCAGGGCCACGCCGGCCACGGCCAGCGCGCCGCCGCAAAGTGCCGCCAGACAGACCCGCGCCAGACGGATCTGCCCCACTACCAGGAGTTGGGAGGCGTCCACCGGAGCGGCGGCCAGGCCCAGGCTCGCGGCCAGCGCGCGGAAAACCTCATTCACGCCCAGCGGGAACGGCCCCGGCAGACAGGCCAGCGGCAGGGAGCATAGCCAGAGCGCCGCCAGCCCGGCCAGGGCAAGGCAAAGGGACCGCGCCCGGGGCGGCCGGGAAAGGGCATCTATGTGCATATCATATGGGGCTATGCGGACAAAAAAAGCCTCTTCCATACCTGGAAGAGGCCCGTATTTCCTCTGCCTGACCGGCAAAAACCCGTTGCCGGAGAACATCTCACGCCAGAGCAATGCACTTTTTCAAAGTTAAGCTGCTCCAGGAGCGCGAAAATGGGCACGGCAGGTCTTCCGGCTTGATCCCCTTGCCCCGGCCTTCCCGTTTCCAGTGGCACAAAATGGGGCGCGGTTTGCGGATCTCACGGCGGCGGGTCCGCTCCCGTTTTACACGGGATTCCCTTTTCAAGCCGTTCCGCGTTGCTCCGCCGGTCCGGCTACCGTTGCCAGAGGCACATTAGGCGCGGCGCGCGGCCCTGTCAATGCGGCCGGACAGATGCATCTGACTCCAGCTTTTAAGGCATCTTATTTGCCGGGATTATCCGTCAAAACCGGCCTGTTCGACGTTGGCGGCGTCATCCGGCGTTTTTGCCGCTCACGTACTTGAGTACAGCCCTGCTCTTGATGCCCGTAAGGCTCGCCCGGCTCGCCAACGGGCACGGCCCTTTGGGCCGCCTTTCGGTCGGTTTCCACGCAAAAAAGCGCCATTTTCCTTGCCAACGCCGAAGAATCTTAGTTTTTAGAATTCTCCCGGCACCAGCCATCCGCCTGCGCTTCGCTCCGGCGGAGCAAAGGTGGCTTTGCCCAACTCTTGGGAAAGAGTATATGATAAATACCAATATATTGAACCAGCTGTATAAATTAAATGAACTTTTATACGCTTGCCCAAGGTAGACGCGCGACGGATCAGCCTCAGGCCGTGGTCCAGATCAGGCTGGCCTGACGGCCGGACCTTTTTTCACGCCGGTAAGAGAAGAACTGTCCGTTGTTGGAAGCCGTGCAAAGATCCAGGCCGTAGATTTGGCGCTCCGGCAGACCGGCTTGTTGCAACTGCCGGCGGGTCAGGCCCCAGAGATCCATGGTCCGCGTTGCCGGGTCGAACCAGGGCCGGAAGTCGTCGCTCCATTCCCGCTCGAAGTTGACGAACTCCGCCCGTCCCGGCCCCAGGCTGGGTCCGCGCACGGCCAGCAGGTCGCAGGGTTTGAGATCATAGCGCGCGCAGAAGCGGGCCACGCCCGTACCCGGGAAATCGCAACGGTTGCCCCGCCAGCCCGCGTGCAGGGCAGCCACGTATCGACCGCTCTTGTGCGCCAGCAGAATGGGCTGGCAGTCCGCGGTCTTGATCAGCAGGCCCAGGCCGGGCCGGGACACGGCCATGCCGTCGCCGTCCGCCGTGGACCGGGTTTCGCAGGCCACGGCTTCCGGCTCGAAGAGCAACACGTCGCCGTGCACCTGATTGAGCTCCGCCCAAGCCGTGAGACCGTGCGGCTGCAAGGCCGCCAGCAGGTCGCGGCGGTTGCCCGTTACAATATCCGGGTCGTCCTCGGTGCTGAAGGAAATATTGCCGCCGTCATAGCCGTTGCGGTACACGCCGCCGGGGATGGCGGCTCGGACCTGAAAGGCGCAACGGACATTCTCAAGACCGGGAAACTGAAAAGGAATGTAGCTTACAGACACAGAAACTGCTCTTCCGTGCAGAGATATTGCACGCGTTGATCCCACTGTTCCAGGGGCAGATTTTTGGCAACCTGGAAGGCGAAGCACAGGCCCACGCGCGGGCAGGCCAGTTCGCTGTCCAGAAAACGGTCATAATACCCTCCGCCGAAGCCCAGGCGGCCGCCGTGCAGGTCAAAGGCCAAGCCAGGCAGTACCAGCAGATCCGGCTTAAAGGCCTTGCCCGCCCCTTCCGGCCCGAAGCCCGGCAGCCCGTCCTCGGGCTCGCGCAGGCCGAAAGGGCCGGTCCGCAATTGTTCCGGCCCCGTGCAGGCCACGAAGTCCATGATCCCCGCTTCGCCGGGCCGCACGCGCGGCAGCCAGACCGTGCGCCCGCTCTTCCAGGCGGCGTCCAGCAGCTTGTCGGTGGACAATTCGCCCTTGAGGGCCACATACAGCGCCACGGAATGCGCATTGCGCCAGCAGGCGCCCTCAATCAGCCGTTGCTGGGCCTCCAGACTGCGCGCCCGCGCCAAACCCGGCGGCTGGCGGCTGCGCAGCTTGCGGATATGCTCCCGCAGGGCGGCCTTGCGCGCCGCGACGGGTTCCTCGGACATGGGGGATTCGGGAGATGTGGGAAGCATGGCGGCTCTTTCCATCCGTGGCGAGTTATGGCAGGATTGCGACACCATTTTTATAACAAAGGATAGGACGCCATGCCAAGCGCCGATACGCAGGATTACCTCTGGATAGCCGTGGGCGACATCCACGACGACCCCGCCTGTTTCCATCGGATTCCGGAACTGGCCCAGGCCGACGGGATCATCGTCACCGGCGACCTGACCATCACCGGCGGCGTCAAGCAGGCCGAACTGGTCATGGAGGTTCTGCGCGCCCACGACCTGCCGGTCTGGGCCCAGATCGGCAACATGGACCGGCCTGAAGTGGATGCATGGCTGAGCGAGCAGGGCTGGAACCTGCATACCGTAACCCGCGAACTGACGCCGGACACCGCCATTTTCGGCGTGGGGGCCTCCACGTTCACGCCCTTCGGCACGCCCAGCGAATTTCCCGAATCCACCTTCGCGGCATGGCTGGACGCCTGCTGGCAGCGCGCCCGGCGCTATCCGCATACGGTGCTGGTTTCCCATAATCCGCCCAAGGATACGGCCTGCGACGTGATTCCCGGCGACGTTCATGTGGGCTCCACGGCGGTGCGTGAATTTCTGGAAGAAGCCCAGCCCGACATCTGCCTCTGCGGCCATATCCATGAAGCCAGAGCCGTGGACCGTGTGGGCCGTACCGTGGTGGTCAACCCCGGCGCGCTGGCCCAGGGCGGCTACGTGCTGCTGCGCTCCAACTCGGGGCGGCTGTCCGCGGAACTGCGAGTGTTGGAAAACTGCTGACACTTCGCGCCCGGCTCCTTCCTCCCCGCCCTGTTCTGAAAGCGGCTGGAAGCGAAGGCCGGGCGGCCCTTCTTGCATATTTTCACAAAAGACGTATTATAGAGCAGATTAACTCTGAGATGTCACAATTTCAAAGTTTTGAAGACGCCCGCTCCGGCACATCACAGCGCAAATAAGTCGCGCTTATGCCTTGTGGCGGGCGGCTGCCTTCGCAGCCAGCAGAGCAATTTCACTTTGAAACGGCTCTATATAAAATAAGGTCCGGCATGTCCGCGGCAATTGCGCGCCTGTAACGGCGCTGCTGCCGCAGTGCTCCACGCGGCGTTCGACAGGCCGGGCTCACAAATTTTTTCGCGGCGCTGTTTTTCAGATTGCCGCCAGAAGGATTTTCATGACTACTGACCAGGATTTTCCCGTGGCCGCGTCTCCGGCTACGGATGGCGCAAGCCAGGACCGTTCCACTGTTGCTTCCCCTGTTTCCCCCGCACCGGCGGACTCCGCCGTTTCCAGCGAAGCCCCCGCTCCCAAACGCCGTACTTCTTCCCGCAGCACTAAAAAACCGGCCGCCAAAACAGCACGCGCTCAGCCCCCAAAAGAGCCCGACGTGCCGACGGCTGGCGGCAAGACCACGGAAAATGCCGACACCGCAGCCGCCCCCAAGGCGCGGGGCGGCAGGCGCACGACTGCAAAAATCCCGGCCCAAGCCCCTGAAGGCGGCGAGGACAGCCCGGCCAAGGCCAAACGTGCTCCGGCCCAGCGCACGGGCAAAGGCCGCCGCAGCGCCACGGCCAAAACCGGCAGTGCTGAAACCGGCGCAGAGGCAATTCAGGCGGCGGCCCCACCGCAAGCCCCGGCAACCGGGGAGAGCCCTGCGGAAACACCCGATAAGCCTGCCAAGGCCGCTCCCAAGCGCGGCCGCAATAACACGACGCGCGGCAGCCGGGCGAAAAAGGCCCCGACATCCCCAACGTCCATTGACGTCTCCGCCGCCCCTGCCGAAACCGACACGCCATCGTCTCAGGCTGAAAGCCGACAGACCGCTCCCACGGCTGGCGCCACGACAGCCAAGGCTCCCAAAGAAATTTCCCGGCCCGAGAGTCTCCCGCCGAAAGGGGTGGAACAGGTCGAGGCCTCTGTGGATGCCGAAGAAGCCGCCCCCGGAAACGAGGACGACGGCAACGCTGACGCTCCCCGGCGTAAAAGTCGGCGCGGACGGCGCGGCGGTCGCGGGCGCAACCGCAAAAATCGCCAGACCGCCACGGACGAGATGAGCGAGGATGATGCCGCAGCGGACGAAAACATGGACGACGCGGCTGTGGAACGCACGGGGGATGCCGACGACGAAGCTTTTGACGAGGTTGACGCCGCTGCCGAAGTTCCCGTTGCCGAAGGCGGCGTGCCCGCCCCCAAGGGGCGCGGCAAGAAGGGCAAGAGCGTCCAGAACGCCGAGGCCGAGGACAACAAAAAAACCACAACTCGCGCCACGGCGGCCAAGGCCAAAACCGGCGCGGCCACGGGCAAAAAGCGGATGTTCATTAGCGTGTTGCCCGGCGAACAGGTGGAAGTGGCTCTGGCCGAGGAAGGCTGCCTGCTGGAATACTACCTGGACATGCTCCACCAGCGCAAAATCAAGGGCAATATTTACAAGGGCGTCATCCACAACATCGACACCAATCTCCAGGCCGCTTTTGTGAGCTACGGCGCGGGCAAGAACGGCTTTTTGCAGATCGACGAGATCCATCCCGAATACTGGCTGGCCCATCACGAACCGGCCAAAGGCAAGAAGTTCCCGCCCATCCAGAAGGTGCTCAAGGCCGGTCAGGAAGTGCTGGTGCAGGTGGTCAAGGAGCCCACAGGCAACAAGGGCGCGTTTCTGACCACCTGGCTCTCGCTGGCCGGGCGTTTTCTGGTGCTCACGCCTGGGCAGGAGCAGATCGGCGTTTCACGCAAGGTGGAAAATGACGAGGAACGCGCCCGCCTGCGCGAGATGATGAACGGCATCGACCCCGGCCAGGGTCTGGGCGTCATCGTGCGCACGGTGAGCGCCGGCACCACCAAGACCACCCTGAAGAACGATCTGCAGTATCTGAAGCGCCTCTGGCGCGACATCCGTAAAAAAGCCACGGAAATATCGGCCCCGGCCCTGATCCATCAGGAGCCCGGCCTCTCCGAACGCGCGGTGCGCGACTACCTCACCGACGACGTCTGCGAAATCTGGGTGGACAACGAGGAAGTGGCCCAGGGCATCCGTGATACCGTCAGCCTGCTTTTCCCGCGCAAGAAAGATCTGGTGCGCCTGCACGGCGATATCCGCCAATCCATGTGGGAGCGTTTCAATCTGCGCCGCCAACTGGACCAGATCTATTCCCGCGAAGTGCTTCTGCCCTCGGGCGGCCGGTTGGTCTTTGACCAGACCGAGGCGCTCATGGCCGTCGACATCAACTCGGGCAAAATTTCCGGCAAGGGCAATTTTGAGGCCATGGCCTTCAAAACCAATATGGAGGCCGCCGAAACCATCGCCCGCCAGCTCAAGCTGCGCGACGTGGGTGGCCAGGTGGTCATCGACTTTATTGAAATGCGCGACAAAAAGCATATTCTGGATGTGGAGAAAACCCTGCGACAGGCCATGAAAAACGACCGCGCCCGCCACGACGTGGCCCGCATGAGTTCCTTCGGCCTGTTGGAGCTGGTGCGCCAGCGCATGGGCTCTTCAGCCCTTGCTATCACCATGGAGCCCTGCCCGGCCTGCGGCGGCACGGGTCAGCGCCGTAACCTGGAATGGCAGGCGTTGCAGGGACTGCGCGAGCTGCGCCGCATGCTGCGCGCCACCAACGGCGAAAAGTGCACCTTTGAAGCCACGCGGGAACTGGGCCTCTATCTGCTCAACCACAAGCGCGACAGCCTGCGCGAAATGGAGCAGGACTTCGGGAAATGCCTGGAAATAGCGATCCGTACCTAGAGCGGATTAACTTTGAGAATGCCATTCTCAAAGTTGACGCTGCCTTCAGCCTATCGTTGCTGTCGTCATCCGTAAGCCGCCGGCGGCAACGGCTGACGCGCGGCGGGAACGCGGTCCCGCCCTGGCTTCCGCCGTGGGCGTCCGCTTTCGCAGCCGCCGGAGCAAAGTAACTTTGAAAAATTACTTTGCTCTGGAGCCGAAGCGTGGGGACAAGAGCCTGCTGCTGCACGTCTGCTGCGGGCCGTGCGCCATCATGCCCATCACCCGCCTGCTGGACGAAGGCTTTGCGGTCACGGCCTGGTTCATGAATCCCAATGTCCAACCTCTGGCCGAATATCTGCGCCGCCGCGAAGCCGCCGGAGAGTGCGCGGCGCGTCTGGGCGTGGATATCCTGTACGCGGACGAGACTTGGGACATCGCGGCATGGTTGCGCGCCGTGGCCGGACGGGACGAAGCCCCCGCGCGTTGCGCCTATTGCTGCGAAAGCCGCGTGGAAGCGGCGTTCGTCAAGGCCGCCTCTCTGGGTTTCGCCTGGGTCAGCACCAGCCTGCTCTACTCCCGTTACCAGCCGCACGAGGTCATTGCGGCGGCGGGCCGCCGCTTGGCCGCGCCAAGCGGCCCCGGCTTCGTCTACCGTGACTTCCGCACGGACTGGCAGGCAGGCATCGACCGCTCCAAGGACTGGGGGCTGTACCGCCAGCCCTACTGCGGCTGTGTGTACAGCGAGGCGGACCGCTACCGGAAAAAACTTGAACGCTGCAAAAAAGAGGCGGCCAAGCACTGATTTTTACAAAATCACATAGATTTTTACAGAAATCTATATTTTCGCTTGACCTCGCGGGCGCTTTTCCGTAAAAAGTTTTTTGCCTTCAGCGATCCCCGATAGCTCAATTGGCAGAGCGGGTGACTGTTAATCACTAGGTTGGCGGTTCAAGTCCGTCTCGGGGAGCCAAAAAAATTAACCCCTTACGATAATATGTCGTAAGGGGTTTTTCTATGGGGCTACCACCGGGCTACCACGCGAAAAGAAAGCAAGTGCAATTGAGTGCAAAAAAGTGTGGCAGGCAGTCGTTACCGTAAAAAGCCCCCGCCATCTCTGACGGGGGCCGGTATCCGGTAGGCTGAACTTTCAGCTCAGATCTACCTATTCTTCCAAGTCTTCCGGCAGCGCGCCAGCCCTGGCGATAGCTATCAGCATGGCGGTGAGCTGCGTCTGGTGGTGTATAGATGCAAGCATATCGCGGGCGGCCTGGAATTGCTCATGGGCCTGATGCTCAAGCCGGTTAAGAATCAAACTCCATGCTGTGCTGTTACTCCCGGCAAGAAGGCCTCTGGCTGCGATTTTTGCGGCGTGGTGGTATTCGTTCAACGTGTGCCCCAGCCTTTCAATATCCCCGCACACTGCTTTTTTTTCATTTTGCAGGATCGAAGAGGTATAAATCTTGGCGGGGTTGATCTTATCCGGCAGTGGGGCGGGCTCCGGTATCAGCTTATCGCTGATCTGATCCAGCAGGGACAGCAAGCGTTCCTTCGTCTGTGCTTGGGCATCGGGTTCCGCCTGTTCGGACAGCCAGGCCACGGCAGAGGGATAGAGCGCCGGGGTTATGCCCTTGATATCATCCACGCCCAAGGCTTCCGGCAATTCATGAAGCAGTTCATTGCGGCGGCGGTTGCGCTCCTTGCCCCTGAGGCCGTCAAGCCGGGCTTCGATCAGGGCGTGGAGGGCGGCGCGCTGGGTTTGGGTAAGGCTGTCTCCGGGCTGAGAATTAACGGGCTTGGCAGGAGAAGGCACCTGGGAATAGGCGTTGTTCTGGGCAGGGGCGGGGTTGGTTTTGGTGCTCATGGTGCATCCCCCTATCTGTTGCCCAGAGCGCCAGCCAGCATTTTCAGAGCCAGGGCGGGGTTTTTCTCCCGCTCAAGGCTGCCTGACGGCAGCTCCGCCGCCCTGAATAATGAGTAGAAAATAAATTCGCTCATAACTTCCCATGCCGGGAACTGTACACGTCTGAGATCAACCCGCTCCAAAATCTCAACATGCAACTCGTCTATTTCCTTCATGACATGGCGGTTGAGCTCTTCCACACGTTGCGCCGCACGATCCAGGGCAGCCAAATCGTCCGGGGACAGGGAGAGCAGGGGCGCGGAAACAGGCAGGGCTTCGGACGGGATGGTGGTCGGGTTGTCGGTGGGGAGCGTGTGTGCCGACGCGGGCAGGGTATGGATCTGGTCCATCCTGGACTTGTTCAGTGAATGCAGAGTGGCACGCCGGGCTTGAGGAAGGCGGCCGCCGGGTTGGGGCTGGGCATCGTTCTGGGCAGGGGCGGGGTTGGTTTTGGTGCTCATCGTCAATTCTCCTTTGGGGTGCCCGGCAGAGAAAGAGCTTGCTTCCCCTGCCAGGCGTACCCATCTACCAGCAGGCCGCCGGGTTGAGGGTCCAAGGGTAATCAACGCCCGCTTCCACACCGAAGTCTTCTTCCCCTGCCTGGGCCTCATGCCGGTCCACAATCTCAACCGTGAGGCTGAAGTCTTCCTGGGCAAAGTCCTTGCCCAGTTCAAGAGCCTGCTTCCGGTTGTGATAGGGGCCGTTCCATCCGTCGCTGGTGACGACATAGTGGCCGCATTCCAGCGTTCCAAGCTCCTGTTCATGGGCCAGCAGCATACGCCGTAGCTTGCGGTTATCGCTCTCAAGCTGCCGGATACGCTCTTCCGCTTCCTGCATGGTGGTGGGAATTGACGGGGCCGTGGGGTTGTGGGAAATTTCGGTAGCCATGATTTCACTCCTTGCGTGAGTGGGTTGTGGTTAGGCCCTCGGTTGGTGTTGGTAGCACCGCCGGGGGCTGTCTTTTTTGGTATTGCCCTTGACGTGATTTTGTTGTAACAGATTACATCGTCACAAGTCAATACGTATTCCTTATTTACAACAAAAAAATTGGAGTTGAAAATGTTTAAGAGTAATATCAGGGAGTTAATGGACAGAAAAGGCAAGACTGTTCGTGGTATATCTGAAGAAACAGAGTTGTCTACGCGAACCATTCACCGCGCTACTCAAGATGAAACCATAGGCGGCTGCCAGTTGAATACCCTAGCCAAGATTGGTTCGGCTCTTGGCGTGAAGACGAAGCGGCTTTATGAGGAGACGGACGGCAAAGAAGAGGAATAGCCCGCGCTTATCCCGCTCAGCGCGCTCAGTTCCGCGCGATACGCCTTGTGGCGTGCCCTGATCGTTGGTAAGAAAGGGTCATGAAAAGGGTTTTACTCTGTATGCTTACGCTCGTTTTTGTCGCGTCTTTTGGCGTGTATCATTGGCATCAGCGCAGAAAAGAAGCCCTGGAAGAAAGAATATCTATTGCGGTTCTTACTATTACTGATGGTGTGGATTGGGCGAGAAAGGACTGTAAAAAACATGAGTTGAGTAACCCTTTTATTAGAGCTACCAGTGGAATATATATCAAAAAATTAGAACTGGGCTGGATTGACCTACAATGCAGGGGAGAAACAGATCGTGCCCGGCCCGCAACACCTCGAAATGACGCTGGCAACAACCTGGACGAAAAGCTTGAACTCTACGAGGACACCACAAATAACATCCTCAACTAGCCTTGTGGGTCAAGGATAAACCGGGCCGGGAAAGCGTGTGCTGCCCCGGCCTTTTTTGTTCGGTTTCAGTCAACGGATGGGCATCAACAGATTAATACCCTTGACGGCGAACCGTGGTTTGTGGCGAAGGATGTGTGTGAGGTTCTCGGCCTTGGTAACGTGACTGAGGCATTGCGCGGGTTGGATGAAGATGAAAAGGGTTACTTCAGAATTTCTGAAGGAACCTCTCCGCAAGGCGGGAATCCTAATTTACTCATCATCTCCGAATCCGGCCTGTATGCTCTGGTCTTCCGCAGCCACAAGCCGGAAGCCCGCGCCTTTTCCAAATGGGTTCGTGGTGATGTTCTTCCGACATATCGTCAAAAGGGCTTCGTCGGCACACCGCCCCAAAGCCGTGTGGGGCCGTGTCGGGCTTGAGCGAGCCCATCGGTGGGGGCATTGCCGCGCCCCCGCCCTTGCCTGAAATTTGTATGGTTGCCAGGGCCATCCCTGATTGCTATCTTTTGAAAAAGAAGGAAGAAAAAGATGCGCATCACCATTGAACTTGAGCGTGAAGTGGACGGACGCTGGATCGCGGAAGCTCCGGATTTCCCAGGCGTTCTGGTTTACGGCCAAGACGAAACAGACGCTTTGCAGCGGGTGCAGGCCCTGGCCTTGCGCTGCATAGCTGAACGCCTTGAGATGCGGATAGCTTGACCTTGGGATGAGCCGTGCTTATTGAGGAAGTGAGGGCGACGAAGTGCTTGTACACCCCGCCGCCCGTGGGACACGTTCTCCGCGAGTAAGTGCTTCGCGAGTTTTGCGCCCCGGTAGAAGAAGCTACCTTCTACCGGGGCAACTTGTGTCTTAGAGGTTCATCAGACGATATTCACGTTTGGCTGGGTGGGGTGCCTTGGCCTATATGGGCTACAAGCTCAAGCGAGGTTGATATGGCCTTTTACATCGTAATTTCCATCGTTCTCGGCGGTGCATGCGCCTATGCGTTGTGGTGCGCCAGCAAGCGCCGTAAGCAATAATAGCTGAACGCCAAACGCTCTTCACCGGGCCGGGGATGGTTTCACCCCCGGCCCATCCTTGTTTCTTCTCCTGCCCGGTTACTCTCTCAGGGCGTTGCCTACCTTCTCGCCGTATTTGACGAAGCGCCGCACCGGGATTCTGGCAAAGAAGCCGCCCAAGTCGATGATGCTGTAGGCCAGGGCACGTTCGGCTTTCTCCCGTTTTTTGCCGCGCAGCTTGGGATCAGCCAGGGCACGGGCCTTGTCGCCCACCTTGAGGCCCAGGCGCACGGGCTTGTCCAGGACATTACGGCCCTGTGACTGCCTCCCGTTGATGAACCAGGAGGACAACGCCGGGCCCGCGACTGGAATCACCGGGGCGGCATAGTCCGCCAAGCCTTCCAGATAGCGCCGGGTGACGCCCTTCTTGTCCCGCTTCTTTTTGTCGTCGTCGCTGCCGAACACGGCGGTCATGGCCTCGCCCATGAGGTAAAAGGCCGTGGCCGGGAGAATCATGTCATAGAGCTGATAGCGGGCGTACTGCGGGGCACTCAGCTTTCCGGCTTGTACCGCCTGCAATGCCAACCGCTGGCGCTGAAAGATCATCTCCACGGCGCTGCTGAACATGTTGAACCAGCTATAGCCGGGGTCACGCATGAACTTTGTCCGGCTGGTGGCGTCGTAATCGGGATTGGAGCGCTTCACCATTTTGTCGGCATGGTCCACGGCGGCCTTGTGGTGCTCGCTGCTGGTGTCGATGCCCGCCTTGCCGCCGGGGTTCAGCTCGCGCATCTTGGCATTGTAGGCCCCTATCCAGAGCGCGGAGGACACGGCCATGTCCATGCACCGCATGGGAGCCAGACCCACGTCCGCAACCTGTTCCACGGTATGGGCTGCCCCGGCAAGGGAAATGAGCTTGCGCTGTTTGGCCTGCTTCGCCATATCCGTCACGCCCTGGGCCAAGTCGCGGTCAATGTTGCGGGAGCGGGATTCCATGTACGGGCTGACGCTCTCGATATCCCTGACCAGGTCCAGCGCGCCGGGGCGGAGCAGCTTGCCCAGACCTTCCAGCACGGGCCGCGCGCCCTGGTCGGCCATGGACTTCATCAGGGCGTCGGTCTGCATCATGACCGTATTCAGGTTCCAGGAAAGGCCGTAGTAGGTGACCATCTTGCGGAATACCTGGGCAATGTCCTGTCCGGCGGTCTGGTTTCTCTCCTTGTTCACCATGCCCTTGAGGTTCTCCCGGATGGCGTTGTACTCCTGCTCCCCGAAGGCCTGCACATAGGCGGCCTTCCAGACGGGATTCCGCGTCACCCGGTCCACATGACGCACCGCCGGGCCGAGGGCAATGAAGGTTGTGGCGTCCTCAAAGTGCTGCATGATCTGCCCAAGGTCCAGACGCAGGGCTTCACCGGGGGCATGGGCCGCGCGGGTCATGGTATGGCCGTGTCTCGCAGCCGGGGCCGTGAAGCCCGCCTGACCGCTGCGCAGAATGTCTTCCCGTTCCTGCCGGGCCGCTGCGGTTTCGGAAAGGCGTTGGTCATACTTGGCAGGGAAGTAGCCGCCGGGCAGTTCCACAACCTCGTCGCCCACGCGCAAGGTCATCGGTACGCCTTCCACCTTCTTGGGCGCGAAGCCGTAGAGCTTGCGGCGCGTGTCCACTGTGTCCGGCCAAAGGCTGTTCACCGCATCCCATATGCCCTGAATGGCCCGCCAGTCGGCGGCGGTGAGCAGACCGGGGCGCGGGGTATCCACTGGCGCCGCGTCGGCGCCAAAGAGATGATAGGCCGCATCGTCGCCCAACAGGACGGCCACGCTCTCCATGTCCAGATCAGGGAAGCCCGCGTGCAGGCGGTCCATATTGGACTGGTTGCCCATCTGCAGGGCCAGACCGAATACCTGTTCCGGCGTCCAGCTTCGCCCGGCCTGCCGCATTTTTTCCGGCACCCGCAAGGCGGAACCATCCGCGCGGGTCACGCCGCCCAGCTTCTCCCCGAAACGCTCATTCAGGTCGGCCATACGGGTTACAAGCTGTTCCACCGGGCCGGACAGCCGCGTGGAGATATCGCGCCAGAGCAGTTTCTTTTGATTCTCGCCGTCCAGCAGGGGTTGCAGCAATTCTTGCTCGTTGAGGCCCGCCTTGCCCTTGGGGCCGATATTGCTGAACCCGTCCGCGCGCAGGAAAATGCTGCTCAAGCTTTCATGCTCGGAAAGGAACTTGCGGGAAAGGCGCTGCCACTTCTCCCGCGCGCTGCCTTCCTCGGCAATGCTCACGGGCTTCAATCCCTGCATGGGGGCGGCGGCTTCCACGGCCTGGACCTCGATGCGCGCCGCTTCGGACTCCCGGCTGGCCCGGTTCATGGCCCGGCCCGCGTGTTCAAGGTGACTGACAAGCTCGTTCACGTCCTCAAGCTGGGTCAGGGGCAACTCGCCATAGGGCAGGGCATTCCGGTTGCGTGCCGGGCCGCTGTCCGTGAGAGGCGCGGCCTCATTCAACAACCATTCCGGGAAGGCATCAGCCAGGATATTTTGTCCCTCGGCCTGGGCCTGGGAGCCGTCGCTTTCCATAATCAGGTCGGCGTCCGGATTCAGGGCGTTGATGATCTCGCGCAGGCTCAAGGATTCCGCGGCGCTGTCCCGCTCGCCTTCCGGCATCCGGGCAAGAGAAAAACGCTCCATGATCCGGCGCAGACCTTCACGGGCCAGGGAATCAATCTTGTCCGGCTTGATGGCGGCCGCCTTTCGTGCCCGGCGCGTTACCGCCTCGATCTGCTTGCGGGCCTTCACGGCCTGGACATACAGCTCATTGGACAGCCGGGCGGCGTTCAGAAGTTCCAGGGATTCCACCAGATCGCCCTTGCGCAATGCCTGTTGCAAGCGGCGCTGGCCCTTACGCAAGGCGGCATTGTATGTGTCCGGGCGGATGTCGCTCACGCGGCTCCGGCTGATCTGCTCCTGGGCCTGAAAGATCAGAACCTTGCGGGGCGTGGCCAGACTGTCGGCCAGCCGCTTCACGCTTTCCGGGGTGGGGGCGCGCTTCTTGGCCAGCAGCTTTCCCAGGGATTTATCCAGAGCGTCCAGATAATCGCCGTAGGCATCCCCGGCCATCTGGTCCACGGACTGTTCCCGCAAGGAATCGTCACCGGCCAGCATGGCCTGGGCCATGTCCTCAATCTGTCCCCGCTTGCTCTGTCCCTGCAAGGCGAGACGGTCATACAGCGCATTCCAAAGCGCGTCCGTGTCCTGCCAGCCCATTTCCTGGGCTGCCAGATCAAGAGGCAGACCGTTTTCCCGCACAAGCCCGCGTCTGGCCCTGGACAGTTCGCGCACCGCCTCCTTGCCGTATTCCCGTTCAAGGGCCTGCCGGTCCAGTCCCGGCCCGGTCTTGCCGCTGAGATAGTCCACGGTTTCCCAGAACTGTTCTTGGCCTACCGCCGTTCTGGCGATGTCGCGGTATTCATGCAGGCGCTTTTGCCGGTCGCGCAGGGTGGCTTTGTTCATGGCAATCACGGCATCTTCCGCCGCCTCGGCCAGCCGGGCGTCCAGTTCGGCCTGATCCTCCAGGGACAATTCAGCGTTGACCCTGGCGGCCCCGTCCAGAAGGTCCATACGCTCACGGGAGCGTGAAAGAATGTCGTCCGTGGTCAGCATGCGGTCGAACACGGCGCGCACGTCGTCAGTCAGCCGGTGGTTCTCGAACCCGGCAGAAGAAAAAATGGCGCGCATGTTTTTGTAGATGTTCAGCAGCCAGTCCCGGAATCCGGCGAAGACGCGGCGCAGCTTGGCGCTGGGGGCCTTGCCCTCCATGAAATAGGCTTCGCCCGCCGTGGCCACGGCCTCCTGGAAGCTGCGATATTCCTCCGGGGTAAGGGGACCTTCCGAAGAAACCCCGGCCCATTCCCGCAGGGCGCGGACATCAGCGGCGGCGGCTTCATTCCCCTGCCCGGCGATTTCCTCAAGCTGGCGCGTGAATATGTGCGTGGACTCATGCAGCACCGTGGAAAGGTCTTTGCTGTCAAAGAGCGTGACCAGGGCTTGCACCTCGCCTTCCGGCGTGGTCTGGAAGTCCACTTGGCCGCGCCGTTCCTGCATGCCTTGATCCTGGGCAAGCGGCTTGCTCTCCGGGCTGAGAAGGCTTATATTCTCATCAGAAGAGCCGCTTTTGAGAGCAGAGGGGTCGCCCCCACGGGGGCTTGGGTATGCCGGGGAGCCGCCGGCACTCTGATAGAAAGCGGCTCCTTTATTTTGTTCAAGCCAGTTTTCAACCTTGGCGGCGCTATCCCGAAAGGCCGTCAACACCACAAGCCGTCTGCCAAGAAATTTCCCCTCTTGAGGGGCGGCAACGACAACCAGACTTTCTTTCCCTTCATTCAGGGTAAAGGCAATGGCCCTCCCCCCGGTCACCTTGTTTTGAGCAAGGGGCGTCGGTTCACCGCGCACGATAACTTCCGGGATGGCACTCCAGGCATTAAAGTCAGGATGTCCCGATTTGATATGCCGTACCTGATCCGATGCAAGGATTATCTCGCTGTCTGGAATGTTCAGATCCGTCCTGCCAGCCGTGCCCAGCCCAAAGTATGATTTTTTGTCCTGCGGCGTTCCGGCCAGCACTTCGTCCACAAAGCCTTGGAGCGTGGCCGCGTTGTTTCGGTACATGGCTTGAGCCAGCGCGGCGGCCCCCTGGGCCTGCTCGCCCTGGGCAAAACTCCGGATGCGCAGCGTTTCCACCGGGTCAGCGCCGTATCTGGCGCGGAACGCCTCGGCATTGGCCCGTTGCAGGGCCGTATATCGTTCCGCCACATGAGCGGGGAATCCCGCTCCCATGAACTCCTGACGCAGGCGGCTTTCCTCGGCGCGCAGGGCGCGGCTCTGCTCTCGGCGCTCGGCCAGTCTGAGCGCGGCGGCGTCGAGTTGTTCAGCCGGATTGAACAGCCGGGCTTCCTCCCCGGTCAGTCCGTCCGGCTTTTGGCGTACGGCATCCAGCAGGGCGGCGCGTTCCGGCCCGGCAGGCAGGGAAAGGATGCGCACCAGCTGGACTTCCACGGGAGCGCCCGACGACATGGCCGCTTGCACCTGTTCCACGGTCAGGCCGAGTTGGGAGAGTTGCGCCGGGGTATCCGGGGACATGGTGGGTGCCGGGACTTCCTCCTGCACCGGCTCCTGACTGCGGGCATATTCGCCCTGGGCAAAGCTGGTCAGGCTTTGCGGGTCAAGAAAAACTGTCCGCGCGTCCTGGGGCACAAGGTTGCCGTAGGCCGCTTCAAAGGCTTCGCGGCTCTTGCCCTTGAGCTTGGTAGCGTCGCCCACCTCGGCGGCCCGGCTCAAAGCTTCGCCCAAAGCAAGCCGCTGTCCGGCTTCCGCCTCCTGCCCGGCCACCTCGGCGATGGCGGCGGCCACGCCGCGCTGTTCCGGGGGATAGTCGGCAAGGTCAATGGCGGGCTGTTCCGTGCCGGGGTTGCGCCCGGCTATGGCGCGCATGCCTCCGCCCATGATCCCGGCATAGAGAATCGGGGTCCAGTCTTTGGCCCCTTCCAGGGCCCGGCCCCATATTTGGGCGGCGTCCTCGTTTTTGGCAATGCCTTCCAGCGCGCCCTGAATGGGATTCTCCGCATATTCGGTCGCGCCCTCCACGGCTGCGGCGCGCAAGGTGTTAATGGCGGCCTGAATCTTGGGCGGGAGTTGGGCCACGGCCTGATCCAGTCGCGCCCCGGCCACGTTCATGGCCCGTTCCACAAGATGTTTGCCCGTGCGCGGGGCCATTTGCGGCAACATGGCATCCAGGCCCGTTCGTTCCAGCAGGCCTGTAGCCATGCCGAAAGCTGCGGCGCTGAGCAGGGAATTTACCACGGGCACATCATCCCGGCGCAACTGCTCATAGTGGGCTGCGCCTTCCTGACTGCCGCCCATGACGGCCCCGGCTGCGGGATTGGCCACATATGCCGCTATGGTCGGGAGCATCTTTGCCGCCATGTCCCCCACATTGCCCACCACGGCGGCCAGGCCTTCGTCCGAAAGCAGCGTGGTCCAGTCTTTGCGGATTTCCTCATTGCTCAGACGCCCGGCAGAAGGGAGAAGTTCAGCCAGCAGCGCACGGGAGACATCGGCCTGACGGCGGCCAAAGGCTTCTACCGCCGCCCCGGCATCGCGCATGCCCACCGCCTGCATGGCCCCGCCCAGAGCCTGAACGCCCTGATATGCGGACTCCGCGATATTGAGCGGCGCGCGCGGGAGCGCATTGACCAACTCCCTGCCCGTCCGGCTGCGATTGATCGTCTCAACGCCCTTATGGAACAGGTCAGCCGGGGCGGACAGCAGTTTGTTGAACTGGTCGGCCAGGGGCACTT
This sequence comes from Desulfovibrio fairfieldensis, assembly GCF_001553605.1. Classification (NCBI taxonomy): domain Bacteria; kingdom Pseudomonadati; phylum Thermodesulfobacteriota; class Desulfovibrionia; order Desulfovibrionales; family Desulfovibrionaceae; genus Desulfovibrio; species Desulfovibrio fairfieldensis. Next base: position 2,107,862 of record NZ_CP014229.1, read on the forward strand.
CCGTATGAATGAGGCTGGCGCTGTCCAGGTCGCCCAACACTTGCACCGTGTCCGTGGAGAAATCGCCCATTGCTTCCAGGGCCAACTCGTGCGCCGCTCCGGTGGCCAGCTTCTCGTCTTCAAGGCTGGTATAGGTCGGAATGCCTTTGCCCTCCCGCACCTTGAAAGCCGTCACCGCCGCATCCTGGGATTTGCCCAGCGTGTAGGAGAGTACGCGCCGGGCCTGGGCCTCGGTATTCTCGGCGGACTGTACGGCGTCGGGGGCGTGGAGTTGCACGGGGCTTTTAACAAAATCCAAAAACGGGTTGGAGTTCAACGCTTCGTTGTGAGCGGCTTCTTCTTGCTGGCCGACTACGGACATGAAAGGGGTGGAGGATTGCGTCGTGTTGGTAGATGATTCTTGTGTCATTATCCGTTCTCCTTGCCTCTCAGAAAAAGAATGTAAACTTCCTTTCTGTTTTGATCTGTGATGGGCTTGCCCTTGGCCTCCAGCGCTTCGTCAATCATCGGAATGAGGCTCGTCGGTATCTCTATGTCAGAATCAAGTTGATATTCTAGATTGCTGCCCAACGAATAGGCGGGAATTTCTTCACCGGAAAACCACGCCTTTGTTTCCACGCTGATCTTTTTTGCAAGCTGTCGCGCGGTTTCCAGCCGTTGCGCCGGATCAACAAGGCCCGTCATTCTGGACAGAATGACCCTGTATCCCGCCGTGGCCTGGGAGCGGGTGTAGCCGAAGTCGTCTACCAGGGAGTCGGTGATCTCGTCCTGCATCAGCTTTTCGCTCTGCTTGGTCGCCTCGTCCCTGGCGATCTTCACAGCTTTTCCCAGGGCAGAAGGAGGCAGTTTGTCCGCATAGCGATTCGTAACCATGTCCGGTCGGACGCCGGGCTGCGCGGCATAGGCCTGGGCCTCGGCCAGCACATTCTTGTCCACCGGGGCCTCGGTGCCGTTGATTTTGAAATTCTGGTATTCCTCAATCTTCTTGCGCGTTGCGGGATCAGCGACCCCGACAAGCACGCCGGAAAGCAACGCGGCCTTCTTCTGTTCTGATTCCTGCCCGGCAAGGATAGAATCCGTTTGGGAAATGGCATTATCGTAGGAAGCGGCCTTGTCCCGTTCCTCAGCCTGGGTCTTCATCCGCTCGTGCAGGCTGGCATTGCTCAGATAGGACTGAGTCACCCTCGCCCGTTGCACCGGGTCTTTGACCTTTTCCTCCAGAACCGACTGTACCTTGATGGCGTCATCGCCGTATGTTTCAAATAGCCCGGCTCCAAGATTTGCGGCCTGAACCGTGTCGGCTCTCTCCTGCGTCGCTCTGGCCCTCGCCTCCAGCTCGCGGCCCTTGGCCTTGAGGGTAGCCTCCAGCGGGCCGCGCATCCCGCCCAGGGCATGCCCATAACGGCCGATCAATTCCTGGGCGTTGCCGAGTTGTTCACTGTCGATCTGCGCCCGGATCATTGTTGTGAAAGCCTTCTGGGCGGCGCTGTTGATCTGGGATTGCGCATATTCATCAGACCAGCCGTTGAGGTCGGCAAGCTCTTTGTACCCGGACTTGATGGCCTTGAAGCCTCGCTTGACCGCCTCGGCGTTCATGGGGTCGGTAAGCATCTCGTCCGTGTTCAAGGCGAGGGTGGCTTCCGTCTGCTGGTTGCGGTATGTGCGTTCCTCGGACTGCCACTTCTGAGTGGCCCACGCCCCAAGCTGAGCGTCAACGTCTTCGGCGGCTGCCGTGAACAGATTTGCGGCGGGTTTGCCCAAGTCTTTTACCAGGCGTTCCCTCGCCTCGCTCTGCCATTGTGAAAGCCGGGCTTGTACGCCGGTTTTCTCGTCCAGGGCCAGGCCGCCTTGCAGATTCGCGAGTTCGGCCTTTTTCTGCATGGCCTCCCGGCGGTAGCTGTTGAAGGCTTCGCGGGCCTTGGTGGTCTGGTAGTCCACATAGAGCGCATCCCCCACCTTGGCGGCCTGCTGCATGGCCCCGCCCAGCGCCATGAGCTGTTTCCCGGTCTGGTCCGCGCCGCGCTCATAAATGCCCGCGGCTGAATCCGAAAGCCGGGCCGATGCGTCCGCGCCGGGCGTGGCGAAGTTCTGCCGCTGGTACTCCGGCATGCTGGCCGGGCTGCGCTTTGCCGGTGCGCGAAAAGACGTTGTGCTCATGTTATTTGCCCTCCATGTCGTTAGCCGCTTGCGCCGCAGGGGACCAGAAATCCCAGGCTTGGATTTCATCATTGTAAGCCTTGTCCAGGCCCCGCTGGTAGATCGCAAGGGCGTCCACTTCACTTTGCTCCGGTGTATCCAGATTGAGGTCCAGAAAGCCGGGCCGGTCAGCCTGTGTTCCTACATAGGCGTTCGCCTCCGGGGGCAGGCATCCACCATCCGTATTACTGCGTTCATCCTCAAGCAGCAGGCTTTGCAGCTCGTTCAACAGGGCCAGAACTTTCATTTTATTTCCAATGTTCATAATGTTCTCCGTAGGTTATGGGTGTTGTTCACGCCGCCGATTCTTCAAGCCACAAGACTTTTCCGGGGGCAGGAGAAAGAGATTCCATGACCCGCTCCATGAAGTCCTCATGCCCCTCTCCGTCCCGCCGGGTGAACCGCTGGCCGTTGCATTCAAGGGCTTGGGCTTCTTCATCAATGGCCCAATGAACGAACATGCCCGGCGTGTCCGTTGTGCCGCATTCAAGGCGTGACAAGCGCCGTTCCAGTGTGTTGCTCATACTGCGCTCTCCTTTTCAGGGTGAAGTCGAATGACGCGCTCCAGGGCCCTCGCCAACCTGTCGAAGCCTTTCGCCCTGTGCTCTTCAATCCGGACCAGCATTTCTTCACGGCTGAGAGGTGGGCGCTTCCTGGCCTGCTCCAACAAGTCCGCGATGTTTACGGTTGGGCTCAAGCGGTTTTCAAGAGCATTGATCCGTCCATTCAGGTTCATATCGGTGATCATCCTTTGCCCTGGCTTTCCTCCAAGGCGGTTATACGTTGCTCCAATTCCGCAATTTCAAGAGTCTTGGCATGGGCGTTGGCCAGCGCCGCAAGGGCCTGTCCCTCACCGGGAGTAACCCGCCCGGCTGCCACGGCATCAAGAATCGCTGTGGTGAGCTGCGGGAGGTCCGCGGCACCCTCGACTCTGGGAAGATCAATAGGAGCCAGCGCCGCTTCCTTCCTTGCAGGGAGAATGCGCTCCAGACAGAGGCGCAGAGCGGTTACGTCACCTCCCAACGCCAGTTCGACGGCCTTCCGGGTCAGGTTCTCCACTTCGCCGTCAAGCATTGCTTGAGCGGCCAGCGTGGCCTTGTTGCGGCTGCCGGGAATGCGGCCTTTGGGGTTCGCACGGTTGCCGGGGGCAAACTTTCCGTCAGGACGGCGGTCCGATTCCAGCCGGGATTCAGCCGGTTTGGATGAGGTTTTGGTCATGCGGCCGCCTCCTTATCGCTGCCGTGGGCCTTGACCAGTGAGGCCAAACGCTGCTCCTGTTCCCGCAGATACTTTTGCAGGAGGGAAAAGGTCATGTACTCCCCGCCGTCTCGCCCTCCACACCAGTGGACATGCAGGCCATAGCGGACGGACCACGCGGCTAGGGTCTGCAAAAGGCTCTGCGGCGTCATCCGGGACTGGTAGCGATGGCGGCGCACGTCCTCCATGCTGGCTTCGATAATCAGGCCGAAGTAATCCAGCCCCCGCCCACGCTCGCATTCGCGTTGAAAGCGGTCCCGGCCCGTGGTCAGCGTCCCGGTGAGGTCGGACAGGGATTTGCGTTCAAGGGCGATCCGGTCAGTCAAGCCGTGCAGGCTGTAATCCCCGGTCTGCAATGCGCCCACTTCCACCACGGTCTCGGCATAACGCGACGCGGCGAAGGCATAGGGCGCTTGCTCGCGGCTATCTTGAATAATTCGCATTACGCGGCCTCCTGCGCGCTGTTTGAAGTTGATATGGGCAATGTGTCGCCTTGCTCGTTTTCGACGTTTTGGCGGCCATCCAGGCGCGAATTTTCGGCAAGGGAAAGAACGGATGTGACCCACTCACGGACGGTAGGGGTTGCTTCAAGCCGGAGGGCGGCGGCGTGCATCTCGCCAACGTCCTTACCGCCCACAGCAGGGCAGCACACGGCAGAAGGGAAGGCCTGCTTCCATCTCTGCCAGGCGATCCGGCCCCCGGCGTCGTTGTCCGGTGCGGCGATAATGAGGGGGGCGGCCTTAATAAAAGCGTCGGTGGCTGTATCCGCGCCCTTCAAATCGCCCATGAGCGCCACGGCGGCGCACAAGTCCCCGGCCTCCTGATGGACAAGCGCGGCGTCCAGGGAGGATTCCACCAGCAGCACGGGTAGGCCAGCACGCCCGGCCACAAAGGGCACATTGCTGGACCCGGCAACTTGCCAGTATTTGGGGCGGCCTTCCGGACGGTCATCGGGACAGCGAACGGTCAGGGCCATGATCCCGGCCCGGCGGCGGGTGGCGATCACCAAGCCGCGCGGCAGCAAGAGCTTGTCCCGGCCTTCACTGGCGGGCAGATTCCACGCGGCGCGGGGTTCGTATCTATCGCGGGGGTTCCAGCCCAGACCGCAGGCGCGGGCGGTGTCGGGAGTCAGATAGCGTCCTGTGACGGCAAGCACCGTCTCCGCGTCAGTCTCAAGGCCCCGCTGGCAGTCGGCCAGGAACGCGGCAGCGCGCTCCATCCACGGGACCGGGGGAAGTTGGGCGGCCTTGGGCATCGGCACAGTCACGGGGCGCGCTGTGCCGGGCGTGTGCCGGGGGTTCGGCTTGGCAGGATAAGAAGCCCGGCTGTCCCTTGGCGTCAGGCTCAGCGCCCTACAGGCGTCCGGGTAGCTCATGCCGTGGAACAGCCGTAAGAATTGAACGCCGTCGCCCTTGGCTCCGCAGCCACGGCACAGGAATGCGCCGCCACGCGGACGGTCCGGCCAGACAAGAAAGCGGTCGCGGCCCCCGCAGTCGGGACAGGGTCCGGCCCACTCGTGCGGGCCTTTGGCTTTGAAGATCTCCGGGCAAGGGAGGAAGTCCATAATGTTCTTCTGCATTTCTGATCTCACAAAGGCCCACATTGCAGTCCTAAAGAAAACCGAGTGTGAAGTGGGGCCTGGAAAGGCCCACTTCTTCACTCTTCTTTAGAAGGGCCTTTTGGGCCTTGGGCCTTGCTTTATATTTCAATAGGTTACGAAAAGGCCCATGCCCTTGGGCCGGTATCAACCGGGCCTTTCTCTAACTCATTAAATTTGTTTCATTTTTAACTAAGGCCCGGCCTTGTGGGCCTTGCGGGCCTTTCACCATCGGGCCTTTCTCTTCAGTGGGGAGCATGAGGATTTCCCCCCTTGCTCCGCTGGACTTCTGTTTGGCCAACAACCCAGAATCAACCGCGAAAAAAACAGCGTTTTTGTTCCGGGTTTCGCCCCACTCAAAAGCGTAGCGTCCGGCTTTGGAGACAGGTAAAGGCTCCAGCCCTTCTTCTGCCCGGCGCTTTACCTCTGCCACCAGGGCGGCGGCGTCCGCCTCCCGGCTCTGTGCCTCCTGCTCTTGGGCGACGGGTTCAACTCGGCGCAACAGGCCATGCTCACAGCGAGAAAAAAAATATTTAGGTTCCGGCGCACCGCAGTTTTTCTTGCTCACGCGCACGGCCAGAAAGGCCCCGTCAGCCCGGCCCACTGCATCTTCGCCAATAATTTTGATGGCCAGCTTGGAGGCCAGAGGGGCAAGATTGACCTGCCAGCGGACGCAGCCAGCAAGTGCGGAAGCGCCACGGCTGGCGGTCTGTTCAAGGGCGGTATTTAAGGACAAGTCGTCGGAGGCCAGAGCACCCGTCACTTTTGCGGTGTGGTGCAAGAGGACGGTGGCGCAGTCAAAATCTCGGCAAACTTCTTCCAGGAGCGCACAAGCGGCGGTCATGGCCGGATTGTCATTCTCGGCCACGGCCAGGAAGCGGGCCAGGGTGTCAAGGACCAGCAGCGTGGGGCGAAATTCTTTCAGGATGGCGCGCAAGTCGGTCAGAGCATCAGTCTTGATTACGTCGCCGCCCATCCCCCGGCACAAGGCCACGTCACCGGTCACAGGCACAGCGAAGATATTTTTCATCGCCTGAACTTGGGCCTGTTCCGGCAGCGTTTTCAGAGTATGGTGAACGCGGCGGTGTAAGGTCAGCTCGTCGTCCTCCGCCGAGATGTAGAGGGCACGACCCTCATGCGCCGGTTCCCACGCTCCAAGCCAAGGCAGGCCAGCAGCCACGGCAACGGCAAGCTGAATGGCGGCGGTGGACTTACCGGACCCCGGCGCTCCGATCATAGCTCCCAAGGTCTTGCAACGCAGGCTGCCTTTCAGAAGCCAATCGAAGGCGGGCGGAAATTCCGAAAAGTACCGCTCTCCGCTGTACTTGGAGATGTCCAGTTGCAACGGGCGCGGTTGAACAGGAGAAGCAGACTCTTCCCTTGCCGGGTCCGCCGGGCAGGCGGCGAGAAAGTCGGCGCGGGCCTGCTCAATCTGAGCGGCGGTGTCGGTGGGAGTGAGGACGGCGACTTGGCTCATGCTGCGTCGCCTCGCGCGTTTTCAGGCGATCCCGGCCAATGGCGGCAAGCAGGCGTGTCGGGCCGCAACTTTTCTCCACTGAGACGGCAGAAGGTCCGAAGCCGCACGGAAAGCCGCACAGCGCGGAAATAGGCGCAGTCAAAACAGATTTCTTGACGGGCGGGCGCGGTTGGGATATCTTCAATTTGCTCGAAATTCCTTTGAATTTCTCGTCCCCGCCCCGGCCCGCCAGCCGGGGTTATCTTTTGGGCGGTCATGTCTAAGCCGCCCCGTCCCACTGGACCTTCCGACTTTCAAGGTAGCGGTCCAGGTCTTCCGTGTCGTAAAGGATTTTTTTGCCGAGACGGCAGAAGGGGATTTTATGCAGGCCGGTGACCCGGTCACTGTCGAGAAGGGACTTTGAACAGCCGATATACTCGGCGGCGGCGCGCGTATCTTTCCAGCGCCTAGCATTTTTGAAATTTTGCATCGTGCTCTCCAAGATTTGTTTGCGGCGCGTGTGATTGCGCTTGACTACATAGGAGCACACGAAATAGGGAAATAAAATAGAAAGTCGTTCAACACACGAATTGTTGTTGAACGACTTTTGTTGAACGAATTATTTTTCGTTGAGTGGTGCGGTTATTCGGGCTTTCGCCCTTTTCCTTTTTTTTGTTGCGGGATTTTTTCTCTCCAGATTTCTTTTGCGTGCCTGTCGTGGTATTCGTCCCCTGCCTTTTCCTGGAGCGCCCTTAAAAAGTCATTTTGGTATAGCAACCCATTGTGATGGGTAATAGCTTCGAGGTTCGGGCGTAAGGAGGCAAAGGCTTCATCAACGGCAGTCATCCGCGCTAAATCTTTTGCAGAGCCAGCATGCTTATTAGCTTGAGAAGGTGGAACACTAACATTACCCATTAGAAAATCAACCAAACTCGGCGGTAACAAAGCCTTTCCCCTGATTTGCCGGACAAGCCATTGGGCTGTTTCTTTTGGATAAATATATCCTTTTACAGCACGGCGCTTACTTTCAAGATCACGCTGTTTTTCCAAAAAATCGCACTCTAAATAATGTCTATATACATATTCATCGCCTTTCATATCATGTATTGAATTTTCATCATCATCTTGTTGTGGATTATTTATTGAGTGCTCCTTTGAGTGCTCTTTACATACATAAAGTATATTCAAAAGTTTTGAATAGGCTTCTCTTAGGTTTTCTAATCCTTCAATACATTTACTGGCGATTTGTAAATTGCCAGTTGATATTCCATCATGAATGAGCATCATTAGGCTATCAGAGCATAACCAAACTTCGTTCAAAACTGCAAAATTTTCCACAGCATGCCCAATCTCCTCGGCGCGCATGACTGATAGAGCAAATGTGAAATCTATAAGTGGCCGTCTAACTTCAGAATCAAAAAAAATATTCCAGTCTTGCACTGCATGCTACCCCTCTCGCTTGGGCTTTTCTTGCATCTAAATCCTTCGGCCACATCTAGCTAATCCGCGCCTAGCCGGGGAAATCTGCTCTGTGTCACCAGCCGATTACACGCTTAACAGATGGCGCGGATCAATACTCAGAGCTTTAGCCAGCAGCCGGGCATTCTTCTTGCCAATGGGCCGCTTGCCGTTCTCCATCTCACTGATATGCCGCCGGGGGATGCCCGTCTTTTCCGCAAGCTGTACCTGAGTCAATCCTTCCCGATAGCGGGCGCCGGAAAGCAACACGCCGGGCAATTCCGCATCACTGTAGGCCAGAGCTTCCCGCCACGGTACGGAGTCTCGCGCGGGTTCAAAGCCCATGCCTTTCATGGCCTGCATGACCTCTTCCACACGGGTGGGAGGCACGGCAAAGGACAAAACAACCGTTTCAGTAAGGGGCGCGTTCATGTGTCCCTGCATATGTCACCTCAATAAGTTGTATTCCTTCGGGGGATTCTTCCCATACCGCCACATATGTGGGGCGACCTTTCTTCAAATGGCAGTGGTGGCGGCGCACCCCAAGTTTACTATAGTTGGGCCAGTTGCCGCGTACAGGGCCTTGGGCTTCCATCTCTGCAATGAGCAAGACGAGTATCCGCTTCACTTTTTCCGGGAGCTTCTCCACGCCTTTTCTGGTTTTATTGTGGATGTTCACCGTCCAGCCCATATCTCCCCCTGGAATAAATGTACTTATTTTTAGTACAGAGTCAAGATATCTTTCCGCGCTACGGCCTATTAGGACTACCCGGCTGCTTTCTTGAAGGGCAGCACCTTGCCGCCGGTAAAATCCTTTTGGATTTGCGCGGCGGTTTCTGCGGCGGCTACGGCCACGGGATTATCCGCAAGATGGGCATATCGCTGTGTTGTGGCCGGTTGAGAGTGCCCGAGAATAGCCCCAATGACAGGCAGGCTTTTGCCTGATGATGCCGCATAGCTGGCATAGGCATGACGTAGGTCGTGAATACGCCAGCCGGAGAGGCCCGCCGTTTCCAGCAGCCGCCGCCATGTATCCTTAACGTTGACGATATGACCCGTTCCTCTCCTGCCGGGGAAGCAATATTCGTTGACGCGGGGCAGCGATTCCAGCAGGGCCAGGGCTGGGGGAGGGAGATGCAGCACCTTGGCCCCGGTCTTGGAGTCAGGTAGGTTCGCCAGTCCTTTGTGCATGACGATATATTCCCATTTGAGCGTGAGCACTTCCATGCACCGCGCCCCGGTGAACAAAAGCATCTTGATAGCGGCGGCGATAACAGGGTCAAAGGCGGTAATTTTTCCGGTCTTGGGATCGGTATATCCTTGGGCGTGCATGAGGGTAAAGGCGTTCCCCAACGCTTCCAATTCTTCCCGGCCCATGAATGCCTTACGCTTATGCTCTTCGTATTTTTCCAGCCCGGCGACCGGATTATTCCCCCTTTCCCGATAGCCGCTTTTCTCACACCACCCAAAGAACTTTGAAAGCAACGCGGCGCAACGGTTAGCCTGATATGGGGTTTCACGCATAGCAAAATGCAGGGCGGCTATATGCTTATGCTGCACCGCCTTCGCCTTGATATTACCCATAGCTGGGATAACGTGCTGTTCGGCAATACGATGATAGGCGGCGGACGTGCTGGGTTTGATCTTCGGGTCATGCTGCTCAAAGAACAGAGCCAAAGCAGCCTTGACAGTAGGGGCGGCCTTGCTTTCCTTCACCTGCTCGGCGGGGTCTTGGCCCATTGCCACTTGGGCGGCTTTGGTCTTGGCTATGTCGCGCGCCTGCTCCACCGTCATGGTGGGAAATGTGCCAAGACGAAGCCATTTCTTGGCGGCTGCCCTTCCCTTCCCCGCCCGGTAAACCAGATAAAAGGATTTGTCGCCAGATATACCCACACGAACAGCAAAGCCTTTCAGGTCGTCATCAAAGGCGGCATACCGCTTGCCAGTGGCTTCTAAAGCCTCAATGGCCCGTTTGGTCAGGCGCATGCCCCACCTCCATGCAATAAGTAAAAATCATTCGGTTCGCCGGGCTACCACCGGGCTACCACAAAAAGAGAAAAGTCTTGGTATGGGATGCAACGTAATGCAAATTTAACATACTGATTTTACAACATCAAGAAATTCTGTGAAACATAAAGAAGCTAAAAACATGTGACTGTTAATCACTAGGTTGGCGGTTCAAGTCCGTCTCGGGGAGCCAAAAAATGATAAACCCTTGATTCTTCAAGGGTTTTTTCATTTTTCTGGAACATTTCAAAGTTGATCTGCTCTGGAAACGCAAAACAGGCGACATCATCAAGATTGAAACGAATGGACCAGACCCGGCCACGACCGCAACCGCCGATAAATAACGTCGGGAGGAATGCCGGGGACAGCGGAAAGACCCGCATTCTCCCTGACACTCCTCCCGGACCCGTCATATTTCGCAGGATCGTCAGCGAAAAAACGTGCTTTTCGCTGACTCACAGCGACTGCGCCGCCGCAATACCCTACAGATTTTGGGTGGTTAATTTTTCAAATGAGACAATAGGGGGTGTTTCTAAATAGGTTCTTTTGCCCTCCGGCTGCGTCAAACTGCACTTTTCACTCCAGTCGAGCACCGTAAGAGCACACTCCCTTCGTAACAAGCTTGTTTTCCTTGCCGGAAAGGCAAAACTCCTCAATTTAGCCCCCTAGTCCATCCGGCTTCTGAAGCGCTCCGCCTGATCAGCGATCAGCTCTTTGTCCTCAAAATAGTTAATCTTCATGGCCCGCTTCATCGCTGCCAGGGTTTCCGCCGCCTTCTTTCGGGCCTTGCGGCTGCCCTCTTCCAATATCCGGTATACCGCGGGGATATCTTTGGAAATCTCCTTACGGCGTTCACGGATGGGGCCAAGTATTTCCTGAAGCACACTGTTCAGGAAGCGCTTTACCTTCACATCCCCCAGGCCGCCACGGGCATAATGGGCTTTTAATTCTCCTAGGTTTTTATACTCGGGCAGATATTTCTCGAAATGCTCATCCCCGCAACAGGCATCCAGGTAAATGAAGACGGGATTGCCTTCCACCTGTCCCGGATCCTCCATTCTCAGATGATTGGGATCAGTGAACATGGACATAATCTTCTTCTTCACTTCCTCTTCGGAATCAGACAGATAAATACAGTTTCCGAGAGATTTGCTCATCTTGGCCTTACCGTCGGTACCCGGAAGGCGAAGGCAGGCCTCGTTGTCCGGAAGAAGGATGGTCGGTTCCACAAGCGTCTCTCCGTACACCGCATTGAATTTGTGCACGATCTCCTTGGTCTGCTCAATCATGGGCGCCTGATCTTCGCCCACAGGCACGGTTGTTGCCTTGAAAGCGGTAATATCCGCCGCCTGACTGATGGGATAGGTGAAAAAACCGACCGGAAGACTCGTTTCAAAATTGCGCAGTTGGATTTCAGACTTCACTGTCGGATTACGCTGAAGCCTGGAGACTGTTACCAGGTCCATGTAGTAAAAGGCCATTTCGCAAAGTTCGGGCACTTGCGATTGGATGAACAGAACGGATTTTTCCGGGTCCAGTCCGCAAGCCAGATAATCCAGAGCCACTTCAATGATGTTCTGGCGTACCTTTTCCGGATTGTCCGCATTGTCCGTCAGGGCCTGGGCATCAGCAATCATGATGTAAATTTCGTCAAATTCCCCTGAATTCTGGAGCTCCACCCTGCGCTTTAAAGAGCCCACGTAATGCCCTATGTGAAGTCGTCCCGTGGGGCGGTCGCCAGTCAATATAATCTTGCCCATCTGTATATCCTCTCGTTTCCTGATATCGGGTTGACGCACGGCAGACCTCGAACCAACGAGTGCCTGACTGCAAAAATTTCGAGCATAGTTCTGCTCTCGATTTTCGCTGACTCACAGCAACTACGTCGCCGCAAAACCCTAGAGGGGTTATGGGGCCGATTTTTCAAATCAGACGCGAGGCTCGAATTTTTCGCTAACCACATCCTTTATATTCTATCTCAATTCGTGGATGCCGTCCATACTAACATACTAATCGACTATAATTCATATCCCTTACTTACGGGAATATTGCAGCAAGTCAGAACGCTATGACATCCCGGAAACAAACTAAGTCGTATCCGCACGACGACCGCCCTCTACGAATACCGCGCCGCCTTCAACCGGATGTAACAGGGGCTGAACCCGGAAAAATCCTTGCTGAAGAACAGCCAAAGGGAGCGAATACGACAGAACGTATGCCGGGCGGATTTTTAGAGCAGCTCACGCATGAAATGCTCCAAAAATCCGCCCGGTCACGGCATGGCCCTTTTTCATTGTTCCGCTTTGCGTTACCATCAGGACAACGCTTTTGTATCAAGGAAAATCATGTATCCCCTACTCTTGGAAACCGATCAAATCCATTGCTATGACACTGCCGGAAAACGCATAGACTGTATGGGCTCCGGCCCGGGTTCCGAACAAGACGCCGCGCGGTCCAAACATCTCCCGCCCGCCGCCGGCCGCTTTCAGATTCAGGGCGATCTGGTGCGGGACAGCTTGAGCGGCGCGCTCTGGGCCCGCAACGCCAATCTCGCCGACTTTCCGCTCAACTGGGAGGAAGCCCACGCGCTGGCGGCGGATATGGCCGCCCATAAAGCCCATGGCTGCGCCGACTGGCAGTTGCCGCCCCGGCGGCTGCTCTTTTCCCTGCTCAGCCATCAATATATCAATCCGGCCCTGCCCGAGGGGCATCCCTTTACCAACGTCTTTTCCGGCTACTACTGGACCGCCGATACCTGCCACCGCCTGCCGGAACAGGCCTGGCACATTCATCTGGGCGGCGGCCGGGTGACCCGCGTCCGCAAGGACGAAGCCGCCCTGGTCTGGCCGGTCTGCCTGCCGAAAACAGAAGATGCCGCGCCTCTCTTTTCGCCCGGGGAGCGTTTTGCACTGGATGGCGACTCGGTGCGGGATCAACTTACAGGTTTGATCTGGAGCCGGAATGCCGATCCTCTGGGCCGCCCCCTGCCTTGGGAAGAAGCCCTGGCCGCCGTGGACGGACTCAACCGCGCGGCTCAGGACAGGGCCACGGACTGGCGCATGCCTAATATCAGGGAACTGGAAAGTCTGGTGGACCTTCAGGCCGACTCCCCGGCCCTGCCCGAAGGGCATCCTTTTACAAACGTGCGCGACGTGTACTGGTCGTCCACCACCAGCGTCTATGAAGCCCGTTACGCCTGGGCGCTTTACAGCCGCGACGGCATGGTGGGCGTGGGTTTCAAGCCTGACACCGGTTTTCATCTCTGGCCGGTGCACGGCAAGGGAAAAGAGGTTTCCCGGCGGCTTTGAGAGCCTGCTTGTAAAAATTTTCCGCTGCTTCATGGCGGCTACGCCGCCGCAACACCCTACGGGTTCTGTGTATCTAATTTTCAGACACCAGCCCCCTCCTCACCCAGATGCACACTGAGGCGATAAATGTCCGGGCGCAGGAAATGGGTGGTGTATTCCAGGGGATTGCCCGACGCGTCCCTGGTGATGCGTTCCAGCACCAGCAGGGACGTACTGGGGGAAACTTCCAGCAGGTCGCTGATATTTTTGGGCGGCTGCTCGCAACTGACCAGAAATTCCGAGCCCATCGGCTCCTGCGCGAATTTTTCCCGCAGCATCCTGTACACCGGCGTGGACTCCATGTCCGCCGAACTGATGTGGTTGCCGATGGTGTACGGCAGGCAGACCCGCGCCACGGCGTGCGGAATGCCCCGCGAGACGTAGAGGCGGTCGAAACGCAGGACGGGCCGGGGCCAGTCGCGCAACTTTTCCGGCAGGGGCACCTCCCTGCCCAGCCAGCCGAAGTCGATCATCTGCGTCCGCACATCCTCTCCGTTGCGGCGGAAGGTGTCCATAAAGGCGGAAACGCGGTCAATGGAGTGAATGATGCACGGCACGGCACGCGCGATAAACGTCCCCTTGCCGGGGCTGCGCACCAGCAGCCCCTCTTCCACCAGGCGCTGCAAGGCCTTGCGGATAGTGGAACGTCCCACCTGGAAAAAACGGGTCAGCTCGGCCTCGGTGGGGACGCGCTCCCCTGGGCGCATGCCCATGAAATGGGAGCGCAACCGGTCCGCGGCCTGCTCATACAGGGACCGGACGCTTTCGCGTTCCAGACTTTCCATGGCGGGAAGCTTGCTGCATGACATATCTATCACCTATCATCTGCATACAATAAGGAACATTTATTCCCTGATACCCGCGCCGTGCGGCCCTGTCAAGCCCGGCAAAAAATATTTTGCGTTCACCGGATGCCGCCTCAGCAGCGTGCCAGGGGCAATTCCTTCCAGTCTGTGGTCAAACGGGGAGAACAGTGCTCCCGGCGCATATGCCAGGGGGCCTCGCCCAGGCCCTGCGCTCCGAAGGCCACGGCATCCCTGCCGAAACGCCGGTTGATGGCGTCCAGGGATGCCATCAGGCGTTCCCGCCGTTGTCGGCGCTCCGCGTTTTCCGGCACCAGCAGGCTGCCCTGAAGGCGGTCTTCGGCCTCCAGGTCAAAGAGCATGACCCCGGCCTTGGCGTAGCCGAAGCCGGGGCGGTAGATGCGCTCCAAGCCACTCATGGCGGCGTTGATCAGGCTCAGGCTGTCCGCCGTGGGCGCGGGAAAGCGCAGCTGGACCGTTTGATCGTAAAACCGCGCGTTTTCATGGCGGGAAGTGCGGATATGCACGGCCATGCCCCCGGCCACAAGGCCCTCCCGACGCAGGCGCGCCCCGGCGCGCGCGGCAAAGCAGGACAAAGCCTGGGCCAGCATGGCGCGTTCACGGACTTTGTTCGCAAAGGAGCGCGAGGACATCAGGGCCTTGCGGGGCGCGGGCGCATTGCCCTCCCCGATGCAGGGCAGACCGCGCAGTTCCAGGGCCGTGCGCCAGCCCGCCACGGTGAGCCGCTTGCGCAGCCAGAGATCTCCGGCCCGTTTCAGATCCAGGGCCGTGCGCACGCCCTCGGCCCGAAGCCGCTTGGCCTGTCCGCGCCCCACGCCCCAGACCTCATCCACAGGCGTCCCGGCCAGCACGGCGTCGATGTCCGCCTCCGGCCTGGCCAGGGAAAAAACACCGTCATAGGCGGTCCTGTTTTTGGCGACATGGTTGGCCACCTTGGCCAGGGTGCGCGTTTCCGCCAGGCCGATGGACACGCTGATGCCGGTCCAGCGCAAAATGGTCGCCCGCAGGGCGCGGCTGAATTGGGGCAGATTGGCCCGCAGGGGCGCATCCAGACGAAGAAAGGCCTCGTCAATGGAATACGGCTCCACCACCGGACAGTGCTGCTCCAGAATGGCGAGAATACGCGTGGAAATATCCCCGTACAGGGCGTAGTTGGAGGAAAAAACCGCCACGTCCAGTTCCTTGAGCAGCGGGCGGATCTTGAATTCCGGCGCGCCCATGGGAATGCCCAGGGCCTTGGCCTCAGCGGAACGGGAGACGATGCAGCCGTCGTTGTTGGAAAGCACCACCACCGGCCGGTCGGCCAGATCCGGCCGGAACAGCTTCTCGCAGGAGGCGTAGAAGTTGTTGCAGTCCACTAAGGCCCAGAGCGGTTTTTTACAATTTATGGATGACATGGGTCACCACGCCCCAAATGTGCACATATTCTCGTTCCGTGATGTCGATGGGTGAAAAGCACGGATTTTCGGGGGCCAACAGTACCCGCCCGGCGCGCCGCAGCAGGCGTTTGACGGTCAGCTCGCCGTCCAGGGCGGCAATGACCACCCGCCTGTGCCCGGCCTCCACCGAGCGATCCACAATAAGCAGATCCCCGTCGTGGATGCCCGCGCCCAGCATGGAATCACCGTGCGCGCGCAGAAAAAAGGTAGCCGCCTCATTACGTACCAGATATTCATGCAGGTCGAGCCTGCTGTCCAGATCGTCCTCGGCCGGAGAGGGAAAACCCGCCTCCACGGGCGAAAGATACAGCGGCAGGCCCTCGCGCCCGCCTGGGCGCACCGGGGCCGACGCGCCCAGCAGTTCAAGAGAGGGAGAAAAGAGCGGCGTATCCATGCCCTCTTGATAGCGGCAGAAGCCCATGCTGGCAACTGCCCGGCCGGGCCGCAGCGACCTTCAGCATCGGCCCGCGCCGCATTGACGGGCGTATCCCCGGCATTGTAGGTCTGAATCAGGGCGAATCCGCTTTGATGCCATATCGTTTCAGAGCATCGCTTCAAACCAGACGAGACGTTGCGGACGGCGAACCGCCCGCAACCGGAGGATATATGAGTTTCACGTCCCGGTTCAAGGAAAATGCCGCCACGGTGGGCAACGGCCTGCTCTTCGCCGTGGCCCTGACCACGCCCGTGGTCCTGGGAGTGGCATTTCAGGCTTTTTCCCTGGTCTCCGCCGCCTCGTTCGGCGCCATGTTCGCCCTGCTCATCGCGCCCCGGCACGGAGCCCTGGCCCGCGTGGTGGGCATCAGCACGGGGGGTCTGCTGGTGGTGCTGGCCGCCGCCCTGGGCATTGCCCTGCAAGGCCGGCACGACCTTGTGCTGGTTCTGCTTTTCCTGCTCAGCTGGCTGGCGGCCCTGCCCAGGCCGGATCAGGCCTATCTGGGCCTGATGGTCAAATACGTGGCGTCTTCCGTATTGCTGACCTCTTTCGGTTTTTCCGCCACCCTGCCCATGGCCCTGGCTTTTCTCGGCGGCATTGCGCTGGGCATCTGCCTCAGCCTGGTGAGCATGCTCTTTGAGGCGGACGACGCCACCACCCCGCTGGAGGAATTCAAGGCCTTTCTGCACGGGGCCACCAACGGCCGCCTGTTCGGCGTGGCCGTGCCCGTGACGGTGCTGTTCTCCACCCTGGCGGCGCGGTATTTCTCCTTCAGCGACCCGGCCTGGGTGGGCCTGACCGTGCTCTTCGTCATGCACAGCGACGGCGCCACGGAGCTGTTCCGGATCTGGGCGCGAACCCTGGGCACCCTGGCGGGCGTGCTGGTTTCCGCCGTGATCCTCTACAATGTGACCGCTCCCCTGCATATCGCCGTGGCCATCGGGGTGGCGGCCTTTGGCATGCCCTATGCCAAGGGCCATTACGTGCTGTTCAGCTTTGCCATCACCTGCGCCGTGCTGCTGCTCATCGACATTTCCATGCTCCAGATGGGCGGGGACATGTCCCTGCTGCGCTGGCGGCTCATTGACACGGTCATCGCCTGCGCCTGCGTGCTGCTCTCCAACCTCACGCTTCGGCTGATCCGCAGACTGCGCCACCGGGGAGAGCCCCCGGCGGGACAGGCGGCATAATTTCACGGCATATGACCGAAAGGCCCCCTGAACGCGAAGTTCAGGGGGCCTTTCGGCGTTATGGTCCGTGAATTGCTCTATTCCAGATTGTAGACCTTGCGGATATGCCGCTCGTTGTAGTGGAAATCCCAGTGCAGTTCCTTGATCGCGTGCATGAGTTTTTCCCGTGACCGGGTTTCAATGGCATCCACGATCAGGCCGTGCTCGGCCACGGCCGCCAGATACCAGTCCAGCACGAAATTCTTGTGCGGGAAGTCCCAGAGCCGATTTTTGATGGGCGTCAGGATGCGCCTGGCGAAAATATTGGGCGAGACCTCGAAAAAAATTTCGTGAGTACATATTTCAATACAAGGATCCGAGCACCCTATCCCGCAGGGCAGACCCCGGAAACGACCAGAGCAAAGTAACTTTTCAAAGTCACTTTGCTCTATCCGCCGAGGCTTGAGGCAAAAGGCCCCGAAACGCGCAAGGCGTTCCGGGGCCTTTTGTTTGAACTGCAAGAGGCTGAGCTTATACTGCGCCGCTGCCCTTGCAGACCGGACAGGGCGTGCTGTTGCCGCAGTGCGGGCAACTCACGGGCGTGACCTTGCCGTTGCCCCGGCAGCGGGGACAGGGCAGATCGCCGTGCTCCGTCCGGATCACGCCCTTGCCGGTGCATTCGGGACACACGGGCTTGCGCTGGCCGTTCCAACAGGCTCCGCAGGAAATTCTGCCGGTGCCGTCGCATTTTTCACAGAGTTGCATGGCGGCTCCTCATCATGGGAAAAAGGTTGTAAAAAGACGCGCGGATACGGTCCGTGCCGACCGTCATCTCCACCACGTGGGCCTGGATAACCTGAGGGATGCCGCCCGGTCAACGGCCCTGCCCCGTTATGTTCCCTACTGTCTGATTGCAAAAATTTCGAGCAGAGTCATGCTCCCAACTTTCGCCGGCTCCCTGCGGCTACGCCGCCGCAAAACCCTACGGATTTTATGTGTCTAATTTTTCAAATTAGACACACCCCTGATCCGGCGTGCGGCCGACAAGCATTGAATCAATTTTTAATGAAGTAAAGGCCTTGCCAGCAATAACAAAAATTGATAGTCTTCAATCTAAAATTTACCTACATTAATATAAAAAGAACAAGCGCAACTTTTTGCGCAGTCCCGTTCTGCCGCAGGATGACGAGGTTTGCCATGTCCGATACAATCTCCTTTTCCCAGACTCTGGCCCGGCTGATGCGGGCTCTTGACGCCGCCAGCGAAGCTGAATTGGCCCGCGCCCTGGGCATCACGCCCCAATCCGTCAGCGGCGCGCGCAAACGCGGTGAAGTGCCCCCGGCCTGGATTCAGACCTGCGCCGCGCAAACAGGCGTCAACGCCCACTGGCTTTTTTTCGGCAGCGGTCCCATGCGCCTGCCCGAAGCAGCGGAAGGCGAACTGCCCAGCATGCAGGAAGATTGCGACACCGAGCTGATCACCGTGCCGCTGGCCGAGGCCCGTTTGTCCGCCGGTACCGGCAGTCTGGAAGTCAGCAGCAACAGCAACGAGGGCGGCTATGCCTTCCGCAGCGACTTTCTGCGCCGCAAGGGCAATCCCCGGCGCATGGTCCTGATGCGGGTGTCCGGCGACAGCATGGTGCCGGAAATCTTCGATAACGATCTGGTATTGCTGGACCGGGGCCAGACGGAAATCAGCCCGGGCCGTCTCTATGCCGTAGGTTTTGAAGACGCCATCTACATCAAGCGCATCGACAAACTGCCCGGCAAGATCATCCTGCACAGCGTCAATCCTGCCTATCCGCCTCTGAGCCTGGATCTGCGCGGCGACTGCGCGGATCAGTTCCGGGTTATCGGCCGCGTGCTCTGGTCCGGCCGTGAATACCGCTGACCCAAGGGCGCTGACTGATTTCCGCCGCCCCCGCCCGACCGTCATGGCTGAAGCCGGAAACCATGCCCGGCGCGGAGTCGGGTCGAACCGCGCCGTTATCGGAATCCGGCATCACTTGCGCCCGTTCCTTGTCTCGGCTAGGCTGAATGTCAGCAAAAATTGCGGCCGCGGCCGCGCGCAAAGGAGTTGTCCATGCTGAAACATTGTGCGGCATCCGCCCTTCAGGCTCTCCTGCTGCTGGCTGTAGTTGCATTGCTCCCGGCGCTTGCCGGGTCAGCGTCGGCGGCAGCCGCCGGTTCCGCGCAATCGCCTCCGGCGACAACGGCCGCCGAAAGTCCGCGCGCGACTATTCCCGCCGCGCCGGACGCCGTGGAGCCTTCCGATGACGCCGCCCCGGATGCGGGGCAGGATGTCGCGGGTGACGCGGAAAACGCCACCGAAGTGGACCGCCTGCTCAGCCGGGACTTCCGTGTCTGCATGGATGCGGCGGCGGGCATCACCGTGCCCATGCAGGACTGCATGAACGCCGAGGTGGAACGCCTGGAGAAGCATATGGCCGAACAGCGCGCCCGCCTTGTTCCGATTCTCTCCGAAGAACGGGCCAAGGCCCTCAATGACGCGCTTAACGCCTGGGAAAATCTGCGCAAAAACGGCTCCTCCGCCATGTACGATCCCGACGGCGGCACTCTTGCCACGGTGATTTCCTCACTCTGGTATCTGGAGCAGACCGCGCGCATGTCTCGCTGGCTGGACGATATGCTGAACAGCGCCACTTCGCAGTAAAGCGGTCCGGCGCTCTCCGGGTTCGGTGATGCCTCCGGCGGCCAAGAGGGCAATCTCCTATTTAACAGGCTTCAAAAAATAAGATTATAGCCTCTCAATAGATATTGAGGGGCCTTTTTATTTTCTTAGTCGCTCAATCTCTCCAACCACCCTCTTGAAAAAGTCGATCGGATCTACTTGCAGAGCCTCACACAGACAAAATATTGTGTTTACAGTCGGCTTTCTATTCCCCTTTTCTATGTCTCTCAGATAGCATCTTTCGATGTCCGCAAAATCCGCCAAAGAGGATTTGCTCATCTCTTTTTCATTTCTTAATGATTCAAGCGTGTTCGCTATGGCTTCCGCCAAATTGGGATAGAGTTTCATGTCTTAAAGGTACACGAAAAGCTTGACCCCCTGCGGATACAAATGTATCCATTCAGAAGTGGATACAAAAGTATCCGAAACAAACTCTCGCCATAGGGGAAATCAATGATTGTTCCAGCTCTTGCCTATCTTCTGGATCGCTTGCCCTTTGGAAACTCGTTGGAAGGTATTTCGCAAAGACAACTAAGTAAGCTCATGTGGCAGAGCAAAGCTCCGTCCTGGCATGAATATGCTATTACCAGCCGTAAATGGAGAAGACACGCCTGCACGGCCTGCCGCTGGCTGAATGCCATACTTCCTAAAAATTCTTCAATTTTTGAGCCAGGATGTGGCAGTGCCGCCAATTTACTCTGGCTGGGTCAACAAGGTTTTCAACGGCTCTATGGCTCTGATATTTCGAACGCCGCACTTGAGCTCGGACAAAATTTGGCTTCGTTGCTTTCTCTTCCACTGGAAGTCTGGCATGATGACGGGCTAAACCCTACGCATTTACCAAATGGACTGGATGGCATTTTGTCTGTCAATTGGCTGTATCATATTCCCGGAACAACATTATCCGATTTTTTAGTTCGCTATCGCAATGCGCTGAAAATTGGCGGCTATCTTGTGTGCGACATGGTTACACGGCAGTATGACAAAATTCCGGGGAATCAATGGCATACAAAAGATAGAAAGTTACCTGAGGAAAAACGCAGGCCATCAGAATATACGTTGCGACTTGATGCGTCAGAGGTCAGTTGCATAGCTTGCAGAAATGGTTTTGCAATGATTAAATCCACCTGTTTTACCCTGAGCAGACCACAACGGGCAGTGTATTTACTCAGGCGTGTGGAATAACAGAAGAAAATAAAAAGGCGGACCTGCTTGCGAGTCCGCCTTTTTATTTTCTTCCGGTAACGAAAAAGAACCTTCGCTAGTCGGCCTCTCCCTCCGTCTTGGCCGCCGCTGCGGGCACAGTGTCCGTCCGGGCTTTGGCCGCATCGGCCCTGGCCTTTTTGACGCGCGGCGTGCCGGTGCGCAGCACGTGGAACTTGCGCACCGAGGGCTTGCGGTGGATGGACTCCTGCTTCAGGCATTTGGTGGGGCATTTTTCCACGCAGGCCGAGCAGTACACGCAGAGGAAGGGGTCATATTCCCAGCGCCCGGCCTTGGCATCCACAGTAATCGCGCCGGTGGGGCAGACCCGGGCGCAGGTGGAGCAGAAAATGCAGGCCTGCACGTCATTGTGGATGACGCCCCGGTAGGCCGGGAAGGGTTCGCGCTCCTCCAGCGGGTACAGCCGCGTGGCGGGCTTGCCGGACAAATTGCGCAGTACGTTTTTGAGCATATACATGGGCTACCTCTCTGTGCAGGAAATGCACGGGTCAATGCTCAGCACGATCACCGGCACGTCGGGCAGTTTGCAGCCGGGCAGCATGTGCAGCAGGGCCGGGATGTTGGCAAAGGTGGGCGTGCGCACGCGCATGCGCTCCAGCATCTTGGTGCCGTTGGCCCGCACATAGTAAAAAAGCTCGCCGCGCGGCTGCTCCACCCGGAAGATGGATTCGCCGTCCGGGTTGCCGGGCAGCTTAACGGTCAGCTCGCTGTCGGGCAAGCGGTTCAGGGCTTCGCGGATCAGGTCGATGGAGTGCAGCACTTCGTAAAACCGCACCTTGGAACGGGCATAGCAGTCACCGTCCTGCTCCACCACGGGGATGAAGTTGAGGTCGTTGTAGGCCGCGTAGCCGTGCATGCGCTCGTCGATTTCCCAGCCGCTGCCGCGCAGGGTGGGCCCGGCCGCGCCCAGCAGGCGGGCGTCGTCCTTGCTCAGCAGGCCGATGCCGCGCGTGCGTTCCTGCACGGTGTAATCGTTGAGCATGGTGCTGGTCAGCTCACGCATGCCCTGCTCCAACGCGTCGAGCTGCTCCAGCATCCAGCGGATCTGGTCCGGACTGAGGTCGCGACGCACGCCGCCCACCACATTGACCGACAGGATCACGCGATTGCCCGCCGTGGCTTCGCAGATGTCCATGACATGCTCGCGAATGCGCCAGAACTGCTGGAATACGCTTTCAAAACCGAAGGCGTCCGCGAACAGGCCCAGCCAGAGCAGATGGGAATGGATACGGTGCAGCTCGGACCAGACCACCCGCAGGAACTGGGCGCGCGGCGGGGCCGTGACGCCCAGCATGTCCTCAATGGCATTGCAGTAACAGTTGGCATGGATGCAGGAGCAGATGCCGCAGATGCGCTCCACCACAAAGACCATCTGATTGAAATCCTTGTTGCGGACCAGGCTTTCCAGGCCGCGGTGCACAAAACCGAGCTGGGGCACGGCCTGCACCACGGTTTCGTCCTCCACCACGAATTTGATGTGCAGCGGCTCCGGCAGCACCGGATGCTGCGGCCCGAAGGGAATGACGGTGGTGCGGTTGCTCATGCTTGCTCTCCTTTGGCGGCTTCGCCGCCCTCAGGGGCGGGCGTGGGCGTTTTGGCCCCGGCCGGGCGCTTCACCGTGGTCATGGTGAAGTAAGGACCGCGCGTGACTTCGCCTTCCAGATACATGCCGCCCTGGTAGTCCAGAGGCAGGCCCTCAAAGCGCACCCCGAACTGATCCTGGGTCTCGTTTTCAATGAGCACCGCGCAGAAATAGACCGAGGAGATGCTGGGAATGAGCTGGTCCTTGTCCACATCCATACGCAGGTGGCGCATACCCTTGGCGTCGCTGGGCGACCAGTGGCAGAGCTCGGAGTTACAGCGCAGATCCGTCATGGTCAGATTTTCGTCAAAGTGATAGTAAAGGCGCAGGGTATGCTCGTCGAGCACGGTCTGCGACATGGTCACAAAACGGTATTTGGCGTCCGCCAGACGCCGCACCTCGGTGAGCAGCGTTTCAGGCGTGACGGGCGTGGCTTCGAAAAACATGGCTTTTGTCCTTTACCGGGCTCAACCCGCGTTGTTCATGTGCGCCGCAGTATCCGGCTCTTGTCCGCCGTTGTCTCCCACGGCACCGGCAGGCGTTCCGTCGTCGGCGTCGCCGGGCATCAGCATGGGCTCGGGCGCGGGGCCCAGGCCCATCTTGGCCTTGAGCACGTCCAGGGCCGTGACCACTCCGTCGATGATGGCCTCGGGCTTGGGCGGGCAGCCGGGCACAAAAACATCCACGGGAATCACGTTGTACGCGCCGTTAAGGATGTTGTAGCTGTCCTTGAAGACCCCGCCGGAGAGATTGCACGCGCCGATGGAAACCACGGCCTTGGGTTCGGGCATCTGGTCGTAAATCTGCTTGAGCACATGCCGGTTGCGGTGATTGACCGTGCCGGTGACCAGCAGTACGTCGGCGTGCTTGGGGTTGCCGGTATTGACCACGCCGAAACGCTCCACGTCGTACATGGGCGTCAGGCAGGCCAGCACTTCGATATCGCAGCCGTTGCAGGAGCCGCAGTCAAAATGGATGATCCACGGCGACTTGAGTCGGCTCCGTTTGATCATTGCATCGAGGAATCCCATAGTCCGGCCTCCTTAGGCCACGTAGAGCCACAAAAGGTTCACCAGCGCGAGCCCCATGCCCACCAGCAGCGATTGCTTCTGCACCATCCACTGCCAGGTCAGGCGGGCGGTAATGTTGTCGATGAGGATTTCCGTAAACAGCGAGGCGGCCACCAGGATGGCCATGCCGATGACGCTGGTGTGCCAGAACACGGCGCAAAGCCCGAGAATCAGCACCAGGTCCAGCCAGTGGCCGATTTCGATCAGGGCCAGGAAGGGACCGGAGTATTCGGTCTGCACGCCGCGCACCAGTTCCTGATGGCCGTGGTGACCGGCGGAAAGGTCAAAGGGCGATTTGCGCAGCTTGATGGTCAGGGCATACCCCAGCGCCAGGAACAGCAGGGGCATTTTCAGCAGCAGGGGCGAATCCAGCTTGAAGACATCCGAAAGCATGAACGAACCCGTGCACATGGCAAAGCCCACGAAGACCATGATCAGAATGGGTTCGTAGGCCAGCATCAGCAGCAGTTCGCGCTGCGCGCCCACCTGGCTGTAGGGCGAGGGCACGCAGATGGCGCCCACCACCTGAAAGACCGCCCCCACGGTGAGCACGAAAAAGAGCAGCAGCAGATCCCCGCCCATAAAGAAGATGAACAGGGCCAGCGCCGAGGAAAGCAGATAGATGTAGGCGCTGAATACCAGCCAGGCGTTGGTCACCCTGGCTTGTTTGCCGAACAGTTTGAGCACGTCGTAAAAGGGCTGGAGCAGCGGCGGTCCCTGGCGCGACTGCAGACGCGCCGTGATGCGGCGGTCCACCCCGCTGAGCAGGCCGCCCGCAAAGGGGGCCAGTATCAATCCGCCGATGGCGCCGAAGATGGTGAGCATCACAGCAGACCTCCTACCAAGACGATCAGAAAGGCCGTGGAAATAATGTCGATGGCGCGGGTAATCTTGCCCTCGCCCACGTACTGGGCCAGATAGTAGTTGGCGGCGCGGGCCGGTTCAAAGACGTTCATGGGCCCCCTGAAGCCCACTTCGCCGTTGCGTTCCTCCGCCAGACCGGAGAAGTACGGCAGGCTGTGCGCGTCTTCAGGCACCTTCTTGGCCGCCCGCCAGGCCAGCCATGCGCCCCCTGCCAGCAAAATGAAGAGCAGATAGAGCCAGGCCATGCCTTCCGCGCCGGTAATGCCCGCGCCGGGGATGAAGCCCTGGAGGTTAAGGCGGGCGTACAGGCCGGTGACCGAGGGAGCCACGAAGGTCTTCAGCACCAGAGGCGAGATGAAGGAAAAGAGCAGCGCCAGGCCGCAGAGCGCGCAAAGGGCGAAAAAGACCGACGCGCGCGGATTGCCCTTGGCGGGGTGCTCGTGCAGGTTGGCCGAGGAAACCAGGATGCCGGCCCAGCGCGCCCAGAACAGCACGGTGAAGGCCGAGCCCAGGGCGATGAAGAAAATGATCGGGGTCATGGCCTGGGTGGCCCTGGCAATGGCCTCAATGGCCATCCACTTGCCGATGAGCATGCCGAAGGGCGGCAACATCATGGTAAAAATGCCGATGGCCGTGATGATGGCCGTGCGCGGCATGACGCTGTACAGGCCGCGCATGTCCTCGATGTCGCGCGAGCCGATGCGCTGCTCAATGGCGCCCACGCACATGAACAACAGGCCCTTGGACACCGAATGGTAAATGATGATCATGGTGGCCGCGACCATGGAGGCCGGGGTGTTGATGCCCACGCAGGCGATGATCAGGCCCAGATTGGATATGGTGGAATAGGCCAGGATTTTCTTGGCGTTGCTCTGGCTGACCGCCAGCATGCAGGTACCCACAAAGGTGAACGCCCCGAACAGGGCCACGATGGTGGACATGGTGGTGCCGGCGAAGGCCGGAGCCATGCGCAGCAGCAGATAGGTGCCCGCCTTGACCATGGTGGCCGAGTGCAGCAGGGCCGACACCGGCGTGGGCGCGACCATGGCCCCGCACAACCAGCTCTCAAAGGGCACTTGGGCCGACTTGGTGAAGGCCGCCAGGCAGAGGAAGGCAAAGGGCAGCAGCATGGCCGTGCTCTTCACGTCCAGAGCCACCATCTTCTGCAGCACCAGTTCCGTGGAAAGCGTGCCCAGGCTCTTCTGAATGAAAAGCATGGCCGACACAAAGGCCAGGCCGCCCAGCACGTTCATCCACAAGGCCCGGTAGGCGTTGGCCTCGGCCTCCTTGGTGCGGTCGTGGCCGATGAGCCAGAAGGAACAGAGCGTGGTCATCTCCCAGAAAAAGAACATCCAGGAGAGGTTGTTGCAGAGCACCAGACCGTTCATGGCTCCCAGGAAGCAGAAAATGATGGCGAAAAAGCGCGGCTGCCGCGAGGTGCGCAGATGCAGATGCTCTTCGTGGATATCCATGTAACCCAGGCCGTAAATGGTGATCAGCCCGCCCACCACGGAGATGATGATCACCATGATCAGGGACAGGCCGTCGGGCGCGAAGGCGGTAACCGGCGCGCCGTGGTCCATGAGCACGGCCTTGAGGTAGATCAGGCCTACCAGCTGCAGGGCGGTCATGCCCATGACCAGGCGGCTGCCCAACTTCCAGCCCAGGGCCAGAATGTAGAGCAGCAGGATGAAATCGAGCAGGGTCAGCACATTGTCCAGGGGCAGGCCGAAGAGTTCATGCGCCTCCAGATGGAACGCGCCCTGGGTTCCCAGCCCCACCGCCGCAAGCGCCATGACGGTCACGGCCGCGGGCACCAGCAGTTTTCGGATTGCGCCGCTGCGGACATAGTACAACGCTATGCCGATGATAAACGGCAAGACCACACAGCAAAAAACAAGAATATCGAGCATATCCACCTCACCGCACGTGAGTTGTGAAAAACTTCACCGATAACGCATCGTAACACAAAAGGAAAAAATGTGTCCTCCTTACACGTCATAAAGCGAATAACTTTTTTATCCCTATCAGTGCAGACGAGTTGCGTCAATGCTGCTTCCGGACTTTTGCTTATTGAGCAAGCGATGAATTTGAGATGAAAATCACATTCTCCCCATGAGGACACTTTCCGGGCTGATGGAACCGACAGGGGGTGGGCGCGGCCACGACCTGTTCCTGATTTTTGGTCGCGTAGACAACGTCAACACGCCGAGGCGCGCCCAGCTTGAGCTGGGCGCGCCTCTTCACAATCCTTACGGTCAAAACGAAAGCTGTTGCCGGACGGCCGCCATTCCCGCAGGCAAACCAGAGCAGTTCACACATGAATACGTCAACGGCTCTGCCTGTTAACGGCTAGCGACAGCAGTTTCCCTGGCAGGATGTCCGCGTAACCAATTGCTGTCGCCGTCCGTAGCTTCGCGTAATCCGTTGCCCATAGGGCTACGGATCACGACGGTGATTACGACGATGTAATCGAGTCCTTAGGCATGCCGTCTTCAAGCTAGGGCAATTTCACTTTGAAATTGCCCTAGCGCCGCACACCGTGCGGCGCGCCGCGAAGACCGACCCGACGGGCGGCCCGTAGGGCCGTGCCCGTAGCCCAAAGGGCGTACAGGCATCAAGAGCAACGCGGCGCGGATTCCGGCAAAGCGCCCGAAGGCTGCCCGAAGCGTTGTCCCCGTTGGCGACAGCGGCGATAACCGCGTTTTTGCCGGAATGACCCCTTTGAAACGTGCAGCGTTTCAAAGGTAATCTGCTCTAAAGAGGCGCACCCGGCTCAAGCCGGGCGCGCCTCTTTACAATCCTTACAGTCAAATCAAATGCTGTTGCCGGACGGTAGCCATTCACAGGACAGGCAAATTCAAAGAAGCCAGCGCCCCACGGCATGGTAAAGCTGCTCCGCCGCCACGGGCTTGGAAATATGCTCATTCATGCCGTATCTCCGGGCCAGCAGCGCGTCCTCCGGAAAAGCGTCGGCCGTCAGGGCGAGAATGGGAACCCGGCGCGCGTCGGCCCGGTCCCGGGCGCGGATGGCCGCGGCGGCCTCATAGCCGTTGAGCCGGGGCATCTGAATGTCCATCAGAATCAGATCATAGGTGTCCGGCGCCGAAGCGCAGAACATCTCCAGCGCACGCTGGCCGTCCTCCGCCGCATCCACCGAGGCTCCCTTCATTTCAAGCAGGCCGACCACGATTTCCCGATTGATCTCGTTATCTTCCGCCAGCAGGATGCGCTTGCCCTCCAGGCTCGCATTCGACGCGGACAGCGCGCTTTCGGCCCCCTCCGCGTCGCCGGGCAGGAGAGCGCGGCGCAGTGTGGAGCGGAACAACGGTCTGTCGAGGAAGGCATCCACGCCGTCGCGCATGGAGTCGCCGTCCGCGGACAGAGGCTCCCGGACAAGGATGACGCGCAACGATTGTTCCTCCCCGCAAAGCGCGCGGAGAGCTCGGGGCGAGGCCGCCTCGTCCTCATCCGCCAGACATTGGTCCAGAAGCACGGCGGCAACATGCTCAGAGCGCGCCCGCTCGGCACTGATTCGCTCTCGGGCTTCAGCGGCGCTGTGCGCGGGCACGGCCCGCAGGCCCAGATCCTCCAGCAGACGGCAGGCGCGCAGATTTTGCTCCTGATCCGCGGCCAGCACCAGCACGGCCTGTTCACAGGCCGCCCCGGCAGCCGCGGCAGTCTCCTTTGCCAGGCGCAACGGCAACGAGACAATAAAGCGGCTGCCTTCTTCCGGCCTGCTTTCCACCTTGATGCCGCCGCCCATCAGGCGCACAATGCTTCGGCTGATGACCAGGCCCAGGCCCGTGCCCTGTACTTTGCAGATGCGGGGATCGTCCGCCCTTTTGAAGGGCTCGAAAAGATGTTTGACGAAATCCTCGGACATGCCGATGCCGTTGTCCTCGATGACGCATTCAAACAGGCCCACATCGGTATAGAGCGAGGGAAGTTCGTCGATGCTGAAGGAAATGCTGCCGCCCGCCGGCGTATATTTCGCGGCATTGGCCAACAGATTGGTGAACAGTTGCTGCAGGCGGCCGAAGTCTCCCCGCACCCGCTCGTGCGCAACATCCGCCCGCACCGCAAGAGTGTGCCCTTTCTCCTTCACCAGAGAACCGCAGACATCCAGCACGTTGCGCACAAGCTCGGCCAGTTCCATTTCCTCCGCCGCAAGGCGCATCTGACCGCTCTCGATCTTTGACATGTCCAGCACTTCATTGATCAGATTGAGCAAGTGCCTGCCGGAGGTCTGAATCTTTTTCAAACACTCTCCGGCGCCGCGCGGATCGTTCAGCCGGGTTCCGGCGATATCGGCCATGCCGAGAATGGCGTTCAGGGGCGTGCGGATGTCATGGGACATCCGGGAAAGAAAGTCCGTCTTGGCCCGGTCGGCCGCTCTGGCGGCGCGGCAGGCGTCTTCCAGGGCTTTCTGCTGGAGCTCCTGGCGGGCCTTGATTTCCGTAATGTCAATGCCCACACTGTAAAAAGAGGGGATGCCGTCCGCGCTGGCAGCCGCATCTTCGTAACGGAAAGTCGCGGTCAGTATGCGCACCTCGCCTCTGCGTGTCACAACGCGCATTTCCGTACTGGCGGTCTTGCCGCTTTCGCGCAACGCGGCTTTCAGTTCCCCGATTTTGCCCTGATCGTCCGGATGCACATAGGAAGTCCGGCCCTGCAATTCCTGCGCGAATTGTTCGTCCGTATAGCCGAGAATCTCCAGAAACCGGCCCCCGTACCAGAGAATGGTGCGGCCGTCCCTGGCGTCCACCCGGATGATGCCGCCGGGCAGGCTTTGCAGAATCGAATCCCGCTGGCGCTCATGGCCGGCAATGGCCCGCCTGTAGCCGGAGACGTCCGTGGCGAACTCGATGCGGGCGTTCCGGCCGTTCCAGCGGACCTTCCTGTCTTTCAACAGCAAGGTCCGCTGGAGGCGAGGATTGTAAAATTCCCACTCATAAAAGCCGGATTCGTTCAGGTACGTGTTGGTGCAAAAGGGGCAGGGCGCATCCCGGCCTTGCAGCACCTCGTAGCAGCGCGGACGACGGGACAGCGCGGCCTCGTCCAGACTAAAGAGCTCACGGCCGGCCTTATTCATATAGAGCAGCTCATGGCTGTCCATGTCGCTGACATAGACTATGCCGTCATACTCTTCCAGCATCCAGCTCAGATCCATCCCATACCCCGTTGCTCCACTACCATAACCACTAAAACTTCATTTTACGTTTCACGTGGTAAGGTCGCTTCGCCGAAAACGCGATTTTCAGCCCGCTCACGGCATTTCCGCCGCCGCGCCGAGCTCGCGCCCGGCGGCGATACTGCCGTGCAGTCTTAAGCATTACACGGCGGCAGACAGGGCCGCAACCCCGGCCTTACTTTTTCTCGAAGGACAGCGGCTCTTCAGCCAGAGTAGCCACCATCACGGCTTTGATGGTGTGCATCCGGTTTTCCGCCTCTTCAAAGGCCATATTGCGGCCGGATTCAAAAACGGCGTCGTCCACTTCCATGCATTCGATGCCGAAGCGCCGGTAGATGTCCTCGCCCACTGTGGTGTCCCGATTGTGGAAAGCGGGCAGGCAGTGCAGAAACTTGCAATCCGGATTGCCCGTCTTGTCCATGACGGCCATGTCCACGCGGTAGGGGGCAAGCAGTTTGATGCGTTCTTTCCAGACCTCGTCGGGCTCACCCATGGAGACCCAGACGTCGGTATAGAGAAAATCGCAGTCCTTGACGCCCTCTTCCACGCTTTCGGTACGCGTGATTTCAGCCCCGGTGCTCCGGGCGATATGCCTCGCCATTTCAAAAACCTCGTCCGAGGTCCAGAGCTCCCTGGGGGCCACGGAACGGAAATCCACGCCCAGCATGGCCGAGCCGATCATCAGGGAATTGCCCATATTGTAACGGGCGTCGCCCAGATACGCCAGGCTCTGCCGGTTCAAGGGCTTGGAGCAGCATTCGCGCATGGTCAGCATGTCGGCCAGCAACTGGGTGGGATGCCATTCATTGGTCAGGCCGTTCCAGACCGGCACGGAGGCATATTCGGCCAGAGCCTCCACGCGGCTCTGTTCATAGCCCCGGTATTCGATGCCGTCAAAAAAACGTGACAGCACGCGGGCCGTGTCGGCCAGAGATTCCTTTTTGCCCATCTGCGAGCCGGACGGCCCCAGATAGGTGACGTGCGCGCCCTGATCATGGGCGGCCACCTCAAAGGAGCAGCGGGTACGCGTGGAATCCTTTTCAAAAAGGATCACGATGTTTTTGTCCCGCATGAATTTGGGCTCGCGGCGGGCCTTTTTGGCCGCTTTGAGTTCAGCCGCCAGATTCAGAAGATAGGTCAGATCTTCCGGGGTGAAGTCGATTTCCTTCAGAAAATCCCTCTGCTCCAGTCTGTTCATGCTCTGCTCCGGCCCATACGGGCATGGGAATTAGGGTGAAAAACGAAAGCGGGGGCAGAGCCCCCGGCGGCATGCGAACAAAGCGTCCCCGGCGCGCCGGGCGCCCGTGACCGTCAAAGCGTGCGGATCATGCCGATTTCGTCACATCGGTAAAATTTCGGGCACTTGCTGCACTCCACCCAGACCACAGGGGGCAGGCTTTCCCGTTGAAATTCCTGGAAGCCGCAATTGCTGAAGAAAGATTCGGCCAGGGTGAACACAAAGACCCTGGGAATGCCCAGACGGCGGCAGCGCTCCACCAGCGCGTCCACCAGCCGCTTGCCCAGGCCCTGGTTCTGGCAGGCCTGATGCACGGCAATGGAGCGGATTTCCGCCAGATCCTCCCAGAGCACGTGCAGGGAACCGCAGGCCACCACGGTTTCCCGCCCGTCGTCCGACGCCGGGGCCGTTGCCACCATATAGTCCTGGATATGCTGGTACAGATATTGCGGCCCCCGCGCCAACATGACGTTGGAGGAGGCATACTGGTTGATCAGGGCCGACATGCCGTGTACGTCTCCCACCCGGGCGGAGCGGATTTCCAGAGCGGACGCGTCGCTGATGCGCACGTCGGGGACAATGACGGTATCCCCGGCGTCAAAGCGTGGAATGGCTATAGGCATTATTGTTGTTACCTGTCGCTGTTTGCGGCCCGCCGCACGGCACGGCCGTGGCGGCGCGGCCCGTGTTGTTCGCCGCGTACTTAGGCACAGCCCTCATTAGGGCCTGTTAACGCTATGCCTTTTTGCCCTCCTGCCGCGTCAGATTTCACCTGCTTTTTCGGTCGAGTACCAGAAGAGTACACTCCCTCAAAGCAGGTTTATCTTCCTTGCAGGCGAACAAAAATTCTATAGTGTTAACAGACCCTAGAGCGCCTGCTGTAAAGCCGCCTTTTTCCGTACAGCGGCGTTGCAAAAAAGAAATTGACCTCGCGGTATGTTCAATACAGCTTCGTCCAATTTCTCCTTTGCGCCTTGCTGTCCGAAAAAATTCAGCTTTTCGCGGACGACGTTTTAATAAGGGCTGAGCCTAGTTCTGAGCCAAGGGCATGGCCCGGTCGCCCAGGCTGTCCAGCAGGGCTTCGAAGTCCGCTTCGGGCATGGGCCGGGCAAAGACATAGCCCTGCACCAGGTTGCAGCCCTTGGCCCGCAAAAATTCCACCTGTTCGGCGCTCTCCACCCCTTCGGCTACGGTACGGATGCTCAGTTGCTGCGCCATGGCAATGACATTGGAAACCACGATGCGCTCGCGCTTGAGATCCTGGCTTTTGCGCAAAAACAGCAGATCCAGCTTGAGCACGTCAATGGGCAGCTCCTTGAGCACATTGAGCGAGGAAAAACCCGCGCCGAAATCATCCAGAGAGCAGCGGAAGCCGCGTTTCTGCAATTCCAGCACCAGCTCCCGGAAGCGTTCGTCAAACAGGGCCAACGATTCCGTGCACTCCAGCTCCAGCAGGCCGTCGGGAATAGCGTAGCGCTCTTTGATATTACTGTAATACTGGAGGAAATCGTCCTGCATGATGCTCAGGCGCGAAACATTCACCGCGATGTTCAGCGGCTCCTTGCCGCTTCTGATGCGCTGCTGCAGCCAGGCGCAGGCCTGGGAGAACATATAGCGGTCAAGCTGGACGATGAAGCCGTTGCGCTCGAAGAGCGGAATGAAGTCGCACGGCGGCACCAGACGGTCGCCGTCAAGCCAGCGCGCCAGCACTTCCGCGCCGTGGACGCAATTGCCGTTCTGGATGTCCACCTTGGGTTGGAAATAGAGCTTGAACTGGCTCCCGCGCAGGGCGTTCTCCATCCGGCTCTCGATATCCAGCTGACGCAGGGCCAGGCCGCGCATGTCCTCGGAGTAGAACACGCACGTGTCGGAACGTCCTTCCTTGGCCACGCGCAGGGCGATATTGGCGCGGTTGAGCATGTCCATGAAAGAGAGCTCTCCGCTCCCGGCCGTATCCGTGCCGTAGACGCCCACATGCAACACCAGGGGGAAGGCGCGCGAAAGCCGGGCCGCATCGTTTTCAATCCGTTTGCAGAGGCGCTGGAACTCCCGGGAGAACTCCTCCCGGTCGCGCATGGGCCGGATGCCCGCGAACTTGTCCGCCGAGACCCGGCAGCAGAGGGACAAGGGGCCGTCGCAGGCCGCCAGCAACCCGGCGATGCGCACCAGTTCCCTGTCGCCCATCTCATAGCCGAACATTTCGTTGTAAAACTTGAAATTCTTGATGTCCGCGTACCAGATGGCGAAAATCTGATCCGGATTGTGCCGCACCAGGGAGGAAGCGTCCATTTTGAGCCGGTTGGCGTTGCGCGCCCCGGTCAGGGGGTCCACAAAGGCCAGGCGCTCAAGTTCGCCGCGATACCTGTTGCTGATGACGCGGACGCGCCAGAGCAGAAAGAAGGAAAGCAGCAGGGCCAGGCCGATGATCACGCAGATGCTGAACAGCAGCGCGTTGGGAGCCAGCGTCAGGGCCGCCGCGGGCACGGTGCAGAACAAAAACCAGTTGTTGACGTCCAGAGGTTCGTACGCGGCGAAATACTTCTTGCCGTCCGCAATGTAGAAAAAAACGCCGCGCCGGTGGTCCCGCAGATTTTCCAGCACCTGTTCCCGCTTGGTGTCTTCCAGGGAGCCGAGGCGGAAAATATCCCCCTCCCGGCCACCGATCACGGCCCCGCCGGAAGAGGCCCGCAGGACATACGCGCCGCTCCCGTCAATGAGCGACGACACGCCCTGATTGTCGAACAGGGAAATGCCGAGAATATTCAGAAAAATATCCGCCGCATTGACGGCCACAAGCACGCCGCTGACCCCGTTTTCAGCATATACGGGCACCGCGCAGTAGACCACCGCGCCGGGGCCGAGGGAATTCCGGCGCACTCCGGAAAGCGCGGGCTCGCCCGCGAGGGCCTTCTGGAAAAAAGGCTCGTCGGCCAGATTCACATTCCGGTGCAGGTCCCCGCTGATGTCCACGAGGTCCACACTGCCGTCGGGCTTGGCCAGGCCCATGCGCAAAAAGGCGTTATTGTCATTGACTTCCTTCAGGACGGGAAGAATTTCTTTCTCCGGCACATGGCCGAGACTGACGGCCACGCCTCGCAGAGTCTGGAAATCCAACGCGATCTGGCGCTGAAACAGCGTACGCAGCTGACTGACGGTGTCATACAAATAAAGCGCGTTTTCCCGCTCGTTCTGCAAACTTACCTGACGCAGCAAAATCAGACCGCAGACGAGGAAAATTCCGCCGATCAGAAAACCCATCGCGTAGGTGCGTTTGATTTGTTCGGAACTGCTGAGCACTGCTTCTCACCCGAAAAATACGTTTCTAAACAATTAGCGTAGCTTTTTTCCATGAACATCTCAAGTCCGCAGGGTCGCATTTTCCAAAGGCGGCCAAAATGCCGTTGCCGCTCGTATGCTTTACGGCTATGCTGCGTGCAGCAGTCGCGGTAAGGAGGAACGGCATGCGCGCCCTGCATCTCTTTTTTTTCACCTTGGCCTGCGCCTTTTTTTTCAGTTCTCCGGCAGCCGAAGCCGTTGAGGACGGCGACGCCCGGCTGCTCAAAATAGTAGCCCTGTCCAGGCACGGCGTACGTTCGCCCACCCAGGACATGAAAACCCTGTCCGTCTGGAGCGCCCGTCTCTGGCCGCACTGGCCGGTGGAGCGCGGGCACCTGACGCCGCGCGGGGCGCGGCTGGTCACCGCTATGTGGGCGGATCTGCGCGGTGTGCTGCTCAATCACGGCCTGCTGCCGGATGCGCTTTGCCCTCCACCGGGCGCGGTTTTCGTGCGCGCCGACACGGACCAGCGCACCAGGGCCACGGCACGGGCGCTGCTTGACGGCCTGGGTCCGGACTGCGCGCAGGGCTATGCCGTGGCCGACGCCGGGCCCGATCCCCTTTTCCATCCGGTCAAGGCCGGCCTGTTCGCCTTTGATCCCGCGGCCACGGCCACGGACGTTCTGAATACGACTGACGGCGGCCTGGAGCAGCTGCAGGAGGATTTCGCCGGTCCGCTGGCCCTCATCGACCAGCTGAGCGCGCCGCCTTCGCCCGAGCTGTGCAGCCGTTTCGGCCTGTCGCCGCAATGCCGTCTTTCCGATCTCCCCAATGCTGTGAGCGTCTCGCCGGAAGGCCGTAGTGTGGCCCTTGTCGGGGGCCTGGGCATTGCCTCCAGCCTGGCGGAGATCTTTCTGCTGGAGTACGGGCAATGGCCCGGCAGCGACGCCGGTTGGGGCCAGGTGGACGGCAAGACCTTGAGCCAGGTGCTGCCCGTGCACAGCCGCGTTTTCGACGTGGTCAACCGCACGCCCCTGGTGGCCTGGGCGCGCGGCTCGTCCCTGCTCACGGAAATGACCGCCGCCCTGACGGGCGCGCATTATGACCAGCGCCTCAACGCGGCCTCCCTGGTGGTGTTCATGGGGCACGACACCAATATTGCCAATCTGGGCGGCCTGCTGGGCGTCAACTGGCAGGCCGAAAGCTATCCCCCCAATGACATTCCCCCGGCGGGCGTCTTGTTTCTGGAACTCTGGGGCCGGGGGGACAAGCGGGAAGTGCGGGTGCGGTTTTACGCCCAGCCGCTGGAGGCGTTGCACGCGCCTTTTGACGGAGAATACTCGCCCCTTGCCGCCGTTCTGGCGTTGCGGAAGGACGCGGTCAGTCCTGCCCGGTCTCCGGACGCTCGGAGCGCCGCTCAGAACGAACCGGAAGCGTCGGCCGATCCGCGCCGACATGCGCCGGTGGCCGCACGGGTCAGCGCGCCGCCCGTGGTGGGCGAAGCCCGCTTTGAACTCAGCGACTTCACGCGCTTGGTACGCGACAAAACCGCAGGCGCGCCGCTGGCCCCGCAGCAGGTTCCCCGGCTGCATCTGGTCAGGGACGCTGCGGAATGATTCCACTGAAAGGACGCCGTTTGCGCCGTCCTTTCGGACACGAAGCGACTGTAGTCTGAATCGGGCCTGCTTTTTCCCGGACTGGACAAGTGCTTGTTTTTGCCATAGGGTGCTTTGCGCATCACAGTGTTGTCCGCGCTGTTTTTTATCCAGACAAATGTGAAAAAAATCACAGTAAAACAAAAATTCCGGTTGTTACAGGCAGATAGTTCCAGATTGTGCATTCAATGAATGTCAACGCCAACAAAGTAATGCCCCGGGTCACGTCGGCCGGACACTGCAACGCAGGATCGAAACAAAATCCGGTCAGAGCCCGAAACGCGTTTCTGAATACGCCGGAAGGACACAGCGCGCCATCTGTCCGCGCGCTGGACACGGTTTGATGCTGTTCCGTGATTTTCTTTGGATCCATACAGCGTTATAGAATTTTTATTGCGCCTCTATAAGTATTGCTACAGTATTTGGATGGGGATTTTGAACATCCGGTGCATGCCACCCATAAACCAGGAGCTTGAAATGACCACAGTTTTCGGAGAATTGGATCACGTTCTGCTGATGGCCCCCGGCCCCAGCCCGGTCGCCCCCAATGTGCTCAAGGCCATGAGCATCCCCACGCTGGGTCATCTTGATCCCGACTGCATCAAAGTCATGGACGCCATGCAGGATCAGCTGCGCGCCGTGTGCAAAACCAAGAATGCCGTGACCTTCCCCATTTCCGGCACCGGTTCCGCCGGCATGGAAGCCACCTTCGTCAACCTGGTGGAACGCGGCGACGATGTGCTGATCGTCAACAACGGCGTGTTCTGCTCGCGCATGGTGGAAGTGGCCACGCGCCTGGGCGCGCAGGTGGACGTGGTGGAGTGCCCCTGGGGCCAGCCCATTGACCCGGCCGCCGTCAAGGCCCAGCTGGACAAGAAGCATTACAAGATTCTGGCCGCCGTGCATGCCGAAACCTCCACCGGCATCAACAACCCCATCGCCGCCATCGGCGAACTGGTCAAGAACAGCGACACCCTCTATCTGGTGGACAGCGTGGCCGGTCTGGGCGGCGTGGACATGCGCGTGGACGAATGGGGCATCGACGCCTTCTACAGCGGCTCGCAGAAATGCCTCTCCGTGCCTCCCGGACTGGCTCCCGCCTCCTTCTCCGACGCGGCCATGGAAACCATTGCCAAACGCAAGACCAAGGTGCCCAACTGGTACATGGACGTTTCCCTGATCCGCAAGTACTGGGAAGGTTCGCCCCGCGTCTATCACCACACCGCGCCCATCAACATGTACTATGCCATGCATCAGGCCCTGGACAATCTGCTGACCGAAGGCCTGGACGCCTCCTTCGCGCGCCATGTGGCCATGCATCAGCGCCTGACCGACGGCTTGGCCAAGCTCGGCTTCACGCCCTACGTCAAGGAAGGCGGGGCCCCGCAGATCAATCTCTTCCTGCCGCCCGCCGGTGTGGACGCCAATACCCTGCGCGCCTGCCTGCGCAAGGAGCACAAGATCGAAGTGGCCGGCGGCCTCGGCGATCTGGCCGGCAAGGTTATCCGCGTGGGCGTCATGGGTGAGGGGGCGCGCGAGGAACCCATCGACCGCCTGATCAACGCCATCAAGGCCTGCATCAACAAGTAACACATCCGTTTTTCGGCTGTACATAAAACGGCGGCGGCATCATGACGATGCCGCCGCCTTCCTTTTTCTCTGTTGAGGGCTTTCTTGGCTCAGGCCAGCAGATGCGGCCCGGCCTCCCGAACCGAGGCACAGCCCGTGAGCAGCATGCTTTCCTCAAGCTGGCGCTGCATCCGGGTCAGCAACATCCGGACTCCCTCCTCCTCGCCGCCCATGGCCGCGATGATTGCAGGGCGTCCGATCAGCACGGCCGCCGCACCCAGGGCCAGCATCTTGAGCACATCCGCTCCGGCGCGCACGCCGCCGTCAACAAGCACTGTCATCCGGCGCACGCTTTGGGCGATGGCGGGCAACACGGCGGCCGTGCCCGGCACGGCCTCAAAAGCGCGGCCGCCGTGATTGGAAACCACGATGGCGTCGCAGCCGCATTCCTCGGCGGCCAGGGCGTCTTCAACGCTGAGCACGCCCTTGAGCAGAAATTTCAAGCCCAGGGCATGGGCCTTTTCCACAATGGCGCTCAGTTCCGCGCGGCTTTTGGGCGATACCGGGCGCTTGCTCTTGGCCAGGGCGGTGATGGCGGCGGTGTCGATGTCCATGCCCACCACGCGGCAACCGGCCTGGGCCGCACGCTCCAGGCGCTCGAAAAAGGCCTCTCCGGCCCAGGGTTTGATAACAGGGATACCCCAGCCTTCGGCAGCCTGAACGGCATTCAGCCCGCTGCCGAACACTTCGGACGTGCCGTCGCCGGTACAGGAAATGGTCCCGGCGGAACGGGCTCCTTCCGTGACCACCTGGGCAAAGCGCTCCTCGGGCAGCCCATTGCCCATATTGAAGGTCGTGCCCGCCAGCGGAGCAATCAGCACCGGCATGCTCAAGGAGAGCCCCAATACCTCGCAGGCGGTTTCCGGAGCGCGCACCTCATGAATCAGCCGCATTTTCAGACAGATTTTTTCCAGGGCGCTTACATTGGCGCGGAACGAAGCGCCGGTGCGGATGCCGCCCATGCCCGGCAGTTCACCGGCACAGGCCTTGCCGTCGCATTGGGGACAGACGCGGCAGGCCCCGTTCATGCGTTCTCGCGCCTGTCGGCGCAGTGTTTTCATATCCATGCGGACTTTCCTCCAGGGTTGCGGTGCGGGTGAAGCGGTCCGGGCCCGGGGGACTGACTCCGGCCGCTGCCGTGATCCGGCATGCCCGCTTGCGCGCGGCATGGGATTTTCTTTGCCATTCAGGCAGGTTGCTTGAAGGCGCTCCTGTTGTCAACGCCGCCGGAACGGTTTCACGGAGAAGAAAAAGCCCACGACCACAGATCGCAGTTCACTGCCGCATCGTTCGGAACGCCGGGGCTTGCTGGAAAATCCGCCCGGTCAGCCGCCGCAAACTCTGCAGGGCCGGTATCCGGCAGCCCGCGCGGCCTGGGCTGTCGCAAACACCGCCGTGCACCGTTTACAAAAGTAGTAACGGCAGGAACTGTTATGGTAAATCCGGCTCTGTACATTGCCGTGATACGGCCCGGCGGCAACGGCAGCCACGGCAAGGCCGGACAACAGCACGCACATGACCGCCCATACGCAGACCAAGCGGCGTAGACTCTGCATAATTTTCCCCACAAACATAATGTTGTAATCCGCATAATAAAATATTTACTAATGCATAACAGCTATTTCAATGGTCGGCAATAATAAAAGCGGAGTGCGCCATATCATGATACACTCCGTTGAAGAGTTTTAAGGGGTCAGCCAAGATGAGAATGAAGAGGAAGGCCGATCCGGCTTGGCGGATCTTTGACTTTTCCTTGACTGACGCGGGCCTACCGCTGTTCCGAGGCCCCGGAAGCGCCGTCACA
The DNA here is from genome assembly GCF_001553605.1 of Desulfovibrio fairfieldensis. Taxonomy (NCBI): domain Bacteria; kingdom Pseudomonadati; phylum Thermodesulfobacteriota; class Desulfovibrionia; order Desulfovibrionales; family Desulfovibrionaceae; genus Desulfovibrio; species Desulfovibrio fairfieldensis. The sequence continues at coordinate 2,147,274 of NZ_CP014229.1, forward strand.
AAGGTTTGAGAACGGAAGGCCATTTTCAGGCCGTTTTGTCACGCAACTTGAGAACGAAAGAGGCCCCGGAAAGCGCCTAAAAGCCGTATGTGGAACCACGGCCCACGCGGCCATGCTGACGCCGGAAGCGTATCGACGTGAACTGCCGGATTATGCGAAACTCGGCGCGCAAAGGCTTCTTGAGGCCGAATAATCAATATGCAATGAACGTGCCAATGCGTCAAAAACGCTTCGGCACGTTCTCAAGTTGCGTGACGAAAATTCTCATTTTGCGTGACGGCTCACAGACTAGGGTAGCGATAGAAATGGCACTACCGAAATGAGGGGGATTTTCCCGGCGCGCCCGCTTGGGCCGTGGATTTGTAGCGACTTATTGGCCAAAATAGAAACGCGCGAAAAATCAGCTTATTTGCTGCTTTTTCGCGCGTTTTTTGCGTTTAAATTGACACTAATGCATTGGGCTTCTAGCGGTATTCTCTCCCGCTCCAAAGCACCTGTCCGATAACCCGGAACTGCTCCCCCAAGTCGCCGCTCACGCTTAATTCTACGGGTGGATAGCATTCTTCATTAACGCTTTTGAGAATAACTTTGCCCGGAAGCATATCAATTCTTTTCAAGTAAATTGCCTCTTCAAAGCCCACAGCAAAAATACGCCCTGGAATGATACTGCGCTTGCTTTGGTCTATAAGTACCACGTCACCATGGCATATCTCCGGTTGCATGCTGTCACCAGCTACCCGCATAAGCACCATAGCATTCGGATTCCCCTTTCGCAGTAAAAAATCCATACGAAAGGCGTAGCTTCGTTCGCTACTTCCATCTACCTCAAGGCTTCCTTGCCCTGCGGATATGCGTGCTTCGACTAGTGGGATGAGTTTTAACTCAACATCACACTGAGGGGGCATTGTTTCGTCTGGTAGCCCGGATGAGTCCCCATCTATGGTCATCGGCTCTCGCCCGAAAAGCAACCAATTTGTGTTTAACCGAAATCGTTCACATATTGTTTTCAGTAAAACCAATTTTGGTTCACTTTTGCCAGTTTCGTAGTTGCTCAACGTCATTTGAGGAATGCCCAACGAAGCAGCGAAAGCCGCTTGTGACGTTTCACCCCGTAATAATTTAAGCCGTTCACCGAGTGTATTCATGGTAAAAGTTTCCTGCCCAAACCTTTACCTTTAACTTTTACCGGAGTATTCCTGTATATGGTTGAAATCATTTTTAAACCATATTTTTAGAGAAATTCAAACTTTTACCCTAAAAAATAGTTGACTTCAAACCATATTAAGTTAAAAGAAAGCCGTGGACGGTTGGTTTTCCGAACTGAAAACAAATTAACGGCCCACAAGCTAAAGGTCAACGTCCATAGCTCTGCCGAATTTGGACAAGCAAAGGAAATCTTATGCACCAAGCTTCTCTCTTCGAGAATTGCGCCCCTCTTGCCAGCGTCATGCCCGCCATCAAGGCAGCCATGCGCACGGTGGCAGGCGCACCGGAGGGGGAAGGCCGTAAGGCGCTGCCGGACAAGATCAACGCTGTGGCCAGCGGCAGCGGGGTGCGGCTGACGGCGGGCAATGTACGGTCCATCAGTAAAGACACCCTGGACAAGTGGCTGTCGCCCTCGGATGAGGGGCATCCCCCGTCCATCCTGGCTGTGCTGGCCTTTTATCTGGCGACGGATGACCCGGCTCCGCTCAGGGCCATGCTCAGAAGCGTGGGGCTGGACGTGATGACAGCGGAAGACCGCAAAGTCTGCGAATACGGTCGCACATTAATTGAGCAGAAGAAAATGAGAAAGCGGCTCCGCAAATTGGAGGATGAACTATGAGCCTGACATTTGCCCAACGAATGGCCCTTGGGGCGGAGCGCGCCAAATATCGCCGCCGTCTGCAAGAGGTACTAGACGGCCAAGGGCTATCTGGTGCGGCTCTGGCGCGTAAATTGGGTGTGTCCAGTGAGGCCATTTACCGCACATTATCGGGGAAAATCCACAGCCCCAAAGTTTTAGATTGGCTGCGTGAGCATGGCGCGGCAGAAGAATATCTTTGCGATCCCCGTACGGCGGACAGGTAGGAACAAGCTATGAGCGACGTCCATACCACATGCACAACACAAGAAATTGCTACTTTTGGGGGCGTTACCGTCAAGAGTATTCTTGCTCGAGCCAAACGCGAACGCTGGCAATCCGTCCAGCGTACCGGGCGCGGCGGCGGCAAGTTGTGGATAGTCGCCAGCATGCCCAAGGAAACCCGCGAATTGATCGCCTCGGGCCTGCTACGGCAGCAGTACGCCACGCATGAAGCGGACAGTTGCGCCATAGTTGGCACTATTTATAGCGCAAAACTTGGCACTGCTCCGGCTCCGGTCCAGCCCATCAACTATACACCCGCCCCCAGCGCAACACCGCTATTTCCAGGCGCGTCAGACCGCGAGCGCGCGGTGGCCACGGCCCGTCTGGCCTTTGTGCGCGAGATTGAGCGCATGTCCGGCGTTATTGGCAAGGAGGGAGCCATCCGGCATCTGGCGGACTCCTCGCGCCTGGGCAGCCTCCCCTCCATACTCATGGAGCAGATTTCCACGGCCACGGCCTGCAAGCGCGGCGGCGTGCTGACCCGGCGCACCCTCTATCGCTGGATGGCGGATTACGCCGAGCGCGGCGAAGCCGGGCTGCTGCCCAGCCAGAGCAAGACGGTTCCGATCCCCTCATGGTTTGACGACTTTCTGCGCCACTACCAGAAGCCGCAGCATCCGTCCATAGCCCTAGCCTACAGCGATTTTTGCAGGGAACTGGCAGCACGCGGAGAGGGCAATCCGCCCTCCATCCACGCAGTGCGCCGTCTGCTGGCCAAGATGAACGCGCCTGAACGCGAGGCGGGCCGCGCCACGGGTAATGCCCTGTTGAAATTGCGCCCCTACCAGCGCCGCAACACTTCCGAACTGTGGCCCGGCGACGTGTACACAGCGGACGGCACCACCTTTGATGCGGAAGTGCTGCACCCTGGCAATGGACAGCCGTTTAAACCAGAAGTGACGGCAGTGCTGGACGTAGCCACCCGACGTTGTGTTGGCCTCTCCATCGCTCTGGCGGAAAGTCGTTTCACGGTACTGGACGCCCTGCGCATGGCCTGCTGCTTTGGCGGCATCCCGGCTCTGTTTTACAGCGACGGCGGTCCCGGCTACCTCAACCGCCTGCTGCTGGATGACCGCACGGGCATGTTTCAGCGCCTGGGCATTGAACCCTGCCGCGCCATACCCGGACGCCCGCAGGGCAAAGGCCTCATGGAACGCGGCGTCAAGACGCTGTGGGTCCGCGCCGCCCAAGGTCTGGAAAGCTATACGGGTGCGCTGATGGACGGCGATGCCGCCCACCGGAATTTCAAACGCAGTCGCGCGGCCCTGAAAGTGGGCAAACGCGCTGTACTGCCCACTTGGGACGAATTTAAGAAGCATGTACTGGCGCGGGTGGAAGAATACAATTCCTCGCCGCACAAGGGGCTGCCGCGCTACCGCGACAGTCTGGGCCGTATGCGCCACTACTCGCCGGACGAATTTTGGCGCTCTTTCGAGGCTCGCGGCTTTACTCCGGTGCGTGTGCCGGAAGGCATGGATAGCGAGCTGTTTATGCCGGGCGAGCGCCGCAAGTGCCGTAACGGCTGGGTGCTTTTCCAGAATGGCAACTATTTCGCTCCGGAGCTGGCCGACTACCACGATGCCTTTGTGGAGGTCCGTTACGACATTTGGGACAGCTCCCGCGTGTGGTGCTGGACTCTGGACGGGCAGCGCATTTGTGAGGCTGCCCTGGAAGGCAATACCCGGCCCTATTTTCAGCCCAGCCAAGTGGAAGCGGCCCGCGAAAAGCGCGCCAAGGCCCAAGTGGGACGGATCAACAACAAGCTCCAACGCGTGGCCCCCGGCGCGGAAATCATCTTGCCGGAGTCGGATGCCACTCCAGCCCTGGACGTGGCGGACAGCACCCGGCCCTGCATAGACCTGAACCCGGCTCCGGATGCCGCTCCTGTTGAGGCGGAACCGGAAGAACAGCGCCCGGCGCTCTTTGCCAGCCAGTTTGAACGCTTCCGCTGGCTGCGGCGTCATCCTGAACAACAGACCGAGGCCGATGCGGCCTTTATCACAAGCTACCGCAAGGGTGAGGAATACGCTGATATGCGCGAATTGCTGGAAATTGAAGGCATTGATTAGGAGGGACTATGAAAAAAGCCTTTGTGAAAACAGAGAATTACGCCCGCTTTACGGCGGGAGTCAAAGCCGTGGAGCAACGCGGCGCGGCTGAGGCAGGAATGATGCTGGTGCATGGCCAGCCGGGCTTTGGGAAAAGCCACATTGTATCCCGCTGGGCGGAAGACGCCGGGGCAATCTTCCTGCGCGCCAATGTGGACATGACGCCCAAGTATTTTTTGACCGAGCTGTGCCGGGCGCTGAACATCGACTCTCGCGGGACGGCCCAACAGCTTTTTGACCGCGCCCTGCGCGTGCTGGTTGAGCGCCAGTGCCCGCTCATTGTGGACGAAGCGGAATTTACGCTGCGGGATAATGCCGCTGTGCTGGAAAAGGTACGCGACTTCTCGGACCGGGCCGAGGTGACGGTGGTGCTGATCGGCATGGAGCAGATACAGCGCAATATCAATCGGTTCAAACAGATCAGCAGCCGCATCGCCCAGGTAGTGGAGTTCACGCCCTGCACGGCTGCGGACGTGACCCTGGCCTGCAAGCAGCTCTGCGAATACGAGCTGACTCCGGCGCTGTCCGCCGAGGTTCTACGGCTCTCCGCCGGGCGCATGAGGGAAGTGCTGAACATCCTGGCCGGGATCGAGCGTCTGGCCAAGGATAACGGCCTGCAAGGCCCGTTGGACGTGAAGCATTTTGAGGGCGTGGCGCTGGCCCATGACTGGCAGAGCCGCACGGCCAAAAAAATACGCAAGGCGGCGTGACATGGATGCCGTGCGTAACATTATGGAGCGGCTTGCATCCGAGGGGCCGCAGTACACCCGACAACTGGCCTCCAGCATAGGTGTGTCCAGCGAATATGTCCGCAAGCTGTGCCGCTGCCTGCGTCATCATAAGCTCATCCACAGCGAGGGCGGCATGCACGGCATCACTGAGGCAGGCCGGGCACGGCTGGCGGATAGATATCTGCCCTGCCAGCGCAAAGGCCGGGCGGCAACCAGCGAGGGACGCACCCTGCGGCAGCGGGCCTGGAATATTATGCGGATGCGCGACCATTTCAGCGTGGACGATCTGCTGACCACGCTGTGCGACGGCGAGGAAAAAGGGGCGGAAGAAAATCTGCGCAACTACTGCCGGGCGCTGTATCGGGCCGGGATACTCGGCATGACCGGACGCACCAAAGCCTATTATCTGCGGCCAGAGTCAAATCATGGGGCGCTGGCCCCGGCCTACAACCGGGCGGAGAAATGCGTCACGGACCGTAACACGGGTGAAATCATCGCCTTAGGGGCACCTCATGAATAGTGCTGCTGCCGCCCTTCTTGAAAGCGCCGTAGCCAGTAGCAGCGTCACGGCTGTAGCCCGCCGCCTGGGCGTGGCCCGGTCCAGTCTGAGCCTCGTTATCAACGGCAAGTATCCCGGCGGCACGGGCAAAATGGAACAACGCATCATGGAAATTCTGGGGCAACCTTGCCCCGTCTATGGCGGGACGCGCGGCCCGGAGGCTTGTGCCTCGCGCCGGGCTGCCTCCATGCCGACCTCTAACCCGTATGCGCTCCGCCAGTGGCGGGAGTGCCAACACTGCAACCTTTGGAGCGAGAAAGAATGCTGAGTCAAGACTTGGAATCCTGCGCCGTGAGCATCGGCGTGCTGGGCGGAAAAGTGGGAGAAGAAGAGTGGGCGTATCTGCGCATGCTGCGCGCCAACCTGATGGCCCACGCTGTCCAGGCGCGGCGCATGGAGTTGGGGCTGTCCGTGGCCTGCGCCGCTGCTGGTCTGGCCGAGCCTTCGCAGACAGCGCCGAATCCCGCCCCCGACAAGGGGGGGCGCTGTCGGGTGGTCCCGTTCCCTGGCCCTTTCCAGAGCTGCGGCAAAGACGACAAGGCCGAGTAGGCAGGAGGTGCAACGATGAACCAGGCAATCTTTGAAGGGTACATGGAAGATGCGCGCGGCTGCTTTGTGCCCGTGGCGCAAATCAAAGAAATCGACCTCGCCCGCGACGAACTGGTCAAGGAAAAGGTGGAGAAGGTCAAGGCCATGCAGGCGCAGCTCCGCGCCCTGAAAAACGAGCTGATGGGCGACGTGGCGGCCTTTGTGGAGATATCCGCCGAACGTTACGGGGCCAAGGTGGGCGGCGACAAGGGCAACGTGACGCTGCTTTCTTTCGACGGGCGCTACAAGATTAAGCGCCAATACAGCGAAACGCTGGGCTTTGACGAAGGCCTGCGCGCGGCGAAGGCCCTTATTGACGGATGCCTGGAGGAATGGAGCCGCGAGAGTCCCACACCCTTGCGGGCCATCGTCGAACAGGCGTTCAACGTCAACCAGGAAGGCCGCATCAACACCAACGCGCTCCTGGCCCTGCGCCGCCACAAAATCGAGGATGAACGCTGGCAGCGGGCCATGCAGGCCATTGGCGACAGCCTGCAAGTGCTGGACAGCAAGGCATATGTGCGCGCCTACGAGCGCGGCAAGGACGGCAAATACAACGCCATCCCGCTGGATATGGCGGCGTTGTAACCGCGAAGGAGCAAAGCGATGAGCATCACTATACCTGATCAGTATGAGATCCACAGGCTGGCAAAGGAAAAAGGCTGGTATGACGGCATTGATACCAACAATCTGCGCTTTCTGCCGCCCGACTTCATCCCGGCAAATCTGGCCCTGATTCACTCCGAACTATCAGAAGCTCTTGAAGCCTACAGAAAAAACGGCATCCCCAACGTTGACGGCCAGGAAAAAGTTGTCATGGGCCAGGGGAACTTCCAAGAGGAGCTGGCGGACGCGGTAATCAGAATTTTTGACCTTGCCGGTCTGCTGCGAATCCAGATTGGTTCCTGCATCCTGGAAAAACACACATATAACCGTACTCGACCCCATCGACACGGCGGGAAGGTTGTTTAGCGCGAAAACGCCCCCCGTGGGGCGGTCGTCGGAGCGTGGCGGCTCCGACCTGACGAGCAGCCAAGGGAGACAATGATGCCCAACAATACGCAACGCTTTATCCTGCGCCGCACCCAAGCGGACGCATGGCTGATCCGCGACAACAAGGACGGTAGCGTAGTCTGTTTTGTCCATAAGGGCTGCCGTGCCCCGAAGAAAACCCAGGCCATGGTCAACGTCATGCTGGACGCCCTTAATGCGGCGGTACAGCTCCAGAGAACTAAGGAAAATGCGCAATGCTGACACAATGCTCGCTTCTGCCTCCACGTCCCGTTGCGCTACCTCAGCAACTTTTGGACGCGCACGGGCAAGCTCCCGCGCCGCTTAGTGGTTTTGAGCGCCGAGTGGCACAGGCCACGCAAAGCGGACTCATCGCAGCCCGCCAGAAGGAGCTGGCGCGCAAGCAGGCCCTGCCGCTGGAGGAAAAAATTAATCTTTCTCGCTCCGTCATCCGTGACTGGTATGAAGCATGGGACGGACAGGTCAGCGTCAGCTATTCCGGCGGCAAGGACAGTTCTTTGCTACTCTGGCTGGTGCGAGGACTTTACCCGGAGGTACCCGCTGTCTTCTTCCACACGGGTCTGGAATATCCCGAAGTAGTGCGACAAGTGCTGGATACGCCGAACCATGTCGTTTGGCGTCCCGAAATACGCTTTTCCTCTGTGGTAGAGCGGCATGGCTGGCCCATCGCCAGCAAAAGAATTGCGCGGGGCGTCCATGTTGTCCGCCATCCCACCGGCAAAAATGAGAACGTCAGGCGTCTATATCTTGAAGGCATTAACCGCTTCGGAAGAAAAGTTGAAGGCTTCAAGGTGCCGTTGCGCTGGCGCTTTCTTTTCGACGCCCCCTTCGAGTGCTCTGACAAATGCTGCGAAGTGATGAAGAAAAACACCGCAGCCCGCTATGAGCGCGAGAGTGGTCGCAGACCTTTCGTCGGTACGCTGGCTAGCGACAGCAAGGCGCGACAGCGCGCCTATCTACTGGAGGGCGGCTGCAACGCCTTCGACATGAAGCGCCCGCGTTCGGCCCCGCTGTCGTTTTGGACGGAAGCGGACGTACTACGCTGTATCGCACAAAACGGCATCCGCATCCCCTCCGTGTATGGACGCATTGTCCGGGGGAAGAACGGATCGCCCATAACTACAGGCGTGAGCCGCACGGGCTGTGTATTTTGCTGCTTTGGCCTGCACCTTGATGAGAGAGGGCGTAACCGCTTTGAGCGCTTGGCCGAAAGCCATCCCAAGTTACATCGCTTTGTCATGGAACAGTTGGGTCTGCGGGGCGTGCTTACTTACTGCCGCCAAGCTGCTCCGCTTGGATTATCTCAGACATTCCGATGGAAATAAGTTCCTTTCATTGAACTGCTAAGGATAAGGATAATGAGTAAGCAAACCACCATCATCTGCGACGGCTGCGGGTGCGCCGTCACGGGCGTGGGCTATTCCACGCTGCTGACCCGCCTGAGAGGCAAGGGCTGGGTTAGCCCCAACGGCAAAGAGCATTATTGCAAAAAATGCGCGTTTCTGGCGACGCGAAACCACAAAGGTCACGAGCATGACGGAAAAGCAGCATAAAATTATCGACAAGGTGAAGAAGCTACTGCGCCTTGCCGCCAGTTCGTCTTTTGAAAGCGAGGCGAAGGCGGCGGCAGTCAGAGCCCAGGAATTGTTGCGCGAGTATCGTCTGGAAATATCGGATGTAGACGATCTGCGCGAAGATGATAACTGCGACGAAAGCGAAACCTTTGTCCTTTGCACAGAGTATATCCCAACCCATATTAAACTGCTGGTGCAAGCTATAGAATGTGGATTCTTTGTAAAAGCCATCTATGCATGGCGTCCCGTCAACAAAAAGGGCTCGTTACGTTATCGTCGTTCTGTTCGTTTTGTGGGCGTTGTGCCGGATTGTCATATTGCCCGACAGCTCTTTGAATTTCTGTGGGATTTCAGCCAGCGCAAGGCCCGTGAGCAAGGAGTTATCGGAGCCAAGCGCTCCGCATTCCTCCAAGGCTTTGCTCTTGCTGTGGAGGAACGTCTCGAACATCAGGCGCGCTGTAATCGCCAACAGGAGACGTCACAGGAAACGGCCCTTGTCCTCTCCCGCCGGGGCGCTGTCGATACCTATTTCAAGAGGAAGTATCCCAATATTGGCACTTCCCGTAATGGCACTATAAGCGGCGACCTGACCGGCATGAGAGAGGGGGACCGCGAAGGGGAAAAGGTCAGCCTGGACCGCCCGGTGGAATATCACCCCCAAAATCTTGCCCTGGGGGCCTGACATGAACGACGCATTCCGTAAAGGCTTGATCGCCAGCGTCAAGATTGCCCAGAAGGACATGGCCCTGGACGACGCCACCTACCGCGATCTGCTGCGCTCCGTCACCGGGCGGGACAGCGCCGCCAAGTGTACCGTGCCCCAGCTCAAGGCCATGCTGGCGGAGTTCAGGGGCAAGGGCTGGACGCCGCGCCCGCGCCACCCCAAGGGTGTGCCCGCCGAACTGCGCCCGCTCCACTCCAAGATCGCCGCCCTGTGCGCCGCCCTGGGCCGCCCGGACACATACGCGGACGCCGTCATCCGGCGGCAAAGCAAAGGTTGCGCACAACTTGGCACCGCTGACCGCGCGCAACTGACGGCCTGTGTGGCGGCTCTGGTCCGCCAGCAGGGCCGCGAGACAGGAGGATAGACCATGTACCAACCCGCAGAAAGCGTGGCCCGCCATCTTGAGGCCATGCGCGTGAGCTCGCCGGAACCGTGCGGCCTGGACGTTCTTGAGTTCGCCCTGCTGCCGCCCTCGGCGCAGGAGCTTGCCCACCTGCTGGGCTTGCCCGCCACGCTCAAGCTGGTGGAAAACTACGGCGGCCTGACCCTGCGCATCCCCTACGGTGAAACGCCCCTGGGCCGGGCCATGCTGGCGGACATCGCCAAGCGCGTGGATCATGACACCGCGCGGGCACTGGCCCGCAAATATGCCGCTACGGAATTGTATATCCCCAACTGCAAACTGGCCCTGGTCAAGGTGCGGGACGCGGCCATCCTGCGCGACCGCGCGGAACTGGCGGAGCAGGGTTTATCCGAGCGCCAACTTGTGCAGGTTCTGGCCTTGCGTTACCGCCTTTGCGACCGCTATATCTGGCGCATCCTCAAAAAACCGCCGCCAGCCGCCCCCCCGGCACAGCGGCAAGGAAGTCTCCTGTAACTCCCTTTCCGCCGCCGGGCGACCGCTGAACTCATCCAGCCTTTCCTGAGCCCGTGCTGCCACTACAGTGGCAGTGCGGGCTCTGTTTTGTAGCCCGGAAAGGAGCTGTATGAACAACAAAATCCATCTCGACGAAATACGTGAAGTATTAAACCGGCCCGGCTTCGAAGGGCCGCAGCAGTTGCGCGGTTATATTCCATGCGATCTGACCACGGGCGGCACGGCCAACTACTACGGCGGCCCGAACCCGGAGCGATACGTCCCCATGGGCATCAGCGGCGTGACCATCGGCACGGGCGTGGACCTTGGCCAGACGGACGCCGCCACGCTGGGCGGCATGGGCGTGAACCCCGGCATTGTCAACCAGCTCCGGCCCTATTTGGGCCAGCGGAAGGCTGCCGCCGTGGCCGTGCTGCACCGCCTGCCCCTGACCATCAGGCAGGACACGGCCGACGATCTGGACGCTGCCATGCTCAATCACCATGTCACCAAAATTGCCGACTATTATGACCGGGCCGTGGGCGTACCGGGCCGGTTCGCCACGCTGCCCTGGCAGGCCCAGGCCGTGATCGTCAGCATCCAGTACCAGCGCGGAGTCAGCAGTCCGCGCAAATATCCCAATACCTGGAAAGCGTTTGTCAATCAGGATTGGGCTGACGCGGCGGACCGCCTCAAGAACGTCAGCCTGTGGAGCGGATACCAGCGCCGTCGCCGCCTCGAAGGCAAACTGCTGGAGGAGTTGCTGTGACCCGTTGGGCTATCGCCGCTCTGGGCGTGCTGCCCAGCGCCGCGCTGTTGACCTCGCTGGTCGCCAACTGGTGGCTCTGGGGCTGCTGGCGGGGAGCTGACGCCGAACTCTCCAGCGCCCGCGCGAGCCTCGCCGCCTATGAAACCGCGCACAGTGCGGCGGACACGGCACTGCTCAAACTCGACACGGCCCGTCTCGCCGCCAAGGAAAAGGAAAAAAACAATGCCCAACTCCTGCGCAATCTTGAACAAGAAGCTCCCGGCCTTGGGGATAGCGCTTATTTTGAGCGTCTTGCCCGCATGCTCGAAGAGTACGCCGCCCCCGTTGTCGGCCCGCCCCCCGGCGGTGCTGCTCCAGAACTGCCCGCCGCCCCCGGTCAATAGTGCCGTGCTGCCCGCCATCGCCCAAGCGGATGTTTCCAACACCCGAAAGCGTGAGGCCGGGCTGGAATATGTGCGCTACGTCCAGAACGTGGAGGCCGCTTTTCGCGACTGCAACGACAAACAACAGGCCCTGCGCGATTTTTACGCCGGGCTTATGGAGATCTCCAAATGACGGACATCAACTGGCCGGAGGCCTTTGCCTACTACAGCGCTCGTCTTGCCGACATGTGGCCGGGCAAGGTGGCGGTGGGTACGGCCCTTTCCTCGCTCTGCCTGCTGCTGGGTATGGATGAAGTGCTCTTCTACGTGCTGCTGGCCACGCTTACAGGCGAAATGCTGACGCGCATCGCCGTGCATTGCAAACGCAACAAGAGTCTGTGCCGTGGCCTGCAACACGGGCTTGCCCGCTATATCTGCTACGGTCTCTTTTTGCTTATGGCCGTGGCCGTGCAGATGGCTTTCCAGCGGGCCGTAGGTGTGGGCCTGCCCATTGTGGACATATTCATGGCCTACCTGATCCTTACGGACTGTGCCAGCGTCATCGGCCATCTGTATGTTCTGGGCGTACCCGTGCCGGGCATACTCAAGACGCTGGTGGTGGGCGGCCGCCGCCGTATCGAACACGCCGTGAAAGAGGCCGTGCATGACGATGAAGCCAGCACGCGGCATAGGGAGCGCCCCTAACCATGGCCCATAATGCCCAGACCCGCGCGGCGGCGCGCGCCGCATACATCTATGACAATCTGCCGCTGACGCAGATTTCCACGGCGCACGGCATTTCCCTGGCCACACTGCGAAGCTGGAAAAAGAGCGCGGCGGCCCAGGGCGACGACTGGGACAAGCTGCGCGCCGCCAACATGCTGGCCGGGCAGGGCATGGAAGCCATCGCGCGCCAGACCTTGAGCGACTATGTCACCCAGCACAAGGCGCTCATGAGCGAGATCATCACCGCCGACGACATGAGCGCCCAGCAAAAGACGGCGGCCCTGGCCTCGCTGGCGGACTCGTTTAACAAAATGGTCAGTGCCAGTCGCAGAGTACTCCCGGAAAGCAACGAGCTGGCCGTGGCCCTGCGCGTGATCCAGCTCCTGACAGAGTTTGTGCGGCAGAGGTTTCCCCAGCATGCCACCGCCCTGCTGGAAGTGCTGGAGCCGTTTGCGGATGAGGTAGCCGCAAAGCTGGGGAGCGGCCATGGCTAAAACGCTCAATGCCGACAAATTTCGCGCGGAACTGGCGGCCCTGGCCGCCGGGCTGCGCCGCACCATTGAGGCGGATTGCGCCGCCTTTCCGGTGGACGCGACGGCCAGTGCCGAGCGCCGCCGGAGAGTACAGCACGACTTTCCGTTTTTTCGGCGTACCTATTTCCCGCATTATACACGGGGTAAGGACGGCCAGCCGACTGGCGACAGCGCCGTGCATCTCTGGCTGGACACAACCCTGCCTGCCGTGGTGGACGCGCCGGAAGGCCGCAAGCTGGCCGTGGCCGCACCGCGCGGCGAAGCGAAAACCACCTTTGTGGACCTCTTTTTTGCGCTCTGGTGCGTGGTGACGGGCCGCAAGCGGTATAGCCTGATTATTGCCGATGCGTTTGAGCAGGCCGCCAGCTTTTTGGAGGCCATCAAAGTGGAGCTGGAAAGCAATCCCCGCCTGGAGGCGGACTTCAAGGAACATTGCGGCCAGGGTCGTATCTGGAATGTGGGCACCATCGTCACGGCCGCCAACGTCAAGCTCCAGGCGTTCGGCGCGGGTAAACGCATGCGTGGCCTGCGCCATGGCCCCCACCGCCCGGACCTTGTGCTGCTGGATGACCTGGAAAATAACGAAAACGTACGCAAGCCCGAACAGCGCGACAAGCTGGAGTCCTGGCTGCTGCGCACGGTGCTGTCGCTTGGCCCGGCTGACGAGAGCATGGACGTGATCTATATCGGCACCATCCTGCATTACGACAGCGTCCTGGCCCGCACCCTGAAGAAGCCGCAATGGCACGGGCGCGTTTTCAAAGCCGTGAAAGAAATGCCCTCCCGCATGGACCTCTGGGATCAGTGGTTTGCGCTCTATGCCCAGCGGCCTGATGGCCCGGAGCTGGCCCGCGCTTTTTATGACGCGCGCAAAGCGGACATGGACAAAGGGGCCGTGGTCAGTTGGCCCACGTTCCGTCCGCTCTATACCTTGATGTGCAAACGCGCGGAAGATCGCGCGGCCTTTGACGCGGAACAGCAAAATGATCCGCTGGCCACGGATGCCGCACCCTTTGCCGCAGCCATTTTTTACTGGCGGGAATTGCCGCCGGAACTACTGCTGTTCGGGGCCTGTGATCCCTCTCTGGGCAAGGCCGGACAGGGGCGCGATCCATCGGCGCTGCTGGTGGGCGGCCTGGAGCGCGAAAGCATGCGCCTCTATGTCCTGGAAGCCCTGATCCGCAAGCGCCACCCTGACCGCATCATCCAGGACATGATTGCCCTGCAACGGCGTTATAACTGCCTACTCTGGGCCGTGGAAACCGTGCAGTTTCAGGCTTTTTTCGCGGACGTGCTGGTGCGCGAGGCGGCCCGGCTGAACGTGCCCATGCCCGTGCAACCCGTCATCAACAGCACGGACAAACAACTGCGCATTGAAAGCCTGCAACCCTATTGCATCCAAAACCGCATCCTGCTGCCGCCCAGCGGGGCCAGCGCCCTGGAGGATCAGTTGCGCCACTTTCCTATGGCGGACCACGACGACGGCCCGGACGCCCTTGAAATGCTCTGGCGCACGGCCATCCAAGGCTTTGTAAGCCTGCGGGACGCTTTTATCCGCGTGCCGCGAACATCCGGCATATTTGGCGGCGCTCTTGGCACTGATGATGACGATGACTTTAACGGCCCCGCTGGGGGCCAGAGCTGGAATTAACCATGATGATACGCCGTCCCCGCTACAACCGGAGCGCCCGTCCGCGCCCGGAAGCCCTCAAAGGCCAGCAGCAGAGCCAGGACAGCGACCTGAACGCCTCGCTGCTCTATCTGGAGCAGATGCCGAATCTGACCCACGGCCTTACGCCCAACCGTCTGCGCCGCACCCTGGCCGCCGCGGACGCGGGCAATATCGCGGAGCAGCATGCGCTCTTTGCCGACATGGAAGATCGCTGTGATCACCTTGCGGCGGAGATGGGCAAGCGTAAACGGGCGCTGCTGACTTTGGAGTGGGATATAATCCCTGCATCCAAAGACGCCAAGGCAAAGGACGTGGCCGCCAAGGTCCGGGAATTTGTGGACATGCTGCCCAGCATTGAAGACGTGCTCACGGACATGGCCGACGCCATCGGCCACGGATTCGCGGCTCTGGAAATCCAGTGGGATTACAGCGACGGCCTGCACATCCCTGCGGCGCTGACCTTCCGCCCGCAGTCCTGGTTCCAGACCCTGATTGCCGACCGTAACGCCCTGCGGCTGCGCGACGGCAGCGCGGACGGCGCGGAGCTGTGGCCCTGTGGTTGGCTGGTGCATACCCACAAAAGCAAATCGGGCTGGCTGCCGCGCGCGGGCCTGTTCCGCGTGCTGGCCTGGACCTATCTGATCCGCGCCTATGCCGCCAGCAGTGAAATCCAGTATGTCCAGATTCACGGTCTGCCCCTGCGCCTGGGCAAGTATCCGCCGGGCAGCAGCAAAGAGGACAAGTCCGCGTTGTACCACGCACTGCGCTGCCTGGGACAGGACGCGGCGGGCATCATCCCCAGCGGCATGGAAGTGCTGTTCGAAACCCCCAGCGCCACGGTGCGGAACATCCCCGGCGAGCTGGTGACGCGCTGCGAACAGGGCATGAGCAAGGCTATCCTGGGTGGCACGCTGACGTCGCAGGCGGACGGCAAAACCAGCACCAACGCCCTGGGCGTGATCCATAATGAGGTCCGCCACGACATCCTGGCGGCGGACGCCAGACAACTGGCCTCCACCCTGACCGAGCAGCTTTTGCGGCCCCTGGCCATGCTCAATCTGGGCGTAACCGAGCGCACGCTCCTGCCGTACTGGCAATTTGACACCCAGGAGGCGGCGGACCTGCAATTATACGCCGACGCCCTGCCCAAGCTGGCCCCGTACATGAAGATCAGCAGGCAGTTTGTCCATGAGCGCCTGAAGCTGCCGCAGGCCGCCGGGCCGGATGACGTGTTTCAGGCCGCGCCGTCCGCCGCGCCGGACGAGGGCCAGGACGAGGATGAAGGTGCCGCGACCTCCGCGCTGAGTGCCAAGCCCGGCGCGAAAAGCGGCGCGGCGCAAAATGCCGCCCAGGACGCCCTGGACAAGATGGCCGCCGACGCCGCCCTGGCCGACGCCGCCGAAGCGCTGCTGGCTCCGCTCATGGCGGACCTGAAAGCGGGCCTGACCCCGGCGGAGCTGCAAGCCCGCCTGGGCGAACTCTACCCGCAGATGGACGACGCCCAACTGGCGGACGTGCTGGCCCGCGCCATGTTCGTGGCCGAAGTCTGGGGGCGCGCCCATGGCTGACAAAAACGCGGGCGTGGACCTTTCCTACGCCTGCCGACTCCCGCCGCGTGAGGCCATCCATTACTTTGAGAGCAAGGGCCTTAAAATATCCTTCCGCTGGCAGGATGTCTGGCGTGAGCAGCACGCCCGCGCGTTCACCGTGGCGGGCGTCACCAGACAGGATTTGCTGGACGATATCCGCGCCGCCACGGCCACGGCCATAGCCGAAGGCCAGAGCAAGGCGCAGTTCCGTCAAGCCTTGGAAGCCACGCTCAAGCGCAAGGGCTGGTGGGGCAAAGGGGAAATCGTCAATCCCGAAACCGGCGAAGTGCGCAAGGGAGAGCGCGGCAGCGCCGCTCGTCTCAACCTTATCTATCGCCAGAACACGCAAAGCGCATACAACGCCGGACGCTACAGGCAGCAGGCGGAAAGCGCCAAAGCCGCTCCCTACTGGCGCTATATGGCCGTCATGGATGCGCGGACCCGCCCCAGCCACGCGGCGCTGCACGGGCGCGTGTATCGCTGGGATGATCCCATCTGGCAGAGCCATTATCCGCCTAACGGCTGGGGCTGCCGTTGCCGGGTGGAAACGCTATCAGAGCGCGGCTTCCGGCGCGGCGGCCATGCCCTGGAATCCAGCAAGGGGCTGGAGGTGGAAAAGCGGGTGCCGGTCCGCAATCCGCTCACCGGGGAAATGGAGCAGCGCACGGTCAAGGGCTACCGCATCGGCGGGCCGCAAGGCGACGTGTTTTATCCGGACGTAGGCTTTGACTACAATCCCGGCCAAGTCTTTTTGCGGGACCTCAAGGCAAATATGCCGGAGCCCCAGCAGAAATCCGCCACAAACTGGCGTGAGCAAGGCCTGCCCCGCCTGCGCGATGTGCCTGCGGATTTGCGACAGCCCACGCCACCGCTTTTACCCATTGCCCCCAGCCGGGAAGTCGCCGAGGCGCAGCTTGCCAAAGCCCTCGGCTTTACCGGCAAGGAACGCCTGCGCGTAATCTCCACGCCCGTGGGGCGGCGCACCATCTGGCGCGACAGCCTGCCCCATATCGTGGCCAAGGAAGCGGACTCGCGGGAGCGATATGCCAACTATGTCTTGCCCACGCTGGAGCAGCCCTATGAGGTATGGCTCAAGGAGCACGCGGACGGCAAATTGCGGGAGAACTATATAGGACTGTTCAGCGAAGGGCGAAATGCGCTGCTGGCAGTGGTGCGCATCAACCGTGACGGGTCGCTGCTTTGGAATGTGATGCAGCGCACGCCCCAAGACATGGACCGGCTGCGGGAAGGATGGCTGGTGTATACAAAAACAAGGAGCTGATACGGGGTCGCACGCTGGCGGAGTCAAACGGCCTCCCCAACGTACCTAACGGCGGGTATCGCTCCGTCAAGCACCCGCTTTCGCGCCCGTATCAGCTCTTGTTGTGAAGATGATAGCCATGCTGAAAATTGAAGTCAATCTTGATACATCCGAGGTCAAAGCCGCGCTGGACCGTCTGAACCATGCCATGGGCGACACCACGCCGCTGATGATGGAACTGGCCCAGATCATGAGCGAGTCCACGGACCGCGCCTTTGAAAATGAGACTGATCCTGTTACGGGGGCGAAGTGGCCCAAACTCAATCCGGACTACAAAGCCCGGCTCGCGGAGGACGGTTATACCGGCTCCATGCTCCAGCGCGACGGCACCTTGAAGACAAATATCCATCAGGAATACGGCCACGGCTATGCCCGCGTGGGCACAAACGTCACCTATGCGGCAATCCACCAGTTCGGCGGCATCACCCGCGCCCACTGGATACGGCCCAAGGACAAAAAAGCCCTGGCGTGGCGCAAGGGCGGAAAGTCTTACGTGCGCCGAGCCGTGTTCCATCCCGGCAGTGAAATCCCGCGTCGCCGCTTTCTGGGGGTGGGACCGCAAGACAAAAAAGACATGGAGGAGGCCATTGCGGATTATGCCCGCGCGGCCCTCACCGGGGGAAGGCGTTAGGATGCCGCCTGCGCCGTGTTTTGCTCCCTTCCCATGCCCACGCCCACGTCGGTGTGCTCTCGTAAAATCTAACGCCCCTCTAACGGCCCTCATTCGCGTCCGTGCGCGGGCGCGCGAAAGGGAAGCGGGCAACCGCTGAACCCCGCCAGCCTTTCTTATGCTCCGCGCCCTGGTACACCAGGGCCATGGACGCCATCCAAGATACCTCCCTCCTCACCCGCGCGGCTCTCCTGTCCGCGCTCTCTCCTACCCAGCCCGGCGGCGATGCGTCTGTCGCCGCCGGGCGCATCCAACTGTTCCCGGCGGGGGCTTTTGCGGCCCGCGACGGACGGCCCGGCAATCTCAAGGGCGTGACCGCCAAGGCATGGCGTCTGACCCCCGAAGATGCCGACGCCCTGCTGGCCCTCTGGCGGCAGCGCGCCACGCCTGTGGTGGTGGATTACGAGCACCAGACCCATCTCAGCCGTGAGAACGGCCAGCCCGCCCCGGCGGCTGGCTGGATCACCGCCCTGGAGGCGACGCCGGAAGGGCTGTTTGCCTCCGTGGAATGGACGGACAAGGCCCGCGCCCATATCCGCGCGGGCGAGTACCGCTTTATCAGCCCCACCTTTTCCTTTGACCGGCGTTCCGGCGCGGTGCTGGAACTGCATTCCGCCGCCCTGACCAACAATCCGGCCCTGGACGGCATGGACCCGGCCAGCGCCAAAACCCACAACACCCAAGAGGACAAGCACATGGACAAGCTGCTCGCTTTGCTCCGCACCCTGCTGGGCTTGCCGGACACGGCGGATGAGGCGCAGTGCGCCGAGGCCCTCTCCCGGCATCTGCCCCAGCAAAATCTGATTGCCCTGCTGCAAAGCAAGGATGCCGCCCTGGCCACGGCCCAGGCCGAACTGGCCGGGGCCAAGGCCGCGCCGCCTGACCCCGGCAAGTATGTGGCCCTGGCCACGTTCCAGGCCGTCCAGCAGGAGGCCGCCCAACTGCGCGCCAAACTGGCGGAGATGGAGGGGGCCGCCGCCGTGGCCGCGCTGTCCGGCGAAATTGAGGCCGCGCTCAAGGATGGCCGCCTTGCGGCCAGCGCCAAGCCGTGGGCCGAGGGTCTTGCCAAGAGCAATCCCGACGCTCTGCGCGAATTTTTGAAATCCACGCCCCCGGTAACGGCGCTCAAGGGCACCCAGACCGGCGGCAAACAGCCGGACGCCACGCCCGGCACGGCCAGCCTGACCGCCGAGGAAGAGTACGCCCGCGTCCAGCTTGGCCTGACGGCGGAAGAGTACGCCAAACACAAGGAGTCCGTCTAAATGGCTATTGTCACCAACAACCTGATCGCCGCCCTGCGCCCCGGTTTTTCAGCAGCCTTTGAAAAGGGCAAGGCCAAGGCCCCCGGCCAGTGGCAGCAGATCGCCACGCTGATGCCCAGCGCCAACGCCTCCACCACTTACGGCTGGCTGGGCCAGTTCCCCAAGCTGCGGGAGTGGGTCGGCCAGCGCAGCGTCAAATCCATGCAGGAGCATGGCTACAGCCTGACCAACAAGCTCTATGAGAGCACGGTAGGCGTCAAACGCACGGACATTGAGGACGATAACCTGGGCATCTATACGCCCCTGTTCGAAGAAATGGGCTACGCGGCGGCCACGCATCCCGACGAGCTGGTATTCAGCCTGCTGGGCAAGGGCCTCAGCACGCTCTGTTATGACGGACAGAACTTCTTTGACACGGACCACCCGGTCTATCCGGAAGTGGACGGCACGGGCGATGTTGTCACCGTCAGCAATCTGCTGGACGCCGCCGCCAACCCGGAAAGCAAGACACCCTGGTTTCTGCTGGACGTGTCCCGCCCGCTCAAGCCCCTGATCTTTCAGGAGCGCACCAGGCCGGAGCTGACCACCCAGATTGACCCCCGCTCCGACAATGTCTTCATGAACGACGAATACCGCTACGGCGTGCGCTACCGCTGCAATGTGGGCTTTGGCTTCTGGCAGCAGTGCGTCTGCGTGCGCGATGATCTGACCAGCGCCAGTTTCGAAAAGGCCCTGGCCATGATCCAGGACTTCCACACGGACGGCGGCCGTCCCCTTGGCCTGGGGCGCGGCGGCAAAAGCGGCACCCTTCTGGTGGTGCCCACGTCGCTGTACAGCGCGGCCAAGCGCGTGGTGGGCATGGAGCTGATCAACGGCGGCGAGTCGAATCCTACCTATGACGAGGCTACCATCATCAATTGCGCGTGGCTGTAGGAGAAAAAGATGGACGTGTATGTGAAGGTCAAACCGCCCCTGGTCCGGCGGTGTCGCTGCGGTCTGTGCTTTGATGCAGTCGGGCGGAGCATTAAGGCGGACGAAAAGGAACTGGCGGCCCTGCGGTCCGACCCGTGGCTTGTGGTTACGGAAGTGAATGCAACGGAAGACGAGGACAAAAAGGGTGATGCCAAAGAGGCCGTGAAAAAAGGCGGCAAAACCAATAAACCCGCCCAACAGGCGGATGAGAAGGCAAAGTAACCATGCCTGACGCCAGCCTGCCCCCGGTTGCCGACATCCCCGCCGCGCCGTCTTACGGCGACGTGCAAACCCTGCTGCGCCAATTCGGGACTAACGAGCTTTTGCAGCTCGCTCCCGGCGACAACGAGCAGGGCCTGGACGAAGCCCTGCTGCTGGACGCCCTGCGCCGCGCCAGCCGCGAAGCGGACAGCTATCTGGCCACACGTTACCCCGTGCCGCTGAACCCGACGGAAAACAGCGGGGAAACCGTCTGGCCCGAACCGCTGGCCAGCTTTGTGGGCGACATGGCCCGCTACCACCTGACCGGCGGCGACGCCCAGGAAAGCGAGGCCATTGCCCGACGCTACCAGGAAGCTCTGGACTGGCTCAAAGCCGTTGCAAAGGGGCTGGCCGACCTGCCCCCGCCGCCCGATGGAGGCGGCGGGGGCGAGGATGACGGCGAAGGCCCCGGCGACGTGAGCTTTGTACAAAGCCACCGCCCCGTTTTGTGGAGGTGATATGTTTTACCGAATCGACGGCATTGAAAGCGGCATGATCGAATGCCTCACGGCGGCAAAGCCGGATTATCTGCGTTTTGTCGGCTCTTACGGCGGCGAACTCATGGGCGGCTGGCAGGCGGTGATCCGCGCGCTGCCCGCCGTGTGGGTAGCCTTTATGGGTATGACAGACCCCAAACCCTGCAACACGGCGCAGACCCGCTTCGAGGCTCGCGTGCAGTTTTCCACAGTGGTGGCCAGCCGCAGCCTGCGCAGCGAGGCCACGGCCCGCAAGGGAGGTCCGGCAAACACGCCGTATGTGGGAACCTATCAGATGCTGGAAGACGTGGCGGCGCGCATCTGCATGCAGGATTTCGGCGTTGACGGCGTGGATTATCTGCGCCCTGGCCGCATCCGCACGCTGTTTACAGCTAAAACAGCAGCCCAGGCTCTTTCCGTGCTGGCCCAGGACTGGACCTCGCGCGTGCAGTTCACGTTACGGGAGCCGGGGCAGCGGCCCATTGCCTCGGAAGGGGAACCCTCGGAAAGCGGCTATCTGCCGCCGTCCGCCGAGCCCTTACCGGAACTGCGCCATCTCGGCCTGCGATACTGGCTCAAGCCCCCGCAATACCCGGACGTAGATGATCCGCTGCTGACCGATATTCTCCCCCGCGTCCGCATCAACATATATGAGGAGCAAAAATGAAAACCCTGACCGTCATCGCCCGCCAAGGCGTTGCCGTGCCCATGCTGGGCGTGCGCGCCATGATTACTGACGCCGCGCCCAAGGAAGTGCCGGATGTGCCCTATTACCGCCGCCGCATGGCGGACGGCGATCTGCTGTTGTGGGAAAGCCCGGCCCCCGCCGCCAAAAGCAAAAAGGGCTCCAAGGAGTAACTATGGCTTCCACAAATATTTCGTTTGAAAAAATCCCGGCCAGCATCCGCAAGCCCGGCAAATACTTTGAATACAACACCCGCAATGCCGTGCGCACCCTGGCCACCAACGGCCAGAGCATGCTGGTCATCGCCCAGCGCCTGGAGGACAGCACGGCTCCTTTGGAGCCCGTGCGCGTCTATGACGACGCCACAGCCGGGCAGTTGTTCGGTTACGGCTCCCAGGCCCACCTGATGGCCCGCGCGGCCATCAAGGCGTATCCCTATGTGGACCTCTCCGTGCTGCCTGTGCCCCCGCACAGCGCCGGGCTGGCCGCCACGGGCACGCTGACGCTTACGGGCGAGGCCACGGGAGCGGGCGTGCTGACCCTCACCGTGGGCACGGCCCAGATCAGCGTGGCCGCCGCCTACAAAGACGCCGCCGCCGACACTCTGGCCGAGTTGAACAAGGCCCTGGAGGCGGAGCAGGATTTGCCCGTCACCGCCGCCGTCACCACGGCGGAGGCGACGGAAGAGGCCCCCAACCCCGAGCCCACCCTGACCATTACGGCCAAAAACAAGGGCACGCTGGGCAATGCCGTCTCTCTGGCCGTGGCCTGCACTGTGCCGGGCTACACCGCCGCCGTGGTCAAAATGGGCAACGGCCAGCAGGACCCGGAGCTGGAGGACGCCCTGGCCGCCGTGTTCGGCGCGGACTATACGCTCTATTGCCTGCCCTGGGCCGGGGAAAACCAGTTGCGCGCCCTGCGCGATCATCTGGAGGCCATCAGCGGCCCCCTGGAGCAGCGCCGGGGCACAACCTGGCTGGCCACGCCCGGCACGCTGGCCACTGCCGCCACCCTGGCGGGCGGCGTCAACTCCGAGCGCATCAGCCTTGCCTGCCTGCCGGGCAGCGCCAGCCTCCCGGAAGAGGTCGCGGCGGCTTACTGCGCCGTGGCCGCCAGTGAGGAAGACCCGGCCCGGCCCCTGAACACCCTTGAGCTGACCAACCTTGCCGCGCCGCCGGACACGGCCCGGCTGTCCCGAACTGAACAAGAGGTGGCCCTGAAAAGCGGCGTCACGCCCCTGGCAGTGGGGCCGGGCGGCGTGGTCCAGATCGTGCGCGCCATCTCCACATACACAAAAAACCCGGCGGGCGTGGCCGACGTGTCCATGCTGGACATGACCACAATCCGCACTGTGGACTACGTGGCCAAGGCCGTGCGTGAGCGCGTGGAGCTGCGTTTCCCCCGCGAAAAACTCTCCACCCGTACCCCGCCCAAGGTGCGCTCCGAAGTGCTGGACGTTCTACGCATTTTGGAAAAATTGGAAATCCTTGAGAACGTGGAGGCCAACGCCGAGGGTGTCATTGTCGAGCGTGATTTGCAAGACCCCAACCGCCTTAACTGCCGCATCCCCGCGGACGTGGTCAACGGCCTGCACGTCTTCGCGGGCGTCATTGATTTGTTGCTGTAGGAGGAGACGGCAATGGACAGAGAACTCCGTGGCTGGGCCAAACGGCATCCGCGATGGGCCTTGGCGCTGCTGTACACTGCGTTCCCACTCTTGGTCGCTGCGGTACTTTGCGACGGCCTGTGCGCGCTAGTCGAAGGAATGCGTGAATCATGGGCGGATAACGGGCATGAATTCCGCGAGGCACGGGCTCTTGTCGTAAACCATATCAGGAGCGTAAAAAATGCAAACCGTTAAGCTGGTTAGCCTTGCGGCGATGCTGGCCCTGTCCGTATGCCTGACAGGTTGCAAGGACTTTGAAGCAAAAGCATCTCAGGACGTATCCCTCATTTCCTATAGCGAAACCACGCGGTTACGGGAATACTGCGTCAACGGCTATCGTTATCTGGTCCATAAGGATTACGGCACTGGCGGCCTGACCCAGATGTGGGAAGACGGCCCCAATGGCCCGCGCCCCATGCGGTGCGGCCCGCTACCAGAAAAACCCGTGCTATGAGCGCTACGCTCCTCCTTGCCGTGCATAGGTTTTTGCGTAATAGTTGGCACTATCTGTTCGTAATACCGCACGGCAAGGGGGCGAGATGAGTCAAAATAATAAAATTATACTTCTGTCTTCTATTATAGCAGTCTTTGGCGTAATTATAAGCAGTACAATAGCTTATTACATGTCAATAAAAACTAATGAAACAGCCATTTCATCAATATATTTAGATAAAAATATTTCTGAATTATATGAAAGGGAGAAGATTATTTTTGAAAAGAAGATATTAGAATTTAGCAATTTTTATGTAAACAAAGATAATGATATAAACTTTAAAGCAATGTATTTTGATAATGGAGAATCTGCACTTAAAGAAATAGAAAATTTAAAAAGTAAAATTGGAAAAAATTGTGCAATACTTTTTGCATTAGGGACTGAAAAAGAATCTTTATTATCGAAGAATATTTCTAATTCATATCTTAAAATTTATACAGTTATAATTGATGCTGCTAATCAACTTTCTTCAGAAGCAAACAGTGAGAAAAGAAAAAAAATAATTATTGATATGATTAATAATTATACAGAGTTAAGAAAATCTATTAGTAAAAATATTGGCCTGCTTGAGTTTGAGATTCGCAAGAGTGTTAGTGAGTTTCAAAATCGCCAATATCAAAGGCAGCCAAATCCTATATAGCTCAAGCCCCGTGCGGGGCTTTTCTTAGGCCGCCGCCCGGCGTATAACGTATTCATGCGTTTATTGATTTTTATATGTATTTTTATATTGAATGTCACCCAGGCCCTGGCCTGGACCGGCGAAGTGGTCGGCGTCCATGACGGCGACAGCATCACCGTGCGCCGCGCTGACACCGGCAAGACCGCCAAGGTCCGCATCTACGGTGTGGATTGCCCGGAGCTGGGCCAGCCCTACGGCGACAAGGCCCGTGATCTGACCGCCCGCGTGCTGCTGGGCAAGACAGTGCAGGTCATCCCCGCGCAAAAGGCCAGGAGCTACAAGCGGGTGGTGGGCGGCATCGTGCTGTTGGGCGACATGCTGGTGCTGCAAGACGCCCTGGTCAGCTCCGGCCTCGCCTGGGTGGATGACCGCTACTGCAAGCTGGCCGTCTGCGATCTCTGGCGGCTGCACCAGCGCGAGGCCAGGGCCGCCGGGCGCGGCCTGTGGAAGAATAAAAACCCCGTGCCGCCCTGGACGTGGCGGCGGATGAAGCATAAATGAACCTCGGCCCCGCCCCGCGCGGGGCTTTTTTGATTCTATTTTACCTTTGGGCAGTCAATAATGCCTAAAATAAAGCCTAATACTCCAAGGATCAAGCCAATAACTCCCAACTGAAGTGATATCAAAACTGCAACTTCTGGATGATCCCAAGAAAGCCTAAGGATATCTACCAAAATATAACCGATGCTGTGCAACTTCTGGAATCCAGAGAAAAAGCCGCCGCCTGACCCAAAAGCCCCTTGCCCCTGCAAGGGGCTTTTCATATCCTAATGGCAAATACATATAAGGAGCCGCCTCCATGAAAACGCTGTTTACCGCCTTTCTGGTACTCTGCCTTGCCGTCCCGGCCTACGCGGCGGAAGAGAAAATCCCGCTTTTCAAGGATGTGTATTACGGCATGAGCAAAGCCGCTGTCCGCAAGGGCACGAGTGCCCTGCCCTGTGAGGAAGATATTCTGAAAGGTCAGCTCTGCCGGAAAAAGCCTGTCAACTTTGGCAAGCAAAAGTGGGAGCAGATCTTTTATTTCGACAACGACAAGCTCGTTTCCGTGAGCCTATTTAAAGGGCTTGAAGGGAAATCTCTTCAGAATGTCATGAGAACGATAGCAGATAATGGTTATAGCGTTATTTTGATGCATAACGGCACAAAACATATTGATAAGCTTGAAGAATGGTCAAAAGGGCCAAACAATGATGCTGATTCGGCAATGCTGAAATTTGAAAGAGATTCTATGGACGCAAATCAATTGACTTATACACTCATTGAAGATGACGGTATTATGAAGGCAGTCGAAAAACAAAACCATTTGAGCCGAAATATCCAAGAATTGATGGAAAACGCACCAAGAAATCTGCGCGCTGTTGAAGTCTACCGTTCGAGGATGTCTTTATGTGTCAAATTCATGGCCCCTGTTGCCTACATACAGGATAACCAGAAAAATCAAGAAGAAGTCAGCGACACCTTTTAGCCTTCAGCGCTGAACTCCGCCAGCCTTTCTTGAGGCCCATGCCGCCACTACTGTGGCGGTGCGGGCCTTCTTCATTTCCGTGCCCGCGAAAGGAGACGTTATGGCGATCAAGGAATATGTGGGCGCTGTCGTCCTGGAAGTGGACGGGCGCGAGGTGGAATGCAGCAGCTTTTCCGTCACGGAAAACACGGGCCGCCAGCCCGTAAAAACCATGAACCGCAGCCGTCGCATCGCGGGCTATTCCACGGGCGTGGCCACTTTTGAAATCTCGGCCTCCGTGCCCATTCCCGTGGACGGCGAGGAACTGGACTGGTTCAACGCCTTTGACGTGAAAATGGTCATCTATCCCATATCCGGCAACGGCAAACGCACGGCCTACACCGGCTGCGTGGTGCAGGAGGTGTCCCCGGCCTATGAGTCCGAGGGCGAGGCCAAGAGGGACATCAAACTTTTTGCCGTGGACCGAGTGGAGGAATAAACCATGCTGACTGAAAAAGGCTCTTTTTTGTATGGCGTCGAGGTGAACGGCATCTGGCACAAAGATTTTGAAATGCGTCTGCCCACACTGGAAGACGTGGAATGCGCGCTGGAAAGCGCCCAAGCCGAAGTCGGAGCCGAAGTCAGTCCGGCCCGGATCAGCCGTTACAAATGGGCAGCCTGCCTTATCCGCCTGGGCGATCTGGATGCCACGGCCATTACCCCGGAACTGTTGGCCAGGCTTGCCAGCACTGAGTATGGCGTCCTCTCCGCCGTCGAGGAATCCCTGTTAAAAAAGCTCGCCGCCGCCAGCGCACAGCCCGCCCCCTCCGCGTAGTGGAGGCCGCGCTGGTGCGGCAGGGCTTCACGCTGGCGGAAATCCGCGCCATGTCCGTGGATGAGGCCGAAGCCTTTGTGGAAATCCTGTACCCCCAAGCCCAGCGTGGGGGCATGCCCCGTGTGCAAAGCCTGCGCCAGAACTGGCGAAAATGGAAGCGCCCATGAGCGATCTCCAAGTACAAGCCGAACTCAAGCTCAAAGACAATCTGAGCAAGCCCGCCGGTACGGCGCTGGACTCCTTGGGTAAAAACGCCAAAAAAGCGGGCGACGCCGTGGATGCCGTGGGGCGGGCGGACTCCGTCAAACGCGTGGCCCGTGACGCCACTGAGGCCGCCCGTGGCATGGACGCCGTGGCCCGTGGCGCGCGGGAGGCGCAATCCGGCTTGCGGGGCGCGGAGCGAGGCGCGACGGGCCTTGCCCGCGCCATGCATGGGGTGGGCAGGGGCCTGCGGGACGCCGTGGGGCATCTGGGCAAGCTTAAAAACGGCCTGAATGGCGGCATGCAGGGCGTGGCCGCCATGGGGGCCGCTGGCTATGCTATCAAACGCAGCACGGACAAGTCCGTACAATACGAAAAGCTTGTGGCCAGCATGGCCAACGTGGCCTATGCGGACCGCGACGCCGCTGGACGTATGGCGGGTATGAAGGATCTGGACGCGTCCATTGTCAAGGCCGTGCGAGACGGCGGCGGCACACGAGAGGAGGGAGCCGCCACCCTCAACACCCTGTTGGCCAGCGGCGCGGTAGATGAAAGCACCGCCAAGGATAAGCTCCTGTCTGTCCTGATGAAAGCCAGTACCGCCTCCGGCGCATCTGGTGAAGAGCTGTCGCAGATTGTCGTGAAGGGCATCAGTCAGAGGCAGTTCTCGGCGGATGAAGCCGAGCTTGCCATTGATAAGGCCATCAAAGCGGGTGAGGCCGGGCAATTTGAGTTAAAGGACATGGCCCGTTGGCTGCCGCAGATTATCAGCGCAGGCAAAGGCATGAAGGGCATGAGTGGTTTTGAGGCTCATCTTGCCAATTTGCAGGCCGTGGCCCAGGTTACAGGGTCCAATGATCAAGCCGGAAATGCCTATTTTAATTTGCTTGGCAAGATTACCAGCACTGATGCAGCCAATAATTTTAAAAAAGCGGGAGTCAGGCTCGCCCCGGCGCTGGCCAAGGCCCGTATGGAGGGCGTGGACCCGGTAACAGCCTTTGTTGAGCTTATCGAAAAAAAGGTGGTTGGCAAAAATAAAAATTTTCGCACCCTGCAAAAAAAGCTTGCCGCCACCTCAGACAAAAATGAACGCCGCCAACTTATGGAGCAGGCCGCGGAAATTCTGCAAGGCAGTGCCATCGGCAAAATTATCCAGGATCGTGAGGCGTTGCTGGGGCTTGTCGGCGTCATGAACGGACGCGAAACCATCAAAGACGTGCGTGAACAGCTTGCCAACGCCCACGGGGCCACGGATACGTCCTACCGGGTTATGACCAGTACCACGGCGTATCAGCAGGAACGCCTCGCCAATGAAAAAGATATCGCCACCAGCGGCTTTTTTAATTGGATAAAAAAGCCGCTGGACTCTCTACTGGGGTGGGGAGCTGACACGGCACGGGACAACCCCGTCCTGGCCTCCACAGCTATGGGGGCTGGCGCTGTTGGAAGCGCCTATATGGCGGGGTCCGGTGTCTCTTCGTTGTGGAGTTGGCTACGCGGCGGCAAAGCTGTCCCCACGCCCCCGGCGGGTACGGCAGTGGAAGCGGCAGCCGAGGGCGTGGGTGCTGCCGGAGGCTCCGCAGCAGCTGCGGGCGGCAAGGGGGCGGCATTGCTTAAAGGTGCGGCCAAGGCGGGCAGCGTGCTGGCTGTGGCCGGATCAGCCATTGACGCCGTAAGCACGGAACTGGACGACTCCCTGACCCGCGCGCAGAAAAACGAGGCTCACACGGAAACCGCCGGGGGCCTTGCCGGGGCGCTGGCTGGCGGCAAGGCCGGAGCCATCGGCGGCGCTGCTCTGGGCTCTTTTCTCGGCCCCATCGGCACGGCTATCGGCGGGGCCATCGGCGGCCTAGGAGGCGGCATCGCCGGATACTTCGGCGGCTCCTGGGTGGGCAAGAAGCTGGGCGGCTGGTTTTTCGGCGACGATGATGAGGCGGCCCCGGCCCCACAGCCTGAAAATGGCGCTCAGAACGCACCAGACATCGCCCGGACAGTGCTCCAGGCAGCGCAGATCATGCAAAACCAGCCCCTTGCAGCAACGCTCAATATCCAGCTTGAAATGGACGGCGAAGTCATTGCCCGCAAGGTGGAGCAGGTACAGCTCCGCCAAGCCACCCGACGTTAGGAGGCCGCATGTCCTGGTTATCCCTGCTTGATGCATCTTTTAGAGGCGTTCCCTTCCAGGTCGAATCCGTGAGCGACAAGGGCGAAAAATCCCTGGCCATCCACGAATACCCCTACCGCGCGGGCGGGGAGGTGGAAGACTTGGGCCGCAAGCCGCGCATCATCCCGCTCAAGGCCGTGTTCTGGGGCGTCAACTACCTTTCCGGCCTGCGCGCCCTGATCAAGGCCTTTGAGGAGGAAGGCAAGGGCGAGCTGGTCCACCCGGTGTTCGGCAGTACGGAAGTGGTCATCCGCAATTGGGACGTGCCCCATGAGGCCGAGCGCCCGGATTACGCCACAGTCAGCTTTGAGGCCGTGGAAGCCTCGCCGGACAATCCCTTTTTTGATGATCAGAGCTCGCGCTCTCTGGCCGAGCGTGCCTCTGACGCCCTCTTGAGCGGACTTGCCCAGGCGTTGGGCGACAGTGCCGCCAGCCTGCAAAAAACCTTGGGCGAGGTGGCCGGGCAGGCGGCCAGCCTGCAAAGCCGCGTGCTTGCGGAGCTGGACGGCCTGCTCATGGTCTATGACAGCGCCCGCAGCGTGGCGCGCACGGCCATGTCCTATCTGGATTTTCCAAGCGCCTTTGTGGCGGATTTGTCCGCCTGTATCCAGTCGGCGGCCTCCACTGTGGGCGGGGTGTCCGGCTTTGCGTCCCTGAGCGGATTGTCCGGCCTGCTGCCGCGCCTGGACATAAGCAGCGGCGAAAGTGCCGGCACATACCCCAGCGGGGCCAACAGTTACGGCCCGGCGTGGATCAGCGGCCCGGTCAGCGGCAGCGTGGGCCGTGCGGAGGCTGTGCTGGCCATCCGCCAGTCGCCCACGGCTTCCGCGACGGCCCCGATCCCTGAACCCGGCAGCGCGCAAACGCCCATCGGGCAGGCCACGACTCACGCCATGCTGACGCAAACCCAGGTCTATGCCCAGGCCGCGCGCGACACGCTTGTGGCAGAGCTGGCCGCGCCCACCCTGACCCCGGCGGAGGTGGAAAGCCTCACGGGCAATGCGCGCGACCGTCTGCAAGATTGCCTGCATGCCGTGCGCGCCAGCCTGCCGCAGGCTCTGGTCCACCCGATATCCGAGTGCCTGCGTGACGCCGCCCAGGCCGTGCAGCAGTTGGGTGAAGCCGCGCTCAATGCCCGCCCGCCGCTGGTCATGCGTACAGTGGATCGGCCCTGCAACTTCCACTTGCTGGCGCATCGCCTCTATGGCGACTACACGCGCGCCGGGGAGCTGGCCCGCATCAATCCCCAGGTGCGCAATCCCAACTTTATAGCCCAGGGCCAGGAGGTGCTTGTCTATGCCCGCTGAGAGCGACCGTGTCAGCGTTGCCATTGAGGGGCATCTGCATCGGGACTGGACGCGCTTTTCCCTGGACAGCGACCTGTTCACCCCGGCGGACGCATGGAGCGTCAGCCTGGGCATCCCCGCCGCGCAACTGCCCGGCTACGTGCGCCCCTGGGCCAAGGTGGAAGTGCGCGTGGGCGACAATCTTGCGCTCACGGGCCGGGTGGATTCCCTGCGCCGCCGCATTGCCCGCGACGGCCTGGAGCTGTCCCTGTCCGGACGCGACGGCGCGGGCATCCTCCTGGACTGCTCGGCCCCGGTGTTCACCCAGCGCGAGGTGGCCGTGGATGAGGTTTGCGCATCCATGGTCCGCCCTCTGGGCGTAGACAAAATCGACGTGCAGCCCGGCGGTGCGGCGTTCAAAAAAGTCAGCATCGAACCGGGGATGACCGCTTGGGAAGCCTTGCAACGCGCGGCGGAAGCCAGCGGCCTCTGGCCGTGGTTTGCGCCGGACGGCACTCTCAAGGTGGCCGCGCCGGACTACTCTCGCGCCGTGGACGCGGAACTGATTTGCGCCTTTGATGGCACCCCCAATAACATCATCAGTCTCGAAATGGATGAGGCTTGCAACCGCCGTCACAGCGAGGTCACGGTGCTGGGCCAGTCCACGGGCGGGGAGGATGACGAGGCGCAGAACGCCCTGCGTGCCACGGTCAAGGACGGTGGGGCTTGGTTTTACCGCCCCCTGATCCGCGACGAAGGACATGTGGACAGCGTGGCCATGGCCCGCACCCGCGCCCGCAAGATCATCACGGACGGCGTCTTTGACAGCCTGACCTTCACGGCTGTGGTACATGGGCACCGCACGGACTCAGGCTCGCTCTGGGAACCGGGCATGCACATTCGTCTGCGCGTGGAAAAGCTCTGCGACATTTCCCTGCTGCTGGCCCGGCGCACGTTGCTCGGCGGGAGAGAGGGACGCACAACAACGCTGACCCTCAAGCCGTGGGGTGTCTGGCTGCCGGATACGGCCAAAAAAGCTAAAAAACGCAAGAAAAAAAGCGACGGCGATGAAATGGACTTTGACCTGGAGGACTGATGGATCTTGCCGCTATGATTGACGAACGCATCCGCCGCGCGCTGCGCGCCCTGCGCCTGCCGTACCGCGCCCGGCTCTCGGCGCTCAACGGGGAGCCGGTCCTACAACTGGCCCAAGGCGAAGCCTTGGCCGGGGAGCAGGCCCAGGCCGTGGAGGTTTTGCAGCAGTTCGGTTTTTCGTCGGGCATCCCGGCGGACAGCCAGCTCATTGTTCTGCCCCTGGCCGGGCGCAGCAGCGCCAGCGTGGTCATTGCCACGGAGCACGGGGCCTATCGCCTCAAGGTGGGACCGGGCGAGGTCCGCATGTACAGCCAGGAAGGAGCCTACGTCCATATCAAGGCCGGACGCGTAGTCGACATCGACTGCGACGATCTGCGCATCAAGGCCAAGAACAGTGCCGTCATTGAGGCCGGGCAAGGTATTGTCCTGGACACGCCCCTGACCACGGTGACGGGCAACATGACCGCCACAGGCGAAAAAGGCGACAGTGTGGAGATGACGGCCAACGTCCGGCTCCAGGGCGACATCATCCAAGTGGGCTCCCACACCTCCAGCGGCGACCAGATTGCCGGGGGCAAGAGCCAGATGCACCATACCCACCCCGGCGACAGCGGCGGCACCACCGGTGAGCCGCAGTAGCGTCCCTAAGGAAGCGCTGAACTGCGCCAGCCTTTCTTGCGTCCATGACTCCACTAAGGTGGAGCCATGGACGCACAGCTTGATCCCCTTTCCGGCGACTACACCGGCCAGCGCATCGGCCATCTGGGCAATGCCGTTTATCTGCGGCTGCAAACGCCTCGCGGTTCCTGGTGGGCTGATTCCTCTTTAGGAAGCCGCTTGCACGAGCTGGCGCGGGAAAAAGACGTGGCGCGCATTGGAGTGCTGGCCCGCCAGTATGCGGAGCAGGCTTTGCAAACCCTGCTGGACGACGGACGGGCGCGATCCATCGAAGTGTCGGTGGACCAGCCGCATAATGGCCGCTGCCTCCTGCATGTGGCGGTGGAAGACGCCAGCGGCGCGGCCTACACCTTTGAGCATTTCGTGGTCGTGGGAGGCTAGACGTGCCCTACAGCATCCCCAGTTTCGACGATATCCGGCAGCGGCAGTTGCGCGATGCGCGCAACCTGGACGCCACAGCCCATACGGACGCGGACAGTGACCTTTACATCCGTGCCAGCGCCACGGCCTCGGCCTCCGAGGGGCTCTATGCCTATCAGGCGTGGCAGACCCGCCAGCTCATACCGGACACCTCTGACCCCGAATACCTTGAGCAGCATTGCGCCTTGCGCGGCATCACCCGCAAGCCAGCCACCCGCGCCACGGGCACGTTGACTTTTGCGGGCCGCGCCGGGGCAGTGGTCCCGGCAGGCATACAGGCCAAAGACGCCGATGAGGTGGCATACCGCAGCACGGAGGCCGTGACCCTCGCTGGAGACGCCGACGCCGCCACGGCTGTGGCCGCGTGCGAAGCCATGCAGGCCGGGGCTTTGCCGGGCCTGGACGCCGCACCCGTGACGCTGCTTGCCGCGCCGTCCGGCGTGCAAGCCCGCGCGCTGCTGACCTTGACGGGCGGCACCAACGCCGAGACGGACGCGGAGCTGCTCTCCCGTCTGCTGGACTACATGCGCAATCCGCCATCCGGCGGTACGGCGGCTGACTATCGCCGCTGGGCGCGGGAGGTACCCGGCGTTGCCGACGCGCAAGCCTATCCCCTGCGCCAGGGGCCGGGCACGGTTGACGTGGTGATAACAGGCGCGGACGGCATCCCCGGCGCTGACGTGGTGCAAGCCTGCCAAGGGCACATAGACGCGGAGAGCCCCTTGGGCGCACATGCGGCAGTTTATGCGCCCGTGTTGCTGTCTGTGGATATGACCGTTGTCCTGCGCGTCAGCGGCACGGCCACGCTGCAAAGCCTGCGCGGCCCGGTTACGGACGCTTTGCTGGCGCAATTCGCCGCACTCCGGCCCGGTGATCCGCTGATCCTGGCCCGCTGCATTGCCGCTGTCTCCGGCCTGGAGGGCGTGGCGGACGTGGCCATCCGCGAGCCCGCCGCCAATCCGGCCCCGACAGCCCTGCAATGGTGCCGCCTTGGGGGGCTGACCCTGGAGGCCCTCTAGATGCCGCACCGTGATCTGCTGGCGGCCTTGCTGCCGCCCGTATCTTACGACGCCAACGCGCCGCATCTGGACCTTTCGCTGGCCATGGAGGGCCGGGAACTGGATCGGGTGCAGGCGGATGGCGCGGCGGTGCTGGGCGCGCTGCGCCCGTGGCTCTGGCAGCAATGGCTGCCGGACTGGGAGCGCGTCTACGGCCTGCCCGGCCCCTGCGCCGCAGGCGGGCAACTTTTACAGGAGCGCATTGCCCTGCTGGTCGTGGCCTTTCTGGAGCGCGGCGGCATTTCCCGCTCGTGGCTCAAACGCTATGCCGCCCTGGCGGGTTATGACGTGGAGATTCAGGAGTTTCGAGAATTCAAGGCCGGGCGCTCCAGCGCGGGAGACGCTTTGACCAACGGCGGATGGGTTTTCGCCTTTCTGGTTGTAGCCTCGGGCGACGTATCACGTACCTTCCGGTCCGGGCAAAGCGTCGCTGGCGAAGCCTTACGCACTTGGGGCGATCCCATACTGGAGTGCATCATCAATTGGCGTAAGCCCGCGCATACTATCGGGCTCATCAGTTATCTGGAGGATAACCCCCGTGCATAGGATCGACAGCAGCACCGCCACCCCGGACAACAAATTTACCGAGGGTGATCCCACAATTCCGGTAGCTGCCACCACCGTAACGGCGGACTGGTTGAACAGCGTCCAGGAGGAGCTGGTCAAGGTCGTGACGGAGGCGGGCCTGGAGCTGGACAAAGCTGATACATCGCAGCTCTGGCAGGCCATCGTCAAAATTATCGGCGTCAAGGCTCCCATTGCCACCACCAAGGCTCCGGGCCTCGTGCAGGTCGGCTCCGGCCTTGCCATTACGGCAGCGGGCCTGCTTTCCGTGCTCGTTGCCACGGCGGCCAGAGCTGGCATTATGCAACCTGACGGCACCACCTGCGCGGTAGATGCCAACGGTGTACTATCCGTCATCAAAAAGGCTGATGCAGCCGTGGAAAGGTTGGAGGTGTTGCGCAAGCTCACTATTGGCGCTCCCAAGTTTCATCGATCCACGGTGCTGCCCGATGATCACGCATGGCCGGACGGCTCTTTTGTGGAGTTTGAAGACTGGCCGGAGTTCTACGAGATCTACGAGCAGGGCGGATTTACCGGCCTTGTTATACCTTGGGATGCCGATACTGAAGAGCAGGCGGCCAACCTTGGCAAGTTCCGGCCCAACGCCGCTAACCCCACGGGATTATATCTTCCTTTGCATGGCGGCCAGTTTTTCCGAAATTGGGTGCTGGGGGGGGATGGGACGGCGGGCACGTGGGGGACGGATACGGGACGTAACTTGGTTGGCAGTGCTCAAGCATTTTATCCTAACTCGCTAATAGGATGGCAAGAGTTTGTTGGGGCACTATATGCTGACAACAGCGGCAGGATTGGCAACCCGGCGGCCTCAATGAGTGGCACTTACCCACGCACGCTGCGTCTTGACGCATCTCGCCTTTGGGGTGGACACGCCGGGACGGAGTTTGCTCCAGCCCATATTCGACTCCCTGTAGTTTTTTATCTAGGCAAAGCAGCATAACTTTTATCTATGACATGCGCCTTTCCGAGCTTGGGTGCTGGGACAAAGCGCGGATGCGGGCGCGTGGGGCCGGGATGAGATTAGGAATATCACCGGGGCAATCGGGAAGGAAATACGTGATGACACAACCAATCTCGGAGTTTTTTCTAAATCCAAAGCCAGTAGCATAACGGGGATGACTCTGGTCACATCTGGGAGTGGTACCGCCGCAGTCCTATCTCACTCCGTCTCAACATTTGCCACATCCAACATGGTCCCCACCGGCCCCGCGAACGTCCCCCAGCACATCTGGCAGCCGGTTATCATCTACTTGGGCCGCCCGAGGTAAATGACCACGGGTTGCCAGATGTGGGGCGGGACATTCTGCGGGCCGGTGGGGACGACACGGGAGGCATTAAACTTATATTTCAATCTCCCCCCAGGACCTGAACCAAGGTAGGTATCGCCTGGATACAACGTCCCTGTGATAGCCCCGTCTTGCTGTGCTGCCCCTTCTTGCCGGGCGACAAATCCACCAGTGATATTCCTAATCTCATCCCGGCCCCACGCGCCCGCATCCGCGCTTTGTCCCAGCACCCAAGCTCGGAAACGCGCACGGCTCTTTGAAAACTCCATAGGGTTAAACGGTTTCTTCGCTGGCCTCCGGCCTTTCCGAGCTTGGACGCTGGGACAGGGGCGGGAGGCCGGAGCTTGGCAGACTGATACGGGGCGAGAGGTTTCTGGTACTTTTGGTGGTTTTTCTCCGACGCCATCTGGAGCCTTTACCTCCTCAAACGATGTCCGCAATATTGGTGCTGGCAACAACCACAGTTACGTTTTGTATACAATGGCCGCTTCTCTTGCGTGGGGCAGCGAGCATACAGGAACGGAATTTACCCCTCCACACATCTGGCAGCCTATCATCCTATATCTGGGCCGCTCTGCCCAAGTAGAGGATCACCGGGATATCAACGCTGGGCGGCATGACCGTGGATGATGCTCCATAGACATCGTTACTTTTGGATGCGTCGATACCGAGTGCATAGCCTTTGCCATAGTTGGAGGATGACATTGCGCTGCCATGTGTGCACTGCGACCCCTTGATGATAGCACCGTTTACAAGGCCAGCGGCGACACTACCTCCAGGGGAGATAAATCCGTCCTCGTTGCCGACAGCCGTCGCTTGTCCCGTAATGTTGGGCAGCCCTGGTTTGTTGTGACTCCCCGCCATCCCATCGGCCCCGAGCGCCCAATTTCGGAAAGGCCGGAGGCCAGCGGAGAAACCGTTTAACCCTATGGAGTTTTCAAAGAGCCGTGCGCCTTTCCGAAATTGGGTGCTGGGGGCGGAGCGGGAGGCCGGGAGTTCACAGCTTGATGCTTTGCAGCAAATGACCGGTAGCGTTAAGGCCTCAAGACTTTGGTATGGTGGTGATGAGGTAGAGCTATCTGGCGTTTTTTCATCTGTATCCCATGAAGTCGGAAATGCCGGACCTGGAGGGGGTAATCAGCACCACATGGGTTTTTTATTCGATCCATCCCGCGTGGTCCGCACCGCCGCAGAAACACGGCCCATGAATGTTTCTCAGCCGATTATCACCTACTTAGGCCGTCCGAGGTAAATGACTACGGGCTGCCAGATGTGCTGGGGCACGTTCACGGGGCCGGTGGGGACGACACGGGAGGCATTAAACTTATATTTCAATCTCCCCCCAGGACCTGAACCAAGGTAGGTATCGCCTGGATACAACGTCCCTGTGATAGCCCCGTCTTGCTGTGCTGCCCCTTCTTGCCGGGCGACAAATCCACCAGTGATATTCCTAATCTCATCCCGGCCCCAGCTCCCGGCCACCCGCTCCGCCCCGAGCACCCAATTTCGGAAAGGCGAAGTGCAAAACAATAACCCTCAACCATCCAAGGAGATACTATGAGCACCACTATGTACACGTTCGATTTGCGCACCGGCGCTCTGACCGGCTCCCGGCCCGCCCAGGTTGTAGGCGGCAAAGAGCTGACCATCTGCGCTGGGGCCACACCCGTGGCCCCGCCTACCGATATCCCGACCGGACACGCGGCCCGCTGGACGGGCAGCGCTTGGGAGGTAGTGGAGGATCACCGCCAACACATGGACTCCAAGGGCACCAAGCAGGGCGGCACGCCATACTGGCTGTCCGCTGATGGCGACGACTGGCAAAGTCCTCCGCGTTACACTGAGGAACTCGGCCCGCTGCCCGAGGGGGCCGTGACGGAACGCCCGAAAAAACCGCTGTCCGTCCTCAAGGCCGAAAAGGAGCGCGAGATCACGGCGGCCTGTGACGCGGCCATAGTTGCCAGCCTGACCATGCCCACGGCCTCACCCTCCACCACGGAGGTTGCCGTGGCCGCCGCCTCGCTGGCCAGCGTTGATCCCGACGGGCCGGACACCTTGCTGTCCCTGCACACGGCCCGCCGCGACGAACTGCTGGCCGCCATAGCGGCAGCGGAATCTCCTGCTGCCCTAGCCGGGGTGGAGGTCAGCTATGCCGTATAGCCCCTTTGCTGGCAGAGAGTGCCCCGTCTGCGGCCATGCCCTGCGCATGGTCCTGACGGATGCTGGCTTGATCTGGGTCTGCCCTGTCTGCGGCGAGGTGCGGGACATACTGGGCGTCAGCCTCGCGGAGCTGTTCCACGCCGTGGCGTAACCTGACCGCTCTTTTACAATCGTATAGAGACCGACCGATAAGGCACACAAAAGGAGGTTGTTATGCCTGTTGTGTGCCTGAAGTACAAACGCAAGCCCTGGGTGGTCAAATACCGCGAGCCGTGGAGCGGCAGGCCTCGCCAGCGGGCTTTTGCTGTCGAGGCCGAGGCCCGCGCCTTTGAGGATGCCCAGGCATCGCTCTATGAGCGGGAGCGGGCCATCATCAAGGCCGTGCGACGGCGGAGAGCCCAGGGCCGTCCGGCGAGTCTCACGATAGCCGAAGTTCTGGACCGGTATCTGGACAGTCTGGGCAATCCGTCCACCAGGGCCGCCAGCGCGTACCATCTGCGGTTGTTTGCGGACATCTACGGCCAGCGCAAGGCCCACTGTCTGACTTTAGAGGACGTGGGGGCGTTTCTCGCGCTGCAACAACAGCGCGGCGTGAGCAAAAGCACAGCCTGCCGCCGCATGGGCATCGTCCGGGCCGCCTATCACTGGGCGGCCCGCTGGGGCTTGCTGCCCACCAATCCACTGGCGGGCCTGCAACTGGCCAGCCCCGCGCCGCAGACACCGGACCCGCCCACGGCCCGTGAAGCTCGGATGCTTTATGCGACGGCCGCGCCGCATGTGCAGCGGGTGATCGCCCTGGGCATGGCCACCGGCGCGCGTATCGGCCCCAGTGAGCTTTTTCGGCTCCGCTGGACGGATATCGACACGCGTGGAGCCGCGCTGCGCATGCCCAATGCCGCCAAGGGAGCACGGGCCGAGGCCCGCGAGGTGCCGTTACGGCAGGATGTTCTGCGCCTGCTGCGGCGCTGGGAAGCGGAAGACGCGGCCCTGGGCTGTCCATGGGTCATCCACTACAGAGGACGCCCCGTGCGCAGTATCAGCCGAGCTTGGCATAATACCCTGCGCCGGGCGGGCATTGAGCGGCGCATCCGGCCCTATGATCTGCGCCACGCTTTCGCCAGCCGGGCTCTGGATCATGATGCGGACCTTAAATGCGTGGCCGAGGTTATGGGCCACGCCAATGAAAAGATGATTGTGAGATTTTACCGCCATACCAGCGCCAAACAGCGCCGCAAGGCGGTAAATGCGGCCCCGTCGCTGGGGCTGGAATAGTTTCGGCAGAGGCGGGGGCATTGGGGTGCCCCCACCGGCCCGGCTGGGGAAGCCGGACCACGGCCCCACACGACGGACCACCCATCGTGCGGAGTAACCGCCTGCTGTTTACCCTTGGCAAAGGGCGCAAACACGCTAGCAGGCTGTTGCACGGGGCGCAACATTATTACACGACATGCAAAGAGAGGATTTGCCGGACATCAAATGTCCCCGTTGTCATCGGCTGCTGGCGCGCGGCACGGCTGTGTTTATGGAGCTGTACTGCCGCCATTGTAAAATCTATGTCATCTTGCGGGCCACGAGCCCCAACCTCGCGGGCCATAGCGCCTCCTCCATGGAGGCACAGTGTCCACCCCCCGTAAACCTTATCATCCCCCAATTCTGAGCGCTTATCTGCCGCCTGACGGTAACCATCCTGATTACATCTTGGGGGCCACCGGTCCTCAAGGCTTTGGCCGCGCTGCCTTTTATGTGGCGCAAATCCCGTGCCGTGACGCGCGATCTATCATCACCACGCACCACTACAGCCATCGCGTCGTCAATAATAGCTACCTACACTTAGGCATCTTCCGCGAAGGAGCTCTGGAAGGGGTGCTGCAATGGGGGTATGCATTACAGCCCGCACGGGCTGGTGCTATTGTAAATGGAACCGTACAAGGAGAATATCTGGAGCTTAATCGTATGTGGCTGGATGACGAGGCCCCCCGTAACAGCGAGAGTCAGGCCATTAGCTATGCACTCAAATATATCAAACGGGCTTGTCCTTCCGTGGCTTGGGTACAGAGCTTCGCAGACGAGCGCTGCAAAGGCTTGGGCGTGGTCTATCAGGCGTGCAGCTTCCTTTATGTCGGCTGCCATAAAACCACTTTTTACGAACTGGATGGAGAGATATACCACGAGATGATGGCAAGGCGGAAAGATGTCCGGCGCGGCTTGTACTTGCAAGCCCACATCCACCGGGCAACAGCGCGCATATTGCGACAATTTCGCTATGTGCGCTTTCTCAAAACGGACTGGCAACGCCGCCTACGCCTGCCAATACTGGCGTATCCCAAACCGAACGAAGCGTAAAAGTAAAAAGGCGAGGATCGACCTCGCCTTTTTACTTTTATGTTGTGTGCCATTTTGCGCGCGAATCAGTGCCAACCGCGCCGCCCCCTTATTCACAGCGGGCACCAGATGGGCACCAAAAGAAAAAGCAGGATACATCCGAAATAGATGTAACCTGCTGTGATAACTTGGCGCGCCCAGGAGGAATCGAACCCCCGACCAAGAGCTTAGAAGGCTCCTGCTCTATCCATCTGAGCTATGAGCGCAGGACAAAACAACGGCCATGCCGTTGTTTTCGGGCCCACTATAGGGGCGGCGGTCCGCCGCGTCAAGACGCGGGCGCGGCTTGTTCCACGCGCCGATTGTCTGTACAGTCCCGGCACGTTAGGCCATAAAACAGCGCTTGACGGCAAGGAGGGCGGCGTGGAGCAGGATCAGAAGCGGGAGTCCGGCCGGAAACTGCAACGCGGGCTGAAAAACCGGCATATCCAGATGATCGCGCTGGGCGGGGCCATCGGCACCGGCCTGTTCTACGGTTCCGCCGCCTCCATCTCCCTGGCCGGGCCGTCCGTGCTGCTGGCCTATCTGCTGGGCGGAGCCGTGATCTGGCTGATCATGCGCATGATGGGCGAAATGGCCGTGGCCGAACCCGTGAGCGGCGCATTCAGCCACTTCGCCTACACGTATTGGGGCGAATTCCCCGGCTTCCTCTCCGGCTGGAATTACTGGTTTCTCTATGTGGCCGTGAGCATGACCGAGCTCTCGGTAGTGGGCATCTACGTCAACTACTGGCTGCCGGATTTCCCGCAGTGGCTCGCGGCCTTTCTGGTGCTGGCCGGGGTTACCGCCGTCAACCTGATTCAGGTAAAACTCTATGGCGAGCTGGAATTCTGGTTCGCTCTGATCAAGGTGGCGGCGGTTCTCGGCATGATCGGCCTGGGCGTGGCGCTGATCGTGCTGAACGCGGACCGGGGCCCCGGTGGAGCGGACGCGCCGGGCTTTGCCAATCTCTGGCGGCACGGCGGTTTTTTCCCGCACGGCATATGGGGCATGCTGCTCTCCCTGGTGCTGGTCATGTTTTCCTTCGGCGGCACGGAACTCATCGCGGTCACCGCCGGGGAGGCCGACAATCCGAAGAAAAGCCTGCCCAAAGCCATTCGTCTGGTGCTGCGCCGCATTCTGCTGTTCTACATCGGCGCGCTGGCGGTCATGATGATCATCTATCCCTGGAACAAGGTGGGCATGGACGGCAGTCCCTTTGTGCTGATCTTTTCCGGCCTGGGCATTCCGGCGGCGGCCGGAATTCTCAACCTTGTGGTGCTGTCCGCCGCCGTGTCAGTGTACAACAGCGGCGCTTACAGCAATGCGCGCATGCTCTACAGTCTGGCCCTGCAGGGCAACGCCCCGGCCTTTTTCGCCAAACTCAACCGCCACGGCGCGCCCTATCGGGGCACGCTGTTTTCCTCGCTCTGCACGGCAGTCATTGTGCTGCTCAACTGGCTTTTCCCCGGCAAGGTCTTTCTCTATGTGGTCTCCATCGCCACTGCCGCCGCCCTGCTGACCTGGGGCATGATCGCCCTCACCCACCTCCGCTTCCGCCGCATCCGCGACGCGCGCGCCTCCAGCGGCGACGGCGGGTTCCGCGCGCCGGGCTGCCCCTGGCTGAATTATGCCTGTCTGGCCTTCCTGGCGCTGGTGCTGGCACTGATGACCCAACTGGACGACACCCGCCCGGCGGTCCTGCTGCTGCCCCTCTGGCTGGGTGTGTTGTATACGGGCTTCCGGCTGAAAAAAGCGCGCGAAAAGCGCCGGGATGCTGCGCGGGACGCCGAGGCCCGGCCCCGCTGACAGACGGGCCGCTTTCAGGTAATGTGACGGCCATGCGCACGTCATTTCAAAATGTCCGGGAAGTGCTGGCCCATCTTGACGGCCTGGGCCTCTTCCATATGGATCTGAGCCTGAACCGCATGCACCGCGCTCTAGGGGCCCTGGATCTGACCCGGCCCCCCTTCACGGTGGTCCAGATTCTGGGCACCAACGGCAAGGGTTCCACAGCGGCCTTTCTGGCCTCGCTCTGCATGGCCCACGGCTGCAAAACCGGTCTGTACACTTCGCCGCACTTTGTCTCGCCCGAGGAACGCATCCGCGTGGACGGACGTACCTGGCCCGCCGAAAGCTGGACCGCGCACGCCAACGAGATCATGGCCGCGGCTCCGGACCTGACCTATTTTGAATTTCTCACGGTTCTGGCCTTGCTGCTCTTCCGGGAGGAAAAGGTGGACGTAGCCGTGCTGGAAGCGGGCCTGGGGGGACGGCACGACGCCACCACCGCCGTGCCCGCCGACCTGCTTTGCTACGCGCCCATAGCCCTGGATCACAGGGACGTGCTGGGGCCCACTCTCACGGCCATCGCAACGGACAAGGCCGCTGCCGTGCGTGGCCCGGCCCCGGTCTGCACAGCCCCGCAATTTCCCGAGGCGGCGCGTTGCCTTGAAGAAGCCGCACGCGCCCACAAGGCCATGCTGTTCCAGGCCGCGCCCCTGCCCGCCGCTTCCGCGCCCGGCCTTGGGCTGGCCGGACCGCACCAGCTGGTCAACGCCGGGCTGGCCCTCGCGGCCTGGCGGCATCTGGCCCCGCTGCTGGGCAAAAATGCCGACAACACCGCGGCGCAGGCGCACGGTCTGGCCCATGCCTTTCTACCGGGCCGCCTCCAATCCGTGCCCGGCACAAAGGACTACCCGCCAATGCTGCTGGACGGCGCGCACAATCCCCACGGCATGCGCGCTCTGCTGTGGGCGCTGGATGCGGCGGACATCCGGCCCGCCGGGGCTGTTTTTTCCTGCCTGGGGGACAAGGACTGGCGCACCTCGGCCCTGATGCTCAAGCATTGGCTGGGAGAGGCCCCGCTGGTCATCCCGGCCCTGGATAATCCGCGCGCCGCCGACCCGCGCGAGGTGGCCAGGGCCTGCGATGGCCTGCCCCCGGCCACGGCCACGGTTTTTGAAGGCCCGCGCGCCCTGCCCGACGCACTGGCAGCCGCGCGCCGTCTTGAAGGCGCAGGCCCTGAGCGGCCGGTGCTGCTGACCGGCTCTCTCTACCTGCTGGCCGAATTTTTCGCGCTCTTTCCACATTTGCTGGCGGCCGTACCGCCAAAGGCCCTGCCATGAACGAGCTTTTTCGCGCCATCCCGGCCACGGATCTCTGTCTGGACGCCCTGATTGTTGCCGATCAAAATCTGGAAGCGGCTCCGCGCGCTCTGCTGCGCGAACTGGTCACACAGTTCTGGGACGCCCGGCGGGAGGACATTCGCGCCGGACGCTGCCGTGAGGCCGCCCAATTGAACCTGGAGGCCCAACTGCCCGCCTTGCTGGCGTACGTCCGCGCCGGGCTGCGGCCCCGGCTCAGGCCCGTGCTCAACGCCACAGGCGTGGTGGTGCATACCAATCTGGGGCGCTCCGTGCTGGCCGAGGAGGCGCGGCAGGCCGTGGCCCTGGCCGCCGACGGCTACTGCAATCTGGAGCTCAACCTGCGCACCGGCGGGCGCGGCAGCCGCTACGAACTGGTGGAGAATCTGATCTGCCGCCTGAGCGGGGCCGAGGCCGTGCTGGTGGTCAACAACAACGCCGCCGCCGTGCTGCTGATGCTGGACGGCTTCTGCAAGGGCGGCGAGGTGATCGTCTCGCGCGGCGAGCTGGTGGAGATCGGCGGCAGCTTCCGTATTCCGGAGGTCATGGAAAAAAGCGGCGCGCATCTGCGCGAGGTGGGGGCCACCAACCGCACCCATCTGCGCGACTATGCGGCGGCCATCAACGAAAACACCCGCGCCCTGCTGCGCGTGCATACGTCCAATTACCGCATCGTGGGCTTCCAGTCCTCCGTGCCCCTGCCGGAGCTGGCGGCTCTGGCGCGCGAACGCGGCCTGCCGCTGTTTGAGGATCTGGGCAGCGGCAGCTTCATGGATTTTTCGCCCTACGGCCTGCCCAACGAGCCCACCGTGCCCTCGGTGCTGGCGGGCGGCGCGGACCTGGTGACTTTTTCCGGAGACAAGGTGCTGGGCGGCCCCCAGGCCGGAATCATCGCCGGGCGCAAAGAGCTGGTGGACAGGCTCAAGAGCAATCCCCTGACCCGCGCCCTGCGCTGCGACAAGCTCTGCCTGGCCGCCCTGGAAGCCACCCTGCGCCTCTATCTGGACCCGGACAAGGCCCGCGAGCGCATCCCCACCCTGCGCCGCATCTGCCTGCGGCCCGAAGAACTGGCCAGGCGCGCCCGCGCCCTGGCCGTCCGCCTGCGCAAAGCCTTGGGCGGGGACTGCACCGTAAGCGTGCGCCCGGATGTCTCGCGCGTGGGCGGCGGGGCCTTTCCCCAATACGACCTGCCCACCAGCCTGGTCGGCCTCAAACCCGCGCGGATCAGCGCCACGGCCCTGAAAAACGCCCTGCTGGCTACCGACCCGCCCCTGCTGGGCCGTTTGGAGGACGACCACTTCTGCCTGGACCCGCGCACCCTGGAAAACAAGGAATACCCTCTGCTGCTGCGCGCACTGCGCATGGCGCTACAGGCGGCGGAAAGCAATCATAACCGACAAGGAATATAATCATGGAAAAAACACTTGCCTACAAACCGCAAAGCGCCTGGGAAACCTACGCCGATGCCAAACAGCGCAAAAGCATGGAAGCCCTGGCCGCCCGTTAC
The DNA here is from genome assembly GCF_001553605.1 of Desulfovibrio fairfieldensis. Taxonomy (NCBI): domain Bacteria; kingdom Pseudomonadati; phylum Thermodesulfobacteriota; class Desulfovibrionia; order Desulfovibrionales; family Desulfovibrionaceae; genus Desulfovibrio; species Desulfovibrio fairfieldensis. Next base: position 2,191,936 of record NZ_CP014229.1, read on the forward strand.
ATCGACTTTCTGACCCGCTGCAAGACCGAGCGCGAAACCGTGGATTATGCGCGCGAGCGCCTCAGCCAGGCCGGTTACAGCGAGGATTTCAGCAAGGAGCGCGTGCTGCGTCCCCTGCGCGGCAAGGCCCTGTTCGCGGCCCGGCGCGGCTCCGAACCCCTGGAAGAAGGCCTGGCGCTCATCGCGGCCCACGCGGACACCCCGCGTCTGGACTTCAAGCAGCGCCCGCTCATTGAGCAGCCCGGCGTGGCCCAGGCCAAGACCCACTATTACGGCGGCATCCGCAAGTATCAGTGGCTGGCGCGGCCCCTGGCCCTGCATGGGGTGGTCATTCGCGAAAACGGCGAAAGCCTTGCGGTGAGCATCGGAGAAAAGCCGGGCGAGCCGGTGTTCTGCATCGCGGACCTGCTGCCGCATCTGGCCCAGAAACAGAGCAGCCAGACCATCAGCGAGGCCTTTGAGGCCGAAAAGCTGAACATCATCCTGGCCCACAGCCCCAAGACCGTGAAAAAGGGAAAGGACAAGGACGCGCCCAAGGAACCGGTCAAGGAACAGCTGCTGGAGATTCTGCACAAAAAATACGGCATCAATGAAGAAGACCTGATCACCGCCGAACTCCAGGCCGTGCCCGCCGGACCGGCGCGCTTTGTGGGCTTTGACAAGGCCCTGGTGGGCGGTTACGGGCAGGACGACCGCATCTGCGTGTTCACGGCCCTGGAAGCCCTGCTGTCGGCCGAAAACGGCGCGCGGAACATGGCCGTGATCTTCTGGGACAAAGAGGAAATCGGCTCGGACGGCGCCACGGGCGCGGCCTCGCGCTTTTTCCAGTACTGCGTGGAAGACCTGGCCCGGGCCTGGGCTCCGGGCACGCCCGCCTCGCACGTGCTGCTGCACAGCCGGGCCCTTTCCGCCGACGTGCAGGCCGCTCTGGACCCGGATTTTCAGGAAGTTCACGAAAAGCAGAACGCGGCCCAGCTGGGCTACGGCCCCTGCTTCTCCAAGTTCACGGGTTCGCGCGGCAAATACGGAGCCAGCGAGGCGGACGCCGAATTTTTCGGCGAACTGCGCGGCCTGTATAATGCCAAAGGCATTCCCTGGCAGACCGCCGAACTGGGCAAGGTGGATCTGGGGGGCGGCGGCACAGTGGCCCTCTTTCTGGCGGCTTACGGCATGCGGGTCATCGACCTGGGCCCGGCCGTGCTCTCCATGCACAGTCCCTTTGAACTGGCCAGTTGCGCGGATCTCTACGCCACGTTGGAAGCCTACAGGACCTTTCTGGAAGCCTGAGTCTTTTCCGGCCCAGGTTGTTGAACCGGCCACCCGTCATACGGCGGGTGGCCGGTTTTTTACTCAATACACCGCATCACCCAATTTATAATTCATGCTGCAATAAGGCCCGTTGCTCCAGAGATTGCTTATAGTCCACAAGAATTTTTTTCGGTGATCCGATACGTTGTACCTTTCCCCCGTCAATCCAGATCAAGGTGTCGCACCGCTCCACTGTTGTCAGTCTATGCGCGATGGTAATGGTTGTAATGCTCTGGGGAAGAGAAAAAATGGTATTCATAATGGCGGATTCCACGCCGCCATCCAGTGCACTTGTAGCTTCATCAAGAATGAGCACAGACGGTTCCGCGTACAAGGCGCGGGCAATGGACAGTCGTTGCGCCTGTCCTCCAGACAGGCCGCCGCCGCCTTGTCCCAAAGTGAAGTTGATGCCACGCTGCTCCACGATATCCAGTTCGGCCATGCGGCAGGCTCGCAGAACCTTCTCTTCATCCCACGGCTTGCCCCATTGGCTGAAGGCCACGTTTTCCGCCAATGTTCCCGGAAGAATGTAGGGATTCTGCGGGACATAGCCTACACGTGCACAGTAAGCGGCCCGATCGGCAGGCGACATAGTCCTGCCGTCCACAAGCATTTCCCCCTCTGTTGGCTCGATCAATCCACTCAGAATGGAAGCAATGGAACTTTTTCCCGCACCGGACTGGCCGATAATGCCGACTTTACTTCCGCATGTAATGGAGAACGAAATGTTACTCAGACAATCAGCCTCAGCCGTGGGATAACGGAAAAAAACATGCTCAAACGAGATGCTGCGTCGCAATACGAAGGTAGGAGAAGGGTCCGGCAATGAGGACACAGGATGCTGCAGAGCTTCTTCCACTTTGTCCAGGCAGTCGAGAGCGGCATGGCGTGTTCCGCGTACAACCACCAAAGCGCCAAGGGAGCGGTTGAGCAATGGCAGCACGCGCCAGGCTATCAGCATGATCATGGTCAGCACAGCTGTGATATGCACCATGGAACTGTCTAAAAAGGTCAGCATAATCCAGAGCGTCACAACAATAGACAGAAAACCGGCTGTTTCCAGTATCCATGTCGGCGCGGAAGGAGCAATACTCAAAAAAGTTCTGTATGGTATGCCTTCTTTACAGGACTTTTCAAAATTTTTGAAAAAGACGTCTTGCTGACGATATATGAGCATTTCGCGTACGCCGTGCATGGCGTTCATGGTCACCTTGTTTTGTTCCCGTGCCCATTCGGCGGCCTCCAATCCTGCGTGATCCATCGATCCTCTGAGACGTCTGTATATAGCTACGGCAAGACCGATTATAACGGCCATAACCAAAAGAATGATACCTGGCGTGGCAACAACAAGAGCCAATGCCATTGCAAGCGCAATTGCGGCGTAACTGTATACCGACATGAGATGTATAACCATGCGCCCCAGTTGATCACGCCACGACAAAGCCTGAAACATGGCGCCGCTGTCACCTGCCAGGTGCTGAATATAGGGGCTATATAAAAAATGCTGAAAAACTGTTTCACCGGCAAACAGGGAGATGCGTTCGCCCAATTGGTTAGTTTTGTAGTTAACGAAAGCTGAAATGGCATTTTTGGCTGCAATCAGACCCGCCGCCAGCGCCGCGATAAGCAGGGCGAACTGGCGCGGATCCGCAGTAAGCCCTTGTAGCTGGGGGAAGTGGCTCAAAAGGCGCGCGGCGACAGGGTGAGAGAGTATCCGTTCCGGCGCCGTGATGCTGACAGCAAGAAAGGAGATAGCGGCAATGGAGCCGATTTCCAGTACGGCCTGCAGCACCACACAGGCAAACACGCGTCGTATGGCGCGTTGCAGGCATTTCGGCAACGCCTTGAATATCCGCACAAAGTCGGCAAAGAATTTTGAAAAAAGCGATGGCAACATGATCCTCGTTAATCCGATCAATCAGGCTGGGTGTTTTCCGTCAATAAAGCCTACCACGTCATGCAGCCTGGCCGGGATGTCAATATGCTGCGGACAATGCTTGAGACAATGGCCGCAACACTCGCAGGCCGTCGCCTGTGAGGTGGGAGGAATGGCGCGATACACAAGAGCGAAATCGCCGCGCTTACGATGATTATAGGCGGCAAACACGCCCGGGATGTCTACCCCATGCGGACAGGGCGAGCAATAGCCGCAACCGGTGCAAGGGATGTCGCCTGAGGCGCGATAGATAGCTGCCACCTTTTGCAAAATGGCTCGCTCATCATCCGACAAGGGACGAAAGCGTTTCATGGTCGCAAGATTGTCTTCCACATGCGCCATGGCGCTCATACCGCTGAGTACCACCATGACGTTGGGCAGTGAGGCCGCGTAACGAATGGCCCATGAGGCCGGGCTGGCCCCGGACGCGGCCTTGAGCAGAGTGTCGGCTTCAGCGGGTAAATTAGCCAGCGAACCGCCGCGCACAGGCTCCATGATGACGGCAGGCAAGCCGCGCTCTTCCAACAACGCATAAAGCCATTTGGCGTTACACGCTTCCCAGTCAACGTAGTTAAGCTGAATTTGGGCAAAGTTCCAGGTATGCTCATCCAGAATCTGCCGAAAGACCTCAGGGGAATCATGGAAGGAAAAACCTATATGCCGCACCAGCCCCTGTTCTTTTTTCTCACGCAGCCAAGCATAGATGCCGAGTTGCTCCGCCCTCGCGTACAAAGAGGCATTCAATCCGTGCAACAGATAGAAATCGAAATAGTTCACGCGGCACTTCTTGAGCTGCGATTTGAACATATGCTCCGCTTCATCTCGCGATTTCAGCGTCCATAAGGGCAGCTTGTCCGCCAAAAAATAGCTCTCGCGAGGATGCTTATTCAAAATTCTGCCCAGAAGCAACTCACTGATCCCCTTGTGATAAGTGAATGCCGTGTCAAAATAATTCACGCCTTCAGCCAAGGCACGATCAACCATGGCTTCGGTAAGGACCTGATCAATGGCGGACGCGCTTCCGGGCAGTAAGGGTAGACGCATGGCTCCGAAGCCGAGCAGAGAGACGTCAATGTCAAATCGGGCAATATATCTTTTCTCCATGCCTGACCCCATTTATTTGTCGCCGGACTGCATAGCTGGCGGAATGACCTCCGACTGCGGTGCACAGTAGCCGCAAGCCACGAAGGAATCTTTCTTATAAAAAGCCACCAGGCGTTGCCGCGTATCGCCAGTGATGTTCTCACGTAGACGAATGACGTCTTCCTCGGGAGTAGGCACTAATCCCAGCAACTCTCCAATGGAGGCGCGCGGACAGATGGCCAGCACGCCGTTGAGAATCTGCAGGCTGTGCTTGCACCAGCAGTTTGCGAACATCTTGCGGGTCTGTTCGGATGTATAGCCCTGGCCCTTAAGGGGATGCTGCCGATACCACGACAATTCCGAATAAAGCGGATGCCTGATCCCACGTTCATTCAGGCGGGCAACAGTTTCCTCGTAATGCAGCTGAGTCTTTAAGGCCGGGTTTACGCCATAATTGTTGATGGCCAGATAGACCTTGTCCTTATGCCGTTCAATGGCGTCCAACAGCAGCTCGGAAGGGACAATGGTGCCGTTGGTAATAAGCTCCACAAGCTCAATCTTGCCGCAGGCGGCGCTGTAGTCGACGATTTCCGGCAAAGCTCTGTTCAGCAGAGGCTCACCTCCGTGCAGAAAAAGACGCTTGATACCGTCCACCCCGGCGGTAACGGCATCGAGCTCCCGCTTAAAATCGCTGAAGCCGAGGTCCATGTGAGTAAAATTTTTATGCAGTTCGGGATTCTCGAACAGAGGCGACAGGGCGATACAGTCCTGACAATGCAGCGTGCAGCGCGTGGTCAGTGAAAAGCCGATTTGAGGCAGGCAGAATCGGCTTTTACTGTAAAAATCTTCCAACTCGTCCACCAGAAAACGCCGTACATAGTCGAGCTTTTTGCGGGGATCAAGAAAATGCCCTTCATGCCACAGCATGAATTTTTTCAAATCATTGACAAAACGATTTTCCGCGTTGCGCACGAAATATCGATGAAAAAAGCTGTCTTCGACGCAGTAGCGCTCCTGAAGCTCATGCATGTCTTTTATCTCCCGCCAGCCGGGCGCGCAGAATAGTGCCATAATCCCTGAACTGCCTGTTTTTCATGATTCTACTCGTATTGGTAGCGTGAAGCCTCCGCATGACGGAAATCATCTCCAACTTTTTGCAGATAATGCCGTATTTCTCCATGCGCAGAAGGTAATCAACCGCCTGACCGGCACGATAATTTTCATTAAAAGTGCCCACGAGCTCCGGTACTCTACAGTGCATGAGCACGGCCCCGGTCATAAGGCCAAAGTACGGCAAGGAACGCGGCACAATTGCAGCGCGAGTGCGTTCATCGAGATCGGGTGAAATGAAATCTTGCGCCCTGGCCGCCACGGCCAGCAGGTCAACCTCCCCTTCCAAAGCATGCAACATGGTCGCCAGCGCTCCCTCACAAAGTACGTCGTCCTGATCCAGCATCATGAGATACGTACCGACGGCATGGACGATACCGGTATTACAAGCTCTGGCAATGCCGCTATGCGTCATCGGGATCACCGTACAGCCCATGGATGCCGCAATTTCGCGAGAATTGTCCGTGGAACCGTCGTCCACAACAATGATCTCCGCCGACACCCCCTGCCGCCAGACGCTGTCCAAGGTTTCTTGCAGATAGGCCGCACCGTTCCAGACCGGCATGACAATGGAAATCAGGACACTGGGATCGGTTTGTGGCATTATGAAAAGTCCTTTTTCCAGCTTAGGGAATGGTAGTCGCCATAGCCCCAGTTGCCAAAGCAGTTGGCACACTCGGAATGCGGCGGGTAACCCACCATTTGTCTGCGTCGTAGCCGCAGCATGGCCGCTGTATTGAAGCAGTCCGCGTCATGGAACACATTACCGCATGAGCCGTCCGGCACCACCTTGCGCAGACAGCCGCCTATATCTCCATTGCCGTCCACATTGATGACCGCGCAATAAGAGCGACAGGAATTACAGGGCGTCATATAGTCGGGATAAGGGGGCAGGTCGATGGGGTACCTCCGGCCTTCGGCCAGTTCCGCGATGGTTGAGATAATCTCCGTATCCTGGGCGGTAATGATCTTCGCCATTTGCACTTTGTCACTGGCATCATAGCAAAGCGGATTATACAACAGCAGATGGGACGGCTCCAGCGTATCACAGAGATCAAGTACCTTCCGCAAGTCATCGAGCTTGTCCCTGTCAACAATATAGGAAATGCAGACCTGGCGGCAGACCCGCCGGTAGACGCCCCATGAACGCATGACACTTTTAAAGCCGTCAACACCGGTGTAGGAATTAAAGGAATTCCGGTCGTGTCCATAGAGGCTTACGCTGATACGCGAAAAACAACCGTCCAGTTCGCCCACTTTTCCAGAGTTAACGCCATTAGTATCCAGAATGATACCCTTGCCCGCTTCGGCCAGAGAGCGCACGATGTCCGAAAATTCCGGGGCCAGCGTGGGCTCACCCTGCCCAGCCATGGCGAAGACGGCAATGCCAGGGTATTGCCCCAACAAAGCGCGAACCACTTCCAGACTCACGGGCGGCGTTTGTCGCACGCCGATTTTGGCGCGGCGGCACCACGAGCAGGCCAGATTACAGCGCGAGGTCATAAAAAGTGTACAAGCGGGAGGTTCTGCATGGCAGGCGTTGCCCAAGACCCCCATGGGCGAAACTATACCAAGTGCGTGCTTCATCAGGGACGGCTCCGTAGCGTTCTGCAGCGCTGGGCTTGCAGTTTATCAAGGGCGGCAAAAAATTGCAGAAGCTCGTTATGTTCAAGACAGGCAAGCAAATGTTTATCCTCATCCCCCAGAACCCCGACAAAAGTGTCGGCATCGAACTTCGGGCAGGTTCGAACAATCTTGAATAGCTGTCTGTTTTTAGCTTCAATAAAACGCCGTACAGATGCCCTTCGGTTACGGGCGGCAATATGAATAAAAAGAGCAAACAGCGAGGCCAGCACATAATTGAAACTGGCAGCGGAAACCACGTCTTGTGTGGCCAGTTGCGTGATCATACCCAAGGCCCGGTAATGGGAAATGATGGTGCGGACATCCGGGGCGGAAAAAGAGGCCGAACCACGCCGGGGCGTGATAAGCGCATGCGCCGTGTCGTCAAGAGCTATGCGCTCGGCCCGCAGGGCGGCGCTGAAAGCGAAAACCAGATCTTCCGAGGCATGCAGCCGCTCGGAAAAGCGCAGTCCGTGCTCCCGCAGAAAGGTCGAGCGATAAATGGCCGAGCAGAACTGGATATAAAAATTATTCTTGTCCTGGCGAATTTTGGCGTTGATGCTGTAATTGATCCCGGAATGCCCCAAGTACGCGTAATTGCCCTTGGCAATGTCGGCCCCCTCCCGCCGCGCCGCCGTAAGCAGGCGCTCGCAAAAATCAGGAGCAAGGGCGTCGTCGCTGTCCACAAAGGCCATGTACTCGCCAGCGGCGGTCTCAATGCCGGTGTTGCGGGCGCGGGAAACGCCCCTGTTGCGCTCGTGCCGCAAAATGCGCACCCGCGCGTCGGCCAGCGCATAACGACGCAGCATAGACAAGGAATCGTCAGTGCTGCCGTCGTCCACGCACAACGCCTCGATATCTGTCACGGTCTGCTCCAATACGCTATCGAGACAGGCGGGAAGCGTCTTTTGCGTGTTGAAGACAGGGATAATGATAGAGAGAATGGGCATCACTGTTTGCTTTGCTTTCTTCGCGCGGCAAGCAAGTCACGCCTGATTTTTTCGCGCATATATTTATCAGTAAGCTGTGTGACAGCAGCTAATGTTTCTGGATTTCTCCTTGTATATGCAACACTATTTTTATGCATTCTGCGCCGGACATAAACTCTATCTAAACAATGTGAAATATCAACATTATGTATAAAATATATTCTATATAACCATTCATGATCACCATAAGCGCGTAGATTTTCAACACGCGGCCCTACTCGCAAGATCATTTCACGCCTAGCAAGCATTGTTGTATGAAAAACTTTTGTCCCTCCAAAAAAAATTTTGGTATAAATATTAGGGTCCATCTCTCTTTTCATATTATCATCATCAAAAAAATCTTCCACTTCTGTAAAAACAATTTCACATTCTGGGTGTTGCTGTAAGTACTCCATCTGAGCACTAAGTTTTCCCGACAAGTAATAGTCATCACTATCAAGCCAAGCCAGAAATTCTCCTGAAGCTTTCTGAACACAAAGATTCCGCGCAGAAGCATCATCCATGCCACAATTTTTTTTGTAAAAATATTTGACTATATTAGGATCATATTGCTCTACAGTTTCAGCAGTCCTGTCGGTTGAGCCGTCGTCAACAACAATAATTTCTAACGGGCGATAATCTTGGATAATAACAGAATCAATTGCCTGTTTGATATATTTTTCGCGATTAAAAGTTGGTATCATAACAGAAATAAGGGGAAATGACATTTTTTACCATCCCTATTGATATTTTCAGCTATAATAGTATTTTTATTTCTTACCTTGTTGTTTCAAAACAGTATTTTTTTCAGCAAAAAATTTGTCATCAAAAAATCTATCATACCTGTTTGTAATAAATTTTTTTTTAGAAATGAAGGGACGTATTGTTCCATTAAGATATTTTTTCAATTTTTCAATATCAATTTCTTGCCCATTATATGTTGAAGAAAAAGTATAACCATCATAGTGAATATCTTTTGCTTCTGAAATTTGTATTATATTAAATTTATGAGGTTGGGAAAATATATCTGTACTCGGAAATAATATGAATGATCCCATATACACATTATCAATATCATCAATACATTTTTTTATTGTTGTAAAATCAGCAATCAATTCTTCTTTTGTTTGTGATGGGAGCAATCCCATCAGCCAAGCGTGCGTTTTGACGCCATTGGCATGAAAACAATTCAAATTCTGAATAGAATTTTTTGCTAAAATTCCCTTGCGGATAAAGCGCAATAATCGTTGATTGAAAGTCTCCACCCCAAGCATCACCATCGTGAGACCACATCTCTTCGCCCGGGCAATCAATTCATCAGAATAATGAGGTGATACTTTCATATAAGCGAGCCAATGAATATACTGAGAAAATGCTTCTTTCTCCAGCTCAGGAATCCAGCGAGAAAAAAACTTGGGCTCAATAGCCTCATCGACAAAGGTAAAATTATTAACCGCATAGGTAGTATGTAGAAATTTCAAATCGGCGTTAACTTTTTCGATGGACTTTTGTCGAAAGTTGGACCTCCATTTTTTATCGAAATCACAAAACGCGCACTTTCCCCAAAAACAGCCTCGCGAAGTTTGATAAGAAAGCATAGGCTCCGGGGTTAGATATAGCGATTGATCGATTCCGACATAGCAGGGAGGAGGTAACGCCTCAACATTTTCCACAGCCTCCATCGTGCAGGTCACTGTGTCACCCGCACGATATGCGAGGTTTGGAATCTCACCTAACTCATATACTCCATTATATATATGGTTAACAAGCATTGCTGTACATGTTTCACCTTCTCCTGTACATACATAATCAAAAAAATCAAAAAATTGTTCCCATGCTTGCCGATTACAGTTACGCAAAATAATAGTACAACTGCCGCCTGCTATCAGTGTAATATCTGGATGCAGTTTTTTTAAAAAAATTGCCCAAAGGCAACTCGCCGCAAGCTGATCAAGCGAGGTTATGGAAATTCCGGCAACAGGAGGCAAGTTATTCAAAATCGGAAAAAGATTGAAACGGGAAATAACATTAAAAAATGGCGTAAAATCGTAACCTTCAAGAAGTTGGGGGAGGCGAAGATGAAGACGGTTGGAGCGTTTGCGCTTGTTAATCCACAGCGCGCCATAAAATGCACTAAGCACTCCGCGTTGAAAATCATTGAGAGTTGGATAAGCAGCGCGCAAGGCTGCAAGATCCATTTTGTCCTTACTCAGCCAGTCAATGGACTCCAGATATTCCTCATAAGAATGAACACCACTCGATTCGAAAGGCTCAACCTTCTCATGATAAAAGAATTTCGATTTAATCAACGCCCAAGCCAAACGCCGGCGTTTGATAAACAGCTCATGAAAATAAAGAATGCCGATATCGATCTGCTGAGCTTTCCAGCCTTTTTCTTGCAATACCCCAACAAGACATGGAACAGCGCTGAACGGAGTATAAATATCCCAGTAGGGTAAAGAGAAAAAAACAATATCACTATGCAAGGCAGTTCCCACGGAATGCTGCTTGCATATATTTACCGCATGTTCAAGTGACAACGCCGCTTTTTTTTCAAGCATTCCCTCCTCCTTGTACTGTTAGAGATCCCCTTAATCTCTAACCTGGTATTTCTTGAAATTGCCTATCTCTTCGGCAAGTTGTCGTTTTTCGCGAAGTTCAGCGAAAATAATATTCGCTATTTTTGAATTTTTGGCTTTAGAAGAAGATGGAGGATACTTTAAAATTTCACGGAGATCATTCTTGATGGTATCGTCTTGGACCTTTTCTATATCTGCAAGAGTTGTCGAACTACGATATTTTTTAATTGTGTAAAAAGTATTTTCCCAATTTTCAAATACAACTTTTTCTTCATATCTTGAAAGCATTACCTGAGCTTTTATTCCCATTTGACGGCGAAGTGTTTCATCTCGCAAAAGAACACGAAGGGTATCAGCCAACGGTTTGACTCCTCTTCGGGCGACCAACAAGCCATTTTCGCCATGTCTGATGATTTCATTTACCCCGGCGCAATCAGCAAAACCGACAGCAGGTAACCCATAGCTTTGCGCTTCAATCAATGCATTTGGAAAACCTTCAAATGAAGATGGAAGACAAAAAACTTGCGCTGCAGCATAGTAGTCACCAATATTGTCAACAGATCCTATAAGTCGTACTCGTGCAGTTAATCCAAGTGCATCAATTAACGACTGATAGTCTTTCTTAAGTGGACCATCGCCGCATATGTAGCAGTCCCAATCTATAAATTCATGCTGTAAAAACACAAAAGCTTTAATTAACGTCACCAACTGCTTTATTGTTTGCAGTCGCGCTACGGCAAGAATAATTTTACGCTGAGAATTTTTTTTAGCCCAATCAATGATGTGTGGTTCTGGTGCCGGATTGGGAATTATAAAAATTTTTTTATGAAAAAAATCGGGCAGAGAAGCCGCATAGCTTAAGCAAAGGAGGACAATTCCATCAGCCGCAGCCATACATGCCAAACGTTCTTTTCGATTCCAAAAATATTTCTCCGCAGCTTGAGGAGCACTACGTTCAGCCCAGAGTAGCGGAATATTTGCTGACTTGCATAGGATAGGAATCCATAATCCTATGCGTGTTGAGTTAAAACAACAAAAGACATCAATATGAAGGTTTGTCAACAATTGTTGTGCATCATAAATTGACTTGGAATCTTTCAATTGCAAATCATACCATTTAATATTTTTCGGAAGCGGATATGCAGGTATTCCGAGTCTATTTCCTGTACAAAAAAGAGTGCATTTGTGTCCTCTATTTTGCATCTCGTGTGCAAGCTTAATGCCGCTGCGTTCTGCTCCACCTTTTCCCATACAAAGAAATGGAATAAATAATGCAATATTCATAATTACCCCAATGGATATTTACAGCCAATTCGAAAGAATTACGCCTATCGCCCTCTAAAAAGCAATATTCAAACATATAGATATAGTTTATTATTAATTTAAACAAGACAATTTATGATATAATATTTGTACAACCTCCAATTAGTAGTAAAAAATTGCACCACATTTCTTAATCTACAGAAAAACTACGGTTTCAGGACAGCAGTGATATTTTTTGAGCAATTTTCCAAAAAAAATTTAACAAAAGAATATTTTCCCAACTTCATTAATATATCCTTAAATTGATTTGTTTCTATAGAAATATATGAAAAATATCGTGATGCAATTCGACGAAATTCTTTTGTTGAAATATAATTCAGTCCTGTTCGAGCATAATGATAATTACTATTTGTGATATACATAATAGACTTTCCTTTTTGAAATCCATTCCTTATTCCAAATAATGCACACAAAAAATAATATGGCCGAAACTTTATAATTTGTCCCCAAAATATTTTTATATGCGCATCAATTAGAACATATTTAGGTGGGAAGGTATTTATAGAAATTCCATCGTCACGCATAACACGCCTAAATTCTCTTATGACTTTTTCATGATTGAAAATATGTTCAAAAACTTGAGAAGTTATGACAATATCAAAACTACAGTCATCATAGGGCAAACGAAAATCACCGAGATCAACTGCATAGTTTGCTAAATCTGTCTAATTTTTATCATTATCATAAAATGAAAAACGTTCTGAATATTTTTTAGAACAGTCAGATAAATTATAATACAAGTCATAACCATATGCATTATAACCCATTTTCACAAGAAAATAAGTAGCCTCCCCTGATCCACAACCAAAATCAAGGATCTTCATATCTTTCGTTACATTTTTTCCATGTTTTTTACATAGTTTTAATATATATTTAATATATCGAATTGCCTTCACGGCATTCTTTCCGCGTTGATGCTGCTCATGGTAGTCCACTTCATTTCTCCTTAACAAACATTTCCAACCAAGACTGAAACATCAAGACGGCCCAGATTTGTTCCATATTTTGTCGCCCTTCTAGCGCCTCCTTCCACATGCGCGCCACAACCTCGGGAGACAACCAGGCCTCACGGCGCAGACGTGCAGGATCCAGCAGTGACTCCGCCCAGTCTCGCAATGGACCACGAACCCAAGAAAGCAAAGGAAGGGCAAAACCTTGCTTGGGCCTTTCCGTCAGCTCCGGCGAGACATAGTGATTCAGTAGATGCCGTAACGGCCACTTAGCTTTGCCACAAGCTCGCCGTAAATGGGGGGGCATGCGCCACGCCAGCGCGTAGATACGATGATCCAACAAAGGCGGTCTCACCTCCAACGAAACAGCCATGGAAGCGCGGTCCACCTTGTGCAAAATATCGCCAGGTAGATAGTGAACGGTATCAATAAATTGGGCCAATTCACCGTCATCAAGAAACATGTCGTCATCTATACCTTGTACAAAGTAGGAAGAGGGGACCCTGCCCCCAGGAACGACATCCATGCCTCTCCAGCGTCCCAAATGCATTCGCTGATACAAGTGAGACCGGCTAGTAGGCAAATTACGATAAAAGGGGATTTTGAGACTATGTTGCGCATAGCCAGCAAAAAATTCGTCACCGCCATCGCCGGACAGCGCCACCATCACATCCTTGCGGGCCAACCGAGACAGGAAGTAAGTGGGGATCTGAGACGAATCCGCAAAAAGATCATCATATATTTGCGGCAATTGGGGAATCAGCTCCGCAGCATCCTTTGAGGTAATATAAAGTTCCGTGTGTTGAGTTCCCAAAACGGCGGCAATAGCCTTTGCGTAGGGCGCCTCGTTGTAGTCAACCTCCTCAAAGCCGATACTATAGGTATTGATTGGGCGCGAGGCAGCTTCCTGCATCACCGCGACGACAAGTGACGAATCCACGCCGCCAGACAAAAATGCTCCTATCGCGACATCGGCAACCATACGCCTGCTGACGGCGTCCTGAATTAAGTGATGCAGTTCGTCCAACGCTTCCTTGTGGCAGTCAATGCGATTTGCAACACCCGCCAGAGCCACTTCCCGCGCACTCCACCATTGCTCTTCGCGAGGAACCTCCATGCCGTCGGCAATGAGCACATATCCAGGGCGTAATTTGCGGACATCTGCAAAGATAGTCAGCGGATCGGGTAAATAGTTACAACGGAAAAAAGCGGCCAGCCTATTTCTATCAATTTCGGGATTGAAATATGGATAACGGCGTAAGGATTTCACTTCAGAAGAAAAAATTAGAGTATTGTTTTGTACTGTCCAGTATAAAGGTTTGACTCCAAATCTATCACGACCAAGAATAAGCCTATGTTCTTTTTTATCCCAAAGAGCAAAGGAGAACATTCCAATACATAATTCCAATGTTCGGTGAATCCCCAGAGTTGCACAAGCTTCCAAAAAGACTTCCGTGTCGGAATGTCCCTGCCAGCACGGTTCCTGCTCCTTTACCTTAAGAATATAATGGCGCAGCTCTTCATTATTGTAAATTTCACCATTGTAAGTCAGCACATAGCGTCCACAATGGGAATGCATAGGCTGCGCACCTGCAGGCGAAATATCCCGTATGGAAAGTCGTCTATGGCCGAGCGCTATACCTGCATCAGCATCCAACCATTCTCCATGACCATCAGGTCCGCGATGCGAAAGGCACATCGTCATATTTTCAAGAATTTTTTGGGCCTCTCCAGGGTTCAGACCAGCTGCATTACATGAAAAAAAACCACAAATGCCGCACATTATACTTGCTCCTTTTCATCTTGGCATTGCCCCAGAAGAGAGGAATATTGCAACAGCGCGCGCTGAGCCAATTTATCAGATGTAAAATTTTCTAAAATTCTTTGTTTGGCACTTTGTCCCATCCGATGTCGAGTTTTTGAATCGGACAACAAAAATTGAAGACTTTCGCATAAGCCAGCAACATTACCAACACTGTGCAAAAAACCATCTTTTCCTTCGCGAACAAGCTCAGGAACAGCACCGACTCTTGTCGCAACGACCGGTCGCCCTGCTGACATAGCTTCCATTATAACATTTGGAAAACCTTCAATCCGTGATGTCATCAGCAATACATCGGTTGCAGTCAGCAAGTTTAAAACATCTTTTCGTGGCCCAAGAAGCTGAATAGTGTCAGTAAGCTTATATTTTTGTAGCAAAAATCCGATTTCTTCGTCATATTGCATACCATCCCCGGCCACTAAAAAAAGAACATCAGGAATTTTTTTCCGCAATTCATCTGCCACAGAGAGCAAGACATCTGGGCATTTACAAGCATGATAACGACCGAGAAATAAGACTACGGGTGTCGATTCATCAATCTCAAGAGAGCGCCGTGCAATCTGTTGAGAAGAAAATTTTCCTCTATTTAAAAGGCTTGAATCAATGCCATTAGGATTAACAGCAATACGATTGTGATCAATACGTAGCCAGTGTGCATAACTATAAGCGCCATAACTTGAATTAGATTCAAGAGCAACATTATTATAGCGAAGTAAGAATGTATAATATTTTAATGCCATATCTGTATAAATTTCTTGAGCAGTAGCAGGGTCAACACTTCGAAAAGAAAGCACAATACCAGGAACTTTCCCCAAAATCCCCACACTTCCACCCAAAATATTGTTTCCATCAAGATAGCAATGCAAGATATCTGGAGAAATGAATGTTAAAGCTCCAGTTAATGCCAATACCGACAATGGAGGAAGTCCCATTGTGCGAATTTCATGATATAGATCTTGATATTTTCTGCAAAAAAAACTTCCCAATACAACAGTATTATTTAATGCATATGAAAAATGTATAACATACGTATTTTTCAACATACCTAAATAATGTCCATAATTCCCTTTTGACTCATAATAAACTAAATATACAACAACACCTTTCCGCGCTAAAGCTTTTGCCAAAGTTACAATCTGGCGTTCAGCACCACCCGGCGCAAGTGTACTTATAAAAAGACAAACGGAAATAAAATGTGACATTTTATACAAAGTATAAATAAATTTTTGATCATTTTTTGGGAAAAATGGAGCTGCAGATATTCGTTTTATGTCCCAAAAAACCTCAATTACTGACCGTTTTGTATATGGAAGTTTACTTTTTTTTATTTTTTGCGGTAAAAATTTGTAGCTTTCCAAAAGTTTGATTACTTTATACGCAGAATTTTCAGAAACATCTGACGGCGTTACTGAAATTGATAATAATACATTTATACATTGTCTAAATAATTTATTATAATTATTATGAGGAATTTTGGCTTTATTGAGAATGGAAACTATCTCAAAGCAAGCCTGTAGTGTCATATCAAATATTTTTTTGTAATCTTTGCTAGTAGATGAGCAAGGCCTTTTTATATAATGGTAATATACAGAATCTATCGTTTTTATTTTATTTGCACAACAAACGCACATAATAAGAAAAACAACATCTTCATAATTTGTAATTCCATCTAAAAATCTTATCTTATTATTTTTTATAATTGAGTATCTATAAATTGCAGTCGTAAAATTTATAGAAAAATTATATTTATTCTCTTCTATAGATATATTATATTTGTCTTCTTTTTGAATATCATCTTTTTTTTCATAAAAATATCTTGCTTTAGCTATATCTGCGGTATTTTCCTTAGCGACTATGTACAGTTTTTCAAAATAGTCATTAGAGACATAGTCATCAGAATCCACAAAACCGAGATATTCTCCCTTTGCAACGGCTAAACCTGTATTACGTGCTGCGGCGGCTCCTTTATTGCGCTCATGCTTGAGCACTTTCAGACGAGAATCTTTCTGGGCAAAATCACGCAAAACATCGGAGGACCCGTCCGTTGAACCGTCGTCTACACATATGATTTCAATATCACGCATAGTCTGGTTGAAAAGACTCTCTAAACACTTGCTAAGATACGAGCAAGTATTATAAACAGGGACAATAACGGAAATACGAAGCATAATTCTCCCTAGATAAATTATATTGAAACAAGCTCTTCGAACTGACTTTTCCGAATTATCAAAAATTATGGATGGCAAGTCACTCCGAAGAGCTTATAACAGACTATTGTTCTGCTTTTTTGAGCTTTGACCTGACAACTTCCTCATCCGTTTCCAGCGCAGACTTATCAGGCTGCCAGCCGGTGTCGTTTTTCACTTCATGGATGGGGTCGGCCAACAGCAATTCCTGCGCGTCGCTATACTCCTGTACGGTCAAAGTAAAATCGTCTGCCTGCGCGACAGCGGCATCCAGATTAATCACGCCGCCCCCCGTCATTCCTTCCAGCACAATTTCAAATCCCTTGAGTTCATTAACAAAAGTCTGCATGCGGGCGTCCATGTCATCGGGCGCGCCGGGCATATTCTTGGCGGCGACCAGAATATCTTCAATGGAAACACCGGTAAGAATATTTTCGAACACGGCTGTTCCGAAACTGTTCATACCATAATAAACGCCGGTCTCAGAATTAATGATGATAGCCACACCATCAGCAATATCACTGAACATTTTTTCTTCATTCAACACAAACGTAGACATTGGGGATTTTCCTCCTGAAATGACGGTTTTAAAATTTGAATGGTTACCCGAGCCGCTCCAAAAATATTTTGAGGCATTGTGTATTTTTGTCGATATCTTGCGTAAGATTGATGCGGTAAAACGGCAGTTTCTCCACAAAAGAGCATAATTTAGCGATCAGTCGCATATCCTGCGTTTCCCCTGTCTGCATAACTGTGGAATAGACGAGTTCATCCATCGCCATATCTTTACTACCAAGCTCGATACTGGGCTCCGCAAATTTTACGAATCGTGGAAACATGCAAAGCTTTATGGGATAAGCACAAACAAACCGATCATGATACTTGGCAATATTAAAGACGTACTTGTCTTTCCGCCCATTATTGGAAACGAACTTGGCATCGAGCCGAGACGCCATTTTTTGATAAATAGTCGGCGAGAGGGTTATAATGGAATAAATGGGCCAAGCGCGCAGAGCCATTTCATCCTTTTCCAAAATAAGATAATCGTCCGAAACATACTCAAAGCCGTGCAGCATGGCATTGACCGAAAAAGTCGATTTACCGCGATAGCCCATGCCGCACAGCAAAACCCCCTGACCATTGAGGCCGACGACGGCCCCGTGCGCCAGATTGCTTGTCGGGCTTTTGATGATACGGCCGAGCGCGTGGACAAACAAATGCCCGCGCTTGATAAATTCTTCTGGCTCCAGCTTGTCCACAGCATAATAATATGTGTTTGTCCGCGGATTCCAGGCGGAAAGAGAACTATTCTGCGAACTGATTTCCACCACAGGCTGCCGGTGATGCACGTCTTCAAGGACGATGGTCGCAGTCTCCATGTCGCCGGAGCTGCCGCCGAACAGCCTGTTCAGGCGCATCTGGCGATAGTGCTGCGAATTTTTGTCGCAGATGATGGCATACTCCACAAGCTGCTTGAAAATGTTTTCCTGCCAGACAATCAGCGTGGCGTCGTAATGCGGCGCGTCGTCCCGCAGGATATAGGTCAGTTGCGCCTCCACATGCGGCGTGAATCCGTCGGAATAATTGACTAGACGGACGACGCACGAGCCGAGCGCAAGATATTTGACGAAGACGGGCCCGCCCCTGCGGGCGGCGCGCTGATCCAAGGCGGCAAAGATTTTTTCCAGTTGCGCTGTGGTAGGATTATCAATGTGCATGAACCGTCCCCTGCGTTTCTTTGCGTTTTAAATACCAGCGCACAAAAGCGGGCTGATTGCGCAGTTTTTTCATCAGCAAAAATTTCGCGATGAACGTGCCGAACGTCCAGGGATTGTTCTTGAGCTCCACCACCCGGATGGCCTGGCATTCCTTTTGGCGTGGCAGAAAATAGTCCTCATCAAAGATGACCTGATTGCAAAAGGCTTCCATGGCGGGATCAGCTGGAAAATATTTGTCCAGATCGGGAATGGTGTCCGCGACGATGGCATTCATGAATTCGGCGGCAAAACGTATCTCAAGCTCCTGCCCGCAGACGACGGCATCCTTCCAGACGAGCCCCCAATCAAAAGAAGGCGCTTTTTGCAGATACTGGCAATCGCAGAGCGCATAATACAGATTGCCGAGCGAGGTATGCTCACGCAGGTTCTTGGTGAGGTTTGACATGACAAGAAAGCAGAGATCCTCATGGCACGGCAACAGGAAATCCACGCCAAAAGCACGACGCGGTGTTGCGCGCGCGAACAGGCCATCGTGGAACTGCTTCAAATCCTTGCCGGGATCGAAGATGGAATGATGCACGTCAACGGCACTTTCTGTTTCCGTATGGAAATCCACAGCATGCTTTGATTCTTCTTTATAATGCAGATAGCCGAGCCCCTCGCCGATGCGCGTTGCCTCCTCAATGCGATTAGCGGGAATAAGAATATCCACATCTCCCATGGGGCGCGGCAGTTCCGGGCGCAAGACCTTCATGGCCCCCCCCTTGAATAACAGCATGGAAATGCCTGCCGCGTTATACGCCTTGCCTATCCTCGAAAAATGCGACAAGGTTTTCATATTTGCAAAGCGATAGTAGGTAATAAGCCCATTAATACGCGGGCCAGCATATTTTGAAAGCTTAAGCTTTGGATTATTATGAATCAAGTAGGAAAGCAGAATGCATTTTCCCGCCCCCAATGCTTCAATATCACACACGGAAAGGCAATGATCCAAACTTTCCTGCGTTGGATTTTTCGCAAATATAAAACTTAAAAATTCTTGATCATCCCCCCGAACATACTTGCTGTACAGTTTGTTCACAAGATGCCGTAATACAGGTGTGCAAGTCACATGCATCCTCCTCAGTATCTGAAAAATTTTGAAGTCCGCCCATTGGCCGCAGAAGGCGTAAGGCGCTGCAAGATGTTTTGCCATTGCTGCAACAGGGCATCCGATGATTGCGAAGGTCGAGCCGCAATAATGCCCTGCCCTCCCAGAATGTCTCGCAGGCGCTCCGCGAGACAGGAAGGGCGAGGATCAAATATGGCGAAAGCCCTATCTTCCTCGTGGACAAGCTCTTTGCCTCCTCCAACGGAAGAGGTGAGAAAGGGGACACGATGCTCAAGACATTCGCTGACGGTGCAAGGCGAATTCTCCTGCAAGGAGGGCATAATCGCCAAGATACCGTTGCCACATAGATAACGGCGCGCTTCCAGCGTGTTGTAGTTCGTCAAAAAAACGATTTTGATGCCGTGCTGTTCCAACGGGGTCAATGTGCTTCGGATATCCCGAACGCGAAAATCCGCTTCCTTTCCCAAAAAGGTGACACATCGTCCGTTCAGCAACCCAACCGGCAGGGACAGGAGCGCATCACAAAAAATCCGTATTCCTTTGCGCGTTTCCAAACGACCGAAGAAAACAATCTCCCGAAGAGAGTCGGAATCCAGGTGGGGTAGCTTCTTGGCGGACCATGACGGCAGGTTGCCGGGCATGGATGTAAAATTGGGAATACAGCAGGAACTCTCTGGCAAACGCCACCCACGCTCGCGCATCCAGTTCAGAAGATAGCGACTTGGGCTGACAAGAAAGTCCGCCTGTTCGCAACAGGCCTGCTCCATTTCATAAAGATGTTTTCTTTTTCCATTTTCAGCCATATGCCTATTCCCTTCATCCACCCAAAGAGACGGTCCATGAGTAATTATGCCCAGAGGACGGCCTGTAAATGCGATTCCTCGCATTTTAGATTGCATGCAATAAAAGCTGTCCGCCATAAAATCATGAAAAAGATAGATATCATGCTCTGTCTTAGATAATACTTCATACGTTTGCCGTGCTCTCTTCGCCTGATCACGCAACAACAAACCAAACCAGGATATAATCGGATAAAAATTAATACCGCGTTTCTGCATCTTTCCTGAAAACAGCGGCATCGCAATATCTGGACGACCTGTGTAATAAATAGCAATATTATGTTTTCCACAAAGCGTGAGGTATTCGCAGAGATAGCGCATCGCCGTACCTATCCCGCCGTTTTTCGTCAGCTCGGACACTTCACGAGTCACAATGGCAATGTTCACTTTGTCCCTGTAATATTAAGCAATCTGTAAAAAAACATCGTAACTCTATATCTCGCTTTATAAATACACTCTTTAAGACATTCATATGGCAATATAACAAGTGGATAGAAAACATTTATAATCATAAAGACAAATGAAAAATGATGTTTACGCAAAAGATACATTCTCCCAGCAGCATAGGCGTGCACTTTTCGTCTTAGAGAAGGATTTTGTAAATTTTCATAAGGATGATGAACTAGAACAGATTGTGTACGCGCTATGGCAAAACCTGCCTGCATCGTTCGCAACGCAAAATCGGTCTCCTCTCCAGACTGATACGGCGTATGGCTGCCAACTCCAAGATTCTCGTCAAAAAAGCCCACATCGGGCAGTATACTGGACCTGTAAAATTGAATATAGCTTGGACAATTTTTAAAAACTGCATAGCGAGTCAAAAAAACGGGAGCTGTATTTTTTCTTTCACAGCTCTCGTCAAGCCCCATGTGTTTCCCCATTATCGCAGAGATAAGAGGATACTTTTCAAAAAGCTCCCTCGCCATTTCGAGAGTGCTCGGCTCGTACACACAATCATCATCCGGAATCGCAAAAAAATCGCCACGTATCTTTGATAAAGCCAAGTTTCTTGATCTGGAGAGACAATTATCTTGAGATTGAAAAGTCCTGATAGTCAGATTTGAAAATAAATTACATAATGCATCAACATCATCCTTGTTAATCGATGGACCATAAATAAAAACGATTTCAAAGTTTTTATTTATCTGCCTACACAAACTCAAAAACAATCTTTCAACAAGATAAATTCTATTTATTGAAATAACTATAATGGAAAACATAAAGCATTCTCTCTATACATAATTCTTTAATATAAATTAAAAATTTTTTAAAATTAGAAAAATATAATTTACATAGTTCAATATAGATACGCCAAAACATAAAAGCGCCCGCACTGACAACAATCAGTACGGGCGCTTAACAGTTAAAAAATTTATGCTGACTAGAGAGAGAGAGAGAGAGAGAGAGAGAGAGAGAGAGAGAGTGTGTGTGTGTGTGTACATTTACAATCCTTCTTTATTGTATCTATGTGGCTCTACATGATTACTTATCATCATGAAGAAGCGTAATATTGAAAAAATGGCTAACCGCTACTTTTTAAGAACATTATTTTTTAGAAAAATATTTTTTTTTGTTGGTGTTGTCAAGTATTATTCTCAATACAAATTATAGTGTACGTTGGCGCGCATAATAAATAGATCATTTATGACTTCCATGCATAATAAAATTTATGCATGATTCTTCACTCGCGTCCATTCTAGTGACAAAAGGCTCTCCTCCAATGGACAGTTGTATAATTTCAGAAATTCTGTCTGGAATCAGGATGACGGACAAAAACTTCCCGTATCCACACAGTATGAAGCCCCTCTATAATGGCAGTTTTAAATTTTTGCGTCGTGCCTTTGCGCAGAAGCCACATAGGCTACAGGGATTTCTTGGCAAACCTCGGTGTACTTTCCGTGGGACATACCGTTCAGATTTTTTATGATGTCTGCAACCACGTTGACAGCCGTTTTCTCCGGTTATAGTACTGACCGGTCAGTTCTGTTCAGATAAATATGAAAAAAGGGAGTCTTATGGACGACGCGCAAAATCAGCCGGAAGCACAAACGCAAGCGCGGCAGCAACGCCGTCTGCCGGATTTCGATACACTGCGGGCCGGCCGCCGGGCGCGCATTCTGCTCCTGCTCACGGGCTTTTTTCTGGCCGCGGGCGTGGCCTGGGGCATCTGGTGGGCCTTGGTGCTGCGCTACGAGGAAAACACGGACGACGCCTATGTTTCGGGCAATACAGTCACGGTCATGCCCCAGGTGGCGGGCCGGGTCACGGCGGTGCTGGCCGATGACACGGACCGGGTGGAAGCCGGACAGGCCCTGGTGCCCATTGATCCGGTGGACGCCCGCCTGGCTTATGAGCACGCCCTGGTCAGCC
Organism: Desulfovibrio fairfieldensis; assembly: GCF_001553605.1. Lineage (NCBI taxonomy): Bacteria > Pseudomonadati > Thermodesulfobacteriota > Desulfovibrionia > Desulfovibrionales > Desulfovibrionaceae > Desulfovibrio > Desulfovibrio fairfieldensis. Next base: position 2,214,862 of record NZ_CP014229.1, read on the forward strand.
TGGCCTCAGCCGTGCGCGAAACCTGCAAGCTTGAAGCCGAATTGCGCCAGAGCGAAGCCAACATCGCCATGCGCAAGATCGACCTGCAGCGCCAACAGGGCAACCTGGAGCGACGCCAGCAACTGATCAAGGACAAGGCCGTGCGCAAGGAGGAATTCATCCACAGCATCGAAGACGTGGCCACGGCCCGTCACGCCCTGTCCGTGGCCGAAGCCCAGCGCAACGCCCTGACCGCCGTGCTGCTGGACACGCCGGTGGCCGAACAGCCCGCCGTCAGGGAAGCGGCCTCGGCCGTGCGCGAGCGCTGGCTGGATTTGCAGCGCGCTACCGTACGCAGCCCGGTGCGCGGCCAGGTGGCCCGACGCGCCGTGCAGGTGGGCGAGTACGTCACGCCCGGCAAGGCCCTGCTGGCCGTGGTGCCGCTGGACAGTCTCTGGGTGGACGCCAATTTCAAGGAAAGCCAGCTCAAGCGCATGCGCATCGGCCAGCCCGCCCTGATTACGGCCGACATGTACGGCGGTTCCGTGACCTATCACGGCACGGTCCAGGGTTTCGCGGCGGGCACGGGCAGCGTTTTTTCGCTGTTGCCGCCCCAGAACGCCACGGGCAACTGGATCAAGGTGGTCCAGCGCGTGCCGGTGCGCATCGCCCTCCAAGAAGATGAGCTGCGGGAGCACCCTTTGCTGGTGGGCCTTTCCGTCACTGTGGAGGTCGATACCAGGAATCAGGACGGCCCCATGCTGCTCACCGCTCCCCGGCCCGACCCCCCGGCCAGCCTGGCCGCCCAGACCCCGCCCGTGGATTTCGCGCCGGTGGATGAACGTATCAACGCGATCATCGCGGCCAATATCCAGGCCGCGTCCGCCTCTTCGCACCAGGCCGGACTATGAGCGAGATCGCGCTCACGCCGCTGCGCGGCGGCCCGCTGGTGACGGCCACCGTGGGCATTGCCGTGCTCACGGCCATGACCGTGCTGGATTCGACCATTGCCAACGTGGCTCTTTCGACCATCGCGGGCAATCTGGGCGTGGCCGTCTCCCAGGGCACTTGGGTGATCACCTTTTTCGGCGTGGCCAACGCCGTGGCCATCCCGCTCACCGGCTGGCTGGCCCGGCGGTTGGGCGAGGTGCGGCTTTACTTTGCCGCCAGCGCGCTGTTCGTGCTTTCTTCCTTCTTATGCGGCATTTCCAGCAGCCTCGGCATGCTGATTTTTTTCCGTCTGGTGCAGGGCGTCTCGGCCGGGCCCATTCTGCCGCTTTCCCAAAGCCTGTTGCTGGCCTGCTATCCCCCGGAAAAACGCGGTCTGGCCCTCTCGCTCTGGGCCATGGTGGTGGTGCTGGCTCCCATTCTGGGGCCCATCCTGGGCGGCTGGATCTGCGACAATTACCACTGGGGCTGGATTTTCTTCGTCAATGTGCCGGTGGGCGCCCTGGGCCTGCTGCTTCTGCGCGCGCCCCTGCACGGGCGGGAAACTCCCACCGGCAAAGCGCCCATCGACGTGGTCGGCCTGGTGCTGCTGGTCGTGGGCATCGGCTGCCTGCAGCTCATGCTTGACGAGGGCAAGGATAACGACTGGTTCGCCTCAGGCTATATCGTGACGCTGGGCGTCGCGGCCGTGGTGGGCATCGCCTTTTTCATCGCCTGGGAGCTCACGGAAAAACATCCGGTGGTCAACCTTTCCCTGTTCCGGCACCGCAATTTCACGGTGGGAACCATCTGCATCAGCCTGGGCTTTCTGCTCTACTTCGCCTCCGTGGTGCTGCTGCCTTTGATGCTCCAGGCGCGCCTGTCCTACACGGCCATGTGGGCCGGTTTTTCCCTGGCCCCGGTGGGCGTGTTTCCGCTGATCATCTCGCCCATTCTGGGCAAGCAGGCCCGCCGTCTGGACATGCGCCTGATGGCCTGCCTGAGCTTTCTGGTCTTTGCAGGCTGCTTTTTCTGGCGCGCCGGTTCCACGCCGGGCATGGATTTCTTTTCCGTGGCCCTGCCCCAGTTGATCCTGGGCATCGGCGTGGCCCTCTTTTTCATGCCGCTCACGACCATCATTCTTTCCGGCCTGCCCAACAGCGATCTGGCCGCCGCCTCCAGCCTGTCCAACTGCGTGCGGGTGCTGGCCGGTTCCATCGGCTCATCCCTGGTCACGACCATGTGGGAGCGGCGCGAAGCCCTGCACCATGCCCGGCTGACAGAGGGCATCAACGACTACAACCCGGTCTGGGACACGGCCCTGCGCGCCCTGGAACAGCTCGGCATGACCGGCCCCCAGGCCAAGGCCTGGATCGCCAATGAAATCACCCGGCAGGGATTCATCCTGAGTTTTGATGAACTGTTCTGGCTGGGCGGCGTGCTTTTTGTGCTGCTTTCAGGCCTGGTCTGGCTGGCCCGAAGGGGATGAGACGGGGGCATCGGGAAAAAGAATATCCAGATGCGCGCTGAACAGGCCCAGCAAATCCTGGGGCACGGCGCTGGCAAAAAGATCGTCGCGGAGCACCCCGAAAAGCAAGGGCGCCATCAACAGCAGGGGAAAGCGGTCCAGGGCGGCGTGCACATTGGGCGCGCGGGCCGCGGGCAAAAATTCCTCGCGCAAGCGGGCTGTATTGGGAGCGAGAAAACTCTCGTAAAAACCGCCCATCAGCTCCGGATCATGCAGACCCTCGCTGAATGCCAGACGCACGCAACGCCGCAGGGACGAGTCGGGACCGCCCGTGATCAGGGGCGCGTACATCCGCAGCAGCTTATCGCGCGGGCTCAGGGAAGTATCCCGCAAGAGAGCCTGCTTGTGCTCGAAAAAAGGCCGGAAGCCCTCTTCAATGACCCCCTGAAAGAGGGCTTTTTTAGTGGGGAAGTAAAGGTAGAGGCTGCCCTTGGAAACCCGCGCCCGCCGGGCGATGTCTTCCATGCGGGCCGCGGCGAAGCCCTGGCGGCTGAACTCTTCCAGAGCCGCATCCAGGATGGCGGTCCGCCGCGCGGCGCATTTTTCCCGGCGGCATTCGGACGGAGCGGGAACCGGAACCCGCGGGTCTTCGGGGTCGTTCATGTTCTTTTCCTTCTGGAGCGGAGTATCGTTGAATAGCGCACGACCGCCACATTGCCATGCTTTTGATGTCTTATACTTCCATGATCGCCCTCTTTCAATGCGATAACGCCAAAGAGATGAGCTCGTTTGCTTACGGTCGCAACCGCCGCTCCATCTCATCCAGCAAAGCCCCAGGACGAACGCCCAAGGCGTGAGCCAGCTTGAAAAGCATTTCAAGGTTGGGATATTTGTGGCCGCTTTCCAGCATACTGATAAACGCCGAAGCGATACCCACCATCTCACTGAGTCTGTCCTGCGTGAGCCCCTTTTTCACACGGAACTGTCGCAATACCGGGCCAAACGCATCTGAATTTTTTTTGAACATTTCATGATGATAGCCGATTGCGCTGGCGAATAATTTAAGCTATGGCTTAGAAATTAAGCTATTGGTTAAAAATAACCTATCGCTTAAAATTGAAGGCTGACAATGCCTCTTCACCAGCAAACGTACCTGCCATGTCAACCCTTGAAAAAAAAGAGGCATTATGGACAACGCGAACAGCCAGAGCATTGCATACCGCCCTGACATTGATGGCCTCCGCGCTGTTGCCGTTTTACTTGTGGTGGCTTTTCATGCGTTTCCGACCAGGGTGCAGGGCGGCTTTATGGGCGTGGATATTTTCTTTGTCATCTCCGGCTATCTGATTTGTTGGATAATCTTAAAAGATCTGGAACAGGAGGCGTTCTCTTTTTCAAATTTTTACGCCCGCAGAATCCTCCGCATCTTCCCGGCTCTGCTGCTGGTTCTGGCAACAGTGTTGGTCACGGGCTGGTTCATTCTTCTGCCGGATGAATACAAGACATTGGGGAAACACGTTCTTGGCGGAACCGCCTTCATGGATAATATCCTACTCTGGAGAGAAACGGGCTATTTCGACGCGGCCGCAAAAGCCAAGCCCTTGCTCCATCTCTGGAGCCTCGGCATTGAGGAACAGTTTTACATCGTTTTCCCCTTGCTTCTCTGGCTCAGTGCAAAACGGCATTTCCGGGCGGCAGGCATCATCCTCATACTTGGTCTGTTGTCTTTTATGGACAATATTTACCTGCACAGGATAGACGGCACAGCCGATTTTTATTCTCCTCTGCCCAGAATCTGGGAACTGCTGGCGGGAGCGGCCCTTTGTGCCGTCATGCGGCAGGCTTCGACACGCAAGGCATATCTGAAAATCGACACTCTTTGCGCAAGGTTGCTCTACAAGAAAGCCCCGGACAACGACGGGCGCAGCCTGAGCCTCGTCCTTGCCGCCCTTGGCTCCATTCTGCTCGGTATGGGTCTGCTGCTGTCACGGCAGGACAAGCCTTGGCCCGGCTGGTACGCCGTTTTTCCCGTTGCCGGAACCCTTGCGTTCATCGCCGCCGGGCCGCTGAACGGCATCAGCAGATATCTGCTCTGCAACCGTTTTGCCGTTTTTGTAGGCAAAATTTCATACCCTTTTTATCTGTGGCATTGGCCGTTCTTATCATATGCCTTCATCCTCAACGGCGGGCTGGATTCTGGTACGCGGTTTCTGCGCGTGGGGCTAGTCGGTCTGGCCTTTGTGCTGGCCGTGGGTACCTATTTTTTGGTGGAAAAACCCATACGGTTCGGCGCACGGGCGCGCACCGGCAAGCTGTATGCCCTAATTGCCGCCATGCTGCTGTTGGCAGGTGCAGGTCTGAGCGTAAAGCTACTGGACGGACTGCCGGAAAGAGCGCGATTCAAAGAAATTGCCGCCACACTGAAGCAGCTGGAGCGGCCGCTCCTGACCGATGAAGCGGGCGTCAGATATGCGGGGATCGCAAAAGACGCGTTGACATATTGCAGATATACGGACGCCAGAGCGGACACGACAGTGGCCGTCGTCGGCGACAGCCACGCGCAGTCGGCCTACCACGGTATTGCGCAATTGGGCCGGAAGGCGGGATATAATACGCTTCTGCTCGGCTGGTGGATTCCCGGCGGTGAAGTCTGGAATCCTGGACTGGCCCGGAAAGAGACGAGACCGCTTCTTGAAATTCTGAAAAAGAAAAAAGACATCAGGAAAGTCTTTATCTGCACACGCGGCATGTGTTATATCACCGCCACACACAATGCAGGAGACCGTGATGGGGTTTTTCAAAACCCTCCTGTCGGGGAAAAACTGTTCAGAGAATCTTTGCAAAAATTTGTTGCAATGCTGCACGCCGCGGGGAAAGAGGTGTTCATTATAACTGAAAATCCGGAGCTTCCGGCAGACACTCGGGACTATATCAATCGCAACTCAAAAGTAATGCAGGGAAAAAATAGTTTTCCAGACCTATATAAGACCGACATCATTCATCGCCAACAGCCTTATCTGGCTATTCTTTCCGGCATCAAAAATGCAACAATCGTTGGAACCATTGAAGGATTCTGCCCCACAGACAAATGTACGGCGTTTTCAGATGACGGCCTGCCCCTGTACTATGATGACGACCATTTATCCTTTGCGGGCAGCGTGTTTCAGGCCGAACATATTCTCAGGCCTTATCTTGTCGCCCAGCCTCGATAAGATGGCCTCAGCGCTTGCCGAACAGGCCGCCCAGCAATCCCCGGACCACCGTGCGCCCGATCTCCCGACCCACGGTGGTGCCGATGGTACGGGTCGTCTGTTTGGCTACTGAGCCCAGAATATCTCCCAAGCCGTCACCGCCGCCGCTTCTCCGGGCGCGCGTCTCTTCGCGCCGGACCGCAGCCTCCTGCCGCAGGCGTTCCTTTTCAGCCAGAGCTTCGGCCTTGCGCCGGGCCTCATCGTCTGCGGCCTCCTGTCGGCGGGCGGCGCGCGCGGTCAGGATTTCATAGGCCGACTCGCGGTCCACGGCCCGCTCGTACGCTCCCGCCACCAGCGAATTCCGCATGACCACAGCGCGCTCTTCGGGCGTGATGGGCCCCACCTGGCTCTGCGGCGGCACGATCAGCGCCCGCTCCACTATCCGGGGCGCGCCGTCGGCGTCCAGAAAAGACACCAGAGCCTCGCCCACGGCCAGCTGGCCGATGACATCCTCGGTATTGAAAGCCGGATTGGGCCGGAAAGCCCGGGCCGCGGCGCGCACGGCCTTCTGTTCTCCGGGGGTAAAGGCCCGCAGGGCGTGCTGCACGCGATTGCCGAGCTGGCCCAGCACGCTGTCCGGCATGTCCGCCGGGTTCTGGCTCACAAAATAGACCCCCACCCCGCGCGAGCGAATCAAACGCGTCACCTGCTCGATCTTTTGCAGCAGCACGGGCGGCGCTCCGTCAAAGAGCAAATGGGCCTCGTCGAAAAAGAAGACCAGACGCGGCTTGTCAGTATCGCCCACTTCGGGCAGACGTTCAAACAGCTCGGACAACAGCCAGAGCAATACGCTGGAATAAAGACGCGGCGCGTTCATCAGCGCGTCGGCGGCCAGGATGTTGACCACGCCCCGGCCCTGACTATCAGTCTGGAGCAGATCCATGATGTCCAGGGCCGGTTCACCGAAAAAGCGGTCCCCACCCTCTTCCTCCATACGCAGCAGGCCGCGCTGGATGGCACCCACGCTGGCCGTGGAAATCTGCCCGTAGGCTGTCCTGTATTGATCGCGCGCATCGCCCACATGCTGCACCATGCTGCGCAGATCCTTCATGTCCAGAAGCAGCAGACCCGCGTCGTCGGCAATGCGGAAGACCAGATGGAGCACCCCGCTCTGCACCTCGTTGAGGTTGAGCAGGCGGGAGAGCAGCAAGGGCCCCATTTCGCTCACCGTGGCGCGCAGAGGGTGGCCGCTTTTGCCGAACACATCCCAGAAGCAGACCGGGAACGCCTGATTGAGATAACCGCGCGCCGCAAGGCCCAGTCGGGCAATGCGCTCGGCCACTTTTCCCGTGGGCGCGCCTGCCTTGGCCAGACCCGAAAGGTCGCCCTTGACGTCGGCCAGAAAGACCGGCACGCCCAGGGCGCTGAAGGTTTCGGCCAGGCTTTGCAGGGTCACGGTCTTGCCCGTGCCCGTGGCCCCGGTGATCAAGCCGTGGCGATTGCCCATGGCGGGCAGGATGCAGGTATCCCTTTCCCCGGCGCGGGCCATGAGCGCCTGATGGTCATTGTCCAGCACGGCAGATCTCCTTTAGGGCCTGTTAACGCTATGCCTTTTTGCCCTCCTGCCGCGTCAGATTTCACCTGCTTTTTAGGTCGAGTACCAGAAGAGTACACTCCCTCAAAGCAGGTTTATCTTCCTTGCAGGCGAACAAAAATTCTATAGTGTTAACAGACCCTAGAGCAGTTAACACTTGAAATGCTCGTTTACGGCGAGCAAAGCCCGTCTACTCGCATTTCACGGCAAGGATTTGCTGCATGCGCGGTCAGCGGGCCAGCAGCACCCAGGCCGGGCCCTTGGCGTCCAGATGGCTGGCCACGTAATTGGCCCGCGCATCGCCGCCGCAGAAAATGTCGATACGGTTGCGCTTGATGGCCCCGCCCACATCCTGGGCAAAACCGATGCCGCGCAGGGGCACGCTGCCGCGCCGCTCGTCCGGGGCATTGACCCCGTAGGCCACAAGGGAGCCCAGGGGAATATAGGAACGGTCCGTGGCCAGGGAAAGCCAGTCGTCCACCTCATGGCCCATGGCCCCGGTGGGTCCCCTGCCGCCGAACTTGAAAAAGACGTAGCTGGGATTTTCATTGAGGATTTCGCGCACCCGCCCGGGATTGTTCCTGAACCACTCGCGCTGTTCAAAAATATCGCCGCGCTTGAGCAGGCCCTTCTCGCGCATGATCCGGCCCGAGCTTTTGTATTTGTGGCCGTTCTGCCCGGCATAGTTGACATAGGCCTGGGTGCCGTCGTCAAAAATCAGGCGGCCCGAGCCCTGGATTTCCAGAAAAAAGACGTCCACCGGGTCCGCGGCCCAGGCCAGTTCCAGGCCCCGGTTGGCCAGCACCTGTTTTTCCTCAATGGCGCGGCGGTCATGATAGCGGCCGCGTTTGGCCCGCACCCGCTTCAGGTCCGGCGGCAGGCCGTAGATGGCCTGGGTATAGCCGGGCTTGCGCGTACGGCTGGCCCGCACCTGCGGCTCATAGTAGCCGGAATAATTGATGCCGCCCGGCACTTCCACCCAGCGAAAATTGGCCAGCAGCAGGTCCGGCTCCGCATCCAGGCGCGGCAGCAGTTCCCGCAAACGGGTCAGGCTGCGGGAAAGATCCCCCCAGGTCACGGTCAGGCCCGGCCGCTTGACGGCCGCCGCGCCCTGCGGCTTGCTGTTGACATAGCGCAGAGACTTGCGCACGGTAGGGGCCATGTCCTTCCAACTGGTCAGATCCTGGTTGCGGGGGGCCAGATTGGCGACGAAAAATTCCGGGCTTTCCTGCACGGCCACCGGCGGCCCCAACGGCGGCAGATCTTCGGACTGCGGTTTCTTGCCGGCGCAGGCGGAGAGCACAAGACTCGCCAGCAAAACCACAATCAAGGCCGGACGCGACGCGCCCCCGGCCCTTACGGACGCGCGCCGCGTACAGCCCGCGCCGAAACAAGGAGCTTGCCCGTGCATGATTTCCCCACCCCCGAGGTATGGTTGCCCCATCGTGTGTCCTACGGAGAAACGGACACCATGGGAGTCTTGTATTACGCCGAATATCTGCATTTGTTCGAACGCGCCCGCAGCGCCTATATCCGCCAGTGCGGCATGAGCTACGCGGACGTGGAAAAAAAAGGCATCATTCTGCCCGTGCGCGAGGCCCAGTGCCGCTACCGCGCGCCGGCGCATTACGACGATCTTGTGCAGGTGCGCGCGGGCATCAGCGAATGGGGCCGGGCCTCACTGCGTTTTGTATATGAGATATGGAACGAGGACAAGACGCGCCTGCTGGCCGAAGGCATGACCCAGCACGCCCTGGTCAATCCCCAGGGGCGGCCCGTGCCCGTGCCGGACTGGTTCCGGCAGTTGTGCGCGCCTGAAAAAGGCTAGGGTCAGCCCTCATTAACCCGCCGCCCGCGAAAAGCTGTATTTTTTCGGACAGCAAGGCGCCAAGGGGAAATTGGGTGAAGCTGTATCTACATACTGCGAGGTCAATTTTTCCTTGGCAACGCCGCTGTACGGAAAAAGACTGCTTTGCAGCAGGTGGTTTACTGAGGGCTTGAGCCTGGCCTCAGGGGGCGACGCCCCCTGGGACTTCATATATAAGGAGAATCCATGGCGCTGCATGTCATCAACGAAGCCCGGCGCTGCCTGCACTGCAAAAAGCCGCTCTGCCGCACGGGCTGCCCCATCAACACCAATATTCCGGTAATGATCGAGCAGTTTCTGAACGGGAATATCGACGAAGCCGGGCAGATGCTTTTTGACAACAATCCCCTCTCCATTGTCTGTTCCCTGGTCTGCGACCATGAAAAACAGTGCGAGGGACATTGCATTCTGGGTAAAAAAGGCAGTCCCGTGCACATCAGCAGCATCGAGAACTATATCTCCGAGCGCTTCCTGGCCGCCCACCATCCGCCCCGGCCGCCCCAGAATGGCTTGGCCGCCGCCATCATCGGCTCGGGCCCGGCCGGACTGACCATTGCCATCATTCTGGCCCAGCGCGGCTATGCCGTGACCATTTTCGAATCCCACGACCGCATCGGCGGCGTCCTGCGCTACGGCATTCCCGCCTTCCGCCTACCCAAGAGCATCCTGGACCGCTATCAGCAGTGCCTGCTGGAACTGGGCGTGCGCATCCGCCCCAACACCACCATCGGCGGCGCGCTGCGCATGGACGACCTGTTCCGGGACGGCTACAGCGCCGTGTTCATCGGCACGGGCGTCTGGCGGCCCAACAGTCTGGGCATCAAGGGTGAAAGCCTGGGGAACGTCCATTTTGCCATCGACTATCTCTGCAATCCGGCGGTCTACAATCTGGGCGAAACGGTCAGTGTGATCGGCGCGGGCAACGCGGCCATTGACGCGGCCCGCACCATTCTGCGGCACGGCGCGCGCAAGGTCACCATTTACGCCCGCAAACCCGTGCTGGCCGCCAGCCCGCGCGAGGTGGAGTACGCCAAGGTGGACGGCGTGGACTTTCACAATTGCGTGCGGCCCGTGGAAATCCGCCCGGAAGGAGCGGTGTTCCGCCGCCTGGCCTACGATGCGGAAGGCCATGCCGGCGAAGTGGAAGGCGAGGATTTTCTGGAACCCTCGGATTCCGTGGTCATCGCCATCGGCCAGGGCCCCAAGGACAAGATCGTGTCCACGTCCACGGGCATAGAGATCAACGAGCGCGGCCTAGTGAAAACAGACGCGCAGGGGGCCACCACCCATCCGGGCATCTTCGCCTCGGGCGACGTGGTGCGGGGCGCCAAAACCGTGGTGGAGGCCGTGCACTGCTCCAAAACCGTGGCCGACGCCATGGACCGGTATATGCGGAGTCTGCCGCGTTCCTAGACTATATCCACTTTGAAATGTGCACGTTTCAAGGCGAATTCGATCTACTCGCCGCCTCGCATTCCAACTTTTCAAAGTTGAAACGCTCCAGGCTCAGCCCTTATTAAAATGTTGCGAAAACGCCGCCTTGCCCGGTCAGGACAAGACGGCGTACATTATTAATGGCTGAGACGGCGCGCCAGATGCGCGGGCTCGGGCGGCACCAGCTTGTCGCCGTGCAGATAGGCATTGAGGTTGCACATCAGGCCCGCCAGATCTTCAAAATGCTCATTGCGGCCGAAGCCGCTCAACAGCCAGCGGCTGCGCCCGTGCAGCACCTTGTGGGTACGGCGCAGGGTGCGTTCGCGCATGATCAGCTCAATGCGCCACTCGCCCTCCGGGGTGCGCAGCACCAGGGTCGAACCATGCCCCGTCAGAGCGTGACCGGGCGGATTGCCCGCCAAGCGCAACAAATCCGCGACCGCCGCGTGCAGTACATGAAGATGCTCGTCCAGGGAAATATTTTTCCTGTCCTCATCCAGTTGCCGCTCTTCGGCATGGATGCGCTCCAGATACTGGACCCGGTCCTCGTCCAGGGTGGTGATGCCGCGCCGCATGATGCGCACGCAGAAAATCAGGCCAGCCAGGATTACCGCCCCGGCGGCGGCCCATTCCAGAATCATCGACATGGCCTCCGCTTTTACGGGTAATTTCACCATTGCGCAGGCCTCTGTCAAGCGCGACGCATACCGTCCCGCATCTCCCGCACCATGCGCCGCCACTGCACAACGGGCTCCGCGGCCAAGGGCGGGGCTCTTCCCTTTTTTCCGGCAAGACTGTATCGTTTATCCTGATTGACCGCGCGGCCCGCGCGCGGGCCTTCCCTGGTTTCGTTCACCCGGCTTGCGCGCCCTCGTTTCGCGCCGCCATATCGCTTACTAAGGGAGAAAACCATGCCAACCCCTCTGGAAATGCAACGCACTTTCGCTCTCGTCGGCACCGGCGGCTGCGGCAAAACTTCGCTGGCCGAAATGCTGCTGTTCAACGCCGGGGCCGTCACCCGTATGGGCGCCATTGAAGACGGCACCACCAGCCTGGACTACGAACCCGAGGAAGTGCGCCGCCGCGGTTCGGTGCAGCCCGCCTGCGCTGCCTACCTCTGGAACAAGAACCGCCATTTCCTGCTGGACATCCCCGGCGACGGCAACTTTACCGGCGATATGGAATGCCTGCTCAAGGGCGTGGACAGCGTGCTGTTCGTACTGGACGCCGTGGACGGCGTACGCCCCTTGAGCAAAAAATTCTGGAGCATGGTCCGCGCGGAAAATCTGCCCGCCATGATCATCATCAACAAGCTGGACCGCGACCGGGCCGACTTCCACATGGCCTTTGACGGTCTGGCCGCTCTGGGCGTCAAACCCGTGGCCTTGCAGGTGCCCATCCGCCAGGGCGAAGCCTTTGTGGGCGTGGTGGACGTGTTGACCGGAAAAGCCCGGATGTTCACCGAAAACGGCGGCAGCAGCGAGGCTGAAATTCCCGCCGACCTCACGGACGACGTGAGCCTGCTGCGCGACGTGACCGTGGAAAACATCGCGGAAAGCGATGAAGTGTTGATGGAAAAATATCTGGAGGAAGGCAGCCTTTCCCTGGAAGATCTGCAATTTGGCCTGCGTAAGGGCGTGCTCAGCGGCGAACTGACCCCGGTGATGGTCTGCTCCGCCCTGGAAAACAAGGGCGGCAAAGCTGTTCTGGACGCGGTGGAAGCCCTGCTGCCCTCGCCTCTGGAGCGCCCGGCCTTTGTGGACGCAGCCGGGGCCGAGCGCGCGCCTGATCCGGACGGCCCGGTGGCCTGCTTTGTGTTCAAGACCCTGGCCGATCCCTTTGCCGGGCAGCTTTCCATTCTGCGGGTGCTTTCCGGCACCATCAACGGCGACGCCACGCTCAAGAACATGCGCAGCGAGGATACCGAACGTCTGGGCAGCCTGCTTTACCTGGTGGGCAAAAACCAGACGCCCTGCAAGGAGCCCGTGGGACCGGGCGCCATTGTGGCCGTGGCAAAACTCAAAAACACGCGCACCGGCGACACCCTCTGCGACGAAAAAGCGCCCTTTGCCCTGCCCATGCCCGAATTGCCGCCGCAGTTGATCACTTACGCCCTGGCCCCCAAGGAAAAGGGCGAGGAAGACAAGGTCTACGCGGCCATCCAGCGCCTGCTGGACGAGGACATCACCCTCAAGCTGGGCCGCGACGAGGAAAACGGAGACATTCTGCTCTCCGGCATGGGTCAGCTGCATATCGAGCTTTCCGTGGAAAAGGCCAAGCGCCGCTTCAAGATCGACATCGTGCTCAAGACGCCCAAAGTGCCCTATCGCGAGACAGTGCGCGGCAAATGCCAGGTGCAGGGCCGCCACAAAAAGCAATCCGGCGGGCGCGGCCAGTTCGGCGACTGCTGGATCGAAATGGAAGGCCTGCCGCGCGGTTCCGGTTATGTCTTTGAGGACGCCATTGTGGGCGGCGTCATTCCGCGCCAGTACATTCCGGCCATCGACAAGGGCGTTCAGGAAGCGGCGGCGCGCGGTTTCCTGGCCGGTTGCCAGGTGGTGGACTTCCGCGTCAAGGTCTACGACGGCAGCTACCACACTGTGGACTCCTCGGAAATGGCCTTCAAGGTGGCCGGTTCCCTGGCTTTCAAAAAAGCCATGGAAGGCCTCAAGCCCGTGCTGCTGGAACCCATTGTGCTGCTGACCGTGTCTATCCCGGACGAGAGCATGGGCGACGTGATCGGCGACCTTTCTTCCCGCCGGGGCAAGGTGCTGGGCTCGGACTCCCAGGCGGGCATCACTGAAATCAAGGCCCATGTGCCCATGAGCGAAGTGCTGCGCTACGCGCCGGACCTGCGCTCCATGACCGGCGGCCAGGGCTTCTTCACCATGGAATTCGACCATTATGAGGAAGCGCCGCAACCTGTGGCTGAAAAAGTTATTGCCGAGCACCAGGCGGCCAAGGCCGCCGAATAAAACACGCGGCCCGCAAGACATATGCTGACAAAAAGACGCCCCTCGCGGGGCGTCTTTTTTCTTGGGAAGATCATTTTTGCAAGAGAGGCCCCTTTAAAAAAAGGGCCTCTCTCACGTCTCCCAAAAAACTTTTACCAATTGTGGGGTTCTCAGGCGGCGATTTCCCGGCCGAAGGCCATTTGCTCAAATTCCGCCAGGGGCACGGGCCGGGAAAAAACATAGCCCTGGACCATGTCGCAGTCAGCCTGTTGCAGAAATTCCACCTGCCGGGGCGTCTCCACGCCCTCGGCCACGGTACCCATGCTGAGCTTCTTGGCCAGGTCGATGACCGAGACGATCACGGTCCGCTCGCGGGCGTTGTCCGCCTCCTGCGAGGCGAAAAAGACCCTGTCCAGTTTAAGGACATTGACGTTCATGTCCTTGAGAAGATTCAGAGAGGAATAGCCGCTGCCGAAATCGTCAATGGAACAATGGTAGCCGTGGGCGCGGATCCGCTCAATGAATTGGACCAACAAATGCGGATTTTCGAAAACCAGGCTTTCCGTGAGCTCAATCTCCAGCAGTTCCGGAGGCACGTCATAGGTGCGGCGAATGTTTTCGTAACGCTCCAGAAACTGCGGATCCGCCAGATGCGCGCGGGACATGTTCACTGAAACCGGCATCGGCGTGACGCCGTTGTCCAGCCATTTGCGCAGCATGGCGCAGACCTTTTCAAAAACATGGAGATCAAGGTCCACAATAAAACCGTTCTGCTCAAACAGCGGGATAAAGTCATTGGGCGGAATCAGCCCCTCCGGGGCACGCCAGCGCACCAGAGCCTCGGCACCGGCAATGGCGTTTTTTTTCAGGGATTGCTTGGGCTGGAGATAGACCACGAATTCGCCCCGTTCCAGGGCATCGTGCATCCGGTTTTCCATCTCCTTTTCACGCAGGGAGCGCAGGCGGTCCTGCTCGCTGTAAAACAGACAGGTGCAGAGGCAGTACTCTTCCGAGCCGCCGCTCTTTTTGCGGGCGATGTTGGCCCTGTCCTGGATCTTGACCAGCGGCAGGGTGGGATCATCAATGGGATAAATGCCGGCGGAGAAAGAAAGCAGATAATTGCGTTCGCGGAACGGTTCAAAATTGTTGGCGTCTTCGGCTATGCGGTTCAGCCGGGCTTCCAGCTCCTTTTCCCCGGCTGCCCGAAGCAGAAGATTGAAACCGTCCGCCGCCAGACGGGCCACATACTCGCCGTTCTCAAGATGGGCCTCCACGGTTTCATAGCAATGCCGCAAAACCCTGTCGCCCATTTCAACGCCGAAAAAGTCGTTAATTACCTTGAATTTCTGGATGTCCAGCCAGACCAGCACATATGTACCGGGCAAGGCGGCGCGCACAGCGCCGCCCGCGTCGATCTCGAAGCTGGTGCGGTTGCGCCCGCTGGTCACCGGGTCCATAAAGGCCAGTTGCTCCAGGCGCTGATTGGTTTGCTTCTGCAGCTCCCGCTGTTCCAGCAGCTCGCTGATGTCAATATACACACACAAATAAACAGGATTATCGCCCTCCCAGTCCATACATTCGCCGGAGACCTGCAACCAGATGTTGTTTCCGTCCAGCTCCCTGGCCTGGAGAACGAAATTGACCGGTTCCCCCCGGCGCATGGCTTCATAGTTGTCATTGAGCACAGCCGGGTTTCTGGCTGAGATCGGACTGTCCAGCGAATAGTCGGACCGCCCGAAAAGCCGTGTAAATTTTTCATTGGCCTCAACGAACTCGAAGCCCTTTTCCACCACCCGGAACTTGGCGATAAAACCGGGAATATTATTGTAGGTGATGCTCTGCTCAAGCAAGGTCTGCTGCGGTTCGCTGACATCCGCCATTACCGTGTAGGACACACGATAGCCGTTGATCATTTCATCCGTGAAGATGGACGACAGTCTGACCCACATCATCCTGCCGCTTTTGTGCCGCATCCGGCCTATAAACTGGTAGCCGCCTTTGGCAATCGCGTCCGCCACTTTTGCGACCAGAATCTTCCAGTTCTCCGGGTCGTTCTGGTAAAATTTGTCAGGGCGGTTCTCGAAAAGCCGTTCGTATTCTTCTTTGGGGTAGCCGATCAGTTCGTAATAATACTCATTAGCCCAGACAAGCGTAAAATGTTCATCTACCAGATGCTTGCTCACGCTCAAGCGCGAGAGATTCATCAGCATGTTGTATTCGTTGCTCTGGCTGACGGAATTTTCAACGAAGATTTTTTTCTGGTTTTCCATGGCGGGCCTTCTCCCTGCGCCCTCCTTCCTCAAGGGCGAAGGGAAAATTATGCGCGAAAAATCATAACAATGCAGCTGATACGGTTTTGCCGACACAGCTTTCCGTATTCAGCCATTGGTAGTTTTCCACACATATTTTTACTTATTTTACCTTGTTTTACTTTCAGAGCAATAAAAATTTCCTTTTTACGAAAAAAGACAAAAAAGAAACAAACATCACCCGGCATATATTTTTCTGCCAAACGATAATTGTCTTTTCTCAAAAAAAGACGATATTTCATCATGTTATGATAACAACGAAATTAAATGCCGCAATATGTCTGAATGTCAATGGAAATTAACAATAGTACGACAAAATGTAAGTAGCTATGCAAGAGAGAGAGAGAGAGAGAGAGAGAGAGAGAGAGAGAGAGAGAGAGAGAGAGACGCTATTGGGCCACGCTCAGGCCCGCGTTGCGCTCAATGAGATCCACGGCCCTGGCGATCTGGCGGCCCAGGCTCGATTCCTTGGAGAGCTCGCGCTCCACGGAGGTAATGCCCTTGATGACCGTGGAATGGCGGCGATTGAAGGTTCCGCCGATTTCTTCCAGAGAGAGCTCGGTATGCTTGCGCGCCAGATAGTAGACGGTATTACGGCCCAGCACGCATTCCCGGCGGCGCGAGCGGGAACAGAGCTGACGCTCTTCCAGGCCGTAGCTTTCGCAAACCAGGCGGATGATGGTGGGCAGATCCGGCCCGCAGTCCACTCCGGCGTACTGGTTGAGCACTTCCAGGGCCAGATCCAGGTTCAGGCCGCAATTGAGCAGGCGGGCCTTGAAAATAAGGCTGTTCAGACAGGATTCCATCTGGCGCACATCGCCGCGCAGACGGCTGGCCAGCAGATCGCAGACCGGATCGGGCAAGAGCACCTGAAAGCTCCTGGCCTTGCGGGTGAGGATATGGCGGCGCATCTCCTCGTCGGGGCGTCCCATATTGGTCAGAATGCCGGAGCAGAAATGCGAGACAAGCTGGCTGTCCACGCGCTGGAGCTCGCGCGGCGAAAACGAGGAGGTGAAAATGACCCGGCCTCCCCTGGCCTGCAGATTTTTAACCACAGCCAAGGCCATATCCTGCATTTTCTCCTTACCCTGGAAAAAATGCACGTCTTCCAGCAGCAGGACATCCAGTTCCCTCAGACGGCCTTTAAAAGCCTCCACGTCATGGCTGCGCAAGGCGGCCACAAAACGCGAGGCGAATTCCTCGGCCGTAAGATAGGCCACGCGCGCGCCGCTGCTGTTCCGGCTGAGGCTCTGGCCCACGGCCTGGGCCAGATGCGTCTTGCCGAGGCCCGAGGCGGAGTTCACAAACAGCGTCCGCACGTCGCCGCCGCTACGGCAGACGTCCTGCGCGGCGGCTACGGCCACGCTGTTGCTGGGCCCCACCACAAAATCTTCGAAACGATAGCGCCAGGCCGCTTCCCGCCGGAAAGCCGGCGCAACGGCGGGCATGGGCAGGCTGGCCTGCCGCCGCGGCAGAACCCGCGCGGCGAGATCCGCTGAGGAGGCAGCCTCCGAGGCGGCATTCCGGTCATTTCCGGCAATCTCAATGCGCAGGTCCACGGCTTCGGGCGCCAGACCCAGCACCGGGGCCGCGGCCTCGCGCAGAGTGCAAAGCATCCGGCTTTCCAGCCAACCGGCCATGAAGGCATTGGGCGCGGCAAGACACAACGCCCCGTCCTCCAGCCTGGCGCGCAAAGGGGCGATCCAGACTTTAAAAACGCCGGAATCCAGCATTTTCTTGAGATTTTCAGAAATTTCGGCCCATTGATCTCGCATGGGGGCCTTGTAGCCTGAAAGCGCGAACTCGGGCAATGGAGGATTACCAGCCCTCTGGGCCAGTGGCCTCTTTTGCTTTCCCCAAAGACTTTCCTCAATAATTATTTGAAATACATATCAATTTTTCAATTTCGCGGAGAACGGGGGCTGCCGCGAAAGCCTTATGGGTCAAGGCTTTCGCTTCGTTCCACAAAATAATACACAATATAAGAAATATTTTTTCCACAACTAAACATAAAATTTACTCTGTTTTTCTCAATTATACGCTGTTTTTTTCGTCATATCCATACAGCTTCCGAACTATAAGGCCGGACGGATTGTCAAGAGGGAAAAAAAGTTTTTTGAGCCCCACGCCGGGTTTTTTCTCTAGAAAATCTCTTCTAACTACCCGCGATAACAGAAATTGTTATCACGTCGTATAGGAAACCGCTTTCACGGCGTCACTGGCGTACCGGCCGTCTCGGGAAAAATTCCAGGCTGGCCATACATTTCAGAGCAGTTCACGTGGCGCATGCTCTAATAAGCCGGCAGGCCGTCTATCGGAAACCAAAAAACCCGCCATAAGGCGGGTTTTTTGGGATGCATTCGCGGGACAGGCTTTAGAAGGTAAAGCGCAGGCCCAGCATGAATTCGTTGTTGTAGGGCTGGTTGCTGATGTTGCTTCCGCCTATGGAAACCTCGTTGTAGCCCATCATCATGAAGCGGTAGCCCAGGTCCACGGCGAAGTTTTCGTTAAAGTTGTAGGCCACGCCCGCGCCCACGTTCCAGGCGAAGTTGGTGAAATTGTCGCTGGCGCTGACACCATCGCCGCCACCATGCACCGTGTATTCCACATAATTGAAGGCCAGACCCGCGCCCGCGCCGATATAGGGCACAAAGGGCGTGCCGGTCTGGATGTCATAGTAGAGGTTCAGGAACAGGGTGGAAGTGTTCCAGAGGCCCTTGGTGCTGAAGTTAGTCCCATCCCACACGCCATCCCAGCTCTTTTCGCTGTTGCCGCGCAGGGCGAATTCAATTTCCGCGCGCAGGGGGATCTGCTGCTGGGGGTAGAAGTCATAGCCCACGGCCAGCGCGCCGCCCAGGGTGAACTGGCTGTAGCTCTCGTCCGACAAGGCACTAGAGGGGCGGGAAATATTGCCCGTGTCCTGAATGGACATCAGGAATTTGGGGGCAAAATACACACCGTTCACTTCGGCCTGGGCCAGTCCGGGCAGAGCCAGGGCCACCACAAGGGCCAGTGTCGCCAAAATACGTTTCATATCGCTTCCTCCAAAAATAAAATAGGTTCTCTGAAATTGAGCTTTGCATTCTTCCCATGCAGCGTCAATGCTTTTATGCGAAAAACGCAATCCCTCCAATCCAGGCCATCCGCATGGCGGGTGGTTGCCTGCTTCTTCACGCACAGCGTACGTTTCAGGAACTAATAACAAAACGCCCTTCCGCTGTAAACGAAAGGGCGCTTACCGTAAAATCAGTTCGGCTTAACCGGATTTAGAAAGCGAAACGCAGACCCAGCATGAATTCGTTGTTGTAGGGATCGCTGCCGATCTCATACTTGCTGCTACCCGCATGAGCCGTGACTTCGTTGTAGCCCAAGCCGACGAAACGGTAGGAAGCGTCAATGGCGAGATTTTCATTAAAGCTGTACGACGCGCCCACGCCCACGTTCCAGGCGAAGTTGGTGAAACGGTCGTCCGCGGAAAACTTGTCGCCACTATTGGTGGTAAAATCATACCCCGTGTAATTGAAGGCCAAGCCCAGACCGGCGCCGATATAGGGCGTAAAGGCACTGTCGTTGTGGAAGTCCCAGAACAGGTTGGCAAAGAGCGTGGAGTTGTTCCAGGTGCCCTTGACGTCGCGCACATTGACGCCGCCGTCGCTCCAGGTCTTTTCGCTGTTGCCGCGCATGGCGAATTCAATTTCCGCGCGCAGGGGCAGCATCTGCTGCGGCCAGAAGTCATACCCCAGGGCCAGCGCGCCGCCCAGGGTAAACTGGCTGTAGTCGTCCACGCCCGTACCGGCCAAAGCGGACGAACGTTCCACCCGGCCAGTGTCCTGAATGCTCATCAGGAACTTGGGAGCCAGGTACATGCCGGTGCCTTCCGCCGCGGCCAGACCGGGCAGGGCAAGCGTCAGCACAAGCGCCAAAGCGGCAATAATACGTTTCATGACAGTCCTCCTGAATGCTTTTCCCCTTCTGCTCGCAGGGAGTTTTGAGAGTTGGGCAAAATCTGGAAATTGTCAATAGCATTTCTATAAACATTCTTGACTTTCTCCCACGCCCGGCGGAATCCGGCACGCCGCTCCTTCCCTTTTGCGGGCGCCAATTCTTTGCCGGACGCCTGATAAGAATGCAAATCATATGCCATGGAAAAAACCGGGAAGCGCCCGCTAACGCCTCCCGGTTCCATGCAACGGGCCGAAGCCCGGAGAATCCGGCTTAAAAGGTATAGCCGATGGAAAACATATAGATATTGGCCACCACATTTTCCGACTTGCCGCCGGTGACCCCCGTTATGGCGTTGCCGCGAATGCCCGCGGCGTCGGTCTCGTCATAGCTGACAGGATTGATCCAGAGGTGGGAATAGGCGAAATCCACGGTCCAGTTGTTCCACTCCACGCCCGTGCCCAGGCTGAGGATGGTGCGTCCGCTGGAGGGCACGAAAAAATCCGCATGCTTTTCATTGACCACCGCCGTTTCGTAGGCCAGGCCCGCCCGCAGGCTCCACCAGTCCAGAGGCTTGTACTCCACGCTGGCGTTGAAATTCCAGCCGTCGCGCCATTCCTTGTTGCTGATGGAATCGTAGCCGTTGTCCATATAGATGTTCAAGGCGTTGTAGGTGGACCAGCGCGTCCAGACCGTCCCGGCCTCGAAGCTCAGATTGTCCAGCGGCTTGTAGGCCACGCCCAGCGCCAGGGAGTCCGGCAGTTGCAGGGTGGTATGGGCGTTGCAGTCCATGGCTTCGGGCAATTTTTGATACGCTCTGAGCAGATTCTGCTCGTGAGAGCCGAATTCCACATCGCCGTAGATGTTGACCGTCACCTGGCTCTTGTAGGCCAGACCCACGGACCATTGCTCGTTGAAGCGCATGTGCAGGCCCAGATGCGCTCCCACGCCCCAGCCCGTGCCCTCCAGTTGGAGGTCGTTGTCAAAACTTTTCGGAACAGTGGCGGCGGTCATCGTGGGAATTTTGTTGCCCATGTACATGCTGGCGTAGAGAGCCTCCACGCCCACGGACACGGAAAAGATATCGTTGATCTTGTAGGCCAGGGTGGGCACAAAGGAGATGGTCTGCACGCCCACGTCATAGAGATTGTACCTGCCGGTCCAGTTGCCGGAGTAGCTGTTGCCCAGGCCGAAGCGCGAAAACACGCCCATGCCCAGCCAGACATTGTCGTTGAGCTGATAGCTGGCATAACCGTGCGGGGCCAGCCAGACCGACGGTTTGGTGGTGGTGTACTGCATGCCCGTGGCGTGCTCGGTGCCGATGGTGCCCAGCGGGGCGATGAATGCCAGACCGCCCATGACATGCGTGCCCGGCAACT